>NZ_BMEY01000014.1 GCF_014637405.1 Ornithinibacillus halotolerans
TTGATGTAGTGGTCGGGAAACCAACTATATCTTATCACGAAGAGAGGCCTTTTTAATTTTAATACCACGCTATAAGCTCTCCGGAACCCCCGGCATAGCCAGGGGTTTTCAAATGACATAATAAAAGAGCTAATAAAAGATATAATCTTTTATTAGCTCTTATTGTTCCCTTCTATTTTTAGCAAAGATTGGAACTTCAGAAGTTACTTGTTTAATTCGTTCCATAATCCGCCCTGCTTTTACCGCCTCAATGTCACCTCTACTAGATTTCGCTAAATGATCTTCTAATTGTTCCATACTGTAATTAGAAGTGAAAAATACTGGCAAACCTTCCATCATTCGATATTGCAATATGGTACCAAGTACTTCATCTCGGAACCATGCAGATTGTGATTCAGCCCCAATATCATCTAGCATTAATACATCTGCTTTTTTAAAGTAGTCTATTTTTTCATTAATAGAATCATCTTTAATGGATGATTTAATTTCTCGAACAAACTCTGGCATATAAATAAGCATAGATGAGATATTATATTTCTTTAATTCATTGGCAACTGCGCCTAGAAAGTATGTTTTCCCAACACCAAATGGCCCATAAAAATATAATCCTCGCTTTGGAAGACCTTCTTTTACCTGTCCAAGGAATCTAATGATTTCTCGAATTGCTTGACTACGATTAGGATCATTATCTATACCTTCAATTGTTGCTTCTAATATTTCTTTCGGCATATATAGACTTTGAATCAACTTACGCTGGTCTTGCTCTTTTTCATAAATAATTCTGCTATGGCATTTTTCATAGGAAAGAGATATTTCATTATTCTCTACTCGTAAAATAGGCGAATAACCTGGAAGCATGTTTTTACAGGATCCTAAAGATTTACATTGTTCACATTGTTTCGATTGTGTTGTATACTCATGAAGTTTAATAAGGCTCTTCTCTACTTCATAATCGGGTAGATCGGGATGTAAAGAAAGGAACTCTTTAATTTCTGGATCACTTAAGACCTCATCTTTGATACGTTTATAATTTTCTTGAAAGTTTTTATTTTTCTCCATCCACTGTTTAAGTGTTGATTGTACTGGTTTCATGTCAATCATCCTTGGTACTAATTATTTTTGGAACTGTTAGCATATTGACTTAGCAATGCTTGAATTTCTTCTTTTTCACGTTCCAAGTCCATATTATTATTTTCATTTTGTGCAACATTTGGTTTTTGCTTTCGTTCTTTAAACCAATCTGGAATGACTTCTGAAGTCGTATTTCGTTTTTTATAGTTCACATTATTTTTCTGTTGTTTTTTCTCCATTGAAATACGGAATCGTTCTCTTTCCTTCTTCGCAAATTCCATCGCTTCCTGTGCCGTTTTAAGATTAGCTCTTGACCAATGACTTGCTATTTTTTCTAAATAGGCTTTGGATAGCTTCATATTAGTTTGTAATAATACATAATGAATTAACACATTCATTACTGGTGATGGTAAACCTTGTGTAGTCATTATTTCACGAATTACTTTTAAATCTTGTTCAGAAGCATGATTTCCACTAGATAAATCTTCTAGCAACTGCTTTGGTGAAATAGATTCTAGGTGGGTAATAAGCTGCTCTTCCTTCGTTAGAGGCTTATTTACACGAATCTTCTGCTCATCTATAGTTTGTACTAATTTCTTTGATTCTAATTGTACAGTAGTATCACTTCTGGATGTTTTGAATATATCATGGCATGCTTCTTTAAACTCTTCAATGTCAAGTTTATTCTCATCCGTTAATGCCCATAGTACACATTTTTCTATATCGTATTCTGTTAAGCCATACAACTGCATCATTTGATTTATAATCCGTTTATTATCAGTTGTTAGTACTCGTTTATATGGGATCATTCTTGATTTTAGAATTTGTTCCATCCAAGTAAAATCAACGGATGCTAGTTGGGGCCCGTTATGATCTGGTAAGTGATTAATGTTTTGCATAACATTAATATCAGAATGAACCGTCTCAAACACATCATTAAATGAGGTTGTAATATTTCTACCACCAGGTTGCTTTTCATTCTTTAAATAGTGGGATTTTAATAATGTAAATTTATCATTACCAATATGATGGTAAAGCAGTTGAGATAACATGGCATCTTTAAAAAAGTTAGAAGGTGAAAAAGGATTACGTAACACATAATGATACACTGTTTGGTGTTCATTTACATCTTCAAAGGTTTTCAATAATCCAATACCTTCTAATTTTAGTCGCTCTTCGTATATTTCTACTAACGATATATTTAAATAGTTCATTAATGTATGGTGGGTTTGAAAGTCATTTTCCTGTTGGAGGTCTATTTCATGTAATAGTGTTTGATATAACATGACAGCTTTCATACCAATTAGTGGCTGATAAAGATGGGTTAATGACTTTGCATAATCTAGAGGTAAATTACCTTGTAAAACTACAGAATAACCATCTACAGGCAATATTTTTCCAATGTTCATCATAACCCTACTTTCTAATTATTTATGTTAATTCTTTTTATCGGTCTGAATTAGATCTTTAAGTTCGTCAAGGAATACATTTATATCTTTAAATTGACGGTAAACAGATGCAAATCGAACATATGCAACATCATCAATTTTAGATAACTGTTCCATAACCATTTCTCCAATTTCTTTACTATCAATCTCTGAAACACCTATGTTCCTTAATTCTTTTTCTACTTGAAAAGCAATAGATTCTATCGTTTCAATGGAGACTGGTCTTTTTTCACAAGCTTTTATTAATCCACGAACAAGCTTTTCTCGACTAAATTCTTGTCTTGCTCCATCCTTCTTTACTACAATAAGTGGTACTTCTTCCATGCGTTCAAAGGTTGTGAAACGATAGCCACACTTTTCACATTCACGTCTTCTACGTATCGAACGACCTTCTTCTATTGGTCTAGAATCTAGCACCTTTGTATTCTTATAATGACAATTTGAGCATCTCATTTAATTAACCCCATTTTTATACTATTAGTTCTTTTTATCAATTAATTGTAATTCTTTATCTAATCTATTATATAATTGTTTAACTACTTTTGAACTATACCCGAAATCATATGGAAAAGCACTCTCACTCGTAACTGTAAAATCGATTGCAGTTTGATATGGTCTCACCATAATAACAGTAGCAATAATAAATGCTTTCTTCCCTTTTACGATTCGAAAACTTATTTCACCATGCGACTCTGAAACTGAATGGATTTTAAAGTTCTGATTACCACGTATCATTTCTTCTAGTTTGGCAAGTCCTTTTTCTTTCGTAGTTTTATAGTAATGAGTTTTTAACTCTTTATCCCAATGATTATCCGATGTGACTGCTTGATTATTAAGGAATCTGGATAATTTTTTACCAAAAGACATATGCTTCACTCCTGATTTTATCAATACCGTAAACAAGTAACTCTATTTATTTTAACATGTTTTATAGATTTACCCTAGTAAAAATTAAAAAGAAAAAGACTGAGATTTAACTACTCCTATAAAGGTAAAATTGAACATTGGAGTTAACGCAAAAAACCGCCCCGGTAATTGTTCATTATTTTTACCTATAGATGAGTTAAATCTCAGTCTCATATTTTTATCAGTTCTCACTTTAAGAAACTGATACTTTTTTTGCTTCTAAAAAACTACCAACATATTTTACTAAATCTACAACTCTTGCAGAATAACCCCATTCATTATCATACCATGCTAGTACTTTTATTTTATTATCTTCCATTACCATTGTAGATAAACCATCTATGATTGCAGAGTATTCCGATGTTGTATAATCAATTGAAACTAGTGGTTCATCACTATATTGTATAATTCCTAATAATTCATTTTTAGCCGCTTCACGAAAAACATTATTAACGATTTCTGGTGTCACTGCTTCTTCAACATCCACTACTAAATCAACTAATGAAACATTTGGTGTCGGTACACGTAAAGCCATTCCATGGAGTTTGCCATTTAAGTGTGGTAATACTTCCGATAATGCTTTAGCTGCACCAGTTGATGTTGGAATAATGGATTGAGTACATCCTCTTGCACGCCTTAAGTCTTTATGAGGATTATCTAAGTTCTTTTGGTCATTAGTAAATGCATGGACAGTCGTCATTAAACCGTTTTTAATAGTAAAGTTTTCATCTAATATCTTAACTACTGGTGCCAAACAGTTGGTTGTACAAGAAGCATTTGAAATAACATCATCATTTACTTCATCATAAGACTGGTGGTTAACCCCCATCACAATTGTCTTATCTACTTCTTTTCCTGGAGCAGTAATAACTACTTTTTTAGCACCAGCTTTTAAATGTAAGCCTGCAGTTTCTTTTGTCTTAAACTTTCCAGTAGCATCAATTACTACATCAATATCGAATGCTGACCATGGTAATTTATCTGGTTCTCGATAATTAACTATCTTAACTCGTTTACCATTAATTTCTAATTCATTTTCTAATGCTTTTACATCGTGTTCAAAGATACCATGGACACTATCATATTTTATAAGATGGGCTAATGTTTCTGAAGGATAGCTGGCATTTATGGCAACAACCTCTAAGTTAGGATCTGTAATAGCTTGCCTAAACACCATTCTTCCAATCCGCCCAAATCCACTAATAGCAACCCTTGTTTTACTCATGAAAAGTCCTCCTGCATTATGATATACTAATATAAACAATTTTCACATATAGTATAACACATTTAGATAAAAATGTAAGCACTATCATAAAAGTAATTATAAAAAATGACTATCCATCGTCGAATAGTCATTTTTTATAATTACATATTATTTGTCTATACCCCAGACGTGAAGTATTTCTTTTAACTGCTGATACGTTTTGTCTATTGTTCCATTATTATTAATAACTGCATCAGCAAGTTTTACTTTTTCTTTGATAGGGATTTGTGAATCGATTCGTACTTGTGCTTCTTCTTTCGTTGAACCATCTCGCTCCATTAATCGCTCTAATTGTACATCTTCTTCTACAGCAACTACTAGTACCTTATCCACGAGATGTGTTAACTTACTTTCAAAAAGTAGTGGAATATCTAATACTACACAACTTTCTCCTTGTTTTAAATAAGTATCTTTTTCTTCCATCATTTTCTTTCGTATAGCTGGATGAATAATAGAATTAAGAAGTTTACGTTTATCTTCATTTTTAAAAATTATCGATCCTAATTTTTTTCTATCAAGTGTACCATCTGGTTGCAAGATATCTTCTCCGAATACATGAACAATTTCAGTTAAAGCCGGTTCTCCAGGCTCAACAACTACTCTTGCAATTTGATCCGCATCGACAACAGGGATATGAAGTTGTCTTAACATGGAAGAAACCGTACTTTTCCCAGTTGCAATACTACCAGTTAATCCAATTACTAGAGACATACCCATTCTCCTTCATAGCTTTTGGCATTGTTGACAGATATGTGTACCTCTTCCGCCAACTTTCATCTTTGCAATTACGTTTCCACAGTTAGGACATGCTTCATTTTCTTGACCATAGACAGATAGCTCCTGCTGGAACATCCCCATGTCCCCTTGGCTATTCACATAAGAGCGTATCGTTGTTCCACCTTGTCGAACGGCTTCTTCTAATGTGGAAATTGCTTGCTTACGAATTTCTTGCACTTCTTTTTTAGTCAGTTTATTTGCTTTCTTTAATGGATGAACGCGTGCTTTAAACAATGTCTCATCTACATAAATATTACCTAATCCAGCAACAACGGTTTGGTCAAGCAATACTACTTTAATAGAACGGTTCGTGTTTTTGAGCTTTTGATAAAAGTAATCTACTGTAAATTCTTTATCAAATGGATCAGGTCCGAGTTGACTTAACGGCTTTTGCGTCAACTCTTCTCCCTTCTTAACGATATGCATTGTTCCAAATTTACGAACGTCATTGTATCGAAGCTCTTCATCAGTCGTAAACGAAAATATGACATGAGTATGTTTTTTAACTGGTTCGTCCTTATAGTGAACACTATATTTCCCTTCCATCCTTAAGTGGGAAATTAACATGAAATCATCTAATTCAAAGAGTAAAAATTTCCCTTTTCGATGGATATCATGAATGGTTTGACCCATTAATAAATGTTTAAAATGCTCGACATCATCCGGTTTTTTTATGATCTTTCCCCAGTGAACATGAACATCGTTAATTGTTCGATTCAAAACGAATCGTTTTAATGTTTTTCTTATTGTTTCAACTTCTGGCAATTCTGGCATCCCAAATTCTCCTTACTTTGCATCATACCAGCTTTCCCCATAAGCATATTCTGCTTTTAGAGGAACATTTAACTCCACAGTATTCTCCATCATTTCAGGGACAATTTCTTTTAGTTTTTCTAGTTCTTCTTTTGGTGCCTCTAAAATAAGTTCATCGTGTACTTGGAGAAGCATGCGTGCTTGCATCTTTTCATCTTTTAATTTTTCTCTTAGATCAATCATAGCTTTTTTGATAATATCAGCAGCAGTACCTTGTATAGGTGTATTCATCGCTGTTCGCTCTGCAAAACTTCGTAAGTTAAAGTTACGACTTGTAATCTCTGGTAAGTAACGTCTACGATTCATTAATGTCGTCACATAACCATTGAGTTTTGCCTCTTGAACAATTTCGTCCATATAAGACTTAACCCCTGGATAACTTTCAAAATAACGTTCAATAAACTGCTTCGCTTCTTTACGAGTTATCCCTAGATTTTGAGAAAGGCCAAAGTCACTTATACCATATACAATTCCAAAGTTAACAGCTTTCGCTTGTCTTCTCATATCAGACGTAACTTCGTCTTCGGAAACATGAAAAACTTCCATTGCTGTCTGTGTATGAATATCTTGTCCAGTTTGGAATGCGGCAATTAACTTTTCGTCTTTGGCAATATGAGCTAGTACTCGTAATTCAATTTGTGAATAATCAGCTGCAAACATAATCCAATCTTTTTCAGAAGGAACAAAAGCTTGTCTAATTTTACGTCCTTCTTCAATTCGAATCGGAATGTTTTGCAAGTTAGGGTCAATCGAGCTTAATCTTCCAGTTTGTGTTAAAGCCTGATTATAACGTGTATGAATTTTACTTGTCTCTTTATCAACCACTTTTAGTAATCCTTCAATATATGTTGATTGCAGTTTACCAAGTTGACGGTATAACAAGATTTTCGGAATAATCTCATGATCATTTTCAAGCTGTTCTAATACATCAGCCGCAGTGGAATAACCTGTTTTTGTTTTCTTTATCACTCGAAGACCAAGTTTTTCAAATAAAATCGGACCTAGTTGTTTAGGTGAATTTAAATTAAATTCTTCACCTGCTAATTCATAAATTTCTTTCTCAATTTCAGTTAGTCGGCTTTTCAATTCTGTACCCATTTCTTCTAATCTTGCTACATCTACAAGCACTCCGGTATGTTCCATCTCAGCTAAAATTAAAGCTAGCGGCATTTCTAATTCTGTTAGAAGTGAGTATAGATTATGTTCACTAAGTTCTTCATTCATTTTTTCCTCAAGCTCGTGTAATACTTGTGCTTTTCGAACAATATGATCAGCTAACTTATCCTGTTCAGGGACTTTAATTTTTGCCCCTTTACCATAGACTTCTTCATCGTATAAAACTGACTTATAGCCCATTCGATGAGCAATTGCTGGAATATCATGATTATTTTCAGATGGATCCAACAAATAAGAGGCAAGTAATACATCAAACGTTACACCTTGAAGATCCATTCCTATTCTCTTAAGAGCAACTACCGATTGCTTCACATCAAAGACTACTTTTTTATTCGTTGGATCTTCAGCCCATTTTTTAAACTCGTCTGAATCTTTTGCCACTTCCATCGGAATGAAATAGGCTTTTTCCTTATTTGCTATCCCAATACCCTCAATTGGAGCAGTATGATAACTATCAGATAGCATTTCAATAATTAATGATTCTTCTCCAGTAAACATTTTAGAATCAACTTTGGAGACAATTTCAAACTTAATCTCTTTTAATTCTTCTTGTACTTCTTCAACCACATCTTCTACACCTATTCGATTTAAAAGGGATTGAAACCCTAAGTCCTTAAAGATATTAGTAACTTGTTGAGGAGAATACCCTTCATAAGACACATCATCAACCGCAATTTCGATTGGGGATTCACAATTAATAGTTGCTAACTCTTGACTCATAAATGCATCGTCTTTATGGTTCGTTAAGTTCTCTTTTAGTTTTTTACCACTTACTTCATCCAAATGTTCGTATAGGTTTTCTAATGTTTTATATTCTTTTAATAATTTAGTAGCTGTTTTTTCTCCAACTCCAGGAACGCCTGGTATATTATCAGAACTATCTCCCATTAATGCTTTTAAATCAATTATTTGATCTGGAGTAATTTCCATTTTAGTTGTTAAATATTCAGGAGTATAAGCCTCTACTTCCGAAATCCCTTTTTTCGTAACATTCACAGTTACTTTATCGGATACAAGTTGTAACATATCTTTATCTCCAGATATGACGGCAACTTCAAAATCTTTTTCGTTCCCTTGTTTAGCCAATGTCCCGATAATATCGTCTGCTTCATAATTTTCTAATTCATAATGACGAATATTAAACGCATTTAATAGCTCTCTCACTAAAGGGAATTGCTCTGATAATTCTGGTGGCGTTTTTTGTCTTCCACCTTTGTATTCTTTATATTTACTATGTCTAAATGTTGTCTTCCCTGCATCAAAAGCAACTAATAAATGAGTAGGCTTTTGCTCTTCTAAGATCCTAAGTAACATAGTCGTAAACCCATATACGGCATTCGTATACACACCTTTATCATTATTTAATAATGGAAGTGCAAAAAAAGCGCGATAAGTTATACTATTTCCGTCGATTAAGACTAGCTTTTTGGTCATTATTTTTTCCTCCTTACCCGGCATATGCTATTTATCTATTTTACCATTTAAACATCATCGGGTAAAAATATAGGGTGCATGAAAATTTTTTGTCCATAAAATTCAATAAAAAACACCCTCCGATTAAGGAAGGTGCTTATTATTTTGGAAAATAAATATGGAATGTTGTACCGACATCAACTTCACTTTCTACTTCTATCTTACCTTGATGCAATTCAACTATATGTTTCACAATCGCTAAACCTAATCCTGTACCACCTGTATTTCGACTTCTTGCCTTATCTACACGGTAAAAGCGTTCAAATATTCTTGATAAAGATTCTGCTGGTATTCCAATTCCCGTATCTTTCACGATAATATGAATAAACTCTTCTTCATCCACTGCATGTATTCTTACTTCTCCACCTTTTGGAGTATAGTGAATCGCATTTTCTAGTAAATTGATCATAATTTGTTTAACACTGGTTAATTCTGCCATAAATATCAATTCTTTTGGAACATTTACTTTAAATGCTATTTCCTTTTGTTCTAGATGGATGTTCAAAACTTGTATAACTTCTTCAATTATTTTAATAAGGTTCACTTTAGATAATCGGACTTGCGAGTCTTCTTTTTCTAATCGTGATAATGTTAGTAAATCTTGAATTAACATTTGGAGTCGTTTACTCTCTTCGTTAATAATACTTAAGAAATGACGTGCTGTATCTTTATCATTAATATCTTCTTCTAACAACGTTTCCGAAAATCCTCGAATCGAAGTAATCGGTGTTTTCAACTCGTGAGATACATTGGCAACAAAATCTTTCCTCATTCTTTCCAATTTCTTTAATTCAGTAATATCGTATAAGACTAAGATTCCGCCTTTTAACATATTACGATCATCAAATATTGGCGCACCGATTACTTCAAAGTACTGCTTGGTCTGATTAGAAATGATAATAGAATCTTTTACATTTTGTTCATAAAGAAACGTTTGTTGAATCGTCTTATGCAACGTATCATTTTCTAATACATCGTAATATAAATAACCGACGTAATCCTTTTCAGTTTTTCCAAAAATGTGTAAGAAATTTTTATTTACTAGATGAATATATCCCTTTTCATCGACTAAAATTAAGCCACTTTGAATATTTTCAATAACGGTTGATAATTGCTCCGCGTGAATTTTTTCATTAAATGATAATTCACTTAAACTGCGAGCTAATTTATTAATTTTCATTAATAAGGAGGCCATACTGCCAGTAACAGGATGATGCATTCTCGCACTAAAGTTTCCTTTAACTAATTCATCTAATGTATCCGTTGCTTTTTTAATTGGCTTCACATATTTATCAAAAACATAATGAAGCATCATCATTAAAATCAAATATTCAGTGAGTAATACTAGAACGACGACAATATAATTATTCGTAAATTGAATAAATATCAAACCAGAAATTATAATGATAAGCAAAATGATTAGTGCATATCGAATAATTGGTTTTAATGTCAATTGCCTCACACTGGGTCCTCCATTTTATAACCTAATCCACGGATCGTTTTAATATATATTGGCTTTTTAGTATTAGGCTCAATTTTTTCTCGAAGGTGACTGACATGTACGTCAACTATTCTTGTATCACCTACAAAGTCATAATCCCAAACCGCACTTAATAGTTGATCTCTTGATAACACTTTCCCCTTGTGAGTTGCTAAATAATGTAGTAATTCAAACTCTTTTCGCGTGAATGTTAATACTTCTCCGTCTTTCTCCGCTTCATAACGTTCTGGATATATGGTAATGTCACCTACTACAAACTGCTTTGATTGAGCAGGCGTATTCTTTGAACGTCTTAAGATTGCTTTAATTCTTGCAATTACTTCTTTTGGGCTAAAAGGCTTTGTTAAGTAATCATCAGCACCCATTTCCAAACCAAGAATCTTATCTATTTCATCATCTCTCGCAGTTAGCATTAAGACGGGTGTTTCTATTTGCTGTATTCTTAACTGTTTACAAACCTCCATCCCATCCATCCCTGGGAGCATTAAGTCAAGAATAATAAAATCATAATTATTGTTTTCGGCTTTTTGAACTGCCTCTAATCCATCATAAGCAACATCGGTGACATAGCCAGCTTTTTCCAAGTTATATTGTAATAATGTTACGATAGATTTTTCGTCATCGACAATAAGTATGTTTTCATTCATGCTATCAATTCCCCATTTCCATTATGTTACGAACTTTAATTCTACTATTATCTTACAATGAAACTAGGATAAAGAAAATGGTAGAAAGCTATTGTAAACAAATCTTTACATTGACTAGTGTACACAATCTGTATTAATACAATTAAAATTGAAGGAGGTAGCTTAAGAACTACCTCATCATTGGCTATTATGTTACTTCCGTAAATGTCTTATCTCTCGGATTGATTTCATATTGAACATCTGCAACATTTGCGATAAACGCCTTATCATGGCTTACAGAAATAATAGTCTCACTATACCCATGAATAAAAGTTTCTAATGCCTCTCGTGCATGAATATCTAAGAAATTTGTTGGTTCATCTAGTAGCAATACGTTAAACTCTCCAAGAAACAACTCACATAATCTAAGTCGAACTGCTTCACCACCACTAATATCATTTACTTTTTTATACAGATCCGTACCAGAGAATTGCATTTTATGAAGAATAGTCCTTAGAATACCTTCGCTCTGTTCTGAACGATTTTTTAAATAGGATAAAATAGTTTCATTGGTGTTAAATCGATAACCCATTTGTGTAAAATAACCAATTTTCACCTTAGGTGATATAATTAATCCATCTCCTTTATTAGCAATATGGTTTAGGAAGGTACTTTTTCCCGAACCATTTGGACCAGTGATTGCTATTTTCTTACCCAGTGGAAACTGAAAATTAGCTTCATCTATTAATACTCTATTTCCTATTGTTAGCTTAAATCCAGTTGCCATAATTGGAAATTTATTATATATCGTTATTGACTTGGATTGGTTGAAAATAATTGGTCTCTCTTCCTGAATAGGTTTTATTTCATCGAGCTTTTTTATCCGATGTTCCATAGATTTTGCTGCTCTATATATTGCTTTTTGACTTGATGATTTTGATTTACTTTTCCCTAATCGGCTTGGTTTTTCTTTCGCTTTTTGTTTTGATTTACCATCATTCCGAAGTAATTTCTCTGCTTTTTCCTTTTTCTTTTGGATTGCCATTTCTAACCTGTTTTTTTCACTTGTATATTTTTCATGTGCTTCGATTATTTGCTTTAACTCTATATTCTTTTCCTTCTCATAGTCTGAATAATTACCTTTATATACTCTAATCACACCATCTGCCACTTCCCAAATCGTTGTAACAACTTGATCTAACAAACTACGGTCATGACTAACTAAAATCATTGCGCCATAATAATATTCTAATTGTTCAATTAAAAAAGAGATTCCAGCCTGGTCCATATGTGTAGTTGGTTCATCAAGCAATAAGGCCTCATAATAGTCTGTAAATACATTTGCTAGTTTAAGTTTTGCCTGCTCGCCACCACTAGAATTGTGTTCAATACCCGAAATACCTAATTTCGATAGTAATTCGCCATCAGCACCAGTATGTTGTGGTGCTGATAACTGTTCAAAATAAGCAGGCTCTACATGCCGAATAACTTTACCAGTAGTTGGAACAATCTCTCCAGCAAGTAGTTTAATAATTGTACTCTTTCCTGCCCCGTTCTTGCCAACAATTCCAATTCGGTCAAATTGATGAACAGCTAATCTATCAATTTTAATTATTTCTTTGTCAAAATAACTTATTAAAATATCCTCTAATTCAAATATAATTCTATCCATTTTTATCCTACCTCCCGAAATTATTCGTATCGATAGCTAGGATCGATACAAGCTAGTTTTGAATAACTCAACTCGTATCAATAGAATAATAATGTCATCTAATTTCCTCCTTAACACAAAGAAAGACCCCCTATCTGTGAGAAGAATGGGGGTCTACATAGGAACTACTTACTTCATGTTCACTGGTCTAAAAACAAAAAGAAAGACGCCAATAATCGCGCCTTTCTTCTACATCTTCAATCCGATTTAGTTGAAAAATGTTAAAAGTGGACAGACTATTCCCGTTACTCTATCTCACAGACAGAGTCTTTGAACGTATAAAATTACGAGTTCAAAGTGGGAAAACGAAGTCTCACGATTAACAACCCTCCTAACATTTACATTAATGTAATTGTAGCTCAAGGTAGTGACGAAAGTCAAGGTACTATAAAGCATGCCAATAATTCATCTCTAAGTACAATACTGGGATAAATAATTAATGGCACTTCCCCATTATTCATTTCAATCCAGAAGACTCCGTTAAATGATGTATGGTACTTCCTCATTATTCATTTCAAACCAGAAAACTCCGCTAAATGATGTATGGCACTTACCCATTATTCATTTCACCCAGAAGACTCCGCTAAGTGATGTATGGCACTTCCCCATTATTCATTTCATTCCAGAAGACTGTACTAAATGATGAATGGCACTTACATAAAAAAAGAGCCTTCCCCTACTAAAGATTTAGTAGGGGAAGGCTCTATATTTATTGTCAATTATTCCATATTCTTAATTAATTCATCAGCGAACTCAGAACATTTAACTTCTGTTGCGCCTTCCATTAGACGAGCAAAGTCATAAGTAACTACTTTAGAAGCAATTGTTTTATCCATTGCTTTCGTGATTAGATCTCCTGCTTCTCTCCATCCTAGGTGTTCAAGCATTAGTACACCAGAAAGAATTACAGATGATGGGTTAACTTTATCTAATCCTGCATATTTAGGTGCTGTACCATGAGTTGCTTCAAAGATAGCATGACCAGTGTTATAGTTAATATTTGCTCCAGGAGCAATTCCGATACCACCAACTTGTGCAGCTAGTGCATCAGAAATATAGTCACCATTTAAGTTCATTGTAGCAACTACATCAAATTCTCTTGGACGAGTTAGGATTTGTTGTAAGAAGATATCAGCAATTGCATCTTTAACGATGATTTTACCAGCTGCTTCAGCATCAGCTTGTGCTTTATTAGCTGCATCTTTACCATCTTTTTCAGCGATGCGATCATATTCAGCCCATGTGAATACTTTGTCACCAAATTCTTCTTCAGCCACTTCGTATCCCCAAAGTTTGAAAGCACCTTCTGTGAATTTCATAATGTTACCTTTATGAACTAGAGTTACACTCTTACGTCCTTCGTTAAGTGCATATTCGATTGCAGAACGTACTAGACGTTTAGTACCTTCTTCTGAAACTGGCTTAATACCAATCCCTGAAGTTTCTGGGAAGCGGATTTTATGTACTCCCATTTCATTTTTTAAGAATTCTACAACTTTCTTAACTTCATCAGAGCCTTTTTGCCATTCAATACCAGCATAAATGTCTTCTGTGTTTTCACGGAAGATAACCATATCTACATCTTCAGGACGTTTTACTGGAGAAGGTACACCTTCAAAGTAACGTACTGGACGTAAGCAAGTAAATAGGTCTAGCTCTTGACGTAATGCAACGTTTAAAGAACGAATTCCGCCACCGATTGGTGTTGTAAGAGGCCCTTTAATAGCAATTTTGTACTCATCAATTTTCTCTAAAGTTTCTTTTGGTAACCATTCGCCAGTTTTGTTGTATGCTTTTTCCCCAGCATAAACTTCTAACCATTCAATTTTCTTAGTTCCGTTATAAGCCTTTTCAACTGCAGCTTCTAATACACGACTTGCAGCTGCCCAAATATCAGGACCAGTTCCATCACCTTCAATAAAAGGAATAACTGGGTTATTTGGAACATTCATTTTTCCATTTGCTTCAACAGTAATTTTTTCACCTTGTGTCATTATAATTCCTCCTAAGTCTAGTAGCTTATCAAAGTAATAGCCGGATTATCCGGCTATTAGAAATAACAGTAATTGTTTTTCTTAGCGTTGGTCAATATGGATATATTCTTGTGTATTCGGTCCTACATATTCTGCACGTGGACGGATTAGACGGTTGTTTGAATATTGTTCTAAAATATGTGCAATCCAACCAGATACACGGCTCATTGCAAAGATTGGCGTGAATAAATCATGATCAATCTCTAGGCTATGATATACAGACGCAGAATAGAAATCTACGTTTGCTGGTAGACCTTTTTCTTGTTTAATATATTCCTCAATTTTAACAGACATATTGTACCATTTTTCCTGGCCAGTAAGCGCTGTTAATTGTTTAGACATCTTTTGTAAATGTTTTGCTCTTGGATCACCATTACGATATACACGATGTCCCATTCCCATAATTTTTTCTTTATTTGCTAACTTCTCTTGCACATATGGAAGCGCATTTTCTTCTTCTCCAATTTCAGTTAGCATTTTCATTACTTGTTCGTTTGCTCCACCATGTAGAGGGCCTTTTAGAGCACCAATCGCTGCAGTAATGCCTGAATACATATCTGATAGCGTTGCCACACATACTCTAGCAGTAAACGTAGATGCATTTAATTCATGGTCCGCATGTAATACTAATGCTTTATTAATAGCTTCTACTTCGATTTCATTTGGTTTTTCACCTTTTAACATATATAAAAAGTTTTCAGCGTAACTTACATCTTTTAATGGTTTAACAGGGTCTTTCCCTTGTCTAATTCTAGAAAATGCAGCTACAACAGTAGCTATTTTAGCTTGTAGACGAACTGCTTTACGAACATTAGCTTCCTCTTCCATTACGTCAGCCTCTTCATCATACAACCCTAGTAATGAAATAGAAGTTCTTAGAGCAGCCATTGGATGAACTTTTGATAAATCATAAGAACGCATTTGATCAAGTACTGCATCAGGCACTTCCATGTTATCAGCAAGTTCTTGTTTAAAGGCATCTAATTCAGCTTTTGTCGGTAATTTTAAATTCCAAAGCAAGTAAACTACTTCTTCAAAACTTGCATTCTCTGCTAAATCATCAATACGATAGCCTACGTAAGTAAGTTGGTCGTCAATGATAGAACTAATTGATGATTGTGTTGCTACTACCCCTTCAAGACCTTTCGTTGCTGTCATAGTTAAACCCTCTCCTTTTTCTATTTGTTCTAACATTAAGAGTGAAAAAATAATGTTAATTAATGTTGACAATTTCCTACTAAATTTATCGGATATTGCCTGCCCACAATTAATTATAAAGTATTTTCCCATTAATGTGAAATGAAACCGTTTAAATTTAAATAAATACTGTTGGTATTATAATAAATTGACTAATTAATAGATTGATAGATGAAAGAATTTCATAGAATGCTTAGCTCAAGTACTTATATTTCTACCTTTAAGGGCATATATTGAACAATAACTATATGTCTACATTTCAAGTAAATGGGGTATAACATTGTACAAGCAGTATATTGATCCGTTTATTCGCTTATTGATTTTATGTATGTTGTTGTTAGTGATTTTTGTATGTTTTAAGCTTTCCATCGGTTATATTTTTCCTTTTCTTATTGCTTTTTTTATTGCAGCAGTCTTAAATACTCCTGTTACATATATAGAAAAACAATGGAAAGTACCTAGACCTCTAGCTACCCTATCAGTGATAGTTACTATTTTCCTTATATTTGTCGGCCTAATTTTTATTGTCATTACAGAAATAATCCAAGGTACTGCCTATATCATGGAAAAGTTCCAAGCATTTATTATTCACTTTTTTCGGGTAGTCGAAAATGTTTTCATCGAAATAATTATTCCGTTTTATCACAAACTAGCATCATTCTTTAATCAATTAGATGATACACATCAACAAACAATCCAAGATAACTTACAAAAATTCCTAAACGAAATCGGGACAAGTTTTACGAAATTAATTCAATCGCTTATTATTCAGTTACCTGAATTTGTAGGATTTTTCCCAGGATCGTTAACGATTATTATTTTTATTTTAATTGCAACATTTCTCATGGTAAATGATTGGCAAAATATAATAAAAAAATTAATGGACATTCTCCCAGGAAATATATTAAGCATAGTCCGAGACGTTCAATCAGGAATTAAAAAAGGAATTATCGGATATATTCGAGCTCAAATAATTCTTATTTTTATTTCAGCTGTACTTATTTATGTTGGCTTACTCATAATCGGAGTTGATCATGCTTTAGCCATTGCGGCGATTGCTGCTGTTGTCGATTTATTACCACTAGTAGGAACTGGTTTAATTTTCATTCCATGGATTCTTTATTCATTTATCATTAGTAATTATTCGTTAACGATTGGTTTGGCTATTTTATATATTGTTGTTATTGTGACAAGACAAATAATTGAACCAAAAATATTGTCTGCCAATATTGGAATTAATCCATTGGTTAGTTTAATCATCTTATTCATCACCATACAGCTATGGGGAATTGCTGGAGTAATTTTTGCTCCAATCATTCTAATATCAATTTTGGTATTGTATCAATCCGGGATTTTTATGAAATTAGTACATTTTGTATTAAATAAATGATTATTTTCTATGGATGTAGATGGTGTTGTTATCCATTAGCTTTTTAATAATATGCATAACAAACACTTTTAAAAAACTTCTTGTATAAGGAATAACAAGTAGAAAACCTGTAATATCCGTTAGAAATCCTGGTGTAAATAAAAATACGCCACCAATAAATATACAAATGCCATCAAGGATCTCTTTAGTAGGTACCTTGCCATACTGGATTGATTGTTGGGCACGTCGCCAAGTTACGAGTCCTTCTTTCTTTGCTAAAGTAATCCCTAAAAATCCAGTTAAAAAAATTAGCAAAACAACCCACCAAGGTCCAATCATTCCACCAATCCAAACAAATAATCCTATTTCAGCTGCTGATACTAATAAAAATAAAAGTAACCAGTTCATCGTTTAGAACCTCTCTTTCAAAAAAAGAGGCTGACTCATTCATATGAAGTCATCCTCTTTTAGTAGTTTTTATTTATTATAATACACCGGCATGTCCTTGGTATATATCGCCTTTTGTTCCATCAATAGTAATATCTTTACCGTCTTGTATTAGTTCGAAAGCATCCTCGACACCAACAATAACAGGAATACCTAAGCTTAATCCTACTACTGCGGCATGAGACGTTAATCCACCTTCGATTGTAACTAGTCCACTAGCTAATTCAATAGCAGGCATCATGTCACGATCGGTACCATAAGTTACGATGATATCTCCATGTTTAACTTTGCTTAATGCTTCTTCTGCGTTTTTCACTAGAACTGCTCTACCGTAGGCGCTCTTTTTACCAATTCCTTGTCCTTTAGCAATTACATCACCAATGATATGGACTTTCATTAAGTTTGTTGTTCCTGATTCACCTACTGGAACTCCAGCTGTAACTACGACACGTTCACCATGTTTTAGTAAATTCGCTTGTAAGCCAAGATCAATAGCACCATCAAGCATTTCATCAGTAGAATTTGCTTTTTCTCCATGAATAGCTGTTACACCCCATACTAAAGATAGTTGGCGATTGATATGCTCATTATACGTGACAGCAATAATAGGAGCTTGTGGTCTATATTTAGAAATCATACGAGCTGTATGTCCACTTTCTGTTGGTGTTACAATAGCACTTACCGATAAATTCATCGCAGTATGGGTTACGGATTGGCTAATAGCATCTGTCATCGTCATATCTACTGATTGACTACGGTTCTTCAGAATAGAACTATGGTCTAATGCTGTTTCTGTTTTGATAGCAATATTATGCATTGTTTGCACGGATTCTACAGGATAATTACCTGCTGCAGTTTCCCCAGATAGCATAATTGCATCAGTCCCATCAAAGATAGCATTTGCTACATCGGATGCTTCCGCTCTAGTAGGGCGAGGATTTCTCTGCATGGAATCAAGCATTTGTGTTGCTGTAATAACTGGTTTACCTGCTGTATTACATTTTCTTATTAATTGCTTTTGCACAAGTGGTACATCTTCTGCAGGTATTTCCACACCAAGATCTCCTCTTGCTACCATCAATCCATCACTTACTTCAAGAATACTATCAATATTGTCTACACCCTCTTGATTTTCAATCTTAGGGATAATTTGTATATGGGTTGCATTATGTTTTTCTAGTAACTCTCTAATTTCTAAGATGTCAGAAGTTCTCCGAACGAAAGAAGCTGCAATAAAGTCTATTCCTTGTTCAATTCCAAACAGAATGTCGTTTGCATCCTTCTCAGTAATTCCTGGTAAGTTTACAGATACATTTGGAACATTAACACCTTTTTTATTTTTAATTAATCCGGAGTTCAGTGCTACTGTTTTTAACTCTTGATTTTGTTCATCAATTTCAGTAACTTCTAATTCGATTAATCCATCATCCAATAATATTCTTGAGCCAACATGAACATCATTAATTAATCCTGGATATGTAATAGAAAAACGTTCTGCAGTACCTTCTACTTCATTCATAGAAATATAAACGGTGTTTCCTTGAATTAATTCTGCTTGTCCTTCAACAAAGTTTCCTGTACGGATTTCAGGACCTTTCGTATCTAGAAGAATAGCGACAGTTTTACCTGTTTTCTCAGCTGCTTCACGTATGTTTCGAATGCGTGCCCCATGTTCTTCATAATCACCATGCGAAAAGTTTAAACGAGCAACATTCATTCCAGCTTCCATTAATTTCACCAATTCTTCCACTGATTCAGAAGCTGGTCCAATTGTACATACAATCTTAGTTTTTCTCATCATCTATTCCTCCTATATTTATATCGATAATTCTTTCGATAATTTGTACATATCCTCATCAATGGAATGTTGTACATTTAAGATTTCATTTATATCGTGGTCCACTAATTTATTGTTTTGAATTCCAACCATTCTTCCAGCTTTTCCTTCAAGTAATAAGTCAACAGCTTTTGCTCCTAATCTGCTCGCAAGTACTCGGTCTTGTGCTGTTGGGGAACCTCCACGTTGAATATGGCCCAACACCGTGACACGTGTTTCTAAATTAGCTGCTTGTTGTATTTTCTCACAATAGTCGATACCGCTTCCAACACCTTCAGCTAAAATGATAATACTATGTTTTTTCCCACGTTCAATTCCACGTTGTAAACGAGCAATAACTTCTTCCATATCATCTGGTTTTTCAGGAATTAATATACTTTCTGCACCATCTGCAAGTCCTGCCCAAAGCGCTAAGTCACCAGCATTTCTTCCCATAACTTCAACAACATATGTACGTTCGTGAGAAGTCGCAGTATCTCTAATTTTATCGATAGCTTCAATAATTGTATTTAATGCGGTATCAAATCCGATAGTAAAATCGGTACCCGCTATATCATTATCTATTGTTCCTGGTACTCCAATACAAGGAAAGCCTTTTTCAGTTAATTTTTGTGCACCACGAAAACTTCCATCTCCACCAATTACAATTAATCCTTCTATACCAAATCTTTTTAATTGGCTAATTCCTTTTTGTTGTCCTTCTTCGGTTCGAAATTCTTCACTTCTAGCAGAATATAATTTCGTTCCACCTCGTTGAATAATATCTCCAACAGAGCCAACATCCATTTGTTCAATATTACCTTCGATTAAACCTTGATAGCCATTACGAATACCAAAAATTTCCACATTGTGATATATACATTTTCTTACAACAGCACGAATCGCTGCGTTCATTCCAGGTGCATCTCCACCACTTGTAAGTACGCCTAGTCGTTTCATATATCCACCTCTGTTCTTTCTTTGTAGTATGTAAAAAAGATTAGTTAGTATATTAACATGATCTTTTTATAGTATAGACTAAGGAAAGCTCCTTCATTAACAAGATATAGCTTATAAAATAAAATTTCAATTAAAAACATCGGTATGATACCGTCTTTGACAATTTATTCAATTGAACTTCAAACAAATGTCATACTCCAATATATACTATTAGCCAAAGAAAATAAATAAAAAAGATGTCTCAAGCAAGGGATTATTCCCTACTTGAGACAATCTTTTATTGTTCCTTGTATTCTCCAATTTGTTTATATTTTTCCCATCTTTGCTCTAATAATTCATCTTTAGATAAAGTTTTTAGTTCATTTAATGATTTATCAAGAGCTAATCCAATGGAAGCTGCTTGTGCTTTCACATCACGATGTGCTCCACCTCTTGGCTCAGGAATGATTTCATCAATAATACCTAATTCATGTAAATCAGGTGCTGTTATCTTCATTGATTCCGCTGCTTTCTGAGCAAGATTTGAATCTTTCCAAAGTAATGCAGCTGCACCTTCAGGAGATATAACAGAGTATGTGGAGTTTTCTAGCATATGAATTCTGTCTCCTACACCTAGTGCTAAGGCACCTCCACTTCCACCTTCCCCAATAACTATACAAATAATTGGTACAGTTAAACCTGCCATCTCCATTAAGTTTTTAGCAATGGCTTCACTTTGTCCACGTTCTTCCGCAGCTTTTCCAGGATATGCACCTTTCGTATCGATAAAACAAATAATCGGGCGATTAAACTTTTCCGCTTGTTTCATATGGCGAAGTGCTTTTCGATAACCTTCTGGATGTGGCATTCCAAAGTTTCTACGAATATTCTCTTTTGTATCCTTACCACGTTGATGCCCAATAACCGTTACAGGATTTCCTTTATAAAAAGCTACACCAGAAACTATCGCTTCATCATCTCCATAGAAGCGATCGCCATGGAATTCGAGAAAATCTGTAAACAACTCCCCGATATAATCTAAAGTAGTTGGTCGCTCTTGGTGTCTTGCCATTTGTACTCGTTGCCATGGTTTTAAATTTCCATATATATCATCTTCTAAATTCGTAAGTCTTTTCTCTAACGTTGCAATTTCTTCTGTTAAGTCTATCTCACTATCACTAGTAAACTTTTTAAGTTCAGCAATTTTCTCTCTTAAATTGACAATTGGCTTTTCAAATTCTAACATTTGCTTCATTCAGGATTCCCACCCTTCTGATGCACCTTTAGTAGTGTACTTAGTACAGATTTTAAGTCATGTCTATGAATTACCTGATCAAGTTGTCCATGTTTTAAAAGGAATTCAGCAGTTTGGAAATCCTCTGGTAATTTCTCACGAATCGTTTGTTCAATAATTCTTCTTCCAGCAAATCCAATCAATGCTCCAGGTTCCGCAAAATTATAGTCACCTAAAGAAGCAAAACTAGCGGATACTCCACCTGTTGTTGGATGGGTCATAATAGAAATCATTAGTCCGCCAGCATTGGAAAAACGACTGATTGCTACCGATGTTTTAGACATTTGCATTAAACTAAGAACACCTTCTTGCATTCTGGCACCACCAGAAGCAGTGAAGATGATGAATGGAATATTCTCTTTTCTAGCATTTTCAATAGCTCTTGCAATCTTTTCCCCAACAACAGATCCCATACTGCCCATTCGAAATCTAGCATCCATAACAGCTAGTGCAGTAGGATGTCCATCTATATTTCCCATACCTGTAACGACAGCCTCATTTAATCCCGTTTTCTTCCGGTCTTTTTCTAGCTTGCCTTCATATTCTGGAAAATCTAGTGGGTTACTTGTAATCATACCTTGATCCCATTCTACAAACGTATCTTTGTCAAATAGGCTATCAATTCGTTCCCAAGCATTCAACTGATGGTGGTGGCCACAGTTTGGACATACGTTTAGATTTTTTTGCATTTCTTTACGATAGAATATTTTATAACATTGGTCACATTTCTTCATTATTCCTTCAGGTATATCAACTTTAGAGTCTTCACTCGGGATGGAAGCATATTTCCTCTTTTTATTAAAAAGATCTTTTAGCAATCTTAGTCCCCCTTTTCCTAACCTTTCGATACGTGCACGATAGACAGCATTTCCCTAGATTGGTTATCCTTAAAGAAAACAGTCTATTAACTATTATTCAAAATTATAAATAAACCTGATTATTCCACTATACAGCATGTCTATATAAAAAAGGTGTCATTATAAGTCGAAGATAAATAAAATATAAAATTAATCATTTCAATAATTATGGTCATTCTCTTCTTTAAATAGACTATCTATTTGTTGTTCATCATTGGACTGATATACTGTAATCAGTTTAGAATAAAAAGGTTTTGAATAATATCTCGTAAAACTCTTTGTATATTCATCAATTAATGCCCAAATACGCATTAAAAACTGATTCTCTGTTTTTTCAAATATAATACTAAAAAAAGCAAAGTGTAATTCCTCCATCGTTAGGGAGGGGTCATCAATTTTTTTAAGTAAAAGGCCTAGATTCGACTCATCCATTTTAGTAGAGGCAAGTTTTGCTGCTTCTTTTTCTAAAAGTGTCTTTACTGACAATAACTCTTCCTTCGTAGTTTCCTTAAAGATGAAGGTAGATAGCAATTCTACTGTTTGATATGGTCTATATTTACTTAAAAAAGTACCTTCACCTCGACGAGTTTCAATTACTCCAATTAATTCCATAGCTCGTAATGCTTCCCGTACAGAAGACCTTCCAGCATTTAACTTTTCCGATAATTCTCGTTCTGAAGGAAGTTTATCTCCTGGTTTTAAATCATTCGTTTCAATTAGATTACGAACCTCTTCTAATATACCTTGGTATACCTTTTGTTTCGGCGACATAGACACCCAAGATCACTCCTTTACTTCTCATTTGATCTGGGCTAACTGTCTCGTTCGTTCAGCAATTTCTTCTGGCTTCACTTGAATTCGAGCAACACCAGAGTCCATTGCTGCTCTTGCGACTTCTGCTGCTACTAATGGAGCAACTCTAACATCAAATGGTGCTGGAATCACATAATCCTCGTTTAATTCCTCTTCCGAAATTAACGAAGCAATCGCCTCAGCAGCAGCAACTTTCATCTTCTCATTAATACGAGTAGCGCGAACATCTAAAGCCCCACGGAAAATACCTGGGAATGCTAATACATTATTAACTTGGTTTGGAAAATCAGATCGACCTGTTCCTATAACTTTTGCTCCAGCCGCTTTCGCATCTTCTGGCATAATTTCTGGATCTGGATTTGCCATCGCAAAGATAATTGGATCGCTATTCATTTTTTGCACCATTTCTTTTGTCAAAGCACCACCAATAGAAACACCAATAAATACGTCTGCTCCCTCTAGTACTTCTTCAAGGGTACCTTCTTCTTTATCTAGGTTTGTGAATTTTGCAACTGACTCTTTGACATCATTCATTCCATAAGTACGACCTTCAAAGATTGCTCCTCTCGAATCACACATCACCATGTTACGAACACCGAAATGATACAGCAATTTAACAATAGCAATACCTGCTGCCCCTGCTCCATTAGCTACAACTTTTATTTCTGAGAAAGATTTACCGACTAGTTTTAGTGCATTAATTAATCCCGCAACTGTAACAATTGCTGTTCCATGTTGGTCATCATGGAAAATCGGAATATTCATTTCCTTTTTTAGTCGTTCTTCAATAATAAAGCAATTCGGCGCTGCAATATCCTCTAAATTAACACCACCAAAAGTAGGTTCCATTAACTTCACGGTTTGCACAATTTCATCCACATCATGTGTATCTAAACAGATAGGGAAAGAATCAACACCAGCAAAGCTCTTGAATAATACGGCTTTACCTTCCATAACAGGTAATGCGGCTTCTGGTCCGATATTACCTAAGCCTAGAACTGCCGAGCCATCACTTACTACAGCGACCATATTCCCTTTCATTGTATAGTCATAAACCGTATCCTTCCGATCATGAATGACTTTACACGGTTCCGCTACACCTGGTGAATATGCTAAACTCAATTCCTTCGCATTTGTGACGGGGACTTTTGTTACCGTCTCTAATTTTCCTTTATGTGCTTTATGCATGTGTAATGCTTCATCTCTTAAGTTCACAAAGATTTCGCTCCTTTTACCGTTAAAAGTGGTCTGACCACTTAACTATTACATTATAACAAAATAAGATTCTCTGTAAAGTTTCGTTTATTAAACCTTTTGATAAACTACATTCTTCTCTCCAAATGATTCGGATAATAATCGTAATGAATCCCGATTTATATGGATATAGTACGCTTCCAGTAACTGATAAGTCTTTTTTTGTTCTTCATGATAAACAATTATCGGTGTTGTCCCAGGATGAAGATTGGCAATCTCCTGGATAATTGGTAGAGCTTCATTACTAGTTTCGTCTGTAATTTTGATAAACAAACGTTCAGATTTTGTTTTTTCAAGTAATTGACTCGTATCAAATGGTTCAATCGTTGACAATAACCACTGTTTCTTTCCATTTCGTGATTCGATTTTGCCAGAAATAAATATTAACTTTTCTTCTTCGATAAATCGTCTTGTATTGCGATATAGTTCAGGAAATACAACTCCATCCATATCATCTGTTTCATCACTTAACGTTAAGAAAGCCATTTGTTCTCCACGTTTTGTTCGTATCGTTTTAATCTCCTGGATAATTGCTGCACTTTTTAAGTTTTTCTTTTCGAATTCTTTAGCATGTTGTAATGAAACATATCCATTACCTCTTAGACTTGAACGGTACTGTACTAATGGATGACTTGAAACATAAATTCCTAACAATTCTTTTTCATCTGCGAGTTTTTTGATTTGAGAAAAGTCTGCGATATCCACATAGGATGGTTCTAATTCCAATTCATTTTCAAATAGATTAGGTTGATCCGTAAATTCACGGAACAATTCTCCTGAATCAATCGCTTGATCAATAGAGGCAAGCAAACTCGCTCGATTCGAATATGTCTCATCAAATGCCCCTGCTAAAATAAGTGATTCTATCGTTGCACGATTAACGATTTTAGGTGGGACACGCAAACAAAAATCAAATAAATTCTTAAAGTAACCATGTTTCCTTACATCAATGATTTCTGCTATCGCTTGCTTTCCAACCCCTTTAATGGATTGTAATCCCATCCGAATACAATCTCTTTCCACGGAAAAACGACCGTAGCTATTATTAATAGAAGGAGGTGCAATTTTAATTCCTAAATCTTTCATCTCCTTCATATAGGAATGGATTTTATCATGTTGACTACCAATCGACGTAAGCAGTTCTGCGTAAAAGTGTTTTGGATAGTGCGCTTTTAAATATGCTAACTGATACGAGATTTTACTATAGGCGACAGCATGACTTTTAGGAAATCCATAGTTTGAGAACTTCACAATCCACGTAAATATTTCTTCTCCAATTTCTCTCGTATAGCCATTTCTTAAGCAACCTTGAATAAATGAATCCTGCTGCCTATCCATCACATCTTGTTTCTTTTTACTTACTGCTCGACGTAAAATATCTGCTTCCCCGAACGAATAACCTGCTATACGGTGGGCTATTTGCATAATTTGTTCTTGATAAATTAATACGCCATACGTACTTTCTAAAATTGGTTTTAAATCTGGATGCAAGAATGTTGTTTTCTTTTTGCCATGTTTTCTTTCAATATATGTTGGGATAAAATCCATCGGACCTGGTCGATATAGCGCATTCACTGCAACAATATCTTCAAAAGAAGTAGGTTTTAGTCGTTCTAACACTTGTTTCATCCCATCTGATTCCAATTGGAAAACACCATTTGTTTTACCACTTTGTAATAGCTCGAATGTTTTGGGATCATTTTCTGGAATTTGCTTCAAGTCGAAATCTACGTTTTCTTTATATTGAATTGACTTGACAATCCTTTCAATTAAGGTCAAATTACGCAAACCTAGAAAGTCCATTTTTAATAATCCAAGTGATTCCAAATCAGTCATTGCGTATTGTGTTAACGCTGTTTCTGATGTTCCTTTTGTTAATGGTACATGGTTAACTAATGGTGCTTCACTGATGACAACCCCTGCTGCATGGGTTGATAGATGCCTAGGTAATCCTTCTAATACATTAGCTACTTTAAAGAGTGTTTTTAATTGGTCCGATTGCTGTACATAATCGGTTAGTTCTTTGGAAGACTTCAAGATGTTACTTATTGTTCCAGCATTTTGACTAGGTATTTGCCTTAATATGAAGGTAATATCTTGACTATCTATCGCCATTGTCTTCCCTAATTCTCGAATTAAAGAACGAGTAGCAAAAGTTCCAAACGTAATAATTTGAGCAACATGCTCACTGCCATACTTCTCACGAACGTAAGTTATTACTTCATCCCGCCTAATATCTGAGAAATCAATATCAATATCTGGCATAGTAATACGCTCTGGATTTAGAAAGCGTTCAAATAATAAATTATATTTCATTGGATCAACATCTGTAATTCCTAAACAATATGCCACAATCGAACCCGCTGAAGAACCACGCCCAGGTCCAACCATAATTCCATTTTCTTTTGCAAAGCGAATGAAATCCCATACGATAAGAAAATAATCACTAAAGGCCATACTCTTAATAACTGCTAGCTCATGTTCTAGTCTTATCTTAATTTCATTAGTTATGTTTTCATATTTTGTTGCAATATTTTCTCTGCAAATCTCTTCTAAATACTTATGTGCTGTTTTCTCTTTTGGTACAGGATAGGAAGGAATCATTCTCGCATCAAAATCAAAAGTGACAGTACATTTTTCTTGTATATTTATTGTTTCTTGGACTACTTCAGGCCAACTGTGAAAAACTTGTTCCATTTCAATGGATGATCGGAGATGATGATTGCGTTTCATAAAGTTAGTATGAGAAGGTGTCCATTCTTTTCCATTCTTCATTGCTTGTAAACAATCATAAGCATAGACATCTTGTTCTCTTAAATAACGAACATCATTAATTGCAACAACTTGTACGTGATTATTTTGCTGATATGTTCGCAACATACTTGCTAGCATTTCTTCTTGTTCCAATCCAAACTTACTAATTCCTAAATAGAAATCCTCTCGCGGAACAATAGATTGCCATGTACTTACGTATTCATCTACTTTGTGATATAAACCATTTTCAAGTAATCCCGATAAAGGCCTTGTTTGAATTGGCACAATGACGACTAATTCCTTTAAATATGTAAATAACTCCTGCTTTGTAATACCATCCAACTGATTTTGTTGAATGGTTGTACTTAACTTAGTTAATTGCTTATATCCATGATTACTTTTTGCTAGTAAAACGATATGTTCACTCACATCTTCGTCTATTACAGTGACGGTCATTCCTATTATCGGTTTTATCCCTTTTGCTAGACAGGCTTTATAAAACGGAATAACCCCATATAACACATTTTCATCAGTGATGGCTAGTGCATTAAAATTCAATTGGCTAGCCCGATTGACCAATTTATCAATGGTGATGGTGCTATTTAGAAAACTATATCCGGTTTTTACTTGTAAATGTGTATACGACATACGATCCCGCCTTTACTTTCTCTACATCTATTATAGCTAAAAATACGAACATATGTATACCAAACATAACTTGTCCTCCTCTAACATAGAATGAATGGAATACAACTTTAACTTAAGGGAGTAATTACATGGAAGAACGGTTCTTTGCACAACTTATACATTGTTTCTTTATTGCCTTTGGAGTACTAATTGGTGGAACATTGATTGGAGGAATTGGGGCATTTGCGACAGGAGAAGCACCTTTTACAGGGATGATGCGTATTGCTCAAAAGCTAGGTATTTGGGCTATTGTAGCAGCTATTGGTGGAACATTTGATGCGATTGAAAACCTTCGTGTTGCCTTTTTAGAAGGTCCATTTATTGAAGCACTGAAACAAGGTTTACTTATACTATCCGCAATGGGTGGCGCCAAAGCTGCCATGATCATCATTGAATGGTTAGTGCAGGAGGACATGACATAATGCATATTCCTAGTTATCATAAAAAGCCTGGATGGCAACGTTTTTTAGTCGGTGTCTTCTTCGGAGCCCTTATTTCTTATTGGGTTGTCATTTTTATGTACGGAGATATGTACGAACGGTTATTAAAAGAAAACAGTGAAATTCAGAACCAACTAAAGGATGCTGAAAATAAAATAATTGCCTTAGAACAAGATAAAGAAGACTTAAATGAAAAATCAAAACAAAACGTCACCGTCGAGGAAGTGGACTTAGAAATATTAAATGCAAAGACATTAAAAATCGATACATTATTACAACATCAACTAGAGTCCTTAGTAAAAGAAGAAATAAAAGCAATAATTGGTCGAGATTTGTTATCCATCTCTGACAGTGATTCTTTACTTATCTCTTCAATCGAAAATAAAGCATTTAAAGTGGATGATTTCAGTTATAGCTTTACAATTAAACGAATAATTATTGCCCCTAGAGTCCGAATCATTGTGCAGGCAAAAATATCTAATTAAAAAAAGTTGTCACCTTTTCCTTTACACAAACATAAGTATAAAGGTAAGGGTTTTTTACATCATAGTTTAAAAATGTGAACGTTTCATGAAACAGTACTTAAGTTGGTATTCATTTGACAGAATATAGAGTAAAATGAAATTAACAGAAATAACCATTCCAGTTAATTGAAGAGAAAGGGGAGGATTCTTATGTTAATTTTAAATGAAAGAAGAATTCGTGACCGAAAGATTGAACAATTAAAGAATGGTCGTACTGCATATGCAGAATCAAAAGAAGTAATTCGGTTAATTAAACGAGATATAGAAAAGTTTGGTTTACATGTTTATTATGATGAAACGCCGACTGGATGCTGGTTCATTCCAGTGACAACAAGTAAAAGTAGCTAAAAGTGCTGAATTCTAAAAGGAATCAGCACTTTTTTTGTAATTTCTATTGCTTGTATTCTTTTATAGCTAAAGTAACATCTTTAATTACAGATTCTGCTTCATCCCAAGAATAGATGGAAGCCCCAGAAGCTAATGGATGTCCTCCGCCATTATATTTTGCTGCTACAGTATTAATAATTGGTCCTTTAGAGCGCAATCTTACTCGGATTTGATCCTCTTCTTCCACGAAGAATACCCAAGCTTGAATCCCCTCAATATCCCCTAATGTTCCAACAAGTTGACTTGTTTCTAATACACCAACATTAAACTTCGCTAAAATATCTTTAGTTAATTTAATAACGCTTAATCCATTTTCGTCTAACGTAAAGTTTTGTAGTATATATCCTTTTAATCGAGCAATATGATCTTTCATACTATAAATGCCATCATATAAAGTCGAGCGATCAAATTGATATGTAACTAATTGTGCAGCAAATTCTAATGTTTTATTCGTCGTACTTGGGAAAAGGAAACGACCAGTATCGCCAACGATACCACCATAAAGCAATCGAGCCGCTTCATTAGTCATTGTTAAACCTTCTGCCTTTACGAAGAATTCGTAGATCATTTCACTTGTGGAACTAGCATCTGTGTCTACCCACTTAATATCACCATATGGATCTACATTTGGATGGTGGTCAATCTTAATGATTTTGTCAGCTAACTTGTATCGTTCATCATCAATTCGACCGGTATTTGCCGTATCACAAATAATAACTAGTGCTTGTTCAAATGTGGAGTCTTCAATTACATCCATATTTACTAAGAAAGCTAAGGATGGGTCATCTTCTCCTACGATGTATACTTTTTTTTCCGGATAGGAGGCTTTAATAATTTCCCTTAGTCCACCTTGTGAACCTAATGCGTCTGGATCAGGTCTTACGTGGCGGTGAATAATGATCGTGTCGTATTGTTCAATAGTTTGTTGGATTGCTCGAATAGACATGTCGAAGTCTCCTTACTTGTTCAAAATTTTATTACATTATAATGGCAATGATTCAATGTATAATGCTACAATATGTAATAGACAACTTTTAATACAGTTTGATTAGGAGTAGATACATATGATTATTTTCCCAATTATTATCGCTATATCCATTGTTTTATTTATATATTATAAAGTTGCTATATTAAAAACGAAGGATGGCCTGACACAACGTTATTTCAATGCAAAATCTAGAATTTGTCTAGGCTTGTTTATTTTATGTTCGGGTATTTATCAATATCCATTGTATCAGTCTAAAACTTCGTTATATATAGGGATCGTTTTTGTGCTTTTAGGTGGTCTTCAAGTTGTTCGCGGGTTCAAAGAATCTAAGCATTATCGTAATGAATGGAGACGACTAAATCCAGCTGACTAGTTTGTACTAGTCAGCTTTTTTTCATTACCGATCCATAATTTGTGCCATGAGTAGGGCTTTGCCGATTAGTTTTTTCTCGTGATATACTTCTACGTCCATTTTAGCATAAATACGTCCTGCTTCAATAATGACTGGTTTTATCAATAAGATCGCATCGATCGGTACTGGTTTTATAAAGTAGACTGTTATATTTTCTACTACTAAATCCCCTTTTTTCAATCTTAATAAATGCCTACTACTAGCCTCTGTAATAAGTGATGTGAATACTCCAGGAGATAATGTTCCTAATTGATTGGTCATTTGTGGAATAACTTTTGCTTGATAGACTGTTTTGTCATCCGTATCTTCTACCGTATTTTTCACTATATCATCAATCGTTTCACCAATTTGTGGTTGACGCTGAATTTGTTGTAATGCTTTTAAAACATCCTGCCTTGAAACAATACCTTTCAATTCGGATGATTCATCTACAACAGGGACCACTTCAATTCCTTCCCATACCATCATATGGCCAACCGTGGCAATGGACGCTTTCGATTGGACATGGATCGGATTTTTAGTCATCACTTTTTCAATCGGAGTATTTCTATCCTTACCGATTATATCCTTTGATGTTACCATGCCAACTACACGATTCTTCTTATCTAATACAGGGAATCTGGAATGGGTAGATTGTTCATTAGCCATATACCAGTCCTCAACTATGTTTCCTAAATGTAAATAATGGGCTTGTTCAACTGGCGTACAAATATCACCAACTAAAACAATTTCCTTTTTAATTAATTGGTCATAGATAGCTCGGTTAATCATTGTAGCAACTGTAAAAGAATCATAGCTCGTCGAAATAATCGGGAGCTGTTTCTCGTCTGCTAATTGTTTAATATGATCCTCTGTATCAAAGCCACCAGTAATTAAGACAGCAGCCCCTTCATTCAAGGCCATTTCATGAGCTTTTACTCTGTTACCAACAATTAATAAGGAGCCCGCTTCTGTATAACGCTTCATCGCATCAATTTGCATGGCACCGATTAAAAACTTATTTAATGTTTTATGGAGTCCATCGCGCCCACCAAGTACTTGTCCGTCCACAATATTGATGACTTCAGCAAACGTAAGCTTTTCAAAGTTTTCTTTCTTCTTGCGCTCAATTCGAATAGTTCCAACACGTTCAATTGTACTTACTAGTCCAATATTTTCTGCTTCTTTTATTGCTCGGTATGCAGTACCTTCACTGACGTTAAGATCTTTCGCAATTTGTCTAACAGAAATTTTACTCCCAACACTTAGCGAAATAATATGCTGTATAATTAGTTCATGTTTTGTAGCCATTTCGTCCACCGACTTTCAACTGTACTAGTCTAATTTTATATGTCTATTATACAGATGAATGGCTTCACACTCAATGTTTAAACACCTGTTTGTCTATAATTGTCATAATCCTGTTCCATTACTGGCGGTTCAGACATTTTTAATAGTGTTGCAAAGTTCGCCCCAAATACTAGTACAAAAAACACAAGCCATGCTCCCCAAAATATCATTTCAAGCTGTGATGATGCTTGTGAGATAAGTGGCCAAGCGAAATATAGAAAGAATGCAGCTAGTAATAGGCGTAGGAATGCGTATTGTCTCATAGTAATCCCCTCCTTTAATATTTACTTTATGAACTTATAACGAAATATAACACTAAAAAACAGTAATCTAGAATAGGATATTCCTTATCAGATTACTGTTCATTAATATTATTTACGGTTAATTATTTGTGGTGGATCTACTTTTCTTATTATAGATTCTGAGAAAGTAAGTTCTGAAAAACGGCCAACAATACCAGGGTTATATATGACACTAAGGCGGCGTGGTTCCGTATTGATATTCTGGTTTGTTTGATAACAAGAACCTTGTACGTTTTTAAATCCAGTTCCACATCCATACTGTCCAGGATAATTGACTGTTCCTCTAACGGCATTCATTACAATTCTACGTGCTGAAATTCCGCCAGTTACTTCCACGTTAGATCCAACACCATACATCTCAAAAACATCATTTGAATAGAAATATCCATGTATTCGACTAGGAGTATTTTGATTTACACTATTATTGGATATATCTATGGACTTATCAGCAAAAATAATTAAGGAACCAGTTTTCCCATTCCCTAAATTCTTTCCATTAATAACCGTGTTTTTTATCGTAACATTACCGTTTACATAAATAATTACATCAGATTCTAGATTAGCCCCCTTAATAGTAAGGTTGCCATTAACATAGATTTCTCTACCTGCCAATTCGATAATATCATAGTCAGCTGGATCATAGCTATCTGTTTCATTACCTACTGTTAGATCCCCACCAACATACATAATTTCATCTATATTAATTGAAGTATTTATTCTAGAATTTCTTCGATTTATATCTGTAATTTTAACATTTCTATTATTACTAGTTCCAAAACGTTTAAATGTGCTGTTTCCCTCTAAAGTAATTTCTCCTGCATTTTCAATAATATTTTCTTCATACTTATCACATACTTCTACGTCATAATACTCCCAATATCCTGGAAATGGATTCCAGCTCCAAACCCATCGCCTATTAGTTTCAGTCCTCCATTCAATGCAACGGTTACTTGATTCTTCACGACCAATATATGCAAAAACCATGTCATTACTATGATTCACATTAGAGTAATTAGACTGATTAATTCTTCTAACTTCTGGCTTGTTTATCCATTCATCACCGTTATGCACCATCTCATTTACATCGATATATTCTCTTAATGGCTCCCGTTGAACTATCTCTGGTGCTATACTAAACGCCTGAGATAAATTATTAGTTGCATTTGTGTATCCGTTAAAATTCTTTCTTTCAATATGATTAGCATAATTAATATCACTATTAAATGTAAAAACATCTTTTCCTAATACCACTCTGGCTTTCTCATTATTAGACTCTGGACCAGGTATAATAACAGGTCTAATTGAACTAATCCAATGGTCTTGCCAATTGATATTACCCCACCAGTCTCTACTAGATGTTCTCATTATCCCTTGATTACTTGTTATTATATTTCCATCGACTTTTAAATCTCCCTCAATATGTACACCACCATGAAGAAATAAATTACCTTCTCCATCAATATCATCACAGTCTCCCACGCAGTGTGATCCAATTGCATAATTTAATGCATCAGGAACTGCTTGGGCACCTATAATCATTGTTGATTCCATTTCCTTATGAATACCATCGACTATAGCAGTACTACGAAAAGTAACTTTTTTTTGAGTTGGAGGTAGTTCTTCACCATTCTCATCTTTATCACTTATTTCTGATATACAAGCATCGTATTGTATTTCATTAAGTTCTTTACTTTCAATATCCCTATTACTTAAATTAGTACCATAACCTGAACAAACCAACCTATTTAGAAAATCGTCTAAATAATCTATAAAAGCACTCTGGGGCATCCCCTCGTCACCAATTGTTTCATTCAGATTAGTATAGATGTAATTAGTAATATGGGATAAACCTTTTTGTGAAAATGCTGTTGCTTGCTGATTATCTTCACGAACATCATTCTTCGAAATACCAGACATAGTAAATGTAATTAACGTAACAGTCAATATACTAAATAAGACACCAATAAGAACGGCTAGTAATAACGTATATCCTTGTTCATTATTGATTTGAGGTCTCATCATTTTCTACCTCCTGCTCCGTATTGACAATAACTCTTATTTCACTCATTGTTTCAAGCGTACGTCCACTTTGTATTGATTCTAGAATTAGCTTAATTTCATATCTTCCACTACCTTCACCAATTTCTCTAATTTGGGAACCTGTAGCAAGCCGGATAGTATTATCTGATAGATTAATTTCTCTATTTCTTACAATAACGTTATTATTGAAAAAGCCAATTTTTGCATTATCTTCTTTTAAGACAAGATAAGAATCTGTACCACCAACATGCAACTCTTTGATTTCACTTTGTTTGAGTGGATATAGTTCATTTATTAAGGTAGCTATAATTAAATCAGCTTCATCACGTAATTTAGCTTCTTCTTTTACTCGATCATAGGTAGAGAAACCACTTGCCAACACAGAATATCCAATCACACCAATAATTGCTGTAATCACAATTGCGGCTAATAATTCGACTAATGTTACTCCTTTTTCATTATCCATTCCCATAATTGACATACCCTTCGACTTTATGTCTAATATTTTCTTCGGGGAGTTCAATAGTTACTATCACTTCAAGTAGCCCCATCGCCTTCTCTTCAGTTGTTTGACTTACATCTAAAATTAATAGATAGTTTTTATCGTTTAAAAGAGTACTGTACATATCACACTTAGCTTCTTCACAATTGTCTTTATTAAATGTCTGATAAAAGTTCTCTTCAGTTGGCATGGTAAAATATGAGGAAGGAACTACTTTAATTCTCTCAAGAGTAGCGGTAGCAAGATTAATTGCTACCAGTCGATGATTATTTGATACAGCCGCTTCATTCGTAAAAACAATAAGATTAAATGTTCCAATGAGGATAATAGAAATAATAACAAGGGAGGCCAGAACTTCTACCAGCGTAAATCCACCTTCTTTTCTAGAAAAAGCCACCTTTAATTTGTTCATTTCTATTACCCTCTTTCTTTTAATAGAGAAACCCTAACAAAAATTATCTACTTCATCAAAAATAAAACCGTAATCAACCTTAGACTACGATTTTATTCATTAAAATAAAATGTTGTAACACTTACATCTGCAGTAATTGTTTCATTTTCTTCATCTACTAACAGTTCTCTTTCAGCTGGTTTCTGGAAGGTCATATTTGTTACGGTCATAAAGCGCTCTTGCTCTTCAATCAGATTAATAAATTCTTGATATTGTTCATAATTAGGTGCCGTCACATTAAAACTTACAGTGATGGATTGAAGGTTTTCCGGGATGCCATCAAAACTTATATTATCCTGTTCAGAAGTAGATTCTTCCTCATCTGTTTCACTCTCTGCATTAGTGTCAGTCTCTCCTTCAGCTGCTTCTTCAATTTCCCTTTGAGGAGCATTATTACCGTAAGAAAAACTGAAGTTATCTAATCGAATATCACTTAATAATTCGATTTCTTGTAAGGTAAGTATTAACTGCTCTATCTCTTCATCTAACGGCAATTTCTTTTCTAACAAATACATTTCAGAGTCAAATTCATCTGAGCCATTTTCTGCTTTCGCTAATTTCACTTGTAGAACTTGATTGTCTGTCTCTAACGCTTTTTGAGTATTTTCACGTGTTTTCAATTCTTTAGATATTGGTTGAAATAAGAGAAAGTATCCAACAATTAACAGTAGAAATAATAACCCTAGCAGCAGAAAGAAAGAACGTTTATTTTCTTGGAAAGTATTATTCATTTCCTTCTGCCCCCTGCACTAATTTTCTATCATTAACTTTAATGGAAAGACTAACTGTATAACGTGGAATTACACTATACATATCTTCTTCATCTTCTGAAGAATTTTCTAACTCGAAAGTATTAATTTGATTTACCTGTACATCATCAATTAATTCAGATCCATTTAATTCTTCGACATAAGCCGCAATTTCGGTCATATTTTCAAATTGTGTCTCTAGTTGAACACCTTGATAACTATAAGTGTAGTTACTTAAATACCCTGTCTCAGGCAATAGCACAAGCAGTTCATCAATAAAACTGGATGTAGGGATAATTTGATACTCGACAAATCTTGCTGCATTCTTGTAAGCATTAGTGTCATCATTATTATCTAAGTTAGCAAGTCTTGTTTCTAATAATGTTTTTTCTTGTTCTAATTGACTAATATTTTGATTTACTTCTTCAAGATTGTTCTTTGTATGTAAATAAAAATAAATAAGTGCACTAGACAGTACGATAAATAAAATTAATCCAACTAGAAAAACAATATATTGAACAGAACTCTGTCTTTCAATTTTGGGTAATAAATTTATTTCAGGAAGCATCTATTGTACCTCCTTTAGAGCTAATCCTAGTAATGGAATATATTTTGTTTCAATTTCTTTATCCTTTTTTTCTAATTGAATACCTTTTAAAATTTGAACAGGAAGATTGAAACGTTCTCCTACTCTTTGATAGAACGCTACTAAATAAGGGTGATCTCCTAAGAGAACAATCTCATCCACCATTTTTTCTCCCTTTTGAATAGAAAATCGGTAAAAGTTCATAATACGTTCTAACTCAGCTACTTGATCATCTAATATTCCTAGTATATATACATCATCTTCTTTAAAAGTTAATTTATCCGTTTTCTCTGAATCTACATGTAGATCAAGATTCTCAAAACGCAAAAATTCTATATTGTGATTTCTAAAGATACTCAGATTAATCGAGGTTGCATTTAATTCTACAAACAGATATACCTTTTCTCTATTTACTTTCATCGTATGATGGAAATATCGATATACTCCCAATGCCAGTACATCAGCCGCTATCGGTTTCAAAGAAACATCCGCAAGAATCTCTGTATATTTCACCATTTCTTCTCTCGGTGCAGCAAAAAATGTACCTGAACGGTTCTCTTGCTCCAAGCGAACATTCTCAGCATAATGTACATCGAAAACAGGATCTTTAAATGGAAGATGTAGGGACTTCCCTATCTCTACTTTAAAATATTCATTAATATCTTTATCCCGTAGATCGGATGGGAATTCTACATGTCTCATGATCACTAAGGAGTTAGGTACGTAGAATCGGACATGGCGATTTTTTATGCCTAATTCTTTTACTAACTCTTTCATGAATTCGTAAAAACCAATTTCGTCTATTATTTTTCCGTTTTCAATCATACCAGCAGGTATAAGTCTTTCTGCCATTAATTTTATAGATGAGATATTGGTACTATTTGTTTCAATTAGTCGAATAATATAGTCTTCTAAGTCTATATTCATAATTTTTGTAGGTTGTCCAAACACAAGAAATCACCATCCTGGAGTTTATACAGTTAACAATTCTTTTTACCATTTCACAAAGCATTTTGAAAAATCGTAAAAAGAATTGTAATTTAAATTTTATTTAGCTGTTTAGTATTCCCAGCACTATAAGTGCTGAGAATACTTCAACATATACTTAGCCACCAGTAGTACCTTCAGCTTCACATAGCTCTCTACCCTGTTGTATTAATGCTGTTTCGGTAGCAGTATCTGCAGATAAATCACATTGTCCACCAGACGAAACTAATGCAACACTATACTCTCCAGTATCTGATTTAAAAACAGTTGCTGTTGTATATACATTATTACCCCATGGATCTGTTAATGTTCCAACATCTAAGTCTGCTTCAACAGCAGCATCCCCTGTACCAGTCTCAATTGCTGAGACACCACTTGCTGTTATTTCTCCTCCATTAGCCTCATACAATTTTGCTGCAGAAATTAATTGCTGTGCATTAGCAATTTGAGCATCCTTCTTAGAATTATCAATTACATTACTAATTGACACAAACGCAATTGCCCCAACAATAGCCAAGATAACAATTACCGCTAGTAACTCAACTAATGTTAAACCTCTTTCATCTTTTTTCAATAAACGTAACCATTTTTTCATCATCTTCATCATCTCCATTTTTTATTTTAAAAGAATGTATAAAAGCATTAAAACAATATATTCTTTTGTTACTTCACCTCCTTAAACGTTTTGATAGATGCTAAACATTGGAACCATGATTGCAATTACAATGAAGCCTACTACACCAGCTAATACTACGATCATTAATGGCTCGATAAGCGACTTTAATGTGTCCACTGTTCGGTCCACATCTTCTTCATAGAAATCGGCAACTTTTGAAAGCATTAAGTCCAGTTGGCCACTTTGTTCGCCAATAGCTATCATTTGAGTAACTAACGGTGGGAACACCCAGCTTTTCTTTAACGGTTCGGATAGAGCTCTCCCTATTTCTAGACTGTCACGAGATGCTAAAATTACTCTACCGATAACTGGATTACCAACAACTTTCTCCACAATAGTTAGTGCTTTTAAGATTGGGACAGAACTGGAAACTAGTGATGATAAAGTTCGGGTCAGTCTTGCTATTGCCGATTTTTGTAGTAGCTTTCCAAAGATCGGAAGTTTAAATAATACGACATGGACTGCATAGTTGAACTTTTTATCATTTTTATATAGAAACATAAATACACCAATGATTATTAATATTAATAGAAGTCCTAACCACCAAGAGTTTTGTACAAATTCACTAAGATTCATCACTAATTGGGTAACAAACGGAAGTTCTCCGCCAAAAGATTCAAAAGTTGCAGTAATACTTGGAACGATCGATACCATTAAGAAAACTACAACCGCTACAATAATAATCGATAACACAATTGGATAAGCCATAGTTGATTGTACTTTTTTCTTAATATTATTTTGTTTCTCATAATAAGTAGCTAGTCTGTCCAATGTATCATCAATATTACCGGTAGCTTCACCAGCTCTAACCATGTTTACAAACAATGAAGGAAACACTTTAGAATGATTTTGTACCGCGTCGGAAAATGCTTGTCCTTCTCTAAGATCAGACTCAACCGCATACAGTGCTTTACTTAACCCTTTACTCTCCGTCTGTTCAGCCATTATATTTGTAGCTTCTACAATAGAAATACCAGCTCGAATTAATGTAGCAAACTGACGGCAATAAATAACAAAATCCTCTGTCTTTACCTTATTACCACCAATTGCAAGATCACGGTTAAATATTGTTGCTTTCGTCTCCGTTACTTCACGAGGGCTAATGCCTTTTTCACGAATCGCAGCAATAGCTTGGGAACGCGAAACACTCTCAATCGTCCCTTTCTTCATGATTCCTTTTGACGTTCGTCCGACATATTTATAAACTGGCATTCTTAATCACCTGCAATAGAAAACATTTCTTGTACATCATCATAATTGACCATGCCTTTTTGCAATAACTCTTTAACAGACATCTCCATCGTATGCATTCCAGCAGCACGAGACGTTTGTAAGATATTCTTAATTTGGTCTACTTTTTCATTCCGTATTAAATTTGCTACAGAGGGCATATTGATTAATATTTCTGTTGCTGCCACTCGGCCTTGTCCATCAGACTTAGGAACTAATCGTTGGGAAATAATCCCGGCTAGAACGGATGCCAACTGAATGCGAATTTGGCTTTGTTGATGTGGTGGAAACACGTCAATAATCCGATTAATGGTCTGGGACGCACTATTCGTATGTAAAGTTGCTAAAACTAAATGTCCAGTTTCAGCCGCGGTAAGTGCCGTTGAAATCGTTTCATGATCGCGCATTTCTCCGACTAAGATAATATCTGGATCCTGTCTAAGGGCAGCACGTAATCCATTAGCAAAACTTTCTGTGTCTTTCCCTACTTCTCGTTGATTAATGATCGACTTCCCGTGTTCATGCACAAATTCAATTGGGTCCTCTAGCGTAATAATATGTTTCGCCTTATAACGATTCACGTAGTTGATCATGGAAGCAAGTGTTGTTGATTTACCTGAACCAGTAGGACCTGTAACTAAAATTAATCCTTGAGGCTTTAATGCTAATTGCTGTAAAATGCTCGGCATCATCAACTCTTCAATCGTAGGTATCTCTTTAGGTATGACCCGGGCAACAATACTTATATTTCCTAATTGTGTAAACACATTAATACGGAAGCGTGATACATCTTCTATACTATAGGAAGAGTCAATCTCCCCCATTTTCATGAGATGCTCCCACTCTGAACTAGACAATAATTCTTTGGCGAGATTTTCTGTATCTTCTTTCGTCAATACATCTTCACCATGGCGAGTTAATTTCCCATGAATTCTATAAACAGGGGGGGAATTGACGGTAATATGTAAATCAGATGCTTCTTGGTAATAAGCTATTTGCAATAAGTCATTGATATCATATGGCATCTATTTACCCCCTAATTGGATGACACGACTCGTAGTACTTCTTCGGTTGTTGTTAACCCCTGGGCCACTTTGTGAAGGCCATCATCGAGTAGAAAACGCATCCCTTGTTGTTTTACATATTTCAAAATTTCGGAACGTGTGCTTGCATTAATTATTAATCGGCGAATGTGATCATCAATTGGAAGTACTTCATGAATAGCAATTCTGCCTCGATACCCAGTCATCCCACAGCTTGCACAGCCAGTACCACGTTGAATCGACGTAATTTCGATACTAGCATTGGCAAATAACTTTCTCTCTTTTTCGGTTAGTTGATTAGTTTCACTACAATCCTTACATACTTTTCTTACTAGACGTTGTCCGACTACCCCATTTAACGAAGACGATAATAGAAATGGCTCTACTCCCATGTCAATCAATCGTGTTAATGTATCTACTGCACTGTTTGTATGGAGCGTGCTTAATACAAGGTGTCCTGTTAAGGAGGCTCGGACAGCAATTTGAGCTGTTTCAAAATCACGTATTTCTCCGATCATAATAATATCTGGGTCTTGTCGGAGAATGGAGCGAAGTCCAGTAGCAAACGTCATACCGATTTCTTCTCTCACTTGAACTTGATTAATACCATCTAACTGATACTCTACGGGATCTTCAATTGTAACAATATTTACTTTTTCACTATTTAGTCTGTTTAAAGCAGCATATAGTGTGGATGACTTCCCGGAACCCGTTGGACCAGTTATAAGAATAATACCGTTTGGTTTTTCAATCATTTTTACAAACTTCGAAAAGTTTTCTTCTGTAAATCCTAACTTTGATATATCATTTAAGGCATTTCCTATATCAAGTAGACGCATAACTACTTTTTCACCATAAATCGATGGAAGTGTACTTACCCGGATATCTAAAGGTTTATGGTTAATCTCCAGTTTCACTCGTCCGTCTTGTGGGACTCTACTTTCTGTAATGTTTAAATTACTAATGATTTTTATCCTTGCGATTAGCATGCTTTGCATATATTTAGGAAGGGACCGCTCCGTCCGTAAAACTCCATCAACACGGTAACGAACTCGTAATTCCCCTTCTTGTGGATCAAAATGAATATCACTCGCTTTTTGTGCAGCAGCATTTGTTATAATCTGATTCACCAGACGAACTATCGGAGAATCCTCATCTGTAATTCCTGTTTCATCTATTGCTTCTTCTGGTGCGTAATCACCCATTAACTCCTCAATAGATTCTTGCAAATCATAGTGCTTAGTAATAGCTCTGTAAATAGAATCTTTTGTAGCAATACCAGGTGTAATTTGGAGTCCTGTCGCAATTCTTAATTCTTCCATAGCGAAATAGTCCATTGGGTCAGCCATTGCTACAAATAATTTGTTTCCTTCAATACGTAGAGGCATTAAGAGATATCGCTTTGCTAATTCTTTCGGAACTAAATTAACAGCATCCTCATCAATTGAATATTGAAAGAGGTTGACATGCGGTATACCTAATTGAAACTCAAGCACTTCAATTAATTGTTGTTCAGTAATATACCCTTCTCGCAACAGGGCATCTCCTAATTTCTCATCAGGGGATTTATCCGTAAGTGTATTTGCTAATTGTTCATCACTAATTAATCCAGCATTTACTAACAGATCGCCTAGTCTTTTCCTTGCCATCTAAACTCACCTCCATATTAGGTGCTATTTGACGTATATTTCTTTTTCTTCTACTTCATCATCGTTATCTTGTTCTTCCGAATTCTCTTGTTGTTCTTCACTACCATCTTCATTATAAGTTGACCAAATGATCCGTAATAATTGCAGCTGATTATTGTCTAAGTTCTCAAGACAGGCCTCATTTCCAGACTCTTCTCCACTATTTTCTAAGCCATTCTCTACTTTCTCTACTAAGCTTTCACAGTAGTTCATAACAAAGTCATAAAATGTTATGGAACGAATGGAATCCCCGTTAGGTGGAGGTGGAACACCAACATTGCCATTTCGATTATCACTCGTTTGTTCATTCGGTTGAGTATTGTCGGTGATATTTTGTCCTTCTTCATAGGATTCTGTCATTCGTTCATCACCAGCTAAGAGCCCACTACTTATAGGTAGTAATACGATCTTAGGTTCTGGAGGGTAGAAATCTTTACTAACTAATTGCTCTTTCCCTTGTACGGTTTGATAAACTTCTACTTCCACTCCTTGAGCACCTTCTTGAATGACCTCACTCTGACCATATGCTAAATCATTACTATAACGATAAATTGTACGTGGTTCTACTTCTTCCACGATATTGGAATGAACTATTAATGAGTCTACTTCGGCAGTGGATTGAAGAGAGACTATGAATTCACTTCCATCCCTTTCCAAATTCAGTTTAAAAGCCGTTTCATTTGGATTGTAAATAAGGAAGTCCTTATCTACACTTGGATTTATAGCGACATCCAGTCCGGGGTCTGTATATTCAGGAATGGTTCCTTGTGAATGTCGTTCTAGTACAAGGATATTGGATTGCAAAATTGTACGATATAATTGAGAAGCAACAAAATTAATTTCTTCTGTTTGATTCTCTTTCATCTCAGGCAGCGCTCCTATAAAGGAAAACGTTGCATTTGGAACAAGCACTGTATCATGCATTTGTTTAATCATGTTATCGATAAGTAAATAAGAAAATCCATTCGGAATCACTACAGCTTCAGAAGCAACCGTCGTGTATTTCTCTTGTGTCTCAGCAGAATAGACTAGTTCTACTGCATTGTCACTTAAATTACTAGCGATAAGACTTGCATTCGATAATGTCTCATTAACATTTATGTAAGAAGGTAGATTTCTAAAGTCTTCACTTTCTTCATTCACTTCAATGGCAAGTGGTTGAATCATATTCGATTTCTTAAATAATGGAAACCAGCTTTTCGTTCTTTGTTTCAATTGTTCTAACGTATCATCAATTTGAAATGTAAATATCGTTTTTGGAATCATAATTTCGTCGTATTCACTTGTTGCATATATGTATTCATTCGATTCCCACATGTTAATTTTTTCCTCTAACATTGCTCTTGCTTCTTTCTCATTCATCCCTTCAACAAGAACATTAGCAATTTGGGATCCCTTAGGGAACTTTGTAGAACTTTGATAAGTAAAGTACCCAATTATCAATAGTACAAGTAACAATATTATAGAAAAAGTGACAGTTTTTTTTGACAAAATCATAGCAAAATCCACCTTTTCGATTTGTAAGCATAGTATATTTCAACTAAATAAAACTATCCGTTAACTAGGAGAATTATACTATACCAAAGGAAAAACCTATCAGTCTAGCACTTTAGAACTAGATTAAAGATAGTTCGTAAGTAGCAATAGTAGATTATCAGTAGTTAAATAAATTGTCAACAGTTTTCGGAAAACAAAGACAGTTCCCTATCATATTTTCAACCATGTCAAATATGCTTGAATTATGTCATCTCCAAAAAAATAAGTAAGCAATGTTGCTACCACAATATATGGTCCAAATGGAACAGGTTGTTTTCTTTTAATAATTCTAAACAAGATTAGTAATATCCCAATTACACTTCCAAACAAACAGGAGAGAAAAAATGCTATAAGTACTTTTTCAAGTCCTAAGACGATTCCAAGTACACCAAATAGCTTCATATCTCCAGCCCCCATACCACCACGGCTTACTATGATAATGAGTGCAATGATTCCCATTCCTGCTGCCGCTCCAACTAATGGAGACCACCATGGCTCTAATGGTGCTATAAAACTTAGAATCACAAAGAATGGTAAGAAGAATAGTAAAATTTTGTTCGGTATAAGCATATACTTCATATCTGTGACGAATACAATTACACATAGGGAAACAAGAAATAGCGCTTTCAACAATTCAAAATTAAAACCTATCATTATATAGCTCCATGCAAATAATATTCCCGTAAGTAATTCAATCACAGGATACATATATGATATTTTCATATCGCAGTTCCGGCATTTCCCCTTTTGCAATACAAAAGATAACACCGGTATTAACTCATACCAGGCTAGTTCACGGCGACAAGAAGGACATTTTGACCGATCATTCATAAAAGTTATCTTCTTTGGTACACGCAATCCAACTACATTGAAAAAGGAACCGCACGTTAAACCGATAATAAATAAAAATAGAACTGCAAAAACTTCCATACCTCTACCTCTTTCGCCAAAATATGACTCCATTATATCATTTTTAGGCATATAGAACTACGTATTTAATGGATATTTATGGCTATTTTCTTAATATTTGTAAATAAATAACCACTGTCCTATCAAATAATAGAACAGTGGTAGATTTTAATTGTTATCTATCAGTTATAGTAGCCAAATACGTGCAATAATATGACACCAACGACTACAACACTAATCCCAATCCCAAATACTATACTTGCAGTTTTTATCTCTTTTGATTCAAACCAAGCTGAAGTGGTCACAATAATCGTGAAGATAATCCCAAAAAACAATGCTGCTAATGGATTGGTTGGTTGGATAAAATCGTTCCAGCTAAGAAAATCCATCAATACACTCCTTTAGCTAGAAAATCAATTATAATTCCAGAACGCTCCCAGGTTGCATCACTTTTCCTTCACCAGTACGGAGGTTGGCAACAAATTTATTCGGGTCTTGCTCAATCACTGGGAACGTATTGTAATGGATGGGAACAACTACTTTTGCTTGCAACCATTCTGCTGCAACTACTGCATCCTCTGGCCCCATTGTAAAATTATCCCCAATAGGAATAAACGCAAGATCAATATTATGCATCTCTCCATACATTTTTAAATCTGTAAATAATGCTGTGTCACCTAAGTGATAAATAGTCTTATCACTAATTGTTAAGATAACACCGGCAGGCATTCCCGTATACACAGTAGTACCATCCTCTTCTGCATAGGATGAACTATGGAAAGCTTGTGTATATTTCACTTTTCCAAATTCAAACTCATATGCTCCACCTATATTCATTCCATGAGCATTCAAACCTTTCGAACCTAAGTACACGGCTAATTCATTCGGAGCAATTACTTGAGCATTATTCCTTTTTGCTATTTCTAACGTGTCCCCAACATGATCATTATGGCCATGAGTTAGTACAATAACATCAGCTTTTACTTCTTCAGCATTCAAATCGCATAAACCATTTCCTGTAATGAAAGGATCAATTAGAATAGTATGATTATCTGTTTCAATTTTTACCACTGCATGACCGTGATAAGATATTTTCATTTTTTCATCCCTCTTTCTATTCATTCTCTCATTTCTACATTCTACATTTATGTACGAATTCCTTCTTACCTAAACAATAAAAGACAGCATTCTTTATAAATGCTGCCCTTCGTTATTATTCTTTACCTAATGATTCTTTTAACGCTGCTAATTCATCATCCACATTCGAATCTAATTTTCTAAATTCATCATCTAATGTACGACTTTGTGTCGATAGATCTTCTGTAGTTTCTGCTTCCGCTTCATAACGTAATACTTTCTCTTCCATACGCTCAAACCCACGTCTTGATTCATCGCCACCAATTGATGACATACTGCGATTAATTTTCGTACGAGTTTTTGCAGACTCTGCTCTTGCTTTTAAGGAATCTTTCTTCAGATTCATTTCTTGATATTCTTTTTTCATTTCGTCTAGCTTACTCTTTAATACTTGAGAGTCGTTGGCAGCTTGCTCATAGGATTGTTGTAATAAGTTAGCTTGATTTTCATAATCATTCTTTTCTTGCAATGCTCTTCTAGCTAGGTCATCCTCACCAGCCAGGATTGCTTTCTCTGCTTGTGACTGCCTTTTCTCAACCATTGCTTGGGCATCTTCTGCTTTACGCTTTAGAATTTTTTCATTAGCAATTTGCTTCGCTACTGCAGCCTCTGCCTCGCGAATATCTTCACCCATGTCCCGTAAAAATTGATCTAACATTTTCACCGGATCTTCTGCTTTATCTAGCATCGCATTTAATTCAGAGCTAACAACTGTCTTCACTCTCTTAAAAAATTTAAACATAAGCACCCTCCATATAATTTAAATTTTACTTTCTACCTTTTATACGATAAAAAAACAGAATGGTTTCATATTTTTTTTCAAAGTTGGAATTATTTCTTTGTACGTTTATAATGATAGTATTAAATGAGGTGATATGAATGTCAAATAGAATGGAAGCATTAGTACAAGAACTATCCAAAAATCAATTAGACAGTATATTAATTACATCCCCAGCAAATATCTACTATGTAAGTAATTATTATACTGATCCACATGAAAGAGTTGTTGCTGTATACGCAACGTTACATCATGATCCTATTCTCATCCTCCCAGCCATGGAAGCAGAAGATGCAAAAGCTGCAGGATGGAGTTATGCCATGATAGATTATCATGATCACGAAAATCCTTGGGAACTATTTTTAACATTTCTAAAAGAGAATGGAAAAATACCCCAATCACTTGGTGTCGAAGAAGATTATCTATCATTAAGTAGGTATTCAAGCTTAAAAGAAATTCTTCCAAGTACAGAGATTAAAAATGCACAAGAAGTATTAGCATTATTACGAGTAATTAAAACAACTAATGAATACGAATCTTTAAAGAAAGCTGCAGAACTTGCAGATTTCGGTATTCAAACAGGAATTCAAGCCTTAAAAGAAGGGATTACCGAGCTTGAAGTAATTGCTGAAATTGAATACGAACTAAAAAAACAAGGTGTACAAGCTATGTCATTCTCCACAATGGTCTTGTTCGGTGATAAAGCAGCATCTCCACACGGTACACCCGGATCACGAAAACTAGTTCCTGGAGATTTGGTTTTATTTGACCTAGGGGTAATATATGAAGGGTATTGTTCCGATATTACAAGAACTGTTGCATATAAGTCAGTCAATGAAGAACAACAAAAAATCTATAATACCGTTTTAGAAGGTCAATTAAAAGCAATAGAAGCTTCTCTTCTTGGGAACGCAGTAGGTAATATTGATAAAGCTGCCCGCGATCATATCGAGTCTTGTGGATACGGACAATATTTTAACCATCGAATCGGACATGGACTCGGTATCGAAACACATGAATATCCTTCGTTACATGGGAATAATACATTACCACTCCAAGAGGGAATGTGTTATACGATTGAACCTGGAATCTATGTACCTAAAGTAGCAGGAGTTCGAATTGAAGACATGATTTTCATGACTAAAGATGGTGCAGAAATATTAACGAAGTTTCCTAAGGAATTACAGATTATTGAATAAGTATTAAGGGGTACTCTCTAATTTTTGAGTGTACCCCTTTTTATATTACACGAACACATCACTTGGATCTTTATATTCTAAACTATGAGCATCAGCTACTGCTTTATAGGTGACATAGCCACCCATTGTATTTAATCCTTTTAGTAAGGCTGGATTACTCACACATGCGTCACGATAACCTTTATTAGCAATTTGAAGTGCATAAGGAATGGTTACATTCGTTAATCCTATCGTTGCGGTTCTTGGTACTCCACCTGGCATATTTGCAACGGAATAATGTAGCACACCGTGTTTCGTATAGGTTGGATTGTCATGGGTCGTAATTCGGTCACTTGTTTCAAAAATTCCGCCTTGATCAATCGCCACATCAACGATTACAGAGCCCTCTGACATTCTCTTTACCATTTCTTCGGTAACTAATTTTGGTGCTTTTGCTCCAGGGATAAGCACAGCTCCAATTACTAAATCCGATTGGGCTACACATTCTGCTATATTCATCGGGTTTGACATCATTGTATTTATTGAAGAACCGAACGTATCATCGAGATATCGAAGCCGATCTGGATTTAAATCTAATATCGTTACATTCGCACCAAGACCAACTGCAATCTTAGCAGCATTCATTCCAACTACCCCACCACCAATAATCGTCACATTGGCACGTTTTACTCCTGGAATCCCTGCGAGTAATATACCTTTTCCACCTTTAGGTTTTTCAAGGAACTGTGCACCAATTTGAGCGGCCATTCTACCTGCAACTTCACTCATCGGAGTTAATAATGGTAATGTACCATTTGCTGCTTGAACCGTTTCATAAGCTAATCCAATAACCTTCTTTTCTAATAACTTACGAGTTAATTCAGGCTCTGCTGCTAAATGTAAGTATGTAAATAAAATTTGTCCATCATAAAAGTAATCATATTCTTCTGGGAGTGGTTCCTTTACTTTCAAGACCATTTCCTGTGCCCAAGCATCTTTTGGATTATTTACAATTACTGCCCCTGCATCGATATATTCTTCATCTGCAAATCCAGACCCCAATCCAGCTTCTGTTTCGATATATATTTCATGACCAGCATTTTTTAAGGTAAGTACCCCAGCTGGAGTTATAGCAACTCTATTTTCATTATTTTTAATTTCCTTTGGAATCCCGATCTTCAATTGGAACACCTTCCCTTTTATAAATTGTAACCCTCTACATTATAATTAATATTTAATATTAATACTATTATTAACATACTGTAAAATGAATAAACAACCTACCTTATTTCTAAGATAGATTGTTTATTAAACCTATATTAATTTTTACGATTATTAAATGTCCATATACTTTTGTTATTATGCAGTTGATCTTCAACAGCACCACTTTGATAACTCTCAAAGAGCTGGTTTTTTACAGCGGATACACCACTTGGGTCTTCCACTAATTTGTGTTTATTATTTTTCTTAGCCATGGAATCACCTCCATTTATAGTTTGTACTTAATTTGTCATTAAAAGCATGGCTAGTTTTACCAAATGAAAGCGTTTTTACGTTATAATTAAATTGTACTTAAGAAAGGGGAGAATAAAATGAATACCGAATATAAAAATATTTTAGTAGCCATTGATGGGTCGAAAGCTTCTGAAAATGCATTTAACAAAGCATTAGACATTGTGAAAAGAAATAATGCTCATTTAATTATTGCACATGTTATTGAGTATCGTTCGTTTGCTTATGCTGATTCCTATAATGGAACATTAGCAGAACAAGCTGAAGAATATGCAAAAGATCTTGTCGACAGTTATGTGGAGAGTGCAACTGAAGTCGGAATTACAAATATCTCCCGTTGTATTGAATATGGTTCACCGAAAGTGAAGATTACGAAAGATATACCGAAATTGTTTGAAATTGATTTAATTATTTGTGGTGCTACAGGAATGAATGCAGTGGAACGTTTTTTAATTGGAAGTGTTTCAGAAGGCATTACAAGATATGCACCATGTGATGTATTGGTTGTTAGATAAAGAAAATAAAAAAGGTTTTGGTGTTTAATTACACCAAAACCTTTTTCTTTATTTAGAAAGTCTTACTGTATCTCTTGCTATCATTACTTCTTCGTTTGTTGGGATGACCATTACTTTTACTGGGGAATGTGGGTAGCTAATGAACTTTTCTTTCCCTCTTGCTGTTTGATTTAACATTGGATCCCAATAAATTCCCATGAATTCTAAACCATTTAAAACTTTTGCTCGAATAACATCACTATTTTCTCCGACACCTGCCGTGAAAATAACTGCATCTAATCCAGACATTCTTGCAGCATAAGAGCCAATATATTTATGGATTCTTGCGGCAAACACATCTAGTGCTAATTCAGCACGTTCATTCGATTGCGCCTGTTCTTCTATATCTCTTAAATCACTTGAGAACCCAGATAAGGCAAGCATACCACTTTCTTTATTTAAAACATTCACTACTTCTTCCGCTGTCTTTCCTGTTTTTTCCATAATATAAGGGATTAAAGCTGGGTCAATATTACCTGAACGGGTTCCCATAGTTACTCCTGCTAATGGTGTGAAGCCCATAGAAGTATCGATGGACTTACCACCTTTAATTGCAGCAACACTTGCCCCATTTCCTAAGTGACAAGAGATTAAACGTAATTCTTCAATTGGCTTATCCAACATTTCCGCAGCTCGTTGAGACACATATTTATGTGATGTGCCATGGAAGCCATATTTTCGAATACCATATTTCTTATAATACTCAAATGGCAAACTATACAAATAAGCACTTGGTGCCATCGTTTGGTGAAAGGCTGTGTCGAACACAACTACCATCGGGATATTAGGTAAAATCTCCTTAAACGCACGAATTCCTGTTAAGTTTGCCGGATTGTGAAGAGGTGCAAGTTCTGACACTTCCTCAATTTCCTTAATTACTTCATCTGTAACTAAAACTGAATCATTAAATTTCTCTCCACCATGTACTACTCGGTGTCCAACTGCATCAATCTCCTCAAGGGACTGAATAACTCCTGATTGAGTTAGTTTTGCTAGCAGCATTTCAACTGCAACTTCATGATTCGGGATATTCGTAGTAGTTTTATCTTTATTCTCATTTATTTCAATTGTAAATATAGATTCAGGTAAGCCAATTCTTTCTACTAATCCTTTCGCTACTACTGTTTCTGCTGGCATTTGAATGAGTTGAAACTTTAATGAAGAACTCCCAGCATTGATTGCTAAAACATTTTTCACGGTTGTTCACTCCTGTTGTTCATGATATTCTACAAACCAATTATTCATTTTCCCTAGGATATCTTCCATTGCACGGGAATTTTTTAATGATGGAAGTTGTGCTAATAATGGTTGTTTAGGTCCTTCTGTATTGTTCCCTTTCTTTTGCAGGATTAAAATACATTTTGCATTTTTCTTAGACTGGAATGCACTATCTGGTAACTGGATAACCCCAATGATATGTGCATTTTTCTGAATAAATGCGTGAAACTTATCAGAACCTTCTCCATCAAAAATAAAATTAGGAACCATTAATACTAAATAACCACCTGGATTCGTATAATTCATGCTTTGTTCAATAAATAATAAATGAGAGAAGGAATGTCCTTCCTCTGCTTTTAATTCAAACGTACTCGCACGAATATCATCTGGATAATAGCCAACTGGTAAATCCGAGACAATTAAATCAACTGGATCTAATAAAAACGGACGAAGACTATCTTGATGGAAAAATTCAATCGTTGTTTTTTGTAAATTTGCACTTACTAGAGCTAGTTGTAACAATGTAGGATCTACTTCACTAGCGTATGCTTCTGTTTCTTTTTCTAATTGCGAAATTACGGTTGTTAATAAATTCCCAGTCCCTGATGCTGGATCAAAGACTCTCACCTGTTTGTAATTTACCATTAGTTTTTGTGCTATATATCCTATAACTAGCCCAATTGCTTCTGGTGTAATCAAGTGTTGCTGTTGTGTATTATCTTTCATACCTTTTAGAATAGAGAATTGGATCGCTTTTCTTATTTCCGATGTGTCATATTCTTCTAACTTGATCTTCTCTATTGCATTATGTAATTTATGAGTTAGTATGTCATCAAGTGACTCATCCGCCCCTTGGAAAAATAATGTTTCAAGTGTGATAATTAAACTATCTAAATAAGGCTCATGTAAATGGCTCTCAATTGTCTTTGTAGTTTCGTCCATCCATTCAAATAAATACTCAACCTTCGTTTTTTCCATAGTCATTCCTCCGTTCATCGAACCTGTTATATTGTACCAAATCATAGGTGAACTGTACAAAATAATGTTTATAACAGATTTAAACAAATAATAAAAGCCTCCCTCATTTAGGAGACTTTTATACATTATTCGGCTTTTCTTGCTGCTTCTAGAGCTTTATCATAGTCTGGATGGTTCGTCACTTCATTAACATATTCTACATATGTAACCTTATCATTGGAATCAACAACAAAGATAGAACGAGCTAACAAACGCAATTCTTTTATTAACACGCCATAATTCTCACCAAAGTTACCTTCTCTATGATCGGAAAGTAAATTCAAACTCTCGACATTGTTTACTTCACGCCAACGCTTTTGAGCAAAAGGTAAATCCATACTAACCGTTAAAACTTGTACATTTTCTAACTGTTTTGCTTCTTCGTTGAAACGATTTGTTTGAATAGAGCATACTCCAGTATCAATCGAAGGAACTACACTTATTAATTTAATCTTCCCTTTGTAATCTGAAAGAGTTTTTTCTTCTAGATCATTATTTAACACTGTAAAATCTGGTGCCTGATCCCCTACTTTTAACTCGCTACCTAATAATGTAACCGGATCTCCACCAAAAGTAACTTGTACCATATTACTCCTCCCTTTCCTGAGTGATTAATTCTATTATAGTAAATTTATCCTCTAATTACCAAGTCTTGTGAATTATATATCATATATCGATGGAGATTCATCTTTCTTTGACTCGTCTTCATCCTCAGATTTTTGTTTTTTATCTTCTTTTTCCGAACTCTCTTTCTCATCTTTCTTACGACTGCTTTTTTCTTCGTGTTTTTCTTTCTGTTTCTCTTTTTTGTCTGAACCTCCTCTTCCGATTTCGCTTTCTTTTAATAATTGTTGAATTTTTTCAACTGCTTTCGGAGCAAAGTCCAGTAACTTTTCATATATATGGGTGTTTTCATCCAGGTGTACCATTTTAATCCCTTTCGCACTTACGATCAAAAATGCTACTGGAGTAATAGAGACACCTCCACCACTACCACCACCAAAAGGAAAAACTGCTTCACTACTGCTACTACTCTCACTATCTCCACCTTGAGAGCTTCCTCCACTTGGCATAAATTCTGTACCACCTGCAGCAAAGCCAAAACCTACTTTAGAAACAGGGATGATGACACTTCCATCAGGAGATTCTATTGGGTCTCCTACGATTGTATTTACCTCAATCATATCCTTTAAATTTTCCATTGCTGTTGTCATTAACCCTTGAATAGGATGTTCATCCATTGGATATCCTCCTTTTAACTATATACTTCATTCATACTTATTTTTCGAGAAATATACAAAGCTCTCTGTATAGCTTTTCCTAATCGTATAGATACAATGCAATCAACTTCTGAGTATAGGCCTCTTTGTTGAAAGTGGGGGATGACGGATATTTGAGGATTACTTTTAAGATGGGTAAGCTCGTTTAATGTTCCAACGAGAGTTCCTTTAATCATCCATACACCTCCAGATAATATCCCTGTGGAACTTGCATCTCCGGTACCAATATGTGTTTTCCAGATTAATTGATGGATTGTTATACTTTTTAGTAAGATAAATAAGATATTCGCTGTATCTTTTATCTGCGAAATGACATCTTCTACTAATTCTTTTAATTCCTTCCTTCCTGATTCATCTTTTAGTTTTTCGTATAAATCTAATATGAATTCACTTTCATCCGGAGCTTGTTCATCCAATTTAATTTTTCGATGAAGAATTCGTAGTTTTAAATAGTAAATATGAATAACAATATGATGATTATTTTTTTGAAAAATATATTGAATTCTAATTTTCAAATGGAAAAGTAATAATATAACAAATAAAATAATTAATACTACAATAGTAATAATCCAACCCATATTGTCATCTCCAACACGTAATAAAATTAGATTGCCACATGTTTCCAATTTTATGCATTTTCTTCTGGAAAGCTTAAAAGGACTGCCCTCCGAAGAGAACAGCCCTTAGCCATTTATCCTATTTAATTGTTATTAACCGTTATATCCACCAAACTGTTGTTCAGCCATTTGAACTAAACGCTTAGTGATTTCTCCACCAACAGAACCGTTAGCACGAGAAGTTGTGTCACCACCAAGTTGAACACCAAATTCTTGAGCAATTTCATACTTCATTTGATCTAATGCTTGTTGAGCACCAGGTACGACTAGTTGATTTGAGTTATTGTTGTTTGCCATGGTATTTCACCTCCTTGGTACGCTTATAATGTGTAGTTTGGAGGTGAATCATTCATTTAATTTGTTGGAAAGTGTTGGAATTATATCGGACTAGTCTAAAACAACCCTTCAAACGCGTCTTCTTCTTTCTTTTGGTCAGAGACTTTAATTATCTCAATACCATCGATTGCTTCTTGAATTAATTCTTCATAATCAAATTTCGATTCATAATAATTGACGCGTTCGCGTTTTGGTTTTGTTTTTGGTGCTTTCGGAACAAATATCGTGCAACAGTCCTCATAAGGACGAATCGAAATATTAAATGTGTCGATTGTTTTTGAAATATCGATAATCTCATCTTTATCCATTGTAACGAGTGGTCTAATAATTGGATAATTCGTTACTTCATTAATCGTGTTCATACTAGTCATTGTTTGACTAGCGACTTGACCTAAATTTTCTCCAGTCGTCATCGATAAAATACCTTGTTGCTGACATACTCTTTCACTAATTCTAAGCATCATTCGTCTCATCACTGTCATACCATAACCATCAGGTGTTTCTTGGAAGATTCGTTGTTGTAATTTTGTAAATGGTACGACGTGAATTTTAATACTTGAGCCATATCTTGTAAGTTTTTCGGCTAAGTCAATTACCTTTTGTTTTGCTCGGTCACTTGTAAACGGTGGGGATTCAAAATGAATCGCTTCAATTTGTACGCCGCGTTTCATTGCTAGATAACCGGCAACTGGACTATCTATCCCTCCTGAAAGAAGTAATAATGTTTTATCAGAAGTACCAACTGGAAGTCCTCCTGCACCTCGAACAACACCGGAAGTAATATACGTTGCTTCTCCTCGAATTTCAACTTTCACTTCTACATCAGGATGATGAACATCAACTGTAATACCATCTGTGTTTGATAAAAGATGTCCACCAAGAATTTGATTTAATTCTTGCGAACGTACCGGAAATCCTTTGTTAATCCGTTTTACAGTTATTTTAAAAGTTTTTACATTCTCTGCATTAGTTAAAGCATATAATGCAGCATCTTTAATCTTTTCCAATTCATTTTCTACTTTAATGGCTAAACTTAAGCTATGAATCCCAAATACATTCTTAACTTTATCCATTACGGCATTCGGTTCTGTTCCATTTAAAAGAACGAACATTCTACCTTGCGTACGTTTAACTTTCACAAGTGGAAATTCGGTCAATTTTTGCTGGATATTTTGTTGTAGTCGTTCTACAAACTTTTTACGATTTTTTCCTTTTAATGATAATTCTCCATAACGTATTAATATATGATCATATTGCATTTCATCTACTCCATTACATCTTTTAGTTGATTTAGTGCTTCTTTTAATTTACTAACAAAAATTCTTATTTCTTCCATCGTATTATCATAAGACAAACTTACTCGAAGTGCTGATTTGGATCTTGTTGAATCATATCCACAAGCTTTTACAATTCTACTTTCATCTAAATCTTTAGAGGAACACGCAGATTTCGTTGAAATAAAAATACCTTGTTTCCCTAAAGTATGAATCATTACTTCCGGTTTTAACCCAGGAATTGAAAAGTTCACGATATGTGGTGCAGCATTTTCAGGTGTATTTATCATTATTTCATCTATTTTCTTAAGTTCCTGACGGAGGTATTGAGACAACGCCTGTAATTGTTGAACTTGATTCTTCTGCCGTTCTTTAATTAAACGAAGTGCTTTAACAAATGAAACTGCACCTGCTAGATTCTCTGTACCTGAGCGAACTTTAAATTCTTGTTCCCCTCCATGGAATAAAGGGAATAACTTAACCCCGCTTCTGCAATACAGCACTCCAGTACCTTTTAACCCATGAATTTTATGACCGGACATCGTACATAGATCAATGCCACTATCGTTCAGCTGAAGGTCAAGTTTTCCAAGTCCTTGTACATGGTCAACATGAAAGAATAGCTTCGGGTGCTTTTTAGCTAATTCCCCGATTTCTTTGACCGGTTGAATAGTACCTATTTCGTTATTTACATGCATGACACTAATTAGAATTGTTTCATTTGTTATAGCACTTTCCACGTCTTCTACAGAAACAATTCCATCACGATTAACTGGTAGATATGTTACTTGAAATCCTAAAGACTCTAAGCTTTTACAAGCTTCGAATACGGAAGGGTGTTCAATTTCTGTTGTAATAATATGTTTACCTCTTCCTTGGTGCTGTAAGGCAATTCCTTTAATTGCGATATTATTTCCTTCTGTACCGCCAGAAGTGAAAATGATTTCATCATCTTTCACTTGTAATAGATTGGCTATTTGTTGTTTGGATTTTATTAGTAATTTCTCCGTATCACCACCAAGCTGATGGATAGAAGATGGATTTGCAAAAAAATTAGTTGAAACTTGCTCAAAACTTTTTAACACTTCTGGATGCGGTTTTGTTGTTGCACTATTATCAAGATATATCACAGTAAACCCTCCATTAAATAAACATAGAAATTTGTTTCAATATTTTATAAAAATTTACCTATTAAAAAACTAAAGGGCTGTCTTTAGGAATTAAATTCCATAAAGCAGCCTTAGCGACTATTACTTTAAAATTAACTGATTCTCTTCAATTCGTTTTAATGCTCCTGGCTCCACTTCTTCTAATGCACGAGCAGCTTGTTCTAATGCAACTTCATATTCATAATTTCTAAATAGCGTTTCCGCTTCGGATAACTTCGCAGCAAGAAGTGGATACATACTTCTATAACGGTTCGCATATTGAATAACTTGTTCTGTTAAGTATGCTTGGTCAAGCATTACATCTGTTTTTTCCATTAATAAATCAACTGCTGCTTTTGCACTTTCCAATGACTTTCTTACTTCAGAAATATCTAATGGACTTTTTTCTAAAGATATTAATACTTGGTTACTTTTTTCAAGTGCTTCGTCCATTGAATTCCAAATAAAACTTGGCACACCTGGAATATTACTTTTGTTAATTTTTCGATGTGTGTTATTAATTTGCTCACGAATATCAGTTAACTTTTCTTTTGCTTCAATTTCATCTTTTCGTAAATTATTTACACTCGTTTTAAAATCGTTATGTTCTTCGACAATTTCATTAAGTTTATTTAAACCTAATTCTAGAATATCTCTCAACTCAGAATAAGGTGTCTCTTTCTCTTCTAACCCAACTCGTACTTCTTCATATACCTTCTGTAATTGAGTAATATTCTTTTCTAATGCTAGAAACTTTTCCATATCTTGATCGTCAAAGTAATACGTATATTTCAATCGTTCTACTTCATTTTTTGTTTCATCAAAAGAGGCAGCAATTTCTTGAATAGATTGTCCATATCCAGATACTTTTGTTTCCATATAGTTTTTTGCTATTGCTTCTTTCTCTAATAGCTGATACATTTCTTGAATTCTTTCTTCAATCTCCACTGTCAATTCTTTCACTTCTGATGATTGACCTTTTTCCAGGCTATTCACACAATCCAACAATCGTTGTTGATAGCCTTGTAATTCTTTTTCGAATCCAAGATGTTCAATTCGGAATCCAGATTCTTTCATTTCTTTTATACCAGCATATAAATCATCGATTTGTGAAGGAAGCTCCTGTTTACAAATTCGATAGATTTCAGGAAATTCTTCTATTTCTATTTCTAATTGTTCTAACCTTGCCTTTAATGTATCAACAAGTTCTTTTGCTTCCGTGTAATTACCAGTATCAACTAATTCATTGTATTGTTCTAGACCTTCATCTAACTCATCCAGTTCCACTTCAAAGCGAACTTCTGCCTTTCCAAATTGGAATCTATTCTGAGCTATATTTTTCTTCAATGTTCTTATGGTTGGTTCGATATACTCTACTTCTTTTCGGCTAGATTCTTCGGACTCAACTAATTCATCTAGTTCGATGAGAATCTTTTCAATATCTTTTTCTATCGTTTGAAGGTTTTGGTCAATTTTACGAAGTGTATGCTTGGCAGTTGAAAAACGAAACTTATCTGCTGCTCCTTCCGCATCAAATAGATACTCTTCTATTTCCGGGAGATCTTTAGCAAGGATAAATTCCCAACGTTCTTTCCATGATTCAAATCTTTCTTGTGTCTCCCCAGACAAATTTAATGATTTAATTCTTCTTAATTGAGCAGACACATTACGATTCATTATATCTAACTTCCAACTTTCAAGTCGGTCAACGGCATCGTAAACTTGTTTTCTCATGATAAGGCTTATAATAATAAGTGCAATAATTCCAAGTATAATTCCGATAATAAATTCCATAGAAAAGCCCCCTAAAAAAATCAACAGAAAAATCCATCTATAAGTACAATTTGAAATAAGTATATTAAGCTAGTTTACTATAATCATAATACCATGTATACACCGATTTTGGCTAAAAAAATCTAATAAAAATAGTGTTTTTTGTCAGATATTGTATTACCGTGTAATTTGAATATTAGTTTTCTCTAAAAAACGTTTTAATTTTCGACAGTTGGTCAAATTCATCTAGTCTGTAATGTAATCCAACCAATTGTGGATTGTCCGTACATATTGTTTAACAAAGAGAGCATGCGAGTATTCCCCTATTACTTGCTCTTTCCATTCATTGTGTAAAATGTAAGGAGTTACTAACATCCCTTTTAATTGCATTAACAAGAATTGCTTGTCCATTGTTTTCCTTTTCTTCTGCTTATCTTTAAATAACTCAGAAAACAAATTACCAATAATAAAGTTTTCCTTAGCAAGATATGTAACTGCCATTTCCCTTACAAATACGGAATCCATTGACAATTCACGGTGTATAAAACAAGATAATTGAAGATTTGAATGCTTATAATGTATAATTTGATGTATTAATTTTTTAATTTTTTCAAGAGGCGTAATATCATTTGATTCTTCCAGGGTTGATTCGATAACAGCTAAATATTCTTCATAATAGTTTGATACTGCATATTCTAAAAGCCCTTGCTTTCCTTTAAAATAATAACTAATTGAAGATAGATTTACAGAAGCTTTTTCAGCAATATCTCGAACAGAAGTACCATGGAATCCTTTTTGATAAAAAAGTAATGATGCAGCGTCCATCACTTTTCGTTTTGTTGGGGTATCTTCCAATCGGATCAACTCCTTTCATAATCAAACAGTCTTATGATATAAATACGACAAAAAAATGTTATTTCCTGCATATAAACTCTTAATCTTTCAGATGTTTATGTAAGTTTGATACAAGTTTGTTAGGTTTATGACATTTGTTTTTTAATTTATAGGAGGGATTCATATGTTTCAAACAACTAATTATTCAGGTAATAAAGAAAAGGACTACGAGCTTTTATTAAAACAACTGAACGCTCTATTAGATGGTGAAACTGATGTTGTTGCCAATTTATCTAATACATCAGCACTATTAAATCAATTTTTATCAGACATAAACTGGGTTGGATTTTATGTATGGAAAGATGATGAACTTGTTTTAGGACCTTTTCAAGGGTTACCAGCTTGCATTCGTATTCCTTATGGTAAAGGTGTCTGTGGTACAGCTGTAAAAAAACGTAGTACTCAAAGGATTGCAGACGTTGATCAATTCCCTGGTCATATTGCATGTGATAGTGCAAGTAAATCTGAAATTGTTATTCCGATTATTAAAGATGGCAATGTTTTTGGGGTATTGGATATCGACAGTCCGATTCTTGATCGATTTGATGAAACAGATCAACTTTATTTAGAAAAACTTGTAAATGAGTTAATTAAGCATTTGTAATTGATTAGAGGATGTCTCTTTTATCGACATCCTCTAACTTTTTATATGGACAGCTTCATTCTTTTCGTCCTCGATGCTATACTTTACCACGCAATTTTTTCCGTAACTTTTCGCTTCATAAAGTGCTTTGTCGGCCCTTACAAAAAATTTCTTTGGTGTATCTTCTTCCATTGCTGACCATGACGAAACTCCAGCCGATAATGTAACCTGTGGCTCAGTGAAATTCTCAACCTGGTTATTAATATTCCTTGCAAGTTGAACACCTGCATTCAACTCGGTATTCGGAAGATAGATAGCTAATTCTTCTCCTCCCCATCTAGCAGCTATATCTCGTTCGTCAATAGTTGAAATAATAATATTGGCAACTTGCTTGAGTACTTCATCTCCTATATAATGGCCAAATTTATCATTCACTTTCTTGAAATTATCGATATCGAATAAAATTAACGTTCCTAGTTCTCCTTTATTCATATGTTCAACGATTCTTTCATCTAAATAATTTCTTGAATACAACTGCGTTAAATAATCGGTTGATGCTACTTTTTCTAAACGATCCTTTAAAATTGTATTAACTATTGCTAATGTGGAATGGCGAATGATCGACTGTAGCAATTTAAATTGGTCAAAAGAAAAAGCATATGCTTCTGGATGGAGGACAAACACAACACCATTAATATCTCCTAAGTTCTCCATAGGAAAAGCCATGACGGAATGATACGAGTAATATTCATCATTATTATACTCACCGATAAAGATAGCTTCTTTTTTTCTTGATATTTCTTGTGCCAAATCTCTTATAAAACTACGTCCTTCTATTGTTTCAAAGAATTTAGTACTTCCCTCGAGTAATTCGAATTGCTGAGTTGTTTCCTTTTTCTTATAGACAAACCCTATTTCTCCCGGCTTACAAACTTGTACAATTTTTTCTCTAACTAATTGAGTTATCTCAACTAAATCATGGCTTGAATTTAATTGGTGCGTTAAATCATTTACTAGTTTTAAATCAGCTACAAGATGAGTTGAATATTGATATAAACTAATATTTTCAAATGTTCTTCCAGCAATGTTAGCAAATTCCTCTAAAAAGTACTTATCACTTTCAGAGAATTTAATTTGTTTGGAAGTTAGGAGTTTGATTACCCCATACACCCCTTGACATCCCTTTAAAGGGGCATAAATATATGTTGTATGGTTAGTTTTATCGATTAATAATTTACCACTTAAAAAAACCTTAGAACTAAGTGAATCATCATTTAATTCAATTGATTCAACAGGTAATCCTTTCGTCTCATCAAAATCTTGTGATAACAAAAGAATATATTCGAATTGAGGATATATTTTTTTTATGCTTTCATTTATTTCTGATAAGACTTCGCTTGTATTATTTAGAACGGAAAACTTTTGTGATGCTTCGTATAATTGTTTATATTTATCCAATCGTGGGACCGATGAATCCAGTTTATAAACTAAGTGAATTAATTCATTCAAATTAACTTGAATGGAATTTATTAGATTAGTTTTGAAGATAAGATCATTAGGTGATTGAATTCCGAACACGATTAAACCCATTGGTCCGTTTGATGGACTTAATGGAATTGTAACGATGTCAAAATTATGTAGTTTATTAGTAATTAAATCTTCCTTTTCTAATTCAATTACTTTCTTTTGTAATATACTATTTTGAATATGATTATTCTTATCACAAATGACATCGGTAAAACTTAATTCCTCTAATTTACTTGATTTACATACTAATTGAAAGAGATTTTTATGATCGTTGTATATATAAATACTTATAAATAGGGTATTTAATAGTGCTTGTGTCTCTTCTGCTAACTTAACGAAAAAATATTCTTTACTTTTAGACGTTGTTAGTAAATCATAGTATGTGATTTTTAATTTATCTATTAGATTATTTTCGTCCATATTAATCACCTATTAAGTATTTGAAAAAAGATATATACTTTATTATAATTGATATTTTTACTTTCGTGTAATAATTTGTTAATTTATCCGTAATTATTTCATATGAAAATGAAAATGTTGACTTTCTATCCGAAAAATTATATACTACTCTTTGTGTAAAATAATACGGCAGCCTAAGTGAATCACCACTTGGTTCATTTTGTTCCTCCATATGAGGTGTATCGTGTAACTCTCTGCTGCTGGAGCGATGGTACATGAAAACAAAATGGCCTTTGGAACGAATCACGGTTGATTTTATTTTATGCAAATAAAATAAAAGGAGGAAATGCAATTATGGCACGTTATACTGGTCCTGTATGGAAAAAATCACGTCGTCTTGGCATTTCATTAACTGGAACTGGCAAAGAGCTAGATAAACGCCCTTATGCTCCTGGGCAACATGGAGCAAACCAACGCAGAAAGCTTTCTGAGTATGGTCTACAATTACAAGAAAAACAAAAACTACGCTTTATGTATGGATTGAACGAACGTCAATTCCGTACTCTATTTAATAAAGCTGGTAAAATGAAAGGTGTTCACGGTGAAAACTTCATGGTACTTCTTGAAACTCGCCTTGATAACCTAGTTTATCGTTTAGGTCTTGCACGTACTCGCAGACAAGCACGTCAGCTTGTAAACCACGGTCACGTAACAGTTGATGGATCACGCGTTGATATTCCATCATTCTTAGTTAAACCTGGTCAAACAATTGGTCTTCGCGAAAAATCAAGAAACCTTGATATCGTGAAAGAAGCAATTGAAGTGAATAACTTCGTACCAGAATATTTAACATTTGATGCTGATAAATTAGAAGGTACATTCAACCGTTTACCAGAACGTTCTGAATTACCATCTGAAATCACAGAACAGTTAATCGTTGAGTTCTACTCTCGTTAAGAGATTAATTCAACCTACACAAAACCCAAAAGCTATTGTTTACAATTGCTTTTGGGTTTTTTTACGTACATTAAAAAACGAATACTTCTATTAATTCCTTAGAATGTACTTTCATACGAACATATTTTTTAAATTTTCTTGAATTTATATTATAATTTTATATAGGAGGTGCGTACTACAATGAAAAAACTAATTATTTTTTTAATTATAGTTGCAACTTTATCATTAGGTTATTTTGGATATCTTATTCTTTCTGATATGGAAAAAACAAATGAAAAGAGAATGACTGAATCTAATATTGAAGATATAAGAGATTCTACTGGTGGTGCTAAAACAGATGAAGAAATTGCGGCATTTAAGGAACAAGGGTTAAACCCATTTGGTCAACATACACCACAAGATAAACTTACAGATACCGACTATCAAGAGTACATCCATGGCATGAGCCACCAAAAAGTAAAAGCTGAACAAAAATGGGGATTCTACCAAATTAATGAGGAAAGAATTAATTGGTTACTAGAAGGACTTGATCTAGTAAAACTAAATCATGAGCATACGTATCGAACTATACTAGAAAAATGGGCAAAAGGAGATTTTTCAACAGCTGATGATGACCATAATGCAATATGGCAATTACAAGGTGGTACGATAGGAAGAGCAACAGGTATACTATCTCCAGAAGAAGAAAAAGCATATATAAGAAGTCAAAGATAATGTGCAACTATCTCCTATATACAAAAGCTGCTCAGCGGAACCAACCCACTAAGCAGCTTTTTATTATTGATATCGAATTAAGAAGTACTTCTTCTTACCTCTTCTAATAATCGTAAATTTCCCTTCTATGCGATCTTCTTCCGACACTACATAACTTAAGTCTTGCTGCCTTTCACCATTAATATATACAGCACCATTAGTAATATCTTCTCTTGCTTGTCGTTTTGAAGAAGAAATTTTTGCATTTACTAGTAAATCAACTAGACCAATTTCTTCTTTATCTGCTTGAAATGATGGAACATCTTTGAAACCTTGTTCAATCTCACTAGCTGATAATGATTTTAAATCCCCACTAAATAATGATGCAGAGATTTTTTGTGCTTGTTCCACCGCTTCTTGACTATGAACCATTCTTGTTACTTCTTCAGCAAGCCTTGTTTGTGCTGCGCGCTTCTCTGGATGATGTTCAACTTCTTTTTCTAATTCCAATAACTCTTCATCACTTAAGAATGTGAAGTAACGTAAGAATCTCATTACATCACGGTCATCCGTATTAATCCAGAATTGATAGAATTCGTATGGACTTGTTTTATCTGCATCAAGCCATACTGCATTACCTGCGGACTTACCAAACTTCGTACCATCTGCCTTCGTAATTAGAGGAACCGTTAGGCCAAATACCTTGACCTCTTCCTCTTCATTTTCTCTCCCACGACGTATAAGTTCCATTCCGGCAGTAATATTCCCCCACTGGTCACTACCACCAATTTGAAGGGTACAATTTTCTTCTGCGTTAAGTTTTTGGAAATCTAATGATTGTAAAATCATGTAACTAAATTCAGTGAAAGAAATACCTTGTTCGATTCGTGCTGATACGGACTCTTTTGCCAGCATGTAATTCACACCAAAATGCTTCCCTGTATCACGTAGAAAGTCAATGATAGTCATTTTGCTTAGCCAGTCATAATTATTTCTTATTACTACTGGGTTTTCATCTTTATCTACTTCTAGAATCTTAGAAATTTGTCCTCTAAGACTATCTGTAAATCCATGTACCACTTCTTCGGTATTTAATGATCGCTCTGTAGATCGGCCACTTGGATCACCAATCATCCCAGTTCCTCCACCTACTAAGGCAATCGGTTTATGACCTGCTTTTTGGAATCGTTTTAACATCATCAATGGAACTAAATGACCGATATGCAAACTATCTGCCGTCGGATCAAACCCACAGTATAATGTTACCTCATTTTCAGTCAAATGCTTTTCCAATCCTTCTCTATCTGTTACTTGATTTATTAATCCTCTTTTTTCTAAATCATCTAAAATATGCATCAATATCACACTCCTATTTATTTATGAAAAAACAAAAAAACCCATCCCTATATCAAAAAAGGGACGAGTTATAACACGCGGTACCACCCTTGTTGCAGATTTCTGCCACTTTGGGGTTGTTAACGATGACTTCACCGTCTTAATTTCACCATAAGGCTTATTAAGAATGCTCCAGAATCGTAATTCGTATGCAAATATATACTGGTTTACACCTACCACCAGCTCTCTTTAATAGGGATTTGCTATACTACTATTTCTTTCATAGCGAATTATTATATAATATTAGTACTATCATATAAAATATAATATAAAAATGCAATTACTATACTAAAATTTCATATACCATCTTTAGTTTTGACTATGCTATAATTATTCTTGGAATAATAGGGGGTTTGATCGTGGATTTTAAACAATTTATCCAAAATTCAGTCAAAAAGATACGAGATATCTGGAAAACTAATAAAATACAACGAGCATCACGAATTACATATGACGTCGTTTGGAATGTTATTTTATTCTTTATTGTAATTGGAATAATTGGGGCATTCTTTGGGGTTGGTGTAGGATTTGGATACTTCGCCTCCTTAGTCAAAGACGAACCAATTAGACCATATGAAAGTATGGAAAAGGATATATACAACTATGAAGAAACATCCAAACTTTATTTTGCAGGAGATATTTATTTTGGTGACATTCAATCCGATTTGCATCGTGAGGAAACCAAACTAGAAGATATCTCTGAAACTCTCATTGATGCAGTAATTGCGACTGAAGATGAATATTTCTTTGAACATAATGGAATCGTGCCAAAAGCAATTGTCCGTGCATTAGTTCAGGAATTTACTAATTCAGATATGAAGTCTGGTGGTAGTACATTAACTCAACAATTAATAAAAAATCAGATTCTAACAAATGAAGTTTCTTTTGAACGTAAAGCAAAAGAGATGCTTCTTGCGATGCGTTTAGAGCAGTTTTTTAGTAAAGAACAAATACTAGAAGCTTATTTAAATATTATTCCATACGGACGGGGAGCAAATGGAAGAAATATAGCAGGAGTTCAAACAGCAGCCAGGGAAATATTTGGAATAGATGCTGACGAAGTTAATCTTCCACAAGCTGCTTTTCTTGCCGGACTACCACAAAGTCCTTCTTATTACACGCCTTACAAAAGTGGCGGTGGTCTAAAAAGTAAAGAAGGTTTAGAACCTGGTATAACTCGAATGAAAGTAGTACTAAGCAGGATGTTTGAGCTAGAATACATTTCTGAAAGTGACTACCAAAAAGCTTTAAATTATGATATTGTTGCAGATTTTATCCCGGAATCTGAAAGTCCAATTGACAAATATCCATACTTAACTTATGAACTAGAAAAACGTGCTCGAGATATTATTATGTATATGTTAGCAGAAAAAGATGGGTATTCGAAAGAAGACTTACAAGCAGATGACAAATTATTTGGACAGTATTATATTCTTGCAGAGCGAGACTTACGTAGAAATGGCTATAATATTCACTCTACTATCGATAAAGAGGTTTATGATGCCTTTCAAGAGGTAGCGAAAAATTACGAACAATATGGACCTGATTGGAAAGGTAGTATCATTGATCCAGCTACTGGTGAAGAAGTTACACAGATGCGAGTAGAAGCTGCTGCATTTCTAGTGGAGAATCAAACTGGAAGGGTCATTAGTTTTCTTGGTGGTCGTGGACATACACCAGACAACCAAATCAATTATGCAACAGATACGAATAGACCAAATGGTAGTACTATGAAACCGTTATTAGCATACGCACCAGCAATGGAAAAAGGTGTCGTACAACCTGGTACACCTATTGCAGATGTGAAGCGAACATGGAGAGCTGGGGATGGTAGTAATTACGCTCCAATAAACTTTGATAATAGATATCATGGAATTATGTCTGTACGTGACCATTTAACCGTTTCTTATAACATTCCTGCTGTAGATGTATATACACGGATAATGAATGATAATCCTGTTGATCAATATCTCAAAAAGATGGGGATTACTACAGTAAGTGATGCTGAGTCAGGTAACCATTCACTTGCACTAGGAGGTACACACACAGGAATATCTATAGAAGAAAACACAAATGCATTTGTAACTTTTGCTAATGGTGGACAATTTGTAGATGCATACATGATTGAAAAAATCACGACACAAGATGGCGAGGTTATTTATGAACATAAGAGTGAACCTGTTAATGTGTTCTCCCCTCAAACGAGCTATCTAACAACTGACATGCTAAGGGATGTCGTAACAAGTGGTACAGCAGCATTCTTACGCTCACAGTTAACCCATCCAAATGTAGATTGGGCAGGTAAAACTGGTACATCACAGTATACACAAGATGTTCACTTTGTTGGTTATAATCCAAATGTAACGATGGGTACATGGTTAGGTTATCGTATCCCTCAATCACTTAAATGTAGTTCATGTGCATTATATGAAGGAAATCGAAACTTAAAATTATGGGCTGAATTGATGAACGCTGCTACAGAAATTAGGCCTGACCTAATGGCACCGCAAGAGAGATTTAATGCGCCTGAAGGAATTGTAACACGTAGTATCTGTGCTACATCTGGCATGCTTCCTTCTGAATTATGTCAGCAAGCAGGACTCGTCTCAAGCGATATATATAATATTAATTTCGTGCCAACTGAAGTTGATGATAGTCTCATTCGAGGAGCTTATGTACTTGTTGATGGTAAAGCAGTTCTTGCTGGGCCGAATACACCTAAAGAATTCGTACAAGATGACGGCTTATCATTTAATCCCGAATGGTTAATACGTAATAACTATGACAAGTTAGAAGATTTAACACAACTATATCCTAGCCATCGAAGAGAAGCTTGGGAAAAAATTACGATTCCACATATCAGTGACCAAAGTACTTCTCAAGTAACAGATGATGGTAAAGCACCTGAAGCACCGACTTCATTAAAAAATAGTGGAAATAATCTATCGTGGAATGCTTCAGCAAGTAAAGATGTTGTCGGCTACCGAATCTATCGAGCAAATGAACCTGGCGCAGCATTTAAACTAATAGGAAACACAATAGAAAATTCGTTCACTTTATCTGCTAATAAAGGTGTATACCAGGTTAAAGCAGTAGATTACTTCGGTTTAGAATCTAATGCTTCCAAGGAAATTATCATTGGTGATTTTAAAGAAGAAAAACCTGATAAACCAGTTGATAAAAAAGAACCTGAAAAGCCTAACCGACCTAACGAACCAGAAGAACCTGATTCCGGAGAAGACGATACCGATTCAGGTGATAACAACAATAATGGTAATGGAAATAACAACGGTAATAATGGTGGCAATAATGGCGGAAATGGCAATAATAACGACAATGGTTCTAGTAATAATTGATATGTAAAGAAGAAGGAAGTCTTCCTTCTTCTTTTTTTATCTAGAAAAGACTAAAAATTAATACGATTATCTTGTATAATGGAGTTAACTGAAAATTTGAGTGGTGACTAAATAAAATGGAGCATATCAAAACATACAATAGACAACAACATCAAGTAGATCATAATCCGATTATAATTGAAGGTCCTATTCCCTCTTCCACACTAAAAGGATACTCCTTCCATGAAGGATTAAACGCATTTCGACCTGCTACAAAACAATTCCAAGCACTTCTGGAAATTGCTGATTTACCAGAGGGTCGTATAATTATTGCTAGAGAAAGGGAAACCATTATTGGTTATGTGACGTATTTACATCCTGACCCACTAGAAAGATGGTCTACATTCCAAATGCAGAACTTAATTGAGCTTGGTGCAATAGAAGTTGCTCCTGATTATCGTAGTCGTCAAATTGCCTCTAATCTAATCAGACTTTCCATGATGGACCCTTTCATGGAAAACTATATTATTATTTCCACCGAATATTATTGGCACTGGGACTTAAAAGGGACTGGATTAAATATTTGGGAATACCGAAAAGCAATGGAAAAGATGATGGCTACCGGTGGATTATTACCTGCACCAACAGATGATCCTGAAATAAATTCACACCCAGCAAATTGCTTAATGGTTCGAATTGGCTCCAATGTTGATGATAATTCAATTAAGCGATTTGAAAAATTAAGGTTCTTACGAAGATATCAAAATCGTAGTTTTAGGGAGGGACTGTAATGCATGTTGAAGAAATTATGAATAGAAATGTAATAACTTTACAACCAAATGATACGATTAGTAAAGCACACCAAGTGTTAGTTGAAAATAAAATTAGACATATACCAATTGTAGATGATGATTTTTTTGTTGTTGGAATTGTGTCCGATCGGGATGTTCGTGATGCTCTGCCATCCAAATTATCAAATGAGAAAACAACTAACATATTAGACAGAGAAATTGCTACTATCATGAGTTCCCCAGTATTAACTGCCCATCCTTTAGATTTTGTAGAGGAAGTTGCTAGAATATTTTATGATCAAGAAATTGCTTGTCTGCCAGTAATAAGTAATGAAAAATTAGTAGGTGTAATTACTGAGAAAGATTTACTATATACGTTAATTCAACTAACTGGTACACATGTACAAGGTTCACATATTGAAGTGAAAGTTCCACATAAACCAGGAATTTTACCAGAAGTTGCATCTGTATTTGGAAAACGTAAAGTTAATATTTCTTCTGTATTAGTTTATCCCTACAGAAATGATCCACAATATAAGATATTAGTTTTCCGTGCTCAAACAATGAATCCGCTACCAATTATACGTGACTTAAGAGAAGCAGGATATGAATTAATGTGGCCAAATAATATACCGGAGCCTAGAGTATGAATAAAAGCATTAAATTCGTGTATGATACGTCGCTATTGAATTACCATTTTCATAATAATCATCCATTTAATCAATTACGTGTATTATTGACAAAGGAACTACTAGAAGATTCTGGTCAACTATCACAAGAGCAAATCATTTCACCCAGAATAGCAACTGACGAAGAAATAGCCTTAGTTCATGACCCAATCTATATTCATACGGTTAAATCTGCTGAAACGCTCAATCGGGAACATTTATTATCGTATGGTATCGGTACGGAAGATACACCAGTTTTTTCAAATATGCACGAGGCAGCAGCAAAAATAGTAGGTGCTACGTTATCTGCTGTTGATGCTGTTTTACAAAACAATGCCGATCACGCAGTTAACTTTGCTGGTGGATTACATCATGGATTTAAAAATCGAGCATCTGGTTTTTGTATATATAACGATGCTGCAATTGCTATCAAATATATTAGAGAGAAATATAATTTAAAAGTATTATATATTGATACAGACGCACATCATGGTGACGGTGTTCAAGAAGCTTTTTACAGTGATCCAAATGTATGTACCTTCTCCATTCACGAAACTGGTAGATATCTTTTTCCAGGTACAGGAAATACAAATGAACGAGGCATTAAGGAAGGACACGGATATAGTTTCAATTTACCTATTGATGCCTTCACACAAGATGAATCTTTTATTGATATTTATGAAACCGCTTTACGAGAAATAGCTGATTATTTTAAACCAGATATAATTATTACACAGAATGGTGCAGATGCACATTTCTATGATCCATTAACGCATTTATGTGGCTCCATGAAAATCTATGAAAAAATACCTAAAGTTGCATTAGAAATTAGTAAAAAATATTGCAATAATAAATGGATAGCACTTGGTGGCGGAGGGTATGATATTTGGCGAGTAGTGCCACGAGCTTGGGCACAAGTATGGAATGTGATGAAAGATGAACAACCGATGAAAGGGTCTTTACCAACTACTTGGCTCAATAAGTGGGAGAGCAAAGCTACTTCCCCTCTTCCAGTTACATGGCATGATAAGTTAGAAGAGATTCCTACAATCCCTCGTAAAAAAGAAATAGAAGAAAAAAATAAATACGCACTAGAAAATCTATTAAAATATACAAAAGTAAAAAGGAGTTGAGAAATCAACTCCTTTTTATTCATTCCTTATTTGTATCTAATATAACAATTTCTACTCTTCTGTTCTTGCTTCGATTAGTTGCATTATTATTTTTGACGATTGGTCTTGTATCACTATAACCAGCAATTGAAAAGCGTTCTTCCCCTATGTTATTCTCTTCTATTAAGTACCTGACAACACTACTTGCCCTGGCACCAGATAATTCCCAATTCGATGGATATCTATAACTAGACATCGGCACATCATCCGTGTGTCCTTCCACTTTTACATGATTATCAATTTGAGAGAGTAAATTTCCTACCTTTGTTAAAAATGGTAGGGCTGACGATAGGATTTCTGCTTCTCCTGGATTAAATAGTATACTATCTTGTAAAACTAATACAACACCTCTTTCCGACCTACTAGCTGATACAACTTTATTTAATTCATTGGCATCTAAGTAGTTCTCAACTTCAGCCATTAAATTATCTAATGTATCATTTTGTTGCTCTTGTTGGTCGCTAGCTGTATCAGTCTCATCATCTTCTTCTTTTTCTACTGGAAGCTCTATATCATTAGAAGTCTTCTCTCCTCCCTCAAGACTCCTACTATCAGAAGGGTTATCTAATGGGACAGCAGATGGAAAGAAATCAAATATCATTCTATTTTGGAATGATTCCGCAATTGCTTCAAATTTATTAATATCGATTTGAGACATAGAGAATAGTAATATGAAAAAAACTAGAATTAATGTGACCATATCGGAGAAAGTTACCATCCATTTTGGTGCACCCTGATCAACCTTTTTTCTTCCTTCTCTACGCTTCATTTAGGCCCTCCTCTGCGACAGAAACATCCTCTTCTTCTTTATCATCCTTAGATTTCGTATCATTGGAGAGGAAAGCACCTAATTTTTCTTCGAGAATTCGTGGGTTTTGTCCAGACTGGACACCTATTACACCTTCAATAATAATTTGCTTTATAAATACTTCTTCTTCAGTCTTATTTTCAAGTTTACTAGCCATTGGGGTGAAGACTAGATTCGCAAGAACTGTTCCATATAAAGTTGTAAGTAACGCCACAGCCATGGATGGTCCTAATGTTGCTGGATCTGATAAATTATTCAACATTAATACTAGACCAATTAATGTTCCAATCATTCCCCAAGCAGGTGCATACTCTGCACACTTCTCAACAATCATTCTACCTCGATAATGCCTTTCTTCCATTGCAGTAATCTCAGCATTCATAATATCATTAATAACTTCCGGTTCAACACCATCAACAGCTAATAGGATACCTTTCTTAATAAATGGTTCCTTAACATCTTCAATTTCATTTTCTAACGCCAAAATACCTTCTCTTCTTGCTCGCTCAGACAAACGAATAAACAGTTCAATCAACTCTGGAAGTCTGCGATCATTTTGATTAAAAGCTTCCTTTATTACTTTAAAAGTTGACTTAATTTGTTCCATATTAAAGTTAATAAGTAATGAACCAATAACACCACCAATGACAACTAACAGTGATGCTACATCAAGAAAAGATTTAAATCCTTCCATTCCACTATTTGAAAGGATAGCCAATATAATCATGATGAAGCCTATTGTTATGCCGATAGGAGTTAATAAATCACGTTTTCTCATATTCCCTCTCCCCAAATCCTGTTTCAGTTAGTTCTATATTACTTATATCGACATAATATTTACTTTGTTGAGTTTCTTTCAACAAGACGATGAGGTAAAATAACTTTACTTTCTTCCACTTCTTCTTTATTCATGTATTTCGTTAGCAGACGCATCGCCACAGCTCCGATATCATACATCGGTTGAACTACAGTGGATAATGTTGGACGTACCATAGTTGCTAATCTTGTATTATCAAACCCAAGAACTTCTATGTCCTCTGGTACTCTATGTCCTAGATCTTGTACGCCATGAATAATCCCTAGAGCAATCTCATCAGAGGCAGAAAATACTGCAGTCGGCTTATCATTCATTTCCATCATCTCTTGAACTGCTTTTATGCCTGAATTATACGTATAATCTCCATGGATGATATAATCTTCTCTCACATCAATAGAAGCTTCCTGTAAAGCACGAATATAACCTTTATATTTTAACTGAGTTATTGTATGTTCTTTTCTACCTGCAACAAATGCAAGTTTTTTATTTCCTTTTTCAATTAAATGTTTAGCAGCTTCATACGCCGCTAATTCATAGTCTATATTTACAGAAGGGATTGAGTCGGTTCCGTCGTATGTTGCTGCTAGGACAACTGGAACTGATGCAGATGAAAACTCTTTAACGTGTTCTTCTGAAATATTCGCTCCCATAAAAATAATACCGTCCACTTGTTTTTCTAACATCGTATTAATTAATTGTAACTCTTTATCTTTTTTCTGATCGGAATTGCTTAAAATAATATTATACTTATACATTGTAGCAATATCCTCAATACCTCGAGCTAATTCAGAGAAAAAGATACTTGAAATATCCGGAATAATTGCACCAACCGTTGTCGTTTTTTTACTAGCTAATCCACGCGCAACCGCATTTGGTCGATATCCTAACCGCTCAATTGTTGCTAATACTTTTTTTCTCGTTGTTGGCTTTACGTTTGGGTTCCCATTGACAACACGGGATACCGTTGCCATTGATACATTTGCCTCTCTTGCTACATCATAAATTGTTATTGTCATCTATGTTACCTCCTAGTTCCGTTCCACTCAATTATTTATAGTAATAATGATACTCCACCATGAAAAAAAACACAAAATATTTCATGAAAATAGTATTTCCAGTTTGTATACTTGGTATTTTTAAAAATCTATATAAACACTCATTTTTCTATTCATTTATCAAAAATAGAAGCTTGACTTTTGTCAAACTTCTAACGAATAGAAGAAGTATACTTTTCAAGTTCTTGCATAAAGTGTTCAAACATCGGAATATCCATTTGTTGTGCTGAGTCTGATAAAGCTACAGCAGGATCTGGATGAACTTCTGCCATAACACCATCCGCACCGATTGCCAGCGCTGCTTTTGCCGTTGGTATTAATAGATCTCTTCTCCCTGTTGAGTGGGTCACATCAACCATAACAGGTAAATGTGTTTCTTGTTTAAGAATTGGAACAGCTGATATATCTAATGTATTTCTAGTTGCTCGTTCGTATGTTCGAATCCCTCGTTCACATAGTATAATATTTCCATTTCCACGTGAAATAATATATTCAGCCGCATTAATAAACTCAGAAATAGTGGCAGATAATCCTCGTTTTAATAATACTGGTTTTTGAACATCACCTGCAGCTTTAAGTAATTCAAAGTTTTGCATATTTCTAGCTCCTATTTGGATAACATCAACATATTCTAATGCTATTTCAATATGAGCTGGATTAACAATTTCACTAACAACAGCAAGATCAAACTCGTCTGCAACTGTTCTTAAAATTTGTAGTCCTTCTATACCTAACCCTTGAAAATCATAAGGAGAAGTTCTAGGCTTAAATGCACCGCCACGGAATAACTTGATTCCTTGATTTTTTACAGCTTTTGCTACTTCACGCACCTGTTCATAACTTTCGACTGCACAAGGTCCCATGACGAAGTGTGTACTGCCGTTCCCAACGCTTTCACCTTTAATGTTAATTACAGTATTCTCAGGTTTTCTTTTCCGCGATACTAGTAATTCTTTCTTGTCGTCATCCTCGATTAATTCTAAACCGGCTTTAAAGATTTCTTTAAATATATGCTCGATTGTAGAATTTTCAAATGGACCATTATTATGTTGGATTAAGTGGTTGAGCATTTCTCTTTCTCTAACAGGATCAAACTTTTTCATACCTTGTTTATTCTTCAATTGTCCGATTTGTTGGACAATTGCTGCTCGCAAATTCACAAGCTCTAGTATTTGTAAGTTAACATTATCAAGTTTCATTCTTAACTGTTCTAATTCATTCACACTCATAAGATCCCTCCAAAAAGGAAAAGATTATGTAGCATTTTTCTACATAATGTTACATCATTATAGCTAATAATTTTCCCTTTGTCATCTTTAAGACTATAATAACAGTAGGAAAATTTAATATAAATACAACTTTACTAGCTGTAAGAATTTTAACGCTGTACTAAATAATAAATTACTGATTGAATGATTATTATTGTCATGTTCTACAGGGGGATAAAACATATGGATGACAAACAAGTATTTGCACTAGATATCGGAACTCATTCTGTTACTGGAATAATTCTACAGTCGGAGAATGATAAGCATACGGTAGTAGATTACATAGTAAAAAAACATCCAGAAAGAGTTATGATAGACGGTCAAATCCATCACATTGAAGAAGTAGCGAAATCAATTACAGAAGTTAAAGAAGCACTTGAACTGAAAAATGGTCCACTAGAAAAAGTTTGTGTAGCAGCAGCTGGTAGATCATTAAAAACTGTCACTGCTAGCGCAACAATGAATATAATTCAAAACCCAATAACAAATAAAGAAACTATTAAACATCTAGAACTAAGTGCTGTACTAGAGGCCAAAAATAATCTTTCAGATCATGAATCGGAAGGGAATTTTTCCAATTTCTATTGTGTTGGATATTCTGTATTACACTATAAAATAGATGACGAAAATATCGGTTCGTTGCTTGAACAGAGTGGGAGTCTAGCAAAAGTAGAGATAATTGCAACTTTTTTACCAAAAGTTGTTATCGATTCACTTCTATCAGCATTAGCAAAAGCTCAACTAACAATGGATTCCTTAACTTTAGAACCAATAGCAGCCATACACGTATTAATTCCTGAATCTATGCGGAGATTAAATGTTGCTTTAGTTGATATCGGTGCCGGTACGAGTGATATTGCCATTACTAATTCGGGTACAGTTGTTGCATATGGTATGGTACCAATAGCTGGAGATGAAATTACTGAAGCTATTTCCGATGCTTTTCTACTTGATTTTCCTGTTGCAGAAGAGCTCAAACAACAAATTGTCAATGTAGGGCAAGCTAACGTTGTAGATATTTTAGGGAATGAATCTACCATTACCTATTCAGAATTAGTAAAGAATACTTCAACTAGCGTGGAAAAATTAGCAACTTCTATTGCCAAGGAAATAATTGACCTTAATGGTAGGCCTCCAAAAGCTGTCATGTTAATTGGAGGTGGGAGTCAAACTCCAGAGATTACATCTGTATTAGCAGAGAAGTTAGCATTACCTAAAAATCGAGTAGCAATACGAAAAGTCGATGCTATCCAATCCATAAATCATACTACTCCAATTCCTCAAGGACCGGATTTTATTACACCGATTGGAATTGGAATTATCGCAAAGAAAAGCCCGATTAACTATATTTCTCTAAAAGTAAATCAATCAGTCGTTCGGATGTTTGAAATTAATAAACTAACCATTGGTGACTGTCTCGTTCAAGCAGGGGTAGAAATAAACAAATTGTATGGGAAACCAGGGATAGCAGCCATGGTGACATTAAATGAAAACGAGATTACACTTCCAGGAGGTCCTGGAGAAGCACCCGGCATTTATATAAATCAGGAAAAAGCTTCGATTGATACGTTCGTTAAAAGTGGAGATGAAATAGAAATTACCAAAGGACAAGATGGCCAACCACCGATCATTACACTAGAGGAGTTAGTTGGTCCCATACCAGAAGTAATAATTTACTTTAACCACATTCCTTACACATTAAAACCTACTTATTATGTTAATAACATGAAAAAGCAAAAAAACTATTATATCCAGGATAGAGATTCAATAGAAGTAGTTGTGCCAACAACCGTTAAAGACTTTTTTACTTTAGTTAGTACTGATGAATTACCAGAAGAAAAAGACTTTGAAATTTATATTAACGAAAACCTTATAAATCTAGGTGTAGGAAAAACGAAAATCTACGTTAATGACCAACCCGTTTCATTAGATTATAAGCTTAAAAATAATGATACGCTTACTATAATCCCCAAAAAGGAAGTAACGGTAAAAATGGTATTAGAAGCGATTCAAAAAGAATATTATCATACGATGACTGTTTTCTTTGATAATAAGTTCATTACCATTCGACAACCAAAACTTATTGTAAAACGAGATCACGAAGAGTTATACGAAGAAGATATCATCTATCCAGAAGATCATCTAGCTATTGAAGAAATACAACAGAATGATTTTATTTTCCAGGATGTTTTCCGTTATGTAGATATTGATTTAACAGGTAAAAATGGTAAATTTACTTTAATGAAAAATGAGCAACCGACAACGTTTTATGAGAGAATTTCTGAAGGTGACAAACTATCGATTGTATGGCATTAAAAAAGTCTTATAGGGACACTCATTCCCTATAAGACTTTTTTCTTTAATTAGTTACTTCTGGGTTTACATTTTTTTCTGAAGTAGCTGAGTCTGTAGTTTCAACAGCAGACTTTTCAACGCTTTCTGTTTGCTCATCTTTATTTTTCATCTCTTGAATTTTTGTTTGGACATTAGAAGTAATTTCTTGGGTTTTTTGTTTTAATTCAGACCCTTTTTCGGTTGCCATTTCTTTCCATTCTTGTCCTTTTGCTTGGGCAATGTCTTTCCATTCTAAGCCTTTAGACTGGGCTATATCTTTCCATTCAGATGCACGCTCACGCACTTGTACTGTTCCAGTATTAATATCTTCTCTTAATTCTCTACCAGATTTGGGAGCAAATAATAATGCAAGACTTGCTCCAACAGCAGCACCAATAATTGTTCCTACTAAAAAATCTCTACCAGTATTATCTGCCATGATAATTCCTCCCACTTATTTTCTCTTTTTTATTAAATCAAATAGTGCAGCTCCCCATGTCACAGCCTGTGAAGCTTTATCCTGGTTCTCTGCAGCTGCTCTAGAGATACTAGATGAAAATTGCTTTAATGTTTGATTAAAATCTTGAACCGTTTCTCCAATCCCCTTTACACCGTCAAACAATCCATCTAACTTAGCTGTTTTATGAGTTACGTCTTCAGCTAATGTATTCGTCTTTTGAAGTAGTTCTGTAGTTTCTTTCGTGATTCCTTGCATTTGCTTCTCTAACCCTTCTAATGTATTTGCAACATTGTCAAGTGTTCGAGTAGATGCTTTAAGTGTTTTCGCCAAGTAAATTACTAACACAGCAAAAGCAACAGCAGCAATTAATGCAGAAATATATAACAATATTTCCATTAAACATCATCCCTTTCAAAAAAGTCCGGTTTTCAGTTACTGCTTGTACATATATATGTACCCTTAATATAATGTACCAAACATGTTTTTTACTATTCCCTCTTTAGTATATCTCTATTATAGACTTTTCTAACATAGATTTACAATGATATATAGAATTTAATACCAATTTATCCTTTATTTTCATACACCTATATGTATTCTAATTTCTAATAAGAAGAGGCTAACTTAAAGGTATTCCCCTTAAATGTTAGCCCCTTTTTACTTATTATACATTTTCCGTAGCAATTACTTCTTCGTATGCTTTTTGGAATTTCTGAATATCTCCTGCACCCATAAAAATTAGCACAGCATTATCATATTTTTTTAGCTCATCAACTGTTGCTAATTCTAGGATAGAACTATTAGTCACTAATTTTTCTAAATCATGGATTGTTAATTGGCCACTTTCTTCTCTTGCAGAAGCAAATATTTCACAAAGATGAACATAATCTGCTTCATTCAAACTATCAGCGAACTCTTGTAGAAATGTTTTAGTTCTCGTAAAAGTATGAGGCTGAAAAATAGCGACAATTTCTCGATCTGGATATTTCTTTCGTGCCGACTCAATTGTAGCTGTAATCTCTCTTGGATGGTGAGCATAATCGTCAATTATAATTTGGTTTTTAACCTGTTTTTCTGTAAATCGACGCTTTACTCCCTTAAATGTAAATAAATTTTTAATTACATCGACTTCAATACCTTCATACTGACAAATAGCAATAACTGATAATGCATTTAAAACATGATGATTTCCATACATTGGTATCGTAAATGTATCGTAATATGTGTTTCTTACAAACACATCAAATTCAGTACCATTTGCTGTTTCTTTAACATTTTGGGCTTGGAAATCATTTGATGGTAAAAATCCATAATATACAACAGGAACTTTTGCTTGTATTTGTTGTAATTTCTCATCATCACCACAAGCGATAATCCCTTTTTTCACTTTATCTGCCATTGATTGAAATGCATCAAACACATCATTAATACTTGAGAAGTAATCTGGATGATCGAAATCTATATTCGTCATAATTGCATAGTCCGGTTCATAACTTAGGAAATGTCTTCGGTATTCACATGCCTCAAAAACAAAATACTCGCTATCAACATGACCTTTGCCTGTACCATCTCCAATTAAATATGAAATTGGAAATGCTGAATGTAATACATGGGCAAGCAAACCGGTAGTTGATGTTTTCCCATGAGCTCCAGTTACAGCTATACTTGTATATTGTTTTAACCATTCACCTAAAAACTCGTGATATCGATAGAAAACTAGGCCAAGACGCTTTGCTTCTTGAATTTCAATATGATCATCTGAAAAAGCATTACCAGCAATAACTGTTAAGCCCTCTGTTATATTTTCTTTAGAAAATGGAAGTATTGGTATCTGTTTAGATTCAAGAGCCTCTTGAGTAAAAAATCTTTTTTCAACATCAGATCCTTGTACTTTCTCTCCAGAGTCATGAAGAATTTGAGCAAGGGCACTCATTCCTGTCCCTTTAATACCAATAAAATGGTAAGTAGTCATAAAAAAGAACCTCCAACTATATGTGTAAGAAAAATACGTACATAGTCTTTTTCAAACTTCAGTATAATTTATTATATTATCAACTTTTTATTAACATTTTTTTATTAACATTAAGTTATTATATCAAAACTATTTACGTTATAAAATAGTCTTTTGGTTGTATCTATTATATATGTTGCAGTGAATGTACATAATCAACCTTTTGTAACCTTGGATTCGGACGATATTTTCTTCCATCTTTTGCTTCTAGTGTTCCATTTAATAATACATTATCACCAGTAAAACCAATCTCCATGTTTAATAAACTGCGTCCAACTCCATACGTATTAACAGGTACACCTAATGATTCAAATTTACGTATTTTTTCTTCAGTAAATCCTCCTGTTGCAATAATTTCAACATGAGTAAATCCTTCTTCATCTAATGCTTTACGTAATGCAAAAATTAACTCTGGGTTAACCCCACGAGGATCAAATGTCCCCATAACGTCGTAATTTCTTAAGAAATACTTATCCACTAAAGTATTGGAAGTATCCAGTCGCACCCCTTTTAGCTTTTTGCCAAATACTCGTGCCACTTTTAAAGCATCAGTTATTACATCATTATTATAATCGACTAATGCTACTAATTCATCGTTTGGGTACACTTCATGATAAGCCTTTGTAGCTGCAACAATATCTCCTCTAAACATCTGAATCATTGCATGAGGCATCGTTCCCATACCTTCTTTTCCCCACCACTCATTCATTGCATGAGTAGCTTGTGCCGTTGCTCCACCGATAAATGCTGCATAACCATCACCCGCTTGAGTTGTGTAATGGTCATCACGATCCCCCATAAAGATAACTGGCTTTTGAACTCCTGAAGTTCTAGCCGCTTTTACAACATTATATACATTCGTAGCGACAGATGTTCTTCTCGCTAAAATACCATCAATAATTCCTTCTAAGAAGCCAAACTGCTGATATTTACCAGAGATAGTCAGCACTGTTTCAAATGGGCTTATCTTGTCACCATCTTTTAGAGAATGTATTTCTAATGTCTCAGGATCATCAGCGAATGTATGAACAAGAGAAATGGCTTCATCTGTACCACAAAGAACCGCATCTTTCTTCTGAAAAAACTGCATTGTCACATGATTATCTGGTATTTTCTTTTCAACTATTTCCTTTGTTTTCAAAAAATAAACTGCTGAAAACCAACCATCTTTTATTCGTTGATCAAACTTAAATGTTTTGTTTGTTAATCGATCTATCTTCCCACTTAATTTTTCATCTATTTCTTTCATAATTGTTTCTCCTTGTTTCATTATCCCTTTTCTATCATATATGTAGCTTCATTTTTTAACAAGCATGTAAGAAGATTATTTAACTGATAGTAATTCATCTAATTCCGTTTTTGTAATTAGAATTTCTCGAGGTTTACTACCATTTTGACCAGAGATGATCCCTTTATTCTCTAGAGTATCCATTAATCTTGCTGCTCGATTATAGCCAATTTTAAATTGTCTTTGCAGTAAGGAAGTACTTGCACTATTATGGTCAAAGATAAATTGAATGGCCTCTTGTAATAGTTCATCCTCTTCCTCTTCTTGAACATATTGATTTAGTAATGATTCTTGTTCAAATAAATAGTCTGGTTCAGCAATAGAACGAACATAATTAGTCACTCGTTCAATTTCTTCATCGGAAACAAAAGGTCCTTGTAGCCGGACACTTTGACCGGCACCATTTTCAATAAACAACATATCCCCTTTACCAAGTAACTTCTCCGCTCCTGCAGTATCAATAATTGTTCTTGAGTCAATTTGAGAAGAAACACTAAAGGCAATTCTAGTCGGTATATTAGCTTTTATTAAGCCTGTTAGGACATCTACAGAAGGGCGCTGTGTCGCTAATAACAAGTGAATTCCACAAGCTCGTGCCTTTTGTGCAATTCTACTAATTGCGTCTTCCACATCTTGGGGGGATACCATCATTAAGTCTGCTAATTCATCTATAACAATAACAATAAATGGCATTTTTTCATGAGCCCGATTTTGTTTTACTATTTTTTGATTATATCTTTCTATATCACGAACTCCTTCTTGTACAAAGCGTTCGTAACGATCTTCCATCTCATTCACAGCCCATTTCAGCGCTTGTGTAGCTGCTTTTACATCTGTAATTACTGGTGACACAAGATGTGGGATACCATTATAAGGTGCTAACTCTACCATTTTGGGGTCAATTAACAAAAATTTCACATCATCATGATGTGCATTATAAATTAAACTTAAGAGAATCGCATTAATACAAACGCTTTTCCCTGATCCAGTTGCTCCTGCAATTAATCCATGAGGCATCTTTTGAATATTCGTTGCAACTGGAACACCTTCAATATTTAATCCTAAAGCAATCGTTAAAGGAGAGGTACTTTCCTTAAATGTACTAGAATTTAGTATTTCTTGTAATCCAACCATTTGTGATGATGGATTTGGAACTTCAATTCCGATGGTGTTTTTCCCTGGAATTGGTGCCTCAATTCGAATATCCCTTGCTGACATATTTAACTTTAAATCATCACTTAAGTTCTTTACTTTACTAACTTTCACCCCAAGTTCAGGATGCACTTCAAACCTCGTTACAGCTGGGCCTTGGGTAGCATTTACTACACGTGCTCTAACTTGAAAGTGCTTCAATGTCTGCTCTAGTAACCGTTGTTGTTCTCGTAACCATTCCGCATTTAAATTACTTTTTCTAACTGGATCATTTAATAGATGAAATGGAATTATTTCTTGTTTTCTATCCACATTATGTACTGGTTGTTCTTGCCTTATTGACGACTCTTTCAATCTTTGTTGTTCTTGCCTTATAAACTGTTTACGTTTATCTGCCGGTGTCATAATAACATTATAAGGGACTGTATTATTGGTAACAGATTTTGTTTTTGTTGAGGATATAACATCTTCTTTAAGTGACACATCTTTTTCTAGAAGTACTGTCGTATCCGTATCATCCTTTAATTCTATATTTTCTTCTATATTGTCAGTTTCACTAACTTTACTATTATAATCAATTTCTTTCGTCTCAATAGTTACTAGAGTATCTTTCGTATCATTTATAATTGGAGCATCATCATACTGTTCACTAGAATCTGATTGAATCATATCTTGTTCAATCAGCTCAACAGTTGAGTGATCATTTCTTTTCTCTGTGACAATTCTTTCTTTTTTTCGCATATAAGCAGGTACCGTGTCCACTTTTTTCTTCTCGATTCTATTCCGATATCCATAGATAGGTGATGGAACTTCAGATGTAACAAAAGGCTTTTTCTTATCAGGTGTTCCTATTGGTTGCTTTGTTGCCTTTGTTGTTTCTATCGGGCTTTGTACTTGCTTAGCGTTTTTACGTAAATAGGCAGGAGTTTCAATATCAAAATTTCTATTGGATGATTTCCAATTATGACTATTAATTTGTGGAATATGGTATGTACTATCTTTCGGATATTGATAGACTATTCTAGTTTTAATATCTGAAGGAAATTCTTGCCTTTGCTCAAAATCATCGTTGTCGTTATCTTCATCTATCTCCTTCCAAATAAAATTTTCTATTTTTTTCTTCCATTTATCCCACATAATATTCACTCTTTCTAAACATTTTACATTAGTTGTTTTAAACAAGGAAAAAGCAACCTAAAACAGATAGGTTGCTTTCTATTATACAGGAAAAACTTGTCCAACTGTATAAGAATCATCTAATACATAAATTCCCTTTTCTTCTGGAGCGTTAGGCATACCTAGTTCTTTTTGTGAACAAATCATACCATTGGATGGGACTCCTCTAAGTTGTGTCGGTTGTATTCTTAAGCCACTTGGCATTGTAGCTCCTACTTTTGCTACAACAACTTTTTGTCCTTGATCCACATTTGGTGCTCCACAAACTATTTGTAAGACTTCGTTTCCAACATCCACTTTACAAACACTTAATTTATCTGCATTTTCATGTTGGCTTTTTTCTAACACATATCCAACTACAAACTTTGGACTAAGATCAAAATCAAGGGAGTCGCTAATATCATGTTGCTGAAATAAGTCTTTAATAGCACTCAGTAAAGTTTCTGTTAGTTGTATTTTGCCTGTATCATTTAACTCTAGATGTTTGGATGCATCTGATATGTTATATCCTAATATTTCTTCATTAGCAACAATTCTAGTTACTGGTCCAATTGTTTCATAACGAATATCATAACGATTATCTGTAGATTTAATCGGTATAATTAATACATCACCGATTCCATTTGGATTATAAAATACGTCCATTTCAATCACCTTTTCTTTCTTATTTTTCTGGTTTATTTTTAGCTAGAATAAATATTGGTGTTAATTTATCATCCTCATAGATGAACGGTAATGAGGTAATTGGAATTCTACCTTCCGTAAAGAACTTCATAGTCATTTGCGCAAGAATATCATAACCAGTTTTATTTTGGATATCTGCTACTATAAGTACATCTTGATGAGGAACCGCTACTGCTATATCACCTTTACTCTTTTTCTTCAAATCATCTAAAATAGAATCATTTAGTATACGACTTGCATCGTATCCATCTTGCTTGGCAAAGAAATAAAAATCATTATCGGCCACTGTATCTACTTTATAATCATTCTCTAATGATCTAAGATTAAAGGTTGCAATTTCTTCAATTTGAGATTGGCTAAAATTTGCCTCTTCTAACATTTTTTGATCCACTAATCGATAAGACTTTCCTAAGTCTAATGCATAAAAGATTCTAGTCTCTGCTGTATGTTCTTTATAAACAAGTTCTGTACCAGAATTTGCTTTCGTCGGAAAAGATGTGGATCGAATTACTGGAAAGATATATTTCTCTTTACCGGTAAGCTTTTGGGTTTCACCCATAATACGAAGTGATTCAGATATATGACTAACAAGCTCATCAATTGCTTGTTCACCGTTCGTATTATATTTCACAATAACACTAGGCAGTTTAATATTGACACCTTGTTTCGTTGATTTTAATTCCACACGTAACGTATCATTGTCACGGTTATATTGAATATTTAAATTAGAATCTGACAGCCTTTCCTCTAATAATCTTTTCATTTTAAGACTGGTCATTTTCATTTATAAAGCCCCCTACTTTTTTCGGCTACATTTAATTCATTTCTCTATGATAGCTAGGATTGTGTCTTGATTCAACTAATATACACTTTAAGACAATTAGTTTAATCAACAATAGATAATGCTAACATCATCAAGTTTTCTGTATCTGCGACTACATTATGCTTACTTGAAAATGTCGTTAATTTTACTCCGCCAACTCCAATTTGTATTTCATAATCAGTATCCTCTTGTTCTTGAAGTAAACGAATATACCCAAATTTCCGTTCATCTGAAAAAGTCGTTAGTAGCGCAGCATCATCTGTTTTAGCAGCTTCATAATTTAACTTACTTGTATCATTTTCAAGTTTATTATAAAAGACAATTACCGTCTGTTCCCCTTTTGTTAGAACTGCATTAAAATCATCCACCTCAGTTACATCCATTTGTGCAGGGAGGTAAAATTGAAAATGCTCTCCGTTATAATTTTCAACTGGTATTTCATCAGTAAAGAAAGTATCTTCAGCAACTTTTTCTACTTGTTGAATAATTGAATCTTCACTTTGATATGTGGTGAACGAAATAATCACTATAAATAACAGTAACAAGCCACTTACTATATATGTAATTTTTGGCATTTTCCTTTTTCCTCCAACTTTAGACCTATTTTTGATAATTTACTCTTTTTATCTTACTATTAATTCAAGATATTTCAAGCCTCGACTCGAAACACTTTTCATTCGACAATTTATTAGATACTATTATAGTACCATATGTTATAGGAGGAATACGAAATGGAGCTAGTTGTTTACTTAGCAGGTCAGATTCATGATAATTGGCGAGAAGAGGTAGTTAAAAAGGCTAGGGATAAAAATTTACCTTTAAAATTTGTTGGTCCACAGACAAATCATGATCGTTCTGATGATATTGGAGAAGATGTATTAGGAACACAACCTGGTAAATATTACCGTGATGATGCAGCTTCCAGTATTAATAATTTCCGAACACAAGTGTTAATGCAAAAAGCAGACGTAGTTATTGCATTATTTGGTGACAAATACAAACAATGGAATACAGCTATGGATGCAAGTACTGCAATTGCTTTAAACAAACCAACCATAATTGTTCGACCAGAAAACTTAATTCATCCTCTAAAGGAACTATCAAATAAAGCGAATGTTACAGTGGAAACGGTTGATCAAGCAGTTGAGGTTCTAGCTTATATTTACGAATAACATTAAAAGGCTAACTCCGAAATGTTATGGAGTACAGCCTTTTTTATATATGTTTTATTTTTCCCAATGCTCCCACTGCCCTTTAAGCAATGTAACTACTTGTTCAAACATATCTTGTCGAGATAATCGATTATTTGTAAATATGCCTATTGCTCCTTCTTTTTTTGAAACTCCTGTTTTTTGTGCATACTGATCCATAATGTCCCCTAATTCAACACCATGTTTTAACTCTTCTTCAATTTCCTTAGGCAGTAGAACTCTTGCCCCACTTGCTACGTACGTCTTTCCATCTGGAGTTACTAAAGCGCCCCAGTTACATAAATATAATTGCTCTTTTATGTACATAACACCACCCTCTAAGCCAATACCAAAAACATTAGACTTAGAATTTGCACATTGGTTCGCTCGGTTAATTGCTCCTACCATAGTCTCTTCATCCGAAAATGGTTGCGAAGAAACGTGTGAATCAACATCATGTCCAAATACAGTAGCATTTGCAAAAATTACTTGGACAGCATTTACTTTTGTGGGATTAGTTGAACCTACAGATATCTTCATCTCCTGCACTCCTTATATGATGATTAAAAAAACAACTGCTCAAGCTGAGCAGCTGTTTTTACTACTGTTTCCGAATCATATCTACTGTATTTTGATCAGTTGATTTAACTAGTTTTACTAAAAGTTCTTTTGCTGCTGCATAATCATCTACATGAATAATAGAAGATGATGTATGGATATAACGTGAGCAAATACCAATTACTGCTGAAGGCACTCCATTTCCTGATAAATGAACACTTCCTGCATCCGTTCCACCTTGAGAGATAAAATATTGATAAGGAATATTATTAGATTCTGCTGTATCTAATACAAATTCTCTCATCCCACGGTGAGTAATCATTGAACGGTCAAAAATACGTAATAAAGCACCTTTTCCTAAGTGACCGAACTCATTTTCACTACCAGTCATATCATTTGCAGGAGAAGCATCAAGCGCATAGAAGATATCTGGATTAATCATATTCGCAGCAACTTTTGCACCACGTAAACCAACTTCTTCTTGAACAGTTGCACCAGAGAATAATTGATTCGGTAATGTTTCATTTTGTAATTCTTTAAGTAATTCAATAGATAACCCACATCCATATCGGTTATCCCAAGCTTTAGCTAGAATTTTTTTGCTATTCGCCATCGGTGTAAATTCACAAACAGGTACAATTGTTTGACCAGGCTTAATACCAATTCTTTCCGCATCTTCTTTATCATCTGCACCAATATCAATTAACATATTTTTAATTTCCATTGGTTTTTTACGTTGCTCTTCCGTTAAGTTATGCGGAGGAATAGAACTAATTACACCTATAACTGGCCCATTATCTGTCATAATTTGTACACGCTGTGCAAGTAAAACTTGATTCCACCAACCGCCAAGAGTTTGGAAGCGAATTAATCCTGTTTTCGTAATTTGAGTTACCATAAAGCCAACTTCATCCATATGACCAGCAACGAGTACTCGAGGGCCAGATCCTTTTTTAACCCCAAAGACACCGCCTAGATTATCTTGAATAACTTCATCAGCATATTTTTCTAGTTCGCTTCTCATAAATGCACGAACTGGGTGTTCATTCCCAGGAGCACCTTGTAACTCAGTCAAGGTTTTAAATAGTTCTAAAGTTTCCTGATTCATATATAACCCTCCATCGAATATGTAAATACTTCTTAAGTATAAATCAAGCATTCAATTGTTTCCACAATTCATTCATATCTTAATTATATTTTCTATTTTAATTCATTTACGGTATACTAAGAAAAAGTATAGAATTGATGCATGAGGTGATTAAATGAGTTGGAGAAAAGCAGTAGTTGCAGCTGGTGTAGGGTTCGCAGCAGGTTACATAGCAAAACAACAATTAGAACAACATAAAAAGATCACACCTGAAAAAGCATTAAAAAATGCAAAAGAAACATTTAAAAAACATGGCCCAATAAGTGGTTCATGGATATATATGAAACCAGAAACAATTGAAAAAAATGGGCTTACATACAATGCTTATCGCGGTGGTGTAACAAGAAGTTTTGATGGTCAAAACAAACAATATGAATTTTATGCAGATGTAGAAACTGGTGCTGTGATTGACGTAATTGAGTCGGTTTAACTATTTTGTGAAGTAAAAAAAGCTAACTCACACGAGTTAGCTTTTTTGTTCTTCCCATACTTTATTTAAAACTTGAATAAATGTTTCAACAGGCTGTGCACCTGAAACAGCATACTTATCTATAAATACAAAGAAAGGAACACCTTGTACACCAACTGCACGTGCTTCCTGTAACTCTTGAGTAACAGATTCGTTATACTCACTACTATCCAAAACTCGTTGTACTTCATCAACATCGAGTCCAACATCCTCAGCTAGACGTATTATTGTTTCTTTTTCACTTAATATTTCACCTTCAGTAAAATGTGCAGTATAAAAACGACTGAAGAATTCATTTCCTTTTCCTAGCTTTTTAGCATATTGGAAAACTCGATGGGCATCTGTTGTACTAGAGAGTTTTGCAATATCATAATTTATGTCAAGACCAGAGTTTTTTCCCATATCCACAACTTGGTTAAGCATAAGCTTCGCCTGTTCTATTGGAATTCCCTTCATGTCCGAAAACGTTTCTGCATAGCTTTTCCCTGGAACATATTCCGCATCTGGCATAAGTAAAAAGCTCTTATATTCAATTTTTACTTCATCAGCATGTTCAAAACTCTCCAATGCTTGACTTAAATGAGATTCTCCGATATAACAGAACGGACATACAAAGTCCGACCAAATTGTAATTTTCATTAGTTTCCCTCTTCCTTTTTTTTAATTGGTCCACAAACCCCTGTATTTACATCACAAAAAAAACCTGATGAATCACCTATTTCAATTGTCTCAAACTTCTTGGGAACATTTTTATTATTTGATTCTTTAGGATTTAGATCTATATTTATTACTCGTTTGTCTTTTTCCACTTTACTAACTTCCTCCTTTACTAATTAGAGCAAGTAACTAATTTCCCATTGCTATAAAATAAAGCAGAGCTTTTTTCTCTGCTTTATACAAGTATAATTTATCTTTCTCTTTCTATGCTATTAATACGCTCACCTGATTCATTATATTGAATCGCTCGATAATAAGCATCATGATAGAAAGTGTACCAAGCCTTACGTTTATAACCATATTCCATCCATTTTTCCTTTTCATGAACGGAAGTTACTGGATAATCATCATAAGCCATAGCCCATAATTTATTTTGATGGGCATTTGTTGGCATAATGTCAGCCATATGGATAAAACATGCATCGTCATCTTCAAAGACAATTATAGCATGGCCATCACTATGTCCCCCTGTATGATACATTTTTAAACCTTCGACTACCTCAAGTTCATCGCGGAATGTTTGGACTTGATGCTCAATTGGTTTCCAGTTCTTCTCCCAATAAGTGTTAACAGAACGAATATTAGGTGATCGCATTTCATTCCATTCCACATCCGTAGTATAAATAATTGCATTCTTAAACGTTGATATGTAATCCTCATTTGAATTAGATTTTTTGGTTAAGCCACAAGCATGGTCAAAATGTAGGTGCGTCATTAATACAATATCAATGTCATCCGGTGTAAGATTTAATTGTTGTAAAGAAATATCTACCTCGGACTCTTCTGTTACTCCAAAATTTCTTATTTGTTTATCAGTTAATTTACTATTCCCAATTCCGGTGTCTATTAATATTGTCTTCCCGTCAATTTCAAGTAATAATGGATCTGTACGTAATTCAATTTGATTTTTTTCATTTGCTGGGTATTTTTTCGACCATAATGCTTTAGGCACTACTCCAAACATTGCCCCACCATCTAAATGGTTAACTCCCCCATTTAGCCAAGTTAAGGTAGCCCGTCCTATCTCAAGTCTCTCCATATTTTAAAACCCCTTTCCACTCACCTATAGTTTAGCGAAGGAATACATTCACCGCAAACGTTTTCAAAAGTACATAAAAAAAGAAGGGTTAACCCTCCTTAGTTAAATACAGCTTTGCATCGGTAGATAGGCTGACCCTTCGCTGAAAATTTTTCTTCATACTCAGTCATTATATTTTCAGGATCATCGTCACGGTGTAAATCCAGACTTACTTCTTTTAGTAATAATCCATATTCTGAAAAACTCACAAGTGAGTATTCAAACAGCCCACGATTATCTGTCTTAAATATTAATTCACCACTTGGATGTAAAACTTCTTCATATCTTTCTAGAAATGTACGGAATGTTAATCTTCTTTTCTCATGGCGATTTTTTGGCCATGGATCTGAAAAGTTTAGGTAGATAGTATCCACTTCATTTTCCATAAATAATTCTAATAGATTTTCTGCATTTTCTTGAATTAATCGAATATTACTTAGACCTGATTCTTGTACCTTTTGTGCAGCAGTTACAATAACACTTTTGGAAAGTTCGATACCAATAAAATTAATATGTGGATATTGTCTTGCCATTCCAACAATAAATTGACCTTTCCCTGTACCTATTTCTACATGAATCGGGGAATCATTCCCAAATAAATCTTTCCATTTATTTTTATACTCATTAGCATTTGGAATAATTAAATCTGTATTCTCTCTTAGGAAGTCATCTGCCCAAGGTTTATTTCTTTGACGCAAGTGTCATACACCTCTCTATTCTGCTTTTACATATTTTAGTTCAATTATCTAATACTAATTACTGAGGTGAATTCATATGTCATTGACAGTTAATCATCAACTTGAATTACTTATGGACCTTTTAGATGAACAACAATCAGAATGTTGTGCACAAGTATCCGAATATCAGCAAATAAAAAGATTAGTTAAATCTATGATGGCTAATAATACAATATCTGACGAGCAACTACTTAACCTTCTACCAGAAATTTATAATTACGGCAGACAAGGAGAAAGTGTGCAAAATCATGAAGAACATATTACAACTAATAAAGAAAATATAAACCATTGGATAAGTGCTATTGAACAAACAAACTTACAATAATTTCATTTGATAATTAAGTTCCTTTAACGCAATAAGACGTTCTTCGTATTTATCAGATTCATTTCTTTCATTATGAAATGATAAATATGTTAGTGTATCAACAATTAAATACCAATACATTCTTATTAAAAACTGGTTATCAAGCTCAATTCCATAGTTTTTTAACCAGTTTTTCCAATTTTCTTTCGGAATATAGGAGTTGAGTACTCGTCCATAGTCTAATATGGGATCGGCTATCATTGCATTATCCCAATCAATTAAATATAGTTGATTATTATCTGCAAGAAGCAGATTATGATGATTCATATCACCATGGCAGACAGTTTGCTTATGTTGTCTTGCAATTGGTAGATAAGTATTTAAATAATTTAATCCATCTTTAATTTCTATAGAAGTACCCATTAGTTGGTTCGCATGTAATCTCTTTTCAACAGTAAAAATACTATCATCTGCTGTGATTGGTTTTTTTCCCATTCGAAGTAGCATATGCAATAATTCCGTAGAATGATGAATCTTATGGAGTAAATCAGCTACACATTGCTTTTGCATTTCTTCTGGTCTTAATTCTCGACCTTCTAACCATTTTTGAGCAGTTACAACATCTCCATTATAAAGTCGTTTTGTCCACACTAATTTTGGGACAATCCCTTCTGCGGAAAGTACTGCTAGGAATGGGGATGAATTTCGTTTAAGAAATAACTGTTTGGAATCTTTTTTGGCAAAATAAGCCTCACCGGTTAATCCACCTGCAGGCATAATTTCCCATTCTTCATCTAATACTTTCCTAAACCATTCCATCATACATTCCCCAAATCAACTAATTATTTCCCATCAAAAAAACAAACATGATAATAGATTATCGAATTATTGTATTATTTTCAAGATATCTTATTCAATATTTTTTAAAAATCGGCTCCCATTATTTGGATAGGTTGCTTATTTTTAACAATTTCACAATACTGACTACTACTATTCTGACCATCTATTTGAATTGCCATTGGTGCTTCTAAGCGTAACTTTATCTTATCTGTCTCAAACAATTCTACTTCTTTAAAACCAATATGCTTCCCAAAAAATACGGTAATAAATAATCCTAAGACTTTCCATTTCGATATGTCATGAATTATAAGGACAGGTAAAACCTCTGGTTGAATCTTTGCCGTAGGGATTATTTTCATTCCGCCACCATAATATTGGTGATTTGCTATTGTAACCATCCAACAATTATGGATTGTTCTTATCGTACCATTTACTTCAATAGAAGCATTAAAAGGCTTGAATTTAAATAAAACATGAATTAGTGCTAATACATAACTTAAAGTCCCAAGGTGAAGCCTATTAAAAAAGTTTTTGTAGCTTGATTGATTTGCACGTTGGGCAATCTGTGCATCAAACCCTATCCCAATACTATTAGCAAAAGTTTTAGTAATAGAATCTGATGTAAGGTTTCCCGTCCAATATAGTTTACCTTCTTTTCCAGCAATAATCTTTTCTAATATAGCTAATGGAGAACCATCTATGTTACATCCTCTAGCGAAGTCATTTCCTGATCCTCCAGGGATGAAACTTATTGGAATACCACTAGATCCTAAACCATTTACTACTTCATTAACTGTACCGTCTCCACCAATTATTATTACTGTCTTAATCTTCTTGTTTTCTTTACAGATTCGTCTACTAATTTCTTCAGCATGTCCTTCATATTCTGTTACATAGTATTGACTATTTATATCGTTATATAAGTCACTTTTCACTAGCTTTTGAAACACTTTCCAGCCACGCCCATTTCCAGCCACTGGATTTACAATAAAGATATACATAACGTTTTATTCCCCTTCATTTGTAAAAAAATCATACTGTTCATTTTCCTCTTCCCATTCAGGACGCTTGACATAGGAGGATTGGCAATGTTTTAACAATGCTTCTGCCGCTTTAAGTTGTATACTTTTTAAAGGGGAAGATAATGTCCTTTTCTTATCGAACCAATTCTCATATTCTAGTTTTCCAATAATACTAGTTTTGTAAGGTTCAGAGACATAGTTAATATGATTCGTTCGTGAAAGAATAACTTTATGAATTGGGAAGCTGATGAAATGTTTTTCTAATATACTTTTCACTATCTTCTCTGTTCTTTTTAAAGCAATTACTGGACTCAAATGTTTTTTCTGGTGAACTCCATCATCAAATATCCAGCTTCGATCATCTGTTGCTTGTATTATCACCTTTGGATTTTCTTCTACCATATGAATAATTTCTATTCCTAATGGATTGATGAGAATTATTTCACCTTCAACAGGAGCTTTTCGAATTTCAAAGATTGGAAAATACATTAATAAATACGTATCTGGAAATCGTTTTAAGAAGAATTCTAATTTCTCATCTGAATAATATTGTCGATCAACAAATGATACATTCATTATTGTCGATGTTGCCCATTTAAACTGAAAAGGAATAAGATGATTTAGAAAATAATGTTTTAATTCCTCTTCCGTGTCCGGAAGAACTTCTGTCTTTTCTATTTCCTCCAATGTTTCTTCGTTCGATTTATTTCTGAAGAAAAATTTTCGTTTTCTTCTTGGAGGAACATCTGCCTGTTCTTCAAATGGAAAACTTAAAGAATCTTGATTACTCCACAGATAATGCAGCTTTTTCCAATTATCCTGCTTTAATCGAATATATTGAGTAGGATAACGAAAAATATCCCATTCATAACGGGTAATATAATTCTGTAGTTTAATTAATTGTGCCAACTGATTACCCCCTTTAAATGAATTAACATAGAAAATAATTAATTCAATGGATTAACTGGAAAGTATCAATTCGTTTATACTTTGGTATTTGGGAAGGAAATATTTGATACAGTACAAATTCATCGACATGTAACGTATAGGTTTTATCCTTATAGAGCTCTTTAATTTCATCTAAATGCATTGTATGTACCGTTGTTCCATTCCATTTCTTTGCTAACGTTATATGAGGTCGATATGGGCGATTTTCTTTCGGAAAACCAACGGAGGCGGACACTTCTTCTATTTTATTGTGAAGTCCGTTCACCTCATCTGTATTCTCTACACCTGCCCATAAAACACGTGGGCGATCATCTTTTCCAAAAGTCCCAATCGAACCAATAGTGATGGAAAAATCATGATATTGTACTGATTTCAACTCATTTCGTAATCTTTCCAATTTCTTATCTTCTACCTCACCTAAGAATTTTAACGTTATATGCAAGTCATCTTGATATGGCCAGTTTTTATATGCTAATTTTTCTTTTAGATCTATTTGCCATATAGAAATTTCCTCCGCTAATTCTTTTGTTATTGGTATCGCAATGAAATAATGTGCCATGTAACACCCTCACTTTAAGGATTGACAATAGTTTAATTCATTCACACTTAATTCTCGATACTCCCCTAGCTTTAAAGCTTCATCTAAATGTAGTTCTCCCATCGATAGACGTTTCAAATAGATTACTTTTTTATCTACAGCTTCAAACATTCTTTTCACTTGATGATATTTACCTTCTGTAACAATAACTTCAATTTCGGATATTTCACCACTGGAAAGAATCGATAACTTTGCAGATTTCGACTTGTAACCATCTTCCAGTACTACACCACTTGCAAATTGTTCTATATCTCTTTCCGTTACGTTCCCCAAAATTCTCGCATAATATGTTTTCCCAACGTCCTTTTTTGGTGAGAGGAGTTGATGAGCTAGTTGGCCATCGTTAGTTAGTAGTAATAGTCCCTCAGTATCTTTGTCTAATCGACCAACAGGAAATGGCTCATAATGTTGATATTCTGGTGATAATAAATCTATAACCGTTTTATCATATCTATCCTCAGTAGCTGAAATATACCCTGGTGGCTTATTCATCATAAGGTAAATAAATGGTTTATATTCTACTAATTGTTCTTTTACTCTAACCTCATCTTTAGAAGGGTCTATTTTCATCCCACTGTCCTTTACAACTTTCCCATTGACAGTAACCTGTTTTTGTTTTACTAAAGTTTTCACTTCTTTACGAGAACCAAATCCCATATTTGCTAGTAACTTATCTAATCTCACGTTAACACCTCTAATTACCGAAATATCTTTCCTAATTTCCTTACTCGTTCCCCAAAGATCCGTTCAAGAAGAGTCGATTTATATGCAAACCATAGATAAACATAACCACCAACCATAACTCCAAGTGCAAGCATAAAGGATAGACCTAATCGGCTTTCTTCATAAGAGAATATAGAGCCAACGATTAATTTTATGATGAAAATGACAATTCCCATTAACCCTACAAAAATCAACACTAATAAAGTACGTTTAATCAGTTGTTTAAACGGATAATCTATCGTCACCTTAATACGAAGTAAATTCAATACGACAGCAATGCCTAAACCGATTGCAGTTGCAAAAATAGAACCCTTTGCTTCAAACATATGAATAAACTGGATATTAAACAATACTTTAAATATTATTCCCGCACATAGGTTTAGTACGGCATGATTTTGTTGATTAATTCCCTGTAGAATCGCTGCAGTTACACTGAGTAGTGCAAATAATATACCTACTGGTGCATACCAGCCAAGTAAGGGACCTGCATCAAGTAAGAAATCATTTTTTACTCCACCGTATAACGTTCCATAAGCCTCATTTGATAGCATGGATAAACCAAATGAAGCAGGTATCACTAGAACTAGTATGATCTGTAATGCTTGGTTTATTTGATTGATTAGCTGTGACCGATTTCCTTGTGTAAAGGAAGATGTTAATACCGGCATTACAGCTAATGAAAGACCGGTCGCTATAGTAACTGGGATAATAACTAATTTATGTCCAAGCGAATAGATAGCAGCAAACAATGCTTCCGTTTCTACTCCTAAACCAATAGCTGTCATCGCTCTGTTGAAGCTAAATGTATCAACTAATTGGAAGACAGGAATTGCAATAGATACTATTACAAATGGACCTGCATAACGAAATAATTCTGACATTAACTCTTTTTTCGGGATATCATGAACTGTTTTCTGCTGGGCAATATGTTTATCGATATATGGTTTTCGTTTTTTCCAATACATAAAAAGTACGATTAATGAAGCAACAGCACCGATAAAAGCAGCAAATGTTGCAAATCCGACTGCCGTCTTGGTACTACCATTAAACACATAAATGATTACAAAAGCTGCTACGAGCAGGAATATGATACGTGCAATTTGTTCAATAACTTGTGAAACTGCTGTTGGCCCCATTGATTGATTACCTTGAAAGAACCCTCTAAAAATACTCATTGATGGAGTTATTATTAAAGCAAAACTAACCATTCGAATAACCATTTTCACATCTTCAACACTGTTATGTAAGTCATCAGTCGCAATGATCTGTTTTGCTATTACTTCTGCACTAAAAAATAAAGCTAAGAATGCTATAATTCCTGTTAGTGCCATCATAGATATTCCTGTTTTAAACATGCGCATTCCAGTATAATAATCACCTAAAGAATTATACTTAGAAACAAACTTGGATACTGCTAACGGAATACCAACAGTGGCAATTGTAATTAATATACTGTACGGTAAATAGGCATATGTATATAGAGCTATTCCTTCTTCCCCGACCATAGCATTAAAAGGAATAACATATATCATTCCTAAAAACTTAGATAAAAACGAGGCTGCTGTTAATAAAAACGCACCCCGTACTATAGTTGACTTTGACATCTCTTCACCCGCAATTACTTAAATTACTCCATACAGCCTATTTTATCACAATACGAAATCTAAAGATAACCTTATATGCATTTGTAATCATAACTTATTATGGTGTATAGACCTATAAAAGTGGTAAAATAGTTTGGAAAGGAATGAATATGTATTGAGCTATGATGTAATTGTAATTGGTGGTGGCCCGTCTGGTTTAATGGCATCTATTGCCGCTGCTGAGCATGGCGCTAAAACCATGTTAATTGAAAAAGGAAATAAATTAGGGAAAAAACTAGCGATATCTGGTGGTGGACGTTGTAATGTGACAAACCGTCTCCCACAAGATGAAGTAATTAAACATATACCTGGAAATGGCCGTTTTTTATATAGTGCATTTTCTGTTTTCAATAACTATGATATCATCGACTTCTTTGAAAATATGGGAGTAGAACTAAAAGAAGAAGACCATGGTCGAATGTTTCCCGTATCAAACTCTGCTAAGACAGTAGTAAATGCATTACTTAGTAAAATGGATGAATTAAATGTTAAAGTTCAGTTAAACACCCCCGTTGAAGCAGTACACTATGCAGAAGATAAACACACTATTATCTTAGAAAATGGCAATCAAATTGATACAAAATCAGTTGTTATTGCTGTCGGTGGTAAAGCTGTTCCATACACAGGTTCAACTGGTGATGGATATGCATGGGCAAAAAAAGCTGGACATACTATTACAGAACTATACCCAACTGAAGTTGCACTTACTTCCAATGAAGGGTTCATTAAGCAAAAAACATTACAAGGACTTTCTTTAAGAGATATTGCACTAACAGTACTAAATAAAAAAAATAAACCAATTGTTACACATAAAATGGACATGATATTCACTCATTTTGGGGTATCTGGACCAGCAGTTTTACGTTGTTCACAATTTGTAGTTAAAGAAATATTGAAGGGTAACAACATAGTTACGATGCACCTTGATGTTCTACCTGATAAACACGAGGAACAACTTTATCAAGAATTAGTAGCCTTAATGGAAGATAACCCGAAAAAAATAGTGAAAAACATTGTTAAAGGTATAGTACCTGAAAGATTGCTGCACTACCTATTTGAAAAAAATAACATCAGTGAAGAGCTAAAAGGAGCAAATATTAGTAAAGAGACTTTACGAGCTTTTGTTCATGATATAAAACATTTCACATTTAAGGTAAATGGATCACTCCCGCTAGAAAAGGCATTTGTCACTGGTGGTGGAGTTTCCATTAAAGAAATTGTCCCAAATACCATGCAATCTAAGTTAATGGATAGATTATTTTTCTGTGGTGAAATACTTGATATTCACGGATATACAGGAGGATATAATATCACATCTGCATTAGTAACCGGTAGGCTTGCAGGTATGAATGCAGCATATGAATCGTCAACTGGTATATGATACCGCTAATTAAATTCAAGATTAGTGGGAATCTATTAATGATTGTCTCTGGACAATTAAAAAGGCTTTAAGGGAAGGGTTGGTTTTTAATGCAAACTAGAGGCAAATGGCTGCCAATTCTTGCATCCGTTGGGGTAGGTGCTGCTACCTACTATACGATGAGAAAGAACAACCAAAGTCTTAGCCAAACAATTGCCAAAATGGTACCTTTTGTTACCGGGATGAAAAATACTGGAGCAAACTCTGGAAAATTAGGACCATTTGGAATGGCATAAAAAAAGGTGCATCCTTCTCAGGATGCACCTTTTTTAATGAAGTTAAATTTTACAGGAAGATAAAAGTGTAAATTCCTTATCAACTTCAATACAATTTATATCTTTCAAAAGAATTAAATGTATTGTACCAAAAAAATAAAGCCAAGAAACGATTTTATCGTCTCTTGGCTTTATTTTATTGCCTGGCAACGTCCTACTCTCACAAGGGCAATGCCCTAACTACCATCGGCGCTGAGAAGCTTAACTTCTGTGTTCGGTATGGAAACAGGTGTGACCTTCTCGCCTTCATCACCAGACATGCATACAGGATGTATGTAGTTCTGTGTTGTCCACAGGACGTGGACGCTTTTAATAGAACATCCTTGAACGCTTTTAGAGTTTATACCCTAAAAACTAAATAAGAGTAAACAATCGACAATCAAATAAGTTAGTTAAGTCCTCGATCTATTAGTATCCGTCAGCTCGACGTGTCACCACGCTTCCACCTCGGACCTATCAACCTCATAGTCTCTAAGGGATCTTACTCACTCGAAGTGATGGGAAGTCTCATCTTGAGGGGGGCTTCATGCTTAGATGCTTTCAGCACTTATCC
>NZ_BMEY01000015.1 GCF_014637405.1 Ornithinibacillus halotolerans
TTCCGAAAACAAAGTCTCTTGAGAGGCTTATTTTGTCATGCGTAAATTTATAGAAGAGATACAAAAAGCTAACAGAGGTGAGCATTTCTTATCTCACCTACTGTTAGCTTGATGGCTATGGGGACAGACCCCTTAATTCTATATGCTTAGTAACTCTCTTACATCATCTTCACTTAAACTAGACAACATCGTCTCGCCCGGTTGGATGACTTTATCAATAAGTTCTCTTTTCTTCTGTTGAAGCTCGTAAATTTTTTCTTCAATCGTTCCTTCGGTAATGAGGCGTATAACTTGAACAACATTTTTTTGGCCAAATCGATGGGCTCTACCAGTAGCTTGATCTTCTACTGCTGGATTCCACCATAAATCATACAATATTACCGTATCTGCCCCAGTTAGATTTAAGCCTGTTCCACCAGCTTTAAGAGAAATGAGAAAGATACTTTTTTCTCCATTATTGAATCTGTCACTCATTTCCACGCGTTCACTTGACGGAGTTTGACCACTAAGATAGAAATAATCAATTCCCTCTTGCTTTAATTTTTGAATAATAATTTCATGCATGCTTGTGAATTGAGAGAAGATTAACATTCGTTTCCCATTAGCAATCGCATTGTGAACGGTTTCCATTAATAAGTCTAACTTACCCGATTTTCCTTCATAGTTCTCTAAGAATAATGAGGGATGACAACATATTTGTCTTAAACGGGTTAATCCAGCTAAAATCTTCATCCTATTCTTTTGAAAACCACTCTCTTTAATCGATTCAGCTGTCTCTTGTTGTAGTTGCCTTAAATAAGCAACATATAATTCTTTTTGCTCATTTGTTAACTCCGAAATACTAACGGATTCGATCTTGTCTGGTAACTCTTTTAGTACATCTTTCTTTAAACGCCTCAAAATAAATGGTTTCGTAATCGTAGCAATTTTTTCATGGGATAATTGCTTAAACGTTTTTTGATTTGGCATAAGACCTGGTAAGACTACTTGAAAAATAGCCCACAATTCATCAATCGAATTCTCAATTGGTGTACCACTTAATGCAAAGCGTCTACTTGCTTGTATTTCTCTAATTGCCTTTGAAGTTTTCGTTGCGTAATTTTTTATATATTGTGCTTCATCCAAAATTAACGTTTGGAAGGATAAATTACGATATCGTTCAATATCTTGCCTCAATGTCGCATAGGAGGTAACCCACACATCGGAATCAAGTGCTGTAGTGAATTTTTGTTCTCGCTCCCCTGGTGGTCCTGTCATAATACTTACTGTTAAGGAAGGAGTGAACTTTTCCAATTCATTTTTCCAATTATAAACAACAGATGATGGAACAACAATTAGATGAGGATTGGTGCTTGGTTCTGAAGCTAAGTACGCAATCGTCTGTAATGTTTTTCCAAGTCCCATATCATCTGCTAGAATTCCTCCTAAATGGTAATTGCTTAGAGATTTAAACCATTGGTATCCTGTCATTTGATAAGAGCGTAAAGAAGCATTTAGAATGCTCGGAAGCTCATAATGTTGCTCTTCTGGTTCCTTTAATTGATGCAATAATTGTCTAAAAGCAGGATCATAATTTTTTCTCGTTTCGATTAACTCATCAATTTGTGTACCACGGTATATGGGCATTTGAATTTTTCCATCTTGCACATCACCTTTATGAATATCCATATCCTGAAAGAAGTTGCGAATGGAAGTAAACTCTTCTCCTTCTAATGACAACATTTCTCCACTTTGGAGACGATAATATCGTTTTTTCTCGATAACCGCATCGAGAATCCGATTAATATCCTCTTCGTTTAGGCCATCCATATCAAATCCAATTTCCAAAAGATTTGTTGAGCCTTCCATCCTTACCGTCGTTCTTGGGATAGGTTCATTTTCTAAAATGAAACTACGCACTTCAGATGTTAAAAATAATTCTACATATTGATCAAATAAAGGTAACACTTGGTATAGGAATTCATATAATTCATCTTCATCTGCATCTATAAATAATTCCCTACCATTATAATGGAAGTTTGCGTATTCAATAAGCTGCATAATTTGCTTTTCTTTTTCCACATCACGAATAATGATTACCTCGTGATCCTCTCGCCCACTAAATGGATCAATGACATGGTCACCATAATGATATTCCAGTTTTCCAATAATAAAATCATCTTTAGCTTCTAAATACAATTTTGCTCGTAACGGCAGTTGGACTATTTCTGAGGAAACTTGTTCCGATATTTCTACTTCGCCAACTTTTTTTAGAGAAGGTAACACTTCTGATAAAAAGGCATCTGCTTGTTTCTTAGATATAGGAAGCTTCTGATCCACTTTTCCAAACTGGGAAACTAATTCCAAAATAGGAATTTGCTCTTTTAATGGAAAATAGAACACTCCATTATCAAATAATATTTCGTAATTCTTAAAGAAGATACTATTCTCTACATCATGCATCGTCAATAGAAGATCGTTTTGCTCATTTTTATTTAATGAAAAATGATATGGTAACTTGCCCTCTTCAATCATGACATTGGAGAACGATTTGCCAGTTGTTGTTTCAACAGTAAAATCTCTATCGACCAATTTTTCTAGTACTGTTTTTGCTACTAGTGGTGGAATCGTTAGCGACCGTTTATCATTTACATTTCCACGATAATGATAGACATGATAACCATCATAGATTTTTTCATTCTTTTGGATAGATCCAAGTATTTCTAAAATCTCTTTATCTTTTGAGTCTATATAATGGTGGTTCGGAGAATAGGTGAACATTTTTGTAAAAAAATGTTCATTCCCACTTAATACATCTTGCAAAAATTCATGGATATCTTTGACAACATAATTCCTCGTTACACCAGCTTTTATTTCAATTAATAGATTTTTATCATAGGACCACTTCAACAAATATTCTATGTGAAGCTGTAATTTATTTGGCAGGATATCCTCTACGTCCTGCGGTTCACCGATATTACTTAACGCGCGAATAAAGCGATTCGTTAGCTCATAATCAAACTTAGAATACATTTCAGTTTGCGGCTCCTCTTTATTCACGATACCGATTAATGTAGCAGCAATATGCTTACAAGATCGATATGTATCAAATGCAGGACAATCACAATACGTATCGACAGATCCTCTATCAAAGTCTTTCATATTTATTTCAACAAAGTAATCCTCACTACCATGAACTGTGGCAGTCCATACTTTGTAATTATTATCATAAGTTAAATCACTTACTAATCCATTATTAAAATACTCTAAACCACGTTTATATATTAAAGAAGGGAATAGCTTTTGGACATTAATATCGCTTAGTTTTTTCAAAATCTATTAACCTGCCTTTTAGTACAATGCTATATATTCATTGTATAGGAGTTTGCAATAAAATTAAAACGATTCTATTTATTAATAGGATTGGATAAAAATTGATAGATTATACCTAATAATATGTATTAAAAATAAGGCTACTTTAGCTTAACCAATTTTCGGCTGAGATATTCTCCTCAGTGCATATAACTAGCCCCTCCGGAAACAGTCCCCGCACGCAGAAGCGATCTTCTTTTCCAAGGAGTCTCCGTATATTTCTGGGGCAGTGTAATGCACAATCGTTCCTGATTGTTTATAATTTCATTTATAAAAATCTTTTACACGCCTTTTTCTCTATGTAACTTTTTAGCCCTTATAACTAACATAATGTAAATACACATGGATACGAATATGGAGCCTGCACTGACTGCGTAGATTGTTCCGTAATTAAAAAGATAGGCGATTTGTCCGAATGTTAATGCTCCAAATCCTATTCCTAAATCAAAGAAAGAAAAGAAAGTTGCATTTGCCATTCCTTTTCTGTTCGTCGCTGCTTTTTCAACTGCCCAAGCTTGTAATGCTGGTTGTACTGTTCCAAATCCAAACCCGTATAGTCCAGCAGCAATTAATAATATAAAAGAGCTGGGTAACCAGGCTAGTAGAATCATAGCTATTAGAATAAGCATCGTTCCTGGCAAGAAGACATATAGATGCCCTTTCTTATCATAAACCTTTCCTGCAAATGTTCGTGAAATAAAAAGAAAAGCGGCATATACGAGAAAATAGGCCTCAATTCCAGCTACACTTCTTTCTATCGCATGCAAAGGTAAAAAAGTCGCAATTCCACCAAATGTAAATGTAATAAATAACATAAGAATAGAAGGCTGTATTGCAGTTTTTTCAAATATATCAAAGCGAGGTGTATGTGCTTTATCCGGAATCTCCTCTACCCTTTTATACTTTACTCGTGATGAAAGTATAAGTGCAATTAAACCGAAAGCAGCACAAAGTAGAAATAATGTTGTAAAGGAGATTTTTCCAACTAACGCTAGGCCAAGACCTGGTCCAAAGGCTAGTGCAATATTCCCAGACAAACCAAAGTACCCAAGTCCTTCTCCTCTTCTACTAGCTGGAATAATATCCGTTGCGATTGTGCCGGTTGCTGTTGTAGATAACCCCCACCCAATTCCTTGAACAACCCTCATCATTAAGAGAAAAGCAATACTTGTAATAAAGGCAAAAGAGCCTATCGATAATACGAAAATTGCCAGACCAACCATATAAACAAATGCACGGCCTTTCGTTTCTAATGCATGACCTGCATATGGTCTAAAGATTAAAGCAGAGAAAGTAAAAATACCAACAATAACTCCAATTAATTGATCACTTCCTCCTAACTCTTTCACGAATAAAGGAAGTGTTGGTAATGTCATTTGAAAACCAAAAAAGATAAAAAAATTAGCCAGACATATTAGTATAAAGTCTCGCGTCCAAATTTTTTCATGTCCCTGTTTTTCTTGTTCTACCTTAAGTTGTGCCTCCATTCATATCCCCCATCCTTCGATACTCGAAATATATTATACAGGAGTATGAAGCGAAATGGAATGGGATATAAGCTATAATTCTGAAATTTTGAAACATAGAGTTAAAACAGCTTTTCCCATTTTTAATTAAGGAAGAAAAGAATTTTTATTTACTGAAACATACGGCCGGTATCTCCAGTATTGGAACGACATCGGGTGAGAATTTGGGCAATCGGCCGAACGTACGGCTAATCTGCCAAAGTTCTGGTTAATCGACCATAATTCTGGTTAATCGACCGAAATCACAGTTAATCTGCCAATATTCATGGTAATCGACCGAAAGTAACAGCTAATCTGCCAAACCCACGTGTAATCGACCAAACTTCAGGATAATCTGCCAAACCCACGTGTAATCGCCCGAACTTCAGGATAATCTGCCAAACCCACGCGTAATCGACCAAACTTCAGGATAATCTGCCAAACCCACGTGTAATCGACCAAACTTCAGGATAATCTGCCAAACCAGCGTGTAATCGCCCGAACTTCAGGATAATCTGCCAAACCCACGTGCAATCGCCCGAACTTCAGGATAATCTGCCAAACCAGCGTGTAATCGCCCGAACTTCAGGATTATCTGCCAAACCCACGTGCAATCGCCCGAACTTCAGGATAATCTGCCAAACCACCGTGTAATCGCCCGAACGTTAAGTACTACATGTTCTTCTTCAAAAGGAGTTCCCTTGCCTTTTTCATCGAAATACCTTCTATATATCCGTCTCTATTCTGCTATCACGCCACAGGCTATTCGTTCACCAGAATCACCTGCAGGCTGGGATTTGTAATCATCTGCTTTGGAATGGATCATAAGTGATGTTCCACCTTCTTTAAGCAAGGAATTATCTTTTCCTTTTTCCAACGTTACCATTTCAGCTAGAACATTTGTCGAGACTGTTCCATCTTGCTTGACCTCTATATTAGGAAGATCCCCTGCATGTGGTCCTTCTGGATGGTCGAACCCATGTTTTGCTCCAGTTGGATTAAAATGACCACCTGCCGATTCAAAGCTCGGCGCCTCACATACACCATTTTCATGAATATGAAAACCATGGACACCTGGCGTTAGGTTAGAGGCATTTAATTGAATATTTACACCCTTGTTTGTCTGCTCCAGCTTAGCTTCACCAACTGTTTCTCCTTTTGTATTTATCATTGTTACTAATAAGGAATTGCTACCTTCATTCAATGTCCCAGACACTTCAACACTCGGGTTTTCTTCTTCATTAACCATGTGTTTCTTATCATTAGCCTCCATCACACCATATACGACAAGTACAATCGCCCAAGTAAGTAGGACAATATACCACACTTTTTTCATGCCAATCCCTCCAGAATAGTATAGTAATCTTTTACAGTGTTTACATGAATGAGGGAAAATAAACCTATTACTACCTCTTCAGAAGGGGCGAGTTACATAAAAAAATAGCAGAGGAATCGTCCCCTGCTATTCGGTAGAAATCTGTCTATTAAGCTACAGCCACTTTTTTAGTTTGCTTACGAGTTGTCTTATTGTTTTTGATAAAAGGAATAACCCATCTATCTAATCCATAACGGCCTGCATTAGCTCCAGCAACTACTAAGAATACTGTTAATAGTACCATTTGTGCGTTTGTGCTTACAGTTCCACTGAATAAGAATGCAAAATTCATTGTCATTCCCATTAGTGCAGCAAAGTTAGTGAAAATACCTAAGATTAAAGCAGCACCTACTAAGAATTCTCCCCACATAACCATGAAGCTGAAAAGTTCTGCGTTTGGAAGTGCAACAGCTTCTAGAAATGAAGCCCACCAGCCTTGTACTGCTGGATGATCGCCACCTGAATTGGCAATCGCGCCTTGAATAAATCCACTTGCATCGAATCCACCACCAGTAATTTTACCAAACCCTGCTGTAAGCCAAGCATAACCAATATAAACTCTAATAAAAACTAAGATACCTGCAACTACTTTATTTTCACGAATGAAATTCAACATATGAATCCATCTCCTTAAATTTTAGTTTTGTTTGTTCACTATTTCACATTTAATTGTAAGTGTGTTTCCTTATTACACTTTGATAATAGCATGTATTTTTTATCATGTAAATAGTAATTTGTGATATATTTCACAATATATGTTACAGAAATATGAACGGGATTTAATGAAACGTTTTCATTCTTTACAATTGATCTCAACATAACCTGTTGACAAATAATTCGGCTCACAGTTATACTGTGCATATAGATATATACAGTATAACAGTTTGATTAAAAGGTGGTATATAAATGCAAAAAGACTTGAAACTCGCTTTTCAACTATTAATACCTGAACTTAGAATTTCATGGTTCAACTTCATCTTATTATTTCTCTATTATTCATTATTCACCTATTTATTTCACACTGGTCTGGAAGCACAACAAACAAGATTTGAGAACTTAGATATATTTTTCTTTCTTCTATTCATTTTTGGACCGATCAGCTTTAGAGCAAAAGTATTACAAAACAAAAAAATTGGAGATATTACTTGGGCATCCCCTACTAATGCCATGAAGTTACACTTACCTATTCCCAAGAAAATTATTGTTCTTAAAGAAATGATTTTTTACATGTTAAGTTCAATTCCTTACCAACTTTATATGTTCACTATCTTGTACCTTACGAGTCCAGAGGTTAAGAATATCTTTAGCATTGATACCTATCTTGCTTTTGCAATAATATGGATTTCATTCGGACTGTATGCAGGTTTTTGTGCAATTCCAGTATATACAGGGATACGTGCGAAATATAGCGCAATGGCTCATATATTGTCCTATTTGTTACTTGCTGCTATTGTAGTGCTCATTCTTGTCTTTCCATTCACCTTTACGTATGGAATCGTAGAATGGACAGCTATTATAGCAATGAAATGGCCACTTCTAACAGCGTGCCTTTCACTTATTGCAGCAATTATCGGAGTTTCCTATTGGAAAAATAAATCGATCTCTTATCTAAAGAAAATCGATTTCCTTTAATAGAAAGGAGTGTTGAAATGGAACTACCAATACGGATATCTAAAGATTCGAGAGAGCCCATCTACCATCAAATTGTCAACCAATTTAAAGCGTTAATAGCTGGTGGTCACCTCTCTGCAGGAGCACCACTCCCTTCTATAAGAGCCTTATCAAAGGATTTGGAGATTAGTATTATTACAACAAGAAGAGCATACCAAGATTTAGAATTACAAGGCTTTATTAAGACACTCCAAGGAAAAGGTACGTTTGTTGCAGAGATTGCAGAGGATTTAAAGGAGGAGGTCAAGGTGACATCTGTCCATAACATAATTGAAAATGCAGTAGATACGGCACTTAGCTATGATTATAATCTTTCCCAAGTAAAAGAAATCTTCCTTACCATATTAAAAGACAAAGAGAAAGGAGAATAACCCAATGAATTCCCTATTATATATTGAGCATCTTGAGAAGCGTATCGATGAATTTCATCTCGGTCCAATTAATTTAGAAATTGAACCTGGAACAATCACTGCTCTTGTTGGAAATAATGGTTCTGGTAAGAGTACATTTCTAAAGTTGATTATGAATCTAGCTAAACCCGAGAAAGGAAATATAAAAGTAAATAACATCTTTACGCACGGTGAAAATGAAGACTGGAAAAATTCTGTTGCCTATCTTCCCCAGACGGTTCTAGGTTGGGATGCTTTTACTGGCAATACGTTAAAAGAACTAATTAAAGCCCTTTACCCAAATTGGGATGAGGAATTATTTCTCAAGATGGTCAATCTATTTGAGATTCCACTAAATAAAAAGTTTAGTAAGCTTTCACAAGGTGTTCAACAAAAGTTAAACCTTGCCCTTACACTTCCTAGAAATGCACCTTTATTACTTTTAGATGAACCAACATACTTTATGGATATTCCATCGAAAAAAATATTAATGGACTTAATCGTTGATTGGATGGAGCCTGGAGACCGTTCTATCATCATTGCAAGTCATCAAATTGACGATATTAGGAAACTTTCTGATTACTTATTCGTACTACATAACGGGAAATTTTTAGGTCACTTCGAAAAAGAAGAGTTAATCGAAAATTATGCCCGTTATTGGATTACTAGTTCCTTAGAAGATGCAACTATTCCAGGTGTAGTGTTACAAGAAGGGAATGTTATTATTTCCAATCGTATAAGTGAAACGGAAAATTATCTTGAAAGTCAAAACATCAAATGGAATAAACGCAACACATTGGAATTAGATGATATTATTACACTTTTATTAACTCAAAATAAACAATAAATAGGAGGAATACAGTCATGGAAGTTATGTTAACAGTTGATGGACTTGAGAAATCGTTCAAAGACAAACAAGCGTTAAAAGGAATTTCCTTTGAAGTAAGAAAAGGCGAGATTATGGCCATTCTTGGTCCAAACGGAGCTGGAAAATCGACTACTATCCGAAACATTATGGGGATTATGTACCCAGATAAAGGCTCCATTACTTTCCACAATCACCAAGGGAAAGAAATACCTCGTCATAAAATTGGTTATTTACCAGAGGAACGTGGCTTATACAAAAATGTTAAAGTAATGGATATCCTCTTATATTTAGCAGATTTAAAAGATTATCCGCTCGATAAAGCGAAGGAACGTATTTTAACATATTTAAAGAAATTTGATTTAGAAGGTAAAGAGAAGGTTTCGATGGATGAATTATCTAAAGGTATGGGACAAAAAGTACAATTTATCGGATCCATCCTTCATGAGCCTGAACTGCTTATTCTAGATGAGCCTTTTTCTGGACTGGATCCTGTTAGTCAGGAGTTATTCAAAGATGAGATTCGTAATCTAGCAAACAATGGAACTGCCATTCTATTGTCATCCCACCAAATGAATTTAGTAGAAGAAATGTGTGATCGCCTATTTATGATTCAAAATGGACAAAAGGTGATTTATGGCACATTAGATGAAGTTAAAACAAAATACGCGAACTTTAAATGTACCATTCGAGGTAAAAACAATGTGCGAGATTTAGAGAAGATTTCCCACGTGCAACGAGTTGAAGTAAAAGAAGAATCTGCAGTTCTTTACCTTGACCAAGATGTTCATCCTACAAATTGGTTGCAAAACCTACCTGACTATTTGAATGTGAGTGAACTTAAAATGAATCGAATCTCCCTACATGAAATCTTCATTGATATTGCAACAAACAAAAACTTAATTCAGGAAGCAGGTGATATAAATGCGTAATTCAATGAAAGTAGCAAGATGGGAAGTTAGAAGAAATCTAAAAAATAAGTCCTTTGTTATTGGTTTGTTCCTAACACCACTTCTTATTATTGGCTTTGGATTATTAGGAAGTCTATTTGAGTCGGATGATGAACCAACCGAGACAGCAGTCTTTGTAAACGATCAAATTGAAATTTATGATTTATTAGTGCAAACGGTTGATAATTTCGAGTTAAATTGGACATTAAATGAAACAACGCTGAGTGAAAATGAAGTACAAAGTGCATTAGAAGATACAGAAGATACTGCTTATATTTTCTTAACTGGTGAGGCATTAGAGAGTGGTGTTATTCCAGTATATACAGCAGATGAAATGGATTCAGGATTTAGTGCAAATGTTCAATTACTAGCCGGTCCATTACAACAAATTCGTATCTCACAATTAGACTTAACGGAAGAAGAACTGGCGATTGTATCCAGTAATGTTATGTTTGAAGAAACTTCCGCAGAAGAGCTAGCAAGTGCTGGCGAGGATTCTGTTATATCTGAAAATCCTTTTGAAAAAATTGCACCTGGCTTATTTGCAGGGATTATCTTCTTTGCTATTGTCATGACAGGGATGATGATTTTCCAAAGTGCATCTCAAGAGAAAAAGGATAAAATTGCAGAAATTATTCTTTCATCCGTTACACCTGGTGAATTAATGAACGGTAAGATTCTTGGATACTTTGTTCTTGGAATGGTTCAGGTCCTAGTATTTCTTGTTTTTGTCGTACCGTTTGCTGTTTGGAAAATTGATGAACCAATTATTGAATATCTATTAGTTCCAGAAACATTATTACTCGTATTCATTGCGGTACTTGGCTATCTATTATTTGCAGCCATCTTCGTTGGAATTGGAGCAACTTTATCTGATATGACAACAAGTGGTAACTTCCAGGGGTTTGTTATGATGCTTCCATTCTTATCCTTTGTTCTTATCGCACCAGTACTAGGCAATCCAAGTGGAATGGTTGCACAAGTTGCTTCATACATTCCATTTACATCTCCTGGTGTACTAATCATGCGATTAACGGTATTAGATGAATGGCCATGGATTGAAATTATTATCGCATTAGCGATATTAATTATTAGTATCGTTCTATTCATGAAACTAGCAGGTAAAATCTTTAAGGTTGGGATTCTTATGTATGGTAAGAATGCAACACCTGGGGAGATTTGGAAGTGGATCCGTTCATAGGAAATTTAGTATATGACGAAGCTTGAGGGAATAAATGTTCCCTCAAGCTTTTTCTTTTGTGTCTTATTCTTTTATAAACGTACATCATAATCGCACAAAGGACCGTAACTCCTATAAATGTAACAAAGATAAGAAAAGGAGAATAAGTATGACCAATGGCCACTTCAGTTTGAAGTACTTGTACATTATTCCATGCACCTGCAATATCTGGTGCGTAATTTTTAGTTTGTATATAACCGATTAAAGTCATACCGCCATAATATAAGAGATGAATAATTAGCGATGCAATAATTGCTTGTACGAATATCTTCATAGAAAATCCCCTTCTTTTAATATGTCCTTACAGGTGAGATAAGTTGTACATGTGTGTCATCACCAATTGGATGAATTAAAATCGGTCTCATTGAACCATTAAAACATAGTTGTACTTCGTTTGTCTTTATTGCTTTTAAAGCTTCTATCATAAAACTACCATTTATTGTAACACTTAGCTCTTCTTCACCAGAGATATCTTTCATGTACTGTTTTTCTTTTATCTGTCCCATTTCTGAATGTCTAGAGGAGATTACTAATTTTTGATTCTCATCTATTTCGAATTTTATATTGTTATTTCTCCATTCACTCGCAAAAACAGTCGCTCGATCAATCCCTTCTAACAACTGCTTCGTATTCATAGTAACAATTGTATTTGGTTGCTGAGAAATTAGCCCTGATATATTAGGGTAATTGCCTTCAATCAATCTCGAGTAAAAAGATAATGTATCCGATTTACAAACAATCGTTGTGTTTGTCGCAATAATAACTATATCTGTTGTATATGTACCGAATAACTTAATAAGTTCACTTACTGAAGAACTTGGTACGATAAAGGATTCATTTACATTTGTATTTACTTTCTTTCTTTTCAAGGATAATCGATGAGAGTTTGTAGCAATACAAGTTAGAAGACCTTGTTGAAACGAAAAATTCACCCCTGTTAGCACTGGATTCGTTTCATGGTTAGAAGCAGCAAAAACCGTTTGCTTTAACATATCAATCAAATCGTTACTAGTAATTGTAACTATTGTATTTGCATTATTGTCCGGAAGTGATGGGTATTCCGCCTGATTTAAACCACTCATTTTAGTGACAATTTCACCGGATTGGATAATAACTGTTTGGTTCTCATCCGCTTTAAAGTATATATCTTTCGGTAATTTCTTAATAATTTCCGTTAAATACTTGGCAGAAAGAACAACACTTCCTGTTTCTATAATATCTAATCTAGCAACCTCATTATTTTCTACTGGAACAATTCTCTCAATGATAAAATCTGAATTACTTCCTGTTACGATTAAACGATCTAGCTTTGCTTCTATCTTTATTCCAGTTAAAATGGGGATTGCTGTTTTGGAAGATACTGCATGACTTACTTCTGTGATTGCCTTTTTAAGAATACTATGATCTATTTTAAATTCCATACGGATCTCCTTTTGGCTTCATCTATCTTTTATGCTTTATTTCATTCGAAATGCCTATGATGGGTTCTGTCATTTACAATTCATACCAAATTTTCTTTCCCAATGTGCATGAAAGTGCTCCTCATATACTTTTCATCTAATTTTCCTTCCAAAACGTTCATGAGAGAGCTCCTCATTTACTTTTCCAACCCAATTTCAAACCAAAACGTCTATGAATAAGCAAACCCCCCCGCCTGAACATCATTCAAAACTCAAACTCCCATTCATCCCGTGCAATTAAATACAGAGTAAGTAGTATATTCTCCAGTTCTAAATTGTCTTTGCCCCCTACATCTATGCCAAGTTTCGGTAGTAACTTATAAGAAAGTCGGGTTGTAAGTAATCCTCTTTCCTGGGGCTTCATATTTAAGAACTTTTCACTGTAAATGCGAAGAAGTTGCCATTCCTTTTCTCCGAGTTGCCTTCGTGTCAATTCATCTAATGGCAAACTATCTTTCGTTAATCCTCTCTTAGCTATTTCTTTATCCAATTTGGACATTCCTATCTTTTTCGCCCTTCGCTCATGGACTACAATCGTACCAGCTACAATATCACCTAACCGCTTATGTTTCGAATGAAAGAAGACGAATAGCATACCAACAAAGTAACCTACTGGAAGCATGTCAATAATTCGTAGTAGATTCCGAATTAAGCTAGAAAGCAGTGTCGTACTATGTCCATTTTCTTGTATAACCCGAATTCCAATCAGCTTCTTACCAACGGTTCTTCCACCAAAAAAGTATTCTGCGATAAAGAAATAACCCCAGTTAATGAGGAAAATAATAACAGTCGCAATAGCAATTGGAGCCCATGAGCCGGAATAAAAAAATAAGTCTGCTAGATTGATAAATAGAAATAATAAATAAATGATTAGATTGGCTGCTAGTATTAGTAATTGATCTATAATCATTGCTGCAGATCGACTACCTAGACCAGCTACCTGATACTGTAAAGACACATACTCTGGAGTTTTAATTTCAACTTGTGCTTGATTCATTTCTCATCCCCCTGTTGATGTTTCACTATTCTATCAACTATAATGAAACAAAGAGCAACCTTGAAAGAAGGTTATCATAGTGGATATCAAACAATTTATTAAGCTCCATCGAGATGAATGGAGACAGTTGGAACAGTACATAAGTTTATTAAGTAAAAGTAAGAAAAATATCACCTATGAAAATCTAACGGAATTTAGCAATTTATATGAAAAGGCAACACAACATTTATCTTACAGCCAAACTTATTTTCCTAATGAAGAAGTGACTAGTTATCTTAATGAACTAGTTGGTAAATCTCATAATCTACTATATAAGAACCAATTAACGAGCTGGACTCAAGTAAGGAATTTTTTCACTCGGACATTTATTGGGCTCTTATTAGAACAATGGAAGTTTGTTGTTATAGCTATGTTTTTATTCATTCTTGGAGGGCTAGCAGGTTTTTTTGCTATTTATAATGACCCACTCCATATCTATTCTGTACTTCCTTCCGATATTTCACAAAATGTTGACCCAGCCCGTCTTGGTGAAGGACATGATGCTATTGACTCATCCCTTATGTCAGCTGAGATTATGACGAACAATACTCAAGTAGCTATTCTTGCCTTTGCAAGTGGGATTACGTTTGGTATTTTAACCGTCTACTTACTAGTATTTAATGGACTATTAGTAGGCGCATTAGCCGGACTGTTTTGGCATAGTAATATGACGTATGAATTTTGGGCATATATTGTTCCTCATGGCCTGGTTGAATTGACCGCCATCTTTATCGCGGGTGGAGCTGGTTTATTAATGGGGTACAAATTATTTTCCCCTGGCCCATACACACGAAGCTATCAATTAAAAGTTTGCGGGAAACGATCTGTTCTTTTATTTCTTGGTACCGTTCCCCTCTTTATCATTGCAGGAATTATCGAAGGTTTCATTACCCCAGCAGCTATTTCGTTAGAAGCTAAATATGCTGTTGCTGGAATTACAGTCATTGGGATGATTGCATACGTAATAATAGGGAAAGTATTACTCAGCCAAAGGAAAGCTACAGCAAACCTTGATTAATAACTTGAATGTAATGGGAGACAGCCGCCGTCGCTAACCTGTCTTCCTTTGCTTCCACTAATAAGAAGCCTTGTTTTTCCCACTTTATTCGTTGCTTCTTTTTATGGATGATTTCCTGTTGAGCAACTCCTTTTATCACTGCCTTTTTTATATCGATAGGCTCTTGCCTAGCACGACTTCGTAATAACTCATCTTCCACCGTAACTAATAACAATAAATGCCGTTTTTTAATCCCTTCAAAATATGCTAATGTTCGATTCTCCTGAAGAAATGTTTTTGTATCACTAAATAGCAACATTAAACTCCGCTTCTTCTGTGCTGCCTGAACATATTGTAATGCAGCGAGATAATTAGATTCTGATGGATCAACTTGGAGATTATAAACAGCATCTACTATTTTATGTAGATGAGTTATCCCTTTTTCTGGAGGTAAAAACACAGATACTTGTTTAGAAAATGCAATGACCCCAACATAATCTCCATTATTTAATGCAGCTGCTGCAACCGTTAGTGCTGCCTCAATGGCCTTTTCCAATCGATTGCCATGTTTTAATTCGGCTCCCATCATTCGACCGCAATCAATAAGTAGCATGACATGTTTCCCATGCTCTGGTTCGAATTCATTTGTCATGACTGTTTGTAATTTTGCCGTTTGTCGCCAATTTATTTTTCTTGGGTCATCCCCCACTACATAGCTACGAATTTGGGCAAACTCTCCAACTCCAGTTTTCCTTTTTCGAACTTTGACTCCTTCATGCATTAAATATTTCTGAGCATCTTCGAGATAGTTTTTCGTTTCGGATAAATCTGGTAAAACACGAACATTAAAACTATCATGAACCGCCGTTTGTTTTTCCCAAAGTCCAAATTTACTAGAGTACCTTGCGTACAGTTTATCTAGCTTGTAATCTCCTCGAACAGGGGCACACAATTCATAGCTTATTCGAACTCCTTCTTCCGCTTCCACTTGACTCATAAGTGGGAAGCGTGCTTGAAAAGATTGAGGTAAACCATCCATTAATGTTACCTGACATGGCAGCTTAGATTGGTTATTTACAAGTATGGTTGCCAAGTATGGTAACCCTCTTTCCAATTGACTTGGCATTTGACGCTGTAACGTAATCTCACTTCTCTTTGGGATAAATAATAAATCGATTAGACTAGCACTAAAAATGAGTCCATTCAGTAAAAATATTTGGAGCCAAGAAACTCCAATTACAGTTAACACCATCATTACGAACGAAAAGCAGGCAAAGATAACGATTAACTTCCTCGTTGGCACAATTCCTCTATCTAGGAACAGGAACCTGCCCCACAAGTTCTTCAATAACTTGGTCAATATTCACTCCCTCCAATTCCAAGTAAGGAGATAGTTGGATACGGTGGCGTAGTGCAGGCTGTGCAATAACCTTCACATCATCTGGAGTGACATAATCACGTCCAGATATATATGCCCAAGCACGAGCTACTTTTCCAATTGCAATGGCAGCACGGGTACTAGCCCCATACCGTATAGACTCCGTTTCTCTAGTCTTGCGAACAATTTGAACGATATAAGATGACATCTCATCACTGATTGTTACTGCCTCAATCTCTTTACGAATGGAGAGAAACGTTTCTATATCTAAGACTGACCCCATTTCGTTCCATAGAACGGATGGATAAAGGACATTTCTTAACACCTCTATCTCCTCTTGTACCGAAGGAAAGTCAATGTACAGCTTTAGTAAAAATCGATCTTGCTGTGCTTCAGGGAGTGGATATGTCCCTTCAAATTCAATTGGGTTTTGTGTTGCAACAACAAAGAATACTTCTGGAAGAAGATATGTTTCCCCTTGAATAGTTACTTGTTTTTCTTCCATAGCTTCAAGTAGTGCTGCTTGCGTTTTCGCTGGAGTACGATTAATCTCATCAGCTAACACTACATTGGCAAAAATGGGCCCTTTTAACGTCTCAAAGACCCCGTTTTTCATATTGTATATCGTACTACCAGTTATATCACTCGGTAATAAGTCTGGAGTAAATTGGATTCGTTGAAAGTCTCCACCTAGTAAACTTGCTAATGTTTTCACCATTTGTGTTTTACCAGTTCCAGGTACACCTTCTAGAAGCACATGACCACCTGCTATTATTGCTGAAAGAAGTAAACGCAGATTATTAGTTTGTCCAAGAATACGAGTTTCATAGTTTTCCATTAATGTATTAATTTCTGTTCTCATTCTTCCACCTCATTCCGTAAACGATCAATACGATTTGCCCATAATACATACTCCTGTTTACTAATGTTTGATTTAGTTAATACATCTTCTATTCCATGGATTAGCGTGGAAACTTCTTCCTCACTCATTTTCTTTACTTTAAATGAAAGCTGATTGTGTAACAATCTCCATTCTTTTTCATATGGTATACCCCATTTTTCTCTAAGTAGCATTTTTACGTAATCGGCTTGGGTCTTTAGAGAATCATTATAAAGCTTACCTTTTTCATACCATGCTGCAAGTGATGTAATATGTTCATCACTGAAACGAACATAAGATTCTCTAGGAGTTCGAATTGGTCCGAACCGCTTTCCACGATATAATAGCCATAACAGCGTAAGGATAATTAATTGTAAGCCCAAAACAAGCAACCATTTCGGATATATTTCTGTAACATTAGCTAATTGTGAGGATTGATGTGAATACTCATCAAACCATACAACTGTTGGCTCTTCTTCCATCAAATTGAAAACTAAAGATAAATGATCTGCTTCTAATATAAATTGGTTCGTTATCCAGTCTGGCGAGTTTACCGCAATTAACTGACCTGCACCGTATTCTCGTTTAATTGCAATTACTCCTTGTTCATCCTGGAGTAGCACCTGATCCTCTTCGTTAGGAATAATTCGCATTCCAGATAAAATTAATGCTTCCCACTCTTTTTCAAGCCAATCTGTTACACGAACAGTTTCCCCTTCATCTAGTGCGAATTCCGTATGGAGTTGAAACATCCCTTCCACATTACGCTTCAACAATAGAATAGTATTACCAGCTTCCATAAAAGTGATATAATCATCCATTGTCACTTGGCTATCTACTAAATTTGGTTCCACCATCAGTAGTAATTGATTTTCTTCTTGATTCAGTTGACTTGGGCTATCCCCTAATCGCTTAACCGAATCTAATTCACTCTCCAAATAAGTAAAAAATGCTTTTACTCCTGTCGGTGAAGGAGAATGAGATGCAAATGGTCGATATTCCTTTGGTTGGTTAGATTCCAACATAACACTAAGTCCAATAAAGATAACGAGTAAAACAATGATCCAAATCCAGGTTTTATTAGCTGATTTTTTCATTCATTATCGCCCCCCAAACCATTAACTAAATCACTCTCGGGTGGCGTTTCAATTAAGTGCAATACGGTTTGTTTGTATTGTTGATAAGAATGAACTTCTACACGTTGTTCTCCATAGACAACTGCATCAAATTGATTTGCTAGTTTATAAAATTCAATTGCTGTTTGTCGGTTCACTTTGGTTAGCTCGGTATAATAATCTGTATTTGTTTTCCAAATCCTCGTCTCAATAAACCCTTTTTCACGGAAAAACAATAGTAAAGCTAGAAATAGGTGACGAGTTGCATTTTGTAAGTTTTCTTTTTCTTCTTCACCTTTTGCTTTCTTTATATGGTCGTCATATGTCCAATCTTTCTCATGTGTTCTAAACAGTTCAGTAGTGTCTTTATAATGATGTTTTCTTCGGTAGTATCTTATAACAAGGAAAATGGCCAAGAACACTGCGATAAGAACAACAATGGAAACAATCACAACTACTGCACTAGCAAGACCACTTGAAGGAGTGATAGAACCAAATAAAGTTTCAAATAGTTCCATAAACCATTCCTTAACGGAGTCCCACCATCTTTGCAGAAAATTTCGGTTGTCTTCATAATAGAGTTGATATTCACGCGTATTTACAATTTGATCTATCTTTTCTCTTGCTCGGTCGATATCGATCATTATCATCACCTACGTAGGGGTTAGGAATTAATAGAATCATAGTTTTCAATCATTTCCATTAAGTCATCCCCATCATTTCGTAACTTTAAATCAAAATAAATTAATCCGTATCCAACTGAAAAAAACATTCTCGTAATAATCGTAGAAATACTGAGTAGAACCGAATATAAAACGCTATACCCGAATATAGAAATTAGTACAAAATCAAGTATTACACTAATAATAATCGTAATGGCCCCAATGACAACGAATAATCCAAATGTTCTCCAAAAGTTCCCTCTCGTTAAGTTCCAACTTCTCTCTAAACCTGGTGCAACACGTTCAAACACTACCGCTGGTAAATATAATCCCCAACGTGTAAGTAGAAAAGCAATGACACAGCCTACTGCAAGAAATAGGATAATTACCGGAAAGATACCCATCATTGGGTTCATCATGAGACTTGCTAACATAAATACAGAAATAACTAAGACAGGGATAAAGATAAGTGCAAAAATAATGACACGAAACAATAATGCACTACCAAAGATTGGCCAAAAACGAGCGAAAGCCTTTTTAATTAAAGTGCTTGCTGTAAAGTGTTCTTCTTTTCGAATTGCATCAATTCCATACAAGATTGCCGCTTGGGCAATTGGATAAAAAATGACAGAAATAAAACCTACTAGTAATACACCGAAATCTTGTGCGAGTGATGTCGGTGTATATGCGGATTCATTAATTGTATTATATAGTTGTTCCCAGACGGTTTCGCCACCTGCCACATCACGTATAAGTTCTGTACCAGTCAACATCGCAATAAGTGCCTCAATTAAAATAACAGGTGAAACAACGATTAATGTAATGAGAAAAAAGGTAGAGAAATGGTTTTTACTAATACGAAATGTTTGATCTAAGATTTGTCCAAAACTCTTCGGCCTTGAAAAATGCTCTTTCATTTACTCAATCCTCCTTTTGGGGACAGTCCTCAATTAAATTAATTACTGTGCAGTATATCCGCCATCTAGTACAACTGCTTGACCGGTTAATCCTTTTGCTTTATCACTTGCTAAAAAGACAACATAATCAGCAATCTCTTGGACATCAAGTAATCGTTTTTGTGGTACAAGTGGATAGATTACTTCTTCTAATACTTGTTCGAGTTCGACATTACGAGTTTTAGCTAGATCTTCTAATTGGTTTCGTACAAGCGGCGTGTCAACATATCCAGGACATATCGCATTAACAGTAATCCCTGCCTCTGCTCCTTCTAAAGCAGCTACTTTAGTAAGTCCAATTAACCCGTGCTTGGCACTATTGTAAGCAGCCTTCCCAGCAAAACCAATAAGACCATTGATGGATGCCATGTTTATAATCCGGCCATTACGTTGATTTTTCATAATTGGAAATGCATGTTTTGTCGCAATAAATGGTCCAACTAACATAATTTTTGTCATCTTCTCAAACACTTCCGTTGGAAACTCCTCAATATTAGCAACATGCTGCATCCCTGCATTATTAATTAGAACATCCAGTTTACCGTACGTTTCCACCGTATGGTTGATTGCCGTTTCAATTGCTTGTTCATTTGTAACATCACAAAGACAACCAGAAACGTTATAACCTAATTTTACTAAGCTATTTACCGATTCAGCTAAAGCAGCTTCATTCATATCTGTTAACATTACTTTTGCGCCAAGTCGTGCAAATTCTTTACCAATAGCAAATCCAATGCCACTAGCTGCCCCAGTTATAAACACAACTTTATTTTCGACCATATGTACCGCCTCCTATTTTCATCATATTCTCACGTAGCTGTTTTATATGTAATATCCTTATCTTTATACATTTCGACAATGTTTGGTGTATTCCTGCCATAATGGATAGGAAAAATAATGGTTTAAAATTACTGCTTTAAGGAGAATCTGACATTGTAATACTTTTTTAAGGAGCATCACATGAATTACATCAAACTCATTTTCTGTTTTTCAGCATTTCTAATACCTATTTTTTTATTTTATTCAGCTTCATCGGCACATCCTGGACAAACATTTGAAGTGAATGTCGATTGGTTACCAATACTTAAGTCACCGACTGACTCAGCAGAGATTGTAGGAAATTTAAAGCGTGGGGACAAAGTAACTGCTTTTAAGGAACAAGCTGGTTGGTTACAAACGTATTATCAAGGAAGAGAAGTTTGGGTCTTATCAAAGCATCTATTGCCAATGGAGGAACAGGAAACGTTTCTTATTGAAGGGCTATTAGTTGGGTATACAATTATTATTGACCCTGGCCATGGAGGGAAGGATCCGGGAGCGATTGGAAGTAATGGAGTACTAGAAAAAGATCTCATCCTTAACTCATCTTTAAAAATTGCAGAGACGCTGAGGCAAGCTGGAGCGAATGTAATATTAACTAGGGAAGATGATTCTTTTGTTTCTTTAAAGAATCGCGTACTAATAGGAAATAAACATAATACGAGTGCCTTTATTAGTATCCATTATAATGCCTTTTCAGAAAGCTACGTTGGAGGGTTTAGTACATTTTATAATCAATCTGGTAAAGACTTGGCTCACCATATTCAAACTGCACTAGCAGCTGAAATCCCCCTTCGTAATCGTGGAATTTCTCCTGGAAGCTTTACCGTTCTCCATGAGAGTAATTTTCCTGCTATTCTTCTTGAACTTGGTTTTATAACCAATGCCAGTGAGGTTGCCACACTACAAACAGAGTCATACCAAGAACAGGTTGCTAGAGCAATTACGATTGGGCTTATTGAATATTTCTGGGATTGAAGCTTGGGGAGTTATGCCTCAAGCTTTCACCGGAATATGGATCGTTAATCTTGGTCGTTCTTGTATTGGGTGGTAATCAGCAGGGTAGATTTCTAGATGGTTTACATTAATTTCATTGTTCAATTCATATCCATTTTCTTTAATCCAATGATAAACATTTGTGTAAGTTTCACTTATGTCCTCTTCTGCTCGATGCTCTACAGTTACATAAGTCAATGCGGGTACTTCTATTTCATACATCCCTACTGGCACATCGGCTAAATTAGTTGTTTTACAACATATGTAATAAGTAAATCCTTCCTTCGTTACATCATAGGAAATGCCTATAATCGAGTTTTTCTCTACTTCACTTTCAGCAAAAACGTGTATATTTTCACGGAATGTCTGCATAAGTTCTCGAATTTCACCAGCATTAGCTCCTTGAAATGATCCTTTCCACATAACCCCAACAGCTTTAAAACCCGGTACTTGCTTCATTGTAATATTCATGCACTATACCTCCTTATATTCACAATAAACTATCTCAAGTCCCATGGTAAAGTACATTTTATTAAAAAAGTAGAACCTTTGTTATAATGAAATGGAAACTGACAAAGTGAGGTATCCTAATGAACGAAAATATACAAGAAATAGCGAGTTCCTTACAAGAAAAATACGGACTAGACGAATATTTGCTAAAAAGAAGCCATCTTCACTATGAATTAACACTAGATAATCAAACAAATTATATTCTTTCTTTAGAGTGGTTCCTAAAAGATACTACAGAAGAAGAGGAGAATTTTAATCCAGCTGGTTCTTGTGTCATGGATATCGATTTCCACACGAAAGCCATTAGACGGATTATTTTTGTTAATGATGTGTCTTACGCTAAAGAAGGGATTTTTCCTTCCTCTGATATAGAAAATGTCATTGAATGGATTGAAGAATTAACGGATATGATGTTTGGTAGACAATTTAAGCTTGTCCAAGAAGAAGATACTGATTTCTATTTCGAGGCTACAGTAGATAATATGGAAGTTGCCCCAACAGGTAGTATTAAAGTTTCTTTTAATGATAAGGACCAATTAACTGAGTTCTCTATTGATGGAGTTTTTCCAGAAGAAACCGAAATTGATTGGGAACCATTTTCTCTAACAAAAGAGGATCTACTTGATGAAATTAGCCAACATTTATCATTAGTAGAGACACCAATTGAAGCAGATGAGAAGTGGGTATATTTGTGGAATATTGATACTTTTTACATACGTAATGATAAATCTACCCTTATTTTTCCTGAAGCAATTTATAATATGTCGACATATATAGAGCAAGATTCTTCTTTACAATGGGAAAATCCGTCCGAGAAAGAGTACTCTTTGGAAGAAGTTGATTTTTCTACAGAGATAACTTTGGAGGAAGCAATTAACAAGATCAGTACACCACCACTGACAGAAGAGGAGATACAAGCTAGTACTGAATTAACAAGAGAGTTTGTCAGTAAGCATTATCCAAGTGATTCAGGAAAATGGAAACTCACTGGCATGTATCCAGAAAAAAACTATATCATTACAGAAGTCCAAAAAGATTCTCCAACAGTCTTTAACCATAAATTTAAAGTAATTATTAATCGCAAAAATGGCACTGTTGCAAACTACTGGGATAGCAAGTATATTTTTGATATGTTCCAATCCTACGAAAAATCAGCTGAGGCGAAATTAACAAAAGAAGAAGCACTTGAAAAAATTCTTCCAAAAGTTAATATTACGCCAGTATACGTAAAAACAGCAGAATCCGAGTACTATCAATTATGTGCGAAAGTTGACTGTGATTATGTCGTACAAGCGATAACTGGGGAAGTTCTAATTCCATAAATTACAATTGGGATGGGTACCAATCTTAGTATAAATGACAAGTAGTAAATCAAACTATACATAGGTAAGGGCACTCACCCAAACAAGTGACAAACTATTGACACAACCTCCAAATAGTGATTTAATTATTATATAATTTCAAAGGGGAGTAGCTTTAACAGTTATGTCGTCATTTCAGAGTAGTAGTACTCTCGGCATATCTGGCAACCCATCGGTGTTGTTAGCAAGACCTTTGCCAATTGTGGTAAAGGTCTATACTTTTTTAGAGGCCTTTACCACGTGGTAAAAGCCTCTATTTTTTATGTTGAAGGGAGAAAACAAATGGAATCAATTTGGTTAGAGTACGCCTGGACCTTACTAATTCTAATCGGGCTAGAAGGGATCTTGTCTGCTGACAACGCTCTTGTCTTAGCAGTAATCGCGAAACATTTACCAGACGATCAGAAAAAGAGAGCAATTAATTATGGTATATTAATGGCATTTGCATTCCGCTTTGCCGCACTATTTGCCATTTCATTCATAGCTAATGTATGGCAAGTACAAGCTATTGGTGCAGCATATTTAATTTATTTAGGATTAAAACATGTTATACAAGATACATTTAGTAAGAAAGATGCGAAAGAGGATCTTAAAGAAGAAGCTGCCGGCAAAGGCTTTTGGCCAACAGTTGCTAAAATCGGCTTAGCAGATCTCGCTTTCGCAATCGATTCAATCCTTGCTGCGGTAGCACTAGCTATTGTACTTCCTGAAACAGGACTTGGTCACTTTGGTGGCATGGATACTGGTCAGTTCTTCATCGTTGTATTAGCTGGTATTGCCGGGTTAATACTAATCAAGTTTGCAGCAGGTTGGTTTGTCCAACTTCTTGATAAACGTCCAGGTCTAGAAACAACTGCTTACTTAATTGTTGCATGGGTTGGGGTAAAATTAGCAGTCATCACATTAAGTCATGACAAAGTCGGTATATTGCCACATGATTTCCCACATAGCACAGGGTGGACAATTGCATTCTGGGTAATCCTACTTGGAATTGCTGTATTTGGATGGATTTTATCAGGAAGAACAGCTAAAAAGAATTAAGAAACTTTGGAAGAAGACTGAGATGCCATCTCGGTCTTTTTCTTTTTCCCTGACGTTATACTATGATATAGATAAGATCATTTATAAGGGGTGGAACAATGCAAGAGGTTTTAGATTTACTTCAGTCATCTTCTTATACAGTTGTTTTTACTGGTGCAGGTATGTCTACAGAGAGTGGTTTACCTGATTTTCGTACAAAAGATCGTGGACTTTGGGAGAAATTTAATCCAGATGAATTAGCTAATGTACATGCCTTGATAAATAACTTTGAAGAGTTTACTAATTTTTATCAATACCGCCTACGTGAGATTAATAAATTTCAACCTCATAAAGGGCATTTAATCCTAGCAAAATGGGAAAAAGTTGGTCTCATTAACAGTATCATCACTCAAAATGTAGATGGCTTTCATCATGATGCAGGAAATGAAAATGTGATGGAATTGCACGGAACATTTCGCAAATTTTATTGTAATCAATGTAAACGAGAACAAAGTAGAGAGGATTACTTAAATGGAAAAAGCGAGTGTTCCTATTGTGATGGTCCTGTTCGCCCAGGTATTGTTTTGTTTGGTGAGATGCTACCGGAGGACGTATTTTATAAAGCTGAATTAGAAACTGCAAAGGCTGAATTGTTTATTGTATTAGGCTCTTCACTTACCGTTAGCCCTGCAAATATGTTTCCAATGGTCGCGAAAGAACAAGGAGCCAAACTTGTTATTGTAAATCGTGAACCTACTCCAATGGATCATTATGCAGATGTTATCATTCGGAATATGAGTATTAAGGAGTTTTTGGTGGAGATGGATAAGGGAACGGAGTAAGTGGAGGTCGTCATTAACAGTTTGAAATGATTTTGCGGTGTTTTTGTTAATGAGGGACGGTTGTCACTAACAGTTTGAGATGACTTTTCGGAGCTTTTGTTTATGAGAACGGCTGTCACTAACAGTTTGAGATGATTTTTCGGAGCTTTTGTTTATGAGAACGGCTGTCATTAACATTTTAATGTTAATTTTCGTTGCTAATGTTTATGAGGGTGGTTATCAACTACATTTTAACCAGTTTTCTTGAGTTAATGTTTATGAGAACTTACATCAACTTCATTTTTAGTTATTTTTCTGCGCTAATGATTACGGGATCCTCTATCAGCACCAAATAAAACTTAATTTTTTCCAACATACAGTCGAGAATAGCAACCAAACAAAAAACAGGAGTACTCACACTCCTGTTTTTCATAATCATCATTACCCCAACACAGCACGATCACTTTCAAATTGTTCTCCACGAATACGTTGGAATTCTTTTAGTAAGTCTTCAATTGTTAAGTTTTGTTTCTTCTCCCCATCAATGTCTAAAATAATCTGCCCTTTGTCCATCATGATCAGACGATTTCCTAAATCAAGGGCTTGTTGCATATTATGAGTTACCATTAACGTTGTCAAATTATGTTCTTCTACAACTTTTTTAGTTAGGTTTGTAATTAATTCTGCACGAGCTGGGTCAAGCGCGGCAGTATGTTCATCCAAAAGGAGGATATTTGGATTAGTGAAAGTAGCCATTAATAAAGATAATGCCTGTCTTTCCCCACCTGACAATAAGCCTACTTTTGCATTGAGACGATTCTCTAATCCTAAATTAAGTGTGCTCAAATGATCTCTAAACTCCGACTTACGTTGCTTATTAACTCCAGGTATTAGCTTTCTTTTCCGTATACGAGAATAAGCAAGAGCTAGATTTTCTTCAATCGTCATTGCAGGAGCAGTTCCAGCCATCGGATCTTGGAATACCCGACCAATATATTGTGACCGTTTATATTCTGGTAACATGGTAACATTTTTATCAGATATGGTTACATCACCAATATCCGGTATTAAGTTACCGGAAATAACATTCATCATAGTGGACTTGCCTGCCCCGTTACTTCCAATTACGGTAACAAACTCTCCTTCTTTAAGTTTCAAATTAATGCCTTGTAAAGCTTTTTTCTCATCGGGAGTCCCTTCATTAAATGTAATAGAAACATCATTTACTTGTAGCATATTAGGCTCCCTCCCTTGCTTGTTCAAGTGCTGCCCGCTTCTGTAAACGGCGTTTTTTATCTCTTCTTGCCTGCATCATTCGCGGTGTAACAAGTGCTAGCATGACAATAAATGCAGTAATCATCTTCATGTCACTCGTATCTAGAAACTCGACACGTAGTGCAATGGTGACAACGATACGATAAATAATTGCCCCGCCGATTACAGCAAGAGTTGTAATAACAATCGTCCTCTTTCCAAATAATGCTTCACCGATAATAACAGATGCCAAACCAATAACAATCATCCCAATTCCCATGGATGCATCTGCAAACCCGCCTAGCTGAGCAATTAATGCCCCACTTAAAGCAACCATCGCATTTGAAATACCAACACCTAAAATAATCAAGTTATCTGTATTCGCAGAAAAACTACGAATCATCTTCTTGTTATCTCCCGTTGCTCGTAATGCTAGACCAACTTCTGTTTTCAAGAAATAATCTGATAAGAATTTAATTGCTAGTGTAACGATAATCATAAAGAAGAGAATTACCCATGTTGCAGGAGCTCTTGAACCAACTGCAGTAAACATGCCACCTAGGAATTCATCAATTCCTGCAGGCCAAATTTCACGAAGTTGTGAGAAGATAGTATCTTCGTTATTTAATGATACAGTTGGTCGACCCATTATTCGTAAATTTATCGAATATAATGCAATCATCATCAAAATCCCTGATAATAATGCATTTATTTTTCCCTTCGTATGAAGAAGACCAGTGACACATCCTGCAATAAATCCAGCAACAATCGCTAACATAGTAGCAACGATGGGTGATACACCATTTACAATAGAGATCGCAGCTACACCGGCACCAGTTACAAAACTACCATCAACTGTTAAATCAGGAAAATCTAATACTCGGAAGGTTAAATATACCCCTAAAGCCATAATTGCATATATAACTCCAGACTCAACAGCACCAAATAAAGAATAAAGCACGTGATTTTACCTCCTTTCCCACATTTAACTTTGGATAAATGTGGGAATTATCTAGTTAGAATAGAGAAGCAGGCCTAGAGCCTGCTTCAAATTTGGACTTATAGGGTACATTTATTATTACTCAGTAGCTGTCTCAATAAATTGAGCATCTTCATCCCAATCAGCGTTCCATTCAATACCTTGCTCTTCAGCAGCTTCTTTATTAATGAATAATTGGATTTCTGGAGGATACTCTACATTAATTTCATTTGGCTTTTTACCATCTTTTAAGATTTCAACTGCCATTTCTCCTGTACGGTATCCAATTGTGAAGTAATCAATACCAAATGTTGCAAACCCACCTTTAGCTACAGAATCAGGCTCTCCAACTACTAATGGAATGTCTTGATCATTTGCTACTCCAACTACACTGTCAAGTGCTGAAACAACCATGTTATCTGTAACAATATAGAATAAATCAATTTCATTCACTAATGAATTTGCAGCCTGTTGAACTTCTGAAGAATTTCCAACAGTACGTTCTTTAAATGTTAAAGAAGTACCTTCGCCTGCTGCTAACACAGCTTCAATTTGTGTAACTGAGTTCGCTTCTCCTGAATTATATAATAGACCTACAGTTGAATTAGGGAAGTACTTATCGATGAAATTAACTGTTTCTTTAATTGCATCTGGGTGAAGGTCAACAACCCCAGTTATATTTTCACCTGGTTTATCCATTGCCTCGACTATTCCTGCATCAACAGCATCTGTAACTGACGTGAATAAAACTGGAATATCCTTTGCATCTTTCGTCGCTTCTAATGCAGATAAAGCTGCTGGTGTTGAATTGGCAAAAATTAAGTCAACGTCATCCGCAACAAATGCATCATTGATAGGTCCTAAGTTGTTTTGATCACCTTGTGCATTTTTATCATCATACTCTACATTAAGACCAGCGTCTTCCAATGCTTTTTTAAAGCCTTTTAATGCATTGTCTAATGATGGATGTTCTACGATTACGGAAGTACCGATTTTATATGTATCTCCATCTCCGTTTCCATTTCCATCTCCATCCCCATTATTGTTACTCGTACCACATGCGGATAAAACAATAATACTAATTAATGCTAAAACTAAAATTTTAATACTTCTCACCTTTACTCCCCCTTATTCTCTTCTAAACTAATTTTATAATTTGAGAAATTATAACATACTGAAAACTCTAGTCAAGCCTATTTTTTGACAATTCTTTCATCTTGGAAACGCTTACCCCTAAGCCCAATAGATAGTTAAACAATTAAAAAAATAATTATCAATACTATTCGTTTCTTCTAAAAATTTGTTACTTTTTCAATAGATTTAAAAATACGCTCAGGTGTAGGTAAATAATGTTTTTCTAGACTAAAAAATGGAACTGGCACATCAAATCCTGTTACTCTTTCTGTTGGTGCTTTTAAATATAAGAATGAAGTGTCATTTATAATAGAAACAACATCATTTCCAAGTCCACCTGTTCCTGGTGCTTCATGAATAATGACAGCACGACCTGTCTTTTGAACAGATTCACTTATGATTTCTTGGTCAATTGGATACAACGTTCGTAAGTCAATTACTTCACAGCTAATTCCTTTAGCATCTGCTTGCCTTGCAACCTTTTCTACGATAGGAACCATTGCTCCCCATGTAATGAGTGTTACATCCTCTCCCTCCTTGCGTATTTTACCCTTGCCAATTTCTACCGTATAAGATTCCACTGGCACTTCTTCTCGAAAAGCTCGATAACTATGCATTGGCTCCATATATAAAACTGGGTCAGGATCGTTCACTGCTGCAATAAGTAAACCTTTGGCATCTACTGGAGTTGCTGGACAAACGACCTTAATCCCCGGCATATGGGTAAACAAGCTTTCTGCACTATCGGAGTGGATCTCTGGCGCTCGAACACCCGCTCCAAATGGGGCACGGATTACCATTGGAACGGAGTAACGTCCCATTGTGCGCATTCGTATGCGGGATACGTGAGTCATAATCTGGTCATAAGCTGGATAAATAAATCCCATAAACTGGATTTCTGCAATTGGTTTAAAGCCATTTACTGCAAGACCAACTGACGTTCCGATAATGCCCGATTCTGATAGAGGTGTATCAATGACACGATCCTCACCAAACTTCTCTTGTAGTCCATCTGTTGCTCGGAATACACCACCATTTTTTCCGACATCTTCTCCTAGTATTAATGTTGATGGATCCTGCTCTAGTACAGTTTCCATCCCCTCATTAATTGCTTGAATCAATGTTAAACTCTTAGTAGCAGTATCTAACTTTGTATATTCAGTAGTCATTTATTGCCCTCCTAACAACTGCAAATAGGATGCTTTTTGCTTTTTAAGTTGTTCTGGAAGCTCCGCAAAGACATAATCAAATAAGTCCTCGACTCTTGGCGCTGGGTAATCTTCCATTGCTTTCACAGCCGCTTCAACTTCTTCTTCCACTTCTACGTGAGTAGTCGTAATAAACGCTTCATCCCAATACTCAGCATTTTTCATAAAACGCTCCAATCGAACAAGTGGGTCTACGACATCTTCTCCAAGGCCTTCTGGACGATACTTCGTTGGGTCATCTGCAGTTGTATGAGCTCCAGTCCGCCAAGTGACAGCTTCAATTAATGAAGGGCCACCACCAGTTCTTGCCCTCTTAACGGCTTTTTGCATTTCAAAATAGACGGCAAAAAAGTCATTTCCATCCACACGAACACTCGGAATATCATAAGCTACTCCCTTTTGCGCAATCGTTTTTGAGTTTGTTTGTCGTTCAAACGGGACAGAAATCGCATAGCCATTATTTTGATTAAAAAAGATAGTTGGTGTTTGAAAGACACTGGCAAAATTTAGCCCCTCATGAAAATCACCTTCAGATGTTGCCCCATCTCCGAAATAAGCAATAGCGATTGCATTTGTTCCTTTCCGTTTCTCTGCCCATGATGCACCAACAGCATGCAGAAGCTGAGTTGCAATCGGTACAGCAGCTGGGAAAATATGTTTTCCTTCTGGTGGTACACATCCTTCCATTCTGCCATTCCAATATAAAAATGTTCTTGTCATGTCGGCACCATATGTAAGCATCGCTCCATGATCACGATAAGTCGGGAAAATCCAGTCATTCTCTCCAAGGGCTAAGGCACTTCCTACTTGTGCTGCTTCCTGCCCTTCAAATGGAGGGTATGTTCCAATTCTTCCTTGTCTTTGTAAGCTTTTTGCTTTTTTATCAAATGTACGAATTCGGTACATATTAAAGTATGCTTTTTGCACTAATTCACGGTTTATCAAATCTCGATTATTGCTATCAATTAGGTTACCTTCGTCATCGATTATTTGCCTTAACGGGTAAGACTCTATCATTTGTAAACCTCCATTATTTAACGCTTAAATTTATATAACTAAATTTTCACCAGCGTTATTTATACGTTATTTTATCACCGTAAAATAACATGGTCAATTAAATTTTTATAAAATTATAAATCTTTTGAACTATATTGATGTAGTTGATCCAAAACAGATAATCCACTATGAATTTGGTTTCTTGCAGTGATTATCATATCGTCGATTAATTCCTCTACACTCGGAATGTCTTCGATCAATCCAGCTACCTGACCACTATTTAAGAATCCTTGTTCTAAGTTACCGTTCTTCGCACCATTCACATGATAATATTCCGATGTGTGTTGGGTGAATTCTTGTAATGATACCCCTTGTTTTTCTTTTTCCATGAGTGTAAGGACGTAATTCGTGTTCAACACCCGTCTTATTCTTCCAATACTTCTTCCGATAATAATTGCATCTGTACCGTTTGCTTGGATCAGTTTTTCTTTATAAATGGGATGAAATGGCGCTTCCTTCGTTGCAATAAATCGTGTTCCCATTTGTACACCTTCTGCCCCTAACATGACTGCAGCAGCAAGTCCTTTTCCGTCTCCAATTCCCCCAGCAGCAACAATCGGTTTTTTCACCTTCTGGGCAATTTGTGGAATAAGCGTAAATGTTGTTAATTCTAAAGAGGAGTTAATACCAGCTGCCTCATACCCTTCTGCAACAAGAATATCTGCTCCTGCAGCTTCCGCTTTTTGTGCATGCTTTACCGAAGCAACAATAGCCATAACAATTTTTCCATGTTCATGTAACTTCGGAATATACGGTGCTGGATTTCCAGCCGATAAAGATATGACTGGAATATCATGTTTTATACTTAAATCTATTAATTCTGCTACATAAGGAGAAACAGTAATCGCAATGTTTAAAGCAAATGGTTTGAGTGTTCGCTCTTTTGTTTCTAATATAATTTTTTCAACTTCTGTAGGGGGCATAGTGCCACACCCAATTGTCCCAAGGCCACCAGCTTCTGAAACGGCTGCAGTTAGTTCGGCATTCGATATATTCCCCATTCCCCCTTGTATAATGGGGTACTGAATGTTTAGTATGTTCGTTACTCTATTCATGTTACCCCCTATCTCCCCTGAAAGTTTGGGGAACGCTTTTGACTAAATGCTTGTAATGCTTCTAATCGATCTTCGGTAGGTATTATAAGTTCATAAGCTTTTGCTTCAATATCTAATCCTGTTTTTAAATCAGTATTCATGCCAAGTGAGATGGCATACTTCGCTTGTGTCACTGCAACTGGCCCATTTTGAAGAATCTTTGCGGCAAGCTGATTACATTCTTCGATTAGCGAATCATGTTCCGTTACTTGAAGGATAATCCCAAGTTCTAGTGCTTCCTCTGCAGTTATCTTTTTTGCAGTTAAGATTAATTCCTTTGCTTTCATTTCTCCAATTAATCTTGGTAATCGTTGTGTTCCACCAGCACCTGGTATTATCGCCCAACTTGTTTCCGTTAACCCCATCTTTACTCCTTTTACTGCGATAACGAAATCACAAGCTAGCATTAATTCAAACCCACCGCCAAAGCAATATCCATTCACTGCAGCAATTGTTGGCTGTGGTAAATTTGCAATCGCATCAAAAGCATCTCGGATAGCTTTAACATTTCGCCTCACTTCTTGTTCGGTTAATGTTTTTCTTTCTTTTAAATCTGCTCCCGCACTAAATGCTCGATCACCAGCTCCAGTAATTATAACCGCCCGTATCTCTTGATTAAGATGAATTTCTTCTATAATTTCCTGAAGTTCAGAAAGCATTTGGTAGTTGAAAGCATTAAGTGCTTCTTCGCGGCTTAGGGTGATATAGGCGATTTTGTTTTTAATTTCTAACAAGATAGTTCGCATTACAATTCTCCTTTCTTATGGTTTTAGGAGAGTGGAATTTGGTTGATTCGGATGCCTTTTCGGTTGATTAGGGTCCATATACGGTTGATTTGTATCCAATTTCGGTTGAATCAACTACAATCCAATCCATTAACTCACTTCAGTAATGGTACGCCTACATCCCTTCAACAATAATCGATATTCCTTGCCCAACACCAATACACATCGTCGCCAAACCATATGTTGTCTCTCGTTTTTTCATCTCATGAACAAGGGTTGTTAAAATTCTAGCCCCACTTGCTCCAAGTGGATGACCAAAAGCAATTGCTCCTCCATTGACATTTACAATCTCAGAATCTAGTTCCAGCTGATTGATACATTCTAGAGATTGCGAGGCAAATGCTTCGTTTAGCTCTACTAGTCCGATATCTTTGATGGATAGCCCAGCACGATGTAGTGCTTTTCTAGAAGAGTGTATTGGGCCTAACCCCATAATGGCTGGATCAAGTCCAGCAGTTGCACTTGTCACATATCTTGCAAGTGGTTTTAACCCCAATTCATCCGCCTTCTCTGCACTCATGATTAAAAGCGCGGATGCTCCATCGTTTACACCTGATGCGTTCCCTGCAGTAATCGTTCCATTTTCAAATAATGGATTTAACTTCTCTAGCTTTTCTAGTGTCGTATTGGGACGAGGATGTTCATCATGCTCTACCCGAATTTCATTCCCTTTTTTATCGTGATAGATAACTGGTACTAGTTCACTAGAAAACTTATTTTCATCCATTGCCTTTTTTGCCTTTTGTTGACTAAGATAGGCAAACTTATCTTGTTCCTCCCGACTAATTTGGAAGCGTTCTGCTACATTTTCTGCAGTTTGTGGCATTGAGTCTGTTCCATACATTTCCTCGAGAACAGGGTTCACAAAGCGCCATCCAATGGTAGTATCATAAAGTTCCATATTACCTCTCGGAAAATCCTTCTCTGGTTTTGCCATAACAAACGGAGCACGGGTCATACTTTCCGTTCCACCAGCAATAAATATGTCCCCTTCTCCAACAGCAATAGCACGTGAAGCATAGATAACTGCATCTAAACCAGAACCACATAAGCGATTAATTGTAGTGCCTCCAACTTCAACAGGAAGCCCAGCAAGTAAAGCAGACATTCGAGCAACATTTCGATTATCTTCCCCTGCTTGATTTGCATTTCCTAATACAACTTCTTCAATTTGATCTGGTAGTACGTTCGGATTTCGTTCCATTAATGCTTTTATCACGATCGCTCCTAAATCGTCCGGACGAATATCCTTTAACGCTCCTTTATACCTTCCAATTGGAGTTCTTACTGCATCAACAATCACGACTTCTCTCATTTCGGTATCCTCTCACCTTCATTCGTGTACTCATATACTCCACGTCCAGTTTTTCTACCTAACCTCCCCGCTTTAACATATTGTTCTAATAATGGAGCAGGGCGGAATTTCTCTCCTAAGGTCTCATGTAAGTACTTTAAATTATTCAACCTCGTATCTAACCCAACTAAATCGCCAAGTTCTAGAGGTCCCATTGGATAATTAAGTCCAAGCTTAATGGCTTTGTCGATATCTTCAGCAGATGCAACTCCTTCTTGAAGCATATAGAAAGCTTCATTTCCGACCATGGCACTAATTCGGCTCGTTACAAAACCTGGAAACTCCTTAACTTCGACTGTTTCTTTCCCCATTTGTTCTGCTACTTCCCGAATAATATGTACTGTTTCCGGAGCAGTTTCTAATCCTTTCACAATCTCTACCAATCTCATTCGATGGACTGGATTAAAAAAATGCATTGCTGCAACTTGATTTGGTCTAGTTGTGTACGATCCTAATTCTGTTGGGCTTATCGTTGAGGTATTGGAGGCAATGATGATATGGTTCGGTGCATATTGATCAATTGTTTCAAGAACTTGTTTTTTGAGCTCTCGCTTTTCGGGAACTGCTTCGATTACAAAATCGGTCTCTTTTACAACTGCTTGGAGGTCCAGAGACGTATGTAGGTTGTTGAATAGATTACTAGACTGCTCTTTTGATAGTTTCTTTTTAGCAACTGCCTTCTCAGCTAACAGTTTCATGTTTTCTAATGCTGCTTTTAATTGCTGCTGAGATATATCAACGAGTGTTGTTTCGAAACTGGAGAGAGCAGAGACGTAGGCAATGCCACGTCCCATAACTCCAGCCCCAACAACGGTAATCCGTTTTATCGTCATTGATGGTCTTCCTTTCGTTAAAATGAAGTCCTTTGTTCGTTCTACTATTTATTTCTGATCAGATTTCTTCTGGTATTCTTTGATACTAATTGTGCATTTAGGTTGGCAAACAAGGCGTTTCCAATGTTACCTTTCACACTAATTCCATCTGGCTTTAGGCCCATAGAACGCTCGTATGTTAACTTTCACGCTATTTCGATCGGCTTCGGGCTCATAGAGCGACTCTATGTTACCTTTCAACCTAATTCCATCTGGTTCGGGCTTATAGAACGACTCTATGTTACCTTTCATCCCAATTCCATCTGGTTCGGGCTTATAGAACGCTCATATGTTACCTTTCAACCTAATTCCATCTGGCTCGGGCTTATAGAACGACTCTATGTTACCTTTCATCTCAATTCCATCTGGTTCGGGCTTATAGAACGCTCATATGTTACCTTTCTCCCCAGATCCACCTAAATCCGGGCACAAAGAAATACAAACTCCCTAAACCCCAAACGGATTAATTGGCTTCGGCCCGTAATATGACAATACACTCTTATCTTCCATATATAAATCTAATGTTTCCACCGTTAATTCACGGCCAAATCCAGATTGCTTATAGCCGCCAAATGGTGTTCCAGGGAATGCAGAGAACGGGCTGTTAATCATTACAATCCCCGCTTGAATTTGGTGCGCTACTCGAGTAGCTCTAGCTTGATTTGTCGTCCAAACTGCAGAACCTAATCCATATTCCGTATCATTTGCACGCTTAATTACTTCCCGCTCATCGGTAAACTTCTCCACAACAACTACTGGGCCGAAAATCTCTTCTTGAACTACTTTCATATCAGGAGTAACATCAGCAATGATCGTTGGCTCATACCAGTAACCATTTTCAAAGCCTTCTATTTTTATTTCCTTACCACCAGTTAATACGGTTGCCCCATCAGCAATGGCTGATTGAACATATGCATCGATTTTTTCTAGTTGACTACGACTAATTATCGAACCAAGATGAGTTCCTTTATCAAATGGATCGCCTAATTTTAATTTCTTTGTACGACTGACAAACTGCTCCATGAATTCATCATAGATTGCTTCATGAACGAATAAACGAGATCTTGCTTCACACGACTGTCCTGTATTGAAAAAGATTCCAAATAAAGAACCTGCAACAGCCGCTTCCATATCCGCATCCTCAAACACGATACTTGGAGATTTACCACCTAACTCCAGTGTTAAACGTTTTAAAGTACTAGATGCTTTTTCCATGATGTCTCGACCTGTTGGTGTCGATCCTGTGAAAGCTACTTTATTGACATCTTTATGCGTTACTAAGTAATCGCCAACTACTTGGCCCGCGCCTGGAACAGTATTCACTACCCCTTCTGGTACACCTGCTTCATGGCAAATTTCATTTAAAATAATTGCCGTAATCGGAGTTAAGCTTGCTGGTTTTACAACAACCGAACAACCTGCAGCAATTGCTGGAGCAATTTTCCAGGCAGCCATCATCATTGGATAGTTCCACGGGATAATTTGCGCACAAACGCCAACTGGCTCTTTATGGGTATAGTTAAAAAACCCATTCGGCATATTATTCACTTTTCCACGGTGTCCCACAATAGCTCCTGCATAAAACTCAAAATCTTCTATCGCTTGATTAATTTGTACTTGGGCAGCACCGATAGATTTTCCGCTATTTAATACTTCCAACTCACATAATTCATTGAAACGACTCCGCATTATAGCAGCAATTTTATTTAATACACGCGCTCGTTTACCTACCGGATACTTCCGCCACTTTCCGTTATCAAAGGAATTCCTCGCTGCTTGTACTGCCTTCTCTGCATCCTCGATAGTTGCCTTTGCAATCGTTGCAATGACCTCACCTTTAGCTGGATCATATGTTTCAAACATATTTCCTGAAACACTCTCCACTCGTTCACCGTTTATTATCATGGAGTAATGTGACCGTTTCATTTCTCCAACCGCTGTTATTTTTTCCGCTACTGTTTGTTTCATGTTCATCCCCTCATTTCCCTATAAAATTTGGTTTCCTTTTTTCTATAAATGCTTGTAACCCTTCCTGGTGATCTTCCGATAAACCTGCAACTCTTTGGGCATATGCTTCTTGCTCTAAAAATGTATCGTAGTCAATGTTCATGCTATTTTGCATGTAACGTTTAATTAATGAAAATGCCTTTGTTGGTAAGCTTGCAATTCTTAGAACAAATTCGTTAACTCCCGAGTCCCACTCTTCTTCATTAAGGACATTCGTTACTACACCAAGTTCTCTCGCTTCTTCAGCCGTTAATGGTTTTCCTAATGCAGCTATTTCTAACGCTTTTGCATAACCAACCATTCGCGGTAAATGATAAAGAAAGCCAGAATCTGGTACTAGTCCAATATTCATAAAAGCACTGACGAGTTTGGCATTACTTCGCATTAGCCGAAAATCACAAGCTAACGCCAATCCCATTCCAGCTCCTGCTGCTGTTCCATTAATTGCAGCTATGACCGGCTTCGGTGTCTCTTTTAATGTTTTTAACATTGGATGATACCTGTCTCTCAAGAAATTGGCATGATTTGTTTGATTATCTACTTCACTTAAATCTTGGCCAGAGCAAAATGCTTTACCGCTTCCAGTAATGACAATACATTTGATGTCATCATCCTTTGTCGCATTTACTAAGGCTTTCTTTATTTCCTTATTCATCTGCTCCGTAAAGGCATTGTATGCCTGTGGCCGGTTGAGAGTAATCTCAGCTACAGAATCTTTTTTCTCAAATAGTATTGTTTCAAATCCCATATTCATCGCCCCTTAAAGGTTGGTGGACGTTTATCTATAAAAGCTTGCATTCCTTCTTTTTGGTCTTCTGAGGCAAATGCTAAGTAAAAATTCTTCCGTTCTAAATTCTTCCCTTCTTGTAAAGGCAAATCTCGAGCAGCATAAACTGCCTCTTTAATTAGTCTTAGTGAGATTGGTGGCTGTTCAACTAATTGAAATGCAAGTCTCATTGTTTCTTCAACAACTAGTTCTTTCGCAACTACACGGTTAATTACTCCGTATTTCAATGCTTCATTGGCAGTCATCTGTTCTCCTAACCAAATCCACTCTAATGCTTTCCGTGTTCCCATTGCCTTCGTTAAAAATTGCGTACCACCCGCACCAGGTAATACACCGAGCTTCACTTCTGGAAATCCAAACTTAGCATCTTCAGCTGCAAGGATGACATCACAGTGGAGGGCTAATTCAAAGCCCCCACCTAAAGCAAAACCATTAACAGCAGCAAGGATTGGCTTTTTAATTAAACTAATTTTATCCCATTCAGCAAAAGGGTTTAACAATTCCAAATCTAATGGACTAGCATCTCGCATTTCGTCAATATCTGCTCCTGCTGCAAATGCTAGTTCATTCCCACGAATGACAATAACGCGGATGTCTTCGTTATTTTCAAATGACTGTAATTGGGAGACAATTTCTGTAACCATTTCTCGATTCAAGGCATTTAAAACGTTTGGTCGATCTAGCTGAATAACCCCAACATGATCTTCAGAAAAAGCCTTTATATACTTATTCATCTACCTCTTCACCAATCATTAGCGTGACAATATCACCCGCAAATTTCATCACATCTCTACCAGATGCTTTTCCTTCATCGGTACGCATTGCTTTTTGTAACGATTCATGGTCGTCATAATACATTTCACATAACAGATAAAACTCACTATCTCCCATTGGTGAACCTACTATTTTAGTAACTTCCATTTTTCTTAAACCTGGAATTTTACTAGTAAGAGGTGCATGGGTGTTAAAGTAATGTTCATCAAACGCTTCCTTATCTTTTGGTTGTTTATATAACGCAATTAGTTTTACCATCTTATTTCCCCCTATTTTTTCATTGATATTTGTGGCTTAACTACCGGTTTCATCGCTTCAAACGGATTTCTACAAGAATGACAATATAAAATACTTCTACATGCTGTCGGACCGAAGACATTTTCCATCGATGTATACGTGGAATCACAATATGGACAATTTACAGACCACTCATCACCCGGACGGTAATTTTCTGGTGGAGGGGCAATTCCATGTTTCTTTAATTCTTCTTTCCCTTTATTTGTAATTGCCTCTGTGGACCACTGGTGTTCCATTGTAAATTTCACATGGCATTCTTTTACCCACTCTAGCTCCTCGATTGCTCTTTTCACTTTTATTTCTATGAAATCTAGTGCCGGACAACCCGCAAAAGTTGGAACCATTTGAATCGTAATTGTATCCTCTTCTACGTTCACCTTATGCACCATCCCTAAATCATAGACACTGACAGACGGGAGTTCAGGATCATCCACAGTCTTAAGTACAGCAGTAATTTCTTCTAATCTATCTATCTCGCTCAACTCCTCTCCTTTTTATGGATATTCATCTAACTAGTAATCCATGCCTTACCAGATAGCTGCTTTATCACTTGCATAAACTTCAGAGAGTATATCTAATGCTTGGTTTAAGTCAGTCGTATGTTCCCCGTTTCTACCGTTTCCATATTTTTTCTCTAAAGGACTGTCAGGCACATCTACCAAGACGCTCTTAACTTCCTCTAACCAACGTTCTTTCATTTCTTCTTCACCAATCGCTATAAGTTGCTTACTTCTCATGTCATTGGCTAATGGACCCAACTCGAGTACATCTTCGAATTCTTTCCACGCTTCCTGAACACGTTCATTTATTCGTTTTTTTGATTCATCGGTTGCACTTTGTAATTGCTCCATCCAAAGTTTCCAATGCGCAAGGTGATATGGATGCTCCATTAATACTTTTCTGGCGACAAAAGCTAACGGCTGGTAAGAACTGTTTGCAATCGCTTCCAATTTTATCTTCTTAAATACTTCATAAAGATAATTACGAACGACCGCTAACGCCCAGTCATAGTATGGTTCTTCTAAATATGTCCCTTCTCCATTACGCTTTTCCAAATAAGTCCCGTTCCTACGTTGTTTAGGAATGCGATCATGGGCCAACACATCTGCCTTTCCTACTCCAAGTTCATCTAATAAGTTATAGTACATTGCAGCATGCCCCATTGTATTTTGCGTGATGGAAGAATAGGCAACATCTTCTTCTATATGAGGTGCAAGGCCTAGCCATTCTGAGCCTCGAAAAGAAATAATTAGGTCATCGTCTCCTAACTGAAAAAGAAGTTCCTTTAATGCCTCCAAATAAGTAGAATCTTGTTTGGCTTGTTCAGCAGTTTCAATGTGTTGACTCATTTTTTCTTCACCTCTTTCCATGACATGATTTCTTTTTCATCTAACATGCCTTGTTCTTTCTCCTTCCACTTTTGACGGAGATACCCATATCCTTTTGTTGTCCGGTATTGTTTATTATCAAGCCGTTTTGTTAAGCCTTGCCTTTCTTCACTTGTCATCTTACGAATATCATTTTGCTTTACAACCCATATATCTATTACTTCTTCACGACGCATGAAGTTTTCTTGAGCCATCATCATCGCCATTTCTTTATTTGGTGCTAATAAACTAAATTGATGTTGCATTGGAGCTTTATTTCCTCTTCTACTGAATACTTCATACACTTGATAAAAATCTGATTCATTAGCCATTTATTCTCCTCCCCTCATTAGACCGTAACTGCTTTTGTTGCTAATGCTTCTCGGACCCAACTATTGTTTTCATATGCAATTTCTCTTAGGCGAAGTCTCTCTTTAGACCGTGGGCCTTTATTTCGAATAATTTGTTTAAATTCTTCCCAGTCTGGTTGCTTATAGATCCATTTTTCTTCTTTTTCATCATAACGAATCGTCTCATCTGGTACTGTTAGCCCTAAAGCGAAGACACGAGGCATATATTTTGATAAGAATGCTTGGCGTAATTCTTCGTTATTACTCTTACGAATTTTATATTTAATCATAATGTCTTGTTTGGACGATCCAGTTGTTTCCGCAGAAGCAGGGCCAAAGAACATAAGTAAGGATGGCCACCAACGATTTAGTGATTCTTGTAAAATACTCCGTTGGTATTCATTTCCTTCAGCTAATGCCATAATAATTGATTCACCATGTTGGGCATGAAATACTTCTTCCTGACAAATCCGTTGCAACGCACGCTGATATGGACCATAAGAAGCATCTAGCATATTTGTTTGTGAAATGATTGCAGCCCCATCAACAAGCCATCCAACCATACCTGCATCTGCCCACGTTTTTGTCGGCATATGGAATACGTTATGAAACTTCAAATCGCCATTTAGTAAATCTTTCATTAAGCTTTCACGATTCTTACCCAATGGTTTCATTAAATCTTCTGCCACTCGTAAGAGAAGTTGACCGTGCCCCATTTCATCTTGTACTTTTGCCATAATCCCTAATTTTCTTCTTAATGTTGGTGCTTTCGGTACCCATTCTTTTTCAGGTAGTGCGCCCATTATTTCACTAATTCCATGCATGGAAATAAGCTTAATTAGTGCAATTCGATAATCATCCGGCATCCAGTCGTCTGCTTCAATCTTTTCTCCCGCTTCAATTCGAGCCATAAACGCTTCGTACTTCTCTTTATCGGACTCAACATATGCCGTTGTTTTGGAATCTCCGTCCTCCACATAATTATACATTGTACCACTCCCTTATAACGTTTCTTTAACGTTATAATAACAAAGTGTTATATTAATGACAATATTATTTTAAATTTTCTCAAATATCATTATTTTAATGTGCTATAATCGTGTTATTAACAAAAAGTTTAATAGCCATATCCGTGGCCCGAATACACTTCGCTTTCCGTGGGCGGCTGGTGAGCCTCCTCAGAGCTAACGCTCTTGCGGGGTCTCACCGATGCCTTTCCTCCCACAGGAGTCTACGTGTATTCGGGCCACTCAGTGCATACATATAAATAGTGTCTCGAAATAACTTTTTTGAGATTATTAACTACTAATCACTAACAATTTTTGTTAAAATTTAAACTACTAACGTTTTATGATGGTGACGTACAGAAAAGTGAGGGAGTTTTTTGGTGAATAAGCAGTTTAATACGAGATCTATGATTTTCACCTTGTTTGGTGATTATATACGGCATTATGATAATGTCATTTGGATTGGAAGTTTAATACGGTTATTACAAGAATTTGGACATAATGAGCAATCGGTACGTGCTGCTATTTCAAGAATGAATAAGCAGGGATGGGTTGAATCTAATAAAATCGGAAATAAAAGTTATTATTCGTTAACAGACCGAGGAAAGGCCCGAATGGATGAAGCCTCCAAACGTATTTATAAAACCGAACATCCATCATGGGATGGAAATTGGCGCATCCTCGTCTACACCATTCCAGAGAATAAGCGTCATTTACGAGATGAATTGCGAAAAGAGCTAGTATGGAGTGGATTTGGGTTATTGTCCAATAGCTGTTGGATTACTCCAAATCCTCTTGAGGAACAAGTTAATCGGCTAATTGATAAGTATGACATTCATGAGTACATTTCCTTTTTCCAAGCTTCATATATAGGAACAAATGACCAAGAAGAACTTGTACAAAAATGTTGGAATCTAGATGAGATCAATGAAAAATATCAATTATTTATACAGGAGTACAGTCAAAAGTATGTAATTGACAAAAATAAAATGGAAAAAGGAGAACTAAGTGATGGAAGCTGTTTCGTCAAATCCGCGCTCCTCGTTCACCAATACCGGAAATTTTTATTTATTGATCCAAACCTACCTCAGGAATTATTACCTAATATGTGGCTAGGTGATTCAGCTGCATCGTTATTCACTGATTATTATAAGATGCTTAATGAGCCTGCTAAACGATTCTTTGAACAGGTCTATAATCAAGGAGAAGTGGAGAAGGTTATGGAAGAGATTAATAAATAACCGAAAATAAACCCTGATAATACAGCTAAAAAAGCTTGAGGATTCTCGCCTCAAGCTTTTTCAAATTTCATTCTACCCCACTCTCAAGTATAGAGAATGTTCTATTGTCACAATTAATTTCTGCCATGGCACCATATGGCAAAATAAATTTCGGTTCGGTATGTCCAAAATTTAAATTATAAAGGATCGGTAAGTCCTTCAACTCATACTCTTTCATTACTTGTTGAATTACTAATTTATACTCGTCATAGTACATTTCATCCTTTGGTTTGCCAAAAATGATTCCCTTCACCTTTTGTAATATTCCTTGTGCTGCATAATTTCTTAACCAATATTTTATATATTTAGGTTCTGGCTTTTCCTCCGATGTTTCAAAGAATAGAATACTATTCTCCCAGCACTTATCTTCAGGCCAAATTTCTGTTCCTTTGGCAAACTCAAGTACTTCCATGCACCCACCAATTAAGCGTCCTTGAGCTACTCCTGAACCTTGAAGAATCTCATATCCTGTATTCTGTTGCAAAGCTCTTCGACGATTCTTATTATCTTCTATCCACTCCAAAAACTCACTTGTCCAAGCCGGTGCTGATTGAATCTCACCAATAACTTCATTAGAAAATAGCGTTCGGTTCACCATTTCAATCGTATACGGATTCATCTCCACATTTTCTGCAAAATCCGTTAATATAGCTGGACCGTAAAAAGAAGAAACCCCTGCCTTGTAACAAAACAAATGAGATATAGTCACATCTGAATATCCCATGAATACTTTTGGATTTTCACGAATAACATCAAAATCGATGAAAGGAAGTAAACGTATACTTTCTTCTCCACCAATATTGGCAATAATCCCTTTAATATTTTTGTCCATAAATGCTGTCATTAAATCTTCTGCACGTGCCTGAGGATTTCTATAAAGGTAGTCTCCCCCCTTCAAACTATTCGGCATAGGAGTTACTTTCAGTCCAAATACTTCTTCGAGTCTCTTTACACCTTGTTCATATCGCCACTGTAGTTCTGGTTCTCCCGCTCCTCCCCAAGAAGGGCTTACCGTAGCTATTAGATCTCCCGGTTGTAATTTTTTCGGTTTGATTAACATATTCACTCCCCCTTATTTAACATAAATATCTTTCTGTTCCTTGTAAGTCATTATCAATTACAATTATCTTCTAAAATTCAGTAATATATCTAAACTATTCACATTACGGTAATTTATTACCCCGTGAAGCTACGTAAAGAGAATACCATTCTTCACGAGTCATAAGTTCAGCCTGTCGAATAGCATCTTGGCATTTCGTTATTCTTTCCGGATTTGTTGTTCCGATGACTGGTTGAATCATTGCCGGATGGCGCATAAGCCACGCAAGGACAATTGCTTCTTTAGAAGTATCTTTTTCTAATGCTAATTTCTCGACCAATTTTATCGTAGCGAGCTCAGATTCTGATGGATTGTCTAACGAACGACCAGAATAAATCCCGTTTGCTAAAGGAGCCCAAGCTTGTAACTGGATATTAGTTAAACGACAATATTCTATCATTCCTTCTGGAAAATTTACATCTATTCCTTCCTTCTGATTTACTAATACACCTTCCTCTATCCAATCTTTTTCCTTTAAACTCATATTCAATTGATTTATCACCATAGGTTCGGAGCAGTAAGCATTCAATATTTTGATTTGAGAAGCATTCATATTAGAAACACCGAAGTGACGGACTTTCCCTGAAGTCCTCAATAATTCAAATGCCTCTGCTATTTCTTCTGGTTCCATTAGCGGATCTGGACGATGTAGCAAGAGAATATCTAAATAATCGGTATTTAATCTATCTAATATCCCATCCACCGAGTTAAGTATATGGTCTTTTGATAGATCATACCGACCCGGATTCTTGCCATCAGCAAATCGAATACCACATTTCGATTGAAGAACGATGTTTTCTCTGAGTTCTGGGCGCGACTGTAGGATTTCGCCAAATACTTTTTCTGCTTTTCCTTTTCTATAGATGTCGGCATGATCAAACATTGTAATTCCGTTAGATAATGCTACGTCAATTGCCTTTTCTGTGTTTAGTACATCCTCTTTGGTGTAGGGAGTATTATCCCAACTTCCCCCGAAACCCATACAACCTAAGATGAGGCGGCTCGTAGTTATCCCCTTTTTCTCAATTGGCATTACTTTCATATCATTTCCTCCTGATGATTTTACTCTTTAGATTTCTGATTCCATCGTTTCATATTAAAAAACCATTGTCCATGAAAACAATGGTTTCTACAAACCTTCATTATTTTTGCTGAATAAGTAGAGAGGAAACACATGTAGCAATCTTTTTCTCATTTTGAACTAATTCAGCCACAACATAAGCCAATGTCCTTCCCAACTTTTCCACTTTAGCAATTACTTCGATCTCTCCTTCAAAGGCTGGGCGGTGGAAGGTTGTATCTAAATCAATGGATACAAACCCTTGATTCTCTGTTAATTTCGAGGCAATAGCATAAGCCATTAATATATCTGCGGCAGAGGAAATAAAGCCTCCCATGACCACTCCTAAACCATTTATGAATTTCTGATCAACATCCCATATCCCTTTTGCTACTCCATCTTGGGCTTCATTAACTGTCACTTGCATCGTCGTATCACACGGAGGTGGAGTTAGCCCATGAGAGGCAACTTGTTGTAAATCTGTAATTGAATATTTCATAAAATCCTACCCCTTCCATAATTTAAACAACCGTCAATTATACGTTAGTAAAATAATACGTTTATAAATAAAAGAAGTCAATATTATCATAAATTTGATAATTAATCGTTTATTCAATTATTAACTAAATACACCTAAAATCCCGTGTTTTTTCATGAAAATGTAGGAGAAGATCGCACTATTGTTTCACTTTTTTAAATAATATTGACTTTTTTACACAATATTTTTATTATTTATATAACAATATTTTATTAACCGTATTATTTACGTTATATTGTTATGCTGATTATTAATTTTCTCATTATAAGATTAAAGGAGACCTACAGATGAAAAATAGTGAAATATCAGATATTACGATAATAGGTGCTGGTCCAGTTGGCTTATTTACGGCGTTTTATGCAGGTATGCGGGAAGCGTCTGTCAAGATTATTGATAGTATGCAAGAGGTCGGAGGGCAACTTGCCGCATTATACCCTGATAAATATATTTATGATGTCGCCGGCTTTCCAGGAGTAAAAGCAAGGGATTTAGTAGCAGAACTTCATAAACAAGCATTAACATTTTCCCCTACCATTTGTTTAGATGAACAAGTTCAAAATATTATACAGTTGGACGATGGAACTTTTGAAATTCACACATCTAAGAATATTCATTTTACTAAAAGTATTATTATTTCTGCCGGAGCTGGGGCTTTTGAGCCGAGAAGGTTAAAGCTTGATGAGGCAGTTGAATTTGAAAATCGAACCCTCCACTACTTTGTGAAAGATCTTAACCACTTTGACGGAAAACAAGTTCTTATTTGCGGCGGTGGAGATTCAGCTGTTGATTGGGCACTTGCACTAGAAGATATTGCAAGTGAAGTAACACTTATTCATCGAAGAGATGCTTTTCGTGCCCATGAGCATAGCTTAACCCTGCTTAAATCCTCTTCTGTTACTATTCGAACACCATTTGAATTGAAGGAGCTTATCGGAACTAATGGAGTCATCGAACAAGCTGTCATTCAAAAGGTTAAAAGTGTAGACACGGAGATCTATTCCATTGATGAGGTTATTGTTAATTATGGTTTTATTACCAATATCGGACCTATTAAATCTTGGGGACTTAACACGACGAAAAACGCAATTATCGTAAATGGAAAGATGGAAACCAATATACCTGGAATTTATGCCGCAGGGGACATTTGTGCATATGAAGGGAAACCAAAACTAATTGCAACTGGATTTGGAGAAGCAACTATTGCCGTTAACCACGCAAAATCATTCCTAGATCCAAAAGCAAAACTCAGTGTACATAGTACGCATTTGTTTGCGGAACCAAAGTAAAAAAACGACCCGTATATAGAGGTTTTTAGTCCTCCATACACGGGTCGCATCCTTCATTTAGCAGCGACTAGTATTTACTTCATACCATTCTTTCTGAGTAGAATCAGATGGTCCAGCAATTTTTTTGAACTTTGCTTTAGGTATTTTTACTTTTAAATAATTCGCTTCTTCTTTTGATAGCCTAAGTTCACGTACACCTCTACCATCTTTAAAAGATTCGAGTAAGAATTCATCAAATGCCTCTTTATTGGAAACCATGAATCTCCCTCCTTACTCTTGATTTAACATGATCACATTCTGTTTAACTTCTTTCCCAGAAAGAATAATGGATTGATTGACAAGAACTTGCATTGCATCCACACAATAATCCTGTAACTGATTAGATATAGGAATACAAGAAAGTTCTGTACAGCCAAGAATAACACAATCGCAGTTTTCTGTTTCTGTCATATTGATAATAATTTGTTCAAATCCAGCTACATCAACCGGTATATCCGCTTTAAAATCATAAATAGTACGCATCACTTTTTCTTGGGAATGCACATCTGGGATATGTGCCTCCATATTATATTTATGACAAACACGCTGATATATACCACTATTTACCGTACCGTCTGTTGCTAAGATGCCAATTTTTATTGCTTGTCCGAATTTGTTTCGAATATGCTTTACTGTCTCTTCAATCATATGAATAATATTAATCGTTGTCATCGATTGCATCTCATCGTAGAAGTAATGGGATGTATTACAAGGAATAGCGATATTTTCAATGCCAGCCGCTTCAAATATTTCAAAATCTTTCTTAACAGCTTCCAAAAACGGTTCCTTGTTATCTTCTAAAATAGCCCTTGTCCGATCAGGAATTGTGGCATGGTTAAGAATAACCATGTCAATATGATCTTGATCTTTATGAGCGACTGTATTCTCGATTACCTTCTCAAAAAACAATGAGGTTGCCGCTGGTCCCATTCCGCCTAAAACGCCTAATTTCTTCTGTTCCATTCTTCCACCCGCTTCTCTACCTTGCTGTTACTTTAGGCTATTTTACCTCTACATTTTCTTTATCTAATGCTTCAAGAGCAATTCCAGCACCATAGTCCATACCTTGGCATCCTGCAAGTAGGACAAGGTCACCTTTTGTTGTATGTGTTAATGCTTCATGAATAGCATCTGGCAATTCATTATATAAATCTACACGAATGCCTGCCTTATCCATTACTTCTTGAAAAGCACTAACCTCTTCATCGGTTACTTCATCCTTTGATGTTGTATGTGATACACTTCGAGTTGCTATTACTTCCTTAATCTTAAGTTTTTCTGCCCACTTTACAATCACTTCTGCATTTTCGCGATTGATTGTAGCACCTCTTTGCCCTCTAATTGCATATACTAGGTGTAGGTTTTCATAATCCATAAAATCTAATGTCTGTAATGTCACATTGATATTTCCAGGATTGGCAAAGTGATCATCAACAACTTTTATTTCATCTTCATGAATGAACTCAAATCGTCTTGGCACACCAGAAAATTCTTTTAATGTTTCTTGAATCGTAGTTACTCTTACCCCACTTAATAAAGCAATAGTAATTGCAACCATTGCATTGTATACAGAGTGCAGACCAGGTACAGCTAACTCAACCTTAAATTCACTTGGCTCGTACTTAATACCACTCGCTTCAAATGGCTTTAAGATTTCGACTGTAAATTTCCCTCTTCCAGTTGATAAGTCTAAATCTTTACAATGAAGATAGCCATTGTTGTTCGTTAGTCCAAAAGATATGACTTTTGCCTCTGTTTGGTCAACTAATGAAGCAGAATATTTATCATCTAAATTTAACACTGCGTAAGCATCTGGTGAGGCATTACGAATTAAGCTTGATTTCACCTCAAAATACCTTTCAAACGTACCGTGCATTTCCATATGTTCTTTACTCATATTGTTCAGTGAAACAATGTCGTACTCGACACCTTCAACACGATGTAATTCTAAGGCAGCCGATGACACTTCCATCGTTACATGCGTTACATCATTTTCAACCATATCGTTTAGATATTTTTGTAAATCCAATGACTCTGGCGTCGTTAATTCAGCAGGAATAGATGTATCGCCATTTTTCACGACAACCGTTCCAATAAGTCCTGTTCTGCGACCCTCTTTTTCCAAAATAGCATTCGTCATATATGAGGTTGTTGTTTTTCCATTAGTCGCGGTAATCCCGATCATTGTCATTTTTGACGAAGGATTTTTATATAATTGTGAACCTAATTTCGCTAGTGCAATTCGGCTATCAGAAACAACATATTGTGGAATATGTAAATCTGCTTGATAGTCTTCTACTACTGCAGCAACTGCTCCACGTTGTATGGCATCAGGTAAATATTTGTGTCCGTCTGTTTTATAACCTTTCACACAAACAAATAAGTCTCCTTTTTCCACCTTTTGGGAATGATAAGAGACACTATTAATCTCTACATCCAACACTTCTGTACTATTCGTTACATCTAACACTTCTAACAACTGTTTCAACTGCATCCAACATACCTCCTAGCCTCTTTTACGGCCTCCTAATAACTTTCCAACTCGATGTTTAGTAAAAGCAATTGCTGGTTTTGGATCACGAATGCTCCAAATTGCATATGCTTTTGGACGAAATAGTGACTTAACCACTTCACCTATTTTCAATTGTCCTGTTTGCACATATCCTTTAACTGCTAGTAAATCTTCATAACCATACCAAAAGGCACGATTCGTAGTTTCTGTTACAGCTTTAGGTTCAAGTGGTTCTCCTATCATCTCTCGATACGTAATATAAGGGAAATTTAAGCCAACTTTATATAATAAATGGTTAAAGTTTGTAATTCGGGCATTTATTTCAATTAAATAGAACTCGCCGGTTTCTTCATCTTTTTTAAACTCTATCTCTGCAAAGCCTTTATAATTTATCCCTTCTAAAAAGTTCGAACCAATCTCAAATAGTTTGGGGGTATACTTCTGAATCGTATAAACAGATGCCCCGAAATTAATTGGGTATTGGCGAAGCTTTTGACATGTAGTCCAGTGGGTCACTTTAGATTCTTGATTTAAATACGCGTCGAACGTATACATATGATCATCAAATCCAGGGATAATTCGTTGAACAAATACTTCCAAGTTTGCTTGTTTCGCCTGTTCTAATGCCTCTTCTAATTCCTGCATATTATAAACTTTAAAAATCTTTTTACGGAACACTCTAACAAAGGTTGGCGAATCAAAAGGTTTTACTAAACAAGGAAATTTAATCTCTTCTTCCACCCTTTGTTTGAAGTTTGGCTCATGAATTCGAACGGTCTCCGGTACACGTACACCATGTTTCACTGCTAGCTCATGTAATGTATCTTTATTCATTACTTTCGTAGCTAAACCTTGTTCGGTTTGTGGAATTAAATAATATTTCTTTATTTCATGTAAATGAGCATCAATTACCTCCAGATATGTATCATGGCATGGTATTAATACTGGTTTTTTCTCTTGCTTTTTAGCATAATCAATTAATGCCTCAATAAACTTTTCCGTCTCTTTTTGATAATGAGGTACAATTATTTTCTCATTACAATATTTTGAAGCCGCTCCATACCGATCCTCTTCTGAATAATCCATTGCTACTGTATGGACACCCTCTTTTCCAAGGCTTCGGATGGCACTTAATCCTATATAATAGTTATTACCTAATATAACTGCTTTATGACTCATATTCGTTTCTCCTATATGGGTTATTCCTATCAAATTAACACAAATGCATTTAGCATTAGTTGTTTCCTTACTTTATTATATTCTTCATTATACCTATCTACAAATTAAAGCTCAATAAGACATTGTTAGGGATTTTAATTAACAAATAAACTATTCGTTCTTTTGCAAAAATTAATAAGAATAGCCACAAAAGTATGATATATTGTATATATAGTAATATTTACCTAAATTAATTGATCAATCATTAGAAGAGATAGAGGGGAATTGTAGTCAATGCGTCTAGATAAAGCTTTTATTTTTCTCATATTTTTCATTTCTGTCGTTGTCGCTTTTAGCTCAGGCGGAATTAGAGTAGAACTATCTGATTACTTGATTGCACTTTTTCTCTTTTATTTCTTTTCAACCTTATACTATCATTTAAAAGTAGTTGTCAAACAAGGAAATTCAAGAATTGATTACACAATCCCATATAGCCTTGGAATAGCATTATTCGCAGGACCAATAGGTGCGTTTTTTTATGAATTATGTTATATGTTTACCGTTTATTTCATAAGAAAGTCTAGTAAGATTGCAGATGAAGAGGAACTATTACATACATTTTATAATGTCGGAGCTTTTGCTCTAAATGGGGCAATTGGCTATTATTTATTCCATTGGCTTCATCCAGTAGTTGGACAAGTTCCATTTGGATTCTGGTTATTAATAATTGGTATCGTGATGCTAATGTCCTTTTTATCTCATCTATACTTAGCAATCGTTTTTCTTTTTAGTGGTGAATTTAAAACTATTCAAGATGTATTATCCTTTATCAAAAGTAGAAGTATTTTAGATCTAGGTAAAATAGTCTTTTCTAACGGATTGTTATTCGCATTTTTAGAAAGTCGACAATGGGAAATGGTCGTCGGTTTATTTATGTTAAATTACCTTGTCAGTCGTTCCAACGTTGCGATTAACCAGTCCCTTCAACATAAGATGGAACGGGATAAATTCGAACAGATGGCTTATACCGATTTTCTAACTGAAGTATACAATCGAACCTACATGGATAAGAAAATGGATGAGCTTAATCATTCCGGAGAACGAATAGGGATTATTGTTACAGACATAGATTCTTTTAAGCGAATTAATGATACTTATAATCATGCGGTTGGTGACCGAGCAATCCAGCACTTTGCCCAAGTGCTGCAAAACTATTTAAAAGCAGATGATGACTTTTTATTCCGCAGTGGCGGTGAAGAATTTACTATCTTCTTAAGAAACCGCACGTATAGTGAATGTGTTTATTTAGTGGAACAGTTAAGAGATGGAATTAAAAATACTCCGGCTATTGCAGAGTATGACAATAAAAAAATCCATATTTCAATGACAGCATCATTTGGTCTATATTATTACAAAACAAATGAATCTATTGATATTAAGAAAGCTTATGTTTATGCGGATCAATTATTAATAAAATCTAAAAACCTCGGTAAAAATCGTTTCTCTGCAAAGGATGGTCTGGTTGATTTACCATTGTCAGCAAGGTATTAGAAAGAGGCCTATTCATTAAAGGAATAAGCCTCCTTTCTTATTATCTCCTTCTAATTCTTCAATATTAAGTTTATGCCACAACATAAAAACAAGAATCGTCCATAGCTTTCTACCATTATCATGATATCCATAAGCATGATCTACTAATAGCTTTAAACATTGAGATTTTTGTAACAAGTATTCTGTTTTACTTTCTAAGATTATTCGTTGTGCCCAATCATATAGTTCTTTTCGTAGCCATTTACTTACGGGAACAGGAAACCCCAATTTCTTTCGATCAATAACATCTCCAGGCACAAACCGCATGGCAGCTTTTCGTAGAATTACTTTTGTCTGATTATCAGTAAGCTTATATTTGACTGGAATCTTTTGTGCTACTTCAAAAACTTCCTTATCTAAAAATGGTGTTCTAACATCCAGCAAATGAGCACCTGTCATTCGGTTCGCCTTTAACAAAATATCCCCTGGCAACCACGTATGAATATCAATATATTGCATCTGTTGTGCTGGATGGTCTTTTTCTACTCGTTGAAATAGTGGTGATGTAATCTGTTGGTACTGGTACTGTTCATCGTATTCTTTTAAAAGATTCCTTTTCTCTTTTTCTTCAAATATCTTTGCATTTCCTATATATCGCTTATTTAGTGGTGTCGTACCACGTTGTAGAAAACTCTTCCCAGTCATTCCATCAGGAAATATCCGAGCTAATACATTTATCCATCGTAATAGTGTTTCTGGTATCTTTTGAAATACCTTTAACGACTCATATTCCCTGTATATATTGTATCCACCGAATAATTCGTCAGCTCCTTCACCGGAGAGAACAACATCTACATGTTCTTTTGCTAGTTCAGCTGCAATATATAGTGGAATAGACGCTGGGTCAGCTAATGGATCGTCAAGGTACGAGAGGATTGTTGGAAGCTTTTCTACGAACTCCTCTGGTTGGATAAGATGTGAATAATTTTCTACTTCGAGCTTTGTTGCTGTTTCTTTCGCTAAAGGTATTTCTGAATACCCATATTCTTCAAAACCGACTGAAAATGTCTTAATGGAGGGACTAATTTCCCTAGCAATACCTACCAATAAACTGGAATCAATTCCACCAGATAAAAATGCACCTATAGATGCCTCCTTCTGGACATGGGAAGCTACTGAATCTACCAATACTTCTTGAATGCGGTTAATAATTTGTTTTTCATTGCCATCTACCGGTTGAAAGGATGCATGAAAGTAACGATGTTTTTTTAGTGGATGTTCAAGTGTTTGTATTAGAAAATGTCCAGGCTCTAAACAATATACATTGTTAGCTAATGTCATTGGAGGTGGTACGTATTGGAAAGAGAAGTATTGTTGTAGTGCTTCTTTATTTAATTCAGTATGAGGTTGAAGTTGCATAATAGCCTTTTTCTCAGATGCAACATAACACTCATTTTCATTTTGTAGGAAATACAATGGTTTCATTCCGAAATGATCACGAGCAGCATATAAAATTTTCTCTTCACAGTCCCAAATTACAATAGCAAATTTCCCTCGAAGTTCTTTAAAACAATCTGTTCCACTCTCTTGAAAAAGGTTCGCAATTACCTCTATGTCTGAACCTGTTTCAAATAAATATCCTTTTCTTTCTAATTTATCTTGAATCTGTTTGTTATTATAAATCTTCCCATCTAAAACAACGAGATATCGACTATTAATAAGAGGCATATTGGCCCCATTTACATCCATCCAAAGGTGATTATCTCTATATGAATCTTCCGTTTCTTGGTTTCTATCTTTCAATGATTCTTTTGCCTTAATTATTTGTTCATCAGAAATATTCAATTGTGCACTGGAGAATACTCCAAAATAGCCACACATACTAACTTCCCCTTTTTAATATTAGACGTGTTTTTTGAGCTATTATATTCAAATAAAAAAAGATTGACCCGGTATATGAAATGGGTCAACCTTCCTAATTATTAATTATACGATTTTTTGATTCTTTATTTGCTTACTTCTTAACTGTCCACATGCCGCATCAATATCTGCTCCATTTTCCCAACGTACGCCACTATTAATGCCGTTTTGTTTCAAGATCTCATGGAATCTTTGAATATCAGCCGTAGTACTGCGCTGATATTGGTTATGTTCCTCTACGGAATTATAAGGAATTAAGTTTACATACGATAAATGACGTTTGCTGTGTAGAAGCTTCGCTAATTGCTTCGCTTCTTCTTCATGGTCATTAACATCTTTCAGCATAATATATTCATACGTAATGCGGCGATTTGAGTTTTCTAAATAATAGTCAACAGCTTTCATTAACTTCTCAATTGGAAAAGCTCTATTAATTTTCATAATGCTTGTACGCAACTCATTGTTTGGTGCGTGTAAGGAAATAGCTAGGTTCACTTGTAATCCTGTATCAGCAAATTCATAGATTTTATGAGCTAGACCACTTGTTGAAACAGTAATATGGCGCTGACCGATTTTCAGCCCTTTCTCATCATTTACTACATTTATAAAGTCAATGAGATTTTCAAAGTTATCAAACGGCTCTCCTATACCCATTACAACGATATGACTAACGCGTTCCCCTTTTCCTTCTTCATCTAAATACTTTTGTACTTTCATAATTTGTCCAACAATTTCGCCACTATCTAAGTCACGACTTTTTCTTAATAAGCCACTCGCACAAAATGTACAACCAATATTACAACCAACTTGTGTCGTTACACAAACAGATAATCCGTAGGGAAATCGCATAAGTACAGTCTCTATTAAATTTCCATCAGCTAATTTAAATAAAAACTTAACCGTACCATCTTTAGATACTTGTTTAATTTCTTCATCTAATGATTCGATTACATAGTTTTCTTCCAGAAGTTCAATTGTTTCTTTGTTTACATTCTTCATTTCAGAAAACTGGTGAACACGCTTTTTATACAACCAATCCCAAACTTGCTCTGCACGAAATCGTTTCTGTCCGTTCTCTAATAACCATTCCGTTAATTGTTCTTTCGTTAACCCATAAATGGATTTTTTATTCATTATTTTCTCATCTCCAACGTTTATATAACATACTGCTCTCCAGTAACATCTTTCCCTAAATCACTTTACTATCATACTTGAAATAAAGAATCGAATCAATTTAATTTAGATGGAAATTTTGTGTTGAGGGGCTTATCAGCTTTATTTCCTAAGGATTTATATTGGAAATGGACTTGAGCCGCTTTATCAAACTCATTACTTAGAGATTTTCCGTTATTTTAAGCTTGAGATGCTCTCTCAACCTCATTTCTTAGGAATTTCCCTTAATTTTAAACTTGAGATCCCCTCTCAGCATTATTTTGACAAGATTTCCTTCCTAAAACAAACTCGATACACCATACTTCCGCTTCTCAAATTAGTTCAAGCTAAAAGTTGGACTCTTTATACTAAACAACTTATCATTTCTTAATAAGGATTCGAAAAAAGGAGATCAACTTCATGAAAAGAGCAAATACGGCAAGAACATTTCAACATATACCACTATCCGTTCTAGATCTTGCACCTATTACTGAAGGTAGTAATGCAAGTGAGTCATTTAAAAACAGTGTAGAATTAGCTAAACATGTTGAAAAGTGGGGATTTAACCGGTATTGGTTAGCAGAACATCATAATATGGAAGGTATAGCTAGTTCGGCTACTTCGGTAGTAATTGGGCATATTGCAGGGCATACCAACAGTATTCGAGTTGGGGCTGGTGGTGTCATGTTACCTAACCATGCAACGATTGTAATTGCCGAGCAGTTTGGAACATTAGAGGCTATGTACCCTGGAAGAATTGATCTAGGGTTAGGAAGAGCACCAGGCACAGACCAAGCAACTTCTTATGCACTCAGAAGAACGCTTAATATGAGTGTGGAAGATTTCCCTATGCAAGTAAATGAATTACAGGATTATTTCTCTGATGAGCCTATATCACGAGTTAAGGCCGTTCCTGGTCAGGGGGCAAATGTTCCGCTTTGGTTACTAGGTTCAAGTGGATTTAGTGCACAACTTGCAGCACATAAAGGATTACCATTCTCATTCGCTAGTCACTTTGCACCAGCATTTTTACACCAAGCATTAAAACTCTATCGAGATAATTTCAAGCCATCGGATGTACTAGAAAAACCATATGTCATGCTTGGCATTAACGTTATCGCTGCAGATACTGATGAAGAAGCAAAAAGAATTGCTACATCCCAACAACAACAATTTTTAAGTCTACGTCGTGGAAATCCTGGGAAACTACAACCACCTGTTGATAACTTAGAGGAAATGTATTCACCACTCGAAATTGCGGCAGTCATGGAAACACTCGATCCAAAAACAACCATCGTTGGAAATCCAGATACCGTTCGCAAAGGTTTAGAGAGTTTCATTGAAGAAACAAATGCTGATGAACTAATTATCGGTTCACAAATTTTCCACCAAAAAGATCGTTTACGTTCCTATGAGATTGTCGCGGAAATGATGAAGTAATTCTTTTCTAGACAGTAAAAGGTAACAGGGCTAGGCTCTGTTACCTTTTTTTAGAGTATAGTTTTTAGATGGTGCTTATTTTACTTTTTCCTAGAACTTCTTCTGATTCGGGCTTATAGAGTGCTTCTATGCTACCTTATTCTAGTTTTCTTCTCCGTTTGGGCTTATAGAAGGCTTCTATATTACCTTATTCTAGTTTTCTTCTCCATTCGGGCTTATAGAGCGCCTATATGTTACCTTATTCTAGTTTTCTTCTCCATTCGGGCTTATAGAGCGCCTCTATGTTACCTTATTCTAGTTTTCTTCTCCATTCGGGCTTATAGAGTGCTTCTATGTTACCTTATTCTGGTTTTCTTCTCCATTCGGGCTTATAGAGCGCCTATATGTTACCTTACCCAAGAATTTTCAAATGCTCGGTACAATAGAATGTTGCCTCTGTGTCACCTTTTCTCCTACAATACATATGTAAAATTAGTCTCAATTCTATTATTTCTTGTTCTCTAGCAACCTCTTAATCTCTGCTAATTCTTGTTGTAATTCAGCTAATTTTATATCAGTTGGGGATGGTGTTTCTTCCCGAGAGGCTTCCTCCACATTATTTACAATAACACCAACAAATAAATTAATAATTACAAACGCACCAATTACAATAAACGTTACAAAATACCACCAAGATGTAGGGTCTTCCGCTAGTATTGGTCGCATTACTCCACTTGCCCAGGACTCTAACGTAATGACTTGGAAAAGAGCTAACAAGGAATCGTGCAGGGTGCCGAAATATTCAGGTGCAATATCACTATAAAGCATCGTTCCGATAACAGCATATATATAAAAGAAAATTCCTAGCAGCAACATAATTGTTCCCATCGATGGAATCGTCAGAATTAACGCATTGACCATTTTCCTTAGTGATGGAATGATTGAAACCGCTCGTAATACACGTAACACTCTTACTACCCTCAGTACTGTCACATAATGACTACCAACAAGAATATGTCCAAGTGCAACAATAATTACATCAAACATATTCCAAGGATCTTTTATAAAACTCTTTAATGACTTTCTTCCAACCAAACGAATCACAATTTCAATAGTAAAAATCCATAATAAAAGTCTATCTCCGAAGTAGATCCATTCATGAAACTTGCTAGCAACATTACTATAAGTCTCTAAACCAACTAATATAGCATTTAAAATAATTAATACGATAATTGTATTTGTAAAGATAGGGTGTTCTGAGATTCTCGCACATATCTGTCTAATTGCTTTCATATTTAGTTCTTCCTCCTCCAATAATATTTTAAGGGTTACTTTATTCCCTGTCACTTATTAAAAGGAAGAACTGGAAATTTTCACACAAAAAAGCAGCAATAGTTTCATTGCTACTTTTTTAAAGCTATTTATTCGCTACCTTTTTAGCAATTTCAATCGTACGTTTTGCTTGGTGCTTCACAGCTGCTTGAACATCCTCAACCATTTTTCCATCCTGTCCTTGTGTTACACTTGTTCCGTATGGGTTCCCGCCCGCTGCAAATAATAATTGATCTGTGTAACCTGGTGGAACGATAATTGCCCCCCAATGCATCATTGATGTATATAATGCAAGAATGGTTGCCTCCTGTCCGCCATGTGGGTTTTGTGCAGAGGACATAGCACTCACTACTTTATTCACTGTTTTCCCTGTTGCCCAAAGCCCTCCTTGCATATCTAGGTATTGTTTCATTTGTGAAGCAAGGTTTCCAAATCGAGTAGGAACACTAAAGATAATAGCATCTGCCCATTCAATATCATCAGATGTTGCTTCTGGCACATCCTTCGTTTCCTCAACATGTGCTTTCCAACCAGGATTAGAAGCAATTGCCGCTTCTGGAGCCAGTTCAGGAACTTTCACTACCCTAACATCAGCACCCGCTTCTTTACCTGCTTCCTCTGCCCATTTTGCTAATTGATAGTTCGTACCTGTAGAACTATAATAAATAACTGCTAAATTAACCATGTCCAATCTCCTTTTCACGTAATTAAAATACGCTACTATTATTTACCAGTTATTTAAATTTATGAAAAAACAATTAATATTTTATTTTACCAACCAAATCTCTACTAACTTCAAGTTCACCCTTAATCAAACTATCCAAGGATAATCGTACTGGAGGAAAATCTCCTCCGATTCCAACTAGCATCTCAAGTGTTTCAGGAATATAAACAACCGTGTGAAGTGTCCCAAAATAGTTTTGGTAATCTGTGTAAAATAACGTTGAGTTTTCATTATTAAATGTATGATAGGCTTCATCTGGAGTAATGGATAAAGTAGTTAGTTCTTGAAGTGTTTTTTCACGGTGGAGTGAACCTTGAATATTTTCTCTATTGTTGTCTTTTAATTCCTCGGATTGAAAGTAATTGGTGCACATTATCGTCTGTTCGTGATAAACAACTTGTTTTTCTGGTGATGCTTCTACCAAGCATTTATTTCCTCCTTTATCCATTAGAGAATAATTATAACAATGGCCGTGTGGTAATTTGGTTAACATAGCAATTGCTTCTTGAACATTTCTACACTCGTCTAAAATCAGTCTTACTATCGTTGTTCCAATTAATCCCTCTTCTTGTTTGTTTTCATTAACAAGATGTAATCCAATAACTAGACCATGTTCATTCATTCCATCTAGTCGGCCGACTATTTGTTGGGCAAATCCGACGCTGGCATACCCTTTTTCTGGACGATGGAAAACTAGCCTACCATCATATAAATCTGGCGAGAAATCATAATTCCTAACATAGAAATTTTCTTGAGAAAAAGCCGTACACCCCATTGCTGGAAAACTTAGATTGTAACCACTATACATTTTTAAGGTGGTATCATAGTCAATACCTATCCCATCAGCAAGGCCCCTAATTTCTTCTAAAAACCTATGAGAAAATTTCTCAAGGACAGATTGAACTACATTTGGGTCATTATCAGTTGTTATAGCTTGTAAATATTGAAACATTCCGTTCTTCTCTATACCTTCCCCTTGCATGAATCCAATCTCATAATTTGAACCAGTATACTCCAACACCTCCACAACTAGTTCTCTTCTCATTCCTCTTCCTCCCCTAATTTTAATACAGGCACCATTATCGTTACTCGCTTCAAATCATTTCCATGATACATTTCAATCAACTCACCAGTGCGGATATAATTATTATTTCTAATATAGTTTGCAAGGCTAATATATGCCGTTTCTATTCTAGAAAAATCCCCCTCGAATTGTGTAGCTATACATAAAGACTTACTTAGCTCCTCTTCCTTATCAATAAACTCTAAGTCTGAAATATCCGCCTTTTCATCAACACCGAAACCTATCCATACTTTTGCGTTTTTTCTGCCGGAAATATACTGAATGTAATGGTTGTTTACATTAATATTATTTTTTTGTAATAACGTATTTCCTTGTAAGAGCTGTTTGCCAAATCCACCTTGGTCCCCTTCTGCTAAATGCCAAATAACACGTTCCTTTTGTCTTTCAAATAAGAAGACAGAATCATCTTCTAGTTGGCTTTCTAAAAACTTAATTTGTACCTCTAATATTTCTTTCTGATTGTGAAATCGCTTAATCCATTCTTTTATAATTGTTTTCTGTTCCTCTTTTGATTGAGAAAAATATGTTTGGATATCTTTAATCGGAACATCTGCTAACCGGAGACTTGACACTAATTTTGCATATTCTAGTTGATCTTCATGGTACATCCGATAGCCGTTCGCTTTGTTTCTTAGCGGCATAAGCAACTTCTTTTCTTCGTAGAACCGAAGTGCACTCTTTGGTATTCCAGTTCGCTTTGAAAATTCTTGGATGGTTAGCACATATCATACCCCCTTGTATAAATTAACTTCTACCATAAGGATAAACCTTAAAGTAAGTTGAAGGTCAAGAGGGAAAATGATAAATATTAAAATCGAACTTATTAGAAGGGTGTTTAGGGAGAATTTCTTTTATAAGTTCTTGAGGTGAGGGTGGGGTTATTGAAATTGTACTTTGAGGTCGAGTATCATGTACCTTTTAACATAAAATCACCTTGGAATTGTTTGTGAGAAAGTGGCTCATATACTTTATAAGACAATATTTCACCTGTAATGATCATGAGAACGCTGCTCGTATACTTTTCTAACACAAAATTCACTTGTAATGTTTATGAGAATGCCGCTCGTATACTTTTCTAACACAAAATTCACTTGTAATGTTCATGAGAATGCCGCTCATATACTTTCCAAAACAAAAATTCACTGAAATGTTTATGAGAATGCCACTCATATACTTTTCTATCACAAATTTACCTTGAAATGTTAATGAGACTACAGTCCCAGTCACAAACAAAAAGAGGTCAACCGAAGTCAACCTCAAAAATATAATTACGCCAATTTATTTAATTCTACTGCTAATTTCGCTCCGACAACAGCATTGTTTTTCACTAATGCAATATTAGCATCTAGACTCTTACCTGCTGTAATCTCTTTAATTTTACCAAGTAAAAATGGAGTTGTGTCTTTACCAGCGATTCCTTTTTCTTCTGCTTCTTTAACTGCAGATTCGATAGCTGTATTAATTTCATCTTCAGGCATTGCATATTCTTCTGGAATTGGGTTAGCAATTACTGCTCCACCATGTAGGTTTAGATCCCATTTCGCTTTTAATGTACCTGCAATTGTATTAACATCATCAGCTTGGAAGTTAACTTTATATTCACTACGACGAGTATAGAAAGCAGGTAATACATCTGTTTGGTAACCAATCACTGGAACACCTTTTGTTTCTAAATATTCCATTGTTAGTCCTAAGTCTAGGATAGATTTCGCACCAGCACATATTACTGCTACATTTGTTTGTCCAAGTTCTTCTAAGTCTGCTGAGATATCCATTGTAGTTTCTGCGCCACGGTGTACTCCACCAATTCCACCAGTAACAAAGATCTTAATATCAGCTAATTCTGCACAAATCATTGTTGCTGCAACTGTAGTCGCCCCTAATTGCTTCGTTGCTAAAATATACGGTAAGTCACGACGAGATACTTTTGCAACACCTTGACTATTACCAAATTGCTCTAATTCATCATCTGTTAAACCAACTTTAATCTTTCCATCAATTAATGCAATGGTAGCAGGTACTGCACCATTGTCACGGATAATTTGTTCTACTTCACGAGCCGTTTGAACGTTTTGTGGATATGGCATACCGTGAGAGATAATCGTTGATTCTAATGCGACAACTGGCTTACCTTGTTCTTTTGCCTGTTTTACTTCTTCTGATAATACTACGTAGTTTTTCATATTAATTCCTCCATGTCTTTTTGTAATTGAACTGCTGAAAGATCTTGCCTTACTGTATATTTCGTTTGAATTGTCTTTGCTGCATTCACCGTTGCAGCATTGGCAATTTCAACAAGACTTTTTCCCTCTAACCAGGAATAAATAACTGCAGCTGAAAACGCATCTCCTGCTCCAGTGACATCTTCAATATGTTCCACTTTTAATGCTGGAACGTGTTGAATTCCTTCTTTTCCACTACCAAACATCGAGCCTTCGGTACCATTAGTAATAACAACATGTTCAATACCTAAATCAAGCCATTTTTGTACGGCTTCTTTCCAATCTGTCTCACTCTCAATAGGCTTATTAAAATACGCTTCTGTTTCATCCCGGTTTGTAATGAGCCACGTAATTCCATTTAAATCACTTGGTAGCCTGTCCATTTTAGGTGCTGAGACCGTGATTAAAATTAGTGGTATATTACGTTGAGTTGCCAACTGGTGTAAATAAGTGATCGTTTCTCCAGGTAGATTTAAGTCTGCAATAATACATGTAGAATTAGCAAATCCAGATAAATGAGCTTGCAATAGTTCTGGTGTTAATAAATCGTAAATATCCATGTCTGCTAAAGCAAGAACCATATCCCCATTCTCATTTATGATTGCCGTATAAGACCCGGTTGCTTCCTCTTGTAAGGGAATTGCATGTTCTAAATTCATAAAACTAGCCGAGGTCTCCTCAATATACTTCCACTCCGCATCTTGTCCATGTGCTGTTACAAGCGATACATCTAAGCCTAATCTGCCTAAGTTTTCCGCAACGTTTCTTGCAACTCCACCAGTACTTTGGGTAGATCGGATTGGATTAGAAGTTTCAAGTTGCAATTTTCCTTTTACATAATATTTCCGGTCTACGTTTGCACCACCAATACATGTGATGTGAGTAGATTCATTTACAATATATGCTTTCCCTTTAATATAGCCTTTTTTGACTAGCCCAGATATGAGATTTGCGACTGATGGCCGTGACAAATTCATTTTTTCCGCTAGTTCTTGTTGGGAAACAAAAGGATTTTCTTTAATTAATTGAAATAACTTCTGTTCATTTATATTCAACGTTTCGTTCACAGGTTCACACCTCCAAACATTTGTTTATTTTTAAACATAAGTTTACAATACATTGTTTTATCCAGTCCGTCAACTATAACAAGATATATTTTTAGCTTCACTCCCTTTTCTATACTTTTGAAAAATAAGAAAAGGCTATCTGCTTTTACACAGATAGCCTTCTCTTATTTATGCCAACCTTTTTCACGAAAGCGTGCTATAGCTTCAATTCGATTGCTTACATCTAATTTATCTAAAATAACAGATACATAATTCCTTACGGTTCCAGTCGTTAAGTATAGTTGATTAGCAATTTCTTTCGTATTCTTACCTTCCGCGATAAGTTTGATGACTTGTTCTTCCCGCTCAGATAATGGGTTTTCCTCTTTATTGTAGGCTATATCAACTAATTCTGGAGCATAAATTTTCCTACCATCCATAATAGTTCGAATCGAGTTAGCTAATTCCTCACTTGGACTATCTTTTAATAGATATCCACTGACATTTGCATTACGTGCCCGCTCGAAATACCCAGCTCTAGCAAAGGTTGTTAAAATGATTACTTTACAATCAAGTTCCTTTATCTCCTCCGCTACATCTAGACCACTTTTCAGCGGCATTTCAATATCCATAATACAAATATCAGGCTGAAGTTGATGAATTAGTTGTAACGCTTCTTCCCCGTCCTTCGCTTTTCCTACAACAACCATATCGTCTTCTAAATCAAGTAAGGATCCCAATGCACCAAGTAGTAGCCGTTGGTCCTCTGCAATTACAATCCGAATCATGACAACCTCTCCTCTGATATTTGTTGAATAACATTTGGAATCTTTATCGATAGAACGGTTCCGTTACTAACCTCTAGCTCTAAGTTCCCATTTACGAAATCTAGCCGCTCTCTCATGCCACGTAGCCCATTCCCTTTTGTTGTGTCGGTGCTTTCTATACCAATCCCATCATCTTGGACAATAATACAAACTTCACTTGGTAGTTGCTGGATCTTAACCCTACATATGCGTGCCTTACTATGTTTCACAACATTGGTAACTGCTTCTTTCAAACACATACCGAGGACATTTTCCACTAATAATGGGGTATCTTTTAGCTTGGGATTACCTTCTAAATAAAATTTCATCTCTGCTGCTTCAATTACCTGCTTTGCATGTGTAACCTCATCCGCCAAATTCGTACTTCGCATATCTGAGACCATTTCCCGAACTTCTTTTAATGCCGTTCTTGCTGTTTGGTGGATATCTTGTATTTCTTCCAATACCCTATCTGGATGTTTATGTAGCAGTTTACCAGCTAAATCACTCTTTAAACCAATAAGTGAGAGCTTCTGCCCTAATGTATCATGTAAATCTCGAGCAATTCGTTGCCTTTCTTCCATTACAATCAGTTGGGATATTCTTTGATTGGCATCTTCCAATTGATGTTCGAGCATTTCTCGCTTAATTCGATTATACATATTAAAAGGTAAAAGTATGACACCGACCACACTAATTAGGATAAATGGAAATTGTGTGAAGAAAATTTCACTTTGTGTAAAAAAGCCAATCGTTGTAGCAGTAATCGTTGTCACTAAATGTACAACATACAGTGTAATAAAGCCTTTTTTGTTTTGGATGTTACCAATAAAAAATGCAAGGAATAGGGAGAAATATACATAGCCGAAAGATAAAATCATTCCAATACTAATTGCCATTTCAACGCCAACCGACAAATAAACGGTCCAGCCTTCCTTAATAAACGATAATCGGAACGTAGCAAAAAATAAAACAATCATTGCTACTCCAACTAAAATCTCTGTAGGAGTGGAGAATCGAATGACAAAGTAAAATGGCAAGATACAAAATACAATCCATATGTAAATACTTAATCCGGTATTTTTAGTGAAAATATGATACCACTTTTGCATAGTAGACCTCCGACCTCATGTTTCTCCCAGTATAGCAAATAAAAGGTATGACAAAAACCCTCTATATTGAGGGTTTCGTCATGATATACTACTTATCTTGAATACTAGTTCGTCTTGTAGGGATCTCGAATTTTTCTTTTTGATCTTTTAAGTATTGTTTAATCTCTTTAAAGCTAACAAATGACTTTGTTTTCTCATCATACAAACGAAAACGAATCGATTTTAAACTAGTCTTTAAAGTAATTGTCGTAGCCTTTTGCAATGGTGGTGTAGATTCATGTGCTTTTTCTAAGTTATAATTCGGTACCCTTGGGCTTAAATGGTGAACATGATGATAACCGATACTACCAGTTAACCATTCTATGATTTTAGGAAGTTTATAGTAAGAGCTTCCATCAACCGCAGCCTTGACATAATCCCATTCCTCTTCATTTTCAAAGTAAGAATCTTCAAATTGGTGTTGTACATAGAACAACCAAATTCCTGCCGCACCTGCGATAAATAATATTGGTAATTGAATGATGAGAAATGCCTGCCAGCCAACTAGCCATATTAATCCGGCATATATTAATGCAATACTTATGTTAATAAGATACGTATTTAATCGTTCTTTCTTTCTTGCTCCTTTACGGTTGAAACGATTAGATATTAAGAATAAGTATAGTGGACCTAAGCCAAACATGATGAATGGATTTCGATATAAACGATAAGCTAATCGTCGCCATAACGAAGCATTAACATATTCATCTACCGTCATTACCCAAACATCACCTATTCCACGTTTGTCTAAATTACTGCTTGTTGCATGATGGATGGAGTGGCTCCATTTCCATTTTTCAAAAGCAAAGTGTGTAATTATGCCAGTGATCGTCCCGACAATTCGGTTTGCCTTATTATTTTGGAAAAATGACATGTGGGTACAATCGTGAAAGATAATAAATGTTCTAACTACAAAACCTGCTGCTAGAATAATGAAGGGGATGGATAACCAAATCGAGACAGCAAGACTCTGATATGCTAGAAACCAAAGAAGGAATAATGGGATGAACGTATTGATCATCTGAAAGATACTTGCCCTTGTATTTGATTTTGCAAATGGTAAAACACTTTTTCTTAATTGCGCTTGTTTTTGTTTACTCATTTTGTTCCTCCTAGTAACAATATCTTTTTATTTATGATAGGTGGAAATGAGCAAAAATATAAGTCATATTCGTCAGGAGTTGTATATGACAAATGTCATATATTAAAATTTATTACATAATTTCTGCTAACTTGCGCAGACTAGTACACCACAAAAAAAGGTGATGATTATCAATCACCACCTTTTTTACCTTTTCAATTTCTATTACTTCTCATCAACATTAGATAAATGTAATGGTGGGGGTACTAACCAGCCTTTTTCTTTATTGAGACGAAGTAATTTCGCACCAAAGGCAGCTTTTTGTGTATGCATAGTACCGAATAAAGTAGCTATATCTTCTCTTATTGATTGGCCAATCATGCCACTTGCCGCTACTAGTCCTGCAGCAACATCCGCTGACATTTTTGCTGCAATTTCATTATCCATGAAACGAGCCCCCGGAGGAATAGATTCCAAATCCGCTTGCGGTCGCTCAGGTGGTGACGGTGGTAAGCCAACTCCATTTGCTTTTAACAGTGCTTCTAAACTTTCTTCCTGTTGTTTCGCTTGTTCAATTGCTTCTTGAATTAATTTCTTTAAATCCTCATCACCTGCGTGATTAAGTAATGTTTGGTATGCCGCAATACAAGCTTTTTCTGTAACTACTGCAGTCCATACACCAAATACCTCACCATAATGCATCGGCTCATCTTGTGGATTTCCACTTAAAATTCCCATTGCCATCCTCCTTAATTTATTCATTGTATGCCACCTTTCTTAGTGCACATCCTTAGATTGTCTAATTTTAAGAAATTAAAACGCAATAATAAATTAATGGTGTAATTCCGCAAATAATTAGTATAATGGACTAAAATAGAGAGAGGGGGGAGGAATCTTGAACAAAGAAATAACGACTATAGTAAATACTTTAGCGAAGAGACAGCCCGGAATCATGGGAGCTGACAAATACAGACAATCGGCAGTACTTATTCCACTCGTCGAAGTTGATGGGGAAACCCATATATTATTCGAAGTCCGTTCCATGCTAATGCGTAGTCAACCAGGAGATATATGTTTTCCTGGAGGAAGAATCGATCCAGATGATCAAACAGCAACATATTGTGCTATTCGTGAAACAACGGAAGAATTAGGGATTAATGAAGATTCTATATCTAACGTCACACCGATTGATTATGTTGTTGCCGATATGGGTAGAATAATTTATCCATTCGTTGGGACCATTACATCCATTGACGAAATTTCTCCAAACCCAGCTGAAGTAGAAGAAGTATTTACTGTTCCATTATCATACCTCAAACAGTACACACCTAAATCCTTTAAAGTTAATGTACACCTAACTCCAGAAGAGAATTTCCCGTTTGATCTAATTGTAGGTGGAGAAAAATATAATTGGAAAACACGTCCTATTGAAGAATTATTTTATAAGTACGAGGATAAAGTAATTTGGGGATTAACAGCGAAGATTTTAAGGCATTTTGTATCATTAATTGATTGAGATAGAAAATAAAAAAAAGACAGAATCACTGTAGAATAGTGACTCTGTCTTTTTCACTTTACTATATGTGTTTCGAGAATTCTTTATCATTAACGTTCCATTTGTTTTTTTCTCGAAAACGTTTACGAGAAGGTTGCTCACGTACTTTTTAATCTAATTTCCGACCAAAATGTATATGAGATGCATCCTCATATACATTTTACTCCAATCTTCTCTGAAATTGTTTATGAGAAGCTTCTTCATGTACTTTTATCTTTAATTTTCTCTTAAAATGTTTATGATAAACTTCATCATCTACTTTTCACTCTAATTCAGTTAATAAATGTTCATGAGCAGCCGCTTCTCTCTAATCCCATTTTATCTCAATAGGCATAACACTTTGTATTTCTTTCTTGTATTTATTCCATTCTACTTCTTTCACCCATAGATGAATTTTTCCGTGGTCATCATTTGTACGAATTAATCTTCCTATTCCTTGTCTTAGTCGTAATAGCATGTACGGAACATCCACTTCTCTTTCTGGATCAGTTACATCCTTGCGTTTTGCTTTAAATACTGGATCATGTGGCGGGAATGGAAGGGAAGAGATGATAACTTGTGTCAAAGCTTCACCTGGAATATCAAGTCCTTCCCATAAGTGATGGGCACATAATACTGAACTTGTATCTGTTTGGAATTGATTAATGATCTCGCTAATCTCCTTATCCCCTTCGAACAACAACTCAAATGGCCAGTTTAATTCTTTTGCCCAATTTCGGAATTCTTCCATTTCCTCCATAGTAGAGAAGAGTACTAATGAACTACCTTTATTATCAAGCATTTGTTTACTAATTTCATTCCACTTGACATCTTTATCCTTTTCCACTCGTCCTATTAACTGCATTTGTGATTCATAATCAAAAGGAGACTCTACAGTAAAGGAATCATAATCATCAATTCCCAAACTGTTAGCTAAGTAGGAGAAGTCTCCCCCTTGTGAAAGGGTCGCAGATGAAAAGACAAATGGAATCTTTTTCGAAAAAACTTCTTTCTTTAATACATCTTCAACCAGTCTAGGCATGAGTACTAGAGTCGTTGTTTCTTGATTTTCTTCAATCCAAAAGATCCCCTCATCTTCTTTAAGAAAGATAGACAACCCATAATGGTAAAACTCTAAATACTCCTCAATAATTTTTAAATGATAACCGTCAATCGTAAACATCTCTGCATCAAACACAAGCTGATCAAGTAGTTTTTCTACTTTTTCATATAGATTGGAAACTAAGTCGAGCATTGCAGCTGTTGCTTCTACCTCTTTTCGGTTAGAGCCAGTCACTCCTATTGCTGATTCACTTAATATATCAAACCAATCTTCATGCAATGTTAAAATATCTTCAATCAAGTATAACGATTCTTCACGTACATCCTGTCCCATATACCCTGTTAAAACTTGATTTAGCGTTTCAGAATGAAAACGATATGTTAGTCCTTTTTGGGCAGAGAACTCAAGTAGGTGCCCTTCATCAAATATAACTGCACTTGCCTCTGGTAATAATGGAATTTGCCCCTCACGTTTTCTCGATTCTTTCGTCCACACATGTTCCATATAAAAATCATGGGAACAAATAATAATATCCTTTGCATGTCGGTAATATTCACGATTTAATGTTTGACCACTTCGATGCCTTAATTGACAAGTTGAACATTGTTGGAGTGGATCCCAAGCAATTTTCTCCCACGTTTCATCTGACACCCAAGGATATTCTTTTCTATCTCCATAACGTTCAAATGTTTTCTTTGCCGAGCTTGTATCAAAGACAAAATCAGGGATTTCATCGTAGACTTTTACAATATCTCTATCATCGGTTACTTCAATAAGTTGATCTAACTTTCGAGCACATACATAGTTTTCCCGCGCTTTTGCCAACCTAACGTCAACATTCATACCGAGTGCTTTCTCAAGTTTCTCGATATCGCCGCCTTTTTTGACGAGCTGTTCGATTAACGTTTCATCCGCACAGGAGATAATAGCTGGTTTTCCTATGTATCTTGCATAACAAATCGCATAAATAAGATAAGCAAGAGTTTTCCCTGTCCCTACGCCAGCTTCAGCAAAAATTGTTCGCTTGTTCTTAAATGTATTTTCCAACTGAAAAGCCATGAAGATTTGTTCATCACGTGTTTCAAAGCCTTGCTCCGGTAAAATATCATAAAAGACATCGCCAACATAGTCGCCTAATCTATCATAAAAATTTTCTGTTTTTGATACTTGAAATGGTAATCCATAATTATTTGCCATTGTTTTCCCTCTTTTACTTTCTCAACATAAGCATTATTTTACCATGTCCAATGATAGGAATACTATTTTAACGGACAATGATTAGCATAACCCTTATTGGTATCCTTACAAATCCAATAAATGATAAAATATAGACAAAATTACTAACAAATCTAAATCGATATAAAGGAAGGGTAATCAGATGAACTATCCATCACGAGTTATGACCATTGCTGGTTCTGCTTCAGGAGGAAGTGCTGGAATTCAAGCAGACTTAAAAACGTTTCAAGAAATAGATGTTTATGGGATGAGTGTTGTTACAGCAATTGTAGGAAGACACCCTAAAACAGATAAAAATGTACATCCAATGACTATAGAGGCAATTGAAGCGCAATTCGATACTGCGATGAAACAAGTTGGGGCCGATGCATTAAAAACTGGAATGCTATTTTCAACAGCAGTAATTGAAACTGCCGCTGAACTTATTCAAGGTTCTTCGATTCCACACATTGTCGTTGACCCGGTAATGGTTGGAAAACTAGATTCTAAATTATTAGCAGATGATGCCATCACGGCATTAAAAGAAAAACTAATTCCATTAGCTACCATCATTACACCTAATATACCAGAGGCCTCGTTCTTATTAGATGACCGTTCCATTTCAAATGTGGAAGAACTAAAGCAAGCTGCTATTGATTTATATGAATTAGGAGCAAAGTATGTCCTTGTAAAAGGCGGGCGTCTTTCTGGCCCTGCAGTGGATGTGCTATATGACGGAAAGACATTAACAACATTTGAAGCACCACGGATTGATACGGTAAATACAAGTGGGGCAGGATGTACGTATTCGGCAGCAATCTGTGCATATCTAGCAAAAGGGAAGACCGTTGAAGAAGCAGTACATTTAGCAAAAAGTTTCGTTACAACGGCGATTGAACACGGATTCTCTTATAATGATATGGTTGGACCGACTTATCATGCTGCGGAAAGAAAATTTGGTGAAGCTCACCCAATTAAGGTAAATTAATCAACAGGGCGGTTCAAAAAAAGAACTGCCTCCCCCCTCCAATCCCTCTTCTTAATTTCTCCTGAGCAAAACTGCCATTCTATTCAACCAGAATAAAAGAAAACAATGTCAATTCAACATTTTTAAGTAATTTTGCAAAAAAATATTTTTTCTATCGTCTTATATAGTGTAAAAGCTTTTACATAACTTTAAAGGGAGTCATGTAGATGAAATCGAATGATAAGAATTTTGTCAGACGACTCCAAATGGAAAAAGAAGATGCTCTAGATTATATCGTTGATCATTATTTACCTTTAGTAAAAGGAATCACGATAAAAGTACTTGGACCGCTTTATAATGACGGTTTAATAGATGAGTGCATTAATGATGTTTTTCTATCCATTTGGAATAACGCAGCAAAATTCAAAGGGGACACAACTAATTTCAAACATTGGGTTGCATCGATTGCTAGATTTAAAGCGATTGATTACTACCGAAGTGCAATCAAAAAGCAAGAAGTAGAGTCTGATTATATTGAATCTACTAATGATAATTCAGTAGAAAAAGAGATTATTCAAATGGAAAATAAAAAGGAAATCCTAGCCCTTATTCGCACATTAGATCCAATTGACCAAAAAATATTAGTCATGCGATACTTCCTTGATATGCGGTCAGAGGAAATTGCTGAAAAGCTCGGATTAACTAAATCTGCTGTTGATAGCAGAATCTTTAGAGGAAGAAAAAAATTAAATAAGCATGCCAAAAACTATATATTAGGAGGTAGTTTTGGGTGAAGGATATTTACGAATTGTTGAATGGTATTGAATTGGAATTGAAAGACGAGGATATTGCTCCAGTTACAGAGTTTGAAAAGAAAAAACTAGCCTCAGGGTTAAAGCAAAAGGTTGTTAAAAAAAGAAAGCAAAACAAATGGAAAAGGGGATTATCTGTGGCTATCCTTACATTTGGATTAATGACTTCCGCCATGATTGGTCTATCATTCACAGCATATGCAGAGGAGATCCCGTTTCTAGGAAATATCTTTAAGTTCTTTAATAGTGATGGAACATATGCCGGATATGATGAGAATGCGAAGAAATTAGATTTAGTAGAAGAGAGTAATGGGATTAAAATAAGTGTGATGGATACGGTGTTTGACGGGAAGCAGTTATTTGTTACGTATAGGATTGAAACGGAAAAAGACTTGGGCCCTCGTCCTTGGTTAAATAGTTCACCAATATTTGGGGACAGCGGACTAGTTGGAAGTGATGAGGTTTCAAAAATTGAAGATGGTAACTATATTGGTGTTTCATCTGTCGACCATATGAGTAGTTACGAATTCGATGAAGCCCAAGTTAACTGGAAAATTGACAGTATATCGACAGAGCCCAATAACCAAGGGATTACTTTTGAAGGTAACTGGGAATTTGCTTTTGATGTGAAGGCAGTTGAGAGTAAGAACATTGCAATCGAGGAAAAGGTAGAAAAAAGTGGGATTCAATTTACCGCTGAAAACATTAGAATTACACCAATGTCATTCATTTTAACCCATACATTCATTTCCGATTATAAAATCATTAATAACTGGGATAATCGTTCTGTTTGGGCTGAGGTGGAAGATGATTTAGGAAATACGTACACCCCTTTAAGCATACGTGGTAGTGGCCAAGACCACTATGGTGTCAAAATGTATTCAACTTTTGAAAAGTTAGACCCAAAAGCTACTAAACTAATCCTAACACCAATTGTTGAACTATCCGATAATGATACGATTGGATATTACGAGAGTGGTAAACCTATCAAGGCGAATTACCGTTCCGAGAATAGTAAAGCGGACTATGAAAAGTTTCAGATGGAGGAAATTGTGATTGATTTAAAGTAATATTAATACCCTTGATCGTTATCAGACATCAAGGGTATTTCTTCAATAAACCAACTAAACCATCTTACTATCCACACGATAACGAAATAACTTTTCATTACCAGTTCGATTAATTAATTCTTGCTTCAATTCCGCAAAGTCATTGTCACTGAGCCACTCCCCGTGAATCGTGATTTCCTTTCTATCTTTCCTCACGACTGTAACGACAATCCGATCATAATCATGAAATTCATCACAATGGTCAATATCTCTGTAACTTATAGTTTTTGATGGACGTAATGGCCCTTTATTAATTTCCATCTCATCCGACGCTAAGTAAATATAATCTTGGTTAGGGCGGTTCATGTAGTGGAATCCTTGGATGATACCTAATGCAACAGGAATAATTGCTATTACAAACACAATATATTCTAATCCACCAATTTGGTTAGCCGTCAAAACTGCAGAAAGAATAGCTATGATTGCAGAAGCAAATGCCCATAACGCTTCCTTAAACCATTGACTAGTCTGTAAGTATTGATAACCCATACGAACACCCTTTTCCTCCATTTATTTACTATAATTGTACGAAACAGATTGAAAAATAGTTTCATAAAATAATATAACCGATTTCCTTTCCCCCCAGAAAGAAAATCGGTTACTCACGTCCTATATCACAAACAAGCCCCTAAATAATCGAATATCATTTGAAAGTCAAGCTGCCCCAAGACTTTTCAAATTCCCTTTTTTCTAGATAACTTTGTTAATTCGTTACTAAATCTTTTTCAAGCATTGTTCCATATTTAGCAAAATTGTCATGCCATGAGAATGCTTTTTCTAATACATGTGGAGTCTGCCCACCCCGCTCAAGTGCTTCCTCATAGTACTTCCAAAGTTGTGCCCGGTACATTGGATGTACACAATTCTCAATAATTAATGGAACTCTTTCACGTGGCGCAAGTCCTCGTAAATCTGCATAGCCTTGTTCTGTAACAACTACGTCAACATCATGTTCTGTATGATCTACATGAGAGACAAACGGAACAATACTAGAGATGCTACCACCTTTTGCAACAGACTTTGTCACAAAGATTGCTAGTCTAGCATTACGTGCAAAGTCTCCTGAACCACCAATACCGTTCATCATCTTCGTTCCAGATACATGCGTTGAGTTAACGTTTCCGTAAATATCAAATTCTAATGCAGTATTAATAGAAATTAATCCGAGACGTCTAATTATCTCTGGATGGTTGGAAATTTCTTGTGGACGCATGATTAATTTATCGCGGTATTTTTCAAAATTCCCATATACTTGTTTCATCTTTTCATCTGATAAAGTGATAGAACAGCAAGATGCGAAGTCCACTTTACCTGCATCAATTAAATCAAACACTGCGTCTTGTAGTACTTCTGAGTACACTTCTAAATTCGTAAACTCTGATTCTATCATCCCATGTAGTACAGCGTTTGCTACGGAACCAATACCAGATTGTAATGGTGCTAATCTCTCCGTTAAACGACCAGCCTCAATTTCCTTACGTAAGAAATCCAATAAATGATTCGCCATGATTTGGGTTTCTTCATCTGGCGCAACGATTGTTGATGGTGAGTCGTCTTGGTTTGTAAATACGATTCCTTTAATCTTTCCTGGTTCAACAGGGATTCCGATTGTACCAATTCGATCATTTGCTTTCGTTAATGGAATCGGATCACGCTCTCCCTGTTTTCCTGGGCTGTATAGATCATGAAGACCTTCCAATAATTCTGATTGAGCAAGGTTAATTTCTACGATGATATTTTTTGCATTCTCTGCAAAAGCTAGCGAATTTCCGATAGATGTTGTTGGAATAATCATACCGTCTTCATTTATCGAAATAGCTTCTAAAATTGCATAATCAACCTGTTCAATAACATTAGCACGTAGTAATTCAGCTGTATGTGACAAGTGATGATCAACGAAAAGATGCTCCCCAGCATTGATTTTCTTTCTCATCGTTGGTTCTGCTTGGAATGGAAGGCGTTTATTAATAATACCTACTTCAGCAAATAACTTGTCTACATCTGATCCTAAAGAAGCCCCTGTGAAGACATTGACTTTGAACTTCTCCCCAGCTTCTGCTCGTTTCACTAATGCCATTGGTACCGCTTTCACGTCACCTGCACGAGTAAATCCACTTAACCCCAATGTCATACCATCTTGTATCCAGGAAGCTGCCTCTTCCGCAGACACAACTTTATCTTGTAAAAGAGGATCTTTAATACGTTCTTTTACATTTCCCATATATGCCATCCCCCTAATTAAGCGTTTTCATATATTTTACCGTACAAATTGTGACAATTGTGAAAACATGTTGGAATTAAGGGAAAATGGACTGAAGCAGAAAAATTGATAGCTAAAGCAGATTTTTTATTAAAACCCTAACATCTTCCTGAAATAACTGGAATAGGATTGACTTACTGGTACAGTCTCTCCATTTACCATTTCAAGTGAAAATGTGGAGTGGGTATCTGGGTAAATTTCTTTAATATGATGTACATTGACAATAAAAGAACGATGACATCGGATAAATGTGTCCCTTGGTAGATTATATTCGAACTCTTGTAAGGCATTTTTATGCGTTCCAGAAAGTTCCTTTGCATATACATGTGTCTTTCTATCTTTTACTTCTATGTAATATACATCGTGAAAAGGAATAGGTTTCCATCCATCATGTGTTTTTAAGGTAATAACTGATTTCCCCTCCGTATATGCAGGATAAATCGCCAATACACAACCCGCGATTTCTCCATTTTCCTTAAATGGAACCGCCATGCCATGATATGGTACTCCAAATATATTACGATCAATAAACTCCGAAACCTTTTGTTCAGATTCCCACGCTTTATAAGCAATTGTTCCCTCTTTTACTGGGTCCCCTGGTCGAATTTTTAAATCAATTCGTTTACTTGGCCTGTAATATACGTATTTTTGCCCACGTGTAACCGCAATAGAAATTTCATCTGAAAATAGTTCCCCAACGATGTCCAATATCTCCATTCTTTAATAGCTCCTTTGCGTGAAACCTCGTCATACGAAATTTGTCGATATATATAGTGTTATTTTATCATGTTTAGACAGAAAAAGGGCCGTTGGATTCATCCAATTAGCCCTTTGTTTAAATTATTGTTGAATAAACGACTTTGGCATGACAACGGCAATGACCTCACCTTTTACTACACATATGTCATTAGCAAATACTTCTGTAACAACCTTCCATTTCTTGGGGTGAATCTCTTCTATAGTACCAATTGCCTTTAATGGTACACCTTGAGGAGTTGGTTTTAAATAATCGACATGTAATGAAGCCGTTACAAATCGTGGTGGTTCGACTTCATCACCTGGTTCATGACCATTTTTCCGATGTAAAGCGAGAGCTGCTGAACCTGTTCCATGACAATCAACTAATGACGCAATAACTCCTCCATAAACAAAACCAGGTATTGCTTTATGTTCCTCATGTGGAGTATAGATTGTTACCGTTTTATCTCTGTTCCATCCAGTTCGTAACTGTAGGCCCTGTTTATTTAATCGGCCACAGCCATAGCACCAGGAATAATCATCTGCATAATCATCTTGAATAGCATGTATCACTTTATCCAACTTTTCTCCAACTCCTTTTCTTGAATAACTTGTCTCCCTCGTTCATATATATATTCCAGATGACAACGAAGGCTATTACCTTTATAATAAACGTAATTGTCCTGTAAAAACAATTTTTAAAATTTAAATAATAGAAAGGTGAGAGTATGGGAAAGAGAATTTTCTACTTTATTATTACAAACGTTTTAGTACTATTAACGATCAGTATTGTCCTTAATCTAATAGGGTTTAGAGGATATACTACTAGTAGTGGTACAATCGATTTCGCTGCATTATTAATATTTAGTGCAATTATTGGTTTTTCGGGTTCATTCATTTCATTAGCTATTTCACGTTGGATGGCTAAACGTGCCATGGGAGTTCAAGTAATTAATCCAAACGGCCCAATGAATGATTATGAAAGAGCAGTTGTTGAGAAAGTACATCGTTTATCACGAGCTGCTGGCCTCATGCATATGCCTGAGGTTGGTATTTATAACTCACCAGAGGTAAATGCATTTGCTACAGGTCCTTCTAAGAAGAAATCATTAGTTGCTGTATCAACTGGTTTATTACAAGAAATGGATGATGACGCTATCGAAGGTGTTATTGCCCATGAAGTTGCCCATATCGCAAATGGTGATATGGTAACGATGACCCTCCTACAAGGTGTCGTGAATACATTTGTTGTATTCTTATCTCGTGTAGCTGCTTTCATCGTATCACGATTTGTAAAAGAAGAACTTGCATGGATCGTTCATTTTATTGCAATTATCGTATTCCAACTTGTCTTCTCTATATTAGGAAGTTTAGTAGTTTACGCATACTCTCGCCATCGTGAATTCCACGCTGACCGTGGTGGAGCAGACCTTGCGGGCAAAGATAAAATGCGCCATGCATTAGAAAGCTTAAAAGCATACACAAGCCGCATTAAGGGTGGAGAAGATACATCTATTGCTACATTAAAAATTAACAACAAGCGTAAATCTTCCATCTTCTCGACACACCCAGATTTAGATGAACGTATTAAACGCTTAGCTTAATTGGGCGGGTCGTTTTTCATAATAGAAAGCACATGAATGTATTTTTCATGTGCTTTTTTATATTTTTCTTGATGTGTGACTTAGGAATTGAGAGTTGTATACTTCGAAAGAAACCTTATTTATGTGATGAGTGACAGATGTTACGGAATTCTTGCCTAAATGGGCTTTCATTCCCGAGATGAGTGACCGTTGGTTCGCTTTTCTTGCCTCAACGGACACTCATTGCCTTGATGAGTGACCGTTGGGTTCGGATTTCTTGCCACAACGGGCACTCATTGTCTTGATGAGTGACCGTTGATTCGAATTTTCCGCCTCAACGGGCTCTCATTGCCTTGATGAGTGACCGTTGGGTTCGGATTTCTTGCCTCAACGGGCACTCATTGTCTTGATGAGTGACCGTTGATTCGAATTTCCCGCCTCAACGGGCTCTCATTGCCTTGATGAGTGCCCGTTGATTCGAATTTTCCGCCTCAACGGGCACTCATTATCTCACCATTTCTATTAACAACCCTTCATTCCAATAATTCAAAAAGAAACTTATCACTCCTACTTACATATATTTACCATATACATGAAATGAGGTGATTATATGTATTATTATCTAAATCCATACCATAGACAATTTCCAAATAGGAATAACAGAAACACAGTAAAAGTTCTTGGCGAAGGTACTGTAATGGTGCAACCTGATCAAGCAAGTGTAGTTTTAGGTGTAGTTACTGAAGGAAAAGACTTGCAACAGGTGCAGACAATTAATGCCGAAAGAACGCGGAATGTCATTAACGCACTTATAAATAGCGGAATTGCACAAGAAGATATTCAAACATCCGAATTTCGAATCGACATCCTTTATAACTTTGAAAATGGGATTCAAACACTTCGTGGGTATCAAGTGACGAACTTACTTACGGTATTAATTAAGGATATTAATAAAGTTGGAGAGATTGTAGATATTGCTGTAGAGCAAGGTGCTAATACTGTGCGGAATATTAATATGACAGTTTCTAACCAAGACGTATATTATCGCCAAGCACTAGGAAATGCCATAATTGATGCTCAAGAAAAAGCACAAGTAATTGCAAAAACGCTAGATGTTACGGTTAATCCATTACCTATACGACTTAGGGAGTTAACGGGGAATTCATCCGAACCGCCGCGCCCATTTGTATTAGGTGCCTCCACAGAAAAAGGAGTAACGACACCAATTGAACCCGGGCAATATAAAATTATTGCACAAGTAGAAGCAGAGTTTACTTATTAAAAGGGACAGTCCCCATGCGAATACACTCACATGGGGACTATACCCCTAATGATGATGTTTAAAGTAGAATTTATTTTCATTTTCCTCAAAAGGGTATATATTTAACTCTTTTGCTTCAGCGGCATTTTTCTCCAGTATTTCGGTTAGAAGGTCAGCTGGTGTTTTCCCTTCTGTTTCAATTCCTAGCTTATCAGCCGAGTCATACAATTTTGCTTCGTGCAGTTCCATCACAAGTTCACGATGTTTCTTACCTTCCGTATCAATATCATAGGCTTTTGCTTCTTTTTGAACGGCTGCCATTTTCACTTCTTTAAGAAGTTCTTTTAATTCTTTTCCTTCTGTATCAATTCCGAGTTCTTCAGCTTTTGAAGTTACTTTCAGTTCAAGAACTTCTTTAGCCAATTCTTCTGCTTCTTTACCTTCTGTTTCCACACCTAATTGTTTTGCCTCTTGTAAGACCTTTGCATGATGTAGCTCTTTCGCTAATTGCTTCCAATCCTTCCCCTCAGTTTCCACACCTAGTTCTTTTGCTGTTTTTTCCATCTTTGCTTCTTTAACTTCCATTGCTAGTTCTTTCAAATCTTTTCCTTCTGTTTTAATTCCTAATTCCTTTGCATAGTACTTAATCCATCCTTCATGCTTATGTATCCCATTATCATCCTCTTTTGAATTCTTGTTTGATTTCTCTTCATCCTTTTTCTTAAAATCAAAAAATACTTCGTTATTTTCCACATCGCCAAACACCGTCGATACTTGCCATGATCCCGCTAGTAAAACTGCTACAAATAGCAACATAATTTTTTCTTTCATATAATTCCTTCCTTTCATAAAATGTCTTTTACCATTTGTTACTATTTCCCAAAATCTAAATTACATGAATCCTATCTAATTATTGTTCAGAAGGCATGGAACATTATATTTTCACTAGTCTAAATGTCATTTCTTTGTTAATCTTAAATATGGAAAGCGTTTCCTGGTTAAATTAATAAAATCCCTAAATCTAGCATTCTAGACTTCTACAGGGGATGGGGGTTATAGAAAATGAGAAATGTGGTTATTTTAGGTGGCGGATACGGAGGAATAAAGGTTGCTCTTGGCCTGGTTGAAAAGAATTTACCAGAAGATGTAACTCTAACCATCGTAGACCGAAATCCATATCAATCTTTAAAAACAGAATTTTATACAATTGCTGCAGGTACTGTTGCTGACAAAGATGTACGACAAAACTTTCCTAAGCATAGTCAGATTCAATATGTGTACGGGGAAGTAGATAAAGTAGATGTAGAACATCAACAAGTATTATTTCTAGACCGTAGTGAAACAGTTAGTTACGACTATTTAGTTGTTGCACTAGGATGTGAGGATAATTATCACGGTATAGAAGGGGCAGAACAATATACCGAAAGTGTACAAACATTTGCTAACGCTAGAAAAGCAGGACTTGCAGTCGGTAACTTAAAAGCAAATGGAAAAGTAACTATTGTTGGCGCTGGTTTAAGTGGAGTCGAAGTTGCTTCAGAAATTAGAGAGAGCCGTGAAGATCTTAATATTCGCTTATTAGATCGTGGAAACTCTGTTCTAAGGCCATTTGATCCGAAAATCCAAGGCTATGTAGCAGACTGGTTTAACAAAAATGATGTGGAAGTAATCCACCATGCAAATGTAGAATACGTAGAAAAAGATGGGGTTTGTAACAATGGAGTATGTTATGTAAATGATGTGACCATTTGGACAGCAGGTGTACAACCATCTAGAATTGCGCGGGAACTTCCATATAAAAAGGACAATCAACAGAAGATCGTTGTTAATGAATATTTCCAAGTACCTGATGACCCTAAAGTTTATGTTATTGGAGATTGTGCATCTTCTATCCACTCTCCAAGTGCACAATTAGCAGGTTTACAAGGTGAACAGACTGCCGTTATTCTGCAGGCCATTTTAAGAAACCAAGAACCAAAGAAACCAAGGGATATCCGTTTGAGAGGTACACTTGGTTCGCTTGGAAAAAATGACGGATTCGGAAATATGATGAAACAACCTTTAACTGGAATCGTACCAAGACTTGTTAAGTCAGGAGTACTTTGGTTAAACAAACGACATTAATTAACTTTTCCACAACAATAGAGGCTAAGACAATATTTTTCTAAATAGTAGAACCGAACTATACGATTTGGATGCAACTAACCCGCTCCGGAAATATACTTCGCTTTCCGCGGGCGGCTGCTGAGCCTCCTCGTGCTAACGCACTGCGGGGTCTCACCTATGCCTTTCCTCCCGCAGGAGTCTACGTATATTTCCGGAGCTAATGTATCGTATTGTTCGGCTTTAAAATTAGAAATTTAGTTTTGTCCCAACCTCTATAATGATTATCCACCCTTCTTCTCTTTCTTCTCATTCCCTATGAGTAATCCTATTGGTTTATCTGACTTGGTAAAAAATTTATATAATACGGATGAAGTAAGTTTAACACTTTCCTCAATTTTCTCTGCAATAAAACTAGTGCGCTCAAATATAATAGAACGAATATGGTTTAATTCACGATTGTTTTTCTCAAGAATTGCATCCTGTTTTTCCAGATGATTAATTACTTTATCCTGTTTTTCGTTGGTGTGAACTGCTTGCTCAAGTAATGTTTCTTGACCATTTACAAGGGTCTCTACTTTACTATTAACCTGTTGATTCATCGAGAAAAATTCCTCTACTTGCTGCATCATTAATTGATTGGACTCATGGATCCGATTAATTTCTTGTAAAATCTCTTCATTAACTTCGCTATTTGATTGCACTATTCGATGAAGTTCTTGATTATTTTGCTTTAACAACTTAATCCACCCCCTCATCTCCTTCTCAAATTCTTGATGCTTTTGTTCACTTTGTTTAATAACTTCTATATCATGCTTAACTTCCTGCCAACGATTTTCGTCATTATGTCGATGCTTTTGGAGTGATATTTTAAAGTTTTTCATCGACTGATGAAATGAATCATTTAGTTTATTTTGATTTTCTATTAGTTCCTTTAAATAATTTGTCTCGTAATAGGATTGATTAGGCTCTTTTATAGAAGCATTATTTTTGAACACTGTTGGATGTAATTTTTTATTAATAAATAAACTCATGGGTACTCTCCCCTTTATGCCCTATAAGTTACAGTACTTTATTCTATGCGTTAGGTAAGAACACTGGGACGATTTCATAAAAAACAAGGTGAATTCTCTTAATATTTCGCACAAATATTTCTGAAAATACCAAATAACTGATATAATTTAAAAGTATAAGTATAATTTTTTCCCCTATCCGTTTCAAGGTAGTTATCCTTTTTCGCTCTTATATCTATTTTGCTTTTTGTTTCTATGATCAAACGAAAGGTGGTTTTATATGGACAATATTAGAGAAACAATTAAAGAAGTAATTATGTCTATTGTTCCAATAACAATAATTATTACAATTCTACAATTCACTTTAATATGGCTCCCAATGGAAACATTTCTTCAATTTTTAATTGGTGCATTTATGGTTGGACTTGGACTTATTTTATTCTTATTAGGAGTAAATGTTGGATTACAGCCTGTTGGTGAATTAATTGGCTCAGCATTATCTAAAACAAAAAAGGTATGGATGATTGTCTTATTTGGATTTATTTTAGGGGTGGTTGTAACAATTGCAGAGCCTGATGTGAGAGTACTTGGAACCCAAGTTGATAGTGTGTCAGGTGGGTCAATTCCACAATCGATATTAATATTATCTGTAGCATTAGGTGTAGGGATTTTTGTTGCACTTGCCATGCTTCGTATCATTCTAAATATAAATATTGTTTATTTATTAATAGTTGGGTATACCATAGCGTTTATCCTTGCTCTGTTTACACCAGCCACATTTGTGCCCATTTCATTTGATTCTGGTGGGGTTACTACTGGGCCCTTAACTGTACCATTTATTTTGGCATTAGGAGTTGGTGTTGCTACAGTTATTCGAGGGAAGTCATCATCTAGTGACGGGTTTGGCTTAGTCGCTCTTGCTTCCATAGGACCAATTATTTCGGTTCTACTGCTAGGGGTGATTTACGGATGAGCTTGCATATTTTTGAAGGTTTCTCTGATGTTTTGTTGGAAGTATTGAGTGCGCTTACACCATTAGCTATTCTGTTTCTGTTCTTTCAGATAATATTTTTAAAACTTCCTATGCGTCGTATATTTGATATTGGTGTAGGTTTTCTATTAACCTTCCTCGGTTTATCCATATTCTTACAAGGTGTACATATAGGATTTTTACCTGTCGGAGAGATTATGGGACAAAAGTTAGGTTCACTATCTTATAAGTGGATTTTATTACCGGTTGGATTTGTCATTGGATTTTTCGTCGTCTATGCTGAACCTGCTGTCGCAGTATTAACGAAACAGGTGGAAAAAGTATCTGGTGGATACATTCCAGGAAAGATCCTCTTATACACATTGTCAATTGGAGTTGGTCTTGCAATTGTTTGTGCCTTCATTCGAATTTTCTTAGGCATTTCCCTATGGTATTTTATTGTTCCTGGTTATATAATAGCCTTAATTATGGTTAAGTTTTCCTCTAAGACATTTACATCCATCGCTTTTGATTCTGGCGGTGTTGCAACTGGACCGATGACTGCAACTTTCTTATTAGCTTTATTTGTTGGCGTTGCTGGCGTGACAGATGGAAGAGATCCTCTACTTGACGGTTTTGGTATGGTTGCTCTTGTTGCACTGGCACCAATCTTAAGTGTTCTGACCCTTGGAATTTTATATGGTAGGAAGGAGAAGAAACAAAATGCCCAAAATGAGGCTGAATCAAAAGCTTATTATCACGATCGTTAAAAAGGAAAAAGCAAAAAAGATTGTTCAAGCTTCCAAAAAGGCAGGCGCCAGAGGGGGAACAACTCTTTTAGGAAATGGATTTCGCGCGGATGAAAAAATGCGCTTTATGGGAATACCTGTTGAACGAGAACGCGAAATTATTTTAACGCTTGTTACGGAAGATATTTATCAAAACGTATTAAATACCATTATTACAACAGCAAAATTAAAAGAAAAGAAACAGGGTATCGCATTTGTCATTAACACAAAACAAGTAACTGGAATTTGTCATATGCTCGGATTAGAAACAGAATATGAAACAGAAGTTAAGGAGGGTTCAATCACGATGAATGAGGAGAAAGTTCTTTATGATTTAATTGTTACTATTGTTAATAAAGGGGATTCAGACAAAGTGATTGATGCCTCAAAAAGAGCTGGAGCTGAAGGCGGTACGATTATAAATGGTCGTGGAACCGGTATTCATGAGCAGGCAAAACTCTTCAATATTCTTATTGAACCAGAAAAAGAAGTAATTTTGACGCTTATTTCAAGAGATAAAACATCTACAGTCCTTGATGCAATTAATAAAGATGCGGAGTTAAATACGCCTGGAAAAGGGATTGCTTTTGTATTAGAAGTGGAAAAGACGGTTGGGATTAACCATATATTAAACAGTATGGTTAGCGAAAAAATGAATGAGAGTAAAGAATAATATAAAGGCATTCGCAATATAAATGCGAATGCCTTTTTTTACTAATCCTTACGATTCAAGTATTCATCTGGTTTTCCATCTCCATGAGCCGAACTATTTTTAAATTGACTCTTTCTACCGTTACGATGTTCGCCATGATTTCTATTCTCTTTAAACATATTATTAAATTCCTTTTCTTTATTTACCATTTTTCATCGCCTCCTCGTGTTAGTTTTTGAACATATGGGAAACTTATACATAGTGCTCGTTCTTTACGTTTTAAGAGGCAATGAAAATCTAAATCGTTTAAAACTTTAACTTTAGTATTCCAAAACAGGATTAGTGTTAACAGTAACAATTCCCTTTCCAAGTTCCTCGGCAACACTCCTACCAGCAACACGTCCTGAGAATAAGCATCCTCCAAGGAAGGTCCCTTCTAACGCTCTATACCCATGAGCACCACCACCACCAAAGCCAGCTACTTCTCCTGCAGCATATAAGCCTGGAATAGGTTGACCATTATCACCTAACACTCTTGCAGACAAATCTGTTTGAAGACCGCCTAATGTTTTTCGGCTTAATATATTTAATCGAACAGCAATTAATGGTCCATTTTGGGGATCAAGTATTTTATGAGGGGAAGCAACACGTATTAACTTATCACCTCGATAATGCCTTGCACCACGTAATGCTGTTATTTGTAGATCCTTTGTAAACTTGTTCTCCATCTCCCTATCCCTGGCGGCAATCTGTTCTTCTATTTTTTCCAGATGTAACAAATTTTCTCCCGTTAATTCATTCATCCCTTTTACCAATTCAGATAGTGAATTAGCTACTATAAAATCTTCACCTTTATCCATAAATGCTTTAACAGGTGCTGGTGGACCAGGGAGTATCCTTGATAATAACTTACGAATGCTTTTTTCTGTTAAATCAGGATTTTGCTCTGAGCCAGATAAGGCAAATTCTTTTTCAATAATTTTCTCCGTTAAAATATACCAAGAATAATCATAACCTGACTTCATAATAGCTTCCAATGTCCCTAGTGTATCAAAGCCCGGAAAATTTGGTGCCCCAAAACGATTCCCTACTGCATCAAGCCAAATGGAGGATGGGCCTGGTAAAATCCGAATGCCATGTGCTGGCCAAATGGGATTCCAGTTTTTAATTCCTTCTGTGTAATGCCACATACGATCTCTGTTAACGATTTGGCCACCAGCCTGTTCCGTAATGGCTAGCATCCTTCCATCCACATGAGCTGGAACACCTGATATCATATTTTTCGGAGGAACTCCCAATCGACTCGGCCAGTTTTTACGAATAAGTTCAAAATTAGCCCCTATTCCTCCACTTGCAACTATAACTGCCTCCGCTTCATAAGAAAACTCACCAATAATCTTTCTAGAGCTTTCCTCTCCTCGCGCTACATCACTAGGCTCCAATATTGAGCCACGAACACCAGCTACCCTATTAACTTCCTGAATTAACGAATCCACTTGGTGCCTAGGAAGGTATTCCACTAATCCATTATTTATATACTCCCTGACTTTTTTCTCAAACGGACTTACTACTCCTGGCCCAGTTCCCCATACAATGTGAAATCTCGGAACAGAATTGCCATGCCCATCCGCTAGATAGCCACCACGTTCTGCCCAACCGACAACAGGAAAAAACCGAATTCCTAAACTTCTTAACCAATCTCTTTTTTCTCCAGCAGCAAATTCAACATACGCACGAGCCCACTTTTTGCCCCAATAATCTTCATCTTCTTCGCGGTCAAAACCCGCTGTTCCTAACCAGTCCTGCCAGGCTAAATCTAAAGAATCCTTAATACCCATACGACGTTGTTCTGGAGAATCCACTAGAAATAAGCCCCCAAACGACCACCAAGCTTGTCCACCTAAAGCTGATTCTGGCTCTTGATCAAGTAATAGCACCTTTTTTCCTGCATCGGCTAACTCTGTAGTTGCAACTAACCCGGCAAGACCAGCTCCAACCACGATACAGTCATACTTCATTTGATTTCCCCCTTTAAATCAACTGCAACATCTTTCCTTCAGTATATTAAATTAGCCACGCATATTACAATAATATTGGGAAAATTGTAAACATAATTACAACCTTTTCCAGTTGTGATAGACTACAATTAGAAAACATGAAACATCTCGTTAAATCATTCCGTCTTATAAACGATTAGGTAGTTAGGAGGAAATAGAGTGGGCCACTCGAAAGCTTTCCATCCTTCATACGACAAAGAGGGCATAAAGGAACTGCAGTCCAATCCAGCCCTCGCCATTGAAAAAATTATGGATATGTATGGAGATGAAATAAAACGACTAGTATTTGCATACTTAAAAAATGCAGCAGATACAGATGATGTTACACAAGAGGTATTCGTAACAATTTACCAGAAGTTAAATACATTTCAAGGAAATTCAACATTAAAGAGTTGGATTTACTCTATTGCTATTAATAAATGTAAGGACTATTTAAGAAGTTGGCATGCCCGTAATAAGCGGTTGCGAGAAAAACTAATCACCTCATCTCATACACAAAAGAAAGAAGAAATAACTCCGGAAGAATTGACACTTCAGAAGGATCATTCGAGTGAATTACTTCAAACGGTTATGAATTTACCGATCAAATATCGTGAAGTAATCATCTTATTTTATTTTAAAGACCTTAGCACGAAAGAAATAAGTGAGGTATTGAACATGAACGAAGCGACTGTTCGTACAAGACTAAACCGAGGTCGGTTAAAATTGAAAGATAGCTTATCTGCTGAAAAAGGTGGTGTCAACCATGGATAAGCGATTACACGATTTAAAAGATGAATTTAATAACATTCCCATTTCCTTTTCAGATACAAACCGAAAGGCAGTGCGTACGAAGATTCAAGAACTAGAAAGAAAGCCGGTTCAAAAGCAAGTCTCTTTGATCCCAAAAGTTATAACCGGTATGGCCATTTCTGTTGCGGTATTGATTTTTGTTATTACCATTAATAATCAACCGAATTTACTTAATACTACTTCAAATGACAATGCAGCAGTTGAGGATAGTATAGAAGGTTCGGAAATGGAAATATTCGATGCAGATGAAGATTCTGCTTCTAATTTCGAAGTAATTGAAGAAGAAAAATCAACTGCTCAGGACAATCTAACTAATTATTCTAGCAATACTTTGTTTAACCCTGAAACCATTCAAGCAAATGGTCGGTATGGCAATATGTTCGTAGAATCAGTTACTGAGTCCAAAGACTCAACAATCATCTCCTTTACAGGGAGTGGTTCCATTAGCGGACAATTTATTGATGATAATCCATTGAAATTTCTTCCAGATGAGGAATCACTATTAGAGCTACCAATTGCTGAAACAGATGTCAATCGAGAAATTTCCTTTTATTTTAAGAATGAAGATTTAGCTCGTTATTATAAAAATAACATGGAATCTGCAACAAATGGTGTGGCTAAGTTTGATATTATCAAATTGGAATACCATCATTCCCAGGATATAGGAAGTAAAGTTTACGTAACTATTTTAGATGAATATGGGATTCCTTCTATCTCTTTAACAGAGCATGAGTCAACAATAGAATTATCTGATGAGTTATTAACCATTTATAAACAATATGAGGCTACATTTGATGAAGAACTGCTAAAGGGACTGAGTCCATTTGACGTCTTTAGACTTCATTATCATGCTATTTTTGAAAATAATCTCGATGTGGAATATGGCCTGTATATTAAAAATGAGAATTCCATCTATCCAGATAAAGAAGCATTCCTTTCGGAGCGGAGTGATTCTTCAACTGACGAATCTGAAAAACATTATTACAATATGTTAGAAATTAATCATTTTGATGAAACATATCTATCCGACAATGAAGCATTGATTCGTTTTACTCTGGATAACCATCATATGGCATTCCGACTTCATAAAGATGAGGAACTAGGTGTATGGAAAGTTGGATGGCTAGCATTACAATAAGTAAAAATCCGTAACCCCAATTTTGGGATTACGGATTTTTTCATTCTGCTCGTGGTGCACTTTCAAAGTCAATTTTGCGATGAGTACCGTCACAGAATGGTTTTTTAGCTGAATGCCCACAACGACATAGAGAAAAACTCTTTTTCGTCTCAAATACATTACCTTCCGCATCAATTAATTCCACATCACCTGTAATACGTAAGGAGCCATTGTCATTTACTTTAATAACAACCTTTTCACTCATGTTATCCCTCCTTATACGATTAGGAAACATACTATCATTTTACGAGTGTGCATTTCGATTTATGTCTAAACAAGTCCTTCAGTAATACGGTTCTTCATCGTACCTATCTTCTCTATTTCTAATGTTACAACATCTCCAGGTTGTAGGAATTTAGGATCTTCCATCCCAAAGGCAACCCCCTCAGGAGTGCCTGTCATTATAATATCTCCTGGATTTAATGTCATGATATTTGATATAAATTCAATTAAATACGGAACATCAAAGATAAATTTATCCGTATTGGATGACTGACGTAGTTCGCCGTTAACATAGCATCGAACATCAAGCTTACCTGGATCTTCTATTTCATCAGCAGTTACAATCCATGGTCCAATCGGTGTACTTTTATCAACCGATTTTCCTTGTAACCATTGTGGTGTCCGTTTTTGTAGATCACGTGCAGATATATCGTTACCAATTGTATATCCAGCAATATAATTAAGGGCATCTTCTTTCTTTACTTTAGAAGCTTCCTTCCCTATAACAACTGTCAGCTCCACTTCATAATCTAGCTTTTCAGTTAGTGGCGTTTTTTCAATATCATCATTGGGTCCTATTAATGCGTTAGCAAACTTAGCAAAAAGCACCGGAATTTCTGGAATATCACTTTTCATCTCTTGTGCATGCTCTATATAGTTTCTACCGACACAGATAATTTTAGATGGCTCTGGAATTGGTGTGCCTAAATAAACATCTTCAAGCGATAAGTAGTGTAAGGCATATTGATCATTGTTCTTCAATTGTCTATGTAATTCCTTTGCAACTTCAATTGCTGGACTTCCTAATTTATAAAAACTTGTCGGATCAGCTGGGATGATTCCCTCAATCCTTGTCCTATCAACATCAGGATTGACAGCTCGATACGCATCTTGTAAATTTATCACATTTTCATCTATAACAATTCCCACTCGTAACGATTCATTAGTATTTTTTAATCGGTAACTTACTAGTTTCATTGCTGCACCTCTATTTACTATTTGATACTATTAGTATATAATTTTTCAAAAATTAAGTAAATTATCAGTTGCTATCACTTATTTTCTAAGTATTCACGCCTTAACATTGAATAAACGACTGTATGATGGAAAACTTCTCCATCAAAGTCTGTATCTCTTAGTACACCTTCCTTGGTAAACCCAAACTTTTCTAGGAGCTTCATGGAGCCAACATTCCCTTCAAATATATCCCCTACTAATCGGTTGAGTTTCAATGTATCAAAAAAGAACGGTAAAATTGATTGAAGAATCTCTGTCATTACTCCCTTTCTTTGAAAGTCCTCTCGAATCACCGCACCCATCTCTGCTTTTCGATGCCAAAGATGCAATTTATGCAGACGAAACTGGCCAATAACCTCATTACTTTCTTTATGTACAATAACCCATGGAATTTCCTTTTGTTCAGTAAATCTGGTTAAATAAGTAGTGATAAGTAACTTTACATCTTCTTCACCCAAAACAGGGTGGGGAGTGATAAACTTCATCGTTGTTTTATCACTCAAGATTGGAAATAATGCTTTTGAATCTTCTAATGCTACACCACGTAATAAATAATGGTCGGTTTCTAGAATAGGAATATCTGTTATAAAATTTTCTTCATACATATTTATTCCTCCGTAAAATGAAAGGGCATGGATTTTGTTCCACACCCTAACTCCAATTAATTTTCGGTTGTTGATACTTTCCACAATATACCAAAACGGTCTTGAACTTGTCCATATAGTGGGCTCCAAAATGTTTCTTGTAATGGCATTTCAACTTCTCCGCCTTGCTCAAGTTTGGCAAAAACAGCTTTTGTATTATCGGCCCCTTTAATCATGATTGCAATGGATAGATGATTTCCTACTTGATATGGCCTCCCCGGAAAGTTATCGGATATCATTAGTACCGACCCACCGATTTTTAGATGCGCATGAAGTACCATATCCTTTGCTTCCTCGGGCAGAGAATGACCCTCCATAGGATTTTCCCCAAATGTCTGAAAACTAATTAACTCTGCTTGGAGAACATCTTTATAAAATTCTACTGCTTCTTGGCCATTTCCATTTGTTACTAAATAAGGACTAATCTCTTGGATCAATTGTTCCACCTCAAATAATTCATTTTATTTATTATGAGGGTTACCATATTGATAGAATTTTAGTCAAAATGAAGGAGCAGCCGATATGGCTACTCCTTTTTAATATTAAGCTTCTACCTTGGCCCCATTAACTTGTTTTACAAATTCTTTCATTAATCCAGGTAAATCTGGCCATGCATGACCAGAGATTAAGTTGCGATCAACATGATTCGGCTCTGATACATACGTGGAACCAAGTGCTTCCACTTCTGGCTTACAAGCAATGTAAGCTGTTAGCTGACGGTCTTTCATATGTTCACGTACAGTAGTTAGTACTTGAGCTGCGTGACATACTGCAGCAATTGGCTTATCTGCTTCAAAGAAGTGACTCACAATGGCTGGAACATGTTCATTCAACCGCATATGTTCTGGTGCTCTACCACCAGGAATAATTAACCCATCGTAGTCTTCTGGATTGATATCAGCGAAACTTGCAGACGCCTCAATCAAATACCCTTCCTTTTCTGTGTATGTTTCCCAACCGATGAAGTCATGTACAACAGTATGTAGTTTCTTAGGTGATGATGCAGCAATTGTTGTTTCAAAGCCTTCCTCTAGACAACGAAAGTAAGGATAATAGATTTCTAAGGCTTCCACTGCATCTCCAGCTAGAATTAATACTTTTTTGGACATATATACTCCTCCTCTTTTTAATATTAACAGCTCTAATACTATATTCGATGAGTATGTTAAATATCCTTCCAAATTTTAGGTATTTACATAAACTTAAAGAAGTTCGACTATCTTCGGGCTGGGTAGTCCCCTCTTTCCTGAAAAACATGGTAATTAACTTATTAACCATTTTGCGAAATCATATAAACGTTCAAATTCCATATCTGCATTTGTATTCGATTTTTCCCGTTTACCAACTAAGACCGTCTTCACACCAGCAGCTTTACCTGCTTCAATATCTGGGTCCCGATCTCCTACCATATAACTGTTTTCTAAATTTACATCATGTCTCTTCGCTAAATCAACAATCATTTGTGGCTCTGGTTTTCGACAAGCGCATCCTGCATGTGGCTTATGCGGACAATAGGCAATGTCATCAATAAAGGCACCGTATTTCTCTAGTTCATGTTTCATTTTCCCATGTACCCTTTCGAGTTCTTTCTCTTTCATATAACCTAAGCCAATCCCCCCTTGATTTGTCACAACAAAGACTTTGTACTCTGCATCGTTTAACAATTTAATGGCTTCGCCTACTTTTTCAAGCAAATAAAAATCACTCGGTTTATTTACAAACTTCACTCGCTTAGTTAATACCTCGTTTATCACACCATCACGATCTAAAAAGATTCCTGCTTTCATCTTGTATTACCTCCTTATATCTACATAACTAGTATTCCCAACCTAATCCAGTTTCTTCATTGACATAATTTTTAAAGAAATGTAAGTTCAATATAACTATTGTACATAATGAAGCTATTCATTTTATGTTACTAGTAAATATGAGGAGTGTACTTAATGTCTGTAATTGATAAGCTTAAACTAACAAAATATATTCAAATGACTGTCATCAACGAACCTAATGATTATTCCGTATTTGACGGATTTCCAACTGAACTATCAGAGAATCATGATGCTATCTTTATTTTTGTAGAGACATTAGATGAAATGAAAACAAAAGTTAACCAAATTATTACAAGCAAGGAAGTACTAAAAGAGAAAGGATATCTTTTTTTCGCTTATCCTAAAAAAGGAAATAAACGCTACGAAACGTTTGTTCACCGTGATGATATCTTTCCTGCTCTACATGTTGATGAAGATGGTTATGTGAATGGTAGTGATATTAAGTTCTCCCGAATGGTAAGTATGGATGATGTGTTCACCGTTGTTGGCTTAAAGCACGAGAAAAAGAAAGAAAAGAAAACAACTCCAGCAAGTCAGTGTGTAGCTGATTACGAAGGAAAAGAACCAGATATAGAGATGCTGCTAGTTAACCACTCTAAGGAATTAAAATTCTACCAAAGTCTCACACCAGGGTATCGCAGAGATTGGGCACGCTATATCTTTTCTGCTAAACAGCAAAAAACGAGAGATAAACGAGCCGAACAAATGATTGATATATTATCACAAGGCTATAAAACGATGGATCTGTATCGAATGAAGAAGAAATAAGCATTTGGCTGTAATGAGTGCTCTTATTGGTGGAATATCTCATTCAAAGAGCACTTATATTAATTATGAATGACGGTTGACGATGGATTTCCTAGGTAACGGGCACTCATCTCCACTATGAGTGACGGTTGACCATGGATTTTCTTTGTAACGGGCACTCATCTCTGCCATGAGTGACAGTTGACCATGGATTTCCTAGGTAACGGGCACTCATCTCCACTATGAATGACGGTTGACCATGGATTTTCTTTGTAACGGGCACTCATCTCCACTATGAGTGACGGTTGACCATGGATTTTCTTTGTAACGGGCACTCATCTCCACTATGAGTGACGGTTGACCATGGATTTTCTTTGCTAAGGTCACTCATCTCTGCCATGAGTGACAGTTGACGATGAATTTCTAATGCAACGGGCACTCATCTCCACTATGAGTGACGGTTGACGATGGATTTTCATTGCTACGGGCACTCATTTCCAACATGAGTGACGCTCGATCCACAAACTTCAATGCAACGGGCACTCATCTCTGCCATGAGTGACCCTCGATCCACAAACTTCAATACAACAGGCACTCACCACAACAATGAGTGCCTTTTACTATAAGAAAAACAATAGATCAGTTAGTTAACATAAAAAAAATATTATATTTAATGGCTTCAACCTACGTTAAAACTATTATTCTAACAGCATTTAGTATATCCTTATAAACTATATTTGACACACTAAACAAAATGTAGTAAATTAGCTAATGGCGAACGATTTATGTTCACTATAAATAAAATATTCGTGTTTAGGGGTGCAAATTATGGAAAACGTATTTGATTACGAAGATATTCAGTTAATTCCTGCAAAATGTATTGTGAAAAGCCGTTCTGAATGTGATACATCAGTTACATTTGGTGGCCGAAAATTTAAATTACCGGTTGTTCCAGCAAACATGCAAACAATCATTGATGAAAAAATTGCATTGCAATTAGCTGAAGATGGATATTTTTACATCATGCATCGTTTCCAGCCCGAAAAGCGTATTGATTTTATAAAGGATATGCAAGAACGTGGATTATACGCGTCCATTAGTGTTGGTGTTAAAGAAGAAGAATATAGATTTGTCGAAGAGTTAGCAGAAGAAAATCTAACTCCTGAATATATAACTATTGATATTGCTCACGGTCATTCTAATCAAGTTATTGAAATGATCCAACATATTAAGAAACATCTACCAAATAGCTTTGTTATTGCTGGTAATGTTGGTACTCCTGAAGCAGTCCGTGAATTAGAAAATGCTGGTGCGGATGCAACAAAAGTAGGTATCGGACCAGGTAAAGTATGTATTACGAAAATTAAAACTGGATTTGGAACTGGCGGTTGGCAATTAGCAGCATTACGCTGGTGTGCAAAAGCTGCAAGTAAACCAATTATTGCGGATGGCGGCATCCGTACACATGGCGATATTGCAAAATCTGTTCGTTTTGGTGCTTCAATGGTAATGATTGGATCACTTTTTGCAGGTCATGAAGAATCTCCAGGAGAAACAGTTGAAAAAGACGGTAAACTATTTAAAGAATACTTTGGCTCTGCATCTGAATTCCAAAAAGGAGAAAGAAAGAATGTGGAAGGTAAAAAGATGCTTGTGGAGCATAGAGGTGCATTGAAAGATACGTTAACGGAAATGGAACAAGACTTACAATCATCCATCTCTTACGCAGGTGGTAATAAACTTGATGCTATCCGTAATGTAGACTATGTTGTTGTCAAGAATTCTATTTTTAACGGAGACAAAGTTTACTAAATATAGCAAAAGGTGAGTACAAAATTGTACTCACCTTTTTTAATCAACCATTTTCTGTAGTTGATGCAACTGGAATGTGCGAACCGATCTTGGTAAGAAGCGACGAATCTCATCTTCGTTATAACCCACTTGAAGACGTTTTTCATCAATAATAATCGGTCTTCTTAATAAACCAGGATTTTCTTGGATTAGTTGATAGAGCTCCTTCATTGGAAGCTGTTCAATATCAACATCAATTTCCTTGAAAACCTTAGAACGTTCAGAAATAATTTCTTCTGTACCATCTTCAGTTAAACGTAATATCCCTTTAATTTCCTCGAATGATAGCGGTTCCGAAAAAATATTACGTTCTTTGTATGGTATGTTATTCGCCTGGAACCATGCTTTTGCCTTTCTACAGGATGTACAACTTGGTGTAACGTATAGTGTTACCATGTAATTACTTCCTTTCTCTCTAGAAGAGATCTGACAAACACATCGACAGATACTTAGACTCATGTATTCCCAAAAAATTATATATTTAATTATCCTTAATTCAATATAATTTTATTACAGCTAGGGATTAGTGTCAACATCATCCCTTGACTCTATTATCATTATACCATTATAAAACCTATGTTTGCTATAGTTTTTCAAAAATTAAATCCTTTGCCTATTTCTAATAAAAACTTCAAACACACAATAGAAAGTTTACCCAAAAATGTTTAAAAATTATGCACTAAGTTTTGAATTGATATGATTATAGATATCTTTTAAGGGATAACCATGCATGCCGCTAATAATGAGCCTTCCCTTATTATAGGAAATACGTATTCCATTTTTCATTAACGTAATTTTCTTTATTTCTTCTAGCCTGATAACCTTTGGTTTCTTGCTTTCCACGACATGAATTGCTTCATTGGTAACAACAATCTTCTTAACAGGTTGAGTGAGATAAACAAGAGGTACTCCAATAAGTCCACCTGCTGCCCCTCCACCCAATGCAAATAAAAAGGCATTCATTATTTGGAAGCCATCCCCTTGTGTTACAATACCAACAATGAATGCAAGTAACGAAATTATTGCCCCGACAATAATCATCTTCTTATATTTATTTTTATTACCTAAATACTCCATTACCTTACGCTCCTTATTAAATACTTATAAAGTAAGTGTACCAAAGGTATTAGGAGTGACAATGGTAGTAAAGTTCTATTTATTAGCTTTTTTCTTAGGTACGTTTAATACATTCTTTAGGTATCCAGCCAACTTCACCACTTGTTTTCTTTACTAGTGCATAGCCCTCACAATCATCATCTATTATTTTCACATATTCTCCATTCTTTACAGTTAAAAAAGTCACGCTAAGATCATCTTTACTGAAAGTATGCCCGCCTTGTTCAATGAGATATTCATTCTTAATCCACTGAATACAACCTAGTTTTTTATTTATGCATTGAGTAAAAAATTGCTCTTTTTGCGTAATTTCCATTTCATAGTTCGGATATGTGACAGTTCCAACTCGCTTAGTCGTATCGATATGTTCTTTAACAATCATTACTTCGTTTACTAATTCATCGACATATGTATAAGAAAGATTACCCCCCTCAATGATTAGCGCGTTAAGCTGTCCGTCTTGTTTAATTAGATTTCCTCCATCAATGGATATTATCCGTTTATCTAAATCTATTAATGGATTATGGGAACTTACTTGTTCTGAACGGTAATTCACGACCGGCCAATGTCCAACAATAACCGTTTTGTCTAACTGATGGCCCTTATTATAAAAAGCTTTTTCATAGAGAACTGTATCTTCATCAGTTTTTAACCAATCCTGCGAATCAATCCCCGCATGTACAATAATATAATCTTCTATCTCAATCGCGGTAGGCAGGGATTCCAGCCAGTTAATTTCATTTGCAAAATGTTTACGATAAAAATTTGCTAGCTCTTCTAGATTAGAAAAATCATCAAGTGAGTAACCAATACTATCGATCATCTCATTTAAAACAGACATTTTCCTATTTCTCATGTATTGGAAAATCCCTTCATTGCCATTAAATACATAGCGATGAACAACATCACAATTCCCCTTTATCACATAAACATTGGGGGTGTCTTTTACTAATGATTGTACATAGTCGATAACCGCTAAACTATTTGGTCCCTTTTCACAAAGATCCCCATTTATGATTAAATAATCATCCTTAGAATAATTTACTTTAGTTAATAACTTTTTAAATAGGCTTAGATTTGCGTGAATATCTGAGGTGATGATTACTCGATTTGCATTGTTTAACTTTATCTGTTGAACATTTAACATCTAATAATCCCTTCTCTTCTTTTAGTTTTTCTATCAATAGATTATCTAACTACGAGAATGGTAGCAATGTATTTTTCTAATAAATATTGATAAACGCCTTCTATCTATCCTACCACTTTCTCTAGTCAACAAGCTTCTGCTTTCCAATATTCCCCAGAAATATTACAATATAATAAAGGGAGTTCACAAACTTCAATGTTCATTGCTTCTAGGGGGAAAAGAAATGAAGCTCACAAAAAGAGAAATTTTCACAATACCTAATATCCTTTCTTATATAAGGCTGCTTTTAATACCTGTTTTCGTATATATTTACATAACTGCCGATCATGCCGAAGCTTATTATATTGCTGCTTTTATTATTCTAGTATCTGGACTAACCGATATGCTAGATGGTTGGATTGCTAGAAAGTTTAATCAAATAACTGAATTAGGGAAAACGGTTGACCCAATAGCAGACAAGCTAACCCAGGCTGCAATACTTGGTTGTTTAATGTTTCGCTATGACTACATGTGGATTCTAGTAATCTTACTCGTCGTCAAAGAGTTATTTATGGGAATTAACGGTCTAATATTACTAAAAAGAGGTAAAAAACTCGATGGCGCAATGTGGTTTGGAAAAGTATCTACCGCTGTATTTTACGTAGCAACATTTATATTAATCGGTTTTCCCGAAATAAGTTCCCAAGTTGCATCTCTATTAATCTTATCTACTGGTGCTTTTCTAGCATTAGCATTTGTCTTATACATACCAGAGTTTTTAAAGCTTTATCGAAAAGTTTAATTTATCAATATAACAATTAAAAAATTAGTAGATAAGTATGGAGGCTGGGACAAAACCCCAGTAAATTAATATAAGCATGGTCCTTACCAACGTTTTAATGGTAAGGACCATGCTTATTATTTTTTGCACGCAATTTTCTGATATTAAAGTAAACAAAAAGGACACCA
>NZ_BMEY01000016.1 GCF_014637405.1 Ornithinibacillus halotolerans
TTTAGAATCAGTGTGTGGATGTGGTGCGTAAGGGGAAACCATTCAGTGGGCCTTTAAGGCCAAGGCCGGTAACAGAGGCTTCAAGCCGCAGAGCAAACCACCAGTTCACACTGGTGGTTTTGATTTAATTCTTTCTTCTCATTTCTAGTTCTTTAGCTTCCTGTTTAAACGATTTCAATAAAGATGCGACGATCAGTAATAAAATAATGGTGAATGGGAATGCAGCAATAATGGATGCTGTTTGTAATGCATTTAGCCCACCTTGCCATAATAATACTGTTGCAGCACCAGATTGGATAATTCCCCATATTAGTTTTACTGAGTTTGGAGGTTCCAATCGGCCACCGGTTGTTTGCATTCCTAAAACAAAAGTTGCTGAATCTGCTGAAGTTACAAAAAATGTACTGATTAATAGTATGCCTAAAAGAGACATAAATGTACTTAAAGGAAAGTGTTCTAAAACAGCAAATAATACTACTTCTTCCCCTAATTCCGTTACGTACTTATAAATATCTTGATTATCAAAGAATTCTAAATGAATTGCTGATCCACCAAACACAGTAAACCATAAAGCACCAAAAATCGTTGGAACTAAAAGTACTCCTAATACAAATTCTCTAATCGTTCTACCACGAGAAACCCTAGCAATAAAAGTACCAACAAAAGGTGCCCATGCAATCCACCAAGCCCAGTAAAAAATTGTCCATCCTTTTATCCAATCTGTGTTATCCTCATTAAAAGGTGTCATCCTTAAACTCATACTAGGTAAGTTTTGGATATAAGAACCAAAACTAGTAGTGAAGTAATTTAAGATAAAGTTTGTTGGTCCAAGAAATAAAAGGAAAAGCATTAATAATATTGCTAATACTATATTGGTATTACTTAAATATTTAATACCTTTGTTTAATCCGGTTGACGCAGATAACATATATAGAATCGTTACGATAAGAATAATAATTAACTGAAGTAAAAATGTCTGTTCCATTCCAAATAGGAAGGAAAGTCCTCCACTAATTTGGATTGCCCCGAATCCAAGAGATGTTGCTACTCCAAAAACGGTTGCAAACACGACGATGAAGTCAACTATTGTTCCCCAAATTTCTTTTCCTTTGTCTCCAAATAAAGGAACTAAAATACCGCTTACTAATCCTGAAGAATTTTTACGAAACTTAAAATAAGCTAAAGCTAATGCTATCGTTGCGTATACTGCCCATGGATGGAATCCCCAATGAAAAAAACTGTACTGCATTGCTGTTTTTGCACTATTACTCGTTCCAGCTTCTCCATATGGTGGATCATGGAAATGTGATAGTGGCTCCGCTGCACCCCAAAATACTAAACCTATTCCCATACCTGCGCTAAAAAGCATTGCAAACCATGTGATATACGAATATTCAGGTTCATCGTTCGGTTTTCCTAATTTTATACGCCCGTATTTTGAAAAGATCAGATATAGTGCAAATAGTAAAAAAAGTGATGCACTGATAAGATAGAACCATCCGAACGTATCGACTATATAATTTTGAATAAGCCCTGTTACATAATCTAAATTACTATTTGGGAGGACAGAATCAGGAATAACACCCCAAATAATAAATAGTATACTTACAATTACAGAGATGTAAAACACCTTTGTCACTTTGTTCATATGAAAAATCCTTTCCCATATTAGATACATTCTTATATTCTTCTATTTACTATCTCCCATTCTTCCGATAACTATTTTAATTTGAAATATGTTATAAAAGTTGTCTTCATGAATTAGGTAGTTTAAACTAAAATTTAGTTAAACATCAGGAGGGAAAACATGAGATTATTGATTAGTATTTTTACTGTTTTTTTAATTTTGTTTCTAGCAGCATGTCAACAGGATGATTCTGATTCAAGTTCAATAAATGAGAATGATGAAATTACCAATAATGAATCAATCAATGATAAAGAAAATAATGAACAGAGCAATGTAGATGAAACGAATGACGAAGAATTAGGTGAAGAACCTAATGAAGAAGAAGAAATAATGGAAGATGCTCAAATGGAAGCCCAGTATCGTGTAACAGAAAATTGGTCATTAGTACCAATAAAAGAAGGCATTAATGAAAAAGTTGTCCTCTTGACAATTGATGATGCCCCAGATGAATACGCACTTGAGATGGCAAAAACTTTGAAAAAATTAGATGCCGGTGCTATCTTTTTTGTGAATGGTCATTTTATCGATACTCCAGAAGAAGCAGCAATATTGAAAGAGATTCATGAAATGGGATTTGCAATTGGTAACCATACTTATAACCATGTTAATCTGAAGGACTTGGAAAATGATCAAGATAAACAAATGGAAGAAATTATTGGGTTGAGTGATAAAATCGAAGAGATCATTGGTGAAAGGCCAAAATTTTTTAGAGCTCCACATGGGGTAAATACAGATTTCTCTAAACAAATAGTTACAAAAGATAAGATGGTACTCATGAACTGGTCCTATGGATATGATTATTTTGCACCTTACATGGATAAAGATAAACTTGTAACTGCGATGGTTACTGGTGAAGGACCAGAAGTAGACGTTCCTTATTCTTTACTTAAGCCTGGTGCAAATCTTTTAATGCATGACCGAGAATGGACAAGTGCGGCTCTTGAAGAAATAGTAATTGGTCTACGTGAACAAGGGTATGAGATTTTAGATCCAAATCTTATCGAAACAATTGAATAAATTTTCAATTTACCAGTGTAATCACTGGTTATTTTTTTGTTAATTATGTTATACTATTTGTGTAGTTTTTGCTATATAATGCATACTATATTTTATAATGTTATACAATAATCAGAGGGAGAGTTGATGATGGGCATAATTATTTGTGGACAATGTCATGGAACGATCGAACATTATGAAAATGAGAAAGTTGTTGTGCACTATAGTACTTGCTCGGAATGTAAATCAAGCCCAAATAAATGAATGTAATCCTCTAGTATTGTGAGAAGTGTATAAAAATGAATAAGCAGACTTGCTTTTTATTAAGCAAGTCTGCTATTTTTTGCTCATAAGTCATAATATAAAAGAATTTCACTTTGTTAGTAATTTTATAGACAGAAATGATACGATTATTTTTAGATGAATGGAAAGGAGAAATAGAATGAAGACTAGAGTAACTGAACTATTTAAAATAAAATATCCTATCATTCAAGGGGGATTAGCACATTTAGCATATGCCCAGTTAGCTGCTGCGGTTTCAAATGCTGGAGGTTTAGGTCAAATCACTGCCATGAGTCTTGCTACACCAGAAGAGTTAAGAAATGAAATTATAAAAGTTAGGGAATTAACAAGTAAGCCATTTGGAGTAAATTTCGCAATTGGACAACATAACCGTCCTTTTGAAGATATGGTTCAAGTAGCAATCGATGAAAAAGTACCGGTCATATCTGTGACTGGAGGAAATCCAAAAGCTGTAATAGATATGTTAAAACCCCATCCAATAAAAATATTAGTGTTAGTAGCTGCAAAAAGGCAAGCACAAAAAGCAGAACAATTAGGAGCAGATGCTGTTATTGTAGTTGGTCATGAAGGTGGAGGACATTTAGGTCGTTCAGATACTGGAACGATGGTGCTAACACAGCAAGTTGTTGAAAGTGTTTCAATTCCTGTCATTGCTTCTGGCGGAATAATTGATGGAAAAGGGATGATGGCTGCTCTTGCTCTGGGAGCAGATGGAATTGAAATGGGTACACGTTTCATTGCTACAAAGGAATGTGTTCATGCTCACGCTGTTTACAAACAAGATCTAATAGATGCTGATGAGAATTCTACAGTTGTCATAAAACGTTCGCTTGGTACACCTGCACGTGCACTTAAAAATGAGTGGACTAAGAAAATATTAGAATTAGAAGAAATCGATGTAGGCTATGAAGGGTTAAAAGATTACATAAGTGGAAATGCAAATAGGAACTATATTCATAAAGGTGATTGCAAAAATGGGTTTGGATGGGCAGGACAAGGTGTAGCAGGGATTCAAGATGTACCATCTGTCAATGAATTATTTAATAGAATTAATAATGAATGCCAAGATATTATTAAGAAATGGAATGCGGGAGGAATACAAAGTTGAGTTATTCATATCCATTTGATATAAGTTGGTCTAAACAAGAAATAATAGATGTCGTGCAATTTTTTTCATTAATAGAAAGTGCTTACGAAAAAGGAATGGACAGAGATATCCTACTTGCTGGATACCGAAAGTTTAAACAAGTAGTACCTTCCAAGAGTGAGGAAAAAAATATTTTGCAGAATTTGAACGGGACTCCGGATATTCTGGTTATCAAACGATAAAAAAAGCTCGTGAAGTGGAGTCTGGGATAATTAAGATGAAATAATATAAAAGAGGCGTACCAAGGTGCGCCTCTTTTATACTATGCATAAATAGCTAATTGATAAAATGGGATTAAGGATTCGTATGTTTCCTTAATAACAGTTAATAATTTATCACCATCAGAAACAATTGGATCGTTTGGAGACAGGTGTCTGCCTATAAGAAATTCTCCTTTTTTTACGTCTCTGAAACGCTCTATATGTTTTTTTTCTAAATCTACAATACTCAAGGAATCTTTTTTCATATGATCTAATGAAATAACAAAATCAGATGGTAGTTGCTTTAGTTTGTCAAAATGATTTAAGTAACTTTTAGCTATTTCACTTTTCTTATCAAGTTCATAAATACATGCTAACCATATAAAGAGATGATCATCGAATAAACCTACTTGAAAGTGAGGGTGCTTTTTATATCCACGTTTATTGTTTGAAATGGCTAACCAAGTGTCTTTCGGTGGATTTACTGTTCTCCTAGCATGTTTGGCTATATGAAGAAACACTTCATTTCCTAGTTCAATAGATAAGTAATCAACGAGTTCTTGACCAATTTCTCGAAACTTTGGTTGAATTCGCCCTTGAATTGCTTCCATTCTTTCCTCTAATCCATCTATATCAAATGTTTGAAAATCTGCTTGTACAAATCCCGTTACTCCCATAAAAAAAACACCTTTCTAAATTATTATATTGTTATTATGGACACTAGGGCTAAATGGAGTCAAGTATGATGTATTAAGATTAAAAGGTTTATACAATATAAGAACACGAACGAAAAAAGGAAATATCACATATAAATAAAGAAACAGAGAGAGTCATAATTTTTTGGACAATGGGGAAAACATTTTTTATGAAAGGGTGTGGATCTTTTGAAATATATATTAGAAGAGGTACGTAGACAAGAAGAAAAAGAGAAAATACCTGTTATAAAAATGGAAATAGATTATGAATTATTGACTTTATATGATGCAATGCAGGAGCAAGATAATGTACAGATGATTAAGTCAAAAGAACGACTAAAACAGTTAAGACAAAAATTACTTGAACTATTAGATATGTAATTACAAATAACTCAAGGAAAATGGATGTCCTTGAGTTATTTGTGATTATCTATATGTATGACTAGTAAATGATATTCTGATACTATTAATATAAGTAGAAATAGTGGAGGAATTTATATGGACAGTGCTACGAGAGAGAATATTTATTTGGCTGCAAAAAAATGGATCTTAGAGGCTGGGAAACAAATAAGAGAAAATATTGATAAGCCAATTGAAGTTGGTTCAAAAACAAATCCCAATGATTTAGTTACATCAATGGATAAAAATACAGAAAAATACTTTTTAGAAAAGATAAAAACTAATTATCCTAATCACTTTTTATTATCTGAAGAAGGTTTCGGAGACGTGTTACATACGTTAGATGGTATTGTTTGGATTATTGATCCGATTGACGGGACAATGAATTTTGTCCAGCAAAAAAGAAACTTTGCCATTTCAATAGGTATTTATCATGATGGAATTGGTGAAATTGGTTTAATTTATAATGTAATGGAAGATGTTTTATACCATGCTAAACGCGGAGAAGGTGCATATAAAGATGAATATAAACTTCCTCCTCTAAATACAAACATGGTTCTAGAAGAATCCGTTATAGGGCTTAATCATCTTTGGTTATGTGAAAATAAATTAGTTGATGAAAAGTATATGCAGAAATTAATAAAAACAGCAAGAGGTTCAAGAACGTATGGATCCGCTGCATTGGAACTTGCATTCGTAGCCGAAGGGATTTTAGAAGGTTATTTAACAATGGGCCTTTCCCCTTGGGACTTTGCTGCGGGAATGATTCTTATTGAAGAAGTAGGGGGGATTACAACAAATATTGATGGAGGATCAATTGACATGTTACAAAGAAATTCAGTATTTGCTGGAAACCCAACTGTTCACAAACAAATTATTACTAATTTCCTCTCAAAAGGAAGAAAGTGACTCAAATACTTGAGTCACTTTTTTTCTTTTTATTAGCAATACCTACACCCATAATTCCAAATCCTAGTAGAAGGAATAATAATATAAGCCAAAAACTTCTAAGTGCAATTGCAAATCCTATTCCAATAAACATTGTTACAACTAATACTGCTAGAACCAATGCTTGGATATTAATCGGTTTCATTTCTGCCACCCCTTTTATGTTCCACTTCAGTATAAAACTTTTTAGCCATATAATCCAAGTATTTATACTTATATTACTAGCAAGTTGCTTGTAATTTTAGTATGATTAGTCTTGAACATACATATTGGGGGAAAGTACATGGTATATAATTTTATATTAGAGAATTTTGGCATTGAAAATATGTTTAATATACTTTATCCGGTTAACTTAGTTCTGGCTGCAATAGCATATAAGCTAGGTTTTGCTAAAAAGTTACCACTATTAAAATCAATCATTGTTTATATTTTATTAGCTGTTGGAATATTCGTTCTTTATTTATTGTTTATTATGTGGTCTGTAGCAACAGGTGGAAAACCTTTACCATTAACAGAAAGTCTACTGATTATATGTATCGTCTTAGCTATCTATCGAACTAGACTATACTTCCAACGAAAAACTAAAAGTGCATAGTATAAAGGCTGACTCTAGATGGAGTCAGCCTTTTTTTACTATATTAATTCATCTTCATTTTTCTTTTCTACATATAATTGAAAATTTCCAGTAGCATGACGTTGAAGCGTTTTTTCCTCTATGCGCCCATGACAATTATTGCATAAATACATATGATTTTTCTTATTTCTAAGTTTTTTTGCTTTTAGGGAATAATCTTCTATATTTTCAACTTTATCACATAGTACACATTTTACTTGCATAATTACCACCTCGAATTGGACTATTCTTTTTTACTATATCACAACTAGGCATTCTATGTTTAATTATTTATTAAAGAGGAAAATTAATAGAAATAGGAGAAAGGGTGAGTTTATTGAAGAAACGTTATGTTCTTTCGGCATTAGGTTTAGGTGCTGCAGGATATTTATTAAGTAAACGAAATTCACAGAACCAGCATGAAGAGTTAGGTGAGGACAGAACACTATACAACGCTGGGAAACCTGATCAACTAGATGAATATGAACTAGATCAAATAGAAAATGCTAAGATGGTGTCGGAAGGTTCTCAATTTGGTGTACAATATTATAATAATTTAAAGGAAGATGAATAACTGTAATAAAAAACTAACACATTCTTCTAGAATGTGTTAGCTTTTATTTTAATCTTCTCTCTTCTCTTTTTTATGTTGTGATTGTTCATTTTGAATATTATCTAGATTTTGTTGTTCTTCATCGTCCAAAATTTCCTTGTTTTGATTTGGTTCTTCAGGTTGGTCTTCAGGTAATGGGATATCAGGCATGTACCTTCCAACAATAGCGGCAACTTCGTCAATGACTCCTTGAATTGGATACCCTTGTTTAATTTTATCATTCATACCTCTAATTCTTTCTGTTATATCTCCGTCAGCTACAACTACTGCTGTTCTCCCGTAAGGATCATGTCGCAATGCTTCTAAAACAGAAAATTTTATTGTGCCAACTCGAGAACGGTCTAATTCCTTATCTACATCGATTCCGACTACTGCATATGGGCCAATTACAATTGCTACAGCATCATTTACTTCTGGGACATCGCTAGCAACATGGGCAAGATGATCGGCAATTTCATTACTAGAGAATTCTTTATCCTCTTTTGGTGCTGAATTTTTCACATTTATTATTCTGTCATCAGAATCTTGTTTCTCAGATGATAGGGCGTGATCTTCATTGTCATTATTACCACAACCAACAAGAAATGCTATACAAATTGCAATAAATCCTATTCGAAATAACATGTAATACTCCTCCTAATTATTAAGGATAAAAGAAAACGTTACTGTTATTTTGAGTAGTAGGAAGTAAATTATACAGTAGATTAAAAAAGAAGAGATAATATTTCATATCTCCTCTAAAATGTATTACTTATGTTTTTAAAATTAGTTAATAATGATTTTATTAATTCCTTTGATTGGCGTCTTTTTATTCGAACCATCTTTAAATATTAGATGAACTGGACCATCTTCCTTTAATGGTTGCCCATCAATGGCAAATAGAAGATAACTATTGTATAATTCTTCTAACGTTAAATTAACATCGCCTGTTTCTGTTTTAAGAGAAACTGTATTGGATCCGTCTTTTATTTCAGCATAGTCTAAGAAGTCGTTAATAGGCATAACATAAGAGTATTTTAAAATATTTTCTCTTTCGTGTTTTGTTAAACTTTTATTGACAGGTGGTCTTGCTTGTCTACTTGTAGTAATAGCTTTTTCCCATCTTTCAGCAGCTAATTTTGCCTCATCAATTTCTTCGTTTGTCTCCTGGTTAGAAAATGCTTCTTCTAATATAATTTTACGATCATCGAAGATCCACACAGTAGGATCTAAAGTAATTTGATATGTAACATTACCTAATATTGGGACAATCATGCTCTCACGCCTTTCTAAATTTAAAACATCACCTTATAAGAATATCAGACAACGTAAATAAATGAAATGACAAAGACTTAAAATAATTTTAAGATTGTCAACAAACATTTGCATTTTATTATAGTAAACGATAATATAATGTTAGAGGAATTGTATCTATGATCAAAGAAAAAAACAAGCTTATCATTGGGTAAAATAGGTTTGTTTTGTGGAGGGGATATACTGATGATACATAAGGTAACGATAGATCATCGAGAAAAAGCCTATGCCCTTCTAAAGGCTGATGCTGATAAAATATTGCGGCTTATTGAAGTGCAAATTGATAATTTAACGATGCCGCAATGTCCATTATATGAAGAAGTATTGGATACGCAAATGTTTGGTCTTTCAAGGGAGATTGACTTTGCAGTTCGATTAAACTTAATTAGTGAAGAAGAAGGAAAATCACTTCTAGAGAATTTAGAAAGACGTCTAAATATTCTTCATGAAGCAGCACAAAAATCGGTGTAATTACACACCAATTTCGTGTGGTAGGATTTTGTGGTAAAAACTTTGCCTGCATATGAAATGGCAAGGTTTTTTTGTTTAATATTATCTTTTCACTTAATAGGAGAGAAAAAACAAGCAGTTTATGTTGTTATATTGGAGAGGGACAAGATGTTATCGAAATTAAAACACTATGATTTTACGCTTCTAATTACACCAATTTTACTAACTGCTTTTGGTATATTAATGATATATAGTGCAAGCATGGTTGTTGCTGTAGTTAGTGACGGGTTGGAAAGTACTTATTATATGTATAGACAATTACAATGGTTTATCATTGGATTAATAGCCTTTTTATTTTGTACTTTTTTCCCATATAAAAAATATCAGAAATTAATTAAAATAATAGTTATTGGGATTATTGTATTATTAGTAGCAGTTATGTTATTCGGTGATGCAAGGAATAACGCCAAATCGTGGATCAGTATTGGTCCATTGAATTTACAACCATCTGAAATAGCGAAGATAGGTATAATAATGTATCTCGCTTCTGTTTACTCTAATAAACAATCATATATTAACAATTTCAATAGGGGAGTACTGCCACCTCTAATTTTAACTGGATTCATTGTCGGTTTAGTAGTACTACAACCAGATATTGGGACTGCATCAATCATTTTTTTAATTGCATGTTCTATTATTTTTAGTTCAGGAATTCATTTTAAACATTTATTTGGCTTAATTGCAATAGGCTTGATTGTACTAGCTATTGCAATACCTAGTATGGTTACAGATGAAAGAATTAGCCGTTTTACAGGTGCATATGCTCCTTTTGAATCCCCTAAAGATGATGGTTATCATTTAATTCAGTCATATGTAGCAATTGGTGTTGGTGGACTAACTGGTGAAGGGCTTGGGCAAAGTGTTCAAAAACTTGGATATCTATATGGTCCGCATACAGATTTTATTATATCCATAATTGCTGAGGAATTAGGATTCTTTGGCGTTATTATTGTAATAAGCTTATTAGCCGCAATTGTTTTGAGAGGAATTTTTATCGCTCGTAAATGTCAAGATAGTTTTGGAGCGCTTCTCGCTATCGGAATTTCTTCCATGGTTGGTATTCAAGCATTTATCAATCTCGGCTCCGCTAGTGGGATATTACCAATAACAGGTGTAACATTGCCATTCGTAAGTTATGGGGGATCATCACTTTTAGTGTTATTAGCATCAGTAGGTATATTAAACAATATCGCTATGACAGTAAAGAAGAAAGAACTTACACAGCCCCCTAATGATAAAACCAAGCAACCAATAAATAGAACTTTCGTTGGAGGGAGAAAATGGTCAAGTTAAATAGAATTAATAAAGTATTAGTTGCAAATCGCGGTGAAATAGCTATTCGAGTTTTCCGAGCTTGTACAGAATTAAATATTCGGACGGTTGCGATCTATTCTAAAGAAGATCTTGGATCGTATCATCGTTATAAAGCAGATGAATCATATCTAATTGGAGAAGGAAAAAAGCCAATAGATGCTTACTTGGATATTGAGGGTATTATTGAAATTGCAAAACGAGTTGGAGTAGACGCAATCCATCCAGGATATGGATTTTTGTCTGAGAACATAGAATTCGCAAAACGCTGTGAAGAAGAAGGGATTATTTTTATTGGTCCTAAAAGTGAGCACTTACATATGTTTGGAGATAAAGTAAGAGCGAGAACACAAGCTATTCAAGCAGGATTACCAGTTATTCCTGGTACAGATGGACCAGTCTCCTCATTTGAAGAAGTAGAGGCATTTGGAGAGGAGCATGGCTATCCAATTATTATTAAAGCCGCATTAGGTGGCGGTGGACGCGGTATGCGTATTGTTAGAAATCCCATAAACGCACGTGAAAATTATGAGCGTGCAAAATCGGAGGCAAAAGCAGCTTTTGGTAGTGATGAAGTCTATGTTGAAAAATTAATTGAACATCCTAAACATATTGAAGTACAGATTATTGGTGACGACCATGGTAATATCGTCCATCTATTTGAACGTGACTGCTCTATTCAACGTAGACATCAAAAGTTAGTCGAAGTTGCACCTAGTTTATCGCTACCAGAAGAGTTAAGAAATCAAATTTGTGATGCGGCAGTTCAATTAATGAAAAAAGTAAGTTATTTAAATGCCGGCACTGTCGAATTTCTAGTAAAGGACGATAAATACTATTTTATTGAAGTAAATCCAAGAATTCAAGTTGAGCATACGATTACGGAATTAATTACAGGTGTAGATATCGTTCAAACTCAAATAAAAATAGCTGATGGACAAAATATGCATGAACCATCCATTGGTATTCCAAATCAAGAAAATATTACTACCCAAGGATATGCAATACAATCACGAGTTACGACAGAAGACCCTTTAAACAATTTCATGCCTGATACAGGTAGAATTAATGTATACCGAACTGGTGGTGGATTTGGAGTACGTTTAGATGCTGGGAATGGATTTCAAGGTGCTGAAATAACACCACATTATGATTCATTACTTGTCAAAGTATCTACTTGGGCACTTACTTTTGAACAAGCGGTTCAAAAGATGGTTCGTAATCTAAAGGAATTTCGCATAAGAGGTATTAAAACAAACATTCCATTTCTAGAAAACGTCATGTTACATAACCAATTTATGACAGGCGAATATAATACAACATTTATTGATGAATCACCTGAATTATTTGTATTTCCGAAACGTAAAGACCGTGGAACTAAAATGTTAACGTTTATTGGTGAGACAACAGTTAATGGATTTGATGGTGTAGAGAAGAAAGAGAAGCCTAATTTTGATAATCTATTTGTTCCAAAATATGAGCATATTGATCTTCAAAATGGTACCAAACAAATTCTTGAGGAAAAGGGCCCAGAGGGTGTTGTTGATTGGTTAAATAAACAAGAAGAAGTACTATTAACGGATACTACTTTTCGTGATGCGCATCAGTCATTATTAGCGACACGTATTCGTACGAAAGATATTGTACGGATTGCAGAGCCAACCGCAAAACTATTACCAAATCTTTTTTCAGCAGAAATGTGGGGAGGTGCAACATTTGATGTTGCCTACCGTTTCTTAAAAGAAGATCCTTGGGAAAGATTATTAAAATTCCGAGAAAAAATGCCTAATATCTTGTTACAAATGTTATTAAGAGCAAGTAATGCAGTTGGATATAAAAATTATCCAGATAATTTAATTGAAGAATTTGTTGAGAAGAGTGCAAACGGTGGGATCGATGTATTCCGAATTTTTGATAGTTTAAATTGGGTAGAGGGCATGATACCAGCGATAAAAGCAGTTCGTGACAATAACAAAATTGCTGAGGTTGCGATGTGTTATACTGGTGATATTTTAGATCCTACAAGAACTAAATATGACATATCATACTATAAGAACTTGGCAAAAGAGTTAGAACAATCTGGTGCACATATTTTAGGAATCAAAGATATGGCTGGATTATTAAAACCAGAAGCAGCTTATCGATTAATTTCCGAACTTAAAGAAACGATAAGTATTCCAATCCACTTACATACACATGATACAAGTGGAAATGGTATTTACACGTATGCTAGAGCAATAGATGCTGGAGTTGACATAGTGGATGTGGCTAATGGACCGATGGCTGGTTTAACATCGCAACCAAGTGCGCAAACACTATATCACGCTCTTGAGGGTGCAGAAAGACAACCGAATATTAATATTGAACATTATGAAAAATTAGGCGCTTATTGGGAAGGTGTTAGAACGTATTATCGTGATTTTGAAAGTGGAATGAATGCACCGCATTCTGAAATTTATCAGCATGAAATGCCTGGAGGTCAGTATAGTAATCTTCAACAACAAGCAAAAGCAGTTGGACTCGGTGAACGTTGGGATGAAGTAAAAAAGATGTTCCGTAGAGTTAACGATTTATTTGGAGATGTCGTTAAAGTAACTCCATCTTCTAAAGTGGTTGGAGATATGGCATTATTTATGGTACAAAATAATCTAACAGAAGATGACATTTACGAAAAAGGGGAGACTATTAACTTCCCAGACTCTGTTGTTGAATTTGCAAGTGGTTATATTGGTCAACCATATCAAGGTTTTCCAAAAGAACTTCAGCGAATAATTTTAAAAGGTAAAAAGCCAATAACAGTAAGACCGGGGCAGTTACTTGATCCAGTTAACTTTGAACACTTAAAAGAACAGTTATATAAAGAACTAAATCGTCAAGTGAATAGTTTTGATATGATTTCCTATGCACTGTATCCTAAAGTTTACATGGATTATCATGAGTTTTATGAAACATATGGCGATGTATCTGTATTAGATTCTCCGACATTTTTCTATGGGATGAATATCGGTGAAGTTATTGAAATAGAAATTGAACAAGGGAAAACGTTAATTGTAAAATTAGTTTCTATAACTGAACCAAGAGAAGATGGAACTAGAGTTGTTTATTTTGAGTTGAATGGTCAAGCACGTCAAGTAGTTATACGTGACAAAAATATTAAATCAACTGTTAATGTACGTATAAAAGCAGAGAAAAACAATGCAAAACATATTGGTGCAAGCATGCCAGGAACGGTTTTAAAAGTTGTTTGTCAACAAGGACAAAAAGTAGAAAAAGGTGATGAATTAATCATTACTGAAGCGATGAAGATGGAGACAACTGTTCAGGCGCCATTCAGTGGAGTTGTTAAAACAATCTACGTAAAAGACGGGGATAGTATTGAAGTAAACGACTTATTAATTGAATATGAATAAAATAGAGGCTTCCAATTGGAAGCCTCTATTTTATATTAGTTTTTACATTTGAATCTGTATTCATCTGTTTCTTTTCCATATTAGCACTTCTTGATGATAATAAAATGAAATAACTTAGCATTCCAAAATAACAGGTTATAACAAGAGCGTGCATTAAAGCTACAGCAAGATTTAATAATGTAAAGATAATTAACGCGCCGAATATTACTTGGAAAGCTATTAATGAGAATGTAGTTATCCAACCCCAGACCATAACTTTACTATGTCGATAATCCTTCAAGATACGTATAAATAAGATAAGTGTCCATATAAATAACAACCCTGCAAATAAACGATGTCCCATTTGCACCCATTGTTCAAATGTAAAATAACTTACATCCAAAGGTGTAGAGTTTGTACAAAACGGCCAATCGCCACATACTAGATTGGCATTTACATGCCTTACAAGCGCACCGGTGTAAACGACTATTAATGTATAAATTGTTAATGCATAGATCTCAATTCGATGTTTTTTCTTAATATATAGTGAGTCAGCGTCGAATTTACGATCTATTTCAAAAATGAGTAGCATTAGCAAGAATACAGCAGCAAATGAAATAAGTGAAATACCGAAATGGGCAGCCAATACAAAATCAGATTGTCCCCACATTACGGCAGCTGCTCCTATTAAACCTTGAACTACGAGGAAAATAATAGATAAAAGCGAAAGGAATTTAACTTCTCGTATATTTCCAATATGCTTCCAAGCAAGATATGCTAATAATAAGACGACTATACCTACCGATGCAGATACTACTCGGTGACTTAATTCAATTACTAATTCCATATAAATTTCTGATGGAATGAGTTCCCCTTTACATAGTGGCCAACTATCGCCACATCCATCCCCTGATTCAGTCTTAGTAACTAATGCGCCACCTATTAATACAAACGTCATCCCGATGACAGCTAAGACCGAAAGCCATTTTAAAGTTTTAATCATACTATTAATATCCTCACTTTACCTTCTTGTTGTGTACTATATCACAGTCAATGATAATCTTTATCACTAGTATAAATCAAACAATTAATATAGTAAAACACCAAATGACACAAAAATGACACATAATTGTAAGACATCGCTACACTTTGGTTGTTGGGCGATTTTTACAAAGGTAAAAACCTTGCAAAGTTTTTCATTGTCTGCTAGAAATAATATAGGGGAGATTCAGCTGACACTCGAGATAATAGAAACGAGTAAAAAAAATACATAAATCAGTGAATGATAGAAGGCATTTTGGCCTTTTATTTGTTTGAAAACAAAACGTTCACAAAAATGTCAAATTTTATTATGTCGAAATTTAGAGAATTTACCCGAAGGCAAATGGAATGGAAAGTTAAACCGTGATACAATTAGCATGGAAGCTAACATACTAAATGATATATTACATTGTTTTAAGTATGCAGCTTTTGAAAACCCTTTTACAATGAGGATTAAAGGGGGGATTCACATGGAGAAAAATAGAGACAACTTCCTCAGGATAAAGGGAAATGCTGTTGTTACATACGGGATTTAGAAATTATTAATTAAGTTTTTATTGTATGTATTTGACAATAAATAGTTTTTGCCTTTTATAATCATCCTTTAAAACACTCTTATCAATTAATTTGATATGAGATTTTGTATTAAAAGGATTGTATCTCAATGAACTGGGAATAGTAATTAATTACTAACATGTTTTTTTGCAGTGAAAACCCTTATTAATTTCTTATATATAAGGAAGGGAAAATAGAAAGAGAGGTATGAATTCATGAAAGGTTGGATGGGAAAAATCAAAGTATTATTCCTGATGGGTCTTGTTTCACTAGTACTTTCAGCCTGTGGTAAAGAAAACCTCACAGCGCTAGATCCTAAGGGGTATGGTGCAGAGAAGTCTTTCGATCTTATTATTTTACCTACTGTTATTATGTCATTTGTTTTACTTATCGTAATGGTACTACTAACAGTGGCGCTAATTAAGTTTCGTAAGAAAAAAGGTCGTGAAGACTTTATTCCAAAACAAGTTGAAGGTAACCATACACTAGAGACTGTATGGACAGTAATTCCGATTTTGCTACTGATCATTATTGCAGTACCAACAGTTATGTATGAGTTTAATTTAGCGGATGAAGCAGATGCAGCCGATTCTTTAAATGTTGAGGTTACAGGGAATCAATATTGGTGGCATTTCAATTATGAAGGTCTAGACATTCAAACTAGTCAAGACGTCTACATTCCTGTAGGAGAGAAAGTTTACTTTAACATGTTATCTTCTGATGTTATTCATTCATTCTGGGTTCCGACTCTTGCTGGTAAGTTAGATGTTAACCCTGAAAACGTAAACACTTTCTATATTGAAGCATATGAAGAAGGCGTATACTGGGGTAAATGTGCGGAGTTCTGTGGTCCTTCACACTCCTTAATGGACTTTAAAGTAGTTGTAGTGAGTCAAGAAGAATTTGATCAATGGGTAGCAGATATGCAGAATTTTGATCCGGAAACTGTGGAACTAGACTCAGAAGTTGCAGTTGAAGGTAGAGAATTATTTGATCAATATAATTGTATGGCATGTCATGCGATTGGTTCTTCACCTGTTGCAGTAGGTCCTAACTTAACTAACTTTGCAGACCGTACAAAACTTGCGGGTGTTGAAGAAATGACAAAAGATAAACTAGTAGAGTGGATTGTTAATCCTGAATTAATCAAACCAGGAAATAAAATGACTGGTGCTTATCCAAAAATAAATGAAGAAGATGCTGCGAAAATCGCAGAATATCTAATGCAATTAAGTCCATCTGAGATCACCATTGAAAATGCTGATGGGGGATTAAAATAGGACCTGATAGATTAAAAGGGAGGTTTATTTTGTGAGTTCAGCAACTGCTCAAAGAAATAGCTTCGCTGCCGTACTATGGGATTACTTAACTACAGTTGACCATAAAAAGATAGGTAAACTTTACTTATATGGTGGAGGATTCTTCTTCCTACTCGGTGGATTAGAGGCTGTTATTATTCGTATACAATTAATAAAGCCAGAAAATGATTTTATTTCTGCTGGGCTTTATAATGAAATGATTACAATGCATGGTACAACAATGATTTTCTTTGCCGCCATGCCGATATTATTGGGGTTAATGAATGCCGTCATGCCTCTTCAAATTGGAGCTCGTGACGTAGCGTTTCCTTTCGTAAACGCATTAGGTTTTTGGTTGTTTTTATTTGGTGGGATTATGTTAAATGTGAGTTGGCTAACAGGTGCTGCTCCTGATGCTGGTTGGACAGCATATGCACCATTATCAACTACCTCACCAGGTCATGGTGTTGACTATTATGTTTTAGGTTTACAAATATCCGGTGCCGGAACGTTAATGGGGGGTATTAACTTCCTAGTTACAATCGTTAATATGAGAGCACCAGGTATGACATATATGCGTATGCCACTATTTTCTTGGACAACATTCGTAATTAGTGTGCTTATCCTGTTCGCATTCCCAGCTCTAACAGTTGGTCTATTCTTATTAATGTTTGATCGTATGTTTGATTCAGCATTCTTTGATGTTGCACTTGGAGGAAACAGTATAATCTGGCAACACTTATTCTGGATCTTTGGACACCCAGAAGTTTATATTCTAATCTTGCCAGCATTCGGTATCTTTAGTGAAATCTTTGCAACATTCTCTAAGAAACGTTTATTCGGATATACGGCAATGGTATTTGCTACAATCTTAATTGCATTTTTAGGATTTATGGTTTGGGCTCACCACATGTTTACAGTAGGTATGGGACCAGTTGCAAACTCAATCTTCGCTGTTGCAACAATGGCGATAGCTGTTCCAACAGGTATTAAGATATTTAACTGGTTATTAACATTATGGGGCGGTAACATTACTATAAATTCCGCAATGCTTTGGTCATTAGCTTTCATTCCATCATTTACAATCGGTGGTATGACAGGAATCATGGTTGCAACATCTGTTGCTGACTATCAGTACCATGATACGTACTTTGTAATTGCTCACTTCCACTATGTTATCGTTGGAGGAGTTGTATTTGGAATTCTAGCAGCATGTCACTACTGGTGGCCACTTATGTTCAATAGAATTCTTAACGAAAAACTTGGTAAATGGGCATTCTGGTTATTCTTCATCGGATTCCATTTAACATTCTTTATCCAACATTTCTTAGGTCTAATGGGTATGCCTCGTCGTTATTGGGTATTCTTAGAAGACCAAGGGCTAGATTTAGGTAACTTCATAAGTACAATAGGTGCTTTCTTTATGACAGCTGGTGTTATTGTATTCTTATATAATGCATTTTATAGCTGGTTCAAACAAGGTCCTGCACCACAAGATCCATGGGATGGCCGTACACTAGAATGGGCTGTTGAATCACCAACACCATACTATAACTTTAAGCAACTTCCATTAGTACGTGGACTTGACGCATTATGGCTTGAAAAAATGGAAGGAAATGGGAAATTAGCTCCTGCTGAACCAGTAGGTGATATCCATATGCCGAATGGATCTATATTACCATTCCTAATCTCATTAGGATTCTTTATCGCAGGATTTGGTTTCATTTATCAGACTACTTCTGATTTAGCGTATATCTTATTATATGGTGGTATGGGAATGGCGTTAGTATGTATGCTAATCCGCTCATTGAAAGATGATCATGGATACCATATCACTAAAGAAGAGTTAGAAAAGGAGGCTAGGTAATATGAGTCACGATCATTCCTTAAATCCAGAAACAATGCCACAGCATCCTGAGAAAGCAACACTTGAAGGGAAAAATAAGTTTCTTGGATTATGGTTCTTCCTTGGTGGGGAAACAGTATTATTCGCCAGCCTTTTTGGTACCTATCTTGCATTAAAGAACTCAACTGCAGGTGGACCAACGACTCAAGAACTTTACGGTTTAGAGTTAGTTTTCGTTATGACTATGTTGCTATTAACTAGTTCTCTAACAAGTGTATATGCAATGTATCATATGAAAAATAATGATTTTAAGAAAATGCAACTCTGGCTTGGTATAACTGGTCTATTAGGTATTGGATTCTTAGCTTGCGAGATCTATGAGTTTTATCACTATATTCATGAATATGGATTTACTTTCCGTTCGTCTGCATTTGGATCAGCATTCTATACTCTAGTTGGTTTCCACGGAGGACACGTATTATTTGGTCTTTGTTGGTTATCTGCAATTATGATTCGAAATGCGAAGCGTGGATTAAATCTATATAACGCACCAAAGTTCAATACATTTAGTTTATATTGGCACTTTATTGATGTTGTTTGGGTATTCATTTTTACAGTAGTATACCTAATGGGGAAGGTGGCGTAAATTATGGCAAATAACACCAAAACCAATGAATTTCATAAAGAACAAAATAAAGAAGAAATGAAAAAACAACTCATCACCTTTGCAGCTATGATCATATTTACTGTTATTGCATTTTTGATCGTAGGCACAGGGATAATGAGTAAAATGATGGCAATTCCATTATTATTAATCATGGCACTAATTCAAGTTGCATTCCAATTCTATTACTTCATGCATATGAAAGATAAAGGACATGAATTAGCATCAATCATGATTTATGGTGGAGTATGGGCTGCTATATTAACTGTAGCTGCACTTACACTAGTTATTTGGTGGTAAAATTTAAGGATCAGGGATTTACATCCTGATCCTTATTTTTTTGGATTTTTTATAAGATTTAAAGAAGTTGTCACAAAATCATTGTGTGTAACTGTCATTGTCGGGTTATAATGAAGGTTAGATAATTGGAATACTATGGAGTGAATATTATGTGGCTTAATTTACAACTATTTGGTTTTCGCGCATTATGGAGTCCTTATTTCTTAATTTTTGTTGTAGGAATAGGAGTATTATATTATTTAATTACTGGACCACTGCGATATAAATTTGGAGGTCAGGATAAACCAACTGTTAAACAACAATTTTTCTTTTATGGTGGATTAATCTTGTTATATATTGTTAAGGGGTCTCCTGTAGACCTAATGACACATATAACGTTAACTGCACATATGATTCAGATGGCAATATATTTAATTGTCTTTCCTATCTTTATGGTGAAGGGAATACCAACTTGGATATGGGAAAAAGTCTTGTTGAAACCTGTTATTAGACCAATTTTAAAAGTACTTACTTTTCCTTTAGTTTCTATTGTTCTTTTTAATGGGCTATTTTCACTTTATCATATACCGTTTATCTTTGATTTTTCAAAGTCGTCTCCTATCGCTCACGCTACAATACATCTAATCTTATTAATCTTTGGATTTTTAGTTTGGTTTCCTATTATGTCACCAGTTAAGGAATTTGAACAAATCAAGCAACCACTTTGGAAAATATTTTATATTTTCGGTAATGGTTTATTAATTACACCAGCCTGTGTGTTAATCATATTTGCAGATACTCCATTATTTGCTGCATATAGTTCTACAGGTGCTTGGTTACAAGCATTAGCACTATGTGTACCTGGAGATGTTCTCGATGGATTAGCTGCGACGATTAAAGTTACTGGTCCAGAATTGTTCACTTCAATGAGCACACTTGAGGATCAACAGCTAGGTGGAATTATTATGAAAATCATGCAAGAAATAGCATATGGGGTAATGTTAGCAAGAATTTTCTTCGCATGGTTTAGTCCGGAAGCATTAAAGGTTGACCCACTTCCAAGCACGGTATCAAATGATTAATTAATTTAAATCCAAAGGAAAAAATTATATTTTATCCTTTGGATTTACTAGGAGAGGAAAGCTAGATGAACTTATTACCAACAATTAGTACTTTTTTTATTTTACTAAGTGCGATATTTGTAGCCATTGGTTGGCGATTAATTATTAAAGATAAGCCAAAAGCACATAAGAAGGCAATGATTACTGCAGCGATTAGTGCATTACTCTTTTTTATCATCTATATGTCGAGAACAATCTTTGTAGGAAATACAAGTTTTGGTGGTCCAGATGAGTTAAAAATATACTATACCGTATTTCTAATCTTTCACATTATTTTAGCTACAACAGGTGCTGTGTTTGGCATAATCACACTAACATTAGCATTCAAACGAAATATTACAAAACATCGTAAAATTGGACCTATTACATCAGTTATCTGGTTTGGTACAGCGATAACTGGGATCGCAGTTTACTTATTGTTATATGTTTTCTTCGATGGTGGTCAAACAACCAGTTTAATAAAAGCAATTTTAGGAACATAAAAAAGGTGGTAGCATGATGCTATCACCTTTTTTTATATATGTTTTATTGTAAATCGATATTTATACTTTTATCTTAAATCTCAAAATACTAGCTTCTCTTGCTGAAATATAAATAATGATAATTAATGGTCCGATAATAAATCCTAATAAACCGAATAATTTTAGTCCTAAGAACATGGAAATTAAAGTAGCCAGTGGGGATAATCCCATATGTTTGCCCATTACTTTTGGTTCTACAGTTCTTCTTATTGCTAGAAGGATAATTGCTAAAATGGAAAGCTCTATTCCCATTTGGATATCGCCAGCCATGAACATAATTAGCGCCCATGGTCCAAGTATAATAATCGATCCAATTATTGGGATTAAGTCTATTAGCCATATAATTAAGGACATGATTAATGCGACTTCTGGTGCGATGATAAAAAGTCCTATCAATGATACTGCAAATATGATTAGACTTACTAAGAATTGTGCTTTGAAAAATCCAACAATTACACTTTTAATTCTGCTATTCATATAACTAACTTTAGCTGCAGTCTCTGTTGTGAATAAATTGTATGTTTTCTCTCTAAGTAAAGGTAATTCCAACATAAATAAAAATAAAGCAATTAGATAGACTAGTATACTTACAATATATTGAGGTATTAATGAAAAAATGTTTGCAATCCTGTTAATTGTCAAGTTATCTTTTAACGTCGTGCTCAGTTGGTTTATGTAATTATCAAAGCTATCTGTTACAGAATCAACAAATTCATCAGGTAAATCACGCCCGTATTCACTAATTTTATTTTCCCATTCCCCGTAAACTCTATTAATCTTGTTTACATGAGAAGGTACATCCTCTACAAAATTAACTGCCTGACCAACAGCTTTAGTAACTAAAAATGTACCAGCTATCCCAACGACTAATAAGAATAAGAGAAAAACAATAATTACGGATAACTTTCGATTAATTTTACCCCGATTTTCAAAAAGCCTTACAAGTGGATTTAAAGATAAAGCAGTTAAGAGGGCAATGACTAAAGGAATAGATAATGTAAGAAGATAATAACTTACAATTATTGCGATAATAATAATTAAAAATATTATAATTTTTCGAAACAAAACAGTTTCTCCTTTCAACGAGCAGAAATTTCCATTTACATCTATTCAAAATATATCACGAATTTTACTATCTGGATAGTTCTTAATTATTAGAAATTCGAAAAGTACAATAAAAAAGCTGACTCATTTGAGTCAGCCTTTTATTAAGTTAATTTACTCAGCTTTGTATTGTTTTAATTCTTCACTTAGTTTCTCTAAAATTTTACTTGTTCGCTCAACCAGGTTTTCTGGGAAGTTTTCTTGCTCACCATATTCTACACCATGAGGATAATAGTGTTTTCCGAGTACTGGAGTTAATAATTTAATTATTGCATCTCCTCTGTCAACATCGCCTTCAACTGCATGTCCAAATATACGGATATAATATGTAACGTTTTCTTCGTTAGAGCCTATTTTATAATCATATGTAACTCTTTCATAATCCCATTGTCCTGCACGAATAAAAGCATGGTTTCCCATTAATCGATCTAAGATTTTTAAATCAACTACTGTATCTTCAATTCCTAAGTTTTCAAATTTCATCTTCTCTACACCTCTCATTTATGCTCACTAAATTAATAATAGTATTATTTGAGATAAGTTGCAATGAATATGGGAACTTTTCATATTTTCTATGATAAGAAACGTCATTAATTTGTAAAATTTCCTATTTTAGAAAATAGATTCAGAATCGAAATTAAATATATATTATATAGTTATTTTCATATAGTTTATAGATTTTATGCATGAACTTTTATACTAAAACATATAGTTTACTATTAGAAATGATAGAAGGAGTTAGAAAATATGCGAATAATAAAATGGTTCGTGATTTCTGTTGTTATTACTACAATTGCATTCGTCATTTTAGAGAAAAGTGATGTAAACTTTGATAAACTAGCTGCAAATGATAGTCATCAATTAATAGGGAAGAAAACTGATATTAATAGAAAGCATCTTCCTGAAAATATTATCACTTCCCTAAAATATAAAGGGGAAATGTTCGGATGGGTAGGTAAGTCAACAGAGGAATTGGTAGAAGCATATGGAGAACCTAAGCGGAAAGATCTTAGTAGTTATGGCTATACTTGGTGGATATATCCACAAAACGATACAAAGTATATCCAATTTGGTGTATTAGATGGTAAAGTAGAAACTATATTTGCGACTGGTGAAGAAATTGAAATAAATCCATTACAAATTGGTAGTTCTTATAATGATGTAGCAAAACAATTGGAGTTTTTAGATTCAGTGACATATTCAGAGGGGATTTCATCTTATACTTTTTTCTTAAATGAAGAAGATATTCAAATGACACCTCTAGTAAAACTATCAGAGAATCTGTTTTTACAGTTGTATTTTGATACGTTTACAGAGAAACTTTCATCTGTCCGATTAATGACAGGTGATATATTGTTAGTTCAAAGACCCTATGGTTTACGTTATAGAGGAAGTCTTCCTGAACCGCCTTATTTATCGGAATCTGAGTGGGAAAAAGTAGAGGCTGGTATGGAACGTCAAATATTTGATATTACAAATGTGATTAGACAAACTTTTAATAAAAACAAGTTAGATTGGGAAGAAAATGTTAGTGAAGTAGCTTTTCTGCATAGTAAAGATATGGCCGAAAATAATTATTTCTCTCATTTTAGTCCTAATGGAGAGGGATTAAAGGAACGTTTACAGGGAAAAGATGTGTATTATTTTGCTGCAGGGGAAAACATTGCTGCTCAATATATTGATGCACCTGCTGCAGTAGAAGGGTGGTTAAATAGTAAAGGGCACAGAGAGGCATTGTTACACGACGAATATACTCATCTTGGTGTAGGAGTATACCGCCTATACTATACCCAAAATTTCTTAACAAAACCATTTTAGAAAAGGAACTGATTCTAATAATAGGATCAGTTCCTTTTGGATATCTAGATGAAAGCACAGGATAATGAATTAGCGCATATTCTATACTATCCATTACTGTCAAAATCGATATTTAAAAATGGGGTGAGTACATGAGTGAGAATAACCTACATCCAACAGTTCACCAATTTCGCAAATTCATCAATGATCATCCGAAACTTCGAAAAGAAATTCGAAAAACGGGTAGGTCATGGCAAGAATATTATGAAAAATGGGTATTACTAGGCGAAGAAGATTCCTATTGGGATAAATTTAAAGAAGAGATTCCTACAACTACAAGTAACAATAACGAGGATAATAAAAGTGAATTGTTTAACCAATTTATGAACTATATGGAGAAAGTAGATATTGATAAAGTTCAAAAGCAAGTACATCAATTAAGCGGTACAATTGGTACGATTCAGGAGTTAATTGATCAATTTCAAGGCTCAAAGAAGGGGTCAAAAGAGAATGAACGACACTTATTTAGTCTATTTAAGGATTAGTGATTAAAATGGATAAAGAGTTGTACAATTATTTAAAAGCTAAACCAGAATTGCTAAATTTTATAAGACATAATCCGAAATGGTATCGATATTTATCAAGGAATCCAAATCAAATTCAAAAATTAGAGAAAGAAGCAAAACTTTTCTATGGTCAAACAATTACTCAAAAAATTGAAAAGGTAAACCAGAATGTTCAAATGGTAGGGATGTTATTGCAATTTGCCGATATGATGAAAGATTAATTGTTTTTCTTTTTCACCTCTAAAGTGATAAACTAATAGTGGAGGTGAATATATAATGATAGCTACCTTAGAATTTGTAGAAATATTAGATAAATCTGAGTTATTAGCTGAAATGGTCCTTAATTCGGAAGTGTATGAAGAATTCCAGAATGCTAAATTAGCGATGGATACGGACCTAGAAGCACAGCGGCTGATCCGTGAATTTGCTGCAGTTAAAGAACACTATGAAGATGTGCAACGATTTGGTAGATATCATCCAGATTATTCTGAAATAATGAAATCTGTTCGCGTGAAGAAACGTGCAATGGATTTAAATGATAAAGTAGCAACATATAAAATTGCTGAAAGAAAATTCCAAGGATTACTAGATGAAATTAGTCAATATATAGCATTTAGTGTCAGTGATCAAATTAAAGTACCAAAAGACGGTGCAGCACTTACAGATCATGGTTGTGGACATGGAGGAGCTTGTGGGTGTAATGCATCCTAACCCGTGTATCATTGAAGTCTCAGTTATAATTTGTTAAACTATTAAAAACAATAAAAAAATGTGAGGACTTTAGATGAGAACGAAACGACAAGGAATCATTATTTGGTTCCAACATCAAAAAAATATTAAACAATTGAAGCGGTTAGGACATATCATCTATACATCTAAAAGGATGAAATATGCAGTTATGTATGTTAATCAAGAAAATATTGATCAAATTGAAGCGAAATTGATGAAGTATTCTTTTGTTTCAAAAGTTGATCGTTCCTATAAACCATTTATCCGTACAGAATATGAAAACGCGAAGCCTGATAAGGCAAAGCAGTATGATTATAAAATGGGAATATAACACCTCTTACTATATTAGGAGGTGTTTTTTTGGTTCTTGAATAAAAAAACCTGCAGAAAATAATTCTGCAGGTCCCTTTGTTTTCTTGCTAGAAAACAAAAAGGCAAAGGGAGAGGAGAAACCGGAGGAGAACTTATGGGGAAGTGTAAGTCTTCTCCGTGTTTTGAAACAACCAAGCTACGCATTAGCTGTTCCATTAAGCTATTATGTACAAAGCAAAAAATAATATACACGAATCATTAATTTTTTTCTACCGATTAAATCTGTTTCAATATCTTTTTCCTTTATGGTAGGATTGTACTAGTTAGTAACTTGAGGTGAGTATAATGCGAGTAGTAGCTGGTATACATAAAGGAAGACAACTTAAAGCAGTCCCAGGTAATAATACGAGACCAACTACAGATAAAGTAAAAGAGGCAGTCTTTCAAATAATGGGGCCGTTTTTTGATGGTGGAACAGCCCTTGATTTGTTCGCCGGTAGTGGTTCACTTGGAATAGAAGCTTTGAGTCGGGGAATGGATTCATGTATATTTGTGGATAAACATCCAAAAGCAATTCAAACAATTAAAGAGAATACTTCTTTGTTACGGTTAGACAGCCATGTTGAAATATTTCGTACAGATGCATATCGAGCGTTACATGCTGCAAGTAAGAGGGAACTTCGTTTTGATTTAATATTTTTGGATCCTCCATACAATAAGGTAAGTTATACAGAACTAATAGGTGTAATCATGAAGGAGCAATTATTAAATGAAAATGGAATCATTTATTGTGAACATGATTTAAGAGATGCATTACCAGAGGAAATTTCCGGTCTTGCAATTATTAAACATCTTAATTATGGTGGAACTATTGGAGTAACAATCTATCAATAAAGTTAAAAACTAATTACAAATAAGGAGTATCAATATGAATAGACTAGCCATTTGTCCTGGAAGTTTTGACCCAATAACATTTGGGCATTTAGATATTATTGAAAGAGGTTCTAAAATATTTGATCAAGTTATAGTTGCAGTCTTTAATAATCAATCAAAATCTCCATTGTTTTCTGTAGAAGAGCGAAAGGAGTTAATTAAAGAAGCTACTAAGCATCTTCCGAATGTTACAGTTGATGCTAGTGATGGGCTATTAATTGATTATGCATATGAAAAAAATGCTCAAGTCATATTAAGAGGTTTGCGAGCAGTGAGTGATTTTGAGTACGAAATGCAAATTACGTCAATGAATAGAAAGTTAGATTCAAAAATAGAAACTTTATTTATGATGACTAATAATCAATACTCTTTCTTAAGTTCAAGTATTGTGAAAGAAGTTGCGAAATATAAAGCGGATGTAACTGATTTAGTTCCAGTTGTAGTTGCAGAGGCATTAAAAAATAAATTTAAGAAGTAATCATAAGGCTGTCTTGTCTCGTAATCTGGGAGAAAACAGCCTCATTTATTATTTGTACTTCTTTTGTCGACGGTACAAGATGATGAAAGCAATTCCGAAAGAAAGAATTGTAATTAGTGGTCCGATTTGTTCTAAAGTTAGTAAAATATTAATCCAATTATTTTCTGTTGCTGGATTAGATACAGGCATATCTTCTATGTTTATATTTTTTCTGTCCAAGTATAGTGGTTTGTATAAGATAATAGTGAGTAAACTAGCTATTATTCCATGTAATATACGAGCTAAAAAATATGGATAAAATTGTATGTTGCTTTTGGATATGATACTGGCAACTTGGGCTTGAATGGAAAATCCATTAAAACCTAATATAAAGCTTACAACTATTACACTAGCAAGAAAAGGATCTATATTTTCTTTTGATATTAAGTTGGCCCCTAATGTAATTTCAAATAAGCCTGAAATGAAGGGTAATGCTAACTCAATAGGTAAGTATATCAAGTGAAAGACGCTCTGAAATATAGTTGCTATAAAAGGTGTTAATCCTATTAAAAAAAGCATTTTATTTAACACAGAAAATAAAATTATAAATCCTCCAACCATCACTAAAGTCTTTATGGAATTTAATACAGCATCACCTAATATTTCCCCAATAGGACGTTTATCATTAACTCTAGTTTCATGCATAGCTAAAAATGCTCTTTTAATGGAAAACTTACCATTGTTCATTTGATAGGGCTTATCCTTTTTCCTTCCATAAAATCGCATACAAATTCCCGTTATAGCATTTCCAAGATAATGACAGATAGCTAGAAGTACTCCTAATTTAGGATCATGGAAAAATCCAATTGAAATTGCCCCAAAGATAAATAAAGGACTTGATGCGTTTGTGAATGCTACAAGACGTTCGGCCTCTACTTGTGTAACTTGGTTTTGCTCCCTCAATCGAACGGAAATTTTTGCTCCTGTAGGGTATCCACTGACCATACCCATAATCCATGCAAAGCTCCCTACACCAGGAACATTAAATAAAGGTCTCATGATTGGTTCGAAAACGACACCTAAAAATTTTACTACGCCAAAACTTAACAACAATTCAGCAGTAATAAAAAATGGAAGTAAGGAAGGGAATACAACTTCCCACCACATATCGATACCCCGAATGCTTGCTTCAAGAGCATCATTCGGAAATTTTATTAGCGTAAAAGCGAAGAAAATGGTAACGGCTGCAAATATAAATGTTTTAAGTAGTTGCTTCAAAAGTCTTCCTCCTATTAATTTCGTTACTGTACTTATTTTTTTTATAGTAGTAAAATAAAACTAGTTTGATATTTCTGGTAGAATTTTGTGCTACATGAGACAAGTTCTAGATATCTATACCAATATACGCTCATACAATGCCTTAATATGCCATACAATTTTACAGACTGAAACTATTATTACAAATGTAGGTATAATAATGGCCTGATACAGAATGACGAAAGGGGTCTATACATGAAGGTTTCAAAAGGGCAAGTCATATCTTTTCTTGCTGCTATTTTAATTGCACTTTTCCTATCTACTTATGAATTGCCTTACTATATTCAAAAACCCGGAGATGCCGATGCTTTAAATCCAATTGTACAAGTGGAAAATGGTGATAAAAGTGAAGGTGAGTTTCATCTTGTAACTGTTCGAGGAGGGCAGGCAACCCCAGTTCAATTCGTCTTAGCTAAAATTTTGCCACATCACGAAATTATGGATATTCACTTAGTTCGACCAGAAGGAATTTCTGATGATGAATATTTTCAGGCGCAATTGCAGATGATGGAGAATTCGCAGGAGGCATCGATGGTTGTTGCCTATACAGCTGCTGAGAAGGAAATTACGATTGAATATAATGGAGTCTATGTAGTTAACGTTGCGAAAGAATTACCAGCTGATGGTATTCTGCAAATGGGAGATAGAATTATTGGAATTGATGATAACGAAATTAAGGAATCAAATGATCTCATTTCTTATATTGAACAAAAAGAACTTGGGGACGTAGTTAATGTAACTTTTCTACGCGAAGAGAAAGAATTCGTTAAACCAGTTACTTTAGGGATTATCAATGAGGAGACAGGACAAGTTGGGATTGGTATTACTCTAGTAACGGATCGAGATGTTCATGTTGATCCCCCTGTAACATTTTCTAGTGGGAATATTGGTGGACCAAGTGCAGGCTTAATGTTTTCATTAGAGATATATGATCAACTCACTGATGGTGACTTGACAAAAGGTTACAAGATTGCTGGAACTGGTGAGATTGATTATGAAGGAAATGTAGGTAGAATTGGTGGAATTGATAAAAAGGTAGTGGCCGCAGACCGAGAAGGGGTAGATGTATTCTTCGCGCCTAATGAAGGAGGAAGAGGCGGAAATTCAAATTATGAAGTTGCTAGAAAAACAGCTGAAGAGATTAATACAGATATGATTATTGTTCCGGTGGATACGTTTGAAGATGCATTACGCTATTTACAAGAGGAATTGGAATAACTCAAACAATGAGTGAGGCTGAGACAAAACTATTTCTAACATAGGAAAAACCGAACATTAAAGTTAGAGCATCAGACCCGCCCCGGAAATATACTGCGCTTTCCGTGGGCGGCTGGTGAGCCTCCTCAGAGCTAACGCTCTTGCGGGGTCTCACCGATGCCTTTCCTCCCACAGGAGTCTCCGTATATTTCCGGGGCTAATGTGGTGATTGTTCGTTTTTTATTACCTTTGTTTTAGTTTTGTCCCGGCCTCTTTAATTACTTATTGACAATTACTGGCCCTTTCATCTCTTGGTTTAATAAAGAATATCTATTGTCTATTGGCAGTATACTATAATAAGCATGAGTGGCTCTTTCTTCGATTGTTAACATTGGATGCTGATTATGGCTAAGTTTGGTAAGTAAAGGGACCTCCATTTGTTTTTTCTGCTGATTTAAATACGCTCTTCCATTATTATTCATTCCTAATAATCTTACATAAGGTACAGAGCTATTAGAAGTGTGTTGGGAGATTTCTGTTTTATTTGTATTTGTTAATATGTGCACAAAAATACGTTGGATTCTTGTCCAAGTATAGCGTTTTGTTTTTATTCTCTTTACCCAATCTGAAAATGATGTTGCTTCTTGAGCAGTTTTCTTAATTCGGTATTCTAGACCTTCTTCTATATCGTGTATTAGAGATAATTCTTGTATTGACATCGTCATTACCCGATAATGGAGAAGTGTAAAGTATTTTTCCCAATTATGTAACAAGGTAGCATTTTCTTGATATGTACGTAGTTGGTTTAAGGTGATTTGTGGCATCGTATGCTCTAATTGCTGGATATTTGCATGATGTTCAAATAATTGTTTCCGTATACTTGTTGCACTAGCGATGGAGCTAGTAATTTCTGTTTCATGGTAGCCACTGTTAATTCTTGTAATTGTATGTGGGGTTATTGATAGATTGTTATCAAGTATCGCTTTTACATAGCTAAAACCTAGTATGTTGTTTGGTTGTGATAAGTTAAAGTTACTCGTATCCAAGCCAATTGTTTCATATGCTATTTTACTTGCAGTAGGAAAAGAAATTCCTTTGTTCAATTGCTGCTTTAATTCTTTTTTATAAGCATGTTCGTGAGTACTTAATTTACGATATCCTTCGGTAAAATAATGGATGTTTCCAGATTCACTTCCAAAGCAAATGGAATTTACTCCAAGCTCATTTAACGTCAAGATAGAGCCTTTTGCGAACAAATTGCTACTTTGTACAGCGAATACATATGGTAATTCAACGACAATATCAACACCGGATGTAATTGCGGCCTTGGCTCGATGGTATTTATCGATTATAGCAGGTTCACCTCGTTGGAGGAAAGATCCACTCATAACTGCAATTATAATATCTGCATTTGTTTGTTCTTTAGCTTGGTTAACATGGTATACATGACCATTATGAAAAGGGTTATATTCTACAATTAAGCCACAGACATTCATTTTACCACCCTCAGATTCCTAATTCTTATTAAGTTTGATTATAGAAAAAAAGTACTGGGAATGCTAGAAATAACATTTTTTTAGACTGTAAAGAAAAAATATTGACAAAAGAGGAATTTCCTTTTAAAATTACTCTTGTTGCCTTGAGGTGAAATAAATGAAATTTACATTAGCACAATTAAAGAAAGATGCTTTTAATAAGCCTTTTTCATTCTCTGGAGAAGTGGATGTTTCAGAACTTGAATCAATGAATAATGATATAAGAGAGATTGAACTTGTACATGTAGAAGGAATTTGTAACATGCACGGTGATCAGTTTTTCTTTACATTTACAATTACTGGTAGAATGATTTTACCTTGTGCTCGTACACTTGTAGATGTGCCTTATTCTTTTGAGATTGAAACAAAGGAAATATTTTCATCGTCTCCTTATTATAATGATGAAGATGAATCAGAAATCCATCCAATTCACGGAGAAGTACTTGACTTAATGCCGTTTATAAAGGAAAATATTTTATTGGAGGTTCCTTTCCGAGTTTTTGCTAAAGATGTAGAAGAAACTGAGTTTCTCCAAAAGGGAAAAGATTGGGAAGTACTTTCTGATAAACCAAAAGAAATGACAATTGATCCACGTTTGAAAAAACTGGAGTCATTATTCAAAGATACAGAGAAAGAAAAATAAGAATGATATTCAAGTTTTTGCTTTCGTATTTGAAGGAGGTGTAAGTCATGGCAGTACCTAAAAGAAGAACTTCTAAAAAAGTGAAAAGACAACGTCGTACTCATTTCAAATTACACGTGCCTGGCATGGTAGAATGTTCAAATTGTGGAGAACTAACAAAGCCACACCATGTATGTAAATCTTGTGGGCAATATGATGGGAAAGAAGTTGTAAGTAATTAATTTCTCATAAATGAAATGTCACTTTAACAGCAAGGAAAAAACAGATCACATCTTAATTGTGGTCTGTTTTTTTTACATATGAAAGCTTTAAAATTTCATAAATATGAAGGAGGATTGTAATGACAAAGTTAATTAGATATGAAATATTTCCTGATAATTTTAGTGTAATTACAATCAATAGACCAGAAAAACGCAATGCTATTTCACTAGAGATGGCAAATGAATTAATAACTATAATGGATAGAGCAGAAAAGGAGCCTATCAAATTTTTAGTGATAACTGGTGCTGGTGAAAAAATGTTTTGCTCTGGTGGTGATTTGAATGATTTTCATGGTGAATTGTCGAAGGAAGAAGCGGAAAAAAGATTATCAAAAATGATGGAAGTTTTATATCGTATAGCTATTTTTAAAGTTCCAACCATTGCTTTGCTTAATGGTAGTGCTGTTGGTGGAGGATGTGAAATTGCCTCTGCATGTGATATACGTATTGCTAAAACAGGTACTAAATTTGGTTTTGTTCAATCTAATTTAGGAATTATTCCTGGTTGGGGGGGAGGCATATTGTTGTCAAAACGTGTCCATCCAAGTTTCGCCAATCAGTGGATTATGGAAGGGAATATTTTAGAAGTAGAACAATTAGAAATGAAAGGTTGGGTTCATAGAGTTGTTCCAATTAAAGAGTTTGGAGATATGAAAACGACACTTCAACCATACATAAATAAATCATTTCATCAAATGAAAATATTAAAAGGATTATTTAAAGAACATATTAACGTCCAATCTTTAAAAGAGATGATGATGAATGAAGTGCAACATTGCGCAACTTTATGGGAAACGAATGAGCATAAAGAAGCTGTCCAAGCATTTTTAAACAAAAGCTAGAAAGGAAACTTTACAAAATTATAAGAAGGGTATTCTATCACTCCTAGTTTGTGCATACATTGATAGCAAATAGATAAGGAGTGATGATATGAATGCTACACGGCAAGATGCCTGGACCGAAGATGAAGATATCATATTAGCTGAAACCGTAATTCGGTATATTCGAGAAGGTAGAACACAGCTGGAAGCGTTTAAAGAGGTAGCTAAGCAACTATCCAGAACTTCTGCTGCTTGCGGGTTTAGGTGGAATGCAACTATACGAAAACAATATCAAGAACAAATACAACGTGCAAAAGAAGAGAGAAAGCTCGGTGGAAGAAAAGCAGTCTTGGATCTGGAAGATGTAAAGGTAAATTTGGAAAAAGATACAATCGAGTCTGCGATTATGTTGTTAGAAAGAATGAAAACTAACTTTGCTGAACATCAAGATTTAGCAAAAAAAGAACAAGAAAAGTTAGTTAATAAACTCGAGGAAGAAAATAAAAGATTAAAGTTGCAATTACAACGCTACGAGAATGCTTGGGAAGAAATGGGGAATCTATGGAAGTGGATTAAAGAGAAAAATTGAGTTATTCCATTCTCATTCTATAGCAATTATATAATACAAGAAGAAAGAGGCTACATAGACGTTGTTTAGCCTCTTTTATTCTACTTCTATTCCGTTCTTTCCATAATCCCTTCAGGAAGCCAGATTAGTGGATTCTGTCCAAAATCCCTCTCCATATTATAATTTGCTTTTTGAAAATCCATCTTTTCCCAAAAACCATGAGAATTAATCCTTGGATTCGTTTTAATGGGAAGTTGAAATGATTTCGCAAAATCTACTAATTTTTTCCCGTGCCCTTTTCCTTGATAGTGTGGTAATACTTCTAATTTCCATAGTTCTAAATAGTCATGTTGTGGGTCGAAGTATTGGTCATATTTTTTATCAACTTTATACAAGCTCATTCTAGCAATGAGCGATCCACCATAATAAATACCATAGAATGGTGATTCACTGTTGTTTTCAACAATATTAGATTGTAGATCCTCTAACATTGATAATTCTTGATTTCCATATTCTTTAAATCGTTTAAATTCATCTAACGTTTTATAATTGTTTAATAGTTTTTCAACTTTAACATCCCCCATAGTTATCCCCTCCTTAGTTGTCAGAAAAATAAATAGTTTTAGTATTTTATCTAATTATAATATAAAATTATTAAGAATCAAAATATTGGTGTGTTGGGAATATTTTATTATTGATAGTCGTACAAAAATATGTGAATTCTGTTACAATTAGAAAAAGAGAGGAACAAGTCGTCGAAAAAGGGGAACAATTGAATAATGTTTGAAATTATATTGTACGTTATAGCATTTATGGTTAGTTTTCCAATTCTAATTACAATAGGACTATATTATGCTTTTAAATTTATTTATCAAAATAAAATAAAGGCATTCCATCAATCTGTGAATTGGACAACATTATTATATATTTTAGCTGTTCATACTGTACTTGCAGATTTATTTAACCACTCATTTATTTTATACATAGTTGTATTATTATTACTTATTCTTACAATTGTAGTGATCGTTCAGTGGAAAAAATATATCGATGTAGATTTATATAAAGCAATTAAATTCCTTTGGAGGATATCATTTCTAATATTTTTCCTATTATATATAGCATTAGTTTTTTACGGTATAGTTTCTGAAATTCTCAATTAAACATGAATTTATAAAATGTGAATCATGAAACATGAAAAAAGAAATACTTTCTTGTACAATACTCATAGACTATTACTTCTAAAGGAGTACATACTGAATGCGAATCGAATCAATCCAAATTACCAACGAAAATAAATTAATACAAGATTATCGAAATCAAAATGATAATTTATTAAATTACTTTGATTATACGTATAATGATTTTAGTGATCGCTTATTGGAGTTAAAAGGCCGAACTTTTCAAAGAGAAAACCTTGTCAACGTACTCTATTCCTTAAATAAAGAATGGGGAGCACCTGAAAGTACGTTACAAAATATTGAAAGGTTAAAAGCTGCAGAAAGTGTAGTAGTGGTCGGTGGACAACAAGCTGGTGTATTAACTGGCCCGTTATATTCTGTAAATAAAGTAATATCCATTATTCAATTGGCAAAACAACAAGAAAAACTGTTAAATATACCAGTTATTCCAGTATTTTGGATAGCAGGTGAGGACCATGATTTTGAGGAAATTAATCATGTGTATATGATGACAAAAGCTAGACTTAAAAAATATCGTGTTAATCAATTTAATCCTAGTAAAACTTCAATCTCAGATATTGCACTTCAAGATGATGAAGTTAATGCATTCATTTCCATTATATTAAATCAACTGCCAGAGACCCAGTACACAAATGAAATCAAACTTATCGTACAGGACTGTCTAGAAAAATCTTCTACATATGTTGATTTTTTTGCTAGACTTATTTTCCAATTATTTAATCAGGACGGATTAGTATTACTTGATTCTGGTGATAAACGAATTAGAAAATTAGAGAGTAATTATTTCATTGAGATGATTAAAAATCAGAAGAAGATAAGTCAAAGTGTCTTTAATACCCAAAATGACTTAATGAAACAAGGATATACTATCCCTTTAGATGTAAATCATGAAAATGGGCACCTTTTTTATTGTAAAGATGACGAGCGAATTCTTTTAAATAGAAATGAAGAAGGCAATTGGGTAGGAAAACAATTAGAAGTGATATTAACAAATGAAGAACTATTACAAATTGCCAAAGATTTTCCTGAAAAATTAAGTAACAATGTGGTAACTCGGCCAATAATGCAAGATTTGTTACTTCCAACGTTAGCATTTATTGGCGGACCAGGTGAAATTAGTTATTGGTCGGTTTTAAAAGGTGCATTTCACACGTTAAATATTAAAATGCCCCCTGTTGTACCGAGACTATCTTTAACATACATTGATCGAAAGATAAACAAATTACTTAATAAATATAATATATCGCTAGAGTCAGCCATTAATGGTGAAATTTCAAGTATAAGGAAGCTATGGTTTAAAGAGAAAGTAAATCCACCAATTGAAGATACTGCAGATGAGATTAAAAATAAAATCGCACAATTACATGAACCACTCCGCAATATTGCAAAAATAGTGCGTGCTGATTTAGAAGAAATGGCAGATAAAAATTTAGATTATCTGATTAAGGATATAGAATTTTTAGAAAAAAGAATAATCCGGGCACTGGAAGAACGTTATGAAAAAGAATTATCTGACTTCTCCCTTTTAGAAATGAACTTATACCCTAATGGATTACAAGAACGTATTTGGAATCCAATTCCGTATATTAACTGTTATGGAATAAACTTCTTTCAAGAAGTAAACAATTTTAATTTATCTTTCCAACAAGATCACTTTATCGTATATATTTAGTTCACCACATTTCACCACAATTTATAAACTATCCTTTTGGTAGGTACAGAAATGCCTTGATCTACGGCATTTTAACAATCTGTATCTATCGAGAGGATAGTTTTTTTTAGGTAAAAATAACTAATTGAACTATTTCTTTTACTATTTTTCATCAACTAGTGGTAGAAAGTGGGGGGATGTGGTAATATAGGGATATGAAAGTGGGGGCGGACTATATGTTCATGGGTGAATTCCAACATAACTTTGATACGAAGGGCAGAATAATTGTCCCATCTAAGTTCCGAGAAGAACTTGGTGAACGTTTTGTTGTTACTCGTGGATTAGATAAATGCTTATTTGCATATCCTATGGCTGAATGGTCCATTATTGAGGAAAAGCTTAAGAAACTCCCCCTAACAAAAAAAGACGCTAGAGCCTTCACACGATTTTTCTTTTCTGGCGCTGTAGAATGTGAAGTTGATAAACAGGGAAGAATAAATATACCACAACCACTTCGAAATTATGCGGGATTAGATAAAGAGTGTGTTGTAATCGGAGTATCGAATCGAATTGAATTTTGGGCTAGTGAAAATTGGGAAGACTATTTCAATGAATCTGAGGAATCTTTTGCGGAAATAGCAGAGAATTTAATGGATTTTGATATATAACCTGAAAATCGTAAAAGAAGGTGCAATATGTTTGAGCATTACACAGTATTAAAAGAAGAATCTATTATTGGATTAAATATAAAACCGAATGGTACATATGTAGATTGTACATTAGGTGGTGGAGGGCATTCTGAAAGAATTGTTTCTCAGCTAGATGAGAATGGGTTGTTAATTGCATTTGATCAAGATGTGGATGCTCTTAAAGCTGCAAAAGAAAGACTTTCAAAATATAAGGATAGAATATTATTTATTCATAGTAATTTTAGATATTTAGAACAGGAATTAGAAAAACATCAAATTTCCAAGGTGGATGGTATTCTTTTTGACTTAGGTGTATCTTCACCTCAGCTTGATCGTGGAGAAAGAGGATTTAGCTATCAGCATGATGCAAAACTAGATATGCGTATGAATCAAGAACAGGAATTATCTGCCTTTGAAATTATTAATGAATGGCCGTATAATGACCTGGTGTCTATTTTCTTCAAGTATGGAGAAGAAAAATTTTCTAAACAAATAGCAAGAAAAATTGAAGAATACCGCAAGGAAAAGTCCATTGAAACTACATACCAACTTGTTGATATTATCAAAGATGCAATTCCAGCTCCAGCTAGAAGAAAAGGTGGTCATCCTGCTAAACGTATCTTTCAAGCAATAAGAATTGCAGTAAATGATGAGTTACAAGCTTTTCATGATGCATTAAACCAAGCTGCTCGTGTTGTAGATTTGAATGGAAGAATTGCAGTGATTACGTTCCATTCTCTAGAGGACAGAATTTGTAAACAAGCTTTTAAAAGATGGAGTACACCTAAAGAAACTCCTAGAAATTTACCAGTTATTCCGAAAGAATATGAAGCACCTTTTAAAATGATTAATAGGAAGCCTATCGTTGCAGATGAAAATGAATTAGAAGAAAATCGAAGATCAAGATCAGCAAAACTTCGTGTAGTCGAAAAGATTAATTTAATATCAAATGAATTTAATTTTGAAGAAGGGTGGAGTAAATAATGGCGGCAAATCATGCAAGAAATTGGGAACAATCGTATACATCTTATCAACCTCAAGTTGAGAAAAAAGTAGTCTACAAGAGAAAAAGTTGGATTACAAAAGGAGAAAAAATATTATATACTAGTGTAGCTGCCTGTCTATTAATAATAGGTTTCTTTGTTGTAACTTATTCCTCTTCTATGGATACGTTAAATCGAGATATACAAGTTTTGGAGCAAAACATTGCTGATCAAAAATTAGTAAATGAAGGTTTACTATTTGAAATTAAGGAATTAAGTAGACCGGAAAGAATTACTCAATTTGCAAAAGAAAATGGCTTTACGATTCAAGCTGCAGAAGTGAAACATGCTAACTCTTTTAATCAATAATGCAGGTGATAATGGATGAAAAAGAATAATACAACCCATGTCATGGCCGGAGTTCTTATGGTTATCTTCGTCATGGCTTTTTTACTTGTTACAGGTAGGTTTTTATATATTCAAGCTTCAGGTGTGGTCGATGGGGTATCTTTAGATGAATGGGCAAAAGAAGTGCGAACAACGTCCTATAAATTAGAGTCAGAACGTGGAAAGATTTATGATAAAAACGGAATGACATTAGCATATGATATGCCAACCTTTAGAATGTATGCAATTGTCGATGAAAAATTTTCCGAAGGGCTAGAGGAAGATTATCATGTCACAGATCCAGTAAACACTGCTGAAAGTCTTGCTTCTATCCTAGATGCAGATAAAGAGTATATATTAAACCAAATAAATCAAGGAATTGAAAATGATAAGTCCCAAGTAGAATTTGGAACTATTGGAAAAGGTATTCCATTACAGGTGAAAGATGAAATTGAAGCAATGAAACTACCTGGAATAAAATTTATTAAAGAAAATATTCGTTATTACCCTAATGGTGAATTTGCCTCACATATTATAGGTTTTGCGCAGAAGAAAGATATAGAAACAGAAAATGGGGAAATACAAGAGATCATTGGCATCACTGGAATTGAGCATGAGATGAATGATTTACTTAAAGGTGAAGACGGATTTATCTCATATCAACGGGATATTTATAATAAAAAACTCCTACATCCTGATGAAATATTAAATACCCCAGACAATGGGGAGGATGTCTATTTAACCATCGACCAAAAAATTCAAACTGTGCTTGAAGATGTACTAACACAAGTAGATGAAAAATATAAACCAGAACGGATGACAGCAATTGTTATGGATCCTAAAACAGGTGAAATTGTAGCGATGAGCAACCGTCCAAGTTATAATCCTAACAATCCTGAGAATGTGCAAAATTGGTATAACGATGCAATCTCTGCACCATTTGAACCTGGTTCAACCGTTAAAATGTTTACTTGGGCAGCAGCTATAGAAGCAGGTGTCTATGACGGACAGGAAGGATTTATGTCTGGTAGTTATCAAATTCAAGAAAATATAAGGCCGATTAACGACTTTAACTATGGAAGAGGTTGGGGAATAATATCCTATGATGAAGGATTTGCTAGATCCTCGAACGTTGCAGCAGGAAAATTAGTTTGGGAGAAGTTAGGGCCTGATCGATTTCTAGAGTATCTTCATGCATTCGATTTTGATAAGTCGACAGGAATTGATTTACCAGGAGAAATACCAGGTGAAATCTTATACAACTACCCAGCTGAAAAGCTAACGACTGCTTTTGGACAAGGGAGTACGGCAAGTCCAATCCAGATGATGAAAGCTGCTACAGCAATCGCTAATGATGGGAAAATGCTTAAACCTTATATTATTGATAGAATAGTAGACTCAGATACTGGAAAAGTAATCGAAAAAAATAAACCTGAAGTTGTAGGAGAACCAATATCGAAAGAAACTGCAATTCAAGTGAGAAAATTATTAGTAGATGGTGTTCAGTCGGAATATGCAACTGGGAAAAGATTCAATTTAGATGACTATTCAGTCGGTGGTAAAACAGGAACATCCCAAATACCTGATCCAGAAGGTGGGTATTTAGAAGGGCGAGAAAATTATGTGTTCTCATTTCTTGGTATGGCTCCTGCTGATAATCCAGAATTAATGATGTATGTATCAGTAAAACAGCCTACATTAGAATTTGAGACAGGTCTTGAACCTGGTTCTGCCCCAGTTGCTTTTATCTTTAATAATGTCATGGAAAATGCGTTACATTATTTAAACATCGTTCCGGATAAAGGTGAATACGAAGAAGTGACAACATATGAGATACCTAATTTTATAGATAAATCTACTGAAAGTGCTCAGGAATTCTTGAAAGAGCATCATGCAAATTACTCCATCGTTGGAGATGGGGCTAAAATTATTGCAATGAGTGCTGAAGTAGGTGAAAAAGTATTACCAAATGAAAAAGTTATTCTAATAACTGATAATCCTACCATGCCTAATGTGATTGATTGGTCATTACGAGATGTAACAAAACTAAGTAGTATGTTGAACTTAAAACTTGAAGCTATAGGTAGCGGATATGTAGTTTCGCAAAGCATAGAGGAAGGAACGGCATTATCAAAAGGTTCGTATCTTGGTATTGAATTAAAAACTCCAGAGGAAATGCAAGAAACTCAATCTAATGAACAAGAAGAGGATACAGAAGAATTTTTTGAATGAATGTAAACATCACTTATAAAAACAGTGTTCTAATCAATTTTTTAACAACATATAGTTGATACAAGCCTACCTATGTAAAGGAGATGGAAGATGAAACGTGTATCAACTGTTACAGTTAGAAAACGATTAGTCGCTGTTTTTCTTTTTGGAATTATCGTCTTTGGGATTATTGTATTTCGCTTAGGCTATGTTCAGTTTATTCTAGGTGATCAATTGATGGTAAAGGCAGACGAATCATGGAGCCGAAATATAAAGTTTCAACCTGAGAGGGGTAATATTTTGGACGTTAATGGGACAATCCTAGCTGAAAATGTAACAGCCCCATCCATTGTACTCGTGCCTAGACAAATAAAAGATCCAGAGAAAACAGCACAACAACTTGCTGAGATTCTAGGCATCACAAAAGAGAAGGCATATGAATATGTTACTAAATCGGAGATGTCTGTAAATATTCATCCAGAAGGAAGGAAAATTTCAGAAGAGCAAGAGAAGGCAATAAGAACTTTAAATATAGAAGGAGTTTACTTAGCTAAAGATTCTATTAGACATTATCCATTTGGTGATGATTTATCACATGTGTTAGGGTTTGCTGGTATTGATAATCAGGGATTAATGGGTTTAGAGCTATATTATGATGATATGTTGAATGGGAATGAAGGAAGTTTATCTTTTTATTCAGACGCGAAAGGGCGCAGATTAACCCAACTTGCAGATGTTTATACGCCCCCGAAAGATGGTTATAACTTAGTAACTACAATTGATTCTAGAATTCAAACAATAATGGAACGTGAGCTTGACTTAGCAGTAGCAAAATATAATCCAGACGGTGCACTAGCGATAGCGGTCGATCCTAAAACCGGCGGAGTATTAGGAATGACAACAAGACCTAATTTTAATCCGGAAAATTACCAAGAGGTAGACCCTGAAATATATAACCGTAATCTTCCAATTTGGAGTACGTATGAACCGGGTTCAACGTTTAAGATAATAACTTTAGCAGCTGCCCTTGAAGAAAAACAAGTAGATTTATTGGAAGACCATTTTCATGACCATGGCCATGTCGAAGTTGGTGGTGCAAGACTTCGCTGTTGGAAAAAAGGTGGACATGGGGAGCAGACTTTTTTAGAAGTTGTCCAGAATTCATGTAACCCAGGTTTTGTGCATATGGGGGAAGAACTTGGAAAAGAAAAATTATTTAGTTACATTAAAGAGTTTGGGTTTGGTTCAGAAACAGGGATTGATTTGCAAGGAGAAGGAACTGGGATTCTATTTAAACCTGAAAATGTTGGACCAGTAGAATTGGCAACAACTGCATTTGGTCAAGGTGTGTCTGTAACTCCTATTCAACAAGTGATGGCGGTGTCAGCAGCAATTAATGGAGGTTATTTATATGAACCATTTATTGCAAAACAATGGGTTGACCCACGAACAAATGAAGTAGTCTCGACAAAAGAACCAAAAGTAAAAAATAGAGTTATATCTGAAGCTACTTCAAAGGAAATTCGAAATGCACTGGAAAGTGTTGTCGCAAAAGGAACAGGTAGGCCGGCATATGTTGAAGGGTATCGAGTGGGTGGTAAAACTGGTACTGCACAAAAAGTTGGACCGAATGGTGGCTATTTGCAAAATAATCATATTGTATCCTTTATAGGCTTTGCACCTGCTGACGATCCAGAAATTGTTGTTTATGTTGCTGTTGATAATCCGAAAGGTGTGCAACAATTTGGAGGTACTGTCGCAGCACCAATTGTCGGGAATATTATTGGTGACAGTCTACCAGTTATGGGAGTTGAACCAAGAAAAGATGGATTAGAAAAAGAGTACTTGTGGCCGGAACAGCCAAAAGTGGAAGTCCCAGATTTAATTGGTATGGAAAAAAATGAATTAATGCAAATGATGACCGATCTATCCATTGAAACAAGTGGCGATGGAGATATTATTATTGATCAAGATCCTGTTGCTGGTACAAAAGTTGAACCTGGATCTAAAGTTAGAATATATTTATCAAAGAAAAATGAAAATACAAAAGAAAAACGTTCAGAATAGAAAACTATTTTGATATAATAAATTGGATGTGATTGCATTTTAATAGTGGGTGTACCTAGAAATGGTATGCCCACCCTCGAAAAATGTAATTATAAAGAGAATAATATTATGTTGGAGAAAGGAAGATGTCTTTGTGAAATTAAAGGAAATTCTTTCTTTTCATCCATTTTCTAAACAATTCTCTACACTATATGATATAGAAATTAATGAAATTAAAATGGACTCTCGAGAGATTACAAATGGGGATTTATTTGTATGCATTAATGGGTTTACGGTCGATGGACATGATTATGTAGATGAAGCGATCGAAAACGGTGCAGTAGCAATTGTTGCAGAAAAAGAGATTAAAGTAAATGTACCAGTAATTGTAGTGGAGGACACTATTCGATTTCTAGCTATGGCTGCAAGTGTTTATTATCATTTTCCTACGAATCAAGTACCATTAATTGGAGTAACTGGGACAAATGGAAAAACGACCATTACTTATTTGCTTGATAAAATCTACAATAAAAATGGAAAGAGAACTGGTATCATAGGGACCATCCAGATGAAAATTGATGATGATATTTATCCAATTGATAACACCACACCAGATACTTTGTTTTTACAACGAATGATTCGCAAGATGGTAAACGAGAAAGTGGATCAAGTTATTATGGAAGTATCTTCTCATGCACTGGACCAAGGTAGAGTATATGGATGTGATTATAATATTGCAGTTTTTACAAATTTAACTCAAGATCACTTAGACTATCATTCATCTATGGATGATTATTTGCGTGCTAAGAGCTTGCTATTTGCTCAATTAGGGAATGAATATCATTCTGCGAAGAAGAAATTTGCTATCATTAACAAAGACGATCCAGCAAGTGATCGATTACTACGTTCAACAGCACAATCTGTAGTTACGTATGGTATTGACAATAAGGCTATGGTAATGGCTAAATCTATAACTCTAACACCATCAGGAACCAAGTTTTTACTTTGTAGCCCAGTTGGGAATACTGTTATCCATAGTAAATTAATTGGGAAATTTAATGTATCTAATATGTTAGCTGCAAGTGCAGCGGCATTATCAGATGGTATACCGTTACCAGTAATTAAAGATGCGTTGGAAACAATAACAGGCATAGATGGTAGATTTGAATTAGTAACGCATAACCATTTATTTTCTGTTATTGTTGATTATGCTCATACACCTGACTCATTAGAGAATGTACTTACAACTATTCGTGAGTTTGCTAAAAAGAAAGTATTTGTTGTTGTCGGCTGTGGTGGAGACAGAGACCGGACAAAAAGACCATTGATGGCTAATATTGCTTTAACCTACGCAGATAAGGCAATTTTCACATCTGATAACCCTCGGACGGAAGATCCAAAAGTGATAATTGATGATATGATTCAAGGATTAGATAATTTGAAAGAAAAATATCAAGTTATTATTGATCGTAAAAACGCAATTAATTACGCAATTCAGCAAGCTACCGAAGGTGATATTATATTAATTGCAGGAAAAGGCCATGAAACATATCAGCAAATTGGCCATACGAAGTATCATTTTGATGATAGAGAAATTGCAAAGGAAGCACTAGACAATAAGGAGATATAATATGTTATTTACTGTGAATTGGCTGAACAAAATTTTCCCTAATGTAAAAGGAGAAGTAACGGATAAAAAGATTGACAGTATCTTAACCGACAGTAGGAAAAAAGCTAAAGATTCTTTATTCATTCCGATTGTCGGTGAAAACTTTGATAGTCATGAATTTATCAATCAAGCATACGAAAATGGTGCGATAGCGACACTATGGGAAAAAGGAAGAAAGGAACCAGAAGGATTACCAGAAAGTTTTCTTGTTTTTTATGTAGATGATACGATAAAGGCATTACAATTTCTAGCTAATGCTTATCGTCATGAAATAAATCCTACAGTAATAGGTATTACAGGTTCAAATGGTAAAACAACAACAAAGGATATTGTTGCATCCATTGCTAAAGAGCAATATAAAACTCATTTTACTAATGGGAATCTAAATAATGAACTCGGTTTACCATTTACTATTCTATCCATGCCGCGCGAGACAGAAGTGTTAGTTTTGGAAATGGGTATGAGTAGTTTTGGAGAAATTGAACTATTATCCAATATTGCAAAGCCAGACTATGCTGTAATTACAAATATTGGGGAGTCTCATATTGAGTATTTAGGTTCACGTGAAGGAATTGCTAAAGCGAAATTAGAAATTATAACTGGATTAAGTAATACAGGTAAACTAATTATTGATGGAGATGAATCATTACTTAATCATGTTCATCAACAAGATAATGTAGTAAAAGTAGGATTTAGTTCAAAAAATGATTTCGTTATTTCAAATGTTGAAATCTTGCATCATAAAACAACGTTTACTGGATCTGATGGAGAAGACTATACTGTATCTTTACTTGGCTCCCATCATGCAAAAAATAGTGGTTATGGTATTATAATTGGGAAGTTGCTCGGAATACCTAAAGAAAAAGTTAAGAAAGCTTTAGAAACATTACAATTAACTGGGATGCGATTTGAACTATTAAAAGGGAGGAATGATGTCTCTTTAATAAATGACGCCTATAATGCATCTCCAACCTCTATGATGGCTGCTGTTGAAGTTGTAAAACAAATGGATGGTTTCGAGACAAAAGTAGTTGTCTTAGGGGATATATATGAATTAGGTGATCAATCTAAAAAATTACATGCAAATGTAGCAAACGTAATTAATGAACAAATTTCAGTTCTTTATACTGTTGGAAACGATTCGAAGGCTATCTCAGATGCAGTTAAGGGAAAGTTTCCTAATATGACGGTTAAACATATAGAGAATAAGGAAGATGTTCCAAACGAATTACAAGATTATTTAAACAATCAAACCTTGATCTTATTTAAGGGTTCTAGGGGAATGGAATTAGAAACAGTCATTAGACAATTACAATAATGTGGAGCTAAATCTAGAGGGTGCTCCCCTCTAGATTATAAGCTAACTTTGATTTGGTCTGAAATATAAAATGAAAATTGACTATTTAAATTCTATACAACTTTCTAGAGAAAACTATTATAAGAACAATAATATTTTGGACGGTTTGTATTGGAGGAGGATATATATGAATATTACTAGTTTAATTATAACAATAGCGATAGCATTTCTTGTTACCGTCCTTTTGTCACCAATTTTAATTCCGTTTTTAAGACGTTTAAAGTTTGGACAAAGTATACGAGAAGAAGGACCGAAATCTCATCTGAAGAAATCAGGAACGCCTACAATGGGTGGAGTAATGATAATAGGTAGTATTGTCATAACTTCGATTATTATGGCTAGTAAGCTTGTAAATGGATCAATAGGCTATGAATTATGGCTATTATTGTTCGTATTATTAGGTTATGGATTATTAGGATTTTTAGATGATTTTATAAAAGTTGCTTTAAAAAGAAATCTCGGATTAACTTCTAAACAGAAATTACTTGGTCAACTTGTAATTGCAATTATTATTTTTATCATACTAAAGAATCAAGGATTCCCAACATACATTCAAATCCCAGGAACAGACATTCAATGGGATTTAGGAATTGGATATGCATTACTAATCATATTTATGCTAGTAGGGGGATCGAATGCTGTAAATTTAACTGATGGCCTAGATGGTTTGCTAGCAGGGACTGCTGCCATCGCCTTTGGAGCATTTGGTATCCTTGCATGGTATGGTACACCTCAAGTTGAGGTTGCTATTTTTTCATTAGCGGTTGTAGGTGCTTTATTAGGATTTTTAGTATTTAATGCTCATCCAGCAAAAGTGTTCATGGGGGATACTGGTTCATTAGCACTTGGTGGTGCGATAGCCACAGTAGCCATATTAACTAAGTTAGAAATTTTACTCGTAATTATAGGTGGGGTGTTTGTAATGGAGACTCTATCTGTAATTATCCAAGTTATATCATTTAAAACTACCGGTAAGAGGGTATTTAAAATGAGTCCATTACATCATCACTATGAGTTAGTTGGTTGGTCTGAGTGGCGTGTAGTAACTACTTTTTGGACTGTAGGACTTATTTTTGCTGCTCTTGGTATATACATTGAGGTGTGGCTAAGTTGAATAAATTAGATGATTTTCCTTATTCTCATGTGCTTGTCTTAGGACTTGCAAAAAGTGGAACTGCTGCAGCAAAAATTCTACTTGAAAATAATAAAAACGTTCGTATCAATGATTTAAAAGCGTCCGAAGATGATGAAGAAGTTTTATATTTGCGTGGTCTAGGAGCAGAAGTTGTCGTAGGATCACATCCACTAGAAGTTCTAGATGATATCGATTTAATTGTAAAAAATCCTGGAATTCCATATGAAAATTTTATCTTAATTGAAGCGATGAAAAGGGATATTCCAATTATTACAGAAATTGAATTAGCTAGTAAATTAACTTCTGCTGATATTATTGGAATAACAGGTTCCAATGGGAAAACAACAACTACAACATTAATATACGAGATGATAAAACAGAGCAACCTTTCTGTCCAACTTGCAGGAAACATTGGAATTGTTGCAACAGAAGTAGCCAGAGAATTAAAGGAAGATGAAAAGATGGTTGTCGAACTTTCATCGTTCCAACTAATGGGTATTGAAAGTTTTAGACCAAAAGTAGCAGTGTTATTAAACCTATCTGAGGCCCATCTTGATTATCATAAGACTGTTGATAATTACTACCAAGCAAAAGCTAATATTTTTCTTAATCAACAGCAAGATGATTACTTAATCTACAATGCTGAAGACGAACATGTTACGAAGCTTATCCAGACAGCGAAATCATTAAAAATACCGTTTTCTATTACGAGTAAACAAAAAGATGGTGCATGGGCTGATAGTAAATCAATTTATTTTAAAGAAGAGAAAATTATGGATCTAGATGATATCGTATTAGTAGGATCCCATAATCTAGAAAATATTCTGGCTGCTGTTAGTGCTGCAAAATTAACCGGTGCAAATAATGAAGGGATTTACAAGGTTTTGTCCACTTTTACAGGGGTTTCCCATCGTTTACAATTTGTTGCTACTGTTAATGAACGTTCTTTTTATAATGATTCAAAAGCAACGAATATTTTAGCTACACAAAAAGCATTATCTTCATTTCATCAGCCGACAATACTACTTGCTGGTGGATTAGATCGTGGGAATGAATTTGATGATTTAGTTCCTTATTTAAATCATGTTAAAAGTATGGTTGTGTTTGGTGAAACAGCTGAAAAATTAAAAACAATTGGGAAGAAAGCAGGCATTAATTCTGTTATAGAAGCAGAGAATGTAACTGATGCAGTATACAAAGCATATGACACTTCACTTCCAGGTGATGTTATATTATTATCCCCTGCATGTGCTAGTTGGGATCAATATAAGACTTTTGAAGAAAGAGGAGACATGTTTGTACAGGCCGTGCATACAATAAAGTAGGGGCTTGTAATGTAGAAGATTACTAAATTAATATAGATTAACGCCCCTAATTTACTGTTGTAAGAAGGGGTGTTTTTTTTGTTTAACAAGCAAGCTTCCTTAAAGGACAAGCCAGATTATTTTTTATTTACGATAATAATTATGTTATTACTTATAGGGATCGTAATGGTTTATAGTTCTTCATATATATGGGCGGAGTATAAATATGCAGATTCACTATACTTTGTGAAACGACAGCTGCTTTTTGCGGGTGTTGGAGTAGTAGGGATGTTATTTTTTATGTACATACCTTATAGCAATTGGGCCAAGTACTCCAAAATAATCTTATTTGTTTGTTTTAGCTTGCTACTACTAGTATTAATTCCAGGTGTTGGATTAACGCGTGGTGGAGCCCAAAGTTGGATCGGTGTAGGAGCGTTTAGTATCCAGCCATCTGAGTTTATGAAGTTAGGACTAATCATTTTTTTATCTGTTTACTTATCAACAAATCAAAAGTATATAACATCATTTCGAAAAGGGTTTCTACCTGCACTACTGCTTATTTTTACGGCTTTCGGATTAATTATGCTACAACCAGATTTAGGAACGGGTATGGTGCTAGTATTAACATGTATGATTATGATTTTTGTTTCAGGAGCAAGGATATCTCATTTTGTAGGATTAGGGTTGTTAGGGATAGTTGGGTTTGTATTTTTAATTGCTTCTGCTCCATATCGGATAAGTAGAATTACTGCTTTTCTTAACCCTTGGGAAGATCCGCTTGGTGATGGATTTCAAATTATCCAATCTTTATACGCTATTGGACCAGGTGGATTAATGGGTGTTGGGTTAGGTAATAGTTTACAGAAGTATTTTTATTTACCTGAACCACAGACAGATTTTATTTTTGCGATATTGGGAGAAGAATTAGGCTTTATTGGTGGTACATTACTATTACTTTTATTTGTTTTGTTATTTTGGCGAGGCATTCGGGTTGCCATTGAAGCAGCTGATTTATTTGGTCGGTTCCTAGCACTTGGTATTGTGTCTATGTTAACCGTACAAGTGATGATAAATATAAGTGTTGTAATTGGGTTGATACCGGTTACAGGTATAACATTACCATTCTTGAGCTATGGTGGTTCGTCACTAACATTAACTTTATGTTCGGTCGGAATATTACTAAATATTAGTAAGAGTAGTAGAATCTAGTAATCTCTAATAAAAATGTGTTAAATTTGGTAAAAATTAATCATTAAACATTTTGCTTGTGTACTATATGTTTTTGTGCATGATATGGTATAATTAAAAATAACTCAGTTGAAACGGCATCTGGTATGCCGTTTTACTATGTGAATTTTTTAAAAAGGAAGAAATAGAATGACGAAAGAAAAAATTGTTTCGATAGAGGATCGAATTCCTAAATTGAAACAAGCCCGCAAAAAAAAGGCGAATAGACGTCTCATTTTCTATTTATCTATTTTTTTCTTCTTAATATCTATCATTGTCTATCTTCAATCACCACTAAGTCATGTGAAATCTATTATTGTAAATGGTAACTCATTCTATGAAGATGAAGAACTTATCAATCGATCTGGCCTTCATCAAAATACAAACATTTGGACAATCAAGAAGGAAGAAATTGTACAAGCTCTCGAAGAAGTTCCGATAATTGATACTGTTGAAATTGAAACAAAATTACCTTCTACAGTAGCAATTCATATTACGGAACATAAGCGAATTGGTTACATAAAAAAAGGTCAAGCGTATTATCCAATACTAGCAAATGGCAGTTTGTTTACTGAAAGTAGTAAAGAATATCTAGATGGAGATGCGCCATTACTAGTTAATTTCACAGACGAAGAGAAGTTGATTGAAATCTCTAAGGAACTTTCAAAACTCCCAAAAGGAATATTTAACATTATTTCTGAACTTCACTGGAATCCTACGGAAAAGAATCAAAATACAATAACTCTTTACATGAGCGATGGTAATATGGTTGAATCTTCTATCCGTGATTTCTCAGAAAAAATGACAGTATATCCCTCTATTGCAGCTCAATTAGATCCAAGTAAGGAAGGGATTATCCACATAGGAATTGGAGCTTATTTTAAACCGTTCAATGAAGAGATGACAGAAGAAGAACTAGAAGCATCGTACAATCAAGAAAATGAAGACATTGAATAGTCATTTTATTAGTATCTAAATCGGTGTTTTTACCGTTACTACTAAGCTAAATGTGATATTTGTAAAGAAATAACTAATATATATTTCTTTTTTCTAAAAAATCCTTTAAAATAGTAGATTATAGTATAGTAATAGATAGTTAGAGAAAATAATATTGTGCATAAAGAAAATTTATCATTTTCTTCGATGCTTTTGAAATTGGAGGTGCCTTTGTTGAACAACAATGACATACTTGTCAGTCTTGATATAGGTACGACAAAAATTAAAGTAATTATTGGTGAAGTATTAAATGATTCCTTAAACATTATTGGTGTTGGAACAGCAAAATCAAATGGCATGAAAAAAGGTGCTATCGTTGACATAGATCAAACAGTACATTCTATACGTAGTGCGGTTGAACAGGCAGAGCGTATGGTAGGTATGCAAATTGATAGTGTAGTAGTTGGAATTAGTGGAAATCATATTCAACTTCAGCCATGTCATGGTGTTGTAGCTGTTCAAAGTGAAAATCGTGAAATTACAAATGAAGATGTTAAACGTGTAATCGATGGGGCACAAGTAATTTCAATTCCTCCTGAAAGAGAAATTATTGATGTCATTCCTAAGCAATTTATTGTGGATGGCCTAGACGAGATTACTGACCCTCGAGGGATGATTGGTGTCCGACTAGAAATGGAAGGTACAATCATTACTTGTTCGAAAACTGTATTACATAATATTTTAAAATGTGTAGAGCGAGCTAACTTGAATGTCACTGATATTTGTCTACAGCCCCTAGCTTCAGGTACAGTTGCTTTATCAAAAGATGAAAAAGAACTTGGAGTTGCATTAATTGACGTTGGTGGCGGCTGTACAACGGTATCCATCTTTGAAAATGACCATATCGTTTCAACAAGTGTTGTCCCTTTAGGAGGGGACAATATTACTAAGGACCTATCTATTGGGCTTCGTACAACAACGGAAGAAGCAGAAGATATTAAATTAAATCATGGTCATGCTTTTTATAATGATGCACAGGAAGATGAAGTTTTTGAGGCGTCTACAATAGGTAGCAATGCGAAACAGACGTTTAATCAACTTCAAATTGCAGATATGATTGAAGCAAGGCTTGAAGAAATTTATGCTTATGCAGAAAGAGAAATCCGCAGAATGGGTTACCATGAATTACCAGGTGGATATGTTCTGACTGGTGGCACGATGAAAATGCCTGGTGCTTTAGAACTTGCTAGAGATGTTTTTCAAGCTAATGTGAGAAATGCTATACCAGATTATATTGGTGTTAGAGAGTCTCAATTTACTGCAGGAGTTGGAATATTACAATTCGCTTATCATAATGCTAAAATTCAAGGCAAGGAATTTTCTCCTGCAATAACCGCAACAATGGAAGAACAAAAGCCTAAACGGATAAAAAAACAACCAACAAAAACTACTGGAACTGAAAAAGATAAAAAAGAATCTGGAATTGCTAATTTATTCAAGTATTTCTTCGATTAATCAGCGTTCCCACTCGGAAAATTAGCTTCTAGAAATCTTGTATTTTGCATATAGGAGGAACGAAAATGTTAGAGTTTGATACGAGTATTGACCAATTAGCTACTATAAAAGTTATTGGTGTTGGTGGCGGTGGAAATAACGCTGTCAACCGGATGATTGAGCATGGAGTTGAGGGTGTAGAATTTATTGCTGCAAATACGGATGCCCAAGCATTAAATTTATCAAAAGCTGAAACAAAGATTCAGATTGGCGGTAAACTTACGAGAGGATTAGGTGCAGGTGCTAATCCAGAAGTAGGAAAAAAAGCTGCTGAAGAAAGTAAAGAGCAACTTGAAGAAATTCTTCAAGGTGCAGATATGATTTTTGTTACTGCTGGTATGGGTGGTGGAACTGGTACTGGAGCTGCACCAGTAATCGCTCAAATTGCAAAAGACTTAGGTGCACTTACTGTAGGTGTTGTAACACGTCCATTCTCATTCGAAGGACGCAGAAGATCTACTCAAGCAATCTCAGGCATTGAAGCATTAAAAAATAGTGTAGATACACTAATCGTCATCCCGAATGATCGCTTATTAGAGATTGTTGACAAAAACACGCCAATGCTTGAAGCATTTAGAGAAGCAGATAATGTTTTACGACAAGGTGTACAAGGTATCTCTGATCTAATTGCGAAGCCAGGACTAATTAATGTTGACTTTGCCGATGTTAAAACAATTATGTTTAATAAAGGTTCCGCATTAATGGGTATTGGAGTAGCAACAGGTGAAAATCGTGCTACTGAGGCTGCAAAAAAAGCTATTTCTTCTCCTTTATTGGAAACTTCAATCGATGGTGCTCATGGTATCTTGATGAATATTACTGGTGGTACAAACTTGAGTCTATACGAAGTACAAGAAGCAGCTGATTTAGTGACGAATGCTGCCGATGAAGAAGTGAACGTAATCTTTGGTTCCGTTATTAATGAAGATTTAAAAGATGAAATTGTCGTAACGGTAATTGCTACTGGTTTTGACGAAAGTAAAAAGGTAGAACAACCAACTGCAAGACGCCCTGTTGTTGGACATACTCAACATGCTGCAACAAGAGTAAATGAAGATATTAATACTAGAGAACAACACACACAAACTTCTCGCCCTAAACAAGAAGAAGATATTTTAGATATACCAACATTTTTAAGAAATAGAAATCGCAATCGTTAAGAGAACATATAAAAACGTATAGTCGAAAGTAGACTGTACGTTTTTTTGTTTGCTTATGTTTTATTCTTTAATTAAACTTTCTACTATTACCTTTTTTCCTTCTAATTTTTCCTCGACATAACTAGTTGAAATTAGCATATTTTTGCATACAAGAAGTGACAGACTTCGCTTGATAACTAGTATATACTTCATTTTATAGTTTATATCAGTTCTAACAATTACTTACATAGCAAGGAGTGAATTCCTTCCATGCATATAAATACAGATTTGCAATGTACTAGAAAGGAAGAATAGAATGACTATCTACCTTGATGCAGTATGGGTGTTGAACTTTCTTCTTGATTTCATGCTATTAATGTTAACACAAGCCCTATGTAGAGAAGCTACATCAAAAAGTAGATTGATATTTGGTGCTTTCTTTGCATCATTAATTGTCCCGCTAACTTTATATTTTCCAAACTCATACTTAACAACTGTAATTGGTAAGTTAATATATTCTATTCTCATTATCCTTATAACATTCCGCTTTAAAACAGTAAACCGGATGTTAAAACAATGGTTCATCTTTTATTTTGTTTCATTTGCCATCGGAGGTGGGTTATTTGCACTACATTACTTGCTACAGAATCCAATTGCCCTATCACCTGTAGGATTTTTATCTTTTAACACAGGTTATGGTGATCCGATAAGTTGGGTATTTGTTGTAATTGGATTTCCGATTGTATTTTGGTTTACGAAGAATCGTATGGACAAGCACGCAATAGAAAAGATTCGATACAACGAAATATATAACGTTAACATTACAATTAATAACCAAAGTTACTCTACAACAGGATACATTGATAGTGGTAATCAGTTAGTTGACCCTTTAACGAAACGGCCTGTTGTTATCTGTGATGAGGAATTTTTACAACAATGGTTTACTAGCAAGGAATGGCAGAGTTTAAAACAGGCCTATAATCACTTTAATATTGATGACATCCCTACTAATTGGGTGGACTTAATTCAAATAGTTCCTTTTCAAGGGGTGGAGGGGAAAAGTAATTTCTTGTTTAGCATTAAACCAGATAAAATAGAAATTTTCTATGGCGAACAAAGAATTATCTCTACAAAAATATTAATCGGAATACAGTTTGCTGAGTTAACAAAGGACAATCGATATCACTGTCTCCTTCATCCACAAATTATTCAACTAGCAACAATACACTCAGCTTAATGGAAAACGATTCACATATGGTACGTTCAAAACTATATTTTCAAAATACTTAACTATATTAATTAGCTGTCTAAAAAAGGAGCGATAGGAATGAAAAAAATGATGTTAAAAATAAAAGTTTGGTGGTATAAGTTACTAATAAAATTAGGAATAAAATCGGATGAGATTTATTATATTGGTGGAAGTGAAGCTCTACCACCCCCTTTATCAAAAGAAGAAGAAAGTAAACTATTAGTACTTCTAACAAAAGGGGATAGTGCTGCAAGATCGGTATTGATTGAAAGAAATTTAAGATTAGTAGTGTATATTGCACGTAAATTTGAAAATACAGGAATTAATATTGAAGATTTGATAAGTATAGGTACAATAGGTTTAATTAAAGCTGTTAATACATTTAACCCAGAAAAGAAAATTAAACTTGCTACATATGCATCGAGATGTATTGAGAATGAAATATTAATGTATTTGAGAAGAAATAATAAATTAAAATCAGAGATCTCATTTGATGAACCATTGAACATTGATTGGGATGGTAACGAACTATTATTATCAGATGTTTTAGGTACAGAGGAAGACATCATTACAAAAAACTTAGAAACAAAAGTAGATAAGCATCTATTACAAAATGCATTATCCCAACTTAATGCTCGGGAAAAACAGATAATGGAGCTTCGATTTGGATTAGTTGGAGAAGAAGAAAAAACGCAAAAAGACGTTGCAGATATGTTAGGAATATCGCAATCTTACATTTCTCGCTTAGAGAAGAAAATAATTCGTCGATTAAAAAAAGAATTTAATAAAATGGTGTAGCATGTATTTAAATAGCTTTTTAATAAATATTACTCCTTAAATTCCTAATGAGTGTTGCATAAATTTTTCCTTCCTAGGAGATACTGACCATGAACAGCATCTCCAATGGGAGGGTATAGAATGACTAGACATAAAGTAGTAATATGTGGTGTCGATACATCAAAATTACCCGTTTTAACAAATGAAGAAATGCGGGAATTATTTGTAAGAATGCAAGGTGGCGATATATCTGCAAGAGAAGAATTAGTAAATGGAAATTTACGATTAGTATTAAGTGTTATTCAACGATTTAACAATCGAGGAGAATATGTAGATGACCTATTTCAAGTCGGTTGTATTGGACTAATGAAATCCATTGATAATTTTGATTTAAGCCATAATGTTAGATTTTCCACCTATGCAGTACCGATGATTATTGGTGAAATACGTAGGTATTTACGTGACAATAATCCAATTCGAGTATCACGTTCGTTAAGGGATATTGCATATAAGGCATTGCAAGTAAGAGAAAAATTAATAAATAAAACTTCGAAAGAGCCTACACCAGCAGAAATTGCCAAAGAGATGGGTGTTCCGCATTCTGATGTTGTGTTTGCAATGGATGCTATTCAAGATCCAGTATCATTATTCGAACCGATATATAATGATGGTGGAGACCCTATATATGTAGTAGATCAAATTAGTGATGATAAGGATAAAGATGATTCCTGGGTTGACAAGTTGTCTTTAAAAGAAGGAATGGTTCGACTAAATGAAAGGGAAAAAATGATTTTGAATAAGCGTTTTTTCCAAGGGAAAACACAAATGGAAGTTGCAGATGAAATTGGAATTTCACAGGCTCAAGTTTCAAGACTTGAAAAAGCAGCAATTAGCCAAATGAATAAGCAGATGTTTGAATAGCAAGAAAGAGAATAGGCATAGAATGCTTATTCTCTTTCTTTTTGCCCTTTGAAAGGATAACATGGTTAGGAAATTTTGATTTAAACTGGTCTGAATTATCCTTAATAGATAAGCATATATATGGATAATAAGGGTAGGTGAGCCGTAATGATATTATTATCAGAATTACAAGTGAAAGAAGTAATCGTTGTTAATGATGGTAGGAGACTTGGTCACATCTCTGATTTAGAGATTGATCCAGACCGTGGCAGAATTATTGCGCTCGTTATTTATGGCAAAGATAAAAAAGGTGGTTTTTTTGGAAAACCAGAGGAATTAATGATATATTGGGAGCAAATTGTAACAATTGGATCAGATGTAATTTTAGTAAAAGATGTAGATGGACCTAAATTATATATTGAATAGACCAATTCGTAGGAGGAACAATCGTTGGAGGATATTTTACAGTTGAATGTAAATGATTTACTTCTAATTAATAAGTGGAAAGAGTTAAATCCCAATTTACAAGTTGGATTTACCACTAGAAATGGTGGGAATAGTAAAGGTGATTTTGAATCGAATAACTTTGGACTGCATGTTTCTGATGATTATAAAGATGTTATTGCAAATCGAAGAAAATTAGCAGAAACGTTGACTATTCCATTAGATAAGTGGGTTGCAGCAGAGCAAATACATAGTAATAAAGTGTATCATGTTCATGTGGCTGATGCTGGAAGAGGTTCGATAACAATTGATTCTTCTATTAAAGGAATTGATGGATTAATTACGAAAGAAAAAGGAATACTCTGTACAGCATTTTTTGCTGATTGTGTCCCACTATTTTTCTTTGATCCCCATACAGAATATATTGGTATTGCACATGCTGGTTGGCAAGGAAGTGTGAAAAGAATAGCTGAGGAAATGACAAAACAATTTGTAAAACTTGGCTCTAATCTAGAGGATATCCTTGTTGTTGTAGGACCTTGCATAACTTATTCCAATTATGAAATTGATCATTTTGTCTTTGAGCAAATTCCTGATGATTTTCGAAATCAAGTAACGGAACCAACGAATAATAATCATTATTTATTAGATTTAAAACAGCTAAATGTCGAAATCCTTGTACAATCTGGTATAATTCGTAGTAATATAGATGTAACAAAATATTGCACGTTTAGAGATAATAATCTTTTTTTCTCTCACCGAAGAGATAATGGTAAAACTGGTCGAATGTTAGGTTTTATTGGTTATTGTTGTTAAACTGTAAGGAGGAGAAATACGTAATAATGGATGTCTCAACAAATTTGGCAGAAATTAATGCTATTATTGAAGAATCTTGTCAAAAAGTAAATCGTCAACCTGATGAAATTACCATTATTGCAGTAACGAAATATGTTACAATTGATAGAACAAAGGAAGTAATTGATGCTGGGATTGTTAATCTTGGGGAAAATCGTCAAGAAGGATTTATGGAAAAATACAATTCTTTTAAGGAACAAGTAAACTGGCATTTTATTGGTAGTCTTCAGACGAGAAAGGTAAAAGATATTATTGAAAAGGTAGATTTTATACATTCTTTGGACAGACTGTCATTAGCTAAGGAAATTAACAAACGTACAACTAAAACGGTTGGCTGCTTTGTACAAGTAAATGTTAGTGGTGAGGAGTCCAAACACGGTTTGGATCCTAAAAATGTACTTTCTTTTATCGAAGAAGTAGCCGTATATACAAACATTCGTATTGTTGGACTAATGACTATGGCACCGTACACTGATAATAAGCAATTAATACATAATGTTTTCCGTGAGTTACGAGAATTGAGAGATACAGTTAAAGCAAAACAATTCAATCATGCACCTTGTGAGTATTTATCCATGGGGATGAGTAATGACTTTGATATTGCAATAGAAGAGGGTGCAACCCATATTAGAATCGGCTCAAAATTAGTTGGGTCTAACAAATGAGGTGGAGTGAATGAGTATAAAAAACAAGTTGAAAACTTTGTTTGCAATGGATGATGACTATGAATATGAATATGTTGAAGAAGTCGAAGAGTCAGAAACTAAGTTGAAACCATTAACTAATAATAACACGACTACTAATAACGTAATCAATCTAAAAAGTGTTAAAACTGCCTCATCAAAAGTCGTTCTATGTGAGCCAAGAACATATGAAGAAGCCCAGCAAATAGCTGATAATATTGTGAATAAACGTGCTGTTGTTATTAATTTACAACGAGTTGAAACAAACGAAGCAAAGAGGATTGTTGACTTCCTAAGTGGAACTGTATATGCAGTAAACGGTGTTATCCAACGACTCGGATCACAAACATTTTTATGTGCTCCTGACAATGTGGATGTATCAGGCAACATTTCCGAATCATATGAAGATTAAGTAAAGGACGGGTTTAAAATTCATGGTGTTATATACAATATTTGAAATTCTCACGAACGTATTACGAATATACAGTTTTGGATTAATTATTTATATTTTTATGTCTTGGTTTCCTGGAGCAAGAGAATCCTCTTTTGGAGAGATACTCTCAAAACTTTATGAACCATATCTAGAACCATTCCGAAAATTTATACCTCCACTTGGCATGATCGATATTTCTCCAATTGTTGCTATTTTAGTGTTGCAGTTGGCAAGTAGAGGGTTATGGGCTGTTTTTGAAATGTTGGCTAGATTAATTTACGGGTGATGTAATACATGGATATTTATCAACATTTCCGTAAAGAGGAACATGAATTCATTGATCAAGTACTTTCATGGAAAGAACAGGTGGAACGGTCCTTTCAAACGAAACTCACTGATTTTTTAGATCCTCGAGAACAGCAAATTATTGAGATGTTAATTGGTAAATCACACGATGAAGTCCAGTTTCAATTATTTGGTGGTGGAAATTATACGGAACGAAAGAGAGCCATCATTGCTCAGTTCTATGAAGAAATTTCGGATATAGATTTTAATCTTGCAGTAGTTCAAGCTACGTATCATGAGAAATTTATCTCGCTTACTCATCGGGATGTTTTAGGTGCCTTTTTATCTTTAGGGATTCAACGTAAAAAAATGGGAGATATCTTTGTTGGGGATGGAATAATACAAATTGTCGTTGACAAAGATATTGCTACCTATGTCATGATGAATTTAACTGCGATAAAAAGAGCATCTATTAAATGGGAAGAGGTCCCAACGAATACGTTTATAAATAAAGAATCCGTATGGGCTTTTTCTGATAAAGTAGTCTCTTCATTACGCCTAGATACAATAATACGAGAGATTTATCATATTTCACGTAAAGAAGCCCAAGGATATATTGAAAAAGGGCTTGTTAAAGTAAACTATCGACTAGTAGAAGATAGTAAGTTTATTCTTAGAGAAGGAGATTTAATTTCCTTACGAGGTAAAGGTAGAAGTAAGTTAATAAGTATCAACGGTCAAACGAAGAAAGAAAAAACTAGAATAACAACGGCTTTACTACAAATTTAGGAAGAGGGACTACATTTTGATTTATAATAGATATCATGATGAGTCCTTTTTTTATATAAAAATATACTTTCCATACGATGCAAAACATGATAACTTTTATATTATAATTAAGGAATTTATCTATTTTTGCAGGAATTTCATATTTTTTGTTGAATTTTATTGGTATACTGATAAGAGAACTTATATCTATTTATATTAAGGAATATTAGGGAGGTTAATAATATGGCGTTAACACCATTAGATATACACAACAAAGAATTTACGAAAGCTTTTCGTGGGTATGATGAAGATGAAGTAAATGAGTTTTTAGATCAAGTTATTAAAGATTATGAAATGGTAATTCGTGAGAAAAAAGAGTTAAAAGAAAAAATTGAACAAATGAATGAAAAACTAAGTCATTTTACCAATATTGAAACAACGTTAAATAAGTCTATCTTAATTGCACAAGAGACAGCAGAAGAATTAAAAGGAAATGCTACGAAGGAATCAAAATTAATTATTAAAGAAGCAGAAAAGAATGCCGATCGAATAATTAACGAGGCATTAAGTAAATCTCGTAAGATATCTATGGAAGTGGAAGAATTAAAGAAACAAGCAAAAGTGTTTCGAACTCGTTTAAAAATGCTAGTGGAAGCACAACTAGAATTAATCGGTTCAGATGACTGGGATGAAGTGTTTGATGTTGATATGGAGAGAGAATTTGAATTAGCAAACCAAGAGTCTTAATCTTGACGTTTTGTTAAAAATTACATATAATGCATACACAGATACGTAAAATAATTTAAATACGATGATAGAGACAGTATAAAAATAGTTGCTTTTCAAGCGAATTGGGAATTGGTGTGAGCCCAGTATAGCACATTTTTAGAATATCACTCTTGAGTATCCGATTCGAAAATATTTAGTAGGGTTGGACGTCTTATTCACGTTACGAATATCGAGTGAATTTGGAATTTTTTTATTCTGAATTTATAAGGGTGGTACCGCGAGTCTTCTCGTCCCTTTTGGGATCTGAGAGGATTTTTTTATTTCTTAATGTTTACTGTTTTCAAAAAAATTGATAATAGTTGAACCCAATTACTATAACGAATGTTAAACAAGGAGGAAAATATAGTGGATTATAAAGAAACATTACTAATGCCGAAAACAGCTTTTCCAATGCGTGGAAATTTGCCAAACAAAGAACCAGAACGACAAATAAAATGGGAAGAAAATAACCTATATGAAAAATCGTTAGAAAGAACAAAAGGCCGTCCATTATTTATCTTGCATGATGGACCACCATATGCAAATGGAGACCTTCATATTGGGCATGCGATGAATAAAGTACTAAAAGACTTTATTACACGTTATAAATCTATGTCAGGATTTCACGCACCGTATGTTCCTGGATGGGATACACATGGATTACCAATTGAAGCAGCTTTAACTAAAAATAAAAAAGTGGATCGAAAAAAACTTACTACTGCTGAATTTAGAAAATTATGTGCAGAATACGCCATGAAACAAGTAGATAACCAACGTACCCAGTTTAAACAATTAGGTGTACGAGGCGACTGGGATAACCCTTATTTAACACTTGCGAAAGAATACGAAGCTGAACAAATTCGTGTGTTTGGCGAAATGGCCAAGAGAGGGTATATCTATAAAGGATTAAAACCAGTATATTGGTCTCCGTCTTCTGAATCAGCTTTAGCTGAAGCGGAAATTGAATATTATGATAAACGTTCTGCATCTATTTATGTTGCTTTCGATGTAGTAGATGGAAAAGGGGTATTGGACCAAGGAGATAAAATTGTTATCTGGACTACTACTCCGTGGACTATACCAGCTAATATGGGTATTAGTGTACACCCAGATATTAATTATGTGTTAGTGGAAGTTAATGACGATAAATTCGTAGTAGCAGAAGCACTGCTTGAAAACTTAACTGGTGAACTAGAATGGGAAAATCCAACAGTTGTCAAAACATTTAAAGGAAATGAATTAGAACGTGCAACTGCTAAACATCCATTCTATGACCGCGAATCACTAGTCATGCTAGGGGAACACGTAACAACTGATGCCGGTACTGGATGTGTTCACACAGCACCTGGTCATGGGGAAGACGACTTCTTCATTTCCAATCAATATGGTTTAGAAACTATTTCACCAGTAGATGATAAAGGTGTATTTACTAGTGAAGCACCTGGTTTTGAAGGTATGTTTTATGATGATGCTAACAAAGTTGTGACAGAAAAACTATCAGAGTCCGGTGCATTATTGAAGATGTCCTTTATCACTCACTCTTATCCACATGATTGGAGAACGAAGAAACCAACGATTTTCCGTGCAACTGCACAATGGTTCGCTTCAATTAAGGACTTTAGAGAAAATATCTTAAATGAAATTAAGGAAGTTAAATGGTATCCTGCTTGGGGAGAAACTAGATTATATAATATGGTTCGAGACCGTGAGGATTGGTGTATTTCTCGTCAACGTACGTGGGGAGTCCCTATTCCTGTATTTTATGGTGAAGATGGTACGCCGATCATTACAGACGAAACAATTGAACATGTAGCTAATCTATTCGCTGAGCATGGTTCTAATGTATGGTTTGAAAGGGAAGCAAAAGATTTATTACCTGAAGGATTTACATCTGAACATAGTCCGAATGGCAAATTTACAAAAGAAATGGATATTATGGATGTTTGGTTTGATTCTGGTTCTTCACATGCAGGAGTATTATTAAATCGTGAAGATCACAGAAGACCTGCCGATGTGTATTTAGAAGGAAGCGACCAATATCGTGGTTGGTTTAACTCTTCACTATCGACGGCTGTTGCAGTGACTGGTAAAGCACCGTATAAATCAATTGTAAGTCATGGCTTCACACTTGATGGAAACGGACGAAAAATGAGTAAATCATTAGGAAATGTAATCGTACCATCTAAAGTGTTGAAACAGTTAGGTGCAGATATTTTACGACTTTGGGTTGCTTCTGTGGATTATCAAGCGGATGTTCGCATTTCAGATGATATTTTAAAACAAACATCAGAAAGTTATCGTAAAATTCGTAACACTTTCCGTTTTATGCTTGCGAATCTTGCTGACTTTAATCCAGAAACAGACCGTGTACCAGAGGCTAAAATGGAAGAAGTAGACCGCTTCATGCTTCACCGTCTACAAAGATTAGTTAAAGAAACTCGTGAAAGTTATGAAAGATATGAGTTTTCACCGATTTTCCATAAGATTCATAATTTCTGTGCAGATGATTTGAGCTCTTTCTATTTAGACTTTGCTAAAGATATTTTATATATTGAAGCTAGTGATAATCATCGTCGTCGTAGTATTCAAACAGGATATTATGAAATCTTAACAACACTTGTAAAATTATTAACACCAATTATTCCACATACTGCTGACGAAGTTTGGGAGTACATTCCAGGGGTTAAAGAGGAAAGCCCACAATTAACAGATATTCCTGAACCACGTGAGGTAGAAGGATTTACTGGTTTAGAAGATAAGTGGGAACACTTTATGGCAGTACGTAATGATGTCTTAAAAGCATTAGAGGAAGCTCGTAATGAGAAGATTATTGGTAAATCTTTAGAAGCGAAAGTTACGTTAGTAGCAAAAGATAAAGAAACAAAAGAAGTTTTAAATACGATTGATCATGTTCACCAATTATTAATTGTATCTGAAGCAAAAGTTTTAGATGAAGCTCCAAATACAAGTGAATACCGTTATGTGGATGTATTAGTTGAAAAACATCCAGGTGAAAAATGTGATAGATGTTGGGTTGCATCTGATACAGTTGGAGAAATTGAGAAACATCCAACATTATGCTCACGCTGTGCGGAAGTTGTAGAAGAACATTATCAAGGGTAATTATTGATGTAGGAGTACAAATCGTTTGATTTTGTACTCCTTTTATCATGTCTATTTCAAATAATATAATCCTATTAATAATTGAATTTTGACTGGATTAGTTATAAGATTAACTAAGGATTTTATCTAGACTTTAAGACCAACAAGTAGTTTATATCGGAGGCTAAGGGAATGTATCGTTACTATCTTATTGCGATTGTTTTGATTGCACTTGATCAATTTACAAAATATTTAGTAGTAAAAAACATGGAATTATATGAACAAATTCCAGTCATCGAAGGATTCTTTTATTTAACTTCACATAGGAATAGTGGAGCGGCATGGGGAATACTAGAAGGAAGAATGGGGTTCTTTTATTTAATAACGGTAATCGTTATCGCAGGTGTTCTTTATTATTTACATAAATATGGAAAACAAAATAAATTGTTTGCTGTAGCTCTTGGTTTTATTTTAGGTGGGGCTATAGGCAACTTTATTGACCGCCTATTACATCAAGAGGTTGTAGACTTTTTTGATTTTATTATTTTTGGTTATGATTTTCCAATTTTTAATATTGCAGACTCCGCATTAACCATTGGAGTAATTTTAGTTATTATTGCTACTTTTTTAGATGAGAAGCAACAGAAAGGAAAGGCATAAATGACTCAACAGCATATTGTTACGGAAACAGAAGGTAAAAAAAGAGTCGACAAATTGTTGTCGGATATAAATCAAGAGACATCTCGTTCACAAGTGCAAGGATGGATTACAAAAAATCTAGTTAAAGTTAATGGTGAAGTTGTTAAAGCAAACTATAAGTGTCAAGTAGGGGATATTGTAACTTGGCAATTACCAGAAGTAGAACAACTTGACATCAACCCCGAAAATATTCCGTTAGATATCGTTTTTGAAGATAAAGATGTATTAGTTGTCAATAAGCCAAAGGGAATGGTCGTACACCCTTCTGCTGGTCATTCTTCTGGTACATTAGTTAATGCGTTATTATATCATTGTAAGGATCTTTCAGGAATTAACGGCATCGAGCGACCAGGGATAGTTCATCGAATTGATAAAGATACTAGTGGTTTGTTAGTAGTCGCAAAAAGTGATAAAGCACATATAAGTTTAGCGGAACAACTTGCCAATAAGGATGTAGAGCGTAAATACGAAGCGGTAGTTCATGGTGAAATTAATCATGACACTGGCATGATTGATGCACCAATTGGTAGAGATCCAAATGATAGACAACGAATGAGTGTTGTTGACAATGGCAAACATGCCGTTACCCATTTTCAAGTTTTACAACGTTTTAATGATTTCACCCATGTTGAATGTCAACTTGAAACTGGTCGTACCCATCAAATTCGTGTTCATATGCGTTATATTGGTTTTCCATTAGTTGGGGATCCTAAATATGGCCCGAGAAAAACAATGGACACGAACGGACAAGTACTACACGCTAAAGTATTAGGATTTCGCCATCCAATTACAGATGAATGGTTACGTTTTGAAGTAGAACCACCTAGTTATTTTCAAGAATTATTATTACAGTTCGAACAAATGTATTGACAGATTTAACGATTATTGAAATAATATAAAAAATGAATATGCACCTTTAAATATAGTCCAGAGAGGCTAAAAAGGGTACGTTGAATTTGTTGAGATATGTGGTATGTATTCTTAACCCCTTTTTCCTTTTGGAAAAGGGGTTTTTTATGTGGGGGTAGTAAAATTGCAGAAAAAAACGGATATATTAGATGAAAAAGCTATTAATCGAGCATTAACTAGGATTGCGCATGAAATACTTGAAAAAAATAAAGGTGGAGAAGAAATCGTAATTGTAGGGATTAAAACTAGAGGAGTACCACTTGCTAATCGAATTCAAGAAAAAATTGAGAAAATAGAAGGGTTAAAAGTTCCTATTGGTGAATTGGATATTACTTTATATCGTGATGATTTACAAAAAGCGGTAGAAAGTAATGAACCAGAACTGAAAGAAACGAATATTCCGACTGATATTACAAATAAAAAAGTAGTTCTCGTTGATGATGTTCTCTATACTGGAAGAACTGTTAGGGCAGCAATGGATGCTGTGATGGATATCGGGAGACCTTCCCAAATCCAACTTGCCGTGTTAGTTGATCGAGGGCATAGAGAATTACCAATTCGTGCTGATTATGTTGGGAAAAATATACCTACGTCCGAACAGGAAGTAATCGTTGTTCAATTGAATGAAGTCGATAAGGAAGAACTTGTTTCGATATATGAAAACTAAAAAAATGTATAAGACCTTTAATTAAATCCAGAGAGATTTACAAGGTCGCTTGTTTTACGTGTGCTAAAAATTTCTGCACGTGTACCTCTTTGCGACCAAAAAGCGCAAAGAGGTTTTTTTATACTTATGAAATATCAAGATATATGCAGTTCATATGTAAACCAAAAAGGAGTGTTAACCGTGAAACATTTTTTCTCCATCAATCAGTTAACAAATCAAGAGATTTACAGAATCATTCAAAATGCTTGGAAATACAAAAAAGAAAATGCTACGGTTTCAAAACAACTTTTTGCAGCAAATTTATTCTTTGAGCCTAGTACAAGAACGAAAATGAGTTTCATCGTCGCGGAAAGGAAATTGGGTTTAGAGGTTTTAGATTTTCATGCAGATAGTTCTAGCTTGAAAAAGGGAGAGTCACTATACGATACAGTAAAAACATTTGAATCTATTGGGGCAAATGTTGCCATTATACGACATGAATCTGATGACTGGATAAATGAATTAGCATCAGGAATTAACATTCCAATTATAAATGCAGGAGCAGGTAAGAAGGAGCATCCAACCCAATGCTTGTTGGATTTACTAACTATCTACGAAGAGTTTGGAACCTTTAAAAATTTAAATATTGTAATCGTTGGTGACATCATTCATAGTCGAGTAGCGAAATCGAATGCTCATGCTCTAAGAAGGCTTGGAGCAAATGTCTATCTTAGTGCTGCACCGGGTTTTGAAGATGATTCACTTGATTTTCCATATGTAAGTATTGATGAAGCCACTCAAATTTGTGATGTTGTAATGTTATTACGGATCCAACATGAGCGTCACACAGAAAATAATCAACATGTAAAATACTTGGAACAATTCGGTTTAACGAAAGAACGGAAAAATAAAATGAAGAAAAATGCAATCATTCTACATCCTGCACCTATCAATCGTGGAGTAGAAATTGACAATGACTTAGTTGAATGTGATCAATCAAGAATATTTAAACAAATGAATAATGGTGTTTATGTAAGAATGGCATTATTAACACATGTATTACAGGAATGGGGGATTATTGATGAGAATCTTGTTAAAGAACGCTATTCGATTGTTGGATGATGGTAGCTTAGAAATTTGTGATGTTTTGGTAGAAGAAGGGAAAATTAATGCTATAAATACAACAATTGAAAATATAAAGGTAGATAGAACGATTAATTGTAATGGAAAATTATTAGCTCCTGGTTTTATAGACGTACATATCCATTTGCGTGAACCGGGTGGAGAGCATAAAGAAACAATTAAAACTGGTACAGAAGCAGCAGCAAGAGGTGGTTATACTACTGTTTGTGCAATGCCTAATACAAATCCCGTACCAGATAATGAAGAAAAGATTATTAGCTTACTAGAAAAGATTAATAAAGATGCATTAGTTAGAGTGTTACCATATGCATCCATCACAAAGGATTTGCAAGGTAAAGAACTAACAGATATGAAAAATTTGTCTAAAATGAATGTTTTTGCTTTTACAGATGATGGTGTCGGAATACAAACCGCAGACCAAATGTACCGTGCTATGAAAGAAGCATCAAGTTATGGTAAAGCTATTGTTGCTCATTGTGAAGATAACTCCATTGTTTATGGAGGAGTTGTTCATGAAGGGGAAGTAAGTAAACGGATGAACTTGCCAGGTATTCCTTCATTAAGTGAGTCGGTTCAAATTGCTCGTGATGTGTTAATAGCAGAAGCTACTGGATGTCATTATCATGTTTGCCATGTTAGTACAAAGGAATCAGTAAGAGTAATTAGAGATGCTAAAAGAGCGGGCATTCATGTTACTGCGGAAGTAACGCCACACCACATATTACTGAACGAAGACTCTATCCACGAGGAGGATACGAACTTTAAGATGAATCCACCACTTAGGAGTAAAGAGGATCAAGAAGCATTACTTCAAGGACTGTTGGATGGAACAATTGATTTTATTGCAACTGATCATGCACCTCATAGTAAAGTGGAAAAAGAACAAGGAATGCTTAGAGCTCCATTTGGAATTGTTGGATTAGAAACAGCATTTCCACTACTCTATACGTATTTAGTCAAGCCAGGTAAAGTTTCATTAAAACAATTAATTGACTGGTTAACGATAAATCCCGCAGATGTTTTTCGATTACCGTTTGGTAAATTAGCAGAAGGGGAAGTAGCTGACCTTACTTTAATTGACTTAGATAAAGAGTTAATAATTGATAAAAATAAATTCTCTTCAAAAGGTAAAAATACACCATTTCATAATTGGAAAGTAACAGGTGTTCCAGTATTAACGATTTTTGAAGGGGAAATTGTTTATGAAGAAAAAAACAAAGCTTATGTGTGAGCAATTAGCAAAAATGATAAAAAGAGGATTTATAATATGATGAAACGAGAAAAAATGAGAATTGTATCAACTAGAGTAATTGCAAAAGAAACAATTGAAATGGTCCTTGAGAATAAATGGATTAGTACACATGCTTCACCAGGACAATTTCTTCATATTCAAATAGGTTCCCATACATTAAGAAGACCGATTTCCATCGCAGATTGTAATCATGTAACTAATGAAATTACAATTCTCTTTAAAATTACAGGAGATGGTACACGGCATCTTGGAGAATATCAAGTTGGTAACTATTTAGATGTATTAGGGCCAATCGGAAATGGATTCCCGACAAATATTACTGCCCAATCAACTGTACTATTAGTCGGTGGTGGCATAGGCGTTCCTCCACTTTATTTTCTTGGTAAATTTTTAAAAGAAAATGGAATCAATATAAAAGCTGTTCTAGGTTTTCAAGGCGAAGATCATGTGTTTTATGAACCGAATTTTAGAGAATTGGGTGAGACCATTATTGTAACAAATGATGGTTCTTATGGAGAGAAAGGTTATGTGACGGATGTATTAGAAAATAACCTAGCCTTTGATTATTACTATTCCTGTGGGCCCACACCGATGTTGAGATCTTTAATTTCAGTACTTAAAGGAAAGAAAGGTTATATATCTCTGGAGGAGAGAATGGGCTGTGGGGTTGGAGCTTGTCTAGCTTGCATACTACCTGCGAAGAATGAACGTGGGTATAAGAAGATTTGTTCAGATGGACCTGTATTTAATGTAGAGGAGGTCACAATATGACGAATCTAGCAATAGAACTTCCTGGATTATCACTTAAAAATCCTGTCATGCCTGCATCTGGGTGCTTTGGTTTTGGTCGTGAATATGCTACGTTTTATAACCTTAATAAATTAGGTGCTGTTATTATGAAAGCAGCAACGATGCAAGAACGTTTAGGTAATCCAACACCTAGAGTAGCAGAAACAGCGTCAGGAATGTTAAATGCAATAGGATTACAAAACCCTGGCGTTACGAAAATCATTGAAACAGAAGTACCATTTTTATCGCAGTTTAACACAAATATCATTGCTAATATTGCTGGCAGCTCTCTTGAAGAGTATGTTGAAGTAGCTAGAGCTTTTAATGAAACAGATCAGGTTCATGCGTTAGAGCTTAATATATCCTGTCCAAATGTAAAAGAAGGTGGACTTCAGTTTGGCACTGACCCACTTATGGCTGCACGGGTTACAGAAGCGGTGAAAAAATCTACTAATCTACCGGTTTATGTGAAATTGTCCCCGAACGTATCTGATATTGTTCAAATAGCGAAAGCAGTTGAAGCAGCAGGTGCAGATGGATTATCCATGATTAATACACTGACGGGGATGCAGATTCATCTACCTAGTAGAAGACCATTGATTGCAAACAAAACTGGTGGTTTATCGGGACCTGCTATTAAACCAATTGCAATTCGTATGATTTATGAAGTTAGCAGTCAAGTTAACATACCAATTATTGGTATGGGTGGTATTCAACGAGCAGAAGATGTTTTAGAATTTCTATTAGCAGGTGCTAGTGCTGTTGCCATTGGTACAGCAAATTTCCAGAATCCGTTTATTTGTGCTGACATAATTGATGATTTACCAAGAGTATTAAAACAATATGGTTTTAATTCGGTACGGGAAGCGATTGGAAAGGGGATTGTTGCATGACAAAATCAATATTTCTAGCATTAGACTTTCCAAATTGGAAGGAAGCGAGAGACTTTCTAGATTATAATGACCTTCATGGTGTGCCAGTTAAAGTTGGTATGGAGCTTTATTATCGTGAGGGACCTCAAGTTATTGAATATTTAAAACAAAAAGATCATAAGATTTTTCTAGACTTAAAATTATATGATATCCCGTCGACTGTGATGAAAGCAATGCAAGTAATCTCGAGTTTAGAAGTAGATATGGTTAATATACATGCTCTTGGAGGAAGTGAAATGATCCAGTGTGCAAAAGAAGGGCTTGTACGAGGTAATTCTAGTTCACGTAGTAAGTTAATTGCAGTAACGGTATTAACGTCGATGGATCAATACGTTTTAAATAATGAAATAGGTATCCCCGAAAATGTAGTGGACACAACAGTTAAGCTTTCGAAGACGGCTAAAGATAATGGTGCAGACGGGGTAGTATGTTCTGTGCATGAAGCAGTAAACATAAAAGATGAATGTGGGGACCATTTTATTACCGTTACACCTGGAATTAGATTAATAGATTCTAATATAAACGATCAAAAACGAGTTGCAACACCGAGTTTTGCTAAAAAAAATGGGTCTGACTATCTAGTGATAGGACGCAGTATTACTAACTCCAAACATCCTAGAAAAGCATATGAACAAGCAGTAAAAGAGTGGGAGGATTTATTATGACATTAAGTAAAGAACTTGCAAGGGATTTATTACAAATAAAAGCAGTACAAATCAACTTAGAAAATTATTTTACTTGGGCGTCAGGAATGAAATCTCCAATTTATTGTGATAATCGTCTAACTATATCCTATCCGGAAATTAGAAAAATGATTACAAATGGATTTATCGAAAAGGTCAACCAAATGAATATAAAACCAGACGTTATTGCTGGATGTGCAACAGCTGGGATTCCTCATGCAGCTTGGCTTGCGGATAAACTAAATCTTCCAATGGTATATGTAAGGTCCAATCCAAAAGGACATGGGAAGGGTAACCAGATTGAGGGGGAAAGTGTTGTAGGTAAAAACGTATTGGTAATAGAAGATCTAATTTCGACTGGAGGTTCAGCGTTAAAAGTTGTTGAGTCACTAAGGGAATCTGGAGCTTCAGTCCTTGGGGTGATGTCAATTTTTACATATGGATTAAGAAAAGCTAAAACAAATTTTGATGCAGCAGCAGTTCAATATGAGAGTCTTACAAATTATGAAGCATTAATTCAATCATTAGTAGAAGATAGTAATCTTCACAAAGACAAAAAAAGAATTCTGTTAGAATGGCGAAACTCCATTGAATCATAAGATGCTACTGTAATAAGTAGTAATTTATTATATAATAGATTTATATAATAAATTGTTATCAAGGACGAGGTTGTTTTATGATAAAGATTGATGATTATGAATTACTACTTAAGTTAAATGAAATAGGTACGATTCGTGGTACAGCCAAGGCAATATTAATTTCCCAACCAGCTGTGACACAGCGGCTAAAGTTTATTGAAGAATATTTTGGAGAACTTATATTTATTCGAACACCAAAAAATCTCATTCTTACACCAAGTGGGGAAATCATATTAGAACACGCGAAAAAAGTTGTAATGAATGAACAAGCAATTAAAAATATGCTTGCCAAGTCTAGTAATGAAGTTCAAGGGACTCTGTCCATTGCCTGTTCTTCATTAATTAGTCAGCGATTTCTTCCAAAAATCTTAGGTGAGTTTACTAACCGTTATCCGAAAGTAACAGTAGATTTAGTTACAGGTATTAGTGAAGATATTCGTAAGAATCACAAGGATTACCATGTTTGTATTATCCGTGGAGAAAAATTAAAGGAATCCGTTAGCATAAGACTCTTCGATGATCCACTATATATTTTTGATACAGAACCATTTCCTAAGGATACTTTAAAAGAACGACCACTGATATCCTTTAAAAGTGATGATAGTATGCATGAGTTAGTCGATAATTGGTTGTACCATCATCAACAACAAATAAAGCCATTACGTACAATGACAGTGGATCAAATTGAGACTTGTAAACAGTTTATGAAACAGGGGATTGGAATGGCAGTCCTTCCGAAAAGTGTTTCAGATTCTATGATGGATGAATTCCCTCATGTAGCGTTAGAGCTTGATGGAAAACCAGTTACTCGTTATACATGGGTATCCTATCAAGAAGGGATTCGAGAATTACCTCAAGTAGATGAATTTATTAAGATGTTGACGAATCAAACATTTTTATAAACACTTATTTTTAATTTTAAAAAAAAGAAACGATAGCTTGATGATTATCGAGCCTCGTTTCTTTTTCTATTTTCTATTCCGTTATCTCTTTAGATTATCTACTACCGATTTGTCTGGAGTTACGTATATTGTCTTTTGGTTATCGTAAATAACAAATCCAGGTTTACTACCATTTGGTTTTTTGACGTGTTTAACGAATGTATAGTCTACAGGTACAGACGAAGAGTTTTGTGATTTACTAAAGTAAGCGGCTAATTTTGCTGCTTCTCTAATTGTCTCCTCACTCGGTTGATTGGAACGGATGATTACGTGGGAACCAGGAATATCTTTCGTATGCAACCAAATTTCATCTCTTCTAGCAAGCTTCATCGTTAAATATTCATTTTGTTTATTATTTTTTCCAACTAAAATTAACGTTCCATCTGAAGCAATATACTCTTCTGGCTTAGGAAGAGTTTGTTTAGATTTACGCTTATTTTTAGGTTGTTTCTTTAAATATCCTTCTTCTCGTAATTCTTCTCGAATTTCTTCTAAATCTTCTACACTAGCTACATCAATTTGTTGCAGTAATTGATTAAAATATTCGATTTCTTCACTCGTCTTAATCATTTCTTCTTCTACTTTTACTTTTGAAGTTTTCAATTTTGAATATGTTTTAAAGTAACTTTGTGCGTTTTCGCTAGGTGTTTTTTGTGGGTGTAACTCGATTGTAATTTCCTTTTGTTCAGGATCATAATAATCAATTACTGTGACAGACACATCACCTTGCTTTACTACATGCATGTTGGCTGTAAGTAGTTCACCAAGTTTTTGATATGTATCTGCATTCTCTGCTTTTTGTAACGTACGTTCATGTTTTTTAAGCTTTCTTACATTCTTATCGCGCTCATTTTGAATAAAGCGATACAAGTCCCTCGCTTGTTGTTTGACACGATCTCGTTCGGCTTTTCCAGAATAGTATTCATCCACCATCTCATTCGTAGAAGCGAACTGTATTTTCTCACCTGAGAAAGCTGTAATTGGGATGACATGATACTCTTCCTTTTTGCCTTTATATATCGTTGGTTCATATATATGATGCATTATTTGGTGTTGGAGATTATTAAATACCTTCATGTAAACATCATTAGAACCTAATTGAGAGCGAGCAATAACTTCTTTTGCAATAAAAGGTGAAAATCCCGTAAATTTGCTTACAATTTGTAGATCGACTTTTCCAGCATTGAAGTCAAGTTTTCGAATAAATGTCTCACCATCGATAGATAATGGATTAATCTTATCTTGCTTTGGTGGTGCAACATATTCTGATCCAGGTAAAATCGTTCGATATCTGTTATGTGCCATCGATACATGTTTAATACTATCTATAATATGGCCGCGTTCACTATCGATAAGAATTAAGTTACTATGCTTCCCCATTAATTCTACAATAAGTTTTTTAATAGAAATATCTCCAATTTCATTTCTAGTTTTTACATTAAAGGTAATTATTCTCTCCATTCCATCCTGTTCAATTGATTCGATTGTTGCGCCTGACAAGTGTTTTCGTAATACCATACAGAACATAGGAGCTTCAGGAGGGTTTTGAAACGTATCTTCTGTAATATGTACACGGGAATAAGTTGGATGTACAGAAATTAGTAAGGTATTATTTTTCCCTTTACTTCTAACCGTCATCACAATTTCTGTCTCAGACGGCTGATAAATCTTTGCTATTTTTCCTGGAACGAGCGTATTAGTTAGTTCATATGTAATTGCTCTAGTTACAATTCCGTCAAATGGCATTAGTCTCACCTCTAGTTCAAATTATAGCATTATTTTGGACAAGTCTGCATAGATATCACTATAAGATAATGTGAGAATAGTTACGCTCTCAGATGATGGAGGAATGGGTCGTGAAAAAGTGGTATCAATTAGATGTAGAACAAGTGGAACAAAAGCTTCAAGTTACATCAAATAGGGGACTGTCCCCAAAGCAAGTAGAGGAGAGACAGAAGAAGTTTGGCTATAATACACTAGAAACAGGTAAACAAGCTTCTAAGTGGATTCTCTTCATTAAACAGTTCCAAGATTTTATGGTACTTGTATTACTCGCAGCAACTTTAATTGCAGGAATGCTTGGTGAGTTTGTTGATGCTATTGCGATTATGGTAATCGTTTTAGTAAATGGGTTTATCGGGTATTTTCAAGAACAAAAAGCAGAGAAATCACTGGAGAAACTTAAAGAATTGTCAGCTCCCATGGCAAATGTATTTCGAGATAAACGGTGGGAGAAGATTTCTTCACGTGAATTAGTTGTAGGTGATATTGTAAAAGTAAATAGTGGTGATCGGATTCCTGCAGATATTCGAATTGTTAAATCGAATAGTTTAGAAACAGAAGAATCAGCCTTAACAGGTGAATCACTTCCAGTAATGAAACACGCCACTGCTATCATGCGAGATGATTTAGATGCTGGAGATCAAGTGAATATGGGGTTTATGGGTACTCTCGTTACCCGTGGTTCAGGTATTGGTATTGTAGTAGGTACAGGGATGAATACCGTAATGGGACAAATAGCTTCATTAATGTCTAGTACGAAAAAAGTCCCTACACCACTAGAAAGAAAGCTAGCTGAACTAGGTAAAATATTAATCGTCGTCGCAATTTTACTTACTATATTAGTAGTTGGACTTGGAATTATTCAAGGTCACCCAGTATACAATATGTTTCTAGCAGGAGTTTCATTAGCAGTTGCGGCAATACCCGAAGGATTACCTGCCATTGTTACTGTTGCATTATCACTAGGTGTACAGCGTATGATTCGCAAAAAAGCAATTGTTCGAAAGTTATCTGCAGTTGAAACATTAGGCTGTGCTTCTGTCATTTGTTCTGATAAAACTGGTACAATGACGGAAAACCAAATGACAGTTAAAGAAATTTACTTAAATGGAGAAAATATCGTTGTAACAGGTGATGGTTATGATATTGAAGGGCAGTTCCTATTAGGTAAAAAGAAATTAAAAGTAGATTATCCAAACCTTGAAACGATGTTATTATACGGTCAATTATGTAATAATGCTGAATTACAAGTGAAAAAAGGGAAGTATTTTGTAAATGGTGATCCAACTGATGGAGCTTTAGTAGTTGCAGCAAGAAAAGTAGGACTAAATCACTTAAGTGGAGATAATTATAAAATTATTAAAGAAATTCCCTTTGACTCCGATCGTAAACGAATGAGTGTTGTAGTCGAAGATCAAAATGATAGACGCTTTTTAATAACGAAAGGTGCACCTGATGTGCTTTTACCTCGTTGTACTTATTTCCTTGAAGATGATGGTAGAAAACTACTTAAGGAACGAAATAAGGAGCATATCGAGCAAGCAATTGATCGGATGGCAGAGAAGGCATTACGGACTATAGCCATTAGTGTAAGACCATTATCGAAAGATGTTCCATTAGAATCCGCCTTCCTTGAGAAAGATTTAACTTTTATAGGATTATATGGCATGATTGACCCTCCTAGAAAAGAAGTAAAATCAGCAATTGCCGAGTGTCGTCAAGCAGGAATTAAAACGGTAATGATTACTGGTGATCACGTCAAGACTGCACGAGCTATTGCCAAGCAGTTAAATCTTCTACCTGAGGATGGGTTAGTTTTAGAGGGTAGCCAATTAAATCAAATGACTACTGATGAATTGGAAGAGATAATTGAAGATACTTATGTATTTGCCAGAGTGACACCAGAACATAAACTGAAAATTGTAAAAGCCTTTCAAAAGAAGGGTCATGTTGTTGCAATGACTGGTGATGGGGTAAATGATGCACCTGCAATAAAAGCAAGTGATATCGGCATTAGTATGGGAATTAGTGGAACAGATGTAACAAAAGAGGCGTCTTCATTAGTTTTAATGGATGATAATTTTGCTACGATTAAAGCTGCAATTCAAGAAGGTCGTAATATTTATGAAAATATACGGAAGTTTATTCGTTATTTACTTGCTTCAAATGTCGGTGAAATCTTAGTTATGTTGTTTGCTATGTTATTAGGTATGCCTTTACCTTTAGTTCCGGTACAAATACTTTGGGTGAATTTAGTGACGGATGGTCTACCAGCAATGGCTTTAGGTCTTGATAAACCGGAAGATGATGTAATGAAACGAGCACCACGTAGTCCTAATGAAGGTGTTTTTGCTAGAGGACTCGGATTTAAAATTATTTCAAGAGGGATCTTAATTGGGTTAGTTACGTTAATAGGCTTTATAGTTGCCTACCAAAACACGCCAGAAAATCTTGTTTATGGTCAAACAATTGCATTCACTACTTTAGTAATGGCTCAATTAATTCATGTATTCGATTGTCGAAGTGATAATTCTGTTTTTGACAGAAACCCATTTGAAAATATTTATTTAATCTTTGCTGTCTTATCGTCTGTATTATTATTGTTAGTAGTTATTTATTGGCCACCACTACAGCCAATCTTCCATACAGTGGGCTTAGATTTAAGAGACTGGATGTTAGTATTAGGACTTGCAGCAATTCCAACTGTATTATTTGGATTTACTAGGAAATAAATTGTAAAAAGAGGTTGGACATAACTAATTCTATTAAAAGTATGACCGAACATTAAAGTCAGTGTATCTTACTTAGCCCCGGAAATATATTATGCTTTCCGGGGCTAATGTGGGAGTGTTCGTTAGTTTACTTTTAACTGAACTATGTCCAACTCTCTTTTTTTGTTTAAAATAACCATGTATTATCGATTGCTTAGATGAAAATATGCTATAATTAACCCTAGTTATAAAAAGTGGGTGAGTATATTGCCAAATAGTATGACTGGATATGGTACAAGTACTTTACAATTAGAAGATACAACTATTACAGTTGAAATACGCTCTGTAAATCATCGATTCTTGGATATTATACCGAAATATCCTAGATCATTTTTATTTATGGAAGAAAAAATTAAAAATTGTGTAAAGAAATATTTCCAACGAGGAAGAATAGAAATACATATTGAAGTTATAGGGAATCATTTTGTTAATAAAACTATTGCCGTTAATTGGGAGTTAATGGATCAATTTATAGAACAGTTAGAACTAGCAAAAAATCGTTACTCTTTAAATGGAGATATTCCATTCTCTTCGTTAACCAATATACCAGACCTTATCTCCATTCAAGAAAATGAACAAAAACCTACCGAAATTGCAGATAAATTAATTTCATGTGTCGATGAAGCGTGTAGTAATGTGTTAGCAATGCGACAAGATGAGGGCAAGTATTTAATGGAAGATATTCAAAAACGGGTAGCAATAATCCACAATACCGTTATGTTACTATCTGAACGACGTGAAACTGTTATAAAAGAATATCAATTAAGAATCAAGAAGCGTATAGAGAGTTTAACTAATGAACTAATTTCTTTAGATGATGGTCGAATATACCAGGAAATAGCAATATTAGCCGAAAAAGGTGATATCTCTGAAGAAATTACTCGCTTATTAAGTCACCTTGATCAAATTAGTGAACTTTTAAAAAGTAAAGACCCGATTGGGCGAAAATTAGATTTTATTGTTCAAGAAATGAATCGTGAAGCAAATACGATTGGTTCTAAATCTACGGATAGTAAAATAGGTGAGTGGACTGTTCAAATGAAAAGTGAAATCGAAAAAATAAAAGAACAAGTACAAAACATGGAATAGCACATGATAGATACTTTCAATTTTGTTTAAAAGCCTATATAATAGTTTAGAATGATAGGGGGAAGTATAGTGGGTTTACAATTAATTAATATTGGATTTGGGAATGTTGTTTCAGCTAATCGTGTTATTTCGATTGTATCACCTGAATCAGCACCAATTAAACGAATTATCTCTGTTGCTAGAGATAATAATAAATTAGTCGATGCTACATACGGAAGAAGAACAAGAGCTGTTATTATTACAGATAGTGACCATGTCGTATTATCAGCAGTTCAACCTGAAACTGTCGGTCAACGTGTATTAAGCCACGAAGAAATGACAGATGAATAAAGAGGTACATTTTTAGGAGGAAATAATTTGATTGAAGAGAAAGGTATTTTATTTATACTCTCTGGACCATCTGGTGTTGGAAAAGGTACAGTGAGAAAAGAACTATTTGAACGGAAAACAGAACTACGTTATTCTATCTCCATTACTACTAGAGGAATGAGACCTGGAGAAGTAGATGGTGTTGATTACTTCTTTAAAACTAATGAAGAATTTGAGCGGCTAATCGATGAGAATAAATTGTTAGAGTACGCTAAGTTTGTTAATAACTATTATGGAACACCAAAAGATTACGTGATGGAAACGTTAGATAAAGGCCATGACGTCTTTTTGGAAATTGAAGTTCAAGGTGCTATGCAGGTGAAAAAGAATTTTCCTGAAGGGGTCTTTATCTTCCTTTTCCCACCAAGTTTAGAGGAGTTAAAAAATCGTATCGTAAACCGTGGGACTGAAAATGAGGATGTCATTATTGATCGATTAAAAGAGGCACGTAATGAGATTGAAATGATGGATGCATATGATTACGTCGTTGTAAATGATGATGTTGATAAGGCAGTTGCGAAAATTCAAGCAATTATACAAAGTGAACATTGTAAAAGAGAACGTATTGCAGCACAATATAAAAAAATATTGGAGGATGAATTATCATGATGTTAGAACCTTCTGTTGATGAATTACAAGAAAAAATAAAGTCTAAGTATTCCCTTGTAACATTATCTGCTAAAAGAGCTAGACAACTACGAGAGTTAAATAATCTTCGAATTGAAAATCCGAAATCCCATAAATACGTAGGTATGGCACTTGAAGAAATTGCAGCAGATGAGTTGAAGTTAGAACAAGACTAATAAAAAATAATCCCTTGCATCCAAGATGTAAGGGATTATTTTTATCTTTTAAAATATGGTATAAATAGACTAGAAGGTCTTACATAACTGATGAAAGGTGCTAAATCTAATGTTGAAAAAGAATATATTGTTATGTGTAACAGGTGGGATTGCTAGCTATAAGGCTTGTGCTTTAACAAGTAAGTTAACTCAACAAGGTGCAGAAGTGCGAGTAATAATGACGGAATCTGCAACAGAATTTGTCTCTCCACTTACATTTCAAGCACTTTCACGGAACCCTGTATATACGAATACATTTGATGAAAAAGATCCTAGTAAAATTGCCCATATCGATTTAGCTGACTGGGCCGATATTGTGATTATTGCACCAGCAACAGCGAATATTATTGGGAAAATTGCAAATGGAATTGCTGATGATATGCTTACAACAACGATATTAGCAACGAAAGCAGATATATATATTGCACCAGCGATGAATGTTCATATGTATGAACACCCTGCTGTCATAAAGAACATGCAGATGTTAGTTGAATTTGGTTACCATTTTATTGAACCAGGAGCTGGCTATCTTGCTTGTGGATGGGTTGGAAAAGGAAGATTGGAAGAGCCAGAGAAAATTATTGAAATTATAAAGAAGCACCAAAGTCGTAACAAACTATTAATAGGTAAGAACGTACTTATAACTGCTGGTCCAACAAGAGAAAAAGTTGATCCAGTAAGATTCTTTACAAATCGTTCGACTGGTAAAATGGGATATGCTTTGGCTGAAGCTGCCCAGGAAATGGGTGCTAATGTAACGTTAGTCTCTGGACCAGTAAATATCCAATTGCCACATCCAAACATTAACCTTATTTCTGTTACAACAGCTGAGGAAATGTTTGAAGCAGTTATTAATGAATATTCAATGCAAGATATAGTCATTAAGGCTGCAGCAGTTGCAGACTACAGGCCAAAAGTAATATTTGATGAAAAGATGAAAAAACAAGATACTAATTTGCAAATTGAAATGGAACGAACGAAAGATATTTTAAAAACATTAGGAAGTACAAAAACGGATCAGTTTCTCGTAGGATTTGCTGCAGAAACAAATGAACCATTAGCTTATGGAAAGGACAAGCTTCGGAAGAAAAATTTAGATGCTATTGTCATTAATAATGTATCTTTAGAGGGAGCAGGATTTGGAAGCGATACGAACATCGTAACTTATATTAATAAAGATTTAACTGAACAATCCTTACCTAAAGCATCCAAATTAGACGTAGCAAATGAAATTCTACGATTAATTATTCGTGATATGAAGGATGAGAGAGTGTGAATATTGCAAGTGTCATAGTGGATGTACAAGCGAAATCAATTAATCAAACATTTGATTATCTGATTCCAGAACGATATGTGGATATTTTAACAACTGGTATGCGAGTTATTGTTCCATTTGGTCCTAGAAAAATAACTGGATTTGTTGTTGGACTTAAGGACAATTCTGAGTTTGACAAACTAAAAGAAATTATAGAAGTGTTAGATATAGAACCTGTGTTAACGGAAGAACTATTAGAATTAGGAAAATGGGTTGCTGATGACACTTTGACAATGTATATTACAGCTTATCAAGCTATGCTACCCCAAGTACTAAAAGCTCAGTATAAGAAAGAATTAGTTAGAAATACAGATGAACGATTACCAGAGGATTTAGAATTTCTCTTTGCAGGTAGAGATTACATAAGTTTTGAAGAATTTGAACAGTCATCAATCCCATACTCTAAATTGCAAAAAGCGATCCAAGAAACAGCTATATCTATTAATTATCTAGTAAAATCCAAAATTACTAAAAAGTATGTAACCTTTGTAGAACCTAATAAAGAAATATATTTAATAGAAGAGTCATTAATGGATCTACCACAAAATGCGACGAAACAAAGAGAACTACTTGGCTATTTTATAAAACATCCGAATCCAATTGAACAAGGCAAATTATTAAAATTAACAAATACAACCCGTTCGACGATTAAGACTTTAATTGAAAAGGGATTGTTAAGAGAATATAAACAAGAAGTTTATAGAAATCCATATGATGAAAATGCATTCGAAAGAACCTATCCACTTACCCTGACAGAGCAACAAGAGAGAGCTATATTACCGATTAAAGAAAAAATAGAAAAACAAGAACATGATGTGTTTTTAGTTCATGGAGTAACAGGTAGTGGGAAAACAGAAATATATTTACAAGCAATCCAAGAAGTACTAGAAAAAGGTAAAGAGGCAATAGTTTTAGTTCCAGAGATTTCACTTACACCTCAGATGGTTAAACGATTTAAAGGAAGATTTGGAGATAAAGTGGCTGTTATGCACAGTGCACTATCCAATGGAGAAAAATATGATGAATGGAGAAAAATTCAATCTAAAGAGGTAAGTGTTGTCGTTGGGGCAAGATCAGCAATTTTCGCCCCTTTTGAGAATATAGGTATTATTATCATTGATGAAGAACATGAAACGACATATAAACAAGAGGATCAGCCTAGGTATCATGCTAGAGATGTAGCAATTAAGCGAGGACAATATCATCAATGTCCCGTAGTTTTAGGAAGCGCAACCCCTACATTAGAATCATTTGCAAGAGCACAAAAAGGTGTCTATACATTAGCTACATTAGACAAAAGAACGAATGAAAAGGAAATGCCAGAGGTATCAATCGTAGATATGCGAGAAGAATTGCATAGTGGTAATCGTTCTATGTTTTCACAAGTTTTAAAAGAAAGTATTGAACAAACGATAGCTCGTGGCGAACAAATAGTCTTATTATTAAACCGCAGAGGATATTCAACTTTTGTAATGTGCAGAGATTGTGGCCACGTGAAAGAATGCCCTCATTGTGATATTGCACTTACATATCACAAGCGAAATAATCAATTGAAGTGTCATTACTGTTCTTATGAGGAACCAATGCCGAATGTTTGTCCAGAATGTTCTAGTGATTCGATTCGGTATTTCGGGACTGGCACGCAACGAGTTGAAGAATCGCTGAGTCAATTGATGCCGCATGTCCGTGTCATTCGAATGGATGTTGATACAACAAGAAAGAAAGGTGCTCATGAAAAATTACTCAAGCAATTTGCTAATAAAGAAGCAGATATTCTTTTAGGTACGCAGATGATAGCAAAGGGTCTAGATTTTGGAAATGTTACATTAGTTGGAGTTTTGACAGCAGATTCTATGTTACATTTACCTGATTTTCGTTCCAGTGAAAAAACATTTCAATTATTAACACAAGTAAGTGGTAGGGCTGGACGACATGAATTACCTGGTCAGGTTATTATCCAAACGTATACACCTGAACATTATAGTATTCAATTATCTAGCCAGTATGATTACAAACAATTTTTCCTTCAAGAAATGCATATAAGACGGAAATTTCGTTACCCACCATATGTGTTTTTAGCATTAATTACAGTATCACACCCTAATCATGTTCGAGCTATTCAATTTACACAACGGATTGTTCATTACCTCTCTAAAGTTGTTCAAGAAGAAACAACTACTGTATTAGGACCAACACCATCACCTGTAACAAGGGTCAAAGATAGATATCGCTATCAATGCATGATAAAATACAAAAATGAACCAGACTTAAGAAGGAATATTAAAAAAATCATTAATTTATATGAAGAAGAAATGAGAAAAGAGAATTTATTAATAACAGTAGATATGCAACCATATCACTTAATGTAGAAAGTAGGAATTAATATGAAACGAATCGTATTTATGGGAACGCCTGATTTTTCCGTTCCAATCTTAAAACAACTTATACAATCAGAATATGAAGTAGTTCTCGTAGTCACACAACCAGATAGACCGAAAGGGAGAAAGAAAATTATTACTCCACCACCAGTAAAAGAAACTGCAGTAGAATATGGAATTCCAGTTTTTCAACCAGAGAAAATCCGTCATGATTACCAAGAGATCTTAGATTATGAACCGGATCTAGTAGTTACAGCGGCATATGGACAAATATTGCCAAACGAGTTATTAGAAGGCCCAACATTTGGTTGTATTAATGTACATGCATCGTTGTTACCGGAATTAAGAGGTGGAGCACCAATTCATTATTCGATTATTCAAGGTAAAGATGAAACAGGGATTACGATCATGTATATGGCAGAAAAACTAGATGCAGGAGATATTTTAACGCAACGAAGTATACCAATTGAGGAAACTGACCATGTTGGTACGTTACATGATAAATTATCCAAAGTTGGTGCCGAGTTATTAATGGAAACATTACCGCAATTATTTGAAGGCAAAATCACTCCAATAAAACAAGATGATAGTAAAGCAACCTTTGCATCTAATATAAAGCGGGAACAAGAAGAGATTGATTGGAACAAATCGAATCGTGATATTTATAATCATATTCGTGGTCTCCATCCTTGGCCAGTCGCTTTTACAACATATGAAAATAAAAATGTGAAAATATGGTGGGGAGAACCAATCGATAAAGAATATAATGGCGTTCCTGGTGAAATAGTGGATAAAGAAGGAAATGAATCGATTATTGTTCTATGTGGAAATGGTAAAGGAATTCGATTAACAGACATTCAACTTGCTGGAAAAAGAAGAATGAAAGTTAAGGAATATTTACAAGGGGCAAGTGATTCTTTCCAAATTGGAACTAAAATGGGTGAATAAAATGAAAAAATATCTTCTTAGAAACACAATTATCGACTTATTATTAAGAATTGAACTTGATAATGGATATAGTCATCTATTAATTAATCATGAAATCAAAGCTAAAAATATCCCTACAAAAGATGAAGGACTTTTAACTGAAATAGTATATGGTACGATACAAAGAAAATTAACGCTAGATTATTATATTTCTCATTTTGTCAACCCGAAGAAAAAACTTGAACCTTGGGTGAAAATATTATTAAGAATGTCCATCTATCAAATGGTCTTTTTGGACAAAGTCCCAGACCATGCAATTATTCATGAAGCAGTTGAAATTGCTAAACAGCGTGGCCATAAAGGAATTGGATCATTTGTCAATGCAATTCTTAGAAACATCCAACGTAATGGTACACCAGATATAAATGAAATTAGTGACGATATAGAACGGCTAAGTATTGAAACAAGCCACCCTAAGTGGCTTGTTAAACGTTGGATAAATGAGTATGGATTTCAGAGAACAAGAGAAATGTGTGAAGCAAATTTACAACATAAACCAATGTCTGTACGTATCCAACCATTAAAAATAACAAGAGATGAAGCAATACAGCAACTAGAAAAAGAAGGGTATGTTGTAAATAAGTCATTCTTTTCTAAACAAGGACTTATCATTGAAAAAGGGAATATCCTAAAATCTTCCTTATTTGAACAAGGGGTTATTACCATACAAGATCAAAGTTCTATGCTTGTTGGGGAAATGATTGATGCTCGTCCTGGATGTACTGTACTAGATGCATGTAGTGCTCCTGGTGGAAAAGCAACACATATCGCTGAGAAAATGAAAAATGAAGGTCATATTCATGCTCATGATTTACATCAAAAAAAGATTAAATTAATTAATGAAAAAGCAAAAGGCCTAAATATTACGATTATTGATGCGGTACCAATGGATGCTAGAAAATTAGATGAACACTATTCTGAAGAAATGTTTGATCGTATCTTAATTGATGCACCATGCTCAGGTTTAGGGGTTATGCGTGGCAAGCCTGATATTAAATATAGTAAAAAAGAGGAAGATATTGAACGCCTATCTATAATTCAACAAGAGATATTATCTACTGTTGTTCCATTATTGAAGATCGACGGGTTGTTAGTATATAGTACTTGTACAGTTGATACAGCTGAGAATGAGGAAGTAGTCAAACAATTTTTAGCTAAACATACAAACTATGAAATTGATCAAACATTTTTTAGTGACCTACCTAAAGAATTACAATCGACTATTGGAATTACAGCATATGGGTTACAACTATTTCCGCAAGAATTTGAAACTGACGGGTTTTTCTTAACAAGGTTTCGTAGGGTATCTTAATTAGTTTCAACAATTAAAGTTATTTATTTAAAGAACAAATGTTACTAATCTCATGTTAGCTTTTAAAATCTGTCTAAAAGTATAAAAAATACTAGAAAAAGATATTCTTATTACGTAATTTGTGTAATACTTATATAAAAAAAGTGTTGCTCATATAAGGGGTGGTAGAATGGAAGGACATTTTTTGACGGATCGTGGCCAAGTAAGAAGCCACAATGAGGACTCAGGAGGTATTTTTTTAAATAATGATGGTCAATATTTAGCAATAATTGCAGACGGCATGGGTGGTCATCAAGCTGGAGATGTGGCGAGTAGATTGGCAACAACTATATTAGAAGATAAATGGAAAAAAAATGATGGAATACATACACCAGACGTAGCAGAGGAATGGTTAAAACAAGCCTTACTAGAAGCTAACACCTCAATCTATCAACACTCACTAGAAAAAGAAGACTGTCAAGGCATGGGAACAACTATTGTTGTAGCTGTATGTACGAAAGAATTTATTACTGTAGCACATATTGGTGATAGTAGATGCTATTTATATAATGAATATAGTTTTAAGCAGATTACAGAAGACCATTCTTTAGTTAATGCACTTGTACAGTCAGGACAAATCTCAAAAGATGATGCACTCGTACACCCTAGAAAAAATGTTGTTTTAAAAGCTCTCGGAACTAGTGATACTGTTGAACCTGATATTCAAACGATAAATTGGGAGAAGGGTGATAAGCTATTACTTTGTTCAGATGGATTGACAGACAAAGTACGAGATTCTGAACTAGAGGAGTACTTACAATCAAAAAATGAAATTGATAAAGTTGGAGAAAAGTTAGTCGATTTAGCAAATGAACGTGGTGGGGAGGATAATGTTTCGCTAGTAATATTACAGCATGAAGCAACAGTGGAAGAAGGTGATCCATTTTGCTAAATGGTCATTTGCTAAACGATCGTTATCGAATCCTAGAGAAAATAGGCGGAGGCGGTATGGCTGACGTTTATCTTGCTAAAGACATTATCCTTGATCGAAAAGTGGCTATTAAAGTTCTAAGATTAGAATATGCGAATGATGATGAATTTATTGCAAGATTTGATCGAGAAGCCCAGTCTGCCACGAGTCTTTCTCATCCAAATGTAGTTACAATTTTCGATGTTGGAGAAGAAGATCAAATTCTATATATGGTGATGGAATATGTAGATGGGATGACACTAAAGGAATTTATCCAACGATATGGTCCAATTGATGTGCCAGAAGCAATTGAAATTATGAAGCAGATTTCAGCCGCAATTACTCATGCACATGAAAATGGAATTGTACACCGTGATATTAAACCACAGAATATACTTATAGATACATATGGTCACATTAAAGTAACAGACTTTGGGATTGCTATTGCTTTGAGTGCAACATCATTAACACAGACAAATTCGATTTTGGGATCAGTTCATTATTTATCTCCTGAACAGGCTAGAGGTGGAATGGCCACAAAAAAATCTGATATATACTCCTTAGGTATTCTGTTTTTCGAAATGCTTACTGGAAGACTTCCTTTCTCTGGACAATCCCCAGTATCGATAGCATTAAAACATTTACAAAGTGAAACTCCTTCTATAAGAAGATTTATTGAGGATGTACCACAAAGTGTAGAAAATATTGTTTTGAAAGCTACAGCAAAGGATCCATTTCATCGATACGATACTGTTTTTGATATGGAAGAAGCGTTAGATGTTGCTCTTTCTCCAGATAAAATAAATGAACCGAAATACACACCACCCGTTGAGGTAGGTGAAGAAACAAAAGCCATTCCAATTATTACAGAGAACCAGCTTGAAAATATACACCAAGACACGATAATACATCAAACAAATATTGATACAAAAAAAATTAGTAATGGACAAGTTCAACAAGATGAGACATCGGATCAAATAAAGAAGAAAAATAAGAAAACAAAGAAAAAGAAGAAAAAATGGTTAATAATTTCTATAGTCCTACTGACATTAATAACAATAGCACTTGTTTTCATATTCTTAATACCAGGTCTAAATAAACCTCGCGAAATGGAATTACCAAACTTTGTAGAATATGAATACGAAGAGGCTTATAAAGAGTTATCAGACTTAGGATTGGATGTTAAACGGGAAGATATGTATTCAGAGGAAATTGAGGAAGGATTAGTAATTAAAACGTATCCAAGACAAGGAAGAACGGTAAGAGAAGGAGATACGATTACACTATATGTTAGTCAAGGTAAAGAGAAAGTAGACTTTGATGATTTTGTTGGAGAACAATATAGAGATGCGGAACGCCTACTAATCGAAAAAGGGTACATAAAGGAAGACATTGTTGTCTATGAAGAATTCTCCGACCTTCCAATCGGAGAGATCATTAGTCAGAATCCATTACCGGGTGCTAAAGTTGTACCAGAGGAAACAACAATAATCTTTGAGGTAAGCAAAGGAAAAGAACCAATAACACTAGGTAAATTTGAGGGGACAACTCCAGAAGAAGCGAAAAGAACTTTAGAAGCACAAGGGCTATTTATGGAAGTAAGAGAAGAACACTCCGACTCAATGGCTGAAGGGATGATTATTCGTCAAGACCCAGAACCGAATAGTAAGGTAAATGAAGGGGATACGGTAATCGTTTATGTTTCCTTAGGTAAAGAAGAAATACCACCTTATGTGTATGAGAAGACGATACTTGTTGAATACACATTGGATGAGCAAGATAATTCCGAGGGTGAAGATGGAGAAAATAATACTAATCAGGAACCAATACCACAAGAAATTCGACTTCATATACAAGATATGAATAATCCTGATTTGGCAGAAGTATTTTGGCAAGATACGATTACAGAAGATAAATATATTACGATTGAATTGATGATTGAACATGGTTCTCAAGGTAAATACCAAGTATTCCGTGATAATCAAGTAATTCAGAGTGAAACGATCCAATATAAAGGAGATGAATAAATGCCAGAAGGCAGAATTATTAAAGCTTTAAGTGGATTCTACTATGTACAAACCCCCCAAGGATTGTATCAGTGCAGAGGTAGAGGGGTATTTCGTAATCGAAACATAACTCCACTAGTTGGCGACTTTGTCACTTTTGATGTTCGTGAGGGAAAAGAAGGCTATATTACAGAGATTATGGATAGGACGAATGAATTAATTCGTCCTCCCATTGCGAATATTACACAGGCAATAATCGTCAGTTCAGCTGTAATGCCTGATTTTAGCACAATATTATTAGACCGTTTTTTAGTGTTAATTGAATCTAAAGGAATTACACCGATTATTTTCATTACAAAGACAGATTTAATAAATGACGAACAAATGAAAAGTTTAATAAAATATAAAAAGGAATATGAACAAATCGGGTATCGAATTGAATTGTTCTCGTCTAAAGACCCGGAAGATATAGATTATATTAAAGGATTTTTAAAGGACCATGTTACAGTAATCGCAGGTCAATCTGGAGTAGGGAAATCATCTCTAATCAATACATTAAGTCCAGATACACAATTAAAAACTGCAGACATCTCTAAGAGCTTAGGAAGAGGAAAACATACGACAAGACATGTCGAGTTAATAGAAATTAATGGTGGCTTAGTAGCAGATACCCCCGGTTTTAGTGCGTTAGATTTTGATGAAATTGACGCAGAGGAATTGTCTAATTGTTTCCCAGAAATGGTGGAAAGAATGAATGAATGTAAATTCCGAGGGTGTTTACACGCAAAAGAGCCGAAATGTGCCGTGAAATCTGCTGTGGAAAATGAAGAAATACCATCTTACCGTTATAGCCATTACATTAGTTTCTTAGAAGAAATACAATCTAGAAAGCCGAGGTATTAAGATGATTAAAATAGCACCTTCTATATTATCAGCTGATTTTTCTAAATTAGGTGAAGAAATACTTGATGTTGAAAAAGGTGGAGCAGATTATATCCATGTAGATGTGATGGATGGTCATTTTGTTCCTAATATAACTATCGGTCCACTAATTGTCGAAGCAATAAAACCTATTACATCATTACCATTAGATGTTCATTTGATGATTGAAAACCCTGACCAGTACATTCCGACATTTGCAAAATCTGGTGCAGACATAATCACAGTTCATCAAGAAGCTACTACCCATCTTCACCGCACTATTCAATTAATTAAATCAAATGGGGTAAAAGCAGGATTGGCAATAAATCCAGCAACACCAGTAGAGATGATAAGAGATATTTTATCTGAAGTTGATTTAGTCTTAGTAATGACTGTTAATCCCGGATTTGGTGGACAATCATTTATCAACTTAACGCTTGAAAAGATTAAGCAAATTGCGACATGGCGTGAAGAATATGGCTTATCCTTTGAGATTGAAGTAGATGGAGGAGTGAACACCTCCACTGCAAAAAAATGTGTGGAAGCAGGGGCCGAAGTCTTAGTGGCGGGTAGTGCAGTATATAATCATGAGAACAGAAAACAAGCGATTGAAGAAATACGAACAGCAGCAATAGGATAGATTGAAATGAAATCAGTAGCGATTATTGGGAATGGACCTCCAAATCTGATTCCAGATTTATCAGCCTATCAGACTCATGTTGATAGTTGGATTGGAGCAGATAAAGGGGCTGTCAGAGTAATTGAGCAACAATTAGAACTTTCTTATGCTGTCGGTGATTTTGACTCTGTTTCAAAATCTGAATTGCTACGTATTAAAGAAAGCGCGAAGAACTTTCAGCAACACAACGTTGAGAAGGATGAGACAGATTTAGAACTTGCCCTAAAGATTGCTTTTTCTTTAAATCCAACTACAATTTATCTTTTTGGAGTAACAGGAGGACGTTTAGATCACACGTTAATAAACATTCAACTCCTAACTCAAGTAATTAATAAACAAACTAGAGGTATCATTATTGATACGACAAACCAAATAGAATTGACTTATCCTGGAACATATCAAGTTACCCAAGATGATAAGTATCCTACAATTTCATTTATTCCTGTTACAGAAGAAGTTCGTGGCCTAACGTTAACTGGATTTTATTATCCATTAACTAATGCAACAATAACTATGGGTTCAACTCTGTCTATTTCGAACAAGCTTATCTCAAAAAAAGGTACTTTTTCATACAATACTGGCATAGTATTAGTTGTAAGGAGTCGTGGATAAAAGTTCAAGCGATTCGTGTAAGCGTGTTTGTAAATGGAGGAGGGCGAACTTATGAAATTTTATACTATTAAGCTCCCTAGAGTACTTGGAGGATTTGTACGTGTAGTGATCGGGATTTTTAAGAAAGAGAAGTAAGTGTTATTTGCTTTTGTCAATTATTGGCAGAAGCTCTTTTTTTGTACGGGTTGTATTTATTAAATTATTGCTTTCATGCCATATCCGCAGCCCGAATACACTTCGCTTTCCATGGGCGGCTGGTGAGCCTGTTTTCCCATAGGAGTCTCCGTGTATTCGGGCTGCTTAGAGCATAAAAAAGTATCCAATCAGTAATTTAATAAATATTAAGTACTCAATAGAAAAAGCACCCAAGTTTAGATTGGGTGCTTTTTGCTAATAACTAATGTATCAGTAAAATGATAATGTATTTGAATTATACGCGTTCCACTTTACCTGATTTAAGTGCGCGTGCAGATACGTATACACGTTGTGGTTTTCCATTTACCATAATACGAACTTTTTGCACATTAGCTTTCCATTTACGTCTGTTGGAATTCATAGCGTGTGAGCGTTGGTTTCCAGTGTTTGTTTTACGTCCAGTAACAACACATTTTCTTGCCATGGTAAGCCCTCCTACTCTATAACATAAGTCAATTTAGTACTTATACAATTTACCATAAGTCTAAAAAGAATGCAATACGTATGCAAAGAATTTTCACTTGACAGATTGGAAGGAATCGTTCATTGTTATAAGAGGCGAATTGCTTTATTCGAATATATACTATAAATTGAAGCACCTTAATGATAAAAAAGATACAACTCAATACAACGATAAATTCTAGAATGTAAAGTGCAAAATGATCGTATTTATAGTAAAATAACCTTAAATTACTTGGGTTAAAGGAGGATTTTCATGTCCATTGAATTAAACACAAAAGATGGTCACGTAACAATTACTACTGAAGTTATTGCTACTATTGCTGGTGGTGCAGCAGTTGAATGCTATGGTATTGTTGGAATGGCTTCGAAAAGTCAAATTAGAGATGGCATTGCAGAGATTTTACGTAAAGAAAATTATTCTCGTGGAATTGTAGTTAGACAAGAAGACAATTCTTTACATATTGATATGTATATTATTGTAAGCTATGGTACTAAAATTTCCGAAGTAGCGCATAATGTTCAATCACAAGTAAAATATACGTTAAGTAAGACTTTAGGACTTGAAATTGATTCAGTAAATATTTACATACAAGGGGTACGTGTAGCAAAAGATTAATTTTGCACGTCTGTCTAGAGGGAGGAACTATTGTGGCAGTAAATAAGCTTGATGGCAAAATGTTTTCGCAAATGGTACTTGCTGGTGCACATCATTTAACAAATAATGCCAAGAAAATTGATGCTTTAAACGTATTTCCAGTGCCAGATGGTGATACTGGAACAAATATGAATTTATCAATGACTTCAGGTGCAAATGAAGTAAAAAAGAATACTTCTGAAAATATATTTGAAGTAGCTGGAGCATTTTCGAAAGGATTACTAATGGGGGCGAGAGGAAACTCAGGAGTAATTTTATCACAAATCTTTAGAGGCTTTGCTAAAGGAATGGACAAAAAATCATCCTTAACAACAAAAGACCTAGCAATTGCTTTTGATGCAGGAGTTCAAACAGCTTATAAAGCAGTAATGAAGCCTGTAGAGGGAACAATTTTAACAGTTGCAAAAGATGCAGCAAAAAAAGCTGTAGAAATTGCTGAAGTCGAAGAAGATGTTATTTCAATGATGGAAAAAGTACTAGTTGAGGCAAAGGCTTCACTGAAACGCACACCAGATCTTCTTCCGGTATTAAAAGAAGTAGGTGTTGTAGACTCAGGTGGACAAGGCCTTGTTACAGTATATGAAGGATTCCTTTCAGCTTTAAAAGGTGAAGAATTACCTGAAGATCTTGATACGGTTGATCTAGAAGATATGATTAACGCGGAGCACCATAAATCTGCACAAGATTTTATGGATACTTCTGATATTGAATTCGGTTATTGTACTGAATTTATGGTTAAATTTGAAGATGATAAGTTAAAGGACAACCCATTTGATGAAAATGCTTTTAGAAATGAATTAAGTGAACACGGTGATTCTCTATTAGTTGTTTCGGATGAAGAGGTTGTAAAAGTTCATGTTCATACAGAGTATCCAGGTAATGTGCTAACTATTGGCCAACGACATGGTAGCTTAATTAATATGAAGATTGAAAATATGCGTGAACAACATAGTGCTATCGTTGGAGATAATAAAAAAGATGCTAAACCAAAAGAAAAGGTTGACTTTGGAATTGTTACAGTAGCAATGGGATCTGGTTTGAAATCTTTATTCGAAAGTTTAGGTGCTACAGTGGTTATTGAAGGTGGACAAACAATGAACCCTAGCACTCAAGATATTACAGATGCAATTAATAAAGCCAATGCAAAAAATGTTATTGTTTTACCGAACAATAAAAATATTGTGATGGCAGCAGAGCAAGCAGCAGAATTAGCGGAAGAAAATGTAGTTGTCGTTTCTACAAAGACAATTCCACAAGGTATTAGTGCGTTACTTGCTTTCCATCCTGAAGAGGATTTGAATACAAATAAAAATAATATGACTGAGGCAAGTTCTGTTGTTAAAACGGGACAAATTACCTATGCAGTTAGAGATACTCAAATTGATGGTATTTCCATAGAGAATGGTAATTTTATGGGGATTGCAGATGGCAAAATAGTTGCTACTCATAAAGAACGACTTGAAGCAGTTAAACAACTTTTCCAAGATCTCATTACTGATGATGATGAAATCTTAACAATTCTATCTGGTGAAGATGTCACAGAAGATGAGATTAATTTAATTGTTGAATATGTTGAAGAAAATTATGAAGATGTTGAAATTGAAATACATCATGGGAACCAACCAATTTATTCCTATATTTTCTCTGTAGAATAATAATTATAAAAAAGAGGCTGGGACAAAACCCCAGTAAATTAATATAAGCATGGTCCTTACCAACGTTTTAATGGTAAGGACCATGCTTATTATTTTTTGCACGCAATTTTCTGATATTAAAGTAAACAAAAAGGA
>NZ_BMEY01000017.1 GCF_014637405.1 Ornithinibacillus halotolerans
ACCGCCATGAAAGGCAATCGAACAATAAATTGTGAAAATAATCCAAAGAAAAATGGTTCCTATCATCTATTTTTGATGATAGGAACCATTTTTAGTTATTTTCGGCTAGTTTTGTCCCAGCCTCTTTCTATTTTATTAGTTAGTAATCGCTTGTGTTGTACTTGGTCTTTTTCGCAAAAACTCAAATACCATCTTATTTAACGTATCTTTATCATTTCCAAGACATATTAAATGCCTTGATCGTTCAAAGAAAACTACTTCCTTCTTCTTAGAAGGTATTTCTTTATCAAGATAGTACGCCGTCTTATAAGGAACCATATTGTCCATTTGACCTTGCGCAATTAATACTGGAGTATCTACATTTTTTAAAGATTTTCGAGTTAAACGTACAAGCTTTAAAAACTCTAAATTAGCCTTAAACGGTACGCTACCCATCTTTCTTTTATAGTGGCGAAACAACTTGTTTTGCTCTAACTTCCCAGAGAGACCATCCTTTAACATATACCCAATATCAACACTAATTTGTTTAAAAGATAAGTACTTACCAGCAGTAGCTAATAAAACTAATTTATCGACTTTATATTTCGCTGCCAAATATGCTGCAATCATTCCACCCATTGAAAAACCAATTATATATATTTCATCATACTTTTCCTTTATTTCCTTTAGAGAATCTTCTGCAGTCTCAAGCCAACTTTTATAATTTGCATTCTCAAGCGCCAATTTTTCTCCGTGACCTGGTAACGTTGGGACGGAGATATGCCAATCTGTATTTGTTTTTAGATAATTAGTAAGTGGCTCCAACTCATGTGGGCCTCCAGTAAAACCATGGATAATTAGACATCCAATCATATATATTCTCCTTTATGAAAATCTTGGTGTAAGAGCTTAAATTATCATATTGTTTTTCTTTTACCCTAATTTAATTAAATTAATACCATTAGCTCTCATATTCCCTCTTTCATTTTACGAACGAAATGTTTTCATAAAGTCGCCAAATTGTTTTATAATTGGAGATACTTGATGATATGTGCTTGCCATTTGACTTACAGTTGTAAGTACTTTATCCAAGTTTATTTGCCCATTTTGTACGTTTGGTTGTGGCATCATTCCTTGTTGTTGGGCTTGTTGATTATTACTGTCTACTTCTTGATACTTCGCATACCAATCCTGAGGTTGTTTTGGTTTAGCAAACTGCTCAAATGGAGACTGTGGCGCTTCATATAGGTTTTGGTAGTATTGTTGATACTGCGGAGGGTGGAAAGGCTGTTGATTAGGCGGAAAATAATTTGGTGGATAATTACTCATAGTTGGTGGGTATTGAAACTGTCTCAAAACACAGCACCTTCCCTTTCTGCCTTTTTACTATAATTTATGCAGCAGTAAACTTTTGTGTGTTTGACTGTACGCTTTTTTATCAAATCTTAACAAAACAAACAACCCAAACCTACCTGATTCAGGTGCATATTTGGGCTTGTTTTTTTCTTCTTAACTTATTTGTTAACTCATTCATTCTTCTTTTTACTACTATTGAATAGGAATAATACTAAATAAATAAAAACCATAATCAGTAAAGAAATGGATGGGTGATACTCATATAATGGGATCAATCCTAAGCTACAAAAAGCTATGGTTTCTCTTACAGTTAACGTTCCTATTCTTCTATCCAATATCGCCATTGCATTGTCCATTTTCGTTTTATAATTGACTACATATAAACTAATAACAAGAAGAATAAATCCTAAACTCATCATCCAGGAGAAGTGAATGATTGTATAAATTAAGATTGCCAAGAAAATCGGTGAAAAACCTAAAATTGACCATATAGTAAAGGTGTTTCGATAGCTACCGACATGCCACGGAAGGACTTGGACAATACCAGAATAAAATCTTTCTCTATAAATACTACTTATAAAAACAGAATAAACATGAATACTAATCGCAATCCCTATTAATGTAACTAAATCGCTGATAAAAGGTAAAACTAATATAACAAAAAATAGACCACCTATTACTTGTAAGATAAATTCAACATTTTCTCTAAGAAGTTGAATCCATAATCGCCTATGTATAGGAGAATCTCTATATGGAAATGGTTTCCTTCTTGATGCCATGTTTTGAAAAATGCTATACTTCCGCTGCTTTTTAAATTTTATCTTCGTTGCTTTTGATATTAATGGCATATTCCATACCATGTAGTCATTAACTTCTATCACTCTACCCCAATGTATATGCATAAACATATTTTTCCAATATATTAAATTAGTAGCTACCATTAACATTAAAATAAATATACTAATTAAGATGGATTGACTTGTGAAAACCCCAATTATATCTAATGAAATTAGTAAAATAAATAAACTAATTCTAATCATTATATGTGACTGAAATAACTTCCATTGCGGTATTGTACACAACACTTCCATTAACCAAAATAAACTAAAGTAAATAACAATTAACATAGTTTCAATTGGGGTAATTAAAATAGCTAGAGTAGCAATTAGCAAATATTGAATTAATGATTTTAGCCACTTTTCGACCATTACAAAAACTGCTATTTTTTTTATAGAATGTGGAAGCATTGCGAGTTGATACTCTGAATTCGTGATTAATATTCCTGGTTCTCGAAAGGATTTAAAGATAAAACGAATCGGAACAATAGTTAAAATTAACCAAAAACGGTCTACCATTTGGCTCTCTATAAACATAAATTGTTCATGAAATTGGCCTAAGAAATCATTAAAAATGAATATAGTGGCAAACAAATAGCCGACTAATACTAATGAATAAATCGTAGTAGTTAAATCAAAATTTAGTTGTACAAATTGCTTTCTTACTTTTCTCTTTTTACGGATGCGGTTCTGTTTTATAAACCAATAAGCTTGCCAAGTAGAAGGATACTTCATTACTTTCCACTTCTCCTTGTTATCGTTTCAAATTCTGTAATTAATCCTTTATGTAACAATTTTCCATCTTGTAACATAATGAAATGATCTGCAATATCTTTCACTCTGTCGAGTTGGTGTGTTGTCAAAATAATACTCGTACCTTTAACTATCTTTTCTTTTAATATCTCTTCAAAATAATCCACTGCATAAATATCTAACCCCATAAATGGTTCATCAATAATTAATAATGGAACATCCGGCAACATTGCACATATTGTTTGTACCTTCTGTCTCATTCCTTTAGATAAAGATTCAGGATATTCATCTAGCTTCCCTTCTAATTCAAAACCTTTAACATATTTTTCAACACGATTTATAAGTTCCTTTTCTTCCATCTGATAGCTCTTTCCATATAATTGAAAATGCTGCATAGCCGTTAATTCAGACATTAATAAAGGCTCTTCTGGGATAAATGCAATATGTTGCTTATATTCAAGAAAGTTTTTATCTTGATTATACTTTTCTCGAATGATAATTTCTCCGGATTCTTTTTCTTGGATCCCCATAATCGTTTTCATTAAAGTCGATTTCCCAGCACCATTATGACCTACTAGAGCAGTTACTGATCCTTTTTTAATTGTAAATGAAATATTTTCTAATAATTTGGTGGATTTAATTTGTACATTTAATCCATCAACATCTAATATATTCATCTTTATCACCACCTACATACATACTACGGATTTGGACGGGAAAAGGTTTCTAAGAAATTAATGTAACATACTTTTTTTCACTAAATCCGAATAATCCACGTCGTTTTTTGTAAATTTTTCGTAAAAAAAGTGTTAATTTGATATAAAATTTTAAAACAAGTCTAGCTTTTTCTGTAAATTTGTTATTTAATAATAGAGTAAGTTAAAAAATATCTTAACACTTTTAGGAGGGTCACAATGAAGAAACTTTATAGTCTAGTGCTTATTCTTGGGCTGGCACTTGTACTTGCAGCATGTGGATCAAATGATGCTTCAAATCCTGATACATTAGTTATTGGTTTTGTACCTTCATCAGATTCTGACACTATTGCTGAAACAGTAGAACCATTAGCAGAAAAACTTGGTGAAGAGCTTGATAAAAAAGTAGAAAGTAAAGTAATGACTAGCTACAGCTCATTAGTAGAAGCAATGGGTGCTAATCAAGTACATGTAGGATTTGTTCCAGCTTTTGGTTATGTATTAGCAAGCCAAGAGTATGATGTAGAAGTAATCTTAAAATCCATTCGTTATGGTTCTGGAACTTACAAAGCACAGTATCTTGTGCGTTCTGATTCTGGAATTGAAAGCCTTGAAGATCTAGAAGGTACAGTATGGGCTTATGGAGACCAACTATCAACTTCTGGTTACCTATTCCCTGCTAACGAGTTAATGGAGCAATTCGACATCGAAACAGCTGCAGATTTAGAGTCTGGTTTCTTTAAAGGAACTGTTCAATCTGGTTCTCATGATAACTCTGCACTTGCAGTTTATAATGGAGAAGCTGATGTAGCAACAACATTTGATGATGTTCGTACTAACCTTGAAGAAGAGTATCCAGATATTATGGATAAACTTACAGTACTAGATTATACAGCTGATATTCCAAACGATACTATTTCGGTTACAGCTGATCTTGATGATGAGTTAGTCCAAAAAATTAAAGATATTTTCCTATCATTCAATGACGATGATGAAATGATTCAAATTATGAATGATGTATACAACTGGGATGCTATTTCAGAAGCTTCTGATGAAGAATATGATGTAGTTCGTAAAACTTACGAGAAATTCCGTGAGAATATCTCAATTGATGACCTATAAAATTGAATTGAAAGTTTAATAGCAAGAAAAGGGAAGGGTATCCAACTTCCCTTTTTCTTTGGTTCAATACCATGATATAATAGAGAAAATTTTATGCCTGTACTGGAGGATTTCTAAAAATGATAGAATTTAAGAATGTAGGCTTGGTGTATCCAAATGGAACAGAAGGATTAAAAAATGTTAATGTAACGATTAACGACGGTGAATTCGTAGTAATTGTAGGTCTTTCTGGGGCTGGGAAATCTACTTTTATCCGTAGTATAAATCGATTAGTTACGCCTACTTCAGGCTCTTTAGAAGTTGATGGTGAAAACATATTAGACTATAAAGGAAAAAACCTTCGTAAATTACGAACAAAAGTTGGAATGATTTTCCAGAATTACAATCTAGTAAAACGTTCAAACGTATTAAAAAATGTACTTGCAGGTCGATTAGGTCATTCAGGTACTTTACGTTCTGTACTAGGATTATTTAAAGATGAAGATAAAGCGTTAGCTTATGAAAGTTTAAAACGCGTTAATATAGAGGAGAAGTTATATAATCGTGCTGATGAGCTAAGTGGCGGTCAACAACAACGTGTCAGTATTGCCCGTGTTTTAACTCAGCAGCCAAAATATATATTAGCGGATGAACCTGTTGCATCATTAGATCCACCTACATCACATCAAGTAATGTCTTATCTAAAAAAGATTAATAAAGAAGACAATATCACTACAATTGTTAACTTACACTTTATCGATATGGCAATGGAATATGCGGATCGTATTATCGGTATGCGTGCGGGTGAAGTTGTATTTGATGGACCAGTTTCTGAAGTAACCGAAAAAACCTTTGAAGAAATCTATGGCCGTTCCATTCGTGAGGATGATTTGCGTGGAGGTGCAGATAGTGTCGAAGAATAAAAGTGACTCACTATCCATGTACCCAGTCAAAACGAAAAAACAAGTTACACTAATTGGTCTAATTGTTCTTGGTATGTACTTATTTAGTATGTTTTGGACACAACGTGAAATGGTAGGAGGATTTTCTGGAGCACTATCTAACATGTTTCAAGTACTTGAAAAATTCTTTCCTCCTAATCTTAGTGTCTTATCAGCAATCATGGGGCCACTATTCCAAACTATTCAAATGGCAATAATCGCAACTACAATTGCAGCAATTATTACAGTACCTTTAGCACTATTATCAGCGCAAAACGTAACAACGTTTAAACCGCTTTATGTTGCAACTAGAACTTTATTGAACTTATTACGTACTATTCCTGATTTAGTATTAGCTGTAATTTTTGTAGGACTATTTGGAATTGGAATATTCCCTGGTATTTTAGCATTAATTGTGTTTTCATTAGGTATTTTAGCGAAATTAATTAGTGAGACAATTGAATCTGTAGACATGAATCCTCTAGAGGCAATGCGTGCATCTGGGGCTAACACGCTGCAAATGATCTACTATGGTTTGATACCACAAGTACTACCACAATATACATCTCTAGTACTCTATGTTTTCGAAATTAATGTACGTGCATCAGTGGTATTAGGATATGTAGGTGCAGGCGGTATCGGATTATTATTAAACCAACAAATTGGTTTCTATAATTATCCAAATGCAATGGCTATTATCGTTATGATTTTTGTTGTTGTTCTTGTTATTGAGTACATTAGCAACAAGATAAGGGAGGCATTAATCTAATGGCAGCTTTACAATTACCTCCAAAACCAAAGAATTCACTTTATAAGAAAATAAAAGGAATTTTAATCTTTTTAATCGTTGCTGCAATTTATATTTGGACATTCGTTAGTATTGATATAGACTTTGCTAAAGCAATTGAACAAGTGAGACAAAACTTCGGAAATGTCATTTCTGGTTTATTCCAGCCAAACTGGGCTGCTACTGGTGATGTTGCACTTAGTATGCTAGAGACTATTACGATTGCATTTGCCGGATCTTTAATGGCTGCAATTCTTTCTATACCACTAGCTTTTCTTGCTGCTAATAATATGATGGGTGGAAAAATTGGGTCTGCTGTTGGAAAATGGATCCTTTCTGCTGTTCGTGCATTCCCTGATATTATTTTAGCAATTCTATTTGTTGTTGCTGTTGGTCCTAATCCATTTGCAGGTGTACTTGCAATTGCAATTGGTTCAACTGGAATGCTTGGAAAAATGTTCTCTGAAATCATTGAATCGATTGATATGGATGTTGTTCAAGCTATGCAGGCAAACGGTGCCAATCGAATTCAAATTTTGTTCTTTGCAGTCATGCCACAAGTTATTCCAGAGTTCCTATCCTATGCGATCTATCGCTTTGAAGTAGATATTCGTGCTTCATCCATTCTCGGTATTGTAGGTGCAGGTGGTATTGGTACAATGATCTTCTTCGCGTCCTCCAACCGTGATTGGAGCCAAATGGGAACCATTCTATTAGGTATTATCATTGTCGTTACAATAATCGACTTTGCATCTGCAAAGATTAGACGTAAAATTGTATAATAGAAAAACGTTCATAGAAACGAAATTGAAGAATATCCTCTTTAATTTCGTTTCTTTTGTTAGAAAGGATGTATAAATTGACAAACAATGTAACGGTAAAAGTCATCTATACTAGTGATGTTCATGGACATGCGATGCCGATACAATATGGAACAAATGAAGAGGCAAATTTAGGTCTCGCTAAATACGCAACTATTGTAAAAAAGATACGAAAAGAAAATGAGCATGTAGTCGTATTGGATAATGGGGATTTAATTCAGGGTACCCCACTCATGACGCATTATGTAAAAGAGCATAAAGATAAAGAAAATCCAATGATTGGGATTATGAACCGGATAGGTATTGATGCTGGTGTTATTGGAAACCATGAATTTAATTTTGGAAAAGAGATTCTTCATAATGCTTTTAATGAATCATCTTACCCTTGGCTCTCTGCAAATCTTGTTGACGAAAATGGAGACCCTTTTTTCGGAAAACCCTATACAATCAAAACATTAAGCAATGGCGTCCGTATTGCAATTGTCGGAGTTACAACACATTATATTCCAAACTGGGAATCACCTGCACATATTGAAGGTATCTATTTTCAAGATGCATTAGATACCTTAAAAAAATGGGTAGAATATATTCATTCAAAAGAAAATCCTGATTTGTTAATTGCCTCTTATCATGGCGGATTTGAACGAGATATTTTAACTGGTGAACCAACTGAAGAGTTAACTGGAGAAAATCAAGGTTATGCAATGTGTAAGGAAATTGATGGCATCGACATATTGTTAACTGGACATCAACATCGAATTTTAGCTGGAGAAATTAATGGAGTTTGTGTCGCTCAGCCTGGAAATAACGGACTAATGTATGGGTCTATCGAAATTGAATTAAATCAAACCAATGGAAAATGGCATATATTAAAAAAACATGCTGATATCGTACCAATTGGGAATGTTCAAGCTGATAACGAAATATTAGCATATATGGAAGAGTTAGAGTCCTCTACTCAGCATTGGTTAGACGAACCAACTGGGTTCATTGAAGGTGATATGACCATCAATAATCCGTTTCACGCTCGTTTATCGAAACATCCGTTTATACAATTTATCCAAAATGTTCAAATGGAGGCGAGTGGTGTCGAAATATCTGTTACATCCCTTTTAAATAATGAGTCAAAAGGATTCCAATCTGTTGTTACCATGCGCGATATTGTCTCTAATTATATGTATCCCAATACACTAGTTGTCCTTGAATTAACAGGAAAAGATATTAAACAAGCGTTAGAGAAAAGCGCAGAATATTTCACAATAGATGAGAATGGAGAAATTGTTGTTAATCCAACCTATATGGAACCGAAACCACAACATTATAATTATGATATGTGGGAGGGAATACAATACACTATTAAAGTTTCTAACCCCGTTGGGACTCGTATAGTGAATCTTTCGTATCATGGTCAACCTCTAAAAAATGAAGGTAAATATAAAGTGGTGCTAAACAACTATCGTGCAACAGGCGGAGGAAACTATGATATGTTTAAAAATAAACCTGTCATTAAAGAAATACAAAAAGACGCAGTGGAATTAATTCATGAATACTTTGAGAAGTATAAAAAAGTAAAGGCAGAAATTGTTGCAAATTTTACAGTAAAAGTATAGAAAGGAGCTACATTTTAGTAGCTCCTTTTATTAATTACTTTTGATTAATCATCATTGTCGTCATCGTCATCGTCATCATCGTCATCATCATCGTTATCGTTATCGTCGTCATCGTCGTCATCATCATCGTCCCAGTCATCATCATTATCATATCTATCGATAGATATTGAAATGACTTCACCAGTATAAGCATCTATGTCAATATCTGCTTCACCATTTGAACCTTTAATTTCTACTTCATAACTTAAACGACCGTCATCTTCATCTAGTTCAATTTCCTTTATTGTTCCAGGAAACTCAGCTAGTGCAATTTTCTTAGCAGTTGCGTAATCTATTACAACACGCTTAGGTTTATTAGTCTTTTTAGTTTCATTAGATTTAGAATCTTTCTTTGTTTCTTTAATTGTTACTTTTGGTTTTTCTTCCTTTTTCACATCTTTTTGCTTATCATCAGCCTGATCGTCATCGGATTGAGCAACTTTTTCAGATGAGTTATTTTTAGATTTATCTTCTAATTTATCATCATCTTTATCTTTTTCAGTAACCTTTACATTAGAGGAATCATTAGCAACTTTAACTTCCCTTTCCTCTAATTTAAGAACTTCTCCAGTATTACCATCAATTTTTAATTCATATTCCTTACCATTACCTTCAACCTCAACTTCATAGACAACCTTATTAAAACCTTTATCTAGTTCAATTTCTGTTATCTTGCCTGGATATTGTGATTCAACTAATGCTTGAATATCAGCCTTTGTTAATTCCGGTGCTGCTTGAGCTGCATTAGAATGATATATTCCAAATCCTAGTACCCCAGCTATAGCAATACTTGATACTGTAATCATTATTTTCTTTTTCATATTTATTTCCTCCTCATTTCTTCTTGATGTCTTAATCATATACTCCAAGAATGAAATAACACTGAGAGAAAGATTAGAATTTGATGAGAAATTAAGTCGTTATTCTAAGAAATACTTTATTTTAATGGTAAAGCAACAATAAATGTAGATCCCTCACCTAATACACTTTCAACTGAAAGACTTCCACCATGGGATGTAGTAATCGTTTTAGCGATTGCAAGACCTAAGCCCGTTCCCCCGGTGTTTCTATTTCTTGCTTTATCCATACGATAAAAACGTTCAAAGAGTCGATCCTTCTCCTCATCTGGAATTCCCTGTCCATAGTCCCTAACGAAAATAACCAAATTGTCATCCTTAATTTCTACTGTAACATCAACATTCTTATCACTATATTTTAAGGCATTATCAATAAGAATATAAAAAACTTGTTTCAATTGATCTTGATTACCTTGAATTTCATATCCCTTTGAAGCAGGGTAGAAATTAATTTCTCTTCCATATGCTCCCTTAAATATTGCTATCGTTTCTTCTAATAAATTTGTAATGTTAATGTTTTCCACATTGGAAACATCTTTATTCTTGGCTAATGCAAGCATTTGTTCAACTAGCTTTTGCATTCGTTCCGCTTCTGAATTTATAGCATCCAATGATTCCTTTACAATGGAGGGATTTTCAGTTCCTCTTCTTTCCAATAATTGTGCATAACTTTTGATAATGGAAATAGGTGTCTTTAGTTCATGGGAAGCATCTGAAACGAATATTTCTTGCATTTCATAGTTTTCTTTTTGATAATCAATCATTTCATTAAATGTCTTTTCCATTTCATGTAGTTCATCTTGGGACCTATTATCTAACGTGATCTTATTCCATTTTCCAAACTTCATATTTTCCCTCATCGTATTAATTAGGGCTTTAATGGGTTGTAGTAAAAATCGCGCTAAAAGGTTTCCTGCAATAACCGTAGGAATCAATGTAATAATCGAGGCAATAACAAGTACATAGAATAGTGTTTTCATATTTTCTTCTAGTGCAATAAGTTGCCTAGATATCTGTAGTGTTACAATTTCCCCGTCTGAGGATATAATTGGCTTCGTTACAATAGCAAAAGGACTATCCTGATAAGTTATAATTTCTCTATATTCCGTATTGGTGAACCTTCCAGGTAATCCAAAGTATTCACGCTTTTTGGCTTCTTCATGTAATGGTTTTCCTGTTTCTGGGAAAACTTTTATCATTCCATCAGCTGGTACAAAAGCTTTGAGAAGTTCTTTAGGAGGAATATTGGGATTATCTTTCAATACTTTAACAACCGAAATTGCTTGTTCATTCAGTTCTTCTAACTCCGTATTAACAGAGTTTTTGTAGAACAAGATATAAATTGATGTATTTATAAATAATATTAATACAAGCATAAAGATACTAGTGAATAACTGAATCTTTGTTCGTAATTTCATATAACTAGTCCTTTATCGTATAACCCACGCCGCGAACGGTTTGAATGTATTCTTGTGGATATCCTTTATCTACTTTTTGCCTTAAGTACCTAACATACACATCCACTACATTGGTCTCGCCAAAATAATCAAATCCCCACACTTGCTCTAAGATTTGGTCTCGAGTTAATACGATATTTTTATTTTGTAATAAACATACTAATAAATCATATTCTCTAGGAGTAAGCTCAATTTCTTGATTTCCACGTCTCACTTCATGTGCATTGATATCAACTTGCAAATCTCCAACAGATAAGACTTTTTTGTTTTGTTGTACTTCTACTGGTTTGCGAAGTTGAGCACGGATACGGGCTAGAAGTTCTTCGATTTGAAAAGGTTTTGTCACGTAATCATTTGCACCTAAATCAAGGCCACTTACTTTATCATGGACTGCGTCTCGAGCGGTTAATAAAATTACTGGGGTATTTTCATCTGTACGCCTCACTCGTCTTAATACTTCTAATCCACTTAATTCTGGAATCATGATATCGAGTAACACAAGATCCCACTCTTTATCTTCCATTAATTTTAATGCGGATTTTCCATTATTGGCTATTTCCGTTTCATAGTTTTCAAATTCAAGCTCTAGTTGCAATACTCGACTTAATTTTTCTTCATCTTCTACAATCAATATTCTAGGCTTCGTCATCCGCCACACCTACTTTTTTATATCTTTTTTGTATACTATAACAAAGTTTCTCAAAAATGTAATGAGATTTTAGTTTCAGTTCGTTAAAATTGCATTTAGGTTACTTTACGTTAAAATGTAAACAAAAACAAAGGAGGGATTAAATGCTTTCACTGGATCATATCGTCATTGCTGGTAAAGATGCAGAAGAAGATAGTATTACATATAATAAGCAACTAGCTATTAAGGCTGTTAAAGGTGGAGAACATGAGAATTGGGGTACGTATAATTATCTCGCCTATTTTTCAAATGAGAGTTATATCGAATGGCTAGGAATTCAAGATTATGATAAAGCAAAAAGTAGTAATAATCCATTAATTCAGCATTTGGTTCATATATTAGACCAAGACAAAAAGGGTCCATTTCAGTTTGCACTTCGCACTAATCAAATGGATGAATATGTTACACATTTTCAAGAAAATGATATCCCTTTTCTAGGACCATTCCCTGGAAAACGAAAAAAATCAGATGGCACACTTATATCATGGAGAATGTTATTTCCTGTTTATAATTATCATAAAGAAATGTTACCGTTTCTAATTCAATGGGATGACACAGAATCAAATTTGATGTCAAAAGGACTCCTTAACCCTCAAGCAATTATGAAAATATATTATAACGGTGTAGATAAAGATACATTTAATAAAATCTATAGACTAAAAGATAAAAAAAGCTTGTTAAATCAATTTTCACTTAGCAATAGTAAAATCGTATTTACTGATAAAGAAAAGTTCTCGTTTGAATTATTATAAAAAGAGGTCAACATACCGTTGGCCTCTTTGCTTTCTTACATTATCCTAATTGTTGATGTAAAAATTCAGTCACTGATTCTGGTGTCTTGGTATATGCACTATGTTGGTGAGCTAGTTTTTCTCCGTTTTGGAAAATAAGTACACTCGGAATCCCCATTACTTCATATTTTTGAGCAATACCTTCTAGTTCATCTGTATTCACTTCATACCATTCATAGTTCTTAAACTCTTCTAATATTCCATCAATAAACATATCCATTCGTTTACAATCTGGGCACCAATCAGCAAAGAATTTAATAATTACTGGTTTTTCACTTTGAATAACTTCATTAAACTTGTCCATTGTTTGAATATATTCCATTCTAAACACTCCTTTAACCGATACTATTTCCATTGTACGAATAAACAAACGTTTGTCCTAATAGTTTGCATCCTCTGCGTTCAAACGAACGTTTGAACCAATTGCATTTAATCTGTATACTCAACTTTACCTAAGATATACGCTGTAAAAAGCCCTACTGCAAATGAGACTACACTTAAGAGTAGAAGATTAGTTGAATCTGGCCAACCTGGAAAAATAACTAAGATAGAACCAATGACTAATCCAATAATAACGGCAAATGTACCGCTTCTAAAGTGAGTTAAGAAATAGTTAATTATCTTACTCATAGTAATAATTCCAAGAACAATTCCAATTCCTACAACTGCTATAATATCCAACTCGAGATTACTAATAGCACTAATTACAGTAGTATATACCCCTAGTACTAACAAAATAAACGATCCGCTTATTCCAGGTAAGATCATTGCAGCACTGGCAATAAATCCACTAAAAAATAGAAATAAATAAGTTGTAAATGTAAACTCCTCTATTACTGCCCCTTCATTACTATGTAGAAATATCATGGAACCGACAATGACAAACCCAACAAGTAAGAGAATATAATGGTTTACTTTAAAGTTCCTTTTTACATCAGCTTGAGCAAATAAATATGGTAGAATCCCAATAATCAACCCAAGAAAGAAAAATTGAGTCGGTCCTGGATAATGCTCAAATAACCATTCAATTACATTACTTAAGAGTAATACTGCAGTACCAATACCAATTCCTAAAGGAATTAAAAACATGAGATGTTTCTTCCATTCCTTACTAAACAATCCGTTAATAGCTGCAATTAACCGGTCGTAAATACCGAGTAACACTGCTATTGTACCACCGCTAACACCTGGGATTACATCACTCGCCCCCATAATTAGCCCCCGATAAATATTCTTCCACTCCATTGAACTTTCTCCTTTTTAAGTAAAATAGCTATTGTTAATCATACCAAATTATCTATTTATTTAATACTTTATATTTTATTATTAATAGGGATTGCATTATTCAGAAAATACATGTATAGTTAAATTAAGCTACTTTGCCATACAAGGTAGCTATAAAAAGAAACGGTATCTTGTTTTGCAAGGTAGGTGAAAAAATGTCATTAAGAAGTCAACTGTTAAAGGGAGTATTGGAAGGTTGCATTCTTTCCATTATTGACCAACAACCAACCTATGGTTATGAACTGTCCGTACGTTTACAAGAATTTGGTTTATCAGATGTAAGTGAGGGCTCTATATACCCTATTTTACTTAGACTTCAAAAAGAAAATTTAATTGTAGGAACGATGAAGAAATCTGAGTTAGGTCCAAAACGAAAATATTACCATCTTACAGATGCTGGTATAGAAGCACTAACTGAATTTAAACTGCAATGGGAAAATATAAAAATTCCTGTTGATCACATCATTAAACAAAGGGGAGGATATGTATGAATTCAAAAGACATTGTAAAATTAAACAATGAACTTAGAGAAAAGTTAACTGCAACAAACAAAGAGATCTACGAAGATATGCTTGTATACATCCGTTTAAATAATAAATCCGAGCAACATACAGAAGAAGTTTTATATGAAATTTTAGAGCATCTTATCCAGGCACAAGAGGAAGGTAAAACAGCTCAAGAAGTATTTGGAAATAATTTAAAAGCATATTGTGATGATTTAATTAAAGAAATACCAAATGAGAAGAAGTCATTAGCATTTTTATTCGGAAGTTACATTATTATTTATTTCTTAGCCATTTTAAGTACATTTAAAGGTATTGGAGAATATGCTATCTACTATTTTTTCGATAAAGGATCAAATGTCTTTAGTTTTTCACTAGGTAGTGGGATTATTGTCATTATAACCGATTTAATAATTCTTACAGTATTCATTTTATTAGTATTAAAGTGGATAAAAAGCACTACATTTAAGATAAAGAAACCAAAAAAGTGGGTAGAGTTTCTACAAATTTGGCTAATCAGTACCATCTTTATTGGACTATCTGTACTAGTTCCAATAATTATGCCAAGTTTCGGAGCTGAAATTTCTATACCAGTTATTTCTTTTGCTGTCTTAGGTGTAATCCTTTTCCTTATTGCATATATACTAAACAAGAAATTCAGATTGACTAAATAACTTAAAAGGATGCATGAAAAATTTTTCGTGCATCCTTTTTTATCATTCTTCAATAAACTTTAAATCTTGCAACCAAATAGACATATGTTTTTTTATTTCATCATAATGTTCTTTTGCATTTGGTAACTCTTCATCTGTTAATTGATACATAGGAATTACTTCAAAATCACGCCAATTAGTATATTTCACATACGTTGGAAGAAATTCTGGTGAATGAACCTTAACTTCGGTTTCACCATTTATAATAGATTTCTTCACATGAAATTTAAATAAACCACCAATTTGACGATAGAACTCATCTTGACCTGATAAAAAATTTCCTAATGAATATATCACTAATGTACGGTTTCCATTCTCACCAGAGACCCACTCTATTGGTTGAAGAACATGTGGATGATGTCCAAGAACAACATCTACACCTTCATCGGCGACAAACTGAACTAAATCTTTCTGTGCTTGATTTGGCATCCGTTCATACTCATTCCCAAAATGCAAACTCAATACAACAACATCGGCTTTATCCTTTGCCCGTTTTATATCCTCTGCCATTAGTTCTTGATCAATTAGATTAACAAGATAGTCTTTACCAATTGGAACAGGAATCCCATTTGTCCCATACGTATAAGACAAGAATGCAACTGAAATTCCTTCTTCCGTCTCAAATAATCGCATATCTTCTCGGTCTTCAGGATTTTTGTAAGAACCTGTATACATCATGTCAATGGTTTCCCAATGTTTTATTGCTCGTTGGATCGCTTCTTCGCCTCGATCTAATGTATGATTATTTGCAAGTGAGACAACATTTACCCCTGCCCATTTAAGAGCATCTCCTACTTCTGTTGGACTATTAAATGTTGGGTAAGAAGATAAACCTAATTCTACTCCACCTATCATCGTCTCTTGGTTAGCGATGGATATGGTAGCTTCTGAAAGAAATGGCTTAACTCGTTTTAGCATTGGTGTAAAATCATACCCATCCCCATTGTATGCATCGTTATATACACTGTTGTGTATTAACATATCTCCAATTGCAGCTATAGAAATCTCCTGTACAATTTCAATTGGTTCTTTTTCTTCTCTTTCCTTCATTTCTTTTTCTGAATGAGAACCTGCTGTTCGATTAGTATCATAACTACTAGTAGAATTATTACCGCCACAAGAAACGAGTAATAAACTAATCATAACAATTACAATAAGTATTGCCCCTATAAATTTCCCCCTAGACATAAGCAATTACTCCTCATACATTTTTACTAAAGTATAGCACAAAAACAGGTAAAAAATTCCTTATAATTGAATAATTCTACAAATTTCTTCATACTTGTCCAACATACTCAGTATTAATATGACATATTTCGGTGTATTAAATTCATCTAGGACAAAACGAAACGACCACTGAATTAAGTGGTCGTCACTTTAGTAATTATATTCTTTCTATAATCGTTGCGTTAGCCATCCCCATTCCTTCACAAATTGCTAGTAACCCATACCTTCCATTCATTCGTTCTAATTCATATAAAAGGGATGTCATAAGTTTTGTTCCTGTTGCTCCTAGAGGATGACCAAGGGCAATTGCTCCACCATTTACATTTAACTTTTCTGGATCACCTTTAATCTCTTCTAACCATGCAAGTGGAACTGGTGCAAAAGCCTCGTTAATTTCATACAAATCTATATCATCGATACTGAGTCCAGCTAGTTCTAAAACACGTTTTGTTGCTGGTATTGGACCTGTTAGCATTAGAGTTGGATCAGAACCAACAACCGTACGAGCAATTATTTTCGCTTTTGGCTTAATCCCTAACTCGCTAGCCTTTTCGCCACTCATTAATAATATTGCACTTGCTCCGTCACTCATTTGACTAGCATTCCCTGCAGTTATTTTCCCATCCTCCTGAAACACAGGTTTCAATTTCGATAATGCCTCCAATGAGGTATCATGTCTTGGACCTTCATCCATGTTGAACATCCGCTTCCGTCCATCTATATCTTCTAACTCTATTGGGATAATTTCACTAGAAAAGTTGCCTTTTTCAATTGCTTTAAATGCTTTTTGGTGGCTAGCTAGTGAGTAGATATCTAGCTCTTCTCGAGTAAATCCCCATTGATTAGCAATCTTTTCTGAAGAGATACCTTGATTAACAATTTCATATTTCTCTTGTAACTTCTCACTTGGTTTTGTTCTTCCCATATTAGCAAACATTGGAGCTCTACTCATGCTTTCTACTCCACCAGCAATTACAATATCCATATCTCCAGCTGCAATAGCTTGAGCACCAAAATGGATAGCTTGCTGACTAGAGCCACATTGTCTATCTATCGTAACACCTGGTACATGAATAGGAAAATCTGCTATTAGTGCAGCTGTTCGTGCTATATTACCACCTTGTTCATTTATTTGCGTTACGCATCCAAGAATGACATCTTCTACAAGATCTTTTTCTACGTTTGACCGTTTCACTAATTCATCTAAGACTATTGCAGCTAAGTCATCGGGTCGATAGTTAGATAATGCTCCACCTTTTCTTCCGACTGCCGTTCTAACTCCATCAACTATAACCACTTCTCTCACCAAAATTCCTCCTCTCTTCCCACATTATAGATTATTAATTCTAATTATTCTACACAATAAAAATTAGCGCAAATAAATATCTAATACGAGCCATCCTTTATTTTTTTGTATACAATATAAGTAAGGAGGGATTGGAATGAGACGAACTGCAGAAATTGTACTAGGAATTATCGGTGCTGTCTTTTATTTATTCTCAATTGTGATAGGTGCATTAAGAGTTTGGGCAGAAAATAATAAAGAATTTCTTGAAAACTATGTATATGAACATCAGGATGAAATGCAATTTACATCAGTAGAATTAGAGAGTATTGAACAGTTAATGTCCGTCAACTTAGCGCCGGGTGGAATACTATTAGTTATACTACCGCTATTTGCTATTATTTTAGGTGTCATTGCTATGATTTTATTGAAAGGTAATAAACAACCTATTGCAGCTGGTATCATTTTCGTTGCCGTAGGAGTTCTTTATCCTATCATTACATTAGGTGGAGGTATTCTAAGCGGAATACTTTACTTAATCGCAGGTATTTTATGTTTCGCGAGAAAACCAGTCGTACCCCTCGAGGATTAACAATATTTTAAGGTTAAATAATAGTTAAAACTCACACAATATAAGTAGGGTAGTATATAATATCATTGAACTATGAATGAATTATCCTTCTGAGGTGTAACTATGAAACGCTATTTAACCGCAATATTCTTGATTATAAGTGCATTTATATTGTTTTTCGGTCTGCGAATTGATCTACAATGGACTGGAGCAGTCACATGGGGATTAACCTTTATTTGTTTATTGCTCGCAGCCTATTTCACAAAATATATACCTGATCAGAAAACAAAAAAGAAGTAAAACAAACGTTTGTTTTACTTCTTTTTATCTTATTTACCTAAATAAACTATTGCTTCAAATGGTCGTAATGTAATTTTATTGAGATCTATGGATTCATTACTTTCGTAGTTTCCTATTAGTTTATTACTAATTGTAAAGTCAAGATCAGATGGTTTACTCCAAGTAACTTCATCTTCTGTAAAATTAGTAATAACTAGTAATTTTTCCTCATTAAGTGTACGCAAATAGCAGAACGTATCTTGATCATCTGGATATAATAGCTGATAGTCCCCATAGACAATAATATCATGATTTTTCCGTAATCGTATTAGTTCACGATAATAATGGTATATTGAATCAGGATCAGATATAGCTTCTTCAGCGTTTATCTCTTTATAGTTAGGATTTACTTTTATCCATGGTTCTCCAGTTGTAAAGCCACCATTTTTCTCATCATTCCATTGAAATGGGGTCCTTGCATTGTCTCTTCCTTTAACATAGATCGCTTGCATAACTTCATCATGAGATTCATTTCCTTCGATTACTTTTTCTTTATACATGTTCAATATCTCAATGTCTTTATAATCGTCGATTGACTCAAATTGTATATTAGTCATGCCAATTTCTTCTCCTTGATAAATATAAGGAGTACCTTGAAGCATATGTAAAAGAGTTGCAAGCATTTTTGCAGAAACTACACGATATTCTTTATCATTTCCAAACCTAGATACCATCCTTGGTTGGTCATGGTTATTTAAATATAGACTATTCCAACCAATTCCATGTAAACCAATTTGCCATTTTGAAATATTCTCCTTCAAGTCTCTCAGATCCAGTGGCTTTAAATCCCATTTACCACGTGGACCAGAGTCAAGGTCCATATGTTCAAATTGAAAAACCATCTGAAGTTCATTTCGACTTGGGTTGGTATATTTTTTTGCTTCTTCCACATTTACTCCAGGCATTTCACCAACAGTCATTACATTATACTTGGATAACACTTCTCGATTCATTTCTTGTAGGAATTCATGAATACGCGGTCCGTCTTTAAAATATTTGCTACCAGATACATATTTCTCGTTATGAGGATTCGGGGCATCAGGTAATTCAGGCACTTTAGATATAAAGTTAATAACATCCATTCTAAAGCCGTCTATTCCTTTATCAAGCCACCATTTCATCATATTATATACTTCATTACGAAGTTTTGGATTTTCCCAGTTTAAGTCAGGTTGTTTTTCACTAAAAATATGTAGATAATATTCATCAGTTTGTGGGTCATACTTCCATGCAGAACCACTAAATGTCGATTTCCAATTATTTGGCTCTTTGCCATTTTTACCTGGACGCCAAATGTAATAATCACGATAGCTATTATCCTTAGACTTTCTTGATTCTACAAACCATTTATGTTCATCTGAAGAATGATTAACTACTAAATCCATAATTAACTTCATATCACGATTATGAATTTCTTTTAAGAGTAACTCCCAATCATCCATTGTTCCGAATTCATCTAGAATAGCTTGATAATCTGATATATCATAACCATTGTCGTCATTAGGAGATTGATAAACAGGAGATAACCAAATGATATCTATTCCTAGGTTCTTTAAATAATCTAATTTCTGGATAATTCCATTTATATCTCCAATTCCATCCCCGTTACTATCATAAAAACTTCGAGGATAGATTTGATATACGATAGATTCTTTCCACCAATGTCTTTCCATCATGATCCTCCTAATAGGAGGATAGTAAAACAAACGTTTGTTTAAACTATCCTCTTATATATCTCTATTTAATTCTTCTAGCAAAGTCTACAAATCGGAATTTATCTGGCCGATGCCTTGACTCATTATATTGGAAAATATTCGCATCATCTAAATAAACTAAACTTTTTATTACAACAATTACTTGAAAACCGTTGACATCTAAAAGTTCTTTATCTTCCTCTGTCACTTCTTCTACCACAATTTCTTTATGAGCAAACCCGATAGAAAGTCCCAACTCATCTTCTAAGTATTCATAGATAGATCCCTTGGCTATATCTTCGGTTAGAAGAGGGACATATTCATCAGAAAAATAATCTTTATCTAAGATTATCTTTTCACCTGATATTTCTCTAACTCTTTCCACTGCCCATATTCGATGTTTCGTACGTTTTAGCTTTTCATACATAGGGTGATTTTTCTCTAATAATCCCAATGAATGTAGAATAGTACGACTTTCTAGTTTTTGTTTTCTAGCTATTTCTTTAAAGCTGACTATTCCAGAAACAGGAAGAGAAAACTTATGTATATCCAAAACCATGGAACCTTTCCCCTGGATTTTCTGAATATAGCCATTTTGCGAAAGCAAATTTAATGCCTTGCGTACAGTTTCCCTTGAAGTATTGTATTCCTTTGCAAGTTCATTTTCAGAGGGAAGCATGTCAAATGCTTTCCATTTCTTATTTACTATTTCATTTACGAGATCATCGTATATAATAACGTACTTCCTCTGCATATTCTCCCTCTTTTATTTTGCATAATACACGATGGATTCATATGGTCTTAACGTCAGTTTGTTATTCGTCTTAGAATCATGATAATTTGAAATTAATATCTCAGAATTATTCTTCAGTGTAACAGGCAGTTCTAATTCTACCTCATTACCGTAAAAATTAGAAACAACAACTAACTGCTCCTCATTCCAATTCCGTGTATAGGCAAAAACTTGTGGATCATCTGCAAGAACCAGATGATAGTCCCCATAAGTAATAATATCATATTTTTTACGTAAAGAGATTAATGCTTGATAATACGAAAAAATTGTATCGGTCGAATTTAACTCTTTTTCGACATTAATTTCTTTATAATTTGAAGCGGGGTTAATCCATGGTGTACCACTTGTAAATCCTGCATTATCTTCTGCCGACCATTGCATTGGGGTTCGTGCATTATCACGAGATTTCTGTTTCAAAATCTCTAATATCTCTTCTTCAGTTTTTCCTTCTTTAAGCAAGAGTTTATATGCATTGATTGATTCTACATCTCGATAATCCTCAATACGTTCAAAATTAGGATTGGTCATCCCAATTTCCTCTCCCTGATATATATATGGAGTCCCTTTCATCATATGAATCACGGTCGCAAGCATTTTAGCAGATTCCACTCGGTATTTATTATCATCTCCAAATCTAGAAACGACTCGAGGCTGGTCATGGTTACACCAGAATAGAGCATTCCATCCACCGCCTTCATGCATACCTACTTGCCAATCAGAGAGGATCTTTTTTAATTGTACAAAATCAAACGGAGCTTTTGTCCATTTTTCGCCATTTGGATAATCTACTTTTAAGTGATGAAACTGAAAAGTCATACTTAATTCATCACGATCTGGTCTTGTATATAAAATACAATCATCAATTGTTGTAGAAGACATTTCACCAACAGTCATCATTTGATAAGGAGAAAATGCGGATTGATTTAGTTCGTTCAAATATTCATGAACCCTAGGACCATCCGTATAATATCTTCTGCCATCTCCTTCATAATCATCTGGGAAGTTCTGATTTTTAGAGATTAGATTTATAACATCTAAGCGAAATCCATCAATGCCTTTTTCTGCCCAATACGTAATCATTTCTATAACCTTTTGACGTACTTGTTCGTTTTCCCAGTTGAGATCTGCTTGTGTCACATCAAATAAGTGTAGGTAATACTGTCCTGTCTTTTCATCATATTTCCAAGCATTACCACCAAATTTCGACACCCAATTATTTGGTTCTCTACCTTCAATCGGATCTTTCCATATATAAAAATCACGATAAGGATTATCCTTCGATTTTGCTGATTCTTTAAACCATTCATGTTCAGTAGATGTATGATTTATAACTAAATCCATGATTAATTTCATGTCACGTTTATGAGTTTCAGATAAAAGTTCCTCAAAATCCTCCATCGTGCCATACTCTGGATTTATTGAATAATAGTCACTAATATCATAACCATTATCCTTTTGAGGGGATTGATAAATAGGTGTCAACCATAGAACGTCGACACCTAATTTTTTCAAATAGTCTAGTTTTTCAATGATACCTCTTATATCTCCTACACCTGTTCCAGTCGTATCATTGAAGCTTTTTGGATAGATTTGATAGACAACAGCTTTTTTCCACCAAGGTTCTCTTTGCATAATCAAACACTCCTTAAGGCCTTATTTCGAAAATTTACGTTTACCAATAGCAAAGGTTATAATAAACGGAACAATAATTACGATCCCCATTCCGATTAAGAATGCAATCCAATCCTCTGAAAGAATTGATAGTGGCGCTGGTATTCCTCCGACTCCAATTGAGTTTGCCTGTACATCACTAAATGTGATGAATGCACCTGCAATACCGGTTCCGATAATCGCTGCAAAAAACGGATAACGATATCGTAAATTAACCCCAAACATTGCTGGCTCCGTAATTCCAAGCCATGCGGAGACTCCTGAAGTTCCTGCTAACCCTTTTAACTTTTCATCTCTTGCAAGAAGCATCATGGCAAATACAGCTGCTCCTTGTGCGATATTAGATAAAGCAACGATAGGCCATAAGAACGTTGTACCTGTGCTACCAATTAATTGAAGGTCAACAGCAAGGAAAGTGTGATGCATTCCTGTAATAACTAGAGGTGCATATAACCCTCCATACAATAGTCCACCAATAATCGGAAATGCTTCAAATACTGCTACTAATCCATCAGTAATCCAAGTGGCGATTGTAAATGTAACAGGGCCAATAATGATAAATGCTAGGAAACCAGTAACTAATAAAGCAATAGGTGCTACAACTAATAATTGTAAAGAATCAATAACACGTTTCTTTAAGAAAATCTCGATTTTAGCTAATACCCAAGAAGCAATTAGTACTGGAAGAACTTGCCCTTGATATCCAACTTTCTCAATTTCTAAACCAAATAAGTTCCATGTTGGGATTGTTCCTTCTGTTAATGCCGATCCATATCCCCATGCATTCATTAAATCAGGGTGAACTAAAATTAAACCTAATACGACACCAAGTAATTCACTACCACCAAACCGCTTCGCAGCCGACCAACCAATTAACGCAGGTAAGAACGTAAAAGCTGTATTGGCAATGATATTAATCATATCTGCAATGCCTGCCCATGAAGGATACATGACTACTATCGATTCATCAGCAAAGATAGGATTTACTAATATGTTGTTAATCCCCATTAGTAAACCTGCTGTAACGATTGCTGGTAGTATAGGTATAAATATATCAGCAAGCGTTTTTATTCCTCGTTGCAATGCATTTTGCTTTTGACTTCCTATCGCTTTAACATCATCCTTAGACGACTCTTGTATTCCCGTTTCATGAACCATTGCGTTATAAACTTTATCAACTGTACCTTGTCCGATAACAACTTGGAATTGACCACTTGCTGAAAAAGACCCTTTAACTATATTCAGATTTTCCAATTCCTCTTTATTCACTTGAGTATCATCTTTTAATGCAAAACGCAGTCTTGTAACACAGTGTGTTGCTGCCGCAATGTTATCAACTCCACCTACTGCCTCGACAATCTGTTTTGCTTCTGAGCCATATTGCATGGAAGAGCTACTATTTTTTGTAGATGGAGATGCACTCTTACTTTCTTCCATACTTTTCATTGTACCTAGCAGTATGGAATCTAGAGCGACTACATCCTTTTCTTCGGTTTTTTTAAGTGGCGCAAACTCATTACCATTCGTCACAATAATCGGGGTAATTAAGCTTTTCGCTCGTTTACGTATAAATTCTAAATCAAATGTAACTAAAACGTCACCAGCATTCACTCTTTGACCTGCTTCAATATGAGTTTCAAAACCTTCACCTTTTAGTCCTACTGTTTCAATTCCTATATGAATTAATAACTCTAATCCTAAATCACTTTTAAGACCGATTGCGTGTTTAGTTGGGAAAATTTGAATCACTTCTCCATCAAATGGCGCAACAACTTTCCCTTCTGAAGGTTCAATTGCTATACCATCCCCCATCATTTTTTCTGCAAAAGTTGGGTCAGGTACCTTGTTTAAAGGAATTACATCTCCACTTATGGGAGCATATATTAATTGTTCATATTGATTATCTTTCATTTAGGAAACTCCTTTCATATAACCAAAAACTTGTATATACAAGTTTTATCCACTCGGTTAGTATAACTTGTATATACAAGTTTGTAAAGGTTTACATCATCTTTCAATTAGCTTATCCGAAAAAAATATTAGCATTACGAATCGAACAGAAATATACTACGTACGGTGGCCATAAAAAAAGAGAAAACCTCGTCTCGGTTTTCTCTAGACATTATTTTTATTTATTATTCTAGCGGCGGGACTAATATCAATCGATCATCCTCATCTTCTGGATTTCCTCGTCCATCGGTATTATTAGTAATTACATATAATCCCTCGTCCGTTGCTAAAACATCTCGCACTCTGCCCAATTCAGTTAAGAAAGCATCAAGCTCACCAGTCTTTAGATTATACACCCGTACCCCTTCTCCTCTTAAAGCTGAAAAATAAAGTCTATCTCCAAGAAATGCTAATCCTGAGGGGGCCCATGTTTGATCGTTAGAGTGTATAATGGGAACTTCCATACCTTCATGAGTCTCGTTGCCTTGAATAATTGGCCAGCCATAATTTCTCCCTTTTTCGATTAGATTCAACTCATCGTGAGCACTTTGCCCATGTTCCGTTGCATATAACTTTCCATTCCCATCCCATGTAATTCCTTGTGGATTTCGGTGACCATAAGAATAGATATAATTACCTTTAAAAGGATTATCACTAGGTACCGTCCCATTTAGATTTATCCTTAGTATCTTACCAGCTAAACTGGTTAAATCTTGTGCTAACTCAGGTGATGTAGCATCACCAGTTGTAACATATAATTTTTGATCTGGACCAATTTCAATTCTGCCGCCTTGATGATATTTTCCTCCAGGTATTTTATCAAGTATGACACTTGTTTCTTCCCAGTGATTTTCTTTCCTCTTTATCTTTGCTACTCGCTGATAATATTCATTATTTTCTACACAAGAATAATAAGCATATGCAGTATCACTAAAATCTGGCGGTAAAGCGATACCAAGAAGTCCTGCCTCAGGCTGTTTAGATAGCTCCTTCTCTAATTGAACAGGGATTCGTTCTACATGACTTGAATGAACCTCAACAATTGCTCCTGGTCTCTCACTAACGTATATTACATCGTTATGCTTTACTATTTCCCATGGTATCTCTAAATCTGCTGCAATTACCTTAAATTCTTCTTGATTCATTGTTGGTAAAGATTCAACTGCATCGTCCGTTGAACATCCTACCAGAAACATAAAAAATAACATAATAAACATATATCGAATGATTACCCACTCCTCCTATAGTCTTAGCTACATTGTAGAGCAGTTTTTGAAAATTTATAATATGGATATAAAAAAAGATATTAGAGGGACAATCCCTCTAATATCCTATTCTACTTTAGCACGTTTTGCTGCTTTTTCTCGTTCATTTTTATTTAGAATTTTCTTACGTAAACGAATCGATTCAGGTGTAACTTCACAATACTCGTCATCATTTAAATACTCTAATGCTTCTTCTAGTGACATTTTTCTAGTTTTTCTTATGACTGACGTTTGATCCTTCGTTGCAGACCTTACGTTTGTTAGGTGTTTTTCTTTTGTAATATTAACTGTTAAGTCATTATCACGGTTATGCTCCCCTACAATCATTCCCGCATATACTTCGGTACCAGGCTCAACGAAGATAGTTCCACGATCCTCTAGACCTAAAATACCATATGCAGATGCCTTTCCATTCTCTAATGCAACAAGAACTCCTTGACGACGACCACCGACATTTCCTTTAATAACCGGCTCGTAAGAATCAAAAGTGTGGTTTAGAATCCCGTATCCACGGGTTTGCGACATGAATTCTGTTGTATATCCGATGAGGCCACGAGATGGTACTTTAAACTCAAGACGGACTTGGCCGTTCCCGAAGTTTACCATATCTAACATTTCACCTTTACGTTCTCCTAAAGATTCCATGATGGATCCTGTATGCTCCTCAGGAACATCTACTTGTACACGTTCTACTGGCTCACATAGTACGCCATCAATTTCTTTCAAAATTACTTTTGGTTTGGAAAGTTGTAACTCAAAGCCTTCACGTCGCATATTTTCAATTAAAATAGATAAGTGTAGCTCACCACGACCAGATACAACCCATGCATCTGGAGACTCAGTAGGGTCGACTCTTAAGCTAACATCCGTTTCTAACTGTTTCATTAGACGTTCTTCAATTTTTCGAGACGTAATATATTTCCCCTCACGTCCAGCAAATGGGCTATTGTTTGTAACAAATGTCATCTGAAGTGTTGGTTCATCAATATGCAATATTGGCAGTGCATCCGGATGATCTTGTGGGCAGATCGTTTCCCCAACATTTAAGTCCTCTAGACCAGATATTGCGACAATTTCCCCTGCTCCCGCTTCTTCAATTTCAATTCGTTTTAAGCCAATAAATCCAAAAAGTTTACTAATTCGGAATGACTTTTGTGATCCGTCTTTCTTCATAACAACTACTTGTTGTCCAACATGGATTTTCCCACGGACAACACGACCAACACCGATACGTCCAACATAATCATTATAATCTAATAATGTTACTTGGAATTGTAATGGTTCTTCACGATTATCGATTGGCGCTGGTATATGCTTAATAATCGTTTCAAAAACTGGATCCATCGTTTCCTGTTGATCATTTGGTTCAAGACCTGATGTTCCATTTAAAGCTGATGCATAGACAACGGGGAACTCTAATTGTTCATCATCTGCACCTAATTCAATAAATAGGTCTAACACTTCATCAACAACATCCTCTGGTCTTGCATTAGGACGGTCAATTTTATTTAAAACAACAATTGGTGTTAATTTCTGTTCTAATGCTTTCTTAAGCACGAAACGAGTTTGTGGCATTGTTCCTTCATAGGAATCGACTACTAAAGCTACACCATCAACCATTTTCAAAATACGCTCAACTTCACCACCAAAGTCAGCGTGGCCCGGTGTATCTAAAATATTTATTCTCGTATCTTGATAGTTAATTGCAGTATTTTTAGCTAGTATCGTAATACCACGTTCACGTTCAATATCGCCAGAATCCATTGCACGTTCATCTATTTGCTCATTTTCACGAAATGTTCCAGAATATTTAAGCAATTGGTCTACTAATGTAGTTTTTCCGTGGTCAACGTGAGCAATAATTGCGATATTACGAATATCATTTCTTAATTGCATAAAGTTACGCTCCTCTTATTTTCCGAGTAGAATTAAACTAGATAATTATATCACATGGGAGGTGGTAAGTCTTAACTTTTTTTCCTTTTTTATCGAGTTTCTGAATAACTTATTCTTTAAAAGGAAATGTTAACGTAAATTTTGCTCCGCCAAGGTTTGAGTTTTCGGCCTTGATTTTTCCATTGGACTGTTCAATAATTGCTCTAGAAATAGCTAAACCAAGACCTGTCTCTCCATTCTTACCTTTCACAAAACGGTGAAAAATATGTGGTAATAATTCCTCTGAAATTCCTTCACCATCATCCTCAATTGTAATAGTTATTTGTCCTCGTTTTAGCGATCCCGTAATAAGAAGCGTACTGTTCCCATGTCTAATACCATTAAACGTTAGGTTGAGCATAGCCCGTAATAATCGCTCTTCATCTCCCACTATAAAAATATTCGGTTCAATTCTATGTTTGAGTTCTAAATTCTTTTCTGTTGCTATTGGGATTGCCCGTTCGATTACTTTGTCAATTAGATTCTGCAATTCAATTCTCTCGGTATGATAGGTAATCTCTTCACTTTCTAGTTTAGCCAGTAGTATCATTTCATTTATTATTTTTTTCAATCTGTTTACTTCAGAAACAATAACTTCTAGACCTTTTTCTTCCTCTTGCTGATTAAATACCTTTTCTTTAATTCCTTCTGCGTATCCTTGGATAGTCATTAATGGAGTTTTTAATTCATGACTAGCATTTTGGAAGAATGACCGTTGTGTATTAATATACCGTTGCAATTCATCTGCCATTTCATAAACACTTTGTGCAACCTCATTAATCTCTCCTGAAGATTCTATTGGTACAATTTCGTCAAAATTCCTTTTCTCAATCTTCTTCAATTGAAGTTTTAAACGGGATAACGGAGTGACTAATTTCTTTGTCAAAAAGTAGCTTAATCCACTCGCAACGATCGCGCCAATTAAAAACACAATCAATAATCGTTGGATAAAATTATGTTGAACTATACGTAAATCTTGCAAAGGAGTCAGTAATATGAGTTCAAGTCCTAAACTTTTTGGAACAATAAGTATCCTTGACGTAACATATTTTTCATTTCCATATGACCATAGTTCTTCACTTTGATTTTTAAAATCATTGTTCATAAATAACCCTGTAACGACTGGGGTTGGAAGTGTTGAAAAAAGCACCGAATTTTGTTCACGATCATACAAAAATAGTTGTAAGTCTTGCTCTTTTAAGAACTCATTAAACTCTTTTAGATTTCCTCTGGAGATAAATGCGTCATCTAAAACATTAACTAATATTTCACCCTTTTGTTCTAACTGCCTTTGTTCATCTTGAATAAGTAAATTTAAAATTAACGAATATATGACAAAGCCAGTAATCGCCATGATGACGAGTAACAATAATGTAAATGCAGCATTTAATTGATATTGAAGCCTCATATTATTCCTCTTTATTACCACGTAAACGGTAACCAAAACCCCATACCGTTTCTAATGGTATATCTTTTAATTTTTTTCGGATTCTTTTTACTAAATCGTCTACTGCTCGATCGCTACCAAAATAGTCTTCTCCCCATACACTTAATAAGAGCTCTTCCCGCGAAAAAGCTCGATTAACATTTTCTGCAAATAATAACAACATATCAAATTCCTTTGTCGTGACCTCTTGTTCTTTACCTATCCAAAATACTCGACGATCACTCTTGTCGATTACAAGTTCATCTGCAATTACTTGTTCCTCATGTTTCGGTTCAGTTTCTACAGGACGGTAACGCTTAAAAATCCGCTTAATACGAGCCATTAATTCTCTTGGGCTGAATGGCTTCGTTAAGTAATCATCCCCACCTAACTCTAGACCGAGTATTTTATCGATTTCTTCATCTTTTGCAGAGATAATAATAATTGGGACTTCAGATTCATTACGTATTCTTTTACAAAACTCATATCCATCCATCCCTGGAAGCATAATATCCACAATCCACATATCTGGTGGATTCGATTTCCATAATTTTATTCCCTTTTCTGCAGAATCCATAACAGAAACCTGATAGCCCTCTTTCTTGAGGAAGGCAGAAACTATATTTTGTATGTTTTTGTCGTCTTCAATGACTGCAATATGATAATTCATTATCCCTCACCGCTTTATCTTAATTTTGTATCTATTTTCACAAAAATTCTAGATAGTGACAATATATTTTGCTTATTTCCACATTTATTCCACAATTATACCGAAGCTATTCCGACGCTTATGGTTATGATATAAATAAGAACTTACGAAAGGATGAACTTAATTGGAAAATAATGATGAGAAAAAATCATTGGATCTAAATGATTATAATAATGAAAAACAAAGTGATTCTATTGAATATAATCAAGTAGATCAGAGTAATACTTTTGAATATACATCGACTAACTATTACGATTCTGATTACCAAAAACAGGATATAGACCAAGACGGATCTAACACCAATGCAGTGAACAAGAAAGACCAAATTAAAAAGGAATCAAAAAGTCGTGTCAATCTACAGTCGTTCTTTTTCGGTATATTGGGAGGATTAATTCCATTAACTATTTTCTTATTCCTACTTTCAACAGAAATTATTTCTTTTCATGATACAAGTAATACAACTAATAACTCTTCTGTAGTTGCAAATAACAACACGAAACCTGACGTAATCACAACAATGGCAGTTGAAGATGCAAGTTCCTCAACAAATCTCGCTGAAGTATCGGAAGCTGTCGTTGGCGTTACTAATTTACAAAAACAAAGCATTTGGACAGATAGCCAAGAAGCTGGAACTGGTTCAGGAATAATATACAAAAAAGAAGATGGAAAAGCATATGTTGTAACGAACCACCATGTTGTATCCGGAGCAGAACAAGTGGAAGTCGTATTATCTAATGATGAACGAGTACCTGCAAAAGTGCTCGGTACAGATGAATTAACCGACTTAGCTGTTCTACAAATTGATGGAGAGCATGTCACCCGAGTTGCTACACTTGGAACAACAGATGGGAAACAAGTAGGCGAAACCGTATTCGCCATTGGAAACCCATTAGGAATTGAATTTGCAAACTCATTGACTAAAGGTATTATTAGTGGACTGGAACGATCTGTTTCTGTAGATACGAATGGAGATAGAGTTGCTGATTGGATAACGGAAGTCATTCAAACTGATGCAGCAATTAACCCTGGAAACAGTGGCGGAGCATTAGTAGATGCTAATGGTGAGGTCATTGGGATTAACTCAATGAAAATTGCTAGTACACAAGTGGAGGGTATTGGGTTTGCGATACCAATCGATTCCGCACTTCCAATTATGAATCAATTAGAAACAACAGGAAAAGTCCAACGTCCTTATATAGGCATAAGTATGGCAACCATTAACCAAGTACCGATGCAATACCGCTATAACATTATCCTTCCAGAGGGTGTTGATCATGGAATGGTTGTGGCAAGTGTCGAACCTGAATCTCCAGCTGATAAAGCTGGTTTGCAACAATTTGATATCATTACAAAGATTGATGGACATGATACACCAACTCCTCTTGAACTAAGAAAATATATGTATACAGAAACTCAAGTAGGTGACACCATTGAATTGGAAATTTACCGAAATGGCGAGAAACAAATTGTAGAATTAGAACTAACGGAGCGTTTTGAATAAAAAAAGATTATGGACAGTGCCTTCACTTAAGGGACTGTCCATAATCTTTACTCTTCTAATTCTTTTTCATATTTCTCATGATTTGGTGTAACACCTATAAAATTCCCGTGTTGATCAGCAGCGACAAATCCTTCAATGTCCTCTACACTTCCAACATTCTCATCACTATTAGGATACATTTCATCGTAATTATCTTGGTCATCATAGAAATCTGCTGTTGTCTCAGATGTCCCGTAACGGCTTACTTCTTGCCATGAGTCTTCTGCATCATATCCAACTTGTTCCTCGTCCGTTACTTCATCAGGGTTTATATTTGGACTGAAGACTTCTTCTTCCACTGGGCGATTACGCTCAAATTTATCTTTTTCTGCATGGTTGATACAACGGTCAGCTGTTGGCATTGCTTGTAACCTTTCATATGGAATATCTGCTCCACATTCACGACAAATGCCATAAGTTCCTTGTTCTATTGCATGTAATGCTTCATTTATTTCTTCTAACTCTTTTTCTGCATGTTCATTAAGTGCAATATCCTTTTCCCTTTCATATAGTTCAGTACCATGGTCAGCAGGGTGATTATCATAATTAGAGAGCTCACCTGTAGATTCCTTGATTAATTCTTGCGTTAAGCCAAAGTGATCTTGCACATGGTCAATCAATTCATTTTGCCGAGCTAATAATGCTTGTTTACACTGAAGTAATTGTTCACTTGAAATCATGTATTAGCCTCCTTGAGAACGATTTAGATTACGAAAAAGGTTGCTAATCATACTATGTGTAAATGCATTATATTGATTCTTTAATGTTGCTTTAAAAGCATGTCAATATGTGGAATACTATCTTCTTCATAAATATCAGAGATTTGTTCAAAACCTAAGGACTGATAAAAACTTTTCAAATATACTTGTGCCTGAATTTTGATTGTTTCTTCTTTTATCACTTCAGTAATAAACTCTAGCGCTTTTTCCATCATTTCCCTAGCAATGCCATTTCTACGATGTTTTTCCACTACCAATACTCTACCAATTGCTACTGCGTCTTTATATTTAACCCCTTTTGGTATGATTCTAAGATAAGCTCCGATATTGCTATTAGAACCACAATATAAATGAAGGGAACTTTGATCAAGATTATCAAGTTCAGGATATGGACAGTTTTGTTCGACTACAAAAACATCCGTTCTTGCTTTCAGTATCATGTACAATTCATTCGTAGTAAGTTCTTCAAATTTCTTAATGTTAAGTTCCATTTTAAATCACTCCATTGATGTTCTTCACTTTTATAATTTTAAAATTAATTATATAGTAAATTCAGAGAGGAGCTTGATAAAATGCTTTCAAAGATGAAAATAGGATTTATTGGTACCGGCGTTATGGGAAAAAGTATGGTTAAAAATCTACTGCTCGCAGGATATGAAGTAAATATTTATACAAGGACAAAAGCTAAGGCTGAAGAGTTAATTAGACAAGGAGCAACATGGACAAATTCAGTCGCTGAAGTTGCTAGTCAATCTAATGTAATTATTACTATCGTTGGTTATCCACAAGATGTAATGGAAGTATATTTAAATGATAATGGGATTATTGCTCACGCTAATCCTGGTACTTATGTTATCGACATGACGACCTCTAAACCTAAACTCGCAAAAGAGATATATGAAAAGGCTATGGAGAAAGGTATCCATGCCCTAGATGCACCAGTTTCTGGTGGAGATATTGGGGCTAAAAATGGAACACTTGCTATTATGGTTGGTGGTGATGAAGATGCATTTAACCAGGTACTTCCAATCTTTAAAGCAATGGGAGAAAACATCATTTTACAAGGAAAAGCTGGTGCTGGTCAGCATACTAAATTAAGTAACCAAATTGCAATTGCTACGAATATGATCGGTGTTTGCGAAGCAATTGTATATGCAAAAAAAGCTGGTCTTAATCCAGCCCGGGTATTAGAAAGTATATCAACAGGGGCAGCAGGAAGCTTTTCCTTATCAAAACTTGCACCGCGTATGATTGAAGGTGACTTTGACCCTGGATTCTATGTAAAACATTTTATCAAAGATATGACGATTGCTTTAGAATCAGCTGAGGAGATGGGTTTCTCCACTCCAGGACTATCACTTTCTCTTCAATTATATAAACAATTAGCTGAAAAAGGTGAAGCTGATAGTGGTACACAAGCATTAATTAAACTATTTGATTCATCCATTTAATTTTTTTCAATATATTGTTGTATAACAAATGCTAATTCATCGTTCCCAAAAAGTTGCAATACATTTAATACTGTCCCATCAGTGATAACATCAGATTCCTTTTTGGGAACGGTTAATTGTAACGCTTCTTCTAAAACTACATTTTTTTCCTGATTTGGATATGCAGTTTTGTATAATTCTTTTGGATCTAAATCATTATTCACACACCATTGGGCGAAAATTAATATCATCATTTTTTCGTCGTTTTGATAATTTTTTATTATTTGTTCCTCTATTTCTTTTCTATTCAATTTATTACACCTCTCTTTTACAAAGCAGAAATACCCACATAAAGCTTAATGCTTGTTTTAACATTACAGGCAAGTCCTCGTAATGTTGTTTTTTTACTTCTTTTTTAAATACACCAAAGTCATTCACTAATTCAAAACCTAATTCTTGCGAAAGCTTATAGAATTCCCACGGCATCATGGAATTTGAAATAGTATCTATTCCATAGACTTTCGGAAATGAAACTGCTCTAGGTCCAGCAGTTGGCCCTAAGATACCAGCAACTAGAAATCCATTAGGTTTCAACACTCTTGATAATTCAGTTAACGCATTCGCTGGATTTTCTACCCATTCTAATACATTGATACACAAAGCAGCATCCATTGTATTACTATCTATCGGTAAATTTTCAATATTAGCAATTAAAAATGGAATGGCTGAGGTCCGTTCCTTTGCCTTCTCGATCATTTCTACTGAAATATCAACACCAATAACTTCGTGTCCCATCATATGTAATTTGTAAGACGCATAACCATCTCCACAGCCAACATCTAACACTTTGGATTTCCCTTCCAAATGTTTTCCTAAAAAGGGGAGGATATCTTTCCGACTACCTTTTTCCCACATCTCCTTACTACGGGAGTTCCAAAAGGAGGCCCGATTATCCCATTCTTCTTTAGATTGATCTAGCCAATTAAACATACTCATATTTTCACCACCAATGTTCACTTTAGAATGGTAATACATATAAAAAGGCTTATCTCTTAAGAAGAGATAAGCCTTGTGGTTGTGGTTTTAATTAAAGTTTAACAACGTTAGCTGCTTGTGGTCCACGGTTACCTTCAACGATTTCAAATTCAACGTCTTGACCTTCTTCAAGAGTTTTGAAACCATCAGTTTGGATTGCTGAGAAGTGTACGAATACATCGTCACCGTCTTCGCGCTCGATGAAACCGAAACCTTTTTCTGCGTTAAACCATTTTACTTTACCAGTCATTTATATGACCTCCTTATCGAATAGCTTGCAAAGTACAATTGAATCTAATACTTTTACACCTACTCTGACAAAGAGATCCGTAAAGTATTACTAATTTCAATTTCCTTTTGCTACTATTAACTTTAACTGTTTAAAAAGAAAAATGCAAGTAAATCTAAAATATTTTTAAATTAATCTTTACTGCACCGGCATCTTATGATAAAATACGACAATTTTCTACAAAAGATTAGTTAATCTACGTATTTATTTGAAGAATATTTACGATGGTAAATGTACTTTATATAAGATAAACACTAAATGAATAGCCTGAAAACTATCTTGATTTTTTTGTTGAATCTTGCTAAACTATACACTTGCAAGAATATAAAAAAGCAAATAGCGACTACCAACATTTATATCTTGCAAATATGAATGATAGGTGGTAAATAAAATGGCAGATTATCGAGTATTATTGTACTACAAGTATGTAGACATTGAAGACCCTGAGACATTTGCAAAAGAGCATTTAGCATTTTGCAAAGATATTGAACTTAAAGGTAGAGTTCTTGTCTCAAAAGAAGGAATTAACGGAACAGTATCTGGTACTATTGAGAACACTAACAAGTACATGGAAATGATGCACAATGATCCAAGATTCGCTGACTTAGTTTTTAAAGTGGATGAACATGATGGGCATGCTTTTAAGAAAATGCATGTTCGACCACGAAAAGAACTAGTTACACTCCGTTTGGAAGAAGAGGAGAACCATGACCCTAAAGAATTAACAGGGGAATTCCTAACACCTAAAGAGTGGCGCGAGGCAATGGAACGTGATGATGTCGTTATCCTTGATACAAGAAATGATTACGAATTTGAACTAGGTCATTTCCGCGGGGCTATCAATCCAGATATCGAAACCTTCCGCGATCTTCCAGAATGGGTCCGTAAAAATAAACATTTAATTGAAGGTAAAAAAATCTTAACATACTGCACTGGTGGAATTCGCTGTGAGAAATTTACTGGTTGGATGATTAAAGAAGGATTTGAAGACGTAGCACAGCTACATGGTGGTATCGTAACATATGGTAAAGATCCTGAAGTACAAGGTGAACTATGGGACGGTCAATGCTATGTATTTGATGAGCGAATTGCAGTTCCAATCAACCGTAAAGACCATGTTGTTGTTGGAAAAGATTACTTCGATGGTGAACCATGCGAACGATTCGTAAATTGTGCAAATCCTGAATGTAATAAACAAATTCTTTGCTCTGAAGAAAACGAGCATAAATATATGAGAGGCTGTACACATGAATGCCGTGTACATCCAAGAAATCTATATGTAATAGAGCATAATCTTTCTCCTGAAGAAATCCAAGCTAGATTGGATGCAATTGCAGAAGAAAAAATAGCTCAAGAAGCGTAAAAAAAGGCGGCCTATTGGTCGCCTTTTTCAATTATGGATAACCTTTTAAATTTATTATAATACCTTTTCTAAAAACTCTTTTGCTCTATTCGATTGAGGAGTTGTAAAGAAGTTATTAGGATTTCCTTCTTCTACCAGCCTTCCATCATCCATAAAAATAATTCGATCTGCAACTTCTTTTGCAAAATTCATTTCATGTGTCACAACAACCATAGTCATACCGGTCTGTGCTAAGTCTTTCATGACATCAAGAACTTCTTTAACCATTTCTGGGTCTAGTGCAGAAGTTGGTTCATCAAAGAGCATGATTTCAGGATCCATTGCTAGCGCTCTAGCGATTGCAACACGTTGTTTTTGTCCACCTGATAACCGATTTGGATATGCATCCATTTTGTCCATTAAACCAACTCTAGTTAAATATTCTTTCGCAATCTTTTCTGCAAAATCTTTTTTTAGATGCTTCACTTTTACTGGTGCATAGGAAACATTTTCAAGAACCGTCAAATGAGGGAATAAATGAAAGTGTTGAAATACCATTCCAATTGCTTTCCTAATCTCCATCTTATTTGCTTTTGGATGGGTAATTTCTTCTCCATTAATCCAAATATGACCATTTGAAGGTTGTTCTAACAAATTGATACAGCGTAAAAATGTCGATTTTCCAGAGCCAGATGGACCAATTATTGCAACGACCTCACCTTTATTAATAGTGGTTGATATGTTACTTAATACAACATTGTCTCCAAACTTTTTCGTTAAGTTTTCTATGTTAATCACTCTGTCTCATCCTCCGCTCTACCCAACTACCAATATTCGTTAATATAAAAATCATGACCCAATAAATAAGCCCAGCAAAAAGTAATGGTTCTAAATTCCGGTATATTTGCGCACCGACAATTTCTGCACGGCGCATGATATCCATATAGCCAATCGTAGACACAAGGGCTGATTCCTTCGTTAACGTAATAAATTCGTTCATCATTGCTGGTAATATATTTTTCCAAGCCTGGGGTAAAATAATATTAAACATCATTGGTCGATATCCTATCCCTAATGCTTCTGCTGCTTCAATTTGCCCTTTATCAACTGCCATAATCCCAGCACGGATAATTTCTGATACATATGCTGCAGAATTAAGGCCAAAAGCTAAAACTGCGCTCATAAACACTGGGATATCATATTCAAACAATTGAGGTATTCCAAAGTGAATAATAATTAATTGTAAAATTAAAGGTGTACCTCTAAATATAGATGTATATATATCAGCAGGCCATTTTAACCATTTCTTATTTGTTATTTTCATTAATGCTAATATTGTTCCTAATACTAACCCCACAATTATGGATACACTAACAAACTGTAATGTTGCTCCAATTCCTTTTAATATAAAAGGAATTGAAGGCACGATTTGGCTAAAGTCCAAATTCATGCCTTCACCTCACCTTCTTGCCCAAAAATTATTCGAAATCCGATAACCATTCTTCCTTCAATTTTTCTATTGTGCCATCTTCTTTAAACTTTTCTAGTACTTCATTCACTTCGTCTACTAATTCACTCCCCTTAGGAAATGCAATAGCCATTCCTGGTGAACTAGTAGTCGGATCATCAAACCCAACAAATCCTTGGGAATTGATATAGCCTATTGCAACTGTCTTATCCATATATGCAACATCAATTCGATTAGAATTTAATTCTTGAATCATTATACTGGCATTATCAATCTTCTTAATTTCAAATCCATATTCTTCTGCTAAAACCTCAGCACCTTCTTCTTGAATCGTCCCCAATTGAACACCAACTACTTTTCCTTTTAAACTAGCTAAATCTTCTATTGCTACATCTGCTTTCGAAATAAACATTTCTCCGGAGCGATGGTATTCATCACTAAAATCAACATTTTTACGTCTTTTCTCTGTTGCACTCATCCCAGAAAGGACCAAATCTACTCGTTTTGATTGTAGAGCTCCTATTAACCCGTCAAAGTTCATATCTTCTATTTTTAGTTCATATCCTAACTCATCCGCAACTGCCTGTGCTAATTCAATATCAAATCCTATAAAATTTCCGCTATCATCATACGTTTCAAATGGTGGAAAATCAGCTGAAGTTGCCATTTTTAAAACTTTTTTATCATCTGATGTAGCCTCACTCGACCCACAAGCAGCTAGAACTGCAAGTAAAATAACAGATATCATAAGAATGATTACTTTTCTCATATTAAATCTCTCCTTTATAAACATAAAATAAATTTCATAAATATGCATTATGATGCAAAAAAATACTTATTTATTACGTTGAAACTCTTGTTGAATCGATTCCAATAGTTTCTTATCTGTTAGTACGTCGTAGCCAGTATAAGCTAGTGCCAACGCACCTGTTTTTAATGTTTCATAACCATCTTCTGTAGTGGTTTGAGCAGCAAACTCTTTCGTATGAGCAATTAATCCTGGTTTATTTAATCCGATATATGGGTGAATCGCTGGTACAACATGACTTACATTTCCCATATCAATTGACCCATAAGTCTGTTTCGCTTCATTGATTGGTAGCTTACTAGTTTGTTGTAAATTATTAGTGAAACAGTCTGACAACACTTGATTCGTTATCATATCATCATAGCTTAATTCATAATTTGAAATCTCTACGGTTGTTCCTGTCATTAATGCAGCACCTTGTGCAATACTTATTACTTTTTCTACTACTTTATCAAGATAAGCTCGCTGTTTAGCACGTATGTAAAACTGACCTACAGCAAAATCTGGAACTACATTAGCTGCCTTTCCTCCCTCTGAAATAATTCCATGTATTCGCACGTCTGATGGTAAGTGTTCTCTTAGCGCATTAATACCATTAAAAAGTTGTATTACTCCATCGAGTGCATTAATTCCTTCCTCAGGAGATGCTGAAGCGTGAGAAGATTTCCCAGTATATGCAAATTGAATTGCATCCATCGCTAAAGAATCACCACTAATATATGATTGATCACTTGGATGAACAATCATAGCTACATCAATATCATCGAAGATTCCTTTTTTACTCATCGGAACCTTGGCACCATTTGTTTCTTCAGCTGGTGTTCCAAGTACGACAATACTCCCTCCTATCTTATTAATTATTTTACTCAGAATAATTCCTGCCCCTACACTCATCGTGCCAATTAAATTATGACCACAGCCATGTCCAATGCCGGGGAGAGCATCATACTCAGCAAGATAGGCAATAGTTGGTCCTGGCTTTCCACTATTAAATACGGACTTAAATGCAGTCGGTCTCCCCACTATTCCGATTTCAGTTTGAAATTCATGTTCTTTTAATAAAGTCACTAGTAGATTCATAGATTCAAATTCTTGATCCCCAAGTTCTGGGTTTTCATACATTTCCTTACTAATCTTCCATAGACTCTTTTCAATTTTTTGCAATTCTACATCTAATAAATTTTTCATTTTGTATTCACCTTTATGTATATTTATTGATTTACTTGTATATTTATACCACCATTTTCATAAAAATACAATACTTTTTCACAAAAAAAATCAGGTAGTAAGAAAATTTTTCTTACTACCTGATTTAAGTATTAATATGCTTTTGCCCAGTACACTAGTTCTTTTGCTTCTTTACCACAGCATACGCAAGTATCTGCAATTTTTTCTTGTTCAAATGGAATACAGCGAGATGTAGCAGTTGTATCTTCTTTAATTTTCTCTTCACATGCCACATCACCACACCACATCGCTTTAATAAATCCTCCTTTATCTTCAAGGACTTGTTTAAATTCATCCATATTAGTTGCAGAGGATGTCATCTCGTTTCGATGTGTAAGTGCTTTATTGTATAGATTTTGTTGAATTTCTTCTAGTAATGCTGGTAAACGATCTTGCAATTCACTTAATGCAACAAATTCTTTTTCACCAGTGTCACGACGAGCAAGAACTACTTGATTTTTTTCAATATCTTTTGGACCCATTTCAATACGAACTGGGATACCTTTCATTTCATACTCATTAAATTTCCAACCAGGCATTTTATCACTTGCATCAATATCAACACGAATTAGTGACTTTAATTGGTCACGTAACTCATATGCTTTATCTAATACTCCTTCTTTATGTTGTGCAATTGGTACAATCATAGCTTGAGTAGGAGCAATGCGTGGTGGTACAACTAATCCACGATTGTCCCCATGAACCATAATTAACGCACCCATAATACGAGTAGATAATCCCCAAGATGTTTGGTGAACAAACTGACTCTTGCCGTTTTTATCCAAGTAAGTAATATCGAATGCTTCAGCAAATCCAGAGCCAAAGTGATGACTCGTTCCAGATTGTAATGCTTTTCCGTCATGCATTAAAGCTTCAATAGTTAATGTATATTTTGCGCCTGCAAATTTTTCTTTATCCGTTTTACGGCCACGATAAACTGGTACAGCTAAATAATTTTCTACTAAATCAGCGTAAACCCCTAACATGCGATCCGTTTCCTGAGCTGCATCTTCATCTGTTGCGTGTGCAGTATGCCCTTCTTGCCAATGGAATTCTGAAGAACGCAAGAATGGACGCGTTGTCTTTTCCCAACGTACTACATTTCCCCATTGGTTATATAACTTAGGTAGATCACGATAGGAATGAATATTTTTAGAGTAATATTCACAGAACAACACTTCTGATGTTGGACGAACAGCAATACGTTCTTGTAATTCTTCGTCCCCTCCATGTGTTACCCATGCAACTTCAGGAGCAAATCCTTCTACGTGGTCTGCTTCTTTTTGTAGTAAACTCTCAGGAATGAACAAAGGGAATTGTACATTGGAATGACCAGTTTCTTTGATCATTCGATCTAACTCACCCTTTATATTTTCCCAGATTGCATAGCCATAAGGTTTAATGATCATTGTTCCTCTAACTTGGCCATATTCTACTAGTTCAGCTTGTTTTACTACGTCGGTATACCACTGCGCAAAATCATCTTCCATTGCAGTGATTTTTTCAACAAAATCTTTGTTTTTCTTTGCCATTTTGTGCACCTCTTTTTATATTATTTAAATCTTTTTTAAACACAAAAAAACCTCCATCCATAAGGGACCGAGGACTGGTGGTACCACCCTTGTTTACTAATTACCCAAAGTTTAAGAGCAAATAGTACACTTCATTTGATAACGGTCTAAAAACCGCGCACTACTTCTAGGTTTTACCTTTTCTGTAGGCGAACTCCAAGGCAGGTTCCAATTAGTGTCTATGGGAATTTTCACCGACCATTCCCTCTCTGAATAGACTTACTTATTGTACTAATCCTTTTCAACGTTTCGATATACTATATTAAGTTTAATATAATCACCAGCTTTAAGAAAGTCAAGTTTATCATCAAAATGCTTTCTCATATAAAGAAAACCTTTCTTCGCCCTCGCCAACATACTGTACGAAAGTAAAACCTGCTCTCTTGTAGAAATTGTTTAACTTTGGATTATTTCCAACACAGTCTAACCGAATATATCCATCTTTCATTTGAATATTTTCTTCTATCCATAATAAGAGCTGTTTGCCAATTTGTTTATGGTGATAATTCTCATGAACAGCAAGACGATGGATATAATAGGCATTGTCTGCTCGTTTCCCCCACATTTCTATATCCCACTCATTTTGCTTGCTTGACATATTAAATGCTGCGACTATATCTTTAATTTCATTTTCAACAATATATGTATCCCCAGCTAAGATGTCACTCTTTATCTCTAAATCCTCTCCACCAGCTAACAAGTAGCCCCACTGATTTATACCTTTTGCTTGTACCCATTTTGCTGCTGCCTTCAGTAAATCAATAATGCCGTTATAATCATCGATTTCTGCTTTTCTTACAACATAGCCATCAAAAATGTTTGTCTTAAACATACCTTTCCTCCCCTATACTATTACATTAAAAATAAAGAGCACGATCATTACAAACTGAATGATAACTTTTGCAAATGTTCCACTTAAGAAACCTAATAATGACCCTAAAGATGCTTTAAATGCTTCACCTATCGATCTCTTTTGTAACATTTCAATTAATAAAACTGCAATAAAAGGAACAACTATAATACCGAATGGTGGAATAATAAACGAACCTACAATAACAGCTACTGCTGCACCGCGCTCCCCCCATTTACTGCCTCCAAACCGTTTTACAAAGTAGCTATTTGCCACTATATCTGCTACAAATAAGACAACTGTGAACACAGCCATAATTATCCAAAAAACAACGCCTAATTCCTCTCCATTAATTGCAAACTGATACAGTAAAAAACCAACCCATATCACAATTACAGACGGAATGATTGGATAAATAAGACCTACAAAGCTTAAAATAAATAATGCCACAATAATAATCCATAAAATAATATCAACCATATGTTTCCTCCAATGACTAAGCTACTTTTTTACGAAACATACTAGACAGTTTCGTTTCTTGCTTATTTCTAATACGTTTATAATTATCGATATGTTTCACAATACTTAATACCGTAAGAATCATGACAATCCATGTAGGCTCCAAACCAAAATAATAAAAAGTGGTTATTAAAAAGGAAATATACATTAACATTACACCGATAGCTAGATAGTCGGTAGCTAATGTAACGATAATCAATATTCCAATACCAATTAATGCAATCTTCCAATCAATGGCAAGCAGTATACCTACAAGTGATGCCGTTCCTTTTCCGCCACTGAATTTCATTGTAATAGGGAAGTTATGGCCCAAAATAACTGCCAATGATGTTAGATATGCAAGAAGTATTTGATTATTACCAGTAATATCATTTGCATTTAAGATTAATAATACAAGGAGTACGGCAACAGTCCCTTTAAAAATATCAATAAATCCTACCAAAACACCGTATTTCCACCCTAATAGGATGGTCGTATTGGATGCCCCAGCATTTTTTACACCTGACTTTTTAATATCTATTTTTTTATACTTACCAACTAGTTGTGAACCATGTAAACAGCCAAAAATATAACCGATTAGTAAGCTAATTACTATGAACATGATTTCTCCCCCTTAGTTCTTATATTATATTTTAATATAGGAACATTTATATGTGTATATTTTTTGAAACTGTTTATGTTAAAAGCTCATAGACAAGACAAAATCACTGGTGTATAATAATATTATTATCTCTAATTCGAGATATTTAAATTAAGGAGGTTTTATTTTATGATCTTAAAAGGTTTACATCATGTATCCGCTATAACAGCTAATGCAAGAAAGAACTATGAGTTTTACTCAAAAGTTCTAGGTATGCGATTAGTAAAAAAATCGGTCAACCAAGATGCTACCTCCATGTATCATTTATTTTATGCTGATGAAATCGGCAATCCAGGAACTGACTTAACCTTTTTTGAAATACCTAATGCCGGCCGTACTTATCAGGGCAATAATAGTATTTCTAGAGTATCGTTACGTGTTCCTAATGATAACGCGTTAAACTATTGGGTTCAACGTTTCAATAATTTACAAGTAGACCATGATGGAATTTCTGAACAGAATGGCCATCATGTTATTCATTTTCGTGATCACGAGAACCAACGATTAACTTTAATTTCCGATGAAAAGAACCAAGGGGTTGCTGGAGGGATACCATGGAAACATAGTCATGCATCTGTAGAAAATGGCATCGTCGGATTAGGTCCAGTAAAAATTACCGTTCCAGATTCAGAACCTACAGTAAAAGCCTTAACAAAAGTATTGTCATTTAAGAAAATCGGAAGTTATCCTTCCCCTGTTCTTGGACAGAAAGATATATTAGTATTCTCCACTGGTGAAGGCGGTAATGGTGCAGAAGTGCATCTAGAAGTACGGAATGACCTTCCTAGAGAAAGACCTGGTAAAGGGAGTGTTCATCATGTCGCATTTCGAGTGGATAGTGATAAAGAGCTTACAAAATGGTATGAGAAATTGATTGAGGCTCGAATGCCCAATTCTGGGATTGTAGATAGATATTATTTTAAAGCACTGTATTTTAGGGACCAAAATCGTATTCTTTTTGAATTATCGACAGATGGCCCTGGTTTTGCAACTGATGAAGATGTGGAACATCTTGGTGAAAAATTAGCATTGCCACCATTTTTAGAAGATCAACGAGCTGAAATAGAAGCAAATTTAGAGCCATTAGAAACAAAATCAACCAAATAATAAACAGCAGCGAAGCCCTTTTAATCCTTCGCTGCTGTTTATTTATTTCTTAAGATTAGTATTATCTTCACCTGTCAATTGATTTTCTTCTGATTGTGACGGGAGTGGATCTACTTTATGGTTATAGCCGTATCCCTTATTTAAAGTTAATATTGATAACCAAACAACGATAATTGTAATAACTACACTAATAACTGCAACAACCCAAATCATGTGAATCCCCCTTTTCTTTATCCTATTGTTTATAATTCTAACATGAAATTAATTATTTTCTAGTGTAAGTATATTAAATTGCACTTTGGCAATTATTGAGGATTTTAAAGTATTTGCCACTATATACTAGCATCTTTAAGAATCGTAGAGATGTTATGGATAAACCTAATTTAACCATAAATAATTAAAAATTATCTAAAAATTTCACGTTTGTATCAAATTTTAGAAACCTATACCATTAAAGATGTAACTGTTTGCAGTACATTAATAATGCCGGCATTTCATTTATGATTTTGTACATAACTTTAACAGTCGCTATTGTTTCTAACTTATTTATATATCAAACTATTTAGTTTGATTCTTTTTAATAAAACTAGGAGGTCTATCTATTTTATGAGGAAAATATTAGTAGCATTATTTCTTTGCTTATCTGTAGTATTTTTAGCTGCATGCGGATCAGGTGAGGATGACAAATTGGCCAAGCTTCAAGACGAAGGAAAGGTCACTATTGGTTTTGCAAATGAAAAGCCATACGCTTATGAAGAAAATGGCGAGTTAAAAGGCGCCGCAGTAGATATTGCTAAAGCTGTATTTGCTGAATTAGGGGTGGAAGAAGTAGAGTCTGAACTTCTTGATTTTGGTCAATTAATCTCAGGGCTAAATGCTGGACAGTTTGATGTTATTACAGCTGGAATGGCCATTAGACCTGACCGTTGTGAGAATGTTGCATTCGGAGAACCTGAAATGAAATATGGGGAAGGATTAGTTGTCCAAAATGGAAATCCGCAGAATCTAGAAAGCTACGAAGATATTGCAAATAATCCGGATGTCGTTGTTGCAGTAATGCAAGGAGCGACAGAGAATGGCTTTTTAAAAGAGGCAGGAGTAGATCCCGACCAAATACTTTCTGTACCTGATATCCCAGCCTCCATTGCCGCTGTAGAATCAGGACGTGCCGATGCTACAACCGCTACAGAATTTACTATTAAGGACGCAATGAATTCTGCTAATTCCGATAAACTCGAATTCGTAGAGACTTTCCAACAACCAGATGTTGAAGGAGTTCCAAGTTACGGAGCGGCAGCATTTAATCAAAACGATACAGAACTTTTAGAAGCATATAATGAAGTTCTAGCAGAATTAAAAGCTGACGGTACTGTTGCCAAACTATTAGAAGAGAATGGCTTCAGTGAGCAAATGAATATGGTTCCGGATGAAATTACAACTGAAAAAATTTGCAATGGTGAAATCTAGATCATAAACAACATGACTCCATAGGGTTTACCCCAGATGAGGGGTCTGTTCCCTATGGAGTTTTATTTTCTATATATGGGAGTGATTATAATTAATGCAATAATAGAAGTTTTCCCAGTATTAATGAAGGGAATTCATATTACAATAACCGTTTTTATTCTCTCTGTGATATTTGGTTATCTATTTGCCTTCATTGCTGGTTTATGTAGATTATCTAATAACATAATAATTCGAAGCACTACAAGTTTTTACGTTGAAATATTTCGAGGAACATCCTTAATTGTGCAGTTATTCTGGTTATATTATGCAATTCCAATGTTATTTAATATTGGTATCGACAATCGCCTAATGGCAGGGGTTTTAGCAATCTCATTAAACTACGGTGCTTATATGTCTGAGATTGTCCGTGGTTCTATTTTAGCAGTAGATAAAGGACAAACAGAAGCCTCTATCGCTCTTAATTTAACCCGTTTCCAACGAATGCGACTCGTTGTATTTCCTCAAGCTCTTCGTATGATGTTACCTGAATTCGGAAACTATCTCATTCAAATGCTTAAAGCAACATCACTCGTATCACTAATAGGAATGACAGATATTTTATACCATGGAAATATATTAAGAAGTACCAATCTTTCCATGGCACCTACAGTTTACTTATTATTACTCGTATTCTACTTTATCATGGCACTACCACTAATTTTCCTTACACGTAAAGGCGAAGAGATATCAAAGAGAGGGGTGGCTAACGGGTGAATATAAATTGGAAGTGGGATATGTTCTTTGATGCATTTCCCTTTATTTTAAAAGGTATAGGCGTAACAATCGGTTTAACATTTGCATGTTTCTTATTTGCTTTAGTTTTTGGATTTGTTTGGGTTATTTTAAGGCGTATTAAGTTTAAGCCTATTAACTGGTTAGTAACTTGGACGATGGAGTTCATTCGTTCTACACCTCCATTAATCCAATTATTCTTTATCTATTATGCTTGGCCAATGATTCCAGGTATCGGTGTTACGTTATCATCCATTACATGTGCAATTTTAGGTCTTGGAATTCATTTTAGTACGTATATTGGCGAAGTATATCGTTCAGGGATCGACAGTGTGGATAAAGGTCAATGGGAAGCTTCTGTTGCACTTAATTATTCCACTAGACAAACATGGCTGAAAATTATTTTACCACAAGCAATACCACCTACTATTCCAATGCTAGGAAACTATTTAATTATCATGTTTAAAGAAGTTCCACTAGCTTCTACAATTGGTGTCGTAGGAATTTTAGCTTTAGCAGAAACATACGGGGCAGAGCACTATCGTAACTTAGAGGCGTATACAATTGTCGCGCTTATCTTCTTAGTTTTAAGCTATCCTTCTGCTATTTTAATAAATAAGTTAGAGCGAAAAATGAATCGTCGTTTCGATAAAAATGCTGTGATGCAGGAAAGTAAAGGAGCGGTTATTTGATGGCTGAATTGGTAAAAGAAATGAAACAATCGATAACTCCTAAACGAGGAGCAAAACCTATTGTTGAATATAAAGATGTCTATAAATCATTTGGTGAAGTAGAAGTATTGAAAGGACTAAACTTAGATATTTTCCCTGGAGAAAAAGTAGCATTGATTGGTCCAAGTGGATCAGGAAAAACGACAATTATACGAATGTTAATGACATTAGAACAACCAACTTCAGGAGAAATCATTGTTGATGGTACAGATCTATGGCATATGAAAAAGAACGGTAAAACTATACCTGCAAATGAAAAACATCTACGTGAAGTTAGAGGAGATATTGGCATGGTATTCCAACATTTTAACCTATTTCCTCATATGACCATCTTAGAAAATTGTATGACAGCACCAATTCAAGTAAAAAAAGAATCAAAAGAAACTGCTAGGGAAAGATCAGTTGAAATGCTTGAAAAAGTTGGTCTTGGAGATAAGCTAGATAATTATCCTAGTCAATTATCTGGTGGACAAAAACAGCGAGTTGCCATGGCACGGGCATTAGTTATGCGACCAAAAATTATGCTTTTTGATGAAGTTACCTCAGCCTTAGACCCAGAGCTTGTCGGCGAAGTATTAGAAGTAATCCGCGATATAGCTGAGGAAGGGGAAATGGCAATGGTACTCGTAACCCATGAGATGGATTTTGCTCTAGAAATAGCTGATCGGGTTATTTTCTTAGACGATGGAGTAATAGCTGAACAGGGCTCAGCTTCAGAAGTTCTTGAGGAATCCGATAACGAACGTTTACAGCAGTTCTTATATCGTTTCAGAAGTTAGTTAGGGACAGTCCCCCTTTATACTCTTATACAAGCAAAAAGAAGCTGTGCACCTGCACAGCTTCTTATTCTATATCTTCACCGATTATTCGTACTTCCCTCTCAAGCGTAACTCCAAATTTATCTTTTACAGTCTTTTGAACATGTTTGATTAATTGTAAATAATCATTTGCCGTGGCATTATCTATATTCACAATAAATCCTGCATGTTTTAGGGAAACTTGGGCTCCTCCTATTTGCGTACCTTGCAAACCACTATCTTGTATTAGCTTTCCAGCATAATAACCTGGTGGACGCTTAAATACACTTCCGCAAGATGGGTATTCTAGCGGCTGTTTTGACTCCCGCTTAAACGTTAAATCATCCATTACTGCTTTAATCTCATCATAGTTACCTTCATTTAGAGCAAATGTTGCTTCTAACACAATATATCCTTTATCTGGAATATTACTTGTACGATAATCTAAGTCCAGATCTTTAGCTTGGAGTGATAAAAGATTACCATTATGGTCAATAACAAGTGTGCTTTCTAAACAATCTTTTATCTCACCACCATAGGCTCCAGCATTCATATACAATGCTCCACCTACTGAACCTGGAATGCCACATGCAAATTCTAGGCCTGTAAGACTTTGTTTTAACGCTTCACGAGAGGTATCAATTATTCTAGCACCACTTCCGGCAATAACTTTAGTACCTTCCGTTCTTATTTCATTTAATTTATTTAAATTCATGACAATACCACGGATACCGCCATCTTTTACAATTAGGTTAGATCCATTTCCTAGTAACGTAAAAGGAATATCTTCTTCCTTTGCAAGCTTAACAATTTGCTGAACTTCTTCATATGTTTCTGGAGTTACAAGTAAATCAGCTAATCCACCTAAACGGGTGTACGTATGACTCTTTAAAGGCTCATTAACCATTACATTTTTCTCCGATGTAATGTGAATCAGCTTTTCATATACATGATGATTGATCACAAAAAATCATTCCTTTAATTAAAGTACAAAATAAAGCTATCTGTCTTATTGTAAGGTATTTTTGCAATTCATGCCACATTATACAGAATAAATACCTAGTGTATGCTTTATTAGAGTTTCTTATATACAACACTATCTGAATATATATGCATAATAATATATTACATTCCTAATTCATATTAATGAGCTCTTATTAATGTTTTTTGCTTTAAAATAAACCACGTAAAATATGCAGCTATCCCTGCCAATAGTACTTTCACAACAAGAAGAGGTACCACGAAGAAGATTGTAAAGAGCATAGAAATCCATAGTAATGTAACTCCAATAATTTTAGCCTGTAAAGGGATTCCATTACCCTCTCGATAATTTTTAATATATGGGCCTAGATACTTATTTGTGATTAACCACTCATATAATCGCTCTGAACTCCTTATAAAGCAAGCTGCTGCTAATAATAGAAGTGGTGTAGTTGGTATTAATGGTAAAAATATCCCAATAACTGCCAACAATAAGGAGACAAGCCCTGCAGTTACTAAAAACAGCTTCTTGATATACATAGTAAACACCAGCTTATAATAATTTATTCATTTCTAGTATATCAATAAAAAAATGTGCATTTACATTGTATATAGTAAGATTTCATGAAACTTTTTATAAGTTTGTAGAAAGTAAAAAAGCACACGGTCATTGCCATGTGCCTCTCTTCTAAATATGCTTTTTTATTTCAGCTGTTTCCATTAATTCTTCTACTCTAACTTTAAGTGCATCAGCTTCACGTTGTTGTGTAAGTTGATCTTTAATAATTGGTTCCGCTTCTTCATATTCCATAATATTTTCCATATCTTCTTTCAAGTTATCATATGCCTCTTTAATTTCTTCTTCCGTTACTTCTTCTACTTCAATTTCTTGATCAATAAATTGATTTAGAATTTGTTTAAACCGAATCTGGTCTTTAAGGGATTCTTCTGTTAAACCAAATTGTTCCTTATATGCATTAAACTGTTCTTCCCCTTGTTCCTTTAATGCATCTAATTCTTCCTGAACTAATTCTTCAGATGGTAATATTCCATGCTTTTCTGCTTCCTGTTTAATTAGCTCCTGAGCAATAATTTCATTCAGTGTTATATCTTTAATATTTTCTTTATCATCAATATCTTGACCTAATTGATAGGCTAAGATTTTTGTTTGGAGATATGTCGTATTGTATTGCTTACCATTAACATCCTCTTCATTAATAGTGATGACAATTTTTTCCTCATCAACTTTTTCATCTTCTTCTAATACGATATCTTTTGGCTCTTTATTTCCTTCTTTATCCTCTCCACATGCCGCTAGTACAGCTAGTAGCGCTATCATTAATATGAATAAGAATTTTTTCATGTTATTCCTCATTTCCTATCGTTGTAGTTCTATTCAACCATAATTTAGATATCCATTGCAAGAATAGTATATAATCGTTTTACTCACACATTAGACTCATAATAAAAGAAGCTCTCAATAGTGTTTTCCACTAATGAGAGCTTTTGATAAGCAAGTAAATTATTTTAATTCATCTAAGATTTCTTGAATTTTTGCTAGTTCAGATTGTAATCCCCCGCCACTTAAGTACCAAAGAGGTCCATCTAAATATACTACTCGATCATTTTGATAAGCAACAGTTTGTTTAACAATAGCATTTTCTAAATCTTTTTCGATATTTGATTCACCGCCAACAGCAGCAGTACGATCAATTACAAACAATACTTCTGGGTCGAATTCCAAAATTGCTTCAAATCCGAAGTTAGAACCGTGGGAAGAAGATTCAATATCTTCAGTTACCGGTTTGAATCCATAAACATCATAGACATAGCCAAAACGAGAATTTGTAGAAAATCCTGATAAGTTGCCTTCGTTATACATCGTCACTAAACTAGTTTCATAATTACCAGCTAATTCTTCAATTTCTTTTAACGCTTCATCATATTTTGCTAGGTATTCTTCTGCTTCCGCTTCTTTTTCAAACATCTTAGCAGCGATATCTACAGAAGCTAAGAATGTGTTCCAATAGTCTTCCTGTACTGCGCCAACGAAAACAACATTTGGTGTGATATCTTTTAACTGTTCATAGTATGGAGCTTGACGTCCAGAAATAAAGATTACGTCTGGCTCTAAAGCTGCAATATCCTCAAGTAAAGGTTCTTTTAACGTTCCAATACTTCCGTAATCTTCGCCTGCATATTTACTAAGATGCTCTGGTAATGAAGAATCTTTAGCAACTCCTACAATTCCTTCTACACCAAGTGCATCCAAAGTATCTAAGAAACCATAATCGAACACAACAATATTTTCTGGTTTAGATTCAAATGTTACATCTTCAAACGTATATGATTCGCTTCCATCTCTATTTTCACTAGATGATACAGTTGGAGAGATTGTCATCGGGTATGCTGAGCTAGATTCTCCAGATGATCCTTCTTCACCAGTTGTTTGATTATTATTTGAATTATCCTCATTATTACTTGCAGAATCATCTCCACCACAAGCAGCAAGGACAAAAATTACCATTAAAAACATAATACTAAGTATTTTCCAGTTTTTCATTAGGTTTTCCCCCTATATGTATTTTATTAAGAATGATAATCATTATCATTGATAACAATTTTCATTATAGATTGGACTTTACTAATAGTCAATATATAAAACGAAAAAATTATCTAAAATTTTTAGCGCTTACAAAAAACTATGAAAGGCCTCCGTTTTAAGTATAAAGTAGTTAACAGAAATTATACGTAAAACAAAAATACGTCTTAAACTAATAGTCGTGTCAACGAACTATTTATTTAAGACGTAATGTAATCTCAATTAAGCATGAGAATTAAAATATACACAAATACGACAACCATTTTGTACCTGTACAGGTATATCCATATCATAAATTTCGCGGAGAGACGCAGAGTTTATAATCTCACTTGTAGGTCCATTCTTTACTAATTTTCCATCTTTTAATGCAACAATACGGTCAGAATAAACAGATGCAAAGTTAATATCGTGTAATACAATAACAACAGTTTTTCCAAGTTCATCTACAAGTTTACGTAATATCTTCATAATCTGTACTGAATGTTTCATATCCAGATTATTCAATGGTTCATCCAGCAAGATATAGTCTGTATCTTGAGCGATAACCATAGCAATAAACGCTCGTTGCTTTTGCCCTCCAGAGAGCTCATCAATATATTGATCCTGTATTTCCCTTAAATTCATATAATCTAAAGCCTGATTAACGTATTTTTCATCTATTTCCGACAACCGCCCTTTTGAATAAGGGTAGCGTCCAAACGAAACTAATTCTCTGACTGTTAAGCGAACATTCATAAAGTTTGATTGCTTTAATATAGACACACGTTTGGCAAAAGCATCAGCTTTCCACTTCTTCACATTGTTTTGATCAAGCAATACTTCACCTGTATCTGCATCTAATAGACGACTAACCATTGACAATAGTGTTGATTTCCCAGCACCATTCGGCCCAATAAAAGAGGTAATGGTTCCGGGTTGGATAGTAAGTGAAACATTTTCTACAACATTTTTCTTACCATAACGCTTTGTCAATTCTCTAATTTTAATCATCTTGTAGCCCTACTTTCTCTTAGTAATAAGTAAATGAAGTATACCCCACCGATAAAGTTAATGATGACACTTAATGTTGTGCGTAATTCTAAAACATGCTCTACAAGGAATTGGCCTCCAACTAAAGCAATAATACTTATTAAACTCGCACCTAATATTAAGATAGAGTGTTTATATGTTACTAAAAATTGATAGGATAAGTTTGCTACTATTAGTCCAAAAAATGTAATTGGGCCAACTAATGCTGTGGATGTAGCAATCAACACCGATGATAAAATTAATATGTTCATTACCATTCGGTCATAGTTAATCCCCAGGTTCATTGCATTCTCACGCCCAAGTGACATCACATCTAATTTACCCATTATTTGAAAACCATATATAAATGAAGCTGCCAGAATAACCATCGCAATATATAGCAATTCTACTTTAACTTTTGTAAAACTTGCGAATAACATCGACTGTAGACCTAAATATTCTACTGGATCAATTAAAACTTGTAAGAATGTTACCAAACTACCTAAAAGCGTCCCAATTATCATACCTATTAATAGAAGTAAATAAATTGGATGCTTATCAGAACGGAATAAAAATCGATACAAGATTAAAGCAAATAATACCATAGCTAGAATAGCAGCACCAAAATTTAAGTATTTATTCACTACCCAAATGGACATTGATCCTGCAAAGAAGTAGATTAACGTTTGTACGACTCCATACATCGAATCCATCCCCATAACAGATGGAGTTAAAATACGATTTTGAGTAATTGTTTGGAAGACCACAGTAGCATATGAAATTGCAATCCCGGTCACAACCATGGCAGCAATTTTCACTACTCGTCTTGGAAAAGCATAATCAAACCCACCTTTTATATCATAAAAGGCATATAATAATATACAAATAATAGCTAGAACTAGTAAAGATAATAATTTTATACTATTTTTTCGCATATGCTCTCCCCCTAAACAACATAATTAAGAAGATCGCACTTCCTATTACGGCAACTGTAACATTTACTGGAATTTCATAAGGATGAATGATGACACGCCCAATAATGTCACAGATTAATAGAAATACAACGCCCAGTGCCATTGTATGGGGGATAGTTTTTCGTAGATTGTCACCCATATATAGTGAAACTATATTGGGTACAATAAGACCTAGAAACGGTATTACACCTACAGTCAATACAACAGATGTTGATATGATTGCGACTAACACTAACCCTATATTTAAAACAAACTTATAGCTTAATCCTAGGTTTTTGGCAAAATCTTCACCCATGCCAGCAACCGTAAATTTATTTGCAAATAAATAAGCTAATATAATGGCTGGAATACTTATATAAAGAAGTTCATAACGGCCTGAGATTATTAAAGTAAAACTCCCCATTAACCACGAAGAGATATTTTGCAGTAAATCTGCTTCATACCCAAAGAAAGTAGTTATAGACGACAAAATATTACCATACATAATTCCAATTAATGGAACAAAGATAACATCTTTAAATTTAATTCGTTCTAGAATTTGCATAAAGATAAATGTTCCTGCTAAAGCGAAAGCAAAGCTAAAGATTACTTGTTGTGTATACGTCACATTTGTTAAAAACAACATAGATATCATTATACCTAATTTTGCTGCATCTAATGTACCAGCCGTAGTTGGTGATACAAATTTATTGCGACTTAAGCTTTGCATAATTAATCCAGCTATACTCATCCCAGCTCCAGCCAAAATAATCGCTAACAATCGAGGTACTCTGCTAACTAGAAAGATTTCGAGTTTATCAGAATCTAATTCTAGTAAATCCGTAACTTTTATATCAATCGCACCTATAAATAGCGATACAAAGGAAAGAACTACACCTAGTATAATTAACATCCACAATTTCATCTGTAATCCTCGTAATCTGTGTATTTTTAATGCACTAATTGAAAATGATTATCATTCCAAGTATACCTTCATTATATAGATAGGAAACAATAAAATCAAGCACTTAAGGTAACCGTTATCATTCTAATTGAGAATAAAGGAGTACAGTCTTCTAAGAAGAACAAGAAATTAGATAAATTCTCCTTAAATAAATGACTGGGAGTGCAAAGTACAAAAAGGAACGTTGAACAAGTGCATAAAAATAAGCTTGCGATATATTTAGCAAGCTTTCAAGTAACATCTTTATTCTTCTAGATTACACTCGTTACCAGTACAATAAGATGTCTTTGATTCACTTGATGTTAAACGATGACTTTCTTCTTTCCATACCTTTGTTAATACTTCTAGAAAAAATTCTTCTGATTGTGCACCAGAAATTGCATATTTCTCATTAAAAACAAAAAAAGGTACACCCCTAATGCCAATTTGCTTGGCTAAATCTTGATCTTCGCGAACACGCCTAGCATAACGATTCGTTTCTAACAATTCCTCCACTTCTTCTTTATCTAATCCAGCTTCAAGCGCGAGTCTTTTCAGAGTGGCATAATCACTAATTAAATCTGAATCCGTAAAATAGGCATAAAGAAGTTTTTCCGTCATTTCTTCACCTAAGTTTTTGGATTCAGCATATTTCGCTAAGCGATGAGCATCGAATGTATTCGTATGTTGCATCGTATCGAAATTATATTTTAATCCAACACTTAATGCTTCCCTACCAACCCGTTCATTTAGCTCCTTAGCATGTTCAATCGATATCCCCTTCTCTGTAGCTAAATACTCATGAAAACTTTGACTTGGTTTTGTTGTTGCCTTTGGATTTAATTCGAAACTTTTATATTCAATCTTAACTTTTTCACGATGTTCAAATTGATTTAAGGCCGTTTCTAATCTACGTTTACCGATATAACAAAACGGGCATACAAAGTCAGACCATATCTCTATCTTCATTTACCGCACACCTCTTCCTATTAAAAATATTTTAGCACAATACTACATAAAAAAGTTAAAGTTGTGCTTGGAAAAATGTGCCTAGCTTAGCACTTATTTTAATTGCTTCAGAATTTAGTTAAGAGCTTATTATTAAGCTGAAAATATAAAAGACTAAGCGTTTTTATCGCTTAGTCTCTCTCATCTAATAAAGATTTGCCCATTATAGTTACTCGTTTCGTATTTTTTAATTCTCCTAAATCCTTTGCTCCGATACCAAACATCGTAATTTTCAATTCAAATTCAATTTGTTCCATAACTTCTATTACAGCTTCAGCAGATTCTGTTGCTGCTTGTAGTAATGATCGAGCAAAACCAATAACATCTGCACCAATTGTAATTGCTTTTGCAGCATCTAGTCCGGTCTTCATCCCCCCACTAGCAACAAGAGGAACATTGTTTAGCTCACTACGTACGGAGACAATGCAGTCTTTAGTTGGAATTCCCCAGTTATTAAATGCTTCAGCAGCCCGTTTTCTTAATGGATCTTTAGAACGTAACTTCTCGACTTGACTCCAAGATGTACCGCCAGCTCCTGCCACGTCTATAAAAGATACACCAACATCATGTAATTTTTTCGCAACTGTTCCATCTATACCAAAGCCTACCTCTTTAACACCCACTGGGACAGATAAGACCTTACATAGTTCTTCTATTTTAGGGAGCAATGTATCAAAGTTTAGATCCCCTTCATCTTGGATTACTTCTTGCAGTGTGTTTAAATGAAGGTATAAAGCATCTGCTTCTGTCATATCTACAATTTTTTGTGCCTGCTCAGTGCCGTAACCGTAATTAAGTTGCACTGCTCCTAAGTTCGCAATTAATGGAACAGATGGTGCTTGTTTACGAATTAAGAAAGAGTCTTGATGTTTATCACCTTCAAGTAATGCTCTAGTTGAGCCAAGTGCTATTACCCATCCTCTTTGTTCCGCAGCTATCGCCAAGTTATGATTTATTTCTGTAGCTAGTTCCGATCCCCCAGTCATAGAGCTTACGAGAAATGGGGCTTTAATTGCTTTATTTAAAAATGTAGTTTCTATATTAATATCATTAAAGTTAATTTCTGGTAACGCATTATGGATGAAAGAGATTCCTTCTAATCCAGTTGATTTATTTACACCTTCGACTTGGTCAGTCAGACATAAACGAATATGTTCTGTTTTACGTTTATTAATTCCTTGTTCTGCCATTTTGTTCACTTCCAATCCATGTTTTCTAACTACAGTTTACTTGTTTCTAATCTTGAATGAAAGTAAAGTGATGAACTTTTAGGTTAGAAGACGTGACATCTAACAAAATGGTGAATACATTAACATACTAAACGATTTTCAATTATTAATAGCTTGAAAGGAGCATTTATAATGAAAGAGAAGGCAAAAGAATTCGCAACTCATGCACATAAAGGGCAGAAGCGAAAGAACTCCGATGCAGATTATATAACCCATCCAATACGGGTAGCCCAGAGGCTTGAAAGTGAAGGTTTTTCTGATGAATTAGTCTGTGCAGGCTATTTACATGATGTCGTGGAGGACACTATTTATGAAATAGAAGATATAGAAAAACATTTTGGTAAGAAAGTTGCCCAACTTGTGGCTGCACATACAGAAGATAAATCAAAGTCTTGGAAAGAACGAAAACAGCACACTATTGATGTGATCAAGAATGGTGTCAAGGAGGTAAAATACTTAATTGTTGCCGATAAATTAGATAATTTATTAGGATTAGAAAAAGATCTTAACACTCTAGGTTCTGTAGTGTGGAACAACTTCAATGCAGGTATTGCAGATCAAAAATGGTATAACGAATCAATTGTACGCTATATGCGTACTGGTCTTTCATCAGAAGAAATACCAAATTATTTTAATGAATACGAACAAGCTGTCAGTCGAGTGTTTGGTTAACTATACTTTAAATTAATAGTTTAAGAAAGAGGAAAGCATTTGTCCATATTAGACAAATGCCTTCTTTCACCTTAATTTGTACTTATAAAAATCTTTTTGGGATTTACTTATTTTCTTCCATTTATTTTTTTCTTCTATCTTAGCTTTCTGGTTTTGTTTTCTTTTTTCATATGCTAGTTCACGTTGTAATTTTAAATAACTATTATAGCGCTCTTCAGATAAATCCCCATTCGCAATAGCCTCTTGAACACGACACCCTGGTTCAGAATGATGTTGACAATCGGAAAACTTACATTCTTTTTCCAATTCCTCAATATCGTGAAATGTTGTTTCTATTCCTGTTTCTCCGTCCCATAGCTGAATTTCACGCATTCCTGGAGTATCAATAAGCATAGCTCCATTCGGAAGTATGAACATTTCACGATGAGTAGTTGTGTGACGTCCTTTACTATCATCTTCCCGAATATCTTTTGTTTCCTGTATCTTTTCACCGAACAATGCATTAATTAAAGTTGATTTACCAACACCTGAGGAACCTAAAAGCGCTGAAGTTTTTCCAGGTTGCAATTGTTCTAAAAGCTCCTCCATTCCGTCCCCGGTTACGCTACTTATAGTTAGAATTGGTACACCAATCGCTACCTCACTTACTGATGAGATTGCTTTTTGAACTTCCGCTTCTGAGACTTGGTCTTTCTTTGTTAATAGGATAAATGGAGTTGCGCCACTTTCATATGTTAACAACATATATCTTTCAATTCTTCTTACATTTAAATCATGATTAAGTGAATTTACAATAAATACTGTGTCAATATTTGCAGCAACGACCTGTGCATCTGTTCTATTACCTGCGGCCTGTCTTACAAATTGGCTCTTTCTTGGAAGAACATGTTTAATAACTGCCTTTTTTTCTTCCGGTAATTTCTGAACTTCTACCCAGTCCCCTACTGATGGAAAATCTAGTGAACTTACTATTTCATTTAAGAACTTTCCACTTAAATGTGCATGATATTCTGTTTCACCATCCGAGACACGATAACTATTCTTCTGCACCGTTATAACACGGGCAACTTGATCCTCATTATACCTAGAATCATTTTTCCAACCTAAATTGTCTAAATTATACAAGTACTATTCCTCCTTGATTTATCGGAGGATACGAATACGTCCAACGTTATACCGATCGTTCCCCCATTATAAAAGTCTTATTCTGTTTTACTTCCATTCTTTTCTTTGCACTCATAAGACAACACTCCCTTTCATAATGGATGAACCATTTTTATCATATTTAGTCTACTACATTTCATTGGAAATTGTTACATGTTTTATGAATTATTGTTAAAATTCTATTCTTATCAGATAATAGTGTAAGAATTTAATAAGCGGGGGATATAGATGCTAAGTAATTTTAATGAATTAGATCATGAGTATTTTATGGGAGAAGCATTAAAAGAAGCTGAAAATGCCGGGAAGCGTGGCGACCGGGCAATTGGCACAGTAATTGTACATCATAATGAAATTATAGCTCGTGGTTCCAATAAAATTGAATCTTACGATAACAACCTTTTACATGCTGAAATTGATGCGATGAACAAATGTGGATCTTATTTACGAAAGCATGCAAGGGAATGTGTTATCTATACAACCGTAGAGCCTTGTATTATGTGTTTATCTTCTATCGTTATGGGCAATATTCGCAGTGTAGTGTACGCAAGAGAAGATAAGTATATGAACATGAAACCATTTATCCAGTCCAATCCTTATATTGAGAAAAGAGTACATCATTATTTAGGGGAATATTGGAAGAAGATTCTATTAATCTACTAAAAAGGTATTCTCCAGAGATGGTTAATATTATTGTAAACGGTCAGAAGTAAATAAATGATATTAGAAGTTGAAGGAGTATGTTTTCTCCCCCAACTTCTCTTTTTTATTTTATATAAAAATCATTCGGTTCTGGACCATTTCTATGATTTCGATTAATCCCTGCAATCTTTTTCATATCTTGTTCACTCAATTCGAAATCGAATACATCAAAGTTCTCCTCAATACGTGATGGAGTTACTGATTTTGGAATAACGATATTATCATATTGTAAATGCCAACGAAGAATAACTTGTGCCGGCGTCTTCCCATGTGCATTTGCAATTTCTTGAATAACAGTATCATTTAATACGTCTTTTCCATTCATTAACGGGCTCCAAGCTTCAACATAAATATCATGCTCTCGACAAAAGGCTTTTAATTCTGCCTGTTGTAGATATGGATGACATTCCACTTGGTTTAGAACTGGCACTACTTCACATTCATCTAACAGACGCTGAAGATGCTCAATATGAAAATTACATACACCGATAGCTTTAACTTTACCATCATGATATAACTTCTCTAACGCTTTATAGCTCTCTACATATTTATCTTCTTTTGGCATTGGCCAGTGAATTAAGTATAGATCCACATAATCGAGCCCTAATTTCTCTAGACTCGTTTCAAATGCCTTTAACGTGCTTTCATAACCTTGATCAGAATTCCAAAGTTTTGTAGTAATAAATAATTCTTCTCGAGGAACACCTGATGCAGCAATTCCCCGGCCAACTCCCTCTTCATTTTCATAAGTCATTGCTGTATCAATGGAACGATAGCCTACTTCGATCGCTTTTTTTACAGCTATTTCTGCTTCATCATCAGGAACTAACCATACGCCAAAGCCTAGTTTTGGCATTTTCAAACCATTGTTCAATGTTACAAATTCCATCTTTATCGCTTCCTTCTATGTAAAATCTTTTCCATTTTAACATAACCATAAATTGATAAAAAATATATGCATTACGATAAAAAAGGAGTTTCTCCCTGTTTGTCGAATAATTATTATAAATCCTAACTCACTTGGTAGGTGAATTTGTAAAAGAATAGGAGAAAGAAAAATGACTACTAACTTTATAGAAGCTAATGTATTAGAATTACAACAAGCAATGGATTCCGGTAAATTGACAGCTAAAAAACTAACACTTACATTTCTAGAACAAATTGCAAAATATAATCAAGCTGGTCCAAAGCTTAATGCGGTCTTAGAGATTAATCCAGAGGCCCTATTTATCGCCGAGTTATTGGATATCGAGAGAAAAACAAAGGGATCTCGAGGCCCATTACATGGGATTCCTATATTGATCAAAGATAATATTGATACTGGCGACAAGATGCATACGACAGCTGGTTCTGTAGCATTAGCTGATCATTATGCAAAAGAGGATGCATTTATCGTAAAACAATTACGAGAAGCTGGAGCGATTATTCTTGGTAAAACAAATCTAACCGAATGGGCAAACTTTCTAACTATTGGAATGCCAAACGGATATAGTTCCCTTGGCGGACAAGTATTAAATCCGTATGGGCCCGGTGAGTTTGACGTAGGAGGGTCAAGTGCTGGTACTGGTTCGGCTATTGCTGCTAATTTCGCCCCACTTGGCATCGGTACAGAAACAAGTGGTTCCATTTTAAGTCCAGCAAGCAGTAATTCGTTAGTTGGTATTAAACCAACCGTTGGGTTAATCAGTCGTACAGGAGTTATCCCAATATCTAGTTCACAAGATACGACTGGTCCAATGACTAGAACAGTGACAGATGCTGCTATTTTACTTGGTGCTCTAACTGCTTCTGATTCAAATGATTCAGCAACTCAAACAAACCCAAATCGTGTTACTGATTACACGAAATATTTACACCCTGAAGGATTAGAAGGCAAACGTATTGGTGTCCCACAAAATTACTTAGAAGGGATTCCAGAAGAAGAACTAAGTTTAGTAGAACAAGCAATTGAAGATATGAAAAACCTTGGCGCAATCATCGTTCGTTCAGTTGAATTACCAAGTCAATTTTCCAATATGCATGTCATGATCCATGAATTTAAAAATGGTATCAACGCATACTTAAAAGACGTTGATCCAACTTTACCAGTTTATTCGTTATTAGATGTTATTCAATATAATCAAACACATGCAAGTGTTGCACTTAAATATGGTCAAAAGATATTTCTAGAAGCTGAGTCTAAAAGTGGAAGGTTAACAGAAACAGAATATTTAAGAGCTAGATTGGAAGATTTGAGATTATCACAACAAGATGGTATTGATAAAGCGATAGCTGAAGAGCAGTTAGATGCGCTGTTATTTGTTAACAACTATGGAGCAAGTATTGCTGCCAAAGCAGGATATCCTTCCATAACAGTTCCAGCTGGATATACCGAGGAGGGTAAACCCGTTGGAGTAACATTCACTGGACTTGCCTTTTCAGAACCATTATTGATTGAGCTCGGATACGCATATGAACAAGCGACTAACCATCGTAAAACACCGAACTTAGATTAATTAGTTTGGTAAAAAAGGTTGAGACATGACTTGATTAAGGCAGTAAATTTCGAAGAATCACCACACTAGCCCCGGAAATATACGGAGACTCCTCGAAAAAGGAGAACACTTTTTCTTCGTGCGATGTATCGCTGTCGAAGCGTTCCTTGGGACTGCGATTACTCGCCCCATCGAAAACCGTCTGTCCTGTGGGAGGAAAGGCATCGGTGAGACCCCGCAGATGCACCTGCGTCTGCAAGTGTCGCTACGAAGCAGGCTTCCTCGGTGCAAGGCAGCAAGGAAGCCTATTCAAGTAGCAGCCTGGCTCACCAGCCGCCCACGGCGAGGTAGACACTGCGATGGTACTTTCGAGCAGATGTCGCCCCGGTACTGGAAGTGAAAGCGCAGTATATTTCCGGGGCGGTTTAGAAGCACTAACTTTAATGTTAAGTTTTAATATTGCGAGAAATAGTTTTAAGACTTATATATATCCCTCTAATTTATCCAATACGCTTAAACTACTAAAAAAATTGTCGAATATTTACGAATAATACTTTAAAATAATAGTTAATAACCGATATATAGATTAAGACTGTTTTGTAACAATTGGGGGATTCTAATGCGCAAAAATAATACAAAAAAGGTTAATACAAATAAACAAGAGAAGAAAAGGTCTTTTCTAAACTGGCAAAACGTGAAATTAAGTAGAAAATACTTATATGTCTTTTTAATAATTGCCGTGTTATTTTTACTATCTGGAGGAGTAGTATATTATCAACTAACTAAAGGTCAACAAGATGTAGAAGCCATCAACGAATATAGTGAACGTGTGAATGAAATGTCTTCTCTTGCATCTTTAATTCAAATAAAGGATGTACAAGTTGCAGATTATCTCCTCTCGGGGAAAAAACGTTTTGTTGATGCTTATGAAGACTATCAAATAGAGTTTGATAAATTAAAAGACAAGATACAAGCAACATTAAATACCGATGAACAACATAAGCTTTTTAATCAAATTGTTCAAAATGATACTAGAATGAATGAAATGTTTCATGGCGAGATTAGTGATGCAGTTGAAAATAATCAAGAATACTTAGCGATGTCCATACGAAGTAACACTTCGAAACTTCGCGAAGAGACAATCCAGTTAGTAAATCAACTGATGGACCTAGTCAAGTCTGATCAGCAATCAACAGTCGCTAAGTCAGAAGAAAGCTTACAAATAAGTATTACCACCTTATCGTTAGCAAATATTAGTGCAATCATTCTTGGAATTATCTTATTATTACTTGTAAGCAATCGTATAACGAAAAACCTTCGTGAGGTAGTTAATATGACAACGGAAGTTGCAGAAGGTAATTTACGAGTTAAGTCTATAGATTACGATGGCAAAGATGAGATTGGACAACTTGCGTCAGCCGCAAATCTAATGAAAGATAATATACAAGGAATTCTATATAAAGTTGCTTCTGCCTCAAACACATTAAATACGAGAAGTGGAGAATTATCTCAATCTGCAGATGAAGTTCGTGAAGGTAGTGAGCAGATAGCTTCCACTATGGAAGAACTATCAACTGGCTCCGAAAACCAAGCAAATAGTGCTTCCAACTTAGCAGAGCGGATGAATGATTTTCTAGTAAAAGTACAACAATCTGAAGAAAATGGACAAGGTATTGCACAAACTTCAGATAAAGTCCTAACCTTAACAAATGAAGGGCATGAATTAATGAAAGCTTCTGTTTCTCAAATGCAAGAAATTGATACGATTGTTTCTAGTGTGGTGGATAAAGTTCTTGGTCTTGATAAACAATCAGCAGAAATCTCTAAATTAGTAGTAGTTATTAAAGATATTGCTGACCAAACTAACTTACTCTCATTAAACGCAGCAATTGAGGCAGCTAGAGCAGGTGAACACGGAAAAGGTTTCGCTGTAGTAGCAGAAGAAGTACGAAAACTTTCAGAACAAGTTGCGGCTTCTGTTGGGGAAATTAATACCATCGTTACAAGCATCCAAAACGAAACCGACCAGGTTGTACACTCACTAAACAATGGATATGTAGAAGTAAAAGAAGGAACTAAACGTATAGAAAAAACAGGTGAAAACTTTGAAACTATTTATCAATCAGTAACAAATATGGCTTCAAAAATTGCCGATGTTTCTTCTAATTTGAGAGATATTGCAGGTAATAGTAATAATATGAATAATTTGATTGAGGAAATTGCGGCAGTGTCTGAAGAGTCTGCAGCAGGAGTGGAACAAGCTGCTGCGTCTGCCCAACAAACATTAAGCTCTATGGAAGAAGTTTCACTAAATGCAGACGAATTAGAAAAATTGGCAAGTGACCTTGACAATGAACTTAAGGTATTTCGATTATAAAAGTCCAAGCTACTTTCCTTGTGAAAGTAGCTTGAACTTTTTTTACTTTCCATATAGAAAACAATCTACTGTATGATCATTTACCATACCAGTTGCTTGCATATATGCATAACAAATGGTTGGTCCTACAAATTTAAACCCTCGCTTTTTAAGATCCTTACTCATCGCTTGGGATTCTTCAGTTTGTGCAGGTACTTCATCGTGAGATTTCCAAGAGTTTACAATTGGTTCATAATTAACAAATTGCCAAATATACTTATCAAAACTACCATATTCCTTTTGTATGTTAAGGAAAGCTTTTGCATTCGTTACAACAGACCTGACTTTCTTTTCGTTCCTTATTATTCCCTCATTTAATAAAAGAGATTGTATTTTCTCCTCATCGTAAGCCGCTATTTTTTCTGCATTAAAGTTATTAAAAGCTTCTCGATAATTCTCTCTTCTTCTTAAGATTGTAATCCAACTTAAACCAGCTTGAGCTCCTTCTAATATAAGCATTTCGAATAGCTTTTTGTCATCATGTACAGGTCTCCCCCATTCATAATCATGATATTCTTGATAGAGCACATCATTCACAGGAACCCAACTACATCTATTATTAGTCATTCGTTTCATCCTTCGTTTCAACAGGGTTATTTTCATAGGATATCCAATCACTGTAACTGCCTGGATAAAGTTTTACATTTTTAAACCCAATCATCTTGAGTGCAATAATGTTTGGTGTTGCGGATACCCCAGAACCACAAGATACTATGATCTCTTGCTCTTTATTTAACTTTGAGAATTGCTTTTCAAGCTCCTCTTTACTTTTCCATCTACCGTTTTCATCTAATACTTCCATCCAGAAATAGTTTTTTGCTCCAGGTATGTGGCCAGCTTTAGTATAAAGTGGTTCCGATATTCCTAAATACCGTTCTGAACTACGAGAATCGATAAGTATTGCTTCCTTATTAATTATATTCTCCTTAATTCGGTGGATATCGACAATCTCATTCGACTGAACGTTAGGTTGAAATTTCTTACTTACTTTTGTCGAAATTTCTGCAGTTACCGGTTGTCCCGCTTTAATCCAAGCCTCATATCCTCCATCTAATATGTATACATCTTCATGTCCTAAAAAACGTAACAGCCACCAAAAACGAGGTGCAAACATATCATTTCCCTTGTCATACACGACAACAGTTGTGTCTTTATCAATTCCCGCTTCACCAAGTTTTTCAGCTAAAACATTAGCATTTGGTAATGGATGATTACCACCATGTTTTCTAGGGATATCTGATAAATCCCCTTCAAGGTCAAAATAAATTGCCTGTGGTATATGTGCCTTCTCATACGCCTTCTTTCCAGCAGAAGGGTCATCTAATTGATATCGAACATCTACAATTGCTACATCTGAATTATTATTTAGGTATTCCGTTAGCTTCTTAACTGTCACTATAAAATTCATGGACTCACTCCCAACTAAGTACTACTTACTATAATTCGCCAAATATATCTGAATTCCTTTTCTTCCTAATTATTTCGGAATACGGTATAATTATTTCCATATTACAATAAATTCCTATAAGGAGCGAATTGATGTGAAAGAAGACATTATTAGCCGTTTTACTACATATGTAAAAGTTGATACACAGTCAAATGAAGATAGTACTACAACCCCGTCAACGCCTGGACAATTAGATCTGCTAAATTTACTCGTTGATGAGTTAAAGGAGATAGGAATGGAAGAAGTATCCATTGATGAAAATGGATATGTATTCGCTACATTGCCAGCAAATACAGATAAAGTCGGCGTTCCAACAATTGGATTTTTAGCTCATGTTGATACAGCAACTGATTTTACTGGCAAAAATGTTAAACCACAGCTAATAGAGAATTTTGATGGAAAAGATATAGTATTGAACGAAGAATTAAATGTTGTGTTATCTAGTAATGAGTTTCCCGAATTGCCAAGTTATAAAGGGCATACACTAATAACAACAGATGGTACAACACTACTTGGTGCAGATAACAAAGCTGGAATCGCTGAAATTATGACAGCAATGGACTATTTAATTAAACATCCAGAAATAAAACATGGAAAAATACGTGTTGCATTCACACCTGATGAGGAAATTGGCCGTGGACCTCATAAGTTTGATGTAGAACGATTTAATGCTGACTTTGCGTATACGATCGATGGTGGGCCTCTTGGTGAGCTACAGTATGAAAGTTTTAATGCTGCAGCAGCTAAAGTCCACTTTAAAGGAAATAGCGTACATCCAGGAACTGCAAAAAATAAAATGATTAATGCAGGTAAAATGGCTGCTGAATTTGTAAATAAATTCCCTGAAAAAGAATCACCAGAGCATACGGAAGGATATGAAGGTTTCTACCATCTAATCTCGATTACTGGTGATGTAGAAAATACGCGTGTATATTATATTATTCGTGATCATGACCGTGAAAAATTTGAATCTAAAAAAGAAACATTAACGAGATTTGTCGAAGAGATGAAAGAAAAATACGGAGATTCAAGCGTTGAACTAGAAATGAACGACCAATATTACAATATGCGTGAAAAGATTGAACCTGTTATTGAAATTGTAGAAGTTGCTAAACAAGCAATGACTAATCTAGATATTGAACCAATTATAGAACCAGTTCGTGGTGGAACAGACGGATCGCAATTATCGTACATGGGATTACCGACACCTAACATATTTACTGGTGGAGAAAACTTCCACGGAAAATTTGAATACATCTCTGTAGATAATATGGAAAAAGCAACAAATGTTATTATAGAAATCAGTAAACTATTCGAAGCAAATCACACAGCTTAGGGTCTATTCCCTAAGCTGTTTTTGATATTTTAAAAAGATGGATAAAACAAAGCCGACTACTAGCATTAATGCTAATATTGTAAACGTCATAAACATTGTTGTAAGTTCTAATAATTCAATTGCAATGATTGGCCCAAGCATTGCCCCAATAAATAAGATAAATGCGTAGTATGCATTAGCAAGAGCTCTTCTCTCTCCACCTAACTCTCCAACAAGTACCATAATGGATGGAAAAATGATCGATATGCCAAATACATAAACAATACTCATCATAATTAGAAAAAATATACTGTTGCCTATTCCTAATAAGAAAAGTCCTAGGGCCGATAGTGCTAAACCACATCTTAAAGTAGTCAGTACTCCAATTCTCTTTACAATTTTGCCTACAAATGGAGAGACAAGCATACCAATAATACCTATAGCTCGAAAACCTAATATTTCTTTATCATTTAAGTAAAACGGTGCTCCTTCCAGATAACTCCCGAGTAACGTATACATTCCCATAAATGTTAATAACAACATAATTGTGATCGCATAGATTAATATGAAATTTTGTTGTTTAAAAATAACCTTACTATGATAAATGTAGAAGTTTAATCCTTCTTTATGTTTTTCCATATTTGGTGTTGGCATTAGGATTATTCCAGCTATAAATGTTACAAAATATAATGCGCCAAATACATAGAAAACCATATTCCAACTTCCAATTTGAAATAATACATCGGCAAGCACTTGCCCAACAATTCCAGAAGTAACATAGCCAAAACTGATAAAACCAATTGTAGTAACAAGTTTATTAGAAGGAATGACATCGAAGGCATATGCTAATGCAGAAGGGGCAAAAGTAGAAGCAAGAAATCCTTGTAATCCACGTAAAATTACTAGTCCTATAAAGCTACTAGTTACACCAATTAGGGGAGTGATAATTGCTAATGTGGCTAAGCCAAATAGTAATACAGGTTTTCTACCGATACGATCGGCAAGTGGTCCAAACAACAAGAAGCCAATCGCATAAAAAAGCGAAAACGAGCTGCTAGTCCAAGCAGACATCGTTTTCGATACTTGAAACGTACTTTCAAAGACAGAAAAGAGTGGTGTCGTTACATAGGCACTAGAGACAACCATTAAAGCACACCAAAATAAAAAGAATGTAATGACATTAGAAGAATATTGCCTTTTTGCATACGGAGTAACTATTGATTTCTCCATTTTCCCACTCCTCTTTGTTTTCTTCTACAAAGATATGAAGAAAAAAGAAAAGTGTGCTTGCCTAAGACAATTCTCCTTCTATCGCAAGCAAAATATCATACGCACCTGCCGACTCATTAGAAGTAATAACAACTTTTATTCCACTATTATATATTGCAGAGTGAAAACTGACACCTGGGTCATAGCCCATAACATGATGTTTGGTAATATTATTTCCCTTTTTCTCAATCCAAATGCCATACCCATAAAATTCATCTTCATCACTTTCAACATATGGAGTTAACAGTTTCTCCGTTATCTCACTAGATAAAAGAGAATGATTGCATAATGCATTCCAGAATTTCTGCATATCTCGGATTGTAATAAAGGCTCCTCCATCAGGTCCTCCTTTAACAGGAATGGAGTATATGTTTGTCTTCCAAGTTCCAACCACGTCAGATTCAATATACCCTAACGCTGTATTTGAAGGTAATTCATCTAAGGAGAAATAACCAGAGTCAGTCATACCTGATTTTCTAAAGATGTATTCTTCAACAAAATCAGTGAATTTCTTCCCAGATATCTGCTCAATGAGTAAACCTAGTACAATAAATGCTGCATTATTATAATGAAACATTCTTCCTGGCGGAAACATCATCTCATTTGATTGGAACATAGATAAAAAATCTTTAGGTTCACGAATCAGATACATTGGTTTTACTTTCCACAAATCTGCAAAATCATCCATTACCGATTCATCAAAGTAATCCGGTATCCCAGAAGTATGAGTTAATAGATGATGTACGGTTATATCCTCTGAAAAGCTTGAAAAATCAATGTCTAAGTAGTCCTTCAAATAGGAGTCAAACGATATTTTCCCTTGCTCGACAAGAATACCTATTCCAACTGCTGTGAAGATTTTACATCCGGAAGCAATGCCAAATCTCGTATCAATAGTGTTATCTAATTTGTCCGATCGGTTGGCATAACCAAATGCTGCTTCATAAATAGTTTCTTGTCCTTTTTGGATGCTAATAGCCCCTGAAAATCCTATTTCTTTTACAACTTCCTCTATTTTTCTATCCAATTGTTCAAACATTACGCTTCTCCCTTTCTATTAAGTGAAAAGCACAATTAAATCCCTGCATTTATAGTATAATGCATTTCTTCATATTTTTACCATATAGATAAAAATATATTCCCTCATTCAATCGAGTTATTAGTAGTATAATAGATATTAGAATGCTTTATTTCCAAGGGAGAGTGCTTTGATGTCATACAAACAAGCAGTTCATATATTAATATTTACTAGTTTGCTGCTTATGTTAGCAGCTTGCAATACTTCAAATAACAATTCTAGTGTGATAGAGAACATGAATGATACGGGTACTGAAAATGAGAATGAAGTTAAGGAAGAAGCAGTAGAGGAGGAAGAACCTGAGATAGTGAAAGAATTATCTCTCCCCTCAGATGTATTACAAAAAGGAGATCAAGGTCAATCTGTAGATGAACTTCAAAACGTATTAATCCACATTGGTTATGAAATCACTGACTCTTCACTGTATGATAATGAAACAGTGTGGGCGATTACAGATTTCCAACTTCAAACCGAAAACTTACTCGCAACAGGTTTATATGATGAAGAGACAAGATTAGAATTGGAAACCGTACTAGATAACGAGATATCACTTACACCTGGAGTCGGCCTTGCATTTGTTGAGGAAGAACAAATAGATGAAGATACGAAAACTATCTCTAATCCATACGATGTTTTAGCCTTAATAAATAAACAGCATGCGCTACCAGCAGACTATGAACCTATTGATTTAGTAGTTCCTGACGTACGCTTTCCGTTTGTTGAAGATTTACCAAAAAAACAAATGCGTAAGGTTGCTGCTGATGCACTAGAGAAAATGTTTGGAGATGCTGATTTAGAGAGCCTTGATTTATTTGCTCAATCTGGTTTTCGTTCTTATGAAAGACAGGATGTTCTATTTGCAGCCTATGTTTCCAATCATGGAGAAGAACAAGCAAATACATTTAGTGCAAAACCTGGAGAAAGTGAACATCAATCTGGTCTAACAATGGACGTAACAAGTCCTCAAGTAAATTACGCCTTAGTTACTGAATTTGGAGAAACAGAAGAAGGAATATGGTTACAAGAAAATGCTCACAAATATGGATTCATCATTCGCTATCCAGAAGGAAAAGAAGATATCACTGGCTATCAATATGAACCGTGGCATTTACGGTACGTTGGAATAAAAGCAGCAACTGAAATAATGGAACGGGGCATTACTTTAGAAGAGTATTTGGAAGAAAAACTAAATAAGTAAAAGCGAGGGAATCTTCCCTCGCTTTTTAAAATGGTTTAAGAATCATTAAAGCAATAATTACTATAAATATCACATTTTCTATTCTTTCTACAAAAAATAATTTCTTTGACAACTTGCTATATTGATCTGGAATATTCTCCCCTACAGCTTCATTCAAAAGTTTTTTAATTGGTTTTGATCTTGGAGACAGTAAAAGTGGGCCGAAAGCTAGCGCAATTAAAAATAGAACTAAACTTGTAACATACCAGCCTTGTTGAAATAAATAATTATTGATAATACCCATCCATATACCAGTTATTAATAACAGCGTACCACCAACCATAGTGAATATGTGCATTCGATTTCTAATTGTATAAGCATGCCTCAGCTCTGTTAAGTTTGTTGCTTTCGATACAATTGGTATCATCATAAATCCAGGACCCATACCTAAAATAGCAGAAAATATATGAATAAATACAAGTACCTCATAAAAAGACATAGGCTAACCTCCATACACTATCATTACTTCTCTATCATACACCTATTTTTCAGTGCATGTTCGTGATTATTATCACATTTTCATGAAGGATATAGATTCGACATACGATTGTCACCAATTTGCTTTTCCAATTTGTATGAAGTAATATGTTGATAAATGAAAATGATTATCATTCACGGACTAACAACAAAGGGGCGTTAGAACATGCAAATACTTAAACAACAGACCGATATAGCAAAACTAATTCGAGAAAGACGATCTATAAAAAAAGGATATAATAATAAATTAGTTGAAGAACAAACAGTTATAAATTTATTAGAAGATGCTATTTGGGCTCCTAATCACGGAATGAGACAACCGTGGCGATTTATATTTGTTGGAGATAAGCAAAAGAGGCAATTCGCTAAACAGATTGCTAGCACATACCCTAAAGAGAGACAAGCAAACCGTGAGAATTACTTAAATGAACCAAGTGCCATTTTAGTCGTTATCATGGAAAAAGGGGAAAACCAGAAAAAGCAAGATGAGAACTTTGGTGCTACCGCTTGTCTGATCCAAAACTTCCAACTCCTCGCTTGGGAAGAAGAGCTAGGTGTAGTATGGAAAACAAATCCACATATATACGATCCTCAAGTAGAAGAGTTGCTACAGGTTAGCGACAATGAAAGAATTATTGGTTTTTTACACATGGGTTATTTTGATGAGAAACCAGAAAAGAAAGACCGAATTCCGGTGGAGGATAAATTCAAAACGTTTTATATTAGTTAAATCACGAATGCATTAACAGCGCTTTCACCATACAAAATGTTACAAGGCATAAGAAAATGTCTAATCTTCAAACCATCATTAGACAAAATTAGAAAAAGTATTAATAATGTCGAATACTAGCTATATAAAAATCTGTATGAAGAAAAGAAGGAGTCTACCCTAAATCGAATAGACTCCTTCTTTATTAATCCCAAACAGTACTCTTCAAATTAGAATCATTTTGATGTCTTTCTACTGCTAAATCAATTAATTTACTAATTAGTTCTGTATAAGGTATACCGCTAATTTCCCAAAGTTTTGGATACATACTAATTTTCGTAAAGCCTGGTAATGTATTTACTTCATTAACGTACAACTTATTCTCGTTTGTTAAGAAGAAGTCGACACGAGCAAGCCCTTCACATTCAAGTGTTTTAAAAGCTTCGATTGCTACCTGTTGAACTTTCTTCACTTGTTCTTCAGAAAGCTCTGCTGGAATAGCAAGTTCAGCACCTTTTTCATCAATATACTTTGACTCATATGAATAAAAATCAGTATTAGGTAGCACTTCACCTGGAATAGATGCAATTGGATCGTCATTTCCTAGAACAGCACACTCAATTTCACGGCCAACAATATTCTCTTCTATAACAACTTTATGATCATATTGGAAAGCTTCTTCTATTGCTACTCTAAATTCTTCTTCCGTCTTCACTTTACTCACTCCAACGGAAGATCCTTGGTTAGCTGGTTTCACAAACATTGGTACTCCAAGCTTTTCGCTTATCTCTTTATAGCTTAATTTATCTTTGTTAGAACGTTTCACTACAATGCCTTTTGCAACATTTATACCAGCTGCATGCAACAATCTTTTCGCAATATCTTTATCCATACATATCGATGATCCTAGTACACTTGGTCCTACAAATGGCAGATTTGCCATCCGTAACATCCCCTGTAAACTTCCATCTTCTCCAAGCGTTCCATGTACAATCGGGAATATTACGTCTAATTGTTCTAGGCTTGTCGCATTTTCTACATGAATCAATTGATTACTAGCAGACCCAGGTACAATAGCTACATTATCATTTGATTTATTTAAAGAAATTAATCTAGGATTCTCAGCATTCAATAAATAAGACGATTGGTCGTTTAAATGCCATTTTCCATCTTTAGCAATACCAATTAGAGTAACTTCATATTTATCCTTATCGATCGCATCAACAATATTTTTAGCAGACTGCAGTGATACTTCATGCTCTGCAGATTTCCCTCCGAAAATAATACCTACTTTTTTCTTTTTCAATTTAGACGCCCTTTCCATTTGAAACTTTAAGAAATATTAACAATCCATAAATCTAAAATAGCATAGTTTGGCTTGTTTTTAATAGTACCATATAAAAAATATTATATTCCTTGCAAATCATATTATTTCCTGTCTTTGAATACATTAAAGCATGGACAACCTTCATGAAAGGAATAAAAATATGACCTACATGCTTTTCTTCATTCTAAGTCTATGTACACTTCAAATAATAAGTGTTATTTTCATTAATTTCTATTATAGCTATCACCTAGATAGAATGCATGGCATGATTGTAGCCATGACTTTAGGAATGATGAGTGGAGTGCTATTTGGTACTGTTGTCGGAGTCATTCTTCATGGTGATTTACTTGTATCCACAATCATCTCCATTCTGATTGGCCTATCCATTGGATTTATTACAGGTATACCTTTTTCATTATTTGCAGTTATTGATGGAAGTGTATCTGGATTAATGGGCGGTATGATGGGTGCAATGCTTGGCGAAATGGTCACTATGTCTAACCCGGATACAATGCTTAAAATATTAACTCTATTTACCGTTATGATTTTCATGCTTGTCTCTTATGAAACTGAGAAAAAACTACAAGAAGCTAACAAGAAAGGATTCTTCTTCATAAGTAAATATCCTTACCTCTCCTTATTCATCACCATAGTCTTCTTTTTCTTACTTAAAAACGTGGAAATTATTCAATGAAGTTCCAAACAACCTTTTTCTATTATAAGTACCTAAATTTAAACTTGTATAAAAGACAGGAGCTACGCTTAGCGTAGCTCCTAGTTTCATGGAAGGCTAGTATCTAGTGCCACCATGGATAGAGTTTATTTTATATAATCATCTAGTTCCTTATTCGTGTTGGCTATTACCATAATAAAAGAATCTATTTTCTTCAAATAATATAGTTATATTACTCATTTTCACTAGAAATAGACTAGTAAACAACCAGTGTTTTCACTCCAACATAGATTATAGTGTATAACAAAATTCATAAATAAAGGAGAGAAAATAGCATGAGTTGTTGTTCTGGAAAACACTCTGGTCATTGTGTTTGCGATATGGTTCGTAAAATTGTCTTAGCGCAAAATGAGGCTGAAGAAAATCAAAATAATTGCTGTACTACAGGTTGTGAACAATCCATTGAAAAATTGCTTTCACCTACCACTGTAACTGATAACGGTCCTACTACAATTCCATTCTTATTATATTGTAAAGGTGATTGTGATTTGTTCTTTGCTAGAGGTGTACGAATGAATGAGAATACCACTACAACTTTTGACTGTGTAGAAACACCGATTTTTAAAGCAAAAAAATTCAAACATGATTGTTGTGTGGAATTAGAGCTTCTTGAAGTTACGTCATCTGGAAGTCAGACTATTATACCAAGTCCAAATCATCCACAACTTGAATGTGGGTTTCTACCAAGTAGCGCTAATGGATTACGTGAAACTGGTATCTGTATCACCGTTGACCTCCACTGTTTCTGTGCAATTCAGTGCCTAGATCCAACTACACCAGCAAATTCAGTATAATTTCATTTAAAAACAAGGCATTCCTTCGTTGAATGTCTTGTTTTCTTTTCATACATATGATTGGGTACAAATTCATAATTCGAATATAATAATACGTAGGAGGAAACATATGCAAACATTTACAAATTTACATTCGATTGAAGAATTTATTCAGTCAAATAGATTAGCCTTTTTGTACATTTCACAGCCAGAATGTAGTGTATGTCATGCACTTAAACCTCAAGTGTTAGAAATACTGTCTCATTACCCAGAAATAAAAATTGGTTCCATAGATGCGAATGTGGTTACAGAGATTGCAGGCAGATTCTCTATTTTTACAGTTCCTGTATTACTCCTATTTGTTGACGGTAAAGAATTCTTACGTGATGCAAGAATCGTCCATTTGGACCTATTCAGAGAAAAAATAGATAAAATATATCAAAATGTGGTTGGGGCATAGTACCAACCACATCTTAATTAATTTACTAATAAACGATAAAAATATAATGAATAGTCATCTTCTCTTTCTTTCTCGAGGACGATTTCTCCTTCGTATAATACTTCACCGTTGAAACATACATGATAAATAGATGTTCCGAATTGTCTAATGGTAATAATAGTTAAGCTATGACCTATTTATTAGTTGGTGTTATCATAATATAGTAGACAAATAACACTAGTTTCTTTGGTAGTGTGTACTACCATTTTGTAACAGTAAATAAAAGAGGGAAGAAAATGAAGTTAGTATCTTGGAATGTTAATGGGTTACGAGCATGTGTCCGAAAAGGTTTTATAGATTATTTTCATGAGGTAAATGCAGATATATTTTGTGTACAAGAAACAAAGCTACAAGAAGGACAAATAGAACTGGATTTACAAGGCTATTATCAATATTGGAACTACGCAGAGAGAAAAGGTTATTCAGGAACAGCAGTTTTCACAAAAAATAAACCTCTCTCTATACGTTACGGGTTAGGAGATGAGGAAACCCAGGCTGAAGGGCGAATAATTACATTGGAGTATGAAGACTTCTTTCTTATTAATGTGTATACCCCTAACTCACAACGCGATTTAGCCAGATTACCTATACGCTTAGAATGGGAAGACGCTTTATTTAATCATATATTGAATCATGATAAGGTAAAACCAGTAATCTTATGTGGCGATTTAAATGTTGCTCATCAGGAAATTGACATACGAAACTACAAAACAAATTATGGCAATTCAGGATTTACAGAGGAAGAACGGGGGAAAATGTCTCGCCTCTTAAATGCTGGATTTATTGACACATTACGTTACTTTTACCCAGAAAAAGACGATATTTACACATGGTGGAGTTATATGAAAACGGTACGTGAACGGAATATTGGTTGGAGAATTGATTACTTTATCGTTTCAGAAAGAATGAAAGACAAACTAATTGATTCAGACGCACATACTTCTGTATTAGGAAGTGATCATTGTCCAATCATACTAGATATTGACATTTGATAAATATAAAGTTTAAAAATGGTAGCCCAGTCTTAGGCTACCATTTTTTACTGCTTTAGTTTTTGAAAATAATCAATAATTCCTAGGGCACTCACTTGCATATCTAAGTTTATTAAGATATAAACATGGTGATCATCAGGTACATTTAACTCTCTTAAATGCTCCTTAACACGCCCTAACATACGTTCTGCTAACACATCATATCCTTTACCTTCTGCAATAACTTGCTCGCCTTCTTCTACAAAAATATCTAACCACTCTTTAACTTGATGTAAGGCTGCCGTCGTTTTCATTGTTGAACCGAAGTGACCAAAGTAAATAAAGTCTAGATTCATATCTAACATGCGATTAATTGATTCATGCATTGCTGATGGGTCAAAATGATTAGGTGATGTGGATGGTAAAAATAAATCAATTCCTAAAGAATCTAATTGGTCATATCGTACCCCTGCCGTATCCCCAGTAAATAATCCATTACTGACTGGATCATAGATACTAAAGTGATGTCTGGCATGGCCTGGAGTATCCAGGAATTGTAATGTACAATTAGGACCAATCTGTAACGTATCACCTTCACCTTTTACAATTAGTTTGCTTTCTGGAATAGGTTCAATTGGGTCAAAGAATTCGGAGAAACTTTCTCCGTATATTGCTCTTGCCCCACCCGCTAACCTAGTTGGATCCATTAAATGCCTTTTCCCACGTGGATGTACAATTACTTTAGCATTAGGACATAAATTTAATAATACCCCTGCTCCACCAGCATGATCCAAATGAATGTGAGTTACGATAATATATTTCACTTCATGTAATCGGTGACCTAACCCTTCTAGACCCTTTTTAATATGTTTTATAGAAGGACTTGGCCCCGTTTCCACTAAGGTTAATTCTTCTTCATCTATCACATATGTACCCGTTCTAGATGGAATCCCCATATCAAATCCATCAATTAAATGGATACGGTCGGTAATTTGAATTGGTAATCTCCCAAGCATATTATCGCTCCTTCCCTATATATCTTTATCGTAGCATTTCTTTATAAAAAATTCATTAAGTTAGCAATCTTAGCATGGTTTATATATGTAAATAAAGATGCTGTTTTCAAGAGGATAGGCCTTAGTTTCTTTATTAGTACCCATTTATTATTTCAACATCCAAATCCAATTTCAAATGATGTATGACAGCAACTCATTCATCATTTCTACAGCAAATCCAATGCCCTCTCCCATAATATTCCTCACTTCCAATCAAATGTATCCCAGCTAATTAATGGATTGGATATTTTGGTTTGAAAAGAAAATAATAATCCTGATTCTTCTTAGAGGAGGTAATAATTTGAACATGAACAACATGAATCAACAACAAAATCAAGGGTTAACGGGTACTTCTCAAATGCCTGCTAATATTAGTCATGGTGGTCATGAATTATTTGATGCGCATGAAGCTATTGGTGGTTTAGTTGGTGGCATGGAACAGTATATGATTTATGAACAATATGTCCAGGATCCACAACTAAAAACTATGATGCAGCAACACAAGACTTTTTTAACACAGTTGTATAATACTCTTGTTGAAACGCTAAAGACTGGTAATGAACCATCTGTTAAAACCCAAACGTACAATATGACAACAAGTAATGACGTATTATACGGAATGACCCCATCTCAGCCAAAGAAACCAGCACAATCAGTTAATGAAATTAATGATGAGTGTGTGACTGGATTTATGATGGGTTGTTTAAAGTCTAGTGCCTCAGCATTTACAATGGCAGCCCTTGAAACAACAAACCCAGTACTAAGAAGAGTCTTTGCAGATAGTGTTCCAAATATTATCGAAATGGCATATGAAGTGTTCCTTTATCAAAACAGAAATCAATATTACCAAGTACCACAACTAAAACAAGAAGATATGCAACACTATATAAACAGTTTTGCTCCTATTCAAGGAACACAACCACATTAATAAGCCCAAAATATTGTGCTCAGGTAATACTGGGCACTTTTTTTAACAAAACATGAATCATACTAGATAGTACATTCGTATGATTATCTATTACATACTATAGGAGGAAAACGTATGAACAATCATGAAATAGACTACAAATTATACGGGGATGATATGCAATTTGTAGAAGTGGAACTTGACCCAAGTGAAACTGTAATTGCGGAAGCAGGAAGCTTAATGATGATGGATGACCAGATTCAAATGGAAACAATATTTGGAGATGGATCAAGCCAAAGCGGTGGACTAATGGGCAAGTTGCTTGGAGCTGGAAAACGAGTACTTACCGGGGAGAGTTTATTTATAACAACTTTTACAAATGTTGGTATGGGAAAAAGGCATGTTTCATTTGCTTCTCCTTATCCTGGTAAAATTATTCCCATGGACCTAAGTGAATTAGATGGGAAATTAATTTGCCAAAAGGATTCTTTTCTCGCTGCAGCTAAAGGTGTAGCTGTTGGGATTGAATTTCAAAGAAGATTAGGAACTGGCTTCTTTGGCGGCGAAGGATTTATTATGCAAAAACTAGAAGGGGATGGCATGGCATTCGTCCATGCTGGTGGTACCATTCATAAACGGGAACTTCAGCCTGGTGAATCTATACGTGTGGATACAGGTTGCCTTGTCGCGATGACGGGTAATGTAGACTACAACATAGAATTCGTTGGTGGAATAAAAACTGCGCTATTCGGTGGCGAAGGATTATTCTTTGCAACTTTAAAAGGTCCAGGTACGGTGTGGATTCAGTCCTTACCATTTTCAAGACTTGCAAGTAGAATATTTGCAGCTGCCCCTGAACGTGGAGGTTCCAAAGGAGAAGGTAGCGTCGCAGGCGGATTATTCGATTTATTTGGCGGGGATAGAAAATAGTAATTGAAAAGGACTGTCTCTAAGTACAGTCCTTTTCTACTTTACAGCTTCTGCCCATAATACTTATCCAACGTAAATCCTCTTCCTAAAATTTCAGAGGCATTGAGGAAGATAACAAAAGCATCCGAAACTTCTTGCTGAAGCTTTCCTTTTAATTTAACTGCTTCTTGTTGTTCAGCGACACAAAGTATTAAAGTTTTATCTTTATTTGAGAAGCCACCTACAGATCTCACTTTAGTTAAGCCACGGTCGATTTCCGTACGAATAATTTCTTGAACCTTCTTCTCCTCCTCTGTAATAATAACAATTAGTTTAGACGAGGAAGTCCTTAATTGAACAAAATCAATCGCTTTACTAGAAATATAAATGGCCATTAATGCAAAAAGGGTTAATTCAAGGCTAAATACAAAGATGGAAGAAATAACTACAACTCCATCTACAATTAATTGTGTATAGCCACTAGATTTACCAGTAAATTTCTTTAAAATTTGTGCAATGGAAGCTGTTCCACCTGTTGACCCCTTTCCAAGGTATACTATGCCAAGGCCAACACCAAGGATAATTCCTCCATATAGTGCTCCTAAGAAAGGATTTGTTATAGTAATTGGAGTATTTGAAGTCAAGCCTATCATGAAGGGAACCCAGAATGTTCCAACAAGTGTTTTCCCACCGAAGTCCTTCCCAAGTACTATCCAACCAATAATAAAGATAGGAATATTTATTACAAATTGTGTAGCAGCTGGGCTAAAACCAAAAAGTTCATATAATACGGTACTTACTCCTGAGATACCGCCTGCAGCAAGTTTTGATGGTAATAAAAAGACGTTATATGCCAACGCTACTAAAGTAGCCCCAAAAATAACTAGTGCATATTCTTTCCATAATTTCCCACGATGTGAACTCATATATTTGCTTCCTTTCTATGTGAACAAGCAAATTATATTTTATCATAGCTTGGAATTGAATTGAATACACTTGATTATGTCGCTATAACTGATGGAAACTAACAGTCTAACCATACTTTCCCAATAGAAATAACTGGAAATTTGCTTGATATGTAGTTTAATTTACGTTAAAATCATAACTTGACGACTTTCCAATTGGAAAGAGTTTAAAAATCTAGGAAGCAATAAAAGATGGGGTGAATACGATGAAAAAAATATTAACATCTAAAATGTCCTTCTTTTTTGTAGCCGTACTCTTACTCTGGTTAAAAACATATCTGATTTATACAACAGAATTCAATTTAGATATTAAAAATGAAATACAGGAATTTTTATTATTCTTTAATCCATTAAGCTCTGCATTAATCTTCTTAGGAATAGCACTATTTGCAAAAGGAAAAAGAGTTGGATTTTGGATAATACTAATTGACGCTTTAATGAGTCTACTAATATATGCAAATGTTGTCTTCTATCGTTTCAATAATGACTACATTACACTTCCGACTCTAACTCAAACTGACAACTTTGGGAGCTTAGGAAGTAGTATTGCCAGTCTTGTACAGTGGACAGACATTGTTTATGCATTAGATGTGGTTATTCTAATTGCATTATTCATCTGGTTCCACAAAGGATGGTCTACAGATAGAATTAGCCGCAGAAAGCCTATATTAATCCTTATTATTGGTCTAATTGCATTTTCATTTAATCTAAGTTTGGCAGAGTCAGACCGACCAGAACTACTAAAAAGGACATTTGATCGAAATTATATTGTTAAGTATTTAGGAATATACAATTTTGCAATTTATGATGCAATCCAAAATGTAAAAACATCATCACAGCGTGTATTAGCTGATAGTGATGACATTACAGAAATTGAGAACTATACAAAAAATAAATTTGCTGAACCAAATCCAGAATTATTTGGTGTTGCAAAAGGTAAGAACATTATAAAGATACACTTAGAGTCATTTCAAACTTTTCTTATAAATTACGAGTTGCATGGTGAAGAGGTAACTCCATTTCTTAACTCGCTTGTAAATGATCCTGAACTCGGGTTCACGTATTTTGATAACATTTTCCATCAAACTGAACAAGGTAAAACAGCCGATGCTGAATTAATTACCGATAATTCTATTTACGGTTTACCACAAGGTTCCGCATTTGTTACAAGAGGAACAAATACGTATCAATCACTACCAGCAATCTTAAATCAACAACAAGGTTACACATCAGCAATTTTCCATGGTGATTATAAATCGTTCTGGAATCGTGATGAAGTTTATAAACAATTTGGTATTGATGTATACTTTGACGCAAGCTATTACAATATGACAGAAGAAAATGTCATTAACTATGGTCTATTGGATAAGCCTTTCTTTAAAGAGTCTATCCCGATGCTTGAATCACTTGACGAACCATTCTATGCCCATATGATGACATTAACTCACCATCATCCATATATCGTACCTGAGGAATTAGCGACAATCGCACCTGCCGAAACAGGCGATAAATCGGTTGACACGTATTTCCAAACAGCAAGATATTTGGACGAATCCTTAGAACAATTCTTTAATGATTTAAAAGAAGCTGGTCTATATGAGGATTCTGTTATTTTCTTATATGGTGACCACTATGGTATTTCTAAAAACCATAACCGGGCAATGAAAGAAATTATTGGTGAAGAAATTACACCATTTAAGAATGCCCAATTACAGCGAGTTCCATTCATTATAAAAATTCCTGGTGTGGAAAGCATGGGAACTGTGCATAAATACGGTGGACTAATCGATATTATGCCTACCCTACTACACTTACAAGGAATTCACGGTCAGGATTATATTCAATTCGGAACAGACTTATTCTCAGAAGGTCATAAAGAGTATGTACCTTTCCGTAATGGTGATTATATCACCCCTGAATATAGTGTTGTCTCAGGAACTTATTATGATAATGAAACTGGTGAAGAAATTGAACCAACTGAGGAAATGTTAAAAATGAAAGATGAAGTTCTCCATGAACTCGAGCTTTCCGATAAATTATTAAATGGTGATTTATTACGTTTCTATTCTCCAAACGAAGCATGGAAACCAGTGGATCCGTCACAATATCGATATGGTAATGAGACTGGTGTCCCATTCCAAGCTGAAGAACCGGATGAACCAGTTGATACAACTAAACCACATTTAGAACAATAATATGTTAAACGAGTAATTGTAAGGGAAAATTTCCTTTCAATTACTCGTTTTTTAAATTAAAGGTTCGTTCATACTAAAATCGAATACTCCAGAAAGAGGTGAAAGTTATGGGACGCGGTGACCATAATCGAGCAACTGGTAAAAATCATTTAGCTCAAACTCCTAAAAGTCAATTAGCCAATTCAGATGGTTTTGATGTAGAGTATTCAGAAGAACTTGCTGATCATGATGATAAGGTAGCACAAGCACGTAGTAATGCTGCTGAAAGACGAGTAAGAGGACAATAATATGGACTGGCCCTTCAACTAGGGCCAGCCATCCTCCATTCCCCCTTCCCCCCCCTATTTTCCGTACAACTCACCAAGAATCTCGTTTTCCATTGCACACAAATGACTACTCTTATACAATATTAAGAAGTGAGGTGTCCTAAATGAGCAAAAAGAATGTAGAAGATTATCTAACTGAAGGGATTTATGGTGTTCGACTGCCAAAGCAAGAAGAGCGTGACTATTTTCTTGGTACACTGCGAGAAAGAATTGTTCTTGCTTTAACTAAAGGACAAGTAATGTCAGATAAAGGATTAGCTAAACTTGAAGAATCAATGCAAGAAAATAGAAATGCAAAATTGCTGTTCAATGGCGATATTTCCTCTCGCTTCCTTACAGCAGAAAAGAATTTAGCTAATAAATATAATATCCCATATACAGTAGTAACAAATGAAGAGATTGAAACCGATATAGGGGCTGTTTTAGCCTATGACTATGCGATAGATAAAGAAGAGATATTTATGAAGGAAGATGATCCTGTCAGCGAGAAAAAGCCACAAAACGAAAACAAGAAATCATCTATCTTTTCTAAGCTAAAGAGTTTCTTCTAAGGTAAACGTATAAAAATTGATACTGGCTTGATACTAACGGTGGAGGTGTGTAAAATGGCACAAAAATATCGCTGTCCAAACTGCAAAACAAACCGCTCCCGCTTTAATATTATTGAGCAAGTTGCAAAACCAGTTAAGTTAGACCCACAGACCGGAGATATCATAAATGATTATGAAAATAGTGTGATCGAACCATTCCATACATTATATAATGGTCCAAAGTACCGTATACAATGTGGATCTTGTGGACTTATAGAAGATGAAAATACATTTATAAAATTTGGAGAACGGCCATTATAAAACCACAGCTTCTAGCCTGTGGTTTTTAATTATTAATAAAGGGCGACAAAATCTCAAAGTTTTTGTTAAACTATAACGGTGGCTTTTTTAAAAAATAAACTTACCTTTACACATAGAAACCGTTTTCATATAATAAAGTTAATTATGAATTTTTAGGGGGAGGAGTTTTATGAGACAAATTGAAGAAGGCAGCTTACTTTGGACACCAAGTGCTGAACGGATAAATAATGCCAACATTATGTCATATATGAACTGGTTAAAAGATAAAAAAGGACTCTCCTTTCAAAATTATTCTTCACTCTGGGAATGGTCAATAAATCATATTGAACTGTTCTGGGAATCACTGTGGGAGTATTTCAAGATACAATCACCATCATCCTATCAGTCTGTATTATCAACCCATCAGATGCCCGGCGCAAGATGGTTTGAAGGTGCAAAAGTCAATTATGCAGAGCACATATTTAGAAACTACAATAATAACGGTACAGCAATTATACATACTTCTGAAATTCGTACTGAAAGACATCATGTTAGTTGGAAAAAGCTTTATCAAGATACTGCCGCATTACAACAAACGTTAAAAAGTCTTGGTGTACAAGAAGGTGACCGAGTAGTTGCTTATTTACCGAATATATACGAAGCAACGGTCGCTCTTTTAGCAACAGCTAGCTTAGGTGCAATCTGGTCTAGTGCTTCCCCTGATTTCGGTAAACAAAGTGTAATCGATCGGTTTAAACAAATCGAACCAAAAGTATTAATTACAATTGATGGATATAAATATGGTGGGAAAGAGTTTAATCGAATGGAAGTTGTTGCAGAGATCCAATCAGAACTAGATTCACTGGAAGCAACAATCGCAATTCCATATCTAAATGAGGATGAGCAATTTACAAGTCTTCAATCTGTATACTTATGGAAAAATGCAATAAGAGAGACGGATGAGCCAATTATATTTACACACGTTGATTTTAATGATCCGTTATGGATATTATTTTCTTCTGGAACGACCGGTAAACCAAAACCAATCGTACATAGCCAAGGTGGTATGTTAATTGAACATTTAAAAGCATTAACTTTTCATACTGATCTACATGAAAATGATCGGTTCTTTTGGTTTACTACTACTGGTTGGATGATGTGGAATTACTTAATTGGTGGTTTATTAACAGGGAGTACAATTATCTTATATGATGGGAATCCCGCTTACCCTAATAAGAAGATGTTATGGAAACTCGCCGAAGAAACAAAAATGACTATTTTCGGCACATCTGCAAGTTATATTACAGCATGCATGAAAGATGATTTAACACCTAAAGAAGAGTTTGACTTAACTGCACTAAAATCAATTAGTTCAACAGGTTCACCACTACCGCCAGAAGGATTCCAATGGTGTTATGATCATGTAAAAAAAGATATAACGATTGCCTCTATTAGTGGTGGGACAGATGTGTGTACCGCATTTATTCTTGGTGTTCCAATTTTGCCAGTTTATGCTGGAGAGCTGCAATGTCGAGGTCTTGGGGTTAAAATCGAAAGCTATGATGAAGATGCTACTCCTCACGTTAATAAAGTTGGAGAACTTGTTATAACAGAACCATTCCCAGCAATGCCTATTTTCTTTTGGAATGATGTTGATGGAAGTCGTATGCACGATAGCTACTTTGATATGTATCCTGGAATATGGCGTCATGGGGATTATATTAAAATAACAGAACGTGGAACTAGTATTATTTATGGTCGCTCCGATGCAACAATTAATCGTGGTGGTATCCGTATTGGTACAAGTGAAATCTATCGAGCTGTTGATCAAGTGAAAGAGATTGAAGATAGTTTAATAGTTGACATACCAATGGAGAATGGAGAATCATACGTCCCTTTATTCGTAGTATTGAAGCCTGGTGTAAATCTTTCAAGTGAGATTATCACTAAAGTAAAAAGACAAATTAAGAATCAATGCTCACCAAGACATGTTCCAACTGAAGTAATCCCTGTCCAAGATGTCCCTAAGACTCTTAACGGAAAGAAACTAGAGGTTCCTGTAAAGCGAATATTAATGGGCCAACCAATTGAAAAAGTAGCCAATAAAGGAGCTCTAAGTAATCCAGAAACATTAAGTTACTTTGAAGGATTTTATAAAGAGAAATTATCTAGATAACACAAAAAAGAGTGGGACATAACAATTTCTCACAAGGGTAAAATCAAATATTAAAGGATGTGCATCTAACGCGCCCCGGAAATATACTGCGCTTTCCGTGGGCGGCTGGTGAGCCTCCTCGTGCTTACGCACTGCGGGGTCTCACCGATGCCTTTCCTCCCACAGGAGTCTCCGTATATGGTGGTGACCCCCAAAAGTTAGAGTTTTTATTATGCAGCTGATTGGCTGGTTTGAGTTCGGTATTGTACTGGACTTAAACCAGCTAATTTTGCTTTAATTCGTTCGTTATTGTAGTAATAAATATAT
>NZ_BMEY01000018.1 GCF_014637405.1 Ornithinibacillus halotolerans
AGCTTATATCCAAGAGGTCCTTCCAGATATTCAGTCACAACTTCTTCCCTAAATTCCTCACTATACGTTGCCATAAAAAATCACCCCAAAAGTTATTTTTTACTCTAACTTTTGGGGTGCAGGTCCATATACGGAGACTCCTGTGGGAGGAAAGGCATCGGTGAGACCCCGCAAGAGCGTTAGCTCTGAGGAGGCTCACCAGCCGCCCACGGAAAGCGCAGTATATTTCCGGGGCGGGTCTGATGCTCTAGTTTAATGTTCGGTTTTTCCTATGTTAGAAATAGTTTTGTCTCAGCCTCTTATTTATTATTGAAATTTTCAAAGATACATAGGACTTCTTGACTATATTTTTAAAAATTTGAAACTTTTTCCATTCGATAAACGTCTATATATAAGAGAGTAGGAGAATCCTCACAATTTAATTCTAACCCTCGCAATGATAAAACTATATCAATATAAATTCCATATAAATAAAGAAAACGGGCACATACATATATAGCCTTAGTATAGGGAGGAGAAAATGAGAAAGTTACTGTTTTTTTTATTACTAATCCTCATCATAACTGGCTGTTCAACACAAACACTCGAAGGGGCTTTAAGTAACAGTGGTTACGGAGAACATGATATACCAGAAATTTTATATCAAAATGATGAGGTCGGTGTAGTAATTTTTCTTACTAAAGATTCAGGCGGAGATTATGTTATTTGTAGAAGTACTTTTGAAAAGAATCGATTTGGCCGGTATGTAATTAATACAAATGATGATTTCTCCATGGCAGTGGATATTGGTAGAAAGACTGAATTTATCCACTTTGATACATTAGGTGAAGAAGCGAATAATTCACTAAATATTATTTGGGGCGGTGTTTTTAATTATCCGGGTGCAAAACAAGTAGATTATGAAATTCGTAATGAGGACGGAACATTAATGAAAAATAAAGTAGATATTAATAAAAGGCATATTTTTGTAGATGTACTTTCTGAAGAAGTGGCGGATTCTCATTCGATAACATTTGATGTAATGGATCGGGACGGAAATGTGATGTTTAGTTATAATTAATAATACTAAACAATACTTAACTAGGAGTGACGAAAGTGCCGTTTCAAGTATTTATTGTACTTTTTATAGGTCTAGTGTTTATAGTATTCGGCTATCTTATTTTCTCTGGAAAAGCGCCTACTTTACTGGACTTTTTCCTAAAACAGGGTGTAACTTATGAAGATAAACGCTCTAATCGATTTTTTGGACTCATAATTATCATCATCGGAATTGCTATTATGTTATTACCACTTATTCTTGGTGTAGAAAATATGAATATATAAAAAGTCGTACCACAACTATTGTGGTACGACTTTTTTATTTCTCTTCTATTTTTGAAGTTTCATCCGGTGCTACTGCCGTTTCTGATACAGGTTTTCCAACCGGAACTCTTTTGATGAAAAAGGCCAAAATTAACGCAACAATTAATATAATCGCTGAGACTAAAAATGAAAAATTGATCCCATTTAACATGGCAATATTTCCAATTTGTGTCGGTACATCTACACTAGAATTTGGATCGATTAGGCTCATATCTACTGGTTCATTAGCCATTTCTTCTAATCGAAATTCCATTCGTTTATTCATCACTGTTACAAGTAGTGCTGAACCAATTGCGCCCGATACTTGGGACAACGTATTATTTACAGCTGTACCATGTGGATAATCTTTCATTGGCAATTGATTTAATCCATTGGTCATAACAGGCATATTTACTAGTGACATACCGAATGTACGAATAGAGAACATTAGCGCAACTAGTAAATAAGGTGTAGTTAATGATAACTTACTAAAGAAGAATGTAGCTACAATGACGATCGTTAAACCAATAATAGCTAATCCTCTTGCCCCATGTTTATCAAATAGTCGACCAGAGATTGGTGACATAATTCCCATGATAATTGCTCCTGGAAGCATAAGTAATCCTGCTTCTGTTGGAGAGAATGGACGAACAGTTTGTAAATAAATTGGGACTAAAATCATACCAGAAAATAATGCAAGTGATATCGTAACCGAGATTGCAGAAGAAAGAGCAAACATCGGATATTTAAACACTCTAAATTCCAATAATGGTTCTTCAAGTTTAAATTGGCGAAGAATTAACCAAACAAGTCCAATGACACCAGCGATAATTGTTCCATAAACAAGTGGATCATTCCAACCTAAATCACCAGCTGAACTGAAACCATATAGTAATCCACCAAAACCAATACTTGATAAAATAATAGATAACACATCTAATTTAATCTTATTCTGTGGTGTAAAGTTCTTCAGACGGAAGATTGCATAAACAAGTGAGAAGATGGAGAAAGGTAAAACGATATTGAATAGCATTCTCCAGCTAAAGTGTTCAACAATTACTCCAGATAATGTTGGTCCAAGTGCAGGAGCTACAATCATGACTAAGCCAAAGAATCCCATCACTTGCCCACGTTTTTCAATTGGGAATGCAACAAGCATAACATTCATGAGTAGGGGCATCATGATAGCCGATCCGGATGCTTGAATCATTCTTGCAGTTAGTAATATACCAAATGTTGGTGAAATACTAGCAAGTAACGTACCAATTGTAAATAACGACATCGCAGCAATGAAAATGCTTCGATTCGTAAATCGTTGAATAAAAAAAGCGCTTGCTGGAATTAATATCCCGTTAACAAGCATGTATCCTGTTGCTAACCATTGTACTACGGCAGGTTTCACTTGAAACTCTTCCATAATAGAAGGTAATGCAACATTTAAAAATGTTTCATTTAAAATAGCTACAAACGCCCCAATAAAAAGAATTGCAATTATACCATAAGGGGGTTTTTGTTCTTGTGTTTTAATTTCTGTCATTCACTTCAACCTACCTTCCGTTTCACATAGCACTTATGTATTTTATACCGACAGTACAATTTTGGCAATAGGGAAATTTATATATAACTGGTTTCATTTGAAATAATAAGGTTTATACGTTTAAATAAGATTATACTAATGTTCCAATAAGGTGATGAAAAATGAAAATAAATGAACGGAAGATGAGGATTATAGATACCGCTCATCAATTATTTATAAAAAAAGGATTCCATACAACATCTATTCAAGACATTATTGAGGAAGCCAAAATTTCTAAAGGGACTTTCTATAATTACTTTGTCTCGAAGAACGAATGTTTATTAGCTATACTGGAAAAGGTTCAGGCTGAAGGTGATCAAAAACGGATGGAGCTTGAACACGGAAAAAATCGTAATGATGAGGAAATTTTTATTCAACAAATTGCGGTTCGTTCGAATATGAATCGGAAATATAGTATGCTGGCATTATTTGATGCCATTGCTCATTTGGACGACCCTGGAATTAAAAAGTTCCTAAGGAAACAGTATCAGACAGAAGTTAACTGGACAGCGAAAAGAATTAGTGAGATTTATACTCCAGGAACAATTGATTATTCTATTGACCAAGCAGTGATGTTAGTAGGAATGATTCATCATTTTATGCATACATGGAAAATGGGAACTGAACAGGATGTTGAAGCAGAGACTGTTATTCGTTTCCTATTAAAAAGGTTGAGACCTATGATTAATAATCAACTCGAAACAGGTGAACGGTTCTTTTCTCCTGGTTGGCTTGGTAATGAAATGGATACGAATAAACCAATGGAAATTCGTGATCAAATAATACAAAAAATAGAAGAATTGTCCCCCTTTGCTAATGCAAAACAAAAGAAATACCTACTATTCTTAAAAGAAGAACTGGTAACTGATGAGCCGAGAGAGTTCTTAATCGAAAGTGTTATACTATCATTGCATCACTTATTTGAGAAAACGAAGTCATGGCATGAAGTTAGACAAATCATTCAATTAACGAAAAAGTTTCTCGATAAAAAGGAGGATAAAATTGGGATATAAACAAGCATTAGCGAATTATATTGAAGCAACAAATACTCATGATTTTCGTAATGTGCGTAAAGTATTAGATGAACAAGCGGTATATTGGTTTTCCAATCGAACGTGTGAAACACTTGAGGATATTGGTAATTATTTTGAAAACGCATGGAATACGATTAAGGAAGAAGTGTATTCTGCAGTAGACGTCAATTGGATTGTTGTAGAAGATAAAACAGCAACGTGTTTGTATACGTATCATTATGAAGGTTATTATAATGGTGAATTTATTAGCGGGGAAGGTAGAGCAACAAATGTTTTTGTTAAAAAATCAAGCGGAGAATGGAAATTAATACATGAGCATTTGAGTCCAATGCCTAATTAATAGAGGAACTATTGATAAAAGAAGGAGTAACATTTCTTGTAAATGTTATTCTTTTTTTGTTGATGGCTTAGTTGCATACATTGAGCGCCCTAATCTCGTTACGGCTCAATGATAATTTATGATTCCTGTTTCTTTCGTTATTCAATGGTACATAGTACTCATCCTATCTTTCTCCCCATTTTTATTACTTCTACTAATTGATCATTTCGCTAAATTCCATCTAATAATATTTTTACAAAATCTTCTCTAATTAAAGGATTTTCGACAACAAAACTAGAATAATAGAATAGGATCAATTTTGGAGGATTGATAACATGATTCGTCTATTACAACCTAGTGATGCTGAGCAATACTATGCTCTTCGTTTAGAAGCCTTACAAGAAAATCCAGAAGCATTTGCCACAAGTTATGAGGAAGTTATTCGAAATAAAGATGCAATAAAACAATATGAAAAAAGCTTTGCCCAAAAGAATTTTTATACTTTTGGGGCATTTGAAGATGAAAAGCTTATTGGAATGATAACATTACTTCCAGAATCTAAGGAAAAGCTAAAACATAAGGCAAATATTTTTGCAATGTATGTGACCCCATCTTTTCGTGAAAAAGGAATAGGGTATGGGCTGTTAGATGCCGCTATAAAAAAAGCCCGGGAACTAGATAGGATTATTTCTATAAATTTAACGGTTGTATCCATTAATCATGGTGCTAAAGCACTCTATAACAAGTTTGGTTTTCAAACATTCGGGTTAGAGGAGAGGGCATTAAAAATTAATAATGTATACTTTGATGAAGAATATATGACATTAAGTTTAGACAAAGAATAGAGGGAAGTAATTGAATTGGACAACTAGAAGGATGACGGATACATATGCAATAGAAATTCTTAGTTGGAAATATGAAAAACCGTATGATTTATATAATAATGTATTATCAGGTGAAGCAATTTTGGAATTAACTAGCCCTTCCTATCATGCAATTGTCTCGGACGAAAAAGTAATTGGTTTCTTTTGCACTGGTAAAGATGCTCAAGTACCTGCCGGTAACCAAGTTGGCGCATATGAAAATGACTGTATTGATATTGGTTTAGGGATGAGACCTGATTTAACAGGCAAAGGGTTAGGTGCTGAGTTTTTCAAGTATATATTAAAACAAGTAATGGAAAAGAATAGTGGCTGTTTGCGATTGACCGTTGCTGATTTTAACAAGCGGGCAATCCGTTTATATGAAAAGTTCAACTTCGAAAAAACATGTGAATTCCTACGAAACGACCAAAAGTTTATAGTAATGGTAAAGGAAGATTAAACAATGAAGGTTGGTCCAATCAATCATTTATTATTTTCTGTTTCTGATTTAGAAAAATCTATTAAGTTTTACGAACAAGTATTTAATGCAAAGCTACTAGTAAAAGGTAGAACTACTGCATATTTTGATTTAAATGGACTATGGCTTGCGTTAAATGAAGAAAAAAATATACCAAGGAATGAAATCTCTCAATCCTATACGCATATTGCTTTTTCAATTGATAATGAGGATTTCGATAGTTGTTATGAAAAATTAAAAAGTCTAAATGTAAAAATACTACAAAGTCGTAAACGAGATAGCCGAGATAAGAAGTCTATCTATTTCACTGATCCAGATGGACACAAATTTGAGTTTCATACAGGTACATTGAAGGATAGAATGGATTACTATAAGGAAACAAAGCCACACATGAAGTTTTTTGATTAGTGACTGTTAGGAAGCTAATTAGTATATTTATTGAAAGGATGTCCTAGATGAGCAAAACAGAAGTAACATCAAAAATGAACATAAAAAGATCAGCAAAAGAAGTGTTTGAAGCGATTGTAGATCCAAATAAAATCGGGAATTTTTGGTTCACCTCTAGTTCAGAACGTTGGGAACAGGGAAAACAAATTACATTAACATATGCGGAATATGAGGCAGTAGGAACAATTAATGTTCAGGAAATCAAGCAAGATGAGAAAATTGTTTATACGTGGGGACAAGAACAGGGAGAAGTAACAGTTGTTACCATTACCTTTCAAAAATTAGAAGATAATAGTACGACCATTGAAGTAACGGAGTCTGGCTGGAAAGCTGAAGACAAAGAATTATTTAATAAAATGTTGGGCCAAAAAGAAGGTTGGGTGTATACGCTATCTTGTTTAAAAGCCTATTTAGAGCATGGAGTTAGTGATTTAAGGGCCTCATTGGTTCATTGATAAAACGGAAGGAATTTCCTTTAATAGGTGAATTCCTTCATTGTTTATACATGCTTATGTAACTGCCATTTCAACATCTGTTTTTCTACTCCAACTACAGTCATTCCTAATTTCTTTAACACCTTTATAGATGCAATGTTATCTTCGAGGCATTCAGCAATAACCATATCTACATCATCATGAGTAAAGGCCCAGTCTACTATTGCCTGTGCTACTTCAGTAGCAAACCCATTATTTTGTGCAACAGGGACGACCGCATATCCAATCTCTACTGTGTTATTTAAAGTTGGCTTTCCTTTAAATCCGATATCACCAATAATTTGGTCTGATTTTTTCTCGATAATTAACCACGGTCCCCAACCTAATAGACTAGAATCAATAAGAAGATCTTGTAAGTGCATTTTTATATGAGGTCTTAATTCATATGTGACAGATGTCATTAATTCTTCGGTGCACGGTAATAACTTTAATCTCTCCGTATTAATTTCCATTAAACTCTTCCTTTTTTCAGTATTAGCTTTCCGTATCTACTATTTTATTTTACAATGTAATTGGAGTTAAAACATTATTATTTTTCAGAAAAAAAATAACAGTTGGATTGGGGGAATTAATATGAATAAAACATACCAACAATTTGAGAGTACGATTGATGAGATTACTAAAATAAGCGATACTGAGTATACATTATTATTAGAACCAATACAGGAAGGGAAATGGTCAATTCGAGAGATTATTGGACATTTATATTATTGGGATAAATATAATGTGGAAGTAATGGTTCCGAAGATGCAAGAGAACGCAAATTTGCCACCATTCCCAGACCATGATGAACATAATGCCGAGGGAATTGCTAAATTAGAAGGTAAAAGCTTAGAAACTATTATTGATCTATTTATTAAAACAAGAAAAAGACTCATCGACAGCATTTTAGAAGTAAAGCCTGAAACTAGATTTACGATAGGAAAGGGAAAAAGGCAATTTTCTGGTGAAAGCTTTATCAAAATCTTTCTGAAACATGATCAACACCATTTAAAGCAAATACATAATAAATTAGCATGAAATGAGTAAAACACAATAAAAAGGAACCCCATAACAAATAAGGGGTTCCTTAATATTATTTATTCAAATCCCAGCTGCTCAATTTGATTCATCAAATTCGTTATACTGTCAATCGTCTTAAATAACTCTGTATTTTTAATTTCTTCAATTGCTACTTCGCCATTTTCTTGTATATGATCAATTGTCTGAATAAGTTTTTCATTTTTTTCTACTAAATTATGATGAACACTTTCAGCAATGGCAGGAACTTCAATCGTATTAAATTGCTCCGCCATCCCTTCGATGTCTGTTAACATATTTTCTAATTCTTGCTCATTTACATTTCCATCGAAAGAAGATTGAATTTCTTCCGCAAAGGTACTTAGTTCATTCAAATATTCAGTTGCTTCTGTTGCATAGTTAATTGTATTTTGAGTCTCTTCTAAAAATCCACATCCAGATAAAAATAGGATGGTAGATAGTAGAAAGATGCTAATTATTTTCTTCATGTAAGGTCTCCTTTGATGAATAGGTTACCATTAGGATAACATGTTTAGCAAAAGTTGTCGTCTTCCTATTATTTAACACTTTTCTGAAAATTGTTGACATGAAGGTTATAATACGATAACCTATATATAACCAAATGGTTATATAATTGAGGTGAGAGAAATGACAGATGTATATCGTGCATTAGGGGACCAAACAAGGCGAGAAATTTTACAGTTATTAAAAGAAGGTAACAAAACCCAAAAAGAAATAGTAGAGTCATTTGCAATCTCTCAGCCAGCAATTAAGAAGCATTTAACGGTTCTTTTAGAAGAGAAAATGATTACATCATATGTTCATGGTAGATTTAGGGTTTATTCCTTAAATACTGAATTACTGCACGAAGCTTACCAGGAAATGCTTCAATACATCGGAGATTTACTAGATGATCAACTCGTAAGTTTAAAAAAATATGTGGAAGAAGGAGACATTCGAGATGATTAAAGTGAAAGATTCCGTTAGTCGAGAAATTATTGTGAAAGCAGCGATTCAAAAGGTTTGGGATGCATTAACAAAAGAGGAACATTTAAATCGCTGGTATACGAAAGAGGCTAAAGTAGATTTTCGGATCGGTGGGAAGGGATTCCTAAACCATGGCTGGGGTGCAACATCGGAAGGTATTTATACGGAAATTGAACCTTTAAAACGTTTTGTGATGCAAAGCCAAGATGGAGATTTTCAGACGATTACAGAATTAGAAGAGGTTGATAATGGAATTCGTGTGCGTATAACATATCATGCACCATTTATTAATGAAATGGATGCAGTAGCTAAGGAGAACATGCTCTTTGGAACAGGACAATTTCTAGGCAATTTAAAGAGTGTATATGAGGCAAATCAAGATCAACGGAACAGGTTTTGGAGAGTGTGGATTGGTATTTCACATTCTTCTAATGAGGAAATTCCAGGTACAAAAGTACAAGCAGTGAAAGAAGGAACGTCAGCTGATAAAGCAGGATTACTTCCAGGAGATATAATTATAAAAATGGATCAAGATCGAGTAACTGGCTATCAGTCATTTGAGCAGCTATTAAATGCGAAAGATTCTAGTTCTACTGTTACATTAACCATCTTACGTGGCAAAGAGGAAGTTAGCATGGAATGTCCATTGGATGCATATCCTGTACCATATTAACAATAAAAAGAAGATGGGACAATAATAAATTTCTAATTTAAAAGCCGAATAATACGATACATTAGCTCCGGAAATATACGTAGACTCCTCGAAAAAGGAAAACGCTTTTTCTTCGTGCGATGTTTCGCTGACGAAGCGTTCCTTGTCCTGCGGGAGGAAAGGCATAGGTGAGACCCCACAGTGTGATAGCACGAGGAGGCTCACCAGCCGCCCGCGGAAAGCGAAGTATATTTCCGGAGCGGGTTAGTTGCACCCAAATCGTATAATCCGGTTTTTATGTAGAAGAACGTTCGCCTCAGCCCCAAAGAAAATTTATCGCTCATTATAAAAAGCAAGGTAGATCCCAAATATAAATACAATACCAATCAGAAAATAAGGTAAATAATTAGTTTCCTCGCTGCCGAACCCAGCTGTAAAAAACATCGCATCACTTAAATTTAGTAGAACAATAACTAAGGCCAATGTTAATAAAGAAAAACCGGCTAATAGGATTCCTAATTTTCTCAAACTACTCATCCCCCTTTTCTTCTGCAAACTTTTTTAGTTCCCTTGCTCGATTGCGAATAAATGTTGCCATGTATTTTTCTAAGAACCATTTATCAGCTAGTACACCAATGAAACCGAAAGGAGAGCGATAATCAAAAATATCGACCATCTTTGTTCCTCCATCTATTTCAAAGAATTGGTGTGTATGTCGAAAGGAGTGGAATGCACCACGAACCATAATATCAACAAATTCGTTCGGTTTATCCATCGAAATAATCTTAGCTGTTAACCTTTGTCGTATTCCAAAATGAGTAGCTTCCCAAGTGACCATATCGCCTTCTTCTAATAAACCTTCTGTCACTCCTCCGATTGCTATTTCCTTTGATTTTCCAGTTGTTTTTATATGGATATCTACACTTCTAGCAAGATCAAAGACTACTTCCACAGGTGCAGAGATAAATTCTTCATGTTTTACGATTGGCATTTTATTCTCCTTTACCTCATCAAGTAACGCTAATTCCATATTATCATAAATTTCAAAAAATTGTCACAAAAACAACTCCTATTTCGTTTAATTTATAAATAGAAGATAGGGGTTGAAATTGTGTCTACGTTAACATGTATCATAATCGGTGGGGGCTATGCTGGAATTCATGCTATCCGGTCGATTCAAAGAAGGATGGGGCAAACAGTTAGGCTTCGTATAATATTAGTCGATCCAAGTCCATATCATGTACAGAAAGTTCTCCTTTTTAAACCAGCAGCTATAAAAAATTCAACCATTAAAATACCATGGAAAAAAATATTCCCTACTAATCTGAAAGTAATCCAAGGTGCAGTGACATCAATTAATCATGTTGATAAAGTTATTCATTTGAAAGAAACATCAGATGAAGATAACACACTAGCATATGATATAGCAGTCGTAGCGGTTGGAAGTGTGTTTCAATCTGTCGACTCAAACAAAGGTGGAATACCTCTTATAAGTGCTGAACATGGAAATAAAATATATATTCCTTACAACAAGGAAATGTTGACCAATTACTCCCATTATTATCTGATGAAATTACGATTTACTCAGACGGTGGAGGCAAGGTTCCAGCAGCCATTCGACCAATACATTCTCCCGAAATGGTCCTTCGTTTCCTAGCTGGCTTACTGAAGCGACTGCCTTTATTTGGTGAACATACGGAAATTGAAAATAGTCCATTAAACAATGAAGAAGCAATCATTGTTCGAGTAAACAGTCAAATAATACTGGCAGCATTGTTTGATATTAAAGCAAATAAAATAAATAAGATCTACTTTGTGCGAAATCCAGATAAATTAGAAAGATTGGAATAAATAAATAATAGAGGCATTCTTGCTATTTTGGCAAAAAATTCAAGTGGAAACCGAACAATCGAATAAAATAAATGAAATAAATTCGGAAAAAGGGGTTGATTTTCGAAAGGTATGCCATTATACTAAAAACAATTCAATACTATTTTCATATAATCGCGGGGATATGGCCTGCAAGTTTCTACCAGCTTACCGTAAATGAGCTGACTATGAAAAGTAACTGAATGACAACACGCCAATCTTTTTGGTGTATTTCATCATTCTATTTTTCAAGCATATTATGCTCGGAAATTTACTTCTTCATAGGGAGGAGTATATTTTCGAGCTTTTTTTGTATTTGAAATTACTTTCATAGCTTCTGGTAAACAATCAATCGGAAAGGAATATGAACATGAATCTATTAAAACAAGCAATAACCGAAAAGGGTAAAGTACTATCAGATGAAGTGTTAAAGGTAGATGCTTTTCTCAATCATCAACTAGATCCAGAGCTAATGCAACAAATTGGAAAGGAATTTGCGGACCTGTACAAAGATGCGGGAATTACCAAAATCCTAACCATTGAATCATCGGGTATTGCACCAGCAATTATGGCAGGATTAGAGCTTGGGGTACCTGTAGTTTTTGCTAGAAAACGAAAATCTCTTACTCTAGTAGATTCTCTTTTGACAGCAAACATTCATTCCTTTACTAAAAATGAAACGAATGAAATATCTGTCTCCAATGATTACTTGCAGGAGAACGATACCGTCTTAATTATTGATGATTTTCTTGCGAATGGTCAGGCGGTTCGTGGTCTATTAAATATTGTTGAAAAAGCAAATGCGACGTTAGCCGGAGTTGGAATCGTCATTGAAAAAGGCTTCCAAGCTGGTGGGGATTTGTTAAGAGAACAAGGTGTTCGTGTCGAGTCATTAGCAATTATTGATTCAATGAGTGAGAACAAAATAACGTTTAGGGAGGAATTTTAATGAAGACAACAGCTTTAGGAATCCAACATGTGTTAGCAATGTATGCAGGAGCTATTCTCGTTCCATTAATTATTGGAGGATCATTAGGTTTAACGGCTGAACAATTAACGTATTTAGTAGCCATAGATATTTTTATGTGTGGTATTGCTACACTTTTACAAGTTGTGAGAAATAAATTCTTCGGTATCGGCCTCCCGGTTGTTCTTGGATGTACATTTACTGCAGTAGGTCCCATGATCGCCATTGGTAGTGAATTTGGCATTAGTACTATGTATGGAGCCATTATTGCTTCAGGAGTAATTATTGTAATTATTAGTGGATTCTTTGGAAAACTTGTGCGATTTTTCCCACCGATTGTTACGGGAACAGTAGTAGTAATCATTGGGGTGACGCTAATCCCAGTTGCAATTAATGACTTAGGTGGCGGTCAAGGAGCAGCTGATTTTGGTTCAATTTCTAATATTGCGTTAGGATTTGGTACGTTATTATTTATTATTTTGACATATCGTTTTTCAAAAGGATTTATGCGTTCAGTTTCCATTTTACTTGGCTTAATTGTTGGGACAATTGCTGCTGGATTAATGGGTAAAGTTGATTTCAGTGCGGTAGCAGAAGCTTCTTATTTCCGTTTACCGGAACTATTTTATTTTGGAACGCCTACTTTTGAATGGTCATCCATTCTTACTTTAACATTGGTTGCTATGGTTTCCTTAGTAGAGTCAACTGGAGTTTACTTTGCAGTTAGTGATATGACGAAGAAAAAGTTAACAGAAGCTGAACTATCAAGAGGATATCGAGCAGAAGGATTAGCTATTTTCTTAGGTGGAATTTTTAATGCTCTTCAATATACGGCATATTCTCAAAATGTAGGACTATTACAATTATCTGGTGTTAAAACTCGAAAAGTTATCCTTGTTGCTGGAGCGATGTTAGTTGGATTAGGTTTAGTTCCGAAAATTGCAGCCTTCACAACGATCATTCCCAAATCTGTTTTAGGTGGAGCAAGTATTGCTATGTTTGGAATGGTAATTGCTCAAGGAATTAAAATGTTAAGTAAAGAAATTTCCATTTCTACTGGAAATTCCATGATTGTTGCTTGTTCTGTTGGTATGGGGCTTGGTGTTACGGTAGTACCAGAATTATTTGCTCAATTACCAAGTGGAGTACAAATCTTAACAAGTAATGGAATTGTTGCAGGTAGTATCACTGCAATTGTACTGAATATTGTATTTAATATGTTGCCTACTAAACAACCTGTACCTGTGTTACAGGAAAAAGAAGCATAAAGGAAGTATTGAAGTGGAAGGACACAAGCCGAGTTGGTTTGTGTCTTTTTGTTGTATTTGTAAGGAGTGATACATTTGGATTTGAGTTTATTTGGGGTGGAAGGGTGCATGATCCAGGGGGAAGGTCACAAATGCGAGAAGATAGGGCACATAGTTCAGTGGGAAGGTCACATATGCGAGAAGGAAGGGCACATAGTTCAGAGGGAAGGTCACATATGCGAGAGGAGCGGGCGCATATTTCTTTGGGAAGGTCACATATGTGAGAGGATAGGGCGCATACTCCAGAGGGAAGGTCACATATGTGAGAGGATAGGGCACATAGTTCAGAGGGAAGGTCACATATGTGAGAGGAACGGGCGCATAGTTCCTTGGGAAGGTCACAAATGTGAGAGGAACGGGCGCATAGTTCAGAGGGAAGGTCACATAAGTGAGAGGATAGGGCGCATACTCCAGAGGGAAGGTCACATAAGTGAGAAGATAGGGCGCATACTCCCGTGGGAAGGTCACATACGCGAGAAGGAAGGGCGCATACACCAGAGGGAAGGTCACAAACGTAAGAAGGAAGGGCGCATACACCAGAGGGAAGGTCACATACGCGAGAAGGAAGGGCGCATACACCAGAGGGAAGGTCACATACGTAAGAAGGAAGGGCGCATACACCAGAGGGAAGGTCACATACGCGAGAAAGAAGGGCGCATACTCCCGTGGGTAGGCCACAAATTCGAGAAGAAAGTTCACACCCCCCACGAGATCGAGCACATACTCAAGATGGACAGTCATAAATGTGAACAAAAAAATACCCAAGGCAAATTAAAGCCTTGAGTATCTTAAAAATTTACTATTAATTATTAGCTACAAACTTATTATAAGCCCCATGCATAACAGGACCGACGTAATCATTTAATTGCCATCCATATTCAATAGCAGCGGAAACAAACTTTTTCGCATTTGTTACTGCATCTAATACAGATTGTCCATTGGCAAGGTTTGCTGTTATTGCAGCAGCAAAGGTACAGCCTGCACCATGGTTATAGGTGGTATCAATTTTTTCACTTTCTAGAAGTGAGAAATCTTTACCATCATAGAATAAGTCTACTGCTTTGTCATGTTCGATGGCACGTCCACCTTTTATTACCACATGTTTTGCACCAAGTTCATGAATTTTTACTGCAGCTTCTTTCATTCCATCAATCGTTTTAATTGGACCAGAAGTGCCTGCAAGTTGCCAAGCTTCAAATAAATTTGGTGTAGTTACAAGTGAAACAGGTAGTAATACTGCACGCATTGCATCGGTATTTTCAGGTAAAAGAAGTTCATCTTCTCCTTTACATACCATTACTGGATCAAGTACATATTTATCAATATGATGTTCGTGGATTTTCTTAGCTCCAAGTTCAATTACATCAACGGTGCCAAGCATTCCCGATTTCATCGCATCAATACCAACAGATAATGTTGTTTCTAATTGTTTCTCAACAACGCTCACATCAATTGTTGTTACATCATGATTCCATCCATCAGGTTTCATTGTCACAATAGATGTTAAGGCATTCATACCATAGACACCATGTTCTTGGAACGTCTTCAAGTCAGCTTGAATTCCCGCTCCGCCACTAGTATCTGAACCTGCTAGGGTTAATGCTTTTTTTAATGCCATGGTGTTACCCCCTCAAATTAAGTCATACTACTTTACTAGGATATAACATTTTTTTCTATAGATAAAGAGGTGTGACTCAAAAATTCACATAAATTCCTTTATCAAAAGTATAAGTCCCTGTACAATAGTAATAATAGTAAATACTTCAACTAAGATGAGCCTCCATGATATAAATGGGGGCTTTCTATGTTTATAGGAGGTTATATGAGTGGCAACGATTGATGATTTTATGAAGCTCGATTTGCGGATAGGGACTATTGTTAAGGCGGAAAATTTTCCTGAAGCACGAAAACCTGCCATAAAACTAGAAATTGATTTTGGTGAACTAGGAATGAAACAATCTTCTGCACAGATTACCAAACGATATGAAGCCGAACAACTTATCGGCAGGCAAGTGGTGGCGGTAGTTAACTTTCCACCGCGAAGGATTGCAGGATTTAAATCTGAAGTTTTAGTGCTTGGTGGGGTACCAGGGGAGGATGATGTTGTTTTATTACGTCCAGACGAAGAAGTAGAGAATGGTACGAAAATCTCGTAATAGCTCGGTTTACAAAAAAGGAGAATCATTCATGGCAAGGAACTCTGAAAGATTTATTACAGCATTTAATCGAATTGATAAGGCAATGGATGCCGAGTTAGAAAACAGTAAAGGATTTGGTTTTGCAAAATCGGTTAGGATATTAACAAAATATAATGCAATTGTTCGTAAGTATAAAGATGATTTATTAGAATTTGCGGAGTTAAGAAATGCAATTGTACATAATCGAATGGATACTGAACTAGTTATTGCAGAACCACATGATTCGATCGTCGAAAAGATTGAACAAATTGAAGTGGAAATGACTAAGCCAAAATTTGTTACCCCCCAATTTGAGAAGAAAGTTAAAACTTTTGATATGAAAGATACGTTTACTCAATTGTTAGATGCAATACAAGAAAAAGGATTTTCTAAATTTCCTGTGTACAATGGGAGAGAATTTAAGGGGTTAATGACGGAAAACGGCATTACAAAATGGCTTGCTAAAAATAAAAATAAAAATAAACATGTAGAAGATGTATTAATTGAAGAGATTTTAACGTATCAGAAAGAAAATAACTATCAATTCATTAGTGCAGATACTTCTGTTTATGAAGCGGTTGAAGTATTTAAGGAACAAATCGGTAAAGGAAACAGGATTGATGCATTATTGATTTCTAAAAATGGACAGATAGATGAAACATTAATAGGTATAATTACTGCTTGGGACATTATGGGGATTGAATGAAAAAAATGAAGTTCAAACACAAATAAATGGTTTGAACTTCATTTTTTATTTACTTCCTATTTGAAATTCGTAGGTTACTTCATCTACGAACTTACCAGCTTTATATGTTCTTTCTTTAAATAAGACTTGGTTATTTTGATCAATTGTTAGTACAGTGGAACAACGTGTCCCATAATCAGGTAAATTGATAAATAATGGGGAAAGCTTTTTTTCTAAATCAAGTCCGATACCAGTATCAGGCAGAGATTCTTCTCGTGCTTGTTCTGAATTAGCTAAGATAGTAAATAATTCATTCGGATCCACGATATTGTTGTTTGATAAATATTCTTGCATATTCCTTTTCCCTATTTCTACTTTGGGCCAAGGTGTATTAAGGAAATGGTTGCTTAATCCATGCACACCAGGTTCAATTACTGTTTTTCTATCTTCTATATTGTTGTAATACATCAATTCATCAGGTTGGCCAATTAATACATTAAAACCAACATAATCTTCTTTTTGACTGCTTAACTTCTCTAAATAAGTAGCAGTTGATTCCTGTCCTTTTAAAAAGTTCGTTACAATTTCTCCTCGCGAAATTTTGCTCGGGCGCATGTGATCAGGATGGCGGTAATTAGTAAGAGCACTAAAACGTCCTTCTCGTGTAATTCCGAGCCATGTCCCCATCTGTTCTAAATCTCGACCAGCTAAAATATTTGGTTCGTCTTCCCAATAACTAGCTTTAGCAGTTGGTCGATTATATGCCTCATCACGGTTAGCGGCTAATACGAATTTATAGTGAGGATGATTTTGATATTGAAATAAGATTAAACACATATGCTTGATCCTCCAAAAAAGTTATATATTCATTATAATCGTTATGTTTAGGAGAGGAAAAGAATAAGTATGCATGATATTCGTCATGTTTAATTGAATAAACAATTAATTCGTGTCTAGAAGTATTTTTTGCTATAATTGTAACCTACCTATTTGATACGGAAAAAAATGGGTATTATTTTACCGTTTTAAATTAAACATAAAAACTCATTATGGTGGTATCAATAATAGAAGAGATAAAAGAGAAAGTAGGTTACAATATGGTTCATCATCATGAGATGCAACCAAGTGAACCCATACGTAAAGGCCCGTTGTTAATTGTATTATTAACGGGTGCTTTTGTAGCAATCCTGAACCAGACGTTATTAGTTACAGCATTACCAGTAATTAAAGCTGATTTAGGAATTGGCGATACAACGGTTCAATGGTTACAATCGATATTTTTATTAGTAAATGGAATTATGATCCCAATTACTGCCTTCCTAATAGCTCGATTTACAACAAGGGAATTATTTCTATATGCAATGGGGTCATTTACATTAGGTACATTAATCTGTGCAATTGCACCTGAGTTTTATACACTACTTTTTGGACGGGTTCTTCAAGCGGCTGGTGCTGGCGTAATGATGCCACTAATGCAAACAATTATGTTTCTCATTTTTCCAATTGAAAAAAGAGGAACTGCTATGGGACTCTTCGGATTAATTATTTCCTTTGCACCTGCAATAGGTCCAACTTTATCAGGTTATTTAGTGGAGCATTATCCTTGGAGAAGTTTATTTTATGTTGTCTTTCCGATAGCAGTAATTGATATTATACTAGCTTATGTTGTATTAAAGAATGTCACGAAACAAACATTTCCAAAAGTGGACATCTTATCAATTATCTTATCTACTGTAGGATTCGGTGGATTGTTATATGGATTTAGTGTGGCTGGAGCAAAAGGATGGTCCAGTGCCGAAGTCATCCTTACGATGTTAATTGGTGCATTAACATTACTATGGTTTATTTTAAGACAGTTAAAATTAAAACAACCTATATTAGAATTTCGGATTTTTAAAGACAAAATTTTCACGTTAACAACCGCTCTAGGGATGACAGTATTTCTAGCGATGATAGGTGGAGCAGTTATTCTACCACTACTTATGCAAGATATGTTAGGATTTTCACCAGTAGAATCTGGATTGGCATTATTACCAGGGGCTATAATGATGGGACTGATGAACCCAATTACAGGTCGTTTATTTGATAAGTTTGGTGCCAAATGGTTGTCATTGATTGGATTAATACTGGTAACAGTAACAACTTTTATGTTAACTGTATTAACGCCAAATACAACTTTTATGTATATTGCAACCGTACATGCTTTTCGAATGATCGGTGTTGCCATGGTTATGATGCCTGTTACAACTGCAGGCTTAAATCAGCTTTCTAGGGAAATGCTCCCTCATGGTACGGCTATGAATAATACGTTACGGCAAATTGCTGGTGCAATTGGAACAGCATTACTTGTAACCATTATGACATCTACTGCTCAACCTGAAAGAGGACTGGATGGAATTATTCATGGAGTAAATATGGCCTTTGCAGTCGCTGGTATTACGGCAGCGATAGGGTTAGTGATTACTTTCTTTATTAAATATAATCAACCAAACAAAAGGAAAATGAATACGTAAAAGCGGAGCACTGAAATGGCTATTTCAGTGCTTTTTCTATTTGGTTTGGAATAGTTTACATACCGTCTATCATAGGTTAAGTTATAGATATATATAATCTAAAAGGAGAATGCCGATGAGGATATTAGTTGTTGGTGCGAGTGGGACAATTGGGAAAGAAATATGTAACGTGTTAGCACATCACGACCTGATTCGTGCAGGGAGAAATGGATTAGATGTTTCTGTTGACCATACATCCGTACAGAGTATTAAAGATATGTACAGTAAAGTAGGAAAAGTAGATGCCGTCATTAGCGCAGCAGGTGGAGCAAATTTTGCTTCCATATCGGAACTTACTCCTGAGATAAATGAACGGGGAATTGAAAGTAAATTAAAAGGTCAAATTAATCTAGTATTGCTTGGTTTAGATTATGTAAATGATGGTGGTAGCTTTACGTTAACTACTGGTGTCATGATGGATGATCCAATTCGTTTTGGTGCCTCTGCAGCAATGGCAAATGGAGGAGTAAGATCCTTTGTAAAAGCAAGTGCCATTGAAATGCCTAGAGGAATTCGCATAAACAGTGTTAGTCCCAACATTGTCCAAGAATCATGGGACAGATTAGAGCAATACTTTATTGGATTTACACCTGTTCCAGCAAGCCGTGTAGCCCTTGCTTATCGTAAAAGCGTAGAAGGAGCACAAACCGGCCAAAATTACGAAGTGTATTAATCGTGGTAGATACCGAAGTAGAGAATTCTTTGCTTCGGTTTTATTTTTGGGTTTGGGCGGAGTTGAGGGAAGTGGGGTGGGGAATCAGTTGATTGGTGTATTAGCCCGAATTGTGGTCTAATCATCCAAACAGCGGTTTAATCAGCCAAAAAATGGTTTAATCGCCCAAACAGCGGTTTAATCAGCCAAAAAATGGTCAAATCGCCCAAACTACAGTGTAATCAGCCAAAAAACGGTCTAATCGCCCAAACTACAGTCTAATCAGCCAAAAAACAGTCTAATCGCCCAAACTTCGCCTCTAATCACCCAAAAAACTGATCTAATCGTCCAAACTACAGTCTAATCACCCAAAAAACGGTCTAATCGCCCAAACTAAAGTCTAATCAGCCAAAAAATGGTCTAATCGTCCAGACTGCGGTTTAATCAGCCAAAAAATGGTCTAATCGGCCAGACTTCAGTGTAATCACCCGAAAAACCGATCTAATCGCCCAAACTTCAGTGTAATCACCCGAAAAACAGTCTAATCGCCCAAACTACAGTCTAATCACCCGAAAAACGATCTAATCGCCCAAACTTCAGTCTAATCATCCGAAAAACAGTCTAATCGCCCAAACTTCGCCTCTAATCACCCGAAAAATCGATCTAATCGCCCAAACTACAGTGTAATCACCCGAAAAACGATCTAATCGCCCAAACTATAGTCTAATCACCCAATCCCTCATCCCACCCCACAAAAAAACATCCCAACTATGATAAACTAAAATTAAAAAAGGTGGAGATAAAATGAATGTTTTTGAAGCGATTCAAAATCGTCGTGAGATTACGAAATTTGAAGACCGAAAAATACAAGAAAATATTCTTGAGCAAGTCGTAGATGCAGGTCTATTTGCTCCAACAGGAAATAATCTACCATCGAAGAATTTGATTGTCGTGCAAAATCGAGACATGTTAGATCAATTAGCAGAAACTACTCCGTATATGAAATGGTTAAAAGAAGCGACTGCAGGAATCGTTGTTACAGGAAAGCCTAATGTGAGTAAATATTGGTTACAAGATGCATCATTTGCTTGTGCGTTTATATGGCTGGAAGCTGTTGAAGTAGGGTTAGGTTCCGCTTTTGGTGCGGTGTATCATTCCGAAGACCAGAAGGAAACGGAGAAGAGGGAAGGGTATGTAAGGGATTTATTGAATATTCCTGATGAACAGCGAATTGTTGCGGTATTAGGGCTTGGATACCCATCAATGACACCAGATCCGAAGAAACATGTACCGAGAGAAGAAGTTGTATTTTATGAAAAATTTGGCGAAAGCTCGAAATAGGTGAAACGAATGCTAAAGGCTATCATTTTTGATTTAGATGATACATTATTAAATGATAAAAAAAGTATTAACAAAGCTTTTGAAGCAACCTGTCAATTAGCAACAGAAAAATACGGGACTAATCCAAAACAGCTTGAGGAGCATGTTCGCTACTATGCTCGTGAGTTATATAAATCGTATTCCACTTATGAATTTACCCAGAAAATTGGTATCAATCCATTCGAAGGGTTATGGGGAACATTTGAAGATGAAGGGGAAGAATTTAAAGGACTACATAAAATTATCTCAGAATATCAACATGCAGCATGGAGAAAGGGATTAGAAGAATTAGATGTTATAGATGAACAATTTGCAAATGAATTAGCGGAAGCTTTTCCAACATATCGAAAACAATTTCCGTTTGTATACAAAGATACCTTTGCCATTTTAGAGAAGTTAAAGAATAAGTTTCAATTAGTCATGTTAACGAATGGAGCTCCTTCCCTTCAAAACACAAAACTAAATCTAATCCCAAAGTTAAAAACCTATTTTCACACCATCGTTATTTCTGGAGAATTCGGCGTTGGAAAACCCGATCCATCTATTTTTCAACATGTGTTAAGACTTACGAACTTAACTAAAGATGAAGCAATCATGGTTGGAGATAATTTACACACGGACATTTTAGGTTCTAATCGTATTGGAATGAAAAATGTGTGGATTAACCATCATAGTAAACCAACACAAGACATACTACCAACCTATGAAATTACTCATCTAATGGAATTACTTCCTATTCTAAAAGAAAAGGAAAACTAGCATCCAATTGAAAAGGATGCTAGTTTTTTATTACCCAAACTTTTTCAATCCTCTAAATACGGCCCAACCTATTACAATAATAAGCCCGCTAATAATAAATAGATCCAACGGCAATTCTTTTACACTTCCCAGTTTCCGAACGACTCCATGCCAAAATGGTTCTGGAATATGCTCGAGACGGTTTTCTTCATAATGAATATGATGGACAGAATATCCACCTAACACGGGTTCTAATCCATGCTCGGAATCATCTAACCAAACTTCTACCACATCGTTCACGACAATATCCATTCTTTTTCCACCAACATACTCCGCACTATTCCAACTCGGGATATAATGATAAACAATTTCTACAACGGAGTTTAGTTCAGACTGAGATTTAATAATTTCATCCAATTGAATCTTCATTTTTCGTAATTGTTCTGGATGCTTATCATCGGTCGTAACATCTTCTATTAATTCATCTGAAATTATTTTTCCACGAATATGGTATGGTGCTTCTTCGTGGCGTTCTTGTATGATAGCTGGATCGATGGCTGCAAATATAGTTAGTGGGCTTAAAATGCTAATGATTACTAAAACTAATACAATGATACTGCCACTAAATAAAGATTTATTCATACCGAACTTCCTTCTTTACAAGTCTATTGTTTTCACATCATGGATATCGTTTAAAGCTAGGAGTTCAATTAAAACTTTTCCCTCTATATGTTTGTCGACGGTTAACATCATAATTGCTTCACCGCCAATGTCAGCACGATCTACTTGCATCGTTGCTATATTTACATCGTGCTTGGCTAGAATACTTCCCATTCGTCCTATTACGCCAGGTTGGTCCGTATGCTGTATGACAATGATATGTCCTTTCGGTGTGACATCGACTCGGTAATGGTCGACTTTAACAATCCGGGGACCGAGGCCATCTAGCAGTGTCCCAGCAACGCTTTTCACTCCTGATTTCGTGCTTGTTTGTACAGAGATTAAATTAGAGAATCCTTGTTTTGTATAGGATTTGTTCTCTTGAATTCGAATTCCTCTCTTATCTGCGAGAAGGAGTGCGTTTACTTCATTGACATGGGTGCCAAGATGTCTTTTTAATATCCCTTTTGTAATTCTTCGAGTAAGAGGAGATAATTCATGTTCAATGACATCACCATGATAGGAAATCACAATTTCTTCGATAACATCATCTGTTAAGTAAATCAAAAATTCCCCGAGTTTCTCTGCAAGGTAAAAAAATGGTTCTACTTTGCGAAGGATTTCATTATTTAGGGAAGGCATGTTCACTGGGTTTCTGACCGACTCTCCATTAATGAAATGAAGAATGTCATGACTAACATCAATAGCCACATTTTCTTGCGCCTCCACCGTACTTGCTCCTATATGCGGAGTTAGAATAACTTCAGGTAAATCTAATAATCTATGATGGTAAAATGGTTCTTCCTCCATAACATCTAACGCAGCTCCAGCAACTTTCTTTGATAGAATAGCTTCATATAATGCATCTTCATCAATGATTCCACCGCGTGCACAATTAATTAACTGTACGCCAGTTTTCATTTTTTCAAAAGCGTCATGATTGAGAAGATGTTTTGTTTCCTTAACTAGAGGAGTGTGAACGGTAATAAAATCAGCTTTACGAAGTACATCATCCAGATTTCCGTATTCGATGCCCATTTTTTCTGCCTGCTCTTTTGTAAGAAAAGGATCATAAGCAACGACATGCATTCGCTGACCCTTAGCTCGATAAGCTACTTCAGCACCAATTCGTCCAAGCCCAATAATTCCTAGTGTTTTATTTTTGATTTCTACTCCAACATATTTTTTGCGATCCCATTGTTTTTCTTTCAATGCCAAATAAGCTTGTGGGATTTTTCGAGATAATGCCATCAGCATAGCCATCGTATGTTCTGCAGCAGAGTTCGTATTGGCGTTCGGTGCATTTACGACAATTATGCCTTTCTCTGTTGCAGCCTCAACATCAATATTATCCACACCAACTCCTGCTCGACCGATTATTTTTAGATTTGGAGCGCATTCTATCACTTCACGGGTTACTTGGGTTTGGCTCCGAACAATAAGCGCATCAAAATCAATAATGTTCTGCTTTAATTCCTCCGTATTCCAATTGGTCTGTATAACAATATGCACTTCTTTTGATTGCCTAAGGGGACTAATTCCTTCCTCACTAATCGGATCTGTAATTAACACTTTAAAGGTCATTGTTTATCCCTCCTTTATGTACAATTCTTGTGCAGCGCGTACACCATCACCTAATGGAATGTTTTTGCCAATTCTTTGGATTCCAATCTCGATACAACTAATGGTTTGTAACACATCTTGCGGAGTACAGTATCCCAAATGACCGATCCGAAATATTTTCCCTTTTAAGTGGTTCTGCCCACCTGCTAGTATAAGTCCAAATTCTTCTTTTACTATGTTGCGAAACTGATCTGGATTGAAATCTCTAGGTTGTATCGCTGTTACAGTAGGAGAAGCATCGGTATCATTGGTTAGCAGTGGTATTCCTAGCGCTTTAAATGCTGCTCTTGTCATTTTTTTCATCATTTGATGTCGGTTATAAACATTTTCTAGACCTTCTAATTTTAGTAAGTTTAAGGACTGTTCTAATCCGAATAGTAAGGATAGTGCTGGTGTGAATGGTGTGGAATCTTCGATGAGGTTAGTTCGGTATCTTCTTAAGTCTAAGTAAAAGCGGGAATGATGGTTCTTTTCAATACGATTCCAGGCTTTTTGGCTGACAGCGATGAAGGTGAGTCCAGGCGGTAGCATAAGTGCCTTTTGGGATCCTGTAACACAGATATCAATTCCCCAATCATCCATCATCATTGGCGTGGCACCGATAGCAGACACACCATCAACAATGATTAATGCGTCAGAAACTTCTCTTACAACAGATGCTAGCTCTCGCACGGGATTTAATACACCAGTCGATGTTTCACAATACGTTGCAAAAACGGCTTTTATTGAAGGATGCTTTTTCAAGTAACTTTTGATTTCTTCTGGGAGGAAAGCCTTCCCCCAATCATACTCATAACGATGGACATTCATGTTGTAGCTCTCACAGATTTTTGCAAAGCGCTCACCGAATGAACCCGTTACGATGACAAGCACTTCATCTCCAGGACTTATTGTATTGACAACTGCGGCTTCCAATCCCGCAGTTCCACTACCAGCCACAATCATCACATCTTCTTTTGTACCAAATATATGTCGTAGACTAGGTTTAATTCGTTTTAGTAATGCTTTTGTAGTATGGTCTCGATGGCCAATCATTGGCTTCATCATCGCTTGTTGTACACTTGGTGGAATTGGAGTTGGACCTGGGATACGTAATAATTGATATTCATCCTTCATGATAGGACTCCTTTCTTATATAGCAAAAAAACATCAGGTATCACCTAATGCTTTCGTCTTAATCTTCTTTGTTTTCTTGTATTTTCTGTTTCTACTGGTGTATTATCAAGTTGTTCTTTTGGTTGTTTATTAAAGGCTAAACGATTAAATAGATAATACAAGCCTTCTTCTAATATAATTAATAAAACTATTCCAAAAATAATCCAATATAACATTGGAGCTTCCTCCTGTATAATAATATGTAAGAATTCGATTATCTTTCATTTTACCAAAGTTCTTACAATAATATTAGACTTTTTTTAAAATTATGTGGGGCAAATCCCTAAATAGAAAGGTGGGTGTGTATGACACAGTTAAGTCCAGAAGAAAAAAGGGAGATTGTACGTGAGGAATTACATCAGCTAGTTAAAGCTCGATATATATCATTAAATGTTGCTGCAAAGATAGTAAATGCTCATACGAAGTATTACAAAAATCTCCCTAACGTTACTCAAATTAAACAAAGTATAGAAAAAACAACGAAACCAGCTGTAGAACCACAAGTTAAAATCACTCCTCAGAATCCTACAGAAAAAGAGATAGAAAAAACAAGCAGTATTCAACAACCTACAATACCAGTCACCAAACAGAAGAAAAAGTTAACAGATAAACAAATAAGAGACAGAAATATTACGTGGGGATTAAGCCTCGGTGTAATTTTATTACTTTTGGGTGGATTAGTGTACGCTACAAGTACATGGGATACTCTTGGAAATTGGTCCAAAACGGGCTTGATTGCTACTGTTTCATTCTTATTTTTTGGATTAGCATGGTTTACTGGTCGGGTGTTACATATTCAAAAAACAGCTTTTTCCTTCTTAATATTAGCTAGTCTATTTTTACCTATTGTCATAGTTTCAGCAGGCTATTTTGGACTATTTGGAAATTATTTATCCTTTTCGGGAGAAGGAAAGTATTTATTTGGTGCGATTGGTACAGGTATTTTATTACCAATCTATGTTTATTTTGCCATGAAACTTGGCTCGCGTTTATACGTTTGGTTTTCTTATCTTTCACTTAGTGTATTAATTGGGTTACTTATTGCAACATTATATCTTCCAGTAGATGGGTTTTATTTAGGTGTTATGTTGTACAATGCCTCTTTAATCTTTGCTTATCGTTTGCTAAGAGGAAATAAGAAATTACAGCAATTTATAAAAGAGTTTATACCATTTATCCAAGCGAATCTTATTTTATCAACCTTATTAATGCTTGTATTTTATGAAAGTGAATTAATGTATAGTTTTAACTTACTATTAACTGCTTTAATCTATTTCTCAATGATCTTTGTCTCTAGGCATAAGTCTTACCATTTTGTATTTACTGCAATGTTAATTTATGGTGCACATCAATTCGTAGAGAACTCAATTTTAGTAGGAGTAAGCGAGATAGCATATGCTGTTTTAGGGATTGTTTTCCTAATTATTCCGTTGTTAGTAAAGAACGCGAAACACATGCAAAAAGTGTTTCAAATTACGAGTGCAATCGTTTCTTCTTTAGCCTTTTTGTATATTAGTTTTGAAGGGTTAATGATACGAGTAGGGGAAGGTTCGATTGTATTAGTCATCGCTTATGTTATTATTGCAATGAATTTTAGTTACCTTGTATCTGTCGTGAAAAATAAACTTTTCACTTATTTAAGTCCTTTCTTTCTAATCAGTGCCTTGTACCAATTAGCACTCTTAGGAAAAGAATGGTTTCATGTTGAATCAACAATTCTACCTTTTTATATACTAGTCATCTTTTTCTATATTACTGGCGGCTGTCTCGTTGCCCATTCGTTTTGGAAGCCTATAAAGAATAGTACTCGTGATATAAGTGGAATTGCATTATTACTTACATTATTAATGAGTACAATCGATACATCTTTATTCCAACAGGGAATTATGCTTATTCTTTTATCTGGAATAGCAATAGTCATGGATCGTTATGAAACTAGGGATAGTTTTAAACAATTTGCTCCATGGATACATGCATTATCGTTAGGAACAGCGGTAGCAGTCATAGCTAGATTTATAGAACTCCAGTCACCGTCACTTTATATGGAACCTATTTATGCTGAACATATTGTACTTGGAAGTATTGTTGTTTTAGGGATTAGTTTTATTTGGAGAATGGCAGGTCAAGAAAGATTCTCAAATAGTAGTTTTTATATTGCGCAAGCTTTCTATGCGTTTGGAATTCTACTTAGCTTAGGGTTTGTAGCAGATGCATTAATTAGAACAATAATTACTGTCGGAGGAATCGGTATGGCTTATTTCATGTACAAGAGAACGAAATGGCCTGCCATACCATACGTCGTTAGTAGTATGTCACTAATTGCATACTCGAGCATACTAGTATTAATCCATGAGGGGACTGTCCTCCATTTATTCAAACTCTATGAATTTATCATTGGTGCGATACTTCTTCTAGTTATAGGGATTTTACTTAGGAAAAAAGACAGCAAGCTATCAAAAGCCTTTTATTGGATTGGGCAACTATATATTCCTTTTGCTTTACTACTAAGCTTGCTTTCAAATGGAGAAGATGCACTCTGGACATTTTTAATTACTACCATTATTTATATGTTAACGGTGAAACTAGTAACAATTGAATGGAAAATAAAAACATTCTTCTATAGTGGAATTACTGTGTTGTGGATATTCTTTCAACTATTGTTTGCAAAATTAAGTTGGAACAATGAGTTTTCTTACACATATTTAATTGTAAGTATACTGTTATTGTTGGGTTGGTTTGTTACGACAGACGTATGGAAAAAACGAATAGCTTATTACTTTGTACCATTCTCCATCCTAGGCTTATGGAGTTTTACAATGAATTACCCATTTGACTTAATGTTATTTAGTGTAACACTCGCGTATGGCATACTGGTTCTATTTATGCTACATCGTAGTAAATGGGATGTATTTTCTATTATTCCATTAATCTTGCTATATACAGGTGTAGGGAATATAAATGTTACTATATTTGCCGATGGTCCATATCTATATGCTTTATTTGGGGTAGTTGTAGTCCTTGCCGGTCAATTTCTTTATCGAACATTCTATGAATCTAAATCTAAGTACGTACAGATTGACTGGTACTCTTTTATAGGCTTGATTGTTTTCCTTAATTTATATCAATATAGCTTTGGAAGTTTATTTGCTAAAATTCTTCCAGGTATTTTAATAGTTACGACGTTAATTATGAATAGAAGTCGTATAAATGGTGTTCCTTCTAAATGGATTACTTTTACAGCCCTTGTATTTCTTTTACAACCATATTATTCGTTGCTAGGTCATTTTGAACTACCACCTTTATTCGAGCGAGAGTTCTATGTCTTGCCTTGGGTTGTTTTAGTTATAGGATTACGGAGTTTTGTGATGATAGAAAAACGTGAGATGGCAAGCTATATTCAATGGGCAGTACTTGTCATTGTTGCTCTTATCTTAGTTCAAGATGGATTAGCAAGTAACACGATTTATGATGCATTAATAATCGGTGTATTGTCCTTAGCATCTTTAATCGCTGGGATGGCATTCCAAATGAAATCTTTCTTCTTCGTCGGTACAGGAGTGTTATTATTTAATGTCTTTATGCAAACAAGGCCATATTGGGGGAAACTTCCTTGGTGGGGTTACCTCGTTATCGCAGGATCTATTTTAATAGCTATTGCAAGTTACAATGAATGGCAAAAACAAAAAAGTTCAGAAGGAAAAGACACCATTGTATCGAAGTTTAAAAAGAATGTTGTCAATCGAATGAAAGAATGGGATTAAGAAGTGATATTTCCAAGTTGTTTTTTTAGTTCAACTCATTAAAAATTAAAGATAAAGCAAGTCCCGAGTGAATCTCCTCACTCGGGACTTATTTTAACCCCAAATTTCTTTTGTAATCTCTACTATAAATCTCAATTTCTCCCACTGTTGTTCTTCTGTTAGCTTATTACCATGGTGAGTAGAGGAGAAGCCACATTGTGGACTTAATGCTAATTGCTCAAGTGGTACATATTTAGAAGCTTCTTCGATTCGTCTTTTAATAGTTTCTTTATCTTCTAATTCACCAAACTTGGAGGTGACAAGACCTAATACAACTTTTGGTCCACCATCCGGTATATGTTGTAACGGTTTGAAGTCACCAGAACGCTCATCATCATATTCTAAGAAAAATCCATCGACATTCTCCTTAGCAAATAGAGTAGGAGCGATTTGCGCATAACTACCTTCAAAAGCCCAACGAGATTCATAGTTACCACGACATAAATGAGTCGTAACATATAAATCATCTGGCTTATCTTTAAGTACACCATTTGCAACATATAGAGCCAAGTCTATTAATTCCTCGCGAGTTAATCCAGGCTCATAAGCTACTAAACTATCTGCATTTAAACCTGCGATATACACATCATCGAACTGTAAGTATCGTACACCAGCATCATAAAATGCCTTTAATGCATCACGATATGCTTGAATAATGTCATCTGCATATTCCTGAACAGTCGGATAAACTTCTGGATTGCGAATACCGCGATGGAATAACTGGTCTGGGCTTGGAATGGTTTGTTTTGCAACCGCTCTCCCAGCTACAAGGTCATTGAAAATACGGAAATCCTCTAAAAATGGATGATCTAGGTTAAATGAAATTTTTCCGGTATTCCGTACATCATATGGTTCTGTTTCGATTCCTTGGAAAGGAATACCTCGTTCTGGTACATACCCTTCAAACCCATTTAAATTTTCTAGAAAATCAATATGCCACCAGGAACGACGGAACTCTCCGTCAGTGACTAATTCTAATCCAACTTCAATTTGTTTATCAACGATTCGTTTTAATTCTTGATTTTCAATTAGACGTAAATCATCTTTGGTTATATTCCCGTTCTGATAATCTTTTCTTGCTTGTAACAGATTTTTTGGACGTAATAGACTACCAACATGATCTGCTCGAAATGGTGCTGTTAATGTTGTTTGACTCATATTATATTCCTTCTTTCTCTTATTATGGTAATAATGCAAATGAACGTACTGGAAATCCAGAGGCTTTCTCAGCTTTTGGAACAATGTTAAAGATTACTGCCCCTTTTGTTGGAACTTTATCTAAGTTAGTTAATAATTCCACTTGGTATGTATCTTGTTCCAACACATAATACTCACCAAGCAGTGCGCCATTCTTTCGATAATCAACAGCAGAATCGGTATCAAATGTTTCATGGCCAACTGCTTTTATATTTCTCTCTTTGAATAAGAACTTCAACGCCTCTAATCCCCAACCAGGTGCATGAGCGTTTCCTTCTTCATCTTTGTTGTTAAACAAGTCTTTATCTGGCCAACGCTTGCTCCAGTCCGTTCTCAACGCTACAAAACTTCCTGCTTCAATTTGTCCATATTCTTCCTCAAATGCAAGAATATCTTCCACGGATAGCGTAAAGTCATTATCTATAGCTGCCTCTTTTGATTTATTAATAACAACTAAAGGTAAAACTAGTTCCTTCAAATCTAGTTCTTCTAGATAACGTGTGTCTCGAACAAAATGAATAGGGGCATCTATATGTGTTCCATACTGCCCAGGGAAGGTAAAGCTTTGAGCAAAAAAGCCATCATCATGTGTGAAAAGTGTTTGAAATTCAGCATCTTCAAATGCAGAAAAATGTGGAGAATCTGGACCGAATGTATGAGTTAAATCGATCCATTCTTTTTCTTTTAATACTTCAATCGCTTTTAATAATTCATTCGATACTTGCAAATTTTCCTTTGTCATTTTCATCACCTCATGTTTTTTTCAATTAAAAAACCTCTTCTCATAGAATAAGAAGAGGTTTGTCATATCAAAAAACAAGGTCACTCTTCTTATCTTCAAGCATTACACTACTGGAATTGGCACAGTACTCGCATGAGTCCGCTGCCGAGGCTTCAAAGGGCCAGTCCCTCCACCTCTCTGGATAAGAGAATTCGGTAATTTAATTGTTAGACATCAATTTACACTGTATCTAGAAAATTGTCAAGGGAATTATTGGTCTATTTTAAAAATTATAGTAAAAAATTAATAATCTACATTAATTGACTTGTAAGGCCTTTCAAAGGTTAGAATAGATGGTAATGATGAAATAAAGGAGTATATGAATGGCTGAACAGAAAAGTATGATATTTTTTGATATCGATGGAACGTTATTAGACCATGAAAAAAACTTACCAAATTCAACTAAAGAAGCAATTCAAGAATTAAAAAGAATGGGGCATATTGTTGCTATTGCAACAGGAAGAGGTCCATTCATGTATAAAGATCTTCGTGAAGAATTAGGGATTAATACATACGTGAGCTACAATGGTCAATATGTTGTTGTGGAAGGGGAAGAAGTTTATACGAACCCATTAGACAAGTCTTCATTAAAAAAATTGACTGAACAAGCGTTATTAAATAAACATCCAGTTGTGTTCATGGATCCAAATGTAATGAAAGCAAATGTACCAGAGCATCCATTCATTACAGAAAGTATTCAAACACTTAAAGTTAATTTACCAGCGTACGCACCATTACACTATGAGGAAAATGAGATTTTTCAAACGCTTTTATTCTGTGAAGAAAAAGATGAAAAGCAATACAAAGAAGCATATCCTGAATTTGATTTTATCCGTTGGCATCCTTATAGTACGGATGTGCTACCAAAAGGTGGATCAAAAGCAAATGGGATAGAAAAGGCGATTCAAAAACTCAACATTACAATGGAACGAGTATATGCTTTTGGAGATGGATTAAATGATGTTGAGATGCTTTCTACTATCGTAAATAGTGTTGCGATGGGGAACGGAGTAGACGAGGCAAAAACTGTTGCCAAGTATGTAACGAAGTCTGTCGATGAAGATGGTATTTATCATGGATTAAAGATGGTTGGTTTATTATAATTTTTTAAAGCTGCTGTACCTTGTAGGACAGCAGCTTTTTTGTGTGGGGGAGAGGGAGGCATGGAACTTGTTTGGGAATGAATGAAATTAGTAGTAGGGATTTTAGTGAAATTATCGTTGCTAGCGCTGATGAGTGCCCGTAGCATCATAAAAAGGATAGCAACCGTCACTCATAGAGCTGATGAGTGCCCGTAGCATCATAAAAAGGATAACAACCGTCACTCATAGGGCGAATGAGTGCCCGTAGCATCATAAAAAGGATAGCAACTGTCACTCATAAAGCTGATGAGTGCCCGTAGCAATGAAAAAAGGCTCGCAACTGTCACTCATAGAGGCGATGAGTGCCCGTAGCAATGAAAAAAGGCTCGCAACTGTCACTCATAAAGCTGATGAGTGCCCGTAGCAATGAAAAAAGGCTCGCAACTGTCACTCATAGAGGCGATGAGTGCCCGTAGCAATGAAAAAAGGCTCGCAACCGTCACTCATAGGGCGAATGAGTGCCCGTAGCATCGAAAAAAGGATAGCAACCGTCACTCATAAAGCTGATGAGTGCCCGTAGGATCATAAAAATGCAAGCAACCGTCACTCATAGGGCTAATGAGTGCCCGTAGCATCGTAAAAAGAATCACAACCGTCACTCATAAAGCTGATGAGTGCCCGCTGCATCGAAAAAAGGATCTCAACCGTCACTCATAAAGCCTATGAGTGCCAGTAGCATCAAAAAATGAATCACAACCGTCACTCAGCCCGCTTAAATACTTTACCCAACCAAGAAAACACCCCCTCCGTCATCAATTAATTCCCTAAATTTATTTCAGACAGATAAAGAAACATGTTATGATACATATATAAATAATCTTATTAAAGGAAGATTTAAATGAACTTTGTGTCGATAGATTTTGAGACGGCGAACGAAAAAAGATATAGTCCTTGTGCGGTTGGGATAGTAATAGCTAATGAAAAAGAAATACTAGATGAATATTATAGCTTGATTAATCCAGAAACCTATTTCAATCCATTTAATATTCGTGTGCATGGAATTAGGGAAGAAGATGTACAGGATGCTATGACTTTCCCAGAGATTTGGCCTACACTTAATAACTATTTAACTGGGAATTTGGTTGTTGCACATAATGCTAGTTTTGACATGAGTGTAATTAGACAATCTCTTGATCGTAATCGGCTAAACTATCCAGAAATGGACTATCTATGTACAGCAAATATTGCGAAACAAGTGTGGCCAGAGATGGAAAATCATAAATTAAATACATTGGCAGCTCATCATGGAATTAATTTTAACCACCATAATGCGATAGAGGATGCTAGAGTTGCTGCGAAGGTAATGCAGCGTGCTATGGAGACAGTTGAAGAAAATTCTATTGATTCGTTCTTAAAGCAATGTAATATGACAAAAGGTAGAATTTTTGAAAGAGGGTATTATCCACCTAAGGTTAAACGAATAAAAAAGTATACGACTTTAAGAGTAAGATAAAAAGGAGAAACGTGAAAGGACGTTTCTCCTTTTAAATTGATTACTTCCTAAAACTACCTTGATAATCCTCGATTTTTGACTGTAGTTTATTAATCAATCCTACAACCCATTCAGGGTACTTTGTATTACTTTCAAGATCTAATGAATCTAATAACTTAGTATAGGTTAAAAGATTGTATAATCGTAAAAACATGGATATGTTTTCAACTTCATCATCTGTTATATTTGTTTTACTTTTATACCCATTTAAGAATTGAAGGAATATTGGGTTAGTAAAATCTACTTCCTGTGCAAACACATCTCTTAGTGCAAATGCGATATCAGCAGCATACCACCCATCTATACTACTTTCAAAATCTATCATTTTTATATTGTTTTCATCCCAAATTAAATTATCCAGTTCAAAATCAAAATGAATTCGTCCATAATTTTGGCATGTAACATTTAAATTTTCTATCCAACTCTTAATCTCTTTAAATTCTTGTTGCGAGGAAACATCCTGACTTGGTATAGATTCTTCTACACTTGGTAGTAAGTCTTGCAAGGTATAAATTTTTTTATCATTATTATAGGAGTTATACTGTTTAGAATTATGATGTAAGTTGCCCAACGCTTTTCCCCATTTATATAGCTGTTCGTCACTCAATTCTTCTAGTTCATATTGCTTTCCCTCAACAAAATTAAAAACAACAGCATAGAAGGTACCTAGTGCACTAGGTACTATTTCTATTGTATTTCCTTCTCTAGAAATAATCGGATAATTAACATGTACATTGTTTTTCCTAAGGTACAAAAGAAAATTAAGTTCGTTTTTAATCTTAGGAAGGTCTCCATGAGGTGTGAGTCTTAATATATATTCTGTTCCATCCTTCTTAAAAATAAAGATAAAATTACTGCTTGCTCTTACTAATCCTACTGAACCATCATCAAATCCCCATTTTTGCAACACATCCAAAACGATAGGAGATTCTGATTCAAGGAAATCATACATCGTTGATAATTTCATCATATTAATTTGTCCTCCTAATTAATTAGCAAGAACAAAATCGTCAGGATGCTATGTATCCCCACATTTGGACAAGTAAAAAGGACTACCATAATTCACTACGGTAGTCCTCTTAATAATGCATAAGTCTATTTGGAACGAAGGCCAATATTGGGTAGCGTAGTTTTTTGTTCTTGCATGAAATTTTGAATAACCACAATATCACCTTCCCTTTTCTAATCATTTCCTAACAAAAGTAATTATATCATTTTAAAATGTTTCAGTAAATGGAATGTTTAGATAATTAATTTTAAAACTCAGCCACAATAGGTAACATTATTGGTGTTTCCATTAACTCGAACTCTCCTCTAACCATAAGATAATCGACATCATTATATTCTACTGCCTCAAATTCCTCAGGAAATAAATCTGGACTAAAATATATGTTAATATCCGTAAATGAAAAAGGAATTACTGAACAAATTTTTTCTAATGATGGTAATTCTGGTCCAATAATATCGTAAAGTTCTAATACACCGTCATCAACTTCATAAATGATTATTACGTTCAATTCAGGAGAGAAAAATACCATTTCATGTAAAATTGGATTATACATATTTAAGTAAAATGATGGTGCATAGTTAATTGGATAAAATCGTGAGGAAGATGGTTTATTATTAGCAAATGCCCAACGAATTATTTGAATATCATTCGAGTCAAACATATCTAAATGGATTAGGCTCGATTCAGTCTGAGCTGCCGTGTGAGTCCATTTCCTTGTAAAGTAATATTCTTTAACTATTTTAAATCCAAATTTCATATACAAATCTGAATTGGAAGTCATTAAAAATGTTTGCTCGTACTTACTATCAATATACTTCAATGCTTTATTCATGAGAGAATTCATTAATCCTTGTCCGCGATAATTAGGATCTGTCATGACCGATTGAATTCCTGCAGCAATTTTCTTTTCTCCATTTATTACGAGCGGCATGTCAAATACCGATACATTCGCAATAGCCCTATTCCCATGAAACAAAGTAAATGGGGTATATGTTGCATCCCAAAATCCTCTCGCATAAAAATCTTTAAACGTATCTACTTCAATACCAAATACCGTTTCAAACAAAGGATAAAGCTTTTCACGTAAATAATTATTATTTGAGTAATTTGTTTCTAATTTAAACTGTTTCAATAAAAGTCCTCCCTATTTTTTCATCTTAAGGTTGGATAGTAGTTCCTGGCATTGTAATACCTCCTTAATTTGGCACAAATATTCATTATAGTCAAAAAATAGTACGTTATTATTCCATAAAATTAGAATTTGCTTTATAAATAGTGTATCCTTTTTACTGTACATATTTTGGTAAAACAGGAGGATTTTACATGAATAAGAAACGTTGGTTTGCGCTACTTGCTGCAGCCGTTTTATTTATCGTCTCTATTGGTTTTCAGTTTGTAACAAGTGTTGCAAGCACTAATTTTGACCAATTATTTGCCTTTCCAGAAAGTAAATTTGAAGAGGAAGTCATAGAAGAAGGAACTAGAGGTAAAATTGTAGTTCTTCATTTAAATGGGGTCATTCAAGACACCACTCCAAGTACGGTACTTAATACAACTTCTTACAATCATAAAGTATTCTTAGAAATGCTTGAAGAAGCTGGGAAAGATAGTAGTGTAGATGGAATTGTATTACGTGTAAATACACCTGGTGGTGGCGTTGTAGAAAGTGCAGAAATACATGATAAGATCGTTGAAATTAAAGAGGAATATAAAAAGCCTATTTATGTTTCCATGGGGAATACAGCAGCATCTGGCGGATATTACATATCAGCACCAGCAGATAAAATTGTAGCTCACCCTGCAACATTAACAGGGTCAATCGGTGTAATCATGCAAGGGTATGATATTTCCGGGTTAACTGAAAAATTAGGAATTGAATTTAATACGATAAAAAGTGGCGAATACAAAGATATTATGTCCACTTTCCGTGGGATGACAGACTCCGAACGAGCGCTATTACAAGAAATGATTGATGACATGTATGGTGATTTTGTTCAAGTTATTGTAGATGGCCGAGGAATGTCCGAAGATAAAGTTCGTGAACTTGGTGATGGACGTGTTTACACTGGTAATCAAGCAAAAGAGAATGGTTTAGTGGACGAGATTGGATCACTAGATGATACGATTGCTATGATGCAAGAGGAACATAAATTAAAAAATGCTCAAGTTGTTCAATACAATCAACCACAGGGTTGGGAACAATTATTTGGATTGACGGTTGAGAATTTTGTAAGTAAAGATGAAGAATTAATCAATGTGCTAAATATTGTACAAGAATCTAATATCCCTAGAGCAATGTACTTATATTCTAATTAAGGAGGGCCAATGATGAGTGAGGACAGTGTAATTTATCAAGGTACCCAAATATCTGAACAACGCTTCGCAGGGTTTTGGATGAGATTTTGGGCATATATCATTGATTTGTTGGTCATCGTTAGTGTGAATGGTATCTTGCTCTCACCATTTAAATTTATTAATGATGGAGTAGCGATTGATATCGGCTTCTGGACTGTTACCGGTATTCTTGGCGGGATAGTCTTTTATGCATACTTTTTACTCATGACCAAATATTTTGGACAAACAATCGGAAAGATGATCCTTGGTATTAAAGTTATTCGTGAAGATGAAAAGCCCCTACAATGGAGCGATTTATTTTTTAGAGAAGTGATTGGCAGATTCATCTATCAAGTGTTTGGATTTCTAATGTTGTTGTATGTTATTGTTGGCTTCACAGATGAAAAACAAGGACTTCATGATATGATTTGTGATACAAGGGTAATATTTGACAGATAATCGATGCAGACACGGGCTTTAGGGTTCGTGTCTTTTTATTTTCATGATGATAAAATATAAGGTAAATCTCTAATAGTCATTCTTTTGTGCAACTGATAAACTATTTATAATAAGTCTAAACTTGAAGAGGTAATTATGACAATACATACTAATACATTTCCAATACTTGAAACTAACCGACTAATATTAAGACAAATCACAGAAAAAGATGCAGAAGATATTTTGAAATATCTTTCCGATGAAGAAGTGATGCAATATTATGGATTAGAACCTTTTGAATCAATTCACGATGCGTTAGAAGAAATATCGTGGTATCAATCCTTACAAAATAATAAAACAGGTACTCGATGGGGTATTACCTTAAAAGAGAGCGACGTAGTCATTGGGAGTTGTGGTTTTCATAATACTAACTCAGAGCACTATCGAACAGAAATAGGATTTGAATTAAGTAAAGAATATTGGGGAAAAGGCATCGCTCGTGAAGCAGTGGAAGCAATACTAACTTATGGTTTTAATGAGTTGAATCTCAACAGAATCGAGGCCTTAATTGAACCGCCTAATCAATCGTCACAAAAGTTAGTAGAGCGGTTAGGCTTTATAAGAGAAGGATTATTAAGAGATTATGAATTTACATCTGGTAAATTTGATGATTTATATATGTATTCGTTGTTGAAAAAAGACAATAGACATGATTAAAAGTTAGAAAAATACTGTATCTAAAACATTGATGAACATCAACAGTTTAGGTGCAGTATTTTTATTTTTAAATCCCATTAGGTCGAATATTGTGGAATTCTTAATTCTTTTGCCAAGCTATTGATTCTATGAATTATCTGAATTAAAATAATATATAGAATTTTGTTTCGTGAAAGTCATCAATCTATTTGGAGGAGTGGTAGGAGAATGAACACAGATTCAAATGTACTTGATGGACTAGAGAAATTATTGAAGCGGGCTCGAAGAAATACATTAGGGGATCTACTAGCAAGAACGAGAGAGCGGACGCCAGATAAATTTGCGCTTGTATACCGGGATAAACGGTTAAATTACGAAGAACTTGATTCTTTAGTTAATCAAACAGCCTATGCTTTTCGCCAGCGAGGAATGAAAAAAGGTGACATGATAACAGTAATGTCTAAAAATAGTTTGGATTTTGTCGTTGTGAATTTTGCCCTTGCAAGAATTGGTGCAGTCATGGTTCCGATTAACTATATGCTGACAAAAGAGGATGTTGCTTACATATTAGAACATGCAAAAGTATGTGGATTAATTGCCTCGGAAGAATACGCACCAGTTTTAGAACAAGCATCTCTTGGACGAGAGATGAAATTCCGATTTCTAATGGATATTGATGACGGGGATATATTAGATGGTAGGATGGAGGATTGGTCGGCATTACGTGACATCCGACAAGATCAACCAACTGATTTTGTTGATGCAGATATATCCGATGACGATTTATGTCATGTTCTATACACAAGTGGAACAGAGTCACGTCCAAAAGGTGTCATGCTTACTCATAAAAGTATTGTAAGTGAATATGTAAGTTGTATTGTTGATGGAGACATGGCTGACGGTGATGTATTAATTCATGCATTACCGATGTATCATAGTGCACAATTACATTGTTTCTTAGGTCCGAGTATTTATCTCGGGTCGAGTGGAATCATTCTCGATGGAGCAAGTCCAGAAGTAATTTTGCATACGATTGAAAAAGAAGGAGCAACCCAATTATTCTGCCCACCAACTGTGTGGATTGCTCTATTGAGACATCCTGAATTTGATACGAGAGATTTGTCTACATTAGAGAAATGTTACTATGGTGCTGCCATTATGCCACGAGAAATATTAAAAGAACTTTCCGAGCGATTACCAAATGCACGTTTTTGGAATTTTTATGGTCAAACAGAGGTAGCTCCACTTGCCACTGCTTTACAACCAGAGGATCAATTGAGAAAACTAGGTTCAGCAGGGAAACCAAGTCTAAATATGCAAACAAAGATTGTCGATGAAAATGATGAAGAAGTACCACGTGGGGAAATTGGAGAGATTGTTCATCGTACACCACATGCTATGAAAGGTTATTTACATGATCCAGAGAAAACATTAGAAGCATTTCGTGGTGGTTGGTTCCATAGTGGAGATTTAGGAGTAATGGATGAAGAAGGTTATATTACGATTATTGACCGTAAAAAAGATATGATCAATACTGGTGGTGTCAATGTCTCCAGTCGAGAAGTTGAAGAGGCGATTTACCAATTAGAAGGCGTTTCCGAGGTAGCTGTTATCGGCATCCCAGATAAATATTGGATTGAAGCGGTAACCGCAATTATTGTCCCGAAAGAAGGTAGCGACCTAACAGAAGAATCAGTCATAGCGTATTGTAGAGGAGTCTTATCAAAATTTAAAGTCCCAAAATATGTTGCATTCGCTGATTCACTTCCGAAAAACCCTAGTGGTAAAGTATTGAAACGAGAACTTCGTGATGAATATGAAGGATTAGGAGAAGAGAATTAATTGAAAAGGCAAGCATTCCAGATGGAGTGCTTGTTTTTTTATGGATGGCGGATTATTGCTGAGTTTGGCGGATTAAATTGTGATTTGGCAGATTAAGCTGTGGAATGGCGGATTATTGCTGAGTTTGGCGGATTAAATTGTGATTTGGCAGATTAAGCTGTGGAATGGCGGATTAAATTGTGATTTGGCAGATTAAGCCGTGGAATGGCAGATTAAATCGTGAAACGGCAGATTAAGCCGCAGTTTGGCAGATTAAATCGTGAAACGGCAGATAAGGCCGCGGTATGGCAGACTAGACCCGAGAACGGCAGATTATTTTTTTATATCATAACCCGCTCATCTAATTTACTATCCCCCTTGGATAAAATATTCCAAACCAACTAATACTACTTAATGGAGGTGTTTATGATGGCAGAAAAAAGTGATAACTGGAGCAAAAAACGTGTTGTATCAAGTGTTAATCCTCAAGGCTTAACTGAGGAAACTGCAGACCACCGTCCAAAATCACAACTTGAAGATCGGGCAAAGAAAAAGAATACAAAGATATGAAGTAGGTGAAGACAATCGATCATACTTTACATTACTTACGTGAGTCATTGTCCAATTATGAAGACCATGAATTAAGTACGACGATATATAACAAGTTAACAAACAATACTTACCAAAATGAAAAGGCTTTTGTCGATGCATTAGATGATAAGGAAATGCAGTATTTGGAAAAGATTTTAGAAAGAGAAATTAATTATGCAGAGAATGCACAAGATCCACTAAGGGTAGAGCAATTAAAAGAAGTATATGAACAGATTTTTTAAAAAAGAAAACATAGGACATAGGCCCATTTTCCATTATTGGATGACATTAACATTGCTATTTTAAGATGGTCATAGTAATATATAAATACAAGCTACGATGTTCGTATTTCAATAAGTTTTAACCTCTAATTGGATAATAGGGAGTTTTATATTGGAACTCTAATGCCGAGCCGTCATTGCGTTGCGGAAGGCAGGAAGGTTTCTGCAAACACCCACTTGGTGAAGTGGTGGTTTAAAACTTTTTATATCAAATACGGCATATGTGGCTGCTGAATATGTAAATGTAACGACCAGTTTCCTGTCAGGAGACTGGTCATTTTTGAATCTTTTTAATATCTTCTGGTAAAGAACTATTCGTTATCCAGCCTTCTACTAAATCATTAAAATAATTTGGATTTGCAAGGCTTATCCCATGCCCAATCTTAGGGATGATAATGCCTTCCGCTTGGTGGTGCAATTGGACAAGTTTTTCTGCTGACTCTTTCATCATTGGTTTTTCCTGTTCTCCTACAGTTATTAAAATATTTGCCATTGACTCAGAATAACGTTCAGGAATTTGAAAGGACATATTTTCATTCATTACTTGCATAAATGTATTCAAGTCAGTTTGCGAACTTTCTTTGAAGTATAGTTCAAACTGATTATTATCTATATACAGTACTTTAGATTGAAGCTTAGCAAATGACCTTAATTTCACTAATGGATATGTAACTTTCAAAATAGGTAATAAGAGCTTTGCTCCGAATTTAATAGGAATAGTTAAGGCACTATTTATTATCGCAAAGTCTATTAAATCTTTCTTTATACTTAGCATATGTAATAATATTTGTGCTCCTAAAGAAAAGCCAATTACAATAACAGGCTTCTCCTTACCTTTGTCTTGAATTAATTGAATTACTCGTTCTGCACTATCCTGAATTGAAAAATTTTCCCCACTACTATTTCCATGTCCGGGTAAATCAGGTACTAAAATATGATATTTTGAGGCAAAATGAGAAACTTGTTTATCCCACATCCATCCACTAACGCCTCCACCGTGTAAAAATACCATTAATGCATCTTTGTCCTTAGAATATTCCTTGTATTCCATGTGTAAGCCAGCCACCTTTCCTATCATTAGTCTATCATAAGTATATTAATGATAAGTAAAACTTTTCGAATACAATTACTTTTTAGTATTATCTTTTATCATAAGATTACACTATCATTAAAGTTAGAGGGGGAATGGAGATGGAATTTAGATATGAGCAATTAGACCATGTACAGCTAGCCGCTCCTAAAGGGGCAGAAAATCAGGCTAGGGCATTTTATCAAGATTTACTAGGCTTTATGGAGGTAGAAAAACCTGAAAACTTGAAGCAGCGAGGTGGGGTTTGGTTTTCAGATGGAAATATCTGTATTCATATTGGAATAGAAGACCCATTTCAACCTGCTAAAAAAGCTCATCCTGCATTCCAGGTAAAGAATATAGAAGCGATGAAAAAGTATTTACAGATAAAACAAGTAGATTTTATGGATGATAAGAACCTTCCAGGTGCTAATCGTTTCTATTTACATGATCCGTTTGGGAATCGACTAGAATTTATTGAGTGGATATAAGTAAAAAGGGATTTCTCAGTCAAGTAGTGAGAAATCCCTTTTTTATGGTAATATTATTTGAAAAGTAAATTATTTAGGGGGACCTGTGTTGAAGAAAAAGATAGCAATCATTCTAGGTAGTATTGTTGGAATACTGCTAATTGGGTTAATAGTAGCTGGCAATTACTTTTACAGTGAAGGGATTAAGCGAGGGACTGAAGTAGAATTACATCAAGAGCCAGAAAGTGTTAATGCACAAGCAAACGAAACTGCACGATCTATTATAGAAGAAGCAGAAACATGGTATAAAGATCAAGAACTAGATGAGTTAGAAATTTTATCTTATGATAATTTACGATTGAAGGCGGGTTTTTTTGACAATGAGGCTCAAACTGGAAAAGCAGTCATTTTAGCACATGGCTATCGAGGAAATCGAGATCATATGGATGATTTAGTAAAGTTTTACTTTGATCAAGGATTTGATGTGTTATTACCTGATGCGAGAGGTCATGGAGAGAGTGAGGGTGACTATATCGGGTATGGCTGGCATGATAGACTTGATTATGTGAAATGGATTGACTTAATGATTGAGGAGTATGGTGCCGAACAATTGTTATTACATGGAAATTCCATGGGAGCTTCCCTTGTATTAATGACTAGCGGTGAGGAATTACCAGACGAAGTAAAAGGGATTATTGCTGATAGTGGATATACGACTGTGAAAGAAGAATTAAAACATCAGTTAAAACATCTGTACCATCTTCCTAGTTTTCCAATATTAGATGTAACTAGTGTAATTACTAAAGTACGGGCAGGTTATTTCTTTGGAGAAGCTTCGGCACTGGAGCAGGTGAAAAAGAATACTAGACCATTATTTTTAATACATGGAGATGCAGATGAGCTAGTGCCAACTGATATGGCATATGAACTCTATGAAGCAGCTGGTGGGGAAAAGGAGCTGTGGATTGTACCTAACGCTGGGCATACAAAAGCTTATTCAATAGCAACGGAAGAGTTCCAGACTAGACTACAAGAGTTTATCGATAAAACGATAAGTAACGAGTAGGAGGTAAATCATTCATATGTCCATTCATGTACGACTAGCTACAGAAAAAGATGCCGAACAACTATCCAGATTAAATCAATTATTTAATGGTGGAGAAGCAGTATCTCCTGAAAAGATAAAGGAAAGTATGAAAAATAGTAATGAGTTAATTGTCGTTGCGATAGTAGATGAAAAAATAATGGGATTTAGCTGTGCACAAGTATTTTCATCTTTTTGCTATGATGAACTACAAGGTGAAATTACAGAAATGTATGTACATGAAGGTGTAAGAAGGCAAGGACTAGCTAGCTTAATGATTAACCTACTAGAAGAAAAGCTAGCAGAATGTAATGCTAAACATGTAAAAATTTTAACAGGCAAGCAAAACAAAGCAGCAATCAAGACATATACAAAAAATGGTTATCAATTAGAAGAAGATGTGTTATTAGAGAAGAAATTATAACAAGTAGATTGGCTCTTCAATCTACTTGTTCGTGTAGTTACATTATGAGAAAAGAAAAAATATATATCCAAATGTTAAGCCAATCATAATATAAATATCCTTATCAAAACGAATATGATTGTTCTTTTTATCCTTTACTGTAAGTAACTTTCCTATAATAAATAAGAACAATGGTACACCGATTATTGCTTTTCTAATGAATCGATTATCTATTGTGTAATCGGATGCTAGCGGAATAAAAAAGAGAAAGAACGTAGCGATAATTGCTAAAATATAGAGTCCAATTTTTACACGATTGATTGTCACTTATTTTTCCTCCTAAACGAAATACTCCATTACTAATTCATTTTCAATTATTTCCTCTGTCATTAGAAAACCTAGCTTTTGATAGAATTCTATTGCTCCCTCATTTTCTGTTACTACAGACAAGCGAATTCGATCACAATCTTCATGCGACGAAATCATCTCTATTAATGCTTTCATCGCTTTCTTTCCGTATCCCTTACCTTGAAAACCTTCGCCAATCATAAAGCGTGGTATCCAATGTTTATCTTCAGGATCATTTTCAGGTATGTGTTCAACTGCGGCTAATCCTACTACTGTATCTTCATGACAGATTGCATAGGGAGTAAATGTATCATCCACATAAGCCCATGCAATCGTAGCAATATTTCTTGCAACAAATTCTTTTTGCTCTTCAGAAACTTCTAATTTAACACAATCTCGTATATTTTCTTTTGTGACGGGTAGTATTTTTATTGTCATTGTTCACTTCCCCCTACTTTAGTAAATTCTAACACTACAGTATAATTATTACATTTAGATACATAAAAATATATAGTTCATTTTTATTATATAAGGGACTTTTTGCTAATTTCGTAAATTTACTAAAAAAATACAAGGGGGATGTTCCCTCTAAAAATTTTTTAATTCACGTACGAGCCTTGCGATTGGTAAACCAACAACATTATAATAGTCACCAATAATCTGTTTGACGAGAATTGCCCCTTCACTTTGAATCCCATAAGCTCCTGCTTTATCAAAAGGATCTTCTGTTTTGATATAATCCAATATCTCCTGATCATTCAATGGCCAAAATTCTACAGACGTTTTTTCTACAAAAGAGAATTGTTTTACATGTGATTGAAGGGAAACTCCAGTGTATACTTCATGTACATTACCACTTAAATTAGAAAGCATTTTATATGCTTCATCCTTATTAGCAGGTTTTCCGTATATATTCCCATTCAAAGAAACAACGGTATCCGCAGTTAAAATAATCTCATTCGAATTTTCAAATGGAATATGTTTTCCCTTATGTATTGCTAGCTGTTCTGCTCTTTCGGCGGGATTTGGAGTCGAAATAACTGATTCATCCACTTCTTGTTTTCTTATTGAAAATTGGATATTCGCTAATTCTAATAATTCTTTTCTTCTTGGTGATGTCGAGCCAAGTATAATGGTTGGTTTACTATCCATCCTTCGTTCCTCCTTGTTTGATACATAAACTGTTCTGTATAGAATATATTAAAATAACTATATCGTATATTAGTTAAGCTTGTCCCTATATACATATTTAGCTAATTTTGCTATTTTAATAAGTAGCTGTAAGTGAAGAGAAGGGGGAATAAAATTGGAACCACAGGTGACGAATGGGAAGGCAGTTGCTGCCTTAGTTCTTGGTATACTATCAATTGTTATACCATATATGGGATTGATTCTCGGAATTATTGGTCTTGTTTTAGCACATGGTGCACTAAAGGAGATTGTTGTATCTGGTCAAGAAGGTAGAGGGCTTGCTATAGCTGGAAGAGTAACAAGTATAGTTGGGGTTTGTATTTGGGGTGTGTTTTTCTTGTTTTTGATTTTAAGTCTATTACTTGCTATTTCATTTTCTTATTCAGTTTAAGAAAGAGGTCCATTTACTTGGACCTCTTTCTATTTACCTTTTTATAGGTAGAAGTTCGTTTTGTTTTGAGTAATTTATTTTGGATGAATTCTTTTGTAATCGTTAAAAGGCCAATATTATTTTGATTATGCAATATTTTTCCACTTGGTGGAGATAGATATTTAATTTCCTCATACCAAAGTATATGGTTTCTATTTTCTTCTGTTATGTTACCGAATTGAAGGTTATTTCCTTTATCATATGAACGGAAAAATTTCTTCTTTCTTCTTGAGTAGGATTTAAAAGATACAATTATTTTTAAAAGCATTCCCCAGATTCCTGAAAAGCTCATATTGTGAATGGGACTACTTGTAAACTGGTGAACTGTTAATCTGTGTTTTTGTTGAATATAAATGTTGGAACGAACGGCACTTGCATAATGGACATCTCCAGACAAGATAATACTTGTTTCAGGGTTCCATCTCATTAAATTTTGAATGAATCGATTAAAACCTATACCGTTATACTTCCAAGCCTCAAAGTCTAATGCATAACGAACGGGAAGTCCTATTGCACGAAGCGGATAAACAAACTTATTAAGAAATGATTCGATAATACCAAGGCCGTAAAGCGGTGTAGGAGATACGATGATTAGAGGATCACCTGTTTTCCAATGGCTATTTAATAACGTATGATTGGTAATCTGCCAACCTTTCTTGCCAATTAATTGAGGTGCAGTTCTACCTTCTTGAAATGTCCGTCCGACTTGAAGTGGCTTTGGCCGATAGTCAAATTCCCTCATTGTTCGAATATCTAAGAAAAGCGCCTTAGGTGAAGTAGGCGCAACAAAACTCCATCGTTGTAAGTTAGGTAATCGGTCTAACCAATCATTTGAGAATTTGGAGTATTTTCTATGATAATTAAACTGGGCATTAAAATAAGGTAAGTTTTGCTTAAATGAATTTGGATCATTTCCCTATCCTTGAAATAAAAAATAGGCTGCTAATCCATTTGAAATAATATGTTTGCCTAGATTAGAACGATTAACTCCATCTATCCATTCTTGTGATATATTCCAATCATCGGTAATATCATGATCGTCAAAAATCATATAGGTAGGAACATTTGCTAATATTCTTCTTAAAGCTGGTAATGTTGGGAGAAAATCGTGAATTTCTTTTAGTTGGGTTTCATATTGTTTCTTTTGTTTTTTCATTTCCTTTTTTCTTTTTCTTTTCCTATATTTAGGGAAAAATATATAGTATTCATCGTTTTCTAGTAATTGCTCAAAAGTGGGGAATTCATCATTGTTCTCCCAAAATGCTGGCCCTAATGTTAATAGATACATTGAAACATATTCTTGAAATCGGATTAAGTGATTACTAGCATGATTTGAAGTGAATTTAGCGAAGGTTCCCATAATAAATTGGCGGCCATTAATTTTATTGATTGATTGACGGAATGGCCGTTTTTTTAACTTTGGTTCCAATGATAGTAAATTATTTTCATCTTCCCCAACTATTTTTTGTGAAACTTGTTTAATTTTATGAAATAGAGGGTCTGCCACATCATCAGCATAAATTTGATCACCCATGAGAAAAAGGGAATTCGGCCTTTCTTCAAGCTGATAAAAATTATCTTCCATTTTTTCATCAGCACGAATAATTGCACTTATTTTAGTTCCATGAGGTTTTTGACAAGAGCCATAAAAGATGTTTGCAGGTATTTTATTTGGGATAATAAAGGCTGGTAAGTTTAAATCACCATATACAATATGATGTGGGTTTTCTTTATTTAGTAGATTCATATCGTTTAAATCGATCGTACCATATCGATTATAAAATTTTATATTGTATCCAATTAAACTATCCAATGGAAATTGACTTCCATAAGGTGTTATCCGCAATAAATACGTATATAAATTTCTACCGGATTGAATATAATTGACCTCTGTTATAGTACGAATTGGAGTATATTCATAGGATTGATTGTTTTTATTATTTATTGAATAAAATAAAGCTTCAGGTTGTACGTGTCTACTCGTTGTTAGCCAAATATATACTTGATTAAATTCCGTTCGTCTAATAATTGGCCCTGCTAATAATAATGGTAATGTTTTAATTATGAAACACCCCCTTACTACAGACAGTGTATTCCTGTAGGGAGATGTTGTTGATTAATTAATTGTTTTGTATTATTTCTGTATATTAAATGGTAGGATTTTACGGTGAAAGGAGTGGTAAAATTATGAAAGAAAAAATAATTGGACTCCCCCCTATTGTTGATAAGGAAACGAAAATTCTAATATTAGGTTCTATGCCGAGCGTACTTTCATTAGAGCACCAAGAATATTATGGGAATCCGAGAAATCACTTCTGGCCAATCATTTATAGTATGTTTGGGGAAAATCCAGCTGATAGTTATGAGAAAAAAAACCAATTTATCAAACAACATCGTATTGGATTGTGGGATACAATAGGTGCATGCTATCGGGAGGGAAGCCTTGACCAATCCATTTATGGAGAAGAACCGAATGATATTCCAAGTTTACTTCATACTTATTCCAACATTCACTTAATTGCATGTAATGGAACAAAGTCTTTCCTAACCTTGAAGAAGTACTTCTCTGCAAACGCTTTACAAGGATTGCCTGTTATGAAACTTCCTTCATCAAGTCCAATACCAGGTAAGTATAATAAGTCATTAGGTGAAAAAATAAAGGTCTGGGGGGAAATGTTGGATTATCTTTAGAAAATAATGTAATTTTCTAAAAAGTGTTGTATGTGACATGCCCATTTCGGTATAATTGACTTTGGGAGTTGCCGTAGAGGGAGACGAGTCGTAAGCTGCAACTTACGACTCGGACAATTTCGTAGGCTGCGGCGACTTCCTTAATTGGTGAAAAAGGTAATTATCCTGGACATCTACTTCTGAGTGACAGGGTGATTACTTTTTTTCACGAGCGTTCACAACTAGCAATACGAGCGTTGAGAACATGATCATCAATTCAATAGTCTTGTCAATTGGAATCACAAGCTTCAGCCCCTTCCCGTTGGGGATTTCTTGAAGCCGCCAGTTTTTTTCCAATTATAGAGCCGTATCTCAAGCCTACAGTATTGTCCACCTCATTATACTACATATGAAGGGGTCTCGTATCAAGATTATTGTGAAATGGTATAATATTCTTATAATATTCAGTAGATAATACTATTTACCTACAATGCAATTAGATGAAATAATTAGGACTTTGGTTGGTAATCCCTCTAAAGGAGTGGTTTCATGAGAAAAGTAATACTAGCCGGTGGAACAGGGTTTATAGGTACATATTTTGAGAAACGTTTTAAGGAATTAGGCTTTGATGTATTAATTATCTCTAGACAAGGTAACCATATATCATGGGAAGACAGAAGAGGGATCGTAGAAGCATTAGAGGGTTCAGAACTACTAGTGAATCTTGCTGGTAAATCTGTAAATTGCCGATATAATGTAAAAAATAAACGAGAGATTATGGAATCTCGCGTAAGCACTACGACTATATTAGGAGAATGTATTTTAGCTTGTGAAAAGCCGCCTAAGGTGTGGATGAATGCAAGTACTGCAACGATTTATCGCCATGCAGAAGATCGACCAATGACAGAAGAAAATGGTGAAATTGGTTCTGGGTTCTCCGTAGATGTTGCAACAAATTGGGAAGAGACATTTTTTCAATTTGATTTACCAACTACGAGGCAAGTTGCCTTACGTACCTCTATCGTGCTAGGCAAAGATGGAGGCGTAATGACACCATATAGAAATTTAGCTAAATTTGGACTTGGTGGTGTTCAAGGTAGTGGTAAACAAATGTTTAGTTGGATTCATGTAGAAGATGTATTTCAAATTGTAATGTTTCTTTATGAGAGAAATGAGTTAGAGGGAGTAGTTAATTGTACATCGCCTAATCCAATTACTAATCAAGCTTTTATGAAAGCTGTTAGGGAAACAATTGGTGTTAAAATTGGTCTTCCTTCACCGAAATGGCTATTAGAGATTGGGGCGGTTTTGATTCGTACAGAGACCGAGCTCGTATTAAAGAGTCGATGGGTCGTGCCAGAACGATTATTAAAGGCTGGTTATTCTTTTGCTTTTCCTAATATAGAAGAAACATTGAAAGATGTACTTTCATAGTTATGTAGAATGATAGATATTCAAGGAAATAAACAAGCTTTCTCGGCTTTTAGCTGAATTGAGGAAGCTTGTTTGTTGTGTTTTGGATTTTAGTCACTGAAATTTAATATTGAGTTGTGGTGAAATCGACTCTCATAAACATTTTTGCCAATAAATTGGTGGAAATGTTAATGACAGCCGTTCTCATAAACAATATAGCCAAAAAATCTGCAGAAATGTTAATGATAGCCCTACTCATCAACATTACTGCAAAAAGCTAATTAATTTTTATATGCTTACTCTCGTCATCTTTATATTTGCGATAGAAATTAATCATCGGTTCCACAGTGTCTATTAGATCTGGGCAAGCTATTCCAGATCCTTCTAAATCTTTTGTCGTTTGACTAGAATCATAGGATGAATGAATCATAAAATAGTCCAGGGCTTCTACTTCTGTTTTTAACCATTTGCGTAATGGTTTTATAGATAACAGCGCTTTTAGCATACTTAGTGGAATTCTACCTTTTGGTGTTCTACCTAAATATGCATAAGTAAGTATTTTTTGTAGTTCCCACATTTTATATGGATTTGGATCGGTTAAATGATAGACTTTCCCTTCGCCATTAGGATGAAATGAAAGATAACTAGTCGCTTCTAATACATAATCAGATGGTACAAAATTTCCTTCTGCGGTACCTTTGCCAAAATACGGAAGAACAGGCATAAATTTTAGCTTATCCAGTACATTTAATTGGAAGTATAATCCATCAAATTTAATCGTTTCCCCAGTTGTAGAGTGTCCTTTCACTACACCTGGGCGGATAATAGTCGTTGGGACAGTACCCATTATTTCTTGTACGAGTACTTCAGCTAAGTATTTTGTATGCTCGTAATGATTTCTGAACTCTTGTCCTGCTATAAGTTCATGTTCGTAAATTTTTCCTTCACGTTTTCCAGAAACATAGGCGGTACTAAAGTAAATATACCGTTGTAAATTAGGGATTTTTGCTACCCAATTATTTACATTTTTCGTACCGTTAACATTGACTTGGTAGGCAAGTTTTTTCGGAACTGCTAAGTCGTATATTGCTGCAAGATGAAATGCATGAGTAACTTTATTAAGTAAGTCTTTTTCAATCTCAGGCTTGATTGCAAGATCTTCTTTTGTAATATCTCCAATTACAATGGAAAACTGATTTTTCGTTATTTTTCCTTGGTTAGTGATTTGCTGCAATGTCGTCTGTGCTAATTTTTGTTGATTCGGTAAAACAAGTAAGTAAATATGATCTATCTTTTCATTATGATCATGAATTAACTGGCTAATTAAACTGGATGCAAGAAAACCAGGAAATCCTGTAATAAAAAGTGAATGCTTCATATTTGTATCCCCCCTTAACGTTACTAATTCGCTATGTTTAGACAATTTCCCTTCTATTGCAAAATAATCATCCAGAAAAAAATTCCTATGATAGAATATATAGTAATTATTTGAAAATTATAAGGCTAGGAAAGTAGGGTATTATGAAGTACTTTTGGATACGATTTCTAATATTTGTTGCACTTTGGGTATTTATGATTCTAACTTACAGCAATCAGGTTGGGTTGAGTATTTTGTTCTTCTCTGCTGCTATAGGTGTTTTCTTTTTCTTTTCTTTACAACATGTATCAATTTATCTATATTTACTTTTAACTGTCATCATTGTATTACATGGAATTTTATTAACTGATAACTATTTGTTTCCCATTCTACTATTACTATTTGAGTCTATTATTGCTTCCTATCGAATGAATGGTAATAGATTAATATTATTTTTATCCGTTCAATTGATACTCTCTATAGGCTTCATTTATGCACAATCTGAACAAATTGGCTTTTTCCTGCTTGTAATGATGGCATATTATATTATCTTTACAATGAATCAACAACGGGCGGAACTACTCGAACAGCGACAAATGTATGAAGAGTTAGTAGGGGAGTATCGAAAACTAAAACGAATTAATCTACTAAATGAAGAAAATGTAAGAACAGAAGAACGTAATCGAATTGCTAGGGATATTCATGATTCAGTTGGACATCGACTAACGGCATTAATTATGAAACTAGAGATGTTGGCAATTCAAACGAAGAATGACGAATATCGGGCATTAAAACATATGGCTGAGGAGAGTTTAGGAGAAACAAGGCAAGCGGTAAAAGCACTCCAGCAAGCAGATAACGAAGGGATTGCAACTGTAGTCAATCTTATTCGAAAGTTGGAAGCACAAAGTCAGATGGTGGTACAATTTACGATAAAGCAGGGGGCATTAACGGTACCATTATTAAATCATCATAGTGTAGTTCTTTATCGAGTCATCCAGGAAGCATTAACTAATGCAATGCGACATGGTGAATCACGTGAAGTCCAAGTAATAATCGGAAAGTCGCCAATAGGTGATATAACCTTTGAAATAATGAACGCAATTTATAAAGCGAGACCATATGAAGAAGGATTTGGACTGACTGGCATGAGAAAAAGAGTTCAAGAAGTTCAAGGACGACTTGATGTATATCAAAAGGAGAATAAATTTATTGTTTCCGGAATTATTCCTGCAGGGGAAGGAGGATAATGCATGTTGCGAATGTTATTAGTGGAAGATCAAGCAATTGTTCGTCAAGGTTTGAAAGTTATTTTGGAGCAAGATGAAAATATACAAGTTACCCATGAAGCTGAAAATGGTGCACAAGCGATAGAAATTTTAGAGAAATATTCTATTGACCTAATCATGATGGATGTGCGAATGCCGGTCATGAATGGCATTGAAGCAACAAGAATTATAAAAAAACAGTGGCCAGAAGTGAAAATTATTATTTTAACAACGTTTAATGATGATGAATACGCAGTGGAAGCATTAAAAGAAGGGGCAAATGGGTTTTTATTAAAAACAGCAGATTCTTCCAAACTTATTGATGCTGTTTATAGTTGTATGAAAGGTGGCCTAACCCTACATGATGATGTAGCAGCAAAGGTGATGCCAAGATTGCTTCAACATGAGCAAAAAGAAGCAATTGATGTTGAATTATCGCCTAGAGAATTATCGATTACAAGACTCGTCGGGGAAGGAAAGACAAATAAGGAAATAGCAAGTGAGTTATATTTATCGATTGGTACAGTGAAGAATCATATTACACAAATCTTACATAAAACAGGTTTACGAGACCGTACACAACTTGCCATCTTTGCTGTAAAACATGACTTGTAAAGTGGATAAAGCGATTCAGAAAGATTAGCCCATATTCCTTCAATAATTTGTAATATATCACATCAGTATGAATCAATTTCTTCAATTATAATGATAGTAAAGCATCATAATTGAAGAAAGTAGGTGTAACGAGATGCTTGATATTATGTTGAAGGAATTTCCTTTTTCCTCCTTATGGAATATGGGAATATTTTTATTTCTAGGTTTTATAGTTATTATTTATCTATTTATTCTGCCTCAAGAAAAAAAGCATCCATTTTGGAAATCAATCATTTTTTTTATCGGATTACTTATCGTATTTGCTGGTGCAGGTAGTCCGTTAAATATTATCGGTAGAATAGAATTTAGTACCCATATTGTACAAGTTGTACTACTTTCACTTATTGCTCCACCGTTACTAATCATTGGAATGAAGAAAAAGATTTTTGTTCTTGCTCAAAAGATCACTATTCTTCAAAAGATATTGTTTGTTTTAACAAAGCCATATATAGCAATTATTTTGTATTTTTTAGTCCTATATATTTATCATCACCCACCAATTTTTGATCAAGCAAGAGTAGATTTGTATGGAAATTATTTATATTTATTGCTTTTATTTATAACTGCAATATTCATGTGGGTATCCCTATTATCTAGAGATTTAAATAAGAAAATGAAAACTATTTTCCATTTCATTGCTGTTGCAGGTTTTGTGCCACTTAGTGGAATATTGCTCTTTTCAAAGAATATTCTTTATAAGGCATATACCGATATGACGACGTTTAGTCAGGCATTGGAAGTATGTTTACCACCAGGAAAAACAATATCCCCTGAGTTAGTTCTCATGCTACTACCATTTGAACCTATTGGCGAACAACACCAAGGTGGAATGATCTTACTTGGAGTAGGTTTCATCGTGATGATGATGTCATTATTAATTAATAAAAAAATGCAGTCGAATAGAATTAAGTAGGAAAAAGCTTGGATCTTCCAAGCTTTTTTTATGCCTTTTTCCGATAAATGACTTAAGTCATATCCTTTTAATTAAATATGGTGACTCTAGATAGTGTATTCTTCCTACAAATAACCGTATTCTTATGGTAGGAGGGGATCGGATGATTGAATTAATCGATTTAACGAAGAAGTTTAAACAAAATTTCGCTGTTAAGAATTTAAATATGTTTATTGAAAAAGGAGAGATAGTAGGACTTTTAGGGCCCAATGGGGCAGGGAAGTCCACTGCGATTTCAATGTTATCATCACTCGTTGAACCAACTAGTGGAGATGTTCAATTTGAAAATAAAAGCATTTTAAAAAATCCATCATCATTTCGGAAAATTGTTGGGATGGTTCCTCAGGAAATTGCATTATATGAAGACTTAACTGCAGAGGAAAATTTACAATTTTTCGGTAGAATTTATCAACTACGAGGAAAAAAACTATCGAAGAAAGTAGATGAAGTATTAGAACAAATTGGCCTAACTGACAGGAGAAAGGATATTGTGAAAAAGTTCTCTGGTGGAATGAAACGAAGATTAAATATCGGGGTTGCCATGCTCCATGATCCAGAAATGCTAATAATGGATGAGCCAACAGTTGGGATTGATCCACAATCGCGAAACTATATTTTAGATACTGTGAAGCGGTTGAATGCTGAAAGACAAATGACCGTACTTTATACAAGTCATTATATGGAAGAAGTAGAATTTCTATGTGACCGGATCTATATCATGGACAAAGGTAATCTAATTGCAGCAGGAACAAAAGAAGAAATAAAACAAATCATCTCATCTGAAAAAACAGTTTCCATTAAAGCAGAAATATTGAAACATGATTTTATTCAAGCATTAGAGGAAAACCCACTTATAAATCGCGTAACGGTTGGTGAAAAAGAGGTAACTATTTTAGTACCGAAAGATGCAAATGTTTTTTCTGAAGTAATTAAACTTGCTGAAACAAATGGCATGGAACTTACGTCAGTTGATAATAAAACTCCTACCCTTGAAGATGTATTTCTTCATCTTACTGGTAGAGCATTACGGGATTAGGGGTGAGGGAGAGTGATTTGGCATATTGTAAAGAAATTAGGACTTTATTTCTGGAGAAACCCTCAACAATTATTTCTATTTCTTGCTTTACCAATTATTTTAATTATGATTTTAGGGGCGGCATTAGGAAGTAATTTCAACAGTGAAAGTTCGCTAATTACGTTGAAAGTTGCTTTTATTGAACATGAAGATAGCAATGAGCAGATGGTTGCATTTTTACAGGATATACAGGATGAAGTTCCAGACGAAGCATTACAAGCGATAGAATCATCACTTCCGAGTATGGAACCTATTCAAATAATCACATCAGTATTCGATAACGAGGAAGTTAATGAATTTTTACAGGTAGATTATGTAGACCCATCCGAACGGGATGTTGTGATGAACGATGATTCCTACACCGCGATAATAGAAGTACCAAACAATTTTACTTATAACGTACTTCACACAATGGTGTTCGGTAATAATGATGCTCCTACCTTGTCAGTAACCTATAATGAGGAAGAACAATTTGGTTCAACTATTGTTAATAACTTCTTATCTGATATACAAGAACAGCTGACAAAGGGAAGTTACCTAGGAAAGAATGGAATTGACTTATCCACTGTAGAAATCGAAGAGATTAAGACAGAAACCATTTCCCTTAATGAAAAGAATCCAATATCTGCTTCAGCCTACTACACCATTGGAATGATTGTGATGAATGTTTTATTTCTAGCAGGTGCTGTTAGTTACTATGCATTTTATGAGAAAGAGTTAAAAGTGTTTAATCGGATCATCTTAGCTGGTGTTTCTCGGTGGACTTATTTCTCAGGCATTCTTATTTCTGGAACACTTTATGCATTCCTCCAGTCTTGCATCATTTTTTTATTCTCAAAGGTGTTTTATGGCATTAATTGGCCAAACATTATTGATTTTCTAATTGTTACCATTGCCTTTTCCTTTGCGGTAGGTGGTCTGGCAGTGTTGTTATCAGCGATTAATTATCGACTTAACTCAGAAACCATTACGAGCTTCTTTATGAATATCGTTGTTACAATACTAGCTGTAATCGGAGGAAGTTTTTATCCAATTGGGGATTTTGTACCACTTATACAAACTATTAGCAATATGACACCAAATGGGGCAGGATTAACAGCGTATTTATCTTTATTACGTGGTGATGGCTTAGCGGCAGTTAGTGATAATTTACTATTTTTAGGATTGTTTGGAGTTGTAATGGTGGTTATCGCTGCGTTATGTTTTCCGAAAAGAGGGGTGTCAGCATGATTGGAATATTAATCGCAAAGTTTAAAAACTTTATACGGAATCCCTGGACGTTTTTAATTTTTACTGGAATGTCATTGTTAATGGCTTTTATATTTGGTGGAACTAATGCACAAGAGGTCTATATTCCTATATCTACTGTTGATAAACAAATAAAGGATTCCTATATTGGGGAGCAACTGGAAAAGGAGGAAGGGATTAATTTTAGTTGGATGTCTGAAGAACAACTTAGGGAAAAGATTGAAACTGGAAAAGCAGAGCTCGGGGTTGTTTTAGATAATAATACCTATCAGATTATTGTAGGAATTGATTCCCATAATACAGGTCTTGTAGAACAAATCATTTCACGTATTTATTATGAAAAACAAGAACAAGAAAAGATTCTTACTATTGTAGGACAGGATGAGACTGTTATTGAGGAATTGAATCATGCTTTGGAACAGCCAGTGTTTGAAATAGAATCTGCAACTTTTCGAGGAGAAGGGGCATTTATTTATGATAATTCCCTTCATCGCATATTTGGTTTTTCCTTATTTTTTGTTATCTATACGATTGCATATAATGTGCTTCCAATTCTTATCGAAAAAAGAGGGGGAATATGGGATCGATTAATTCTTTCTCCTGTAAAAAAATCGGAAATGTATATTGCGAATTTGCTTTTCAGCTTCCTTACAGGATATTTTCAAGTGTTAGTTATTTTCTTTTTCTTCCGTTTTGTCATAGGGGTTAATTTTTATGGTAGGTTTGTGGAAACAATATTACTCCTTATACCTTATGTGTTTGCAATTGTTGCACTTGCCATTCTTGTTACAGCATTAGTTAAAAAGGTTCAACAATTTAATGCTGTTCTTCCAATTCTCGCTATTAGCATGGCCATGATTGGGGGAGCATATTGGCCAATCGAAATTGTAGAATCTAAAATTCTACTGCTATTAGCAAAAATTAATCCACTTACTTATGGATTAGAGATTTTGAAAGGAATTACAGTTTACAGTTATTCATTACAAGAGTTGCTTCTTCCAATAAGCATCCTCGTATTAATGGGAGTAGTTATGATGGGATTAGGTATTCATTTCATGGAGAGAAGGCATATTTAAAAAAATCTATTGTAAGTCACCGTCTTCTAAGAAAAGGTGGTGACTTTTCTAATATATACCAAAGAATTCTTTCCATGAATGGTGAATCTTTCTAGTATAATAGTCTTATAGAAATAACGATTGAGTATGCTAGGGGGAGTACAGTGAAGAAAAAGATAATAAAGATTGTGGCTAGTTTATTTATCGTTTTATTAATTATAGATATTATCGCAAGTTTCTATTTTTATGATCTTGCTATTAGTCGAGGTCAGAAAGATTTCCTTAGTGGAAATAAAGATTTAGAAGTTTCTGCTGATACGTTGGATGTGTTACTTGAAGGTGGTTGGCGTGATTGGGTTTCTAGTCAAGATTTTGAAAAAATTGAAATGACGTCAAGAGATGGTTTAACGTTACAAGGGTACTTCCTTGAAGCGAAAGAGCCAACAAATACAATTGTTATTGGTGCACATGGGTATCTAGGTCGTGGTAGCGATATGGGGCTATATGGCCAATATTATTATGAAGAACTTGGGTATCACTTTTTTACAGCAGATTCTCGTGGACATGGGAGAAGTGAAGGAGAGTATTATGGATTTGGATGGCCCGATCGTTTAGATTATGTGGACTGGATTAACCTGTTAATCGAAAAGTTAGGTCCTGATACAGAGATTATTTTACACGGTCTATCTATGGGGGCAGGTACCGTATTAATGACGGCAGGGGAAAAATTACCTGATAATGTAAAAGTAGTTATTGCCGATAGTCCTTATACGAGTGTACATGACTTGTTCTCCTATCAGATAAAGAGAATGTTCAATTTACCACCATTTCCATTTATTCATTCTACTAGTCTAGTGACGAAAGCAAAAGCTGGATATTCCTTTAAAGAGGCTTCGGCATTAGAACAAGTAAAGAAGGCTGAAATTCCAATTCTATATATTACTGGGAATGGGGATACGTTTGTCCCAACTGAGATGACCCATGAGTTATATGATAATACAAATAGTGAAGCGGAGATTGTCACATTTGAAGGTGCCAATCACGGGGAATCATTTGTTATGTATGAAGAAAAGTATATAGAAGTGATAAACGAATTTTTAGAGAAATATATGGTTGAGTAAATCGATATTAAAAGGGATACAAATTATGTATGGATTTGTATCCCTTTTTGATTTAATTATTTTTAGGATTAGTTTATAGAATATTTATAAAATATGATAAACTTAGTACAACATTTAATTGCAAAAAAGGATTGATAAAAGATGAGAAAAAATCAACTGCTTTTCACATTAGGTTTAGTCATCGGAATGTTTATCTTGCCTTCCATATTGGAATGGTTTGGTTTACCAACATTTTTTGACTTTTTAACTTTAGTTTTTGGTGAACCTAACGTAGCTAATCGAATTGTTGTAGGGTTGATCGTACTTATTCTTGTATTTTATAGTATAAGGTATTTATTTAAAAGGAAAGAGACTAGTAGTAAGTAAATGGGGTGGTACTAAGTGAAGAACTATCATTCTATAATAATTGGTAAAGGTGAGCCACTTATTTTTCACCCTGCAGCTGGTTTTTCTGGAATGGAAGGGCTAAATATTGCGGAAAACTTAGCTGATCATTATGAGTGTCATTTACTCGATTTGCCTGGAATGGGGAAGAGCAAGGGAATTGACGGACGAGTTACTATTCATAAAATATCTGCATGGTTGAAAGACTACATAGAATTACATAAGATGAAAAAAGTGACATTAGTGGGGCATTCGATGGGAGCGGGAGTCGCGATGTGCTTTGCTTCTACATATCCTCACCAAGTAAATAAGATTATTCTATTAGACCAAGGTCATAAAAATATTCCTAGATTCCCAACGAGGGATTTTGGTGTATTTGGATATGTTGTTCCAATCTTTAGTTTATTAGAGAGAACCTTTGGAGATGTGTTTATAAAAAGAATTGAAAAGTTATTTATAGGAACACCAAAAGAAGTAACATCAGAGGACATTGAAAAAAGAGTGGTTGATTTTTGTACTAGGTTCCAAATAGATAGGTCTGAGTATATCGATAAAGCTTTTAGAGAAGATGCTCCATTCACTAGAGAGGGACTACGCTTTATGTTTGGGTATTTTCGAATGAATCTACCAAAATTATTAAATAATATTACAGCTCCATGTCTATTAATCTATGCATCTTTTGAAGGATTCGACCAGAAAGAGGCAAATCGGACAAAAAAAGCTGTAGCAAAATTAAGACAAACCAAGAATATAGAAATGTTTCAGATAAAGGGCCAACATTATGTTCATTGGGGAAATAATAATTGTTTAGACAAGATAAATCAGTTTTTGGCTGTGGAGAAGAAATCTAGTCATTCACAAAAAAAGAAAGCTTCCTCGGTATAATATACCAAGGAAGTTTTTTTATGAATAATAGTTTACAAGTATTTGTCAAACCAATCACAAATATGATTTAGGCGGTCGACACGTAATTCTGGTTTCCCGCTACGGCTTAATTCATGGTTTGCACCAGGGAAGCGGACAAATTCCACTTCTTTCTTCAGATGTTTTAAGGTAACAAATAATTGTTCCCCTTGCTCAATTGGACAGCGATAATCTTGTTCACTGTGCAAGATCAATAACGGTGTTTCTACTTTATCTGCATACTTCAACGGAGAAATATCCCATAATGCTTTTGGATCATCTAATAAATCATAGCCATGCTGCCATTTATTAAAGAAATAGCCAATATCACTAACCCCATAAAAACTTAACCAGTTACTAATTGAACGTTGAGTAACAGCTGCTTTAAAGCGATTTGTCTGTCCAACAATCCAGTTCGTCATGAAGCCACCATAACTACCACCAGTTACTCCAAGGCGCTCTTTGTCAATAAAGTCATATGTTTCTACTGCATAGTCAACAGCAGCCATTAAATCACGGTAGTCACCACCACCATAATCCCCACGACATGCATTAACAAACTCTTGTCCATAGCCATGACCACCACGTGGGTTTGTATAAAGGACAACATATCCTTTAGCTGCGAGTAATTGCATTTCATGGAAGAAAGTTTGTCCGTACATGACATGAGGCCCTCCATGAATTTCTAATACAAATGGATATTTCTTACCTTCTTCAAATCCATATGGACGAAGTAACCAACCATGCACATCCCAGCCATCTTCTGCTTTAAAGGAGATTGCTTCAGGTGTTCCGATTTCTACTTCATCTATGAAATCACGGTTTGCATCTGTTAGTTGTTTTACGTTGTTAGCTTCATTTAGTAAAAAGAAGTTACATGGTACTGTAGGTGTACTTACACCAACAACAAATGAATTATTGTTCGGGTCATAAGTAAATCCAAATACATGACTATCCACATTGTATCTTTCTTTTATTTCACCTGAAAGATTTACTTCATATAGGTTTGTTGCTCCAAGATTGGAACCGATAAAGAATAAGCGGTCTTCCTCTTTTGACCAAACAGGCCCAGATTCTGATGTTCCAAGACGAGTATCCCCTGCAATCATATCACCAACTTGGATATCCCATCCTTCACTTAGACAAGTGTGTTCTTTTGTTTCTACATCATATAAGTAGATTTTTGTTAATGTTGCATTGAGATATTCGTGTTTATGGCCAAGATATGCAATCTTTTTACCGCTTGGAGAATATGTTGCTGTATAATATGATCCTTCACCATCTGTAATTTTTGTAATCTCTTTCGTGTCAAGATTGAGAGCATAAATATCACTTTTTAGCTCATATTCATTATCTTCATTAAGATTTCCTGCAAATAGAATTGTTTTTCCGTCTGGAGAAATATCTTGATATCCATAGTGAAAGTCACCGGATGTAAGCTGAGTAAATGTTTCTTTCTCTACATCATATAGAACAATATGTGATTTTTTATCGTCTAAAAATCCTTGAGCATCTGATTTATAACGAAGGTTCTTCACATGAAGTGGCTTTTTGCTATTTTCTTCTTTTTGTTTTTGTTTTTCTTCTTTAGTTAATTCCTTTTGATTAGTTACATCATCGCCTTCTTCAAGTTGAGCAGAAAAAATTATGTATTTCCCATCTTTTGACCATTCCGGATTTCCTGCACCATTTTTAAATGTTGTAATTTGTCTAGCTTCTCCACCATCTAATGGTAGAAGCCAAAGCTGAGAAGTCCCACTACGATTAGACTGAAAAACAACGTATTTTCCAGTAGGTGAAAAACGAGGATAACTTGTGTTATGCGGACCAAAAGTCCATTGCTTCGCTTTTTCACTATTTAATGATTGAACAAATAAATTAGATTCATATTCTTTCTTATCGTTAACTCTAGTCGATACATACGCATAAGAAGCTCCATCAGGAGAAAATTGTGGATCACTAAATACTTCTAGCTTCATAAAGTCTTCCGTCGTTATTGCACGTTTAGTCATGAATTAACCCTCCAATTATTAAGTGGAAATAAAAAACTTGTACCTATTCTAATCTATTTCGAGTTTCGAAGCAATTAGAATATACTAGATTTTAAGAAATCTTTTAATGATATAAAAAAGCTGTCTCGTAAAAGGGATTCCTAATCCGAGACAGCTTTTATTTAAGCATTAATAATTAAGTTTTCAACAATGTTTGCATCTTGTTCATAAGCTGTTTGTAGCCTTCGAGTTATCGTACCTGGTCTACCGTCGCCAATCGTTTTTCCATCTACCATTGTAATTGGAGTCACTTCAGAAGTGCTACTTGATAAGAATAACTCATCCGCATCAAAAATATCTTCAACTAAAAATGCTTCCTCTACAAACGGAATATTTAATTGTTGTGCGAAACGTTCTATAGCCATTCGAACACATCCATGTAAGATGTTTTTTGTAGCAGGATGTGTGTAAATATTACCATTCTTCACTAAATAAACATTTGCTGATGAACACTCAGTTACTCGTCCATTTCGATGTAAAATAGCCTCATAACAACCTTGTTCTTTAGCCTCTTGCTTCGCCATTACGTTCGGTAATAGATTTAAGCTTTTAATAAAACAATATTCCCAACGAATATCAGGTTGCGTAATGACACTAACTCCACCACGAAGTGTTTGTAAATTACGTGGTACTTTTTGCACATAGGCATATAAATTCGGTTCAACATTTTTTGGAAAGACATGATCTCGTGGAGCAGAACCCCGAGAAATTTGCATATATACTTTCCCATCTTCTGTCATACCATTTCTTTTTAACAGCTCTAGTAATAACTCTTTTAATTCATCTTTAGTTTGTGAGATTTGTAGTTTAATAGCTTCAGCAGAACGATAAAGTCGATCCACATGTTCATCAAATAAATAATACTTTCCATTGTAGATACGTATTACTTCATATATTCCATCCCCAAATTGAAGAGCACGCTCCTCAAGTGGAAATAATAAACTGTCACGATGTAAAAATTGAGTTTGTGAAAGAATTACTGGTAATACTGACAACGCTATTCCCCTCCTCGTATTACGATTATTTTATTACTTTGGTCTCGTAAAGTAAATATGATTGTTTATTTATTATATTCCAGTAGTATGAAATGGGTTAGAGTTGAGGGAGTTTGGATGGGGGATAGGTGTGCTTTTTTCTAAGAAGCTAAAGTTTTATAGAAACTGGCTAAAGATTAGTGGAAAGTGGCTAAAGTTATAACAAAACTGGCTAAAGATTTACCCAAACTAGCTAAAGATTATGTAAACCACGAAAAAATATCAATTTTCCCTTGCATAATTCCAAATACCTTGCTATAATAATTTTTGTCTTCTTCAAAAGCTTATATATTGAAGCAAGGTAGTAGGCATTATGAACTATAAAACATAAAGCCGAAGAACAGCGGATGTAGTAACGAGCAATACTCCCACCGAATAAGCTACGAGTTGCTCCGAGGAATAAACATCCTCGAATATGCTAGTAGACGCAGGAGCATAACGGACCAAACTTGGTGCGGTCAACTAAATTAACATTTCAAACTAAATTATCAACGCGGGTGTAGTTTAATGGTAAAACTCCAGCCTTCCAAGCTGATGTCGTGGGTTCGATTCCCATCACCCGCTCCATACATATGTCCTAACGCAGTATTTCGTAATTACTTACGAAGTGTTGCGTTTTTCCATTTCTATAGGGCATTTCACAGTAATTGCTTAACAAAATGATCTTCAAATAGTATGTTTAATATAATAATGAGCAAGAAGGGAGGAACTGCAATGGATATTCATCAATTAAAACAAGAAATCATTGAATACAGCAAAGAGATAGGGATAGATAAAATTGGCTTCACCACTGCGGATATTTTTACAGAACTAAAAGAACGCCTTATTCGTCACGAAGAATTAGGATTTCAATCCGGCTTCGAAAAAGGGACTGTTGAAGAACGAACCGAGCCAAGGCGTTTATTACCTGAGGCGCAATCGATCATTTCAATTGCAGTTGCCTACCCTTCGAGAATGAGAAAAGATGCTCCAAAAAGTACAAAGGAAGAACGAAGAGGATTCTTTTGTCGTGCTTCTTGGGGGATGGATTACCATGATGTCCTTCGTGAACGCTTAAGAAAGCTTGAAGCATTCATTCATGAGAAAGTGGAGGATGCGGTTACAAAGATTATGGTAGATACTGGTGAACTATCCGATAAAGCGGTGGCTGAGCGAGCTGGAATAGGTTTTGTTGGCAAAAATACTATTTTAATAACAGAAGAATATGGCTCATTTGTTTATCTTGGGGAAATGATGACGAACATTCCGTTTGTTCCAGATAACCAAGTAGAAGATGGGTGTGGAGATTGTCGTAAATGTATTGATGCTTGCCCTACTGGTGCAATTGTTCAAGGTGGACAATTAAATGCACAACGCTGTATTGGCTTTCTCACCCAAACGAAAGACTTTCTTGCCGATGAATTTCGTGTTAAATTAGGTAATCGAGTATATGGCTGTGACACATGTCAGCTAGTATGTCCGTATAATTTGAAAAAAGATTTTCATCTACACGATGAATTTGAACCTGAAGATGACGTTGCTAAACCAAAATTAAAACCGATGCTTACGATTTCTAATCGTGAATTTAAAGAAACATTTGGCCATATTGCTGGAGCATGGCGCGGTAAGAAACCATTACAACGAAATGCAATTATTGGCCTTGGTCATTATCGCGATCAGACTGCTGTAAGTGATTTAATTCATGTGATGAAAAATGACCCCCGTCCTGTAATTCGTGGAACGGCAGCTTGGTCACTTGGGAAAATAGGAACAGAAGAAGCTTATGAGGCAATTCGTATTGCAATGGATAAGGAAAAAGATGAAGATGTACTTTTTGAGATGGAGAAGGGTTTAGCCTTTCAAGAAGTGTATGCTTCGAAAAGTAGGTGAATGTAATCGTGATAATTTATTATGAAGATATCAAAACGAAAATTGGCCCACTTTTAGTCCTTGTAAAAGACAGTCAAGTAGTTCGTATTGATTATGGAACGTTCGCAGACAACATAGAGAAAATAGAAAAGTGGTTAAAAAAGTATCTTGGAGATGTACAATTCATTCAATCTCCTGAAAAAGTATCTCATGTCAAAGAGCAGCTAAACGAGTATTTTAATAAACAAAGGTCTACATTTAATCTGGATTTCAAACCTTTTGGAACAGATTTCCAGAAACAGGTGTGGCAGTCGCTAGTAAATGAACTTCCATATGGACGTACGAAAACTTACAAAGATATTGCCTTGGCAATTGGAAAACCAGCGGCTGTTCGTGCTGTTGGGGGAGCAATAAATAAAAATCCACTATCCATTGTAATACCTTGTCATCGAGTAATTGGGATGAATGGGTCTTTAACAGGTTATAACGGTGGTCTAGACAGAAAAGAATATTTATTAAAACATGAAGAATTTTTAGCTTAGACAAACTTCCCTTCCATATACATTTTAATGGAGGGGATTTTTATGCAAATACTCAAAAGCTACTGGGAAGAACAGATTGATGTTAATAATTTACAATCTGAGTGGTGGAAAAAAATCAGGGAATTCTATGAAAAGAGAAGTAGTAAGATAGTAAAAGTAACTGGTAAAGGTCATATTTATCAACGTATTAAATATGACAGAAAAGAAAAAATCTATTACCATTTACATTTATCTATTCTTGCTAAGCAAGGAGAACATTTTTTTATTGAAGAACGAACAATTCCTTTTGAATTTATTCTAATGGCAGGAAAAATCTATCACCATACAGAGACTATTTTGGATACTAATGAAGAAGAGCCTGGAAAGTTAGTAACGGAAAAAGTGGAAGATAGCCGTGATAACAGATTTGTCTATGATCGACGAGCAGCGGTTCAATATGCGGAAAGATGGTGGAATAGTTATAATCCAGCATATCGTACATTTGATGTAGACTGTACAAATTTTATTTCACAATGTCTACGAGCAGGTGGAGCACCGATGCGAGGAGCGCCAAATCGTAATCAAGGCTGGTGGTATACTGGGGATAATTGGAGTTACAGTTGGTCAGTTGCCCACTCGCTAAGATGGTATTTATCCGGATCGACAACTGGATTAAAAGGTAGTGAAGTCGAATCACCAATGGAACTTCAACCAGGAGATGTGATTTGTTATGATTTTGAAGGGGATGGAAAGTGGGATCATACGACTATAGTCGTTGCAAAAGATGGAAACGGCATGCCACTAGTTAATGCACATACGCAAAACAGTCGACATCGTTACTGGTCTTACGAGGATTCCACTGCTTATACACCAAATATTCAATATAAATTTTTCCGTATTGGAGATTGATGATATAATAATAAAGTTGTTCAAACGAAAGGGAAAAGCAAGGAGAAATGAAAATTGAGTTTACATGTCGTATTATATGAACCAGAAATTCCGTCAAATACTGGAAATATTGGAAGAACATGCTTAGCTACAGATACTACGCTACATCTTGTTCATCCATTAGGTTTTTCTACAGATGATAAAGCAGTAAAACGTGCAGGACTGGATTATTGGGAAAATGTAGATGTAGAAGAACATGCAAGCATTTTTGATTTATATGATAAATATCCAAATGGAACATTTTATTATATCGAGAACTTTGGTACGAAACATTATACCGATTATGATTATAGTAATTCTGATGAGGATATATTTTTTGTATTCGGAAAAGAATCGAGTGGAATACCAAAGGAATTATTAGTTGGAAAAGAAGACCAATGTCTTCGTATTCATATGAATGATAAAGTTCGCTCCTTGAACTTATCAAACACCGCAGCAATCATAATTTATGAAGCCTTGAGACAACAAGGATTTCCAAAATTAACGTAAAAATAAACGCCATTCACTTACTGGATGGCGTTCTATTTTGCAGAAATAAAAAACTAGCCCATTACGAGCTAGTTTTACATATGTTATTGATTTTTCTTCGGTACTCCTGGTTTTGCTTCATAACCGGAAGCGAATATGGATACTAGGAAAGTAACAGTAACTCCTAGGATAAGTGCTAGTTTCATTATAATCCTCCTTTGTTTTAACTCCATATGTACAAAAAGCAAATAATATCTGTCCTCATTATAACGAAAAAAATCCAGAATGTGAACTAACATTAGTTACAATTACGTGAATTGATTTATAAGAATATTCTACCTATTGTTAATTCGATACAATTCTAGGATAATGCGCATAACATTTATTGTTTCCATTATTAAAATAAGGTATATTAGTTGATGAAGATTAAAGACAGTTCTATAATTAGAATTGCAAATATAACCGTTTTCATACGGTGAAATGTTAACTTCTAATGGGGGTATAAAACGTGGCACAAAATGATGAATCTTCTAAAAGATTCTGGGGAGAGTTTCATGGTCCAAACATGGGTTATGTAGAAGAGCAGTATGAACTGTATAAAGAGGACCCTCAACTAATTGATCAATCGTTAAGAGATATATTTGATCAGTATGGTGCTCCGAATTGGTTAACACCAAGTACAGGTAGCGTACATGAAATTTCTACAACTTCCATTAATGATGTCAAGAAAATCACCTCAACAGTGAAATTAGTTGAGGCTATTCGTCGTTACGGACATCTGGAAGCTGAGATTTACCCAGTAAGTATTCATGATGAAAGAAAATCTGAATTACTCGACCCAAAAACTTATGGTTTAACAGAGGCAGATTTAAAAAATATTCCAGCAGCGTGGGTTTGGGAGAAAGCACCTGTTGGGGTGGACACAGCATATGATGTTGTTCAAACCTTAAGAAAATACTACACGGGTACTATTACATTCGAATATGACCATGTAGATAGTGATGAAGAAAGAGCTTGGTTATCTGATTATATTGAGACAGGTAAGGCTCGCTTAGATCTAACAAATGAGGAAAAGAAACAGTTATTAGACCGTCTTGCTAATGTTGAAGGTTTTGAAACATTCTTACAGAAAACATTTGTTGGTCAAAAGCGGTTCTCCATTGAAGGATTAGAATCCATGGTGCCAATGCTCGACCATATTGTTAAATATGCTACTGAAGATAATGTGAAAAATATAATGATGGGTATGGCACACCGCGGCAGACTTAGTGTGTTAGCTCATGTATTAGGAAAACCAATCGACAAAATCTTTTCTGAATTCCATTATTCACCAAACAAAGAGTTAACACCATCTGAAGGTTCAAGAGGGATTAACTATGGTTGGACAGGGGATGTTAAATACCATTTTGGTGCGGTGAAGGATGTAAAAGATGGCGATGAAACGAAAATAACAATTACACTTGCTCACAACCCATCTCATCTAGAATTTGTTAATCCAGTTGTAGAAGGATTTGCTCGTGCTGCTCAGGATGATCGTTCAGATAGAGGTTATCCAAAGCAAGATATCAATAAAGCAATCCCAGTATTAATTCATGGAGATGCTGCATTTATTGGGGAAGGTGTTGTAGCGGAAACGCTTAACTTAGCTAACTTACCTGGATATCGTACTGGTGGTTCATTGCATATCATTGCTAATAACTTACTTGGTTATACAACTGATCAAAAAGATGGCCGTTCAACTCGATATGCAAGTGATTTAGCAAAAGGATTTGAAATTCCAGTCATTCATGTGAATGCAGATGATCCAATTGCATGTGTATCTGCCATTAAACTTGCATATGACTATCGTCAGAAGTTCCATAAGGATATTTTAATAGACCTAGTAGGATATCGTCGTTATGGTCATAACGAAATGGATGAGCCAAGAGTTACTCAACCGAAATTATATAGTCTAATTGATAAACATCCAACAGTTGCAAATGTATATGCAAATGAATTATTTGAAAAAGGAATTGTTACAGAAGACGAATTCAAGCAAATGGTGACTAATGTTGAGGCAAACTTAAAAGCAATTTATGATGGCATGAAGGAAATTGATATTGTTAAGCCAGAATGCTTGCCAATGCCTGATGCATTGAATACGGATTTAGAAAAATACGAAACAGCTGTTACGATGGAAACGTTGGAAGAACTTAATGAAGGGTTATTTACTCGTCCTGAAGGCTTTACTGAAAATAGAAAACTAGCTAGAATCTTTAAGCGACGTAAAGAAGCGCTACAAGAAGGAAACTTAGTTGACTGGGGTGCTGGAGAGGCTTTAGCTTATGCTTCTATATTAAATGAAGGTACGCCAATTCGCTTAACTGGTCAAGACTCTGAGAGAGGTACATTTGCACATCGTCATGCTGTATTAAGTGATGCAGTGACTGGTGAAAAGTATAGTATCTTCCATGGAGAAGGTGCAAACGCTTCATTTGATATTCGTAACAGTCCACTTTCTGAAGCGGCGGTGTTAGGTTTTGAATATGGATATAGTATTCACTCACCTAAAACACTAGTACTTTGGGAAGCGCAGTTTGGTGATTTTGCCAACGTTGCGCAAGTAATCTTTGATCAGTTTATGTCTGCTGCTCGTGCAAAATGGGGAGATAAATCGAATATGGTTTTATTACTTCCTCATGGGTATGAAGGAGCGGGACCAGAGCACTCAAGTGCGAGATTAGAACGTTTCTTACAAATGTCTGCTGAGAACAACTGGATTGTTGCTTATGTAACATCATCTGCACAATTCTTCCATCTCATGCGCAGACAAGCAGCGCTTCAGGATAAAGAAGAAGCTCGTCCATTGGTACTAATGACACCGAAGAGTAGTTTATTACGTAATCAAATGATTGCTTCACCAGCTAAAGACTTTACAGAAGGAAAGTTTGAAGCTCTTCGCAACCAACCTAACTTAAAGGTAAGTAAGAAAAATGCGAAACGATTATTACTTGGTACTGGTAAAGTGATGATTGATGTAGAAGAAGCAATTATTAACTCAGAAGATAAATTTGATTGGTTACGAGCACTACGTGTTGAGCAAATTTATCCTTTCCCAACAAAAGAATTGGAACGAGTTGTTAAAGAACTTCCAAATCTTGAAGAAATTGTTTGGGTTCAAGAAGAACCAAAAAACATGGGTGCATGGGATTTTGTGGATGATTATTTAAGAGAGCTATTAAAACCGGGACAACAACTTCGCTATATTGGACGTCCAGATCGTTCATCACCAGCTACGGGTGACCCGAATGTCCATAGAGCGGAACAAGAACAGATTATACAACAAGCAATTAACCCGACATTAGGAGGAGAATCCAAATGAGTGAAATTAAAGTACCAGAACTTGCAGAATCTATTACAGAAGGAACAATTGCCGAATGGTTAGTTAAAGTAGGGGATAAAGTTGAGAAAGGTGATCCAGTAGTAGAACTTGAAACAGATAAAGTTAACGTAGAAGTGAATGCTGATGTTTCTGGAGTTATTACTGAGTTCGTAAAAGAAGAAGGCGATGATGTTGTCGTAGGTGATGTTATTGCTTTAGTGAGTGCAGAAGGTGGAGCGGCAGCACCTGCAACAGAAGAAGTGAAAGAAGCTCCTCAATCGAAAGAAGAAGCACCAAAAGAAGAACCTAAAGCTAAACCTGCACCAGCTGCTAAAGAAGAAACAACAAACCGTGATGTTGTTGCATCACCTGCAGCTAGAAAACGTGCTCGTGAGTTAAATATTGATTTAAGTGCTGTTCCTACTCGTGATCCACTAGGTCGAGTTCGTCCGGAAGATGTAGAAGCAGCGGCTAATGCAGCAAAAGAAAAACCAGCACCTGCTAAGAAGGAATCTCCTAAAGTAGCAGCTGCTACAACAGAATTTACGAAACCTGTTGAAGTAGTTAAAATGTCTCGTCGTCGTCAAACAATTGCTAAACGTTTAGTTGAAGCACAACAAACAGCAGCAATGTTAACGACATTTAATGAAGTAGATTTAACAAATGTGATGAAGCTTCGTAGTGAGCGTAAAGATAAATTCCTAGAAAAACATGGTGTGAAACTAGGCTTTATGTCATTCTTTACAAAAGCAGTAGTAGGAGCATTAAAAGACTTCCCGCTATTAAATGCTGAAATTCAAGGAACAGACTTAATCGTTAAGAAGTTCTACGATATTGGTATTGCAGTATCTACAGACGATGGTCTTGTTGTGCCAGTTGTTCGTGATGCTGATCGTTTAGATTTTGCTGGCGTAGAACGCGAAATTGGTAACTTAGGTAAAAAAGCTCGTAATAAAGAATTAGGTTTAGATGATTTACAAGGTGGTACTTTCACTATTACGAACGGTGGAACATTCGGATCAATGCTTTCTACACCAATTCTGAATGCACCTCAAGTTGGTATCCTTGGAATGCATAACATTATTAAACGTCCAGTTGTTATGCCAGATGATTCTATTGAAGTACGTCCGATGATGTATCTAGCATTATCTTATGACCATAGAATTGTTGACGGAAAAGAAGCGGTTCAATTCCTAGTTCGTGTGAAACAATTACTAGAAGATCCATATGATCTATTATTAGAAGGTTAATAAATGAATCCCTGCTATATTATGTAGCGGGGATTTTTTGTGTCTTCTAAGACAAAAACTCATAAACATTAGAAACAGAAATTTGCTTGTAAAGTATATGATAGCCTTCCTCATAAACATTTCACGAAGAAATTAACACGAAAAGTATATGATAGCCATCCTCATGAACATTTCGTATAGAAATTATCAAGAAAAGTAAATGAGCGGCTTCCTCATAAACATAACACGCATAAATCTCCCAAAAAGTACAAGAGCATCCGTTTCACAAACATTTCCTCCCATAAATTGAAAGAAAACAAATGAAACCCTTTCCATCATTATTCCTCATATAGACCATGCCAATGACAATCATTACCAAGTGTTTATACTTTAAATTTTTTTAGAAATTATATATTATAAAGACTTCACTGCCTTTTTTTTATCCAAAAGAAAATATCAATAATCTATTTCATTCTGGGAATTACTAAAAAGGTAGGATTAATATATAGGAGGCTCTTTATGGATATTGTATTTGGAATTATTGCCATTATTGTTGTCTTAGGACTTGCATATCTTCTTTCTAATAACCGGAAGATAATTAACTATAGAGGTATTGGAGTAATGATTCTTGCTCAACTACTTACAACATGGTTTATGTTTGCAACAACAATAGGGCAAAGCATCATTAATGGGATATCAGCTGTTTTTAATAAGCTAATTGAATTTGGAACTGCTGGTGTTGACTTTATACTAGGTGGTGTATTACACGGAGATGGTGGCGTCTTCTTTTTTGATGTATTACTATTAATTATCTTTTTCGCTACTATACTATCTGTACTTACTTATTTAAAAATATTACCGCTAATCATAAAATATATTGGTGGAATTATTTCTAAAATAACTGGTCTACCGAAAGTAGAATCATTTAATGCTGTAAACAGTATATTTTTTGGTCAATCAGAGGCATTGATTGCTATTCGTTCACAGTTTCACCATTTAACTGCAAACCGCTTATATATTGTAAGTGCTTCAGCTATGGGATCTGTTTCAGCATCAATTGTAGGGGCTTACATGCAAATGTTACCTCCTAAATATGTTCTTGTAGCGTTACCTTTAAATATGTTTAGTGCGCTAATCGTTGCGTCGATTATTGCACCTGTAAAAGTTCCTAAAGAAGAAGATAAGGTTGACATAACCAATGTATCAAATGAGAAAAGTGTGTTTGAGGCAATGGGAAATGGTGCATTAGAAGGTGGAAAGATTGCTCTAATCGTTGGTACGATGTTAGTAGCCTTTATTGCATCACTTGAATTAGTAAACTGGGTTATTCAAGCAGTATTTGCTGGTGTAACATTACAACAAATCTTAGGCTATATCTTATATCCACTTGGATTTTTAATGGGGATTCCGACAAGCGAAATTCTAACTGCAGGTGGGATTATGGGTACAAAGATTGTTACTAATGAATTTGTGGCAATGTTAGAGTTCCAAACATTACTTGGACAAGTTTCAGAGAAAACTACTGGTATTGTTACTGTATTCTTAACTTCATTTGCAAACTTCTCTTCAATTGGTATTATTGCTGGTACGGTACAAGGAATTGACCGTGAAAAAGGTGGAGAAGTATCAAGATTTGGTTTGAAACTTTTACTTGGAGCAACGTTAGCTTCTATTCTTTCTGCAACGATAGCAGGATTATTTATTTAATAATAAAACGAAAAAACTCATCTGCACTAATTCGCAGATGAGTTTTGTTGTATTTGATATCTTCGTTGTATAAGTACTAATCTAATTAATAAGAAGATAGCACCGAAGCTTAGTCCTACAATGATTCCTACCCAGTAGCCAAATGGTTCCAGTGTAGTAAAATTAGCAAGTATCCAGCCGGTTGGTAGCCCGATAACCCAGTAAGAAATAAGAGCGATTATTAACGTCATATTTACATCTTTATAACCACGAAGAGCTCCTTGTATAGGTGCACCAAATGCATCAGCTAATTGATATACAATCGCAAAGCCAATGAATTGGACCGTTAGTGCAACTACTTCTGGATCATTATTATAGAGGCTCGCTACAAAGTCACGGAAAAGAAATAAGATGACTCCATTAAATAGTGCAATGAAAATTCCACCGCTTAATCCGATATAACCATACACTTTTGCATCGTGCATTCGTTTTGCACCAACTTCAAATCCAACTGTTATCGTTAAAGCAATTCCTACACTTAAGGGAATCATATAAAGTAAAGATGTAAAGTTCATTGCTGCTTGATGAGCTGCAATTGTATTTGTGCTATAGGCACTCATTAGTAATGTAACAGCTGCAAAAATACTCGTCTCGAAGAAAATGGCAAATCCAATCGGAATCCCTATCTTTAATTGTTCTACCCAATCAGAAAACTTCGGCTTTACCCAATTAGATAAAAGTTGATATTGGTGAAATGGTTTCATTCGTAATAGAATAATGAAAGCAAAAATAGTTGTAATCACATATGTCATTGCTGTCGCAATCCCTGCTCCAATACCACCCATAGCTGGTAAACCAAGTTTACCAAAGATAAAAATATAATTAAGGACCACGTTAATTGGTAAAGCAACTAAAATAATAAACATAGAAGTTCTTGTTTGACCTAGCGCATCCATAAAACAACGTAACGTATTAAATATAAATAAGGGTATAATTCCCGTACCTAATGTAATAAGATAATATTTAGCAATATGCCTTACCTCAGATTCTAAATCCATTATGTTTAAGATGGGGTTTAGGAGTATAAATCCTAGTAAAATAATAATGATTCCTAATCCAATTGATAAATATATAGCTTGTTGTACTTTTGTTGTAATTGAATCTTTACTATTTGCACCAAGTAAGTGGGCAATAATTGGTGTTATAGCAAGTAAAATACCATTGATTCCTGTAAACACAGGTAACCAAATACTAGAGCCAATTGCTACTCCAGCTAAATCTTGGGCACCTGCACGCCCAGACATTACCGTGTCAAAAAAGTTCATTAAATTTAAGCTGACTTGAGTTATTAAAATAGGGAAAAATATAAAAATAAATAAGTTAATTTTTTCTTTTAATGTTTTTGTTTGATACATACATTTTATTTCCTTTTTCTTATATTTTTTAATAGGATAGAGAAGTAATGAAACACAGTATTTATTATCTAGTTAACTTTATATAAGCTAAATTGTGTCAATTAGTTGTGACATAAATGCTATTATACGACTATGTCATGTAATTGGAAAGAGGGGACATGTAGAAGATATGAAAAAGAAAAGAATACTATTCACTGGTGGTGGCTCAGCTGGCCATGTTATCGTGAATTTAGCATTAATACCTAAGTTTCAACGTGAAGGTTGGGAAGTTGATTATATTGGTTCTAAAGATGGAATTGAACGTGATTTAATTAAGCAATTAGATAACGTAACTTATTATCCTATATCGACCGGTAAACTCCGTCGTTATATGTCTATTGAAAATTTTAAAGACCCATTTAAAGTCATGAAAGGGACTTTACAGGCATGGAAGATTATTGGTAAGCGAAAGCCACAAGTTATTTTTTCTAAAGGGGGATTTGTCTCTGTCCCTGTTGTACTTGCCTCTAAACTACGAGGTGTGTCAGCTGTCATTCATGAATCCGATTATACACCAGGCCTTGCTAACAAGTTAGCCATCCCATTTGCAAAAAAAGTTCTAGCAACTTTCCCTGAAACAGTTCAGTATTTGCCAGAAGCAAAAGCAGAATATGTTGGAGCGGTAATACGTGACGAACTTTTCCAAGGTGAAAAAGCAAGAGGATTCGAGTTATGTGGTTTTACGAAAGAAAAACCTGTTCTATTAATTATGGGTGGGAGTGGTGGAGCCCAAAAGATTAATGAAACAGTTAGGAAGTCACTAGATATGCTATTAGAAAAGTTTCAGATTGTGCATATTTGTGGAAAAGGAAAAGTGGATGATACCGTACAAAAAGATGGCTATATCCAATTTGAATATGTGAATGAAGAATTAAAGGATATATTTTCTATTACGGATTTTGTTCTTTCTAGAGCAGGTTCCAATGCAATATTTGAATTTTTAGCTCTTCATATACCAATGTTATTAATTCCATTGTCAAGAGAAGCAAGTCGAGGGGATCAAATTATTAACGCCAAATCATTCCAAGAAAAATCGTATGCGAGAGTTCTAGAGGAAGAGCATTTAACGAACGAAACTTTAGTAAAAGAGTTAGATAAACTTATACAACAAGCTCCTATCATGTTAGATAAAATGAAAGACTATCGAAGTGAAAAGTCACGTGATCGAGTGATTGAGATTATCAAAGAGTGTATTAAATAAAGATAACATACCGTTCTTGAAGAAAAATTTTCAAGTAACGGTATTTTTTATATAGAAAAACTAATACTAGTAGGAGAAAATGAATGCCACTATTAGGAGGATAACCGTGAGCCGCAGTATAATGTTAACGTCTGGTGAGATTGCATCACTTTGGACTTCTTATATGAACGATACCATGTCAAAGCAAATTCTGGGTTATATGTTAAAGTATGTAACAGACTCTGATATAAAGCCAGTGGTACAATATGCATACGACCTTACTATCAACCATATTAAAGAACTAGAGGAGCTTTTCAACAAAGAGAATTTTGCTATTCCTAATGGCTTTGATGATCAGGATGTTAATCCACATGCTCCATGGTTGTATACAGATGTATTTTGTCTAACCTATGTCAATCATATGGCTAGGGTAGGTGGGGTTGCATATGGAGGTTTTCTTTCTATGAGTATAAGGGAGGACATAAGAGATTATTTTTCTCAAGCTAATAAGGAAACGACCGCTTTATATAATCGCACGACAGAAATAGCCTTAGCAAAAGGAGTAAGTTCGAGACATCCTTACATATCTGTTCCAAAAGAAACAGATTATATTGATAGTAAAAAATACTTAAGTGGATTAAATCCTTTTAGTGAAAAACGACCTTTAAATGCAATTGAGATTGCCTATTTGTATATGAATATTGTGACGAACTCATTAGGTGTTAAATTATGTATATCTTTTGCCCAGACTTCACAAAATAAAGAAGTACAAGAGTATATGTTGCGAGGGAAGGAAATCGCCAACAAACATATTAAATTATTTGCGGATACATTAATGAAAGATGATATCGAAGCTACCAAATTACCTGACATTTCGGTAAGTGATTCCACAACATGGACTTTTTCAGATAAAATGATGATGTTTCACATAGCTCTGCTGATGCAAGCAGGAATTGGCAATTATGCGACTGCAGCGGCTGCTAGTCAGCGAAGTGATTTAATGATTAACTATGAACGGTTTTCGTTAGAAGTAGCGGCATATGCAAAGAGTGGTGCAGACATAATGATTAAACATAATTGGTTAGAACAACCACCAGGTGTTAAAGATCGAAACAAATTAGCTCGTGAAAAGAAATAAAGCTGAATCCATAAAAGGGTTCAGCTTTATTTTTTATTATTTCTTATAGTTAAATGGCCACCAGTTTGCATTCCCAAATAATTTTACCATCACAGGTATAAATAATGGTAGCATAACGATAGCATATAAAAATAGTCCAATGAGAACAACTGTTGCAATTTGTAAAATAGATAAAACTCCAGAAGGTAACATAGCACCAAATGTTCCACCAAGTATAACTGCTGCTGAAATGATGACAGTTCCCATTTTCTTCATAGCTGTTATCATTGCTTCTTTTAAGTTTGCCTCTCGATATTCATTAAAGCGATCCATCAAGAAAATACTATAATCAATACCAAGTGCAGTTAACATAACAAAAGCAAAGAACGGCACTGCCCAAGTTAACCCATCAAATCCTAGTACATTAACAAAGATAATTTCTGCAAATGCCATTGAGGTAAAGTACGTAATAACAAGTGACCCGATTAAATAGATCGGCATAATGATTGAGCGAAGTAAAATGATTAAGATAATGAAAATACCTGCAATCATGTATACTACTGTTTTAGAATAATCCTCATCTGATACATTTTGTAAGTCATTATTTGTACTTGTTATTCCACCTAATAGAGATTCACTGTTCTCAAAAATGGTCTGTTGTTTTACTTCGTCTACTTTATTTTGAATGACATCAATTAGTTGAAGAGCTTCCGTAGAATACGGATTTATTGCTAATACTACTTCAAATTTAGCAATAGATTTATCATCAGAAAGGTAAATTCCAGCACCTTCCATAAATGTTTTATTTTCCAGTGCTTCTTCTGGGATCATGACGATTGGGTTATTTTCGTCAGTTTCAATTTCTGCTAAGTAACCTTTCACCTCGTTTAATCCATCACCAACTTGTTGTAAACCACTAGCTCCTTCACCTAAACCAGTTGAAAGCTCACTAAGCTGATTTTGCATATCTTGAAAGGCTGTCTTTAATTGTTCTTGACCACCATAAAGTTGAGATAGCCCTTCCTCAAGATTTGGAAGATTGGTTACGACTTGGCTTTGACCACTAGCTGCTTGATGTAAGCCAGATTCTAGTTGTTCTACACCTGTAATTAGTTCATCAATTCCTGCAATAATTTGTTCTTGTGCGGATATTGACATGGCTAGATTATATTGTTCATTTTGATCATTAAGTTGATGTAATGGAGCAATAACTTGCGTTTCCATCAGCTGTTTTATATTCCCAAGTGGCTCCACTTGCTTGGATAGTTCTTCTAATGTCAAATATGCCGTCATAAAATCAGTATCTTGTTGTAATTCTGGGTGATTTTGCAGTACTGATCCTAAACTGGAATATACTTGATTAATCGTTCCAGGTAATTGAGCTAAACTACTAAATTGCTGTTCATTTAGATTAGAGAGCCCTGCTGCTAATTGCTGATATCCGTTTAGTAATTCTTTATTACCAGCAATGGTTTGGCTTAAGTTATCTTTTATAGCTACTAGACCAGACTTAACTTCCCCTGTTCCTAGCGCTCCGGCTTCAATACCATTAGCAATTTGATGTAAGGCGGATTGTACATCTTGAATACCGGATCTTGCAGCCTCTGTTCCAGCAAGTAACTCATCAACTCCTGATTGAGCCTCTTCTAATTGTGGCTTTGAATTTTCTAATTCACTTGCAGCTTCTGTAAGTCCTGCTTCAATTTGTGAAATACCATCAGTACTTTGGCCAATGCCATCTGCTAATTGACCTGTAAATTGTTCAACTTTAAAGTCCTCAATAATCTCACCAGTTGGTCTTGTAGCACTTCTGACATGGTCAACACCTTCTATTTTCGATAGTGCTTCAGAAATTCTCTCCATTTGTTGAAATTCTTCAGCAGTATCAATAGGTTCATTTGCTTCAAGGACAACAGTGGTTGGCATGATTTGTCCCGGACCAAAACTATCTGCAATATAATTAAATCCTTTTACAGATGCATATGAATCTCCTATTTCTTCTAACGAGTTATAAGATTTGTCTCCATCATAGGTTAATAGAGCAGGGACAGTAATAACTGCTACAATTAGCAAGGCTATAATCGGTCTACCCCAAGCTAAATTACCAGCTGACCCCCATAATTTACTATCTTTATGAGAAACAGTTTTATCAAACGGCCAAAATAATTTCTTACCTAATACAACTAGGAAGAATGGTACAAGTGTGGCAAGTGCAATTAGTACAACAAATACACCAACAGCTACAGCAACCGCTGATTGATACAAGGAGAATGAAGATAGTCCAATTGTGGAGAACCCAATTAACACTGCAATACCTGCAAACAGAATAGTTTTCCCGCTAAATTTATACGTATTAATAACTGCTTGTTTAATAGAAATGTCACTAGCAAGTTCTTCTTTAAATCTACTAATTAGTAAAATACAGTAATCTGTTCCAATACCGAACATAACAGCAACCATAAATATTTGCGTGAATGTTGATAAAGGAAAATTAATTGTATCTGCCAGGATGGAAACAATTCCTTGCGCAGCTAAATAGGAAATACCGACTGTTAATAATGGAATGAAGGGTGCCACTAATGACTTGAAAACTGCGAATAGAATAATTAGAATTAGTCCAACTGTAATAATTTCGGTTTTCTTTAACCCTTCTTCAGAGTTAGTAATAATATCTTGGCTAATAAATGCTTCACCAGTTAAATAATGTTCGATGTTAATATCATCGATTAACTCATAAATGGAATCACGTGCTTCCATAATATCTTTATTGTCTAATGACAATTGAAACGGTACAATAATTGTTTTCCCGTCAGAGGCTACTGTTTGTTCCTCAATCGCTTTATCATCTAAGAAGCTAAGAATATTAGTAACACCAAGCTCTTGCTCGTTTTCTTCTAATCTAGTAATAACATTTGCAACCTCATCTTTTTCTTGTTGGGTAAACCCATCTTCTTCATAAAAAACAAGAACAGAACTAGTTTTACTACCTGCATCATCAGTAGACATAGTGTCTAGTACACGTCCAGCTTGAACAGAAGGTGAATCTTCAGGAGCAGTAATTTGTCCTTTTTCACGGACAAGTTCCTGTAAGTTAGGTGCAAAAATAAATAATGATACTGCAACAACGATCCAGAGAATGGCAATAACCCATCTGAACCGAATAATTTGTTTCATAAAAATTCCCCCTAATCTTCATTCATTACTTTTGCTAACTTCTCTAGAGAATGAATAAATGTATAGATTTCATCTTCGTTAAAATTTTGAAGATACTTTCCAATGACCTCAAATAATGCTTTTTCGGTTTGAACAATAAATTCTGTTCCCTTAGGTGTAACAGAAAGATATACGACACGACGGTCTGTATCGTCTCGATTTCTTTCAATTAATTCTTTTTCATATAATCGATTGATTTGTGCTGTAACAGCACTTTTTCCGACGCCAAATTCACCTGCAATATCTGTACTCGTGCAAGTATTATTTTTAAATATATAATGTAGCGTTGAGAATTGATCCGTTGTTATATCAGCATGTATTTGTTCTTTTAATATAATGTTAATCCGGCGATAAACTTGATTTATTGCGGTTTGATACCTTTCTACAAGTACCTTCAATTCCATAATATAAACACCTCCACAGCTTACAGTAAAAATAGTTCACTTAATGAATAGTTCACCTATTGAACTATATTATAATAACAAGATAATATGTTTGTTGCAAATAAATTCTCCAAATAAAATGCCACTGGTGTAGTTATTGCCCCAGTGGCATGAGTGTCAACGATGTACAGAGCCATGACGAATGATTTCTGCCTTCACATCAATAGTTGTATCAATTTTTGGAAAGAGTTCATCCCATTCCTTTGCAGTTAATTTGCCACCTTTATTTTTTATCCGATATTTTATCCCGTAACCAAATGTATCAATGTTTAACTCTTTTAATTTAGACAGTAACGTTTCATAACGATCTTTTATATGTTTCTCAATAGCACGTTCAATGTCATTGATTACTTTTTCTTCTTCCAACTTATAAGTTGGAAAGATCTCAATCAAGTTCAACTTAAGATCGATTTTCGTATCATATTTCAACTCTTCCTTATTCGTCAAAATATTATTTCCTCTTGCTTGTTCAATTATGAAAGTCATTTTTAATCTATCTCTTTTTGTATCCTTTTGTAACTCAGCAGATAATTCTTCTTTAGGGATGGTTATTTCTATGATTTCATTCCGAACGGTACCTTCCATAATACTAATTAATATCGCATCTTTTAATGGAAGTTCACTTACCATTTTATCTCCTTTAAAAAGGGCAACTCCACTTAAAGCCGGGTTTCCATCTTTTACTTCCATGATTGGAAGGACTGGTTCAATACCAGAATTATTAATTGTATATAGAAAACGAGGAAAAGTAACAACCGGAAAAAGCCGTTTTTCGGGACCTGGTTGAATAATCTCGTGTAAAAATTGTCCTAAGTTAATATCAATCTTTTCTGTATCTATCGTAAATATTTCTTTTGCGGTTGTATCACTAACAGCAAGGAACACCGTACTTGGTATATTAGCGTCTCTTCGTAGTGTATCAATAAATGGTTCTAGTCCTTCTTCGGCTACTTGACGACCATAAATTTCAAGTTCTAATTTTCCATTTGCTAAGTATTGATTTGCTTTAGTATTAGCATTTTTTATTGCACCTTGGATTGTTTCACCAACGCCATCAATTGTTTTCGTAGTACTTGGGGAATCTTTATTAAATTGTAATACAGCCATATTTACTTCAATTTTTTCTTCTTCATTTTTATCGACCCCTCGAGAAATTACAACACCTAAATCTTCTAATTGTAGTGGCTGAATACAACTAGATAGTACAATTAAAATGATTAAACTAATGGACAATCTTAATAATTTCATTGCTTGTCACTTCCTTTTGGCTTCTTTTGTCTCTTTTTTATTAAGACGATTGGAAGTAGTAAAAATGGATAGACATAGGTAATCCAGAAGCCAAATCTTGCAACTAAATCTGTGACTTTTGTGATTTGGTAATCATAATGAAAGAAATTAACAAGAATTAATATAAGGACTGTTAAAATCCATATAGAAATCTTTTGTGGTACCTTAAATAAACGCTTTGCGCCGAATGTCATACCCCACATAAGAAGGGTCAAATTTGGTAAGATAATCATTAACCACATGACAACGACAATATAGTCTAACCGTTCTAAAAAGGTAAATGAAGCATTTTTTACTAGAATTAATACTGCCCAATCAATCGTTTTAAGTCCTTCTGCACTAAAATAACTGATGGATAAAACAGTAACGACTAAAAGGATAATTGTCGTAAAAGCAAGTCCTAAGAAGATAGGTAACCGAACCTTGTTTTTATTTTGAATAAATGGATAGATTAGCCATAAAATCTCAAAACCTGCCAAAGTGTATGAAGTAGCTCTTGTTCCTTTTAAAATATCTGGAAGTGATGAGTCAAATAGTGGTAATAGATTATACCAATTTGCCCGTAGAAAGGGATCATAAAGGACAGTTAAAATCCACATAGTGATTAGGAAAAGTATAAAGGTGACCCCGACTATTACTCTGATTCCACCATATACAGTATACAGAACTAGGATCATAATAAGTGATGTAATTAATAGGTTCGGCATGGCATGATATAAGAATAATTGAATCACTTGTATATAAGTTAACAATATCGACATCATGCTCAAGCCTAAATGAACAAGAAAAACGATTCCTAGCAACTTTCCAAAAAAGTTGCCAAATAAATCGACTTGAATTCCTAATAAATCTGCATTGTCATACTTTTTCAGAATAATCAACATACACGAGACAAGAACACATATATATAGAAATGCAATTAATATGGATAACCAGGCACTACGTTCTGCCTCCATATAGATAAACCGTGGTGCACCAATAATTCCTACTCCTATTTGGACGGAAATAATGATAAAAAATAAATAAATTGCACGTATGCGATTACCTGGCTTAATTGATACATTGAGTTCCATAATTCACCTACTCATCAATATCTCGAATCTTTTTGGCATCTTCCTTGTTATAACGTTTGAGAATTTTCGGGCGATAAGATTTTGCTAATTTAGACGTGTAATTAAATGGTGTCCGAACAAAAACTTTATTAAAGTCTTTAATATGTAATGGATATAACGGAACCAAATATGGTCTCCCAAGTGAAGTTAATCGTGTCGCATGAATAATGAGAAAAGTTATTCCAAAGACAATACCTAATAAGCCAAAGATACTAGCCAATAATATTAATGGAAAACGAATCAGTCTAATTGATGTTCCAAATAAGTAACTTGGAGTAACAAAACTTGCTAAGGCACTCATTGCAACTAAAATTATTAGGATATTACTAGTTAATCCTGCTTCAACAGCTGCTTGACCTATAACAATACCACCAACAATACCCATTGTTTGTCCAACTTTTGTTGGTAATCTAGCACCAGCTTCACGTAATAGTTCGAGCATAAATTCCAACAGTAACACCTCAAATACGGGAGGAAAAGGTACAGCTGCTCTAGACTGACCGATTGATATAAGTAGTTGTATTGGAATAATGGCATATTGATACGTAACGGCAGCTACATAAGTTGGTGTAATAATGATGGAAAAGAACATAGCAAAAAAACGAAGCAATCGAAAGAACGTTCCACCTTGCCACCTCATATATAAATCTTCGGTTGATTCTAAAAAACTAAATAGGGTTGCTGGTGCTGTGAATCCAGAAGGGCTATTTTCAACAAGAACCCCCAGTTTCCCACTTACGATATTATAAACAAATCTGTCTGGTCTTTCTGTAGCATCAAATTGTGGAAAGATGTTGAGCTGTGAGTCCTCTAAGTATTGTTTCAAGACAATTGCATCTTCTACTTGATCCACGTCTAATTCTTTTAGGCGCTGCCGCATGGTTTGAACATCATCATCATTTGCAAGAGATTTTAGATAGATAAGCCGAACATCTTTAGGTGATACTTTTCCAACTTTAAATTCTTCCATTACTAGATCAGTTGATTTTATAAGCCAGCGGACAATATTCAAATTTTTTGAAAGTGATTCTGTGAAGGAAATCTTTGGACCTAAAACAAGTGATTCAGTTTCCGCTTTCTCCACTGATCTACTTTCTTTCATTGGCATTAGGTAACCAAGAATAGACTTTTCACTTTCTATATAGATAAATACTTTACCAATAATTAATTCGCTTAGAACTGTATCCAGATCATCGACTAATCCCCCAGAATTTAATGGGAGTTCATTTAATAGACTTTCATAAGAAAAGGGTTTATTATTCTTTTCAAAGTTAATCAGTGGATCCATTAAAGCGTGTTGAAACATAGGCATGTCTATTTGATAGTCAATAAAAAAGACGGCTACTTTTTTATTGGCTACTTTATATTTTGAAAATTTTAGATCAGGGTTTTTTTCGAATTTATCCGCAAGAATCTGTTCAAGTGTATCAATTTTAATAGGAAAAATGGATGTTCCCTTGGTATCTTGTTTTTTATTAGACTTTTTACCCCACATAAGAACCTCCAAAAGTTTAACTAGTATATACTAGTGTGTGGGAATTGGATAAAAATATGTATGAAAGGAGAAAAGTGGAAAAAGAAAAAAGAGGCTGGGACAAAACTAGCCAGAAAGTAATAAAAAACTGGTTCCAAGCGATTGAAAATTGCTTGGAACCAGTTTTTTTGAAATCATTTCCATTTCCTAAACTAGATTTGCCGTTTTTGGC
>NZ_BMEY01000019.1 GCF_014637405.1 Ornithinibacillus halotolerans
CACCGCCATGAAAGGCAATCGAACAATAAATTGTGAAAATAATCCAAAGAAAAATGGTTCCTATCATCTATTTTTGATGATAGGAACCATTTTTAGTTATTTTCGGCTAGTTTTGTCCCAGCCTCTTCATGTTAATCAACAAATTCAAATTCAAATTGTAAAATACGTATTGTATCTCCGTCTTCTGCCCCTCGTTTACGCAGTTCATCATCTACACCCATAGAGCGCATTTGACGAGCAAAACGACGTATTGCTTCTTCTCTATTGAAGTCAGTCATTTTGAATAACTTCTCAATTCGTGGACCAGATAGCACGAATGCACCGTCATCGTCACGGCTAACTTCAAATCCTTTTTCTTCTTTCTGATAGCGATACACAACTTTTTCTTCTGTTTCCTCTAACTGTGGTGCAGTTTTTGGTATTTGTTCTAATAGATCCGCAACAACATATAAAATATCTCTTAAACCTTCTTTTGTTAATGCAGAGATAGGAAATACTCGAATATCTTCTTCTAGTTTCGCTTTAAATTGTTCTAAGTTTTCATCTGCACCAGGCATATCCATTTTATTTGCTGCAATAACTTGAGGCCTAGTTAATAATTTTTCATCATATTGTTCTAACTCTTTATTTATTTTAAGATAATCATCAAATGGGTCTCGTCCTTCTGTACCAGCCATATCGATGACATGAATAATTACTCTCGTTCGTTCAACATGTCTTAAAAATTGATGTCCGAGTCCAATACCTTCATGGGCACCTTCAATTAATCCAGGTAAATCTGCAAGGACAAAACTTCGTTGATCACCTGTATCAACAACTCCTAAATTAGGAGCTAATGTTGTGAAATGATAATCTGCAATTTTAGGTTTTGCCGCGCTCACTACTGAAAGTAAAGTGGACTTGCCAACACTTGGGAAACCAACTAGTCCGACATCAGCGATTAGCTTTAACTCTACTTTAATGTTTCTTTCTTCACCAGGCTCACCATTTTCTGCAAAATCAGGAGCTGGATTTCTAGGTGTTGCGAACCGAGAATTTCCTCTTCCACCACGACCACCTTTTGCTATGACAGCCTCTTGACCATGGATCGTTAAGTCGGCAATTACTTGTTCGGTATCCTCATCAATGACAGTTGTTCCTGGTGGGACGGATACTACAAGTGGAGCTGCATTTTTACCGTGCTGGTTTTTACTCATACCATTCTCTCCGCGTTTCGCTTTAAAATGGCGATTATAACGAAAATCCATTAAAGTGTTTAAACCTTCATCCACCTTAAATACTACATCCCCGCCGTTTCCACCGTCACCACCAGCTGGGCCACCCATTGGTACATATTTTTCTCTACGATAAGCTACAAGACCATTTCCACCGTCTCCAGCTTTGACGTAGACACTGACCTGATCGACAAACATACTACTCACCTCATTTAATCAGGCAAAGATATCGAGAAGACAAATATTATATTTGATTCCTGCTCTTCTGCCTGGATTAACACATTTTCTAGTTTTTCACTTAGTTTATATTTCCATTTATTATAATCGATTGTTTGATCATTTATTATTATAACTAAATCGATTGAGTCTTTGCTTTCTCTTAATTCTAGACTACCTGTTACGATATCTAAATCATCTTCAATGATAATTTCAATCACTGTCTGCCCAATATTCGTTAGCATAAGATCATAGTCATGTAAATTTCGATTTTCTGTATGTATAGAATATGTAAATTGAATATGTTTATGTTCTAAATTTACTTGAATCAACCATAATGCAAAATGAGGGCAATTGATATTCATTAAGAATCTTTCTTGATTAAAACCATCAATAATTTCATTTAACTTTGTTTTAACCTTTTCTGTTTTCCCCATACTTAAATATCCATGAACAATTTGCAAATCATTCATTAAGTCATGTCTTTGTAAACGCAATAATTGAATAATATCCTTTGCTTCCACCATTATCCTCCCCCAATACGTAGAATTATAGCAGAAAACATGGATGAGTTCATTATTGGTTGTGTAGTTTAAAAGGAAAAATATTGTGTAGGGACTATCATTATTCATTTATTTTCTGGATTCAACGTAAAATGATGTTTGACGAACTACCATTATTCATTTCAGCTCAATGTCCAGCGTAAAATGATGTTTGGTGAACTCCAATCATTCATTTCATACCAACATCCAACGTAAAATCATCCAACGTAAAATGATGTTTGACGTTCTCCCATTATTCATTTCATCCCAACGTTCAGCGTAAAATGATATATAGGCTCATATACACCATGCTATTAAATTAAAAAAACTCCAACCACTAAATGATTGGAGTTTTATATGTGTTATTATGCTTCTTGAGCAACTGGGTATACACTTACTTTTTTGCGGTCACGACCATAGCGTTCGAATTTTACAACACCGTCGATTTTTGCATAAAGAGTGTCATCTCCACCGCGGCCTACGTTCTCACCAGGATAGATCTTTGTACCGCGTTGACGGTAAAGAATAGATCCACCAGTTACGAATTGACCATCAGCACGTTTAGCACCAAGACGTTTGGACTCAGAGTCACGACCGTTCTTTGTACTACCCACCCCTTTTTTGGATGCGAAGAACTGTAAATCTAGACGTAGCATTAGAGCACCTCCTATTTACTTTGTATCGTAATGAATTGATTATAGTCACGTTCAATAGTTTCGAGTGAAACAATCATACCCTCGAACAGGAGTTGTACTGTTTCCATTAGTTCCGGTTGTACCGAAGCTGGAATAGTAACTCGAAGATAACCACCTTCTGCTCCTTGTTCGATATCTAGGTCAACTTCCGTTAGCTTAAGGACAGCATTTACTGCACCGAATGAAACAGCGGATACGCCAGCACAGACTAAATCATATCCATATGGTCCACTTTCTGCATGTCCAGATAATTCAAATGACTTTATTTGATTATTATCTCGGTAAATAGTTACCTTAATCATATCGGAATCCTTAATTGTTAATCTTTTCGATTACTAATTTTGTGTAAGGTTGACGATGACCTTGCTTTCTATGGTAGTTTTTCTTAGCTTTGAATTTGAAAACAGTAACTTTCTTTTGACGACCATGTTTTTCAACTTTAGCCGTAACAGTAGCACCGTCAACGTAAGGAGATCCAACTTTAACGTCTTCCCCACCTACGAATAGTACTTTGTCAAAAGTAACAGTTTCATCTACGTCAGCTGCAACTTTTTCAACATAAATTGCTTGACCTTCTTCAACTTTAACTTGTTTACCACCTGTTTCGATAATAGCGTACATAACTGCACCTCCTTAATAAACTCAGACTCGCCATACAGGTAACTTTAAAAGTTTTACAACCTGTTCTGTGCGGTTGTAGCACGGGTGCTACGATGAATAACATACAAATGTTATCATGTATGCTATTGATTTGTCAAGGTTATTTTAAATCGTGGAATAGGTTGCAATCTCACCTATAGTTTTATGGTAATGCTTATCAAAAAAATAACTCTTTAGACAATCACTTTCATCAATTGTTACTCTTTTATTATTTGGCATTTGAATGTAGATCGAGTGTTTTACATCTCTCCTAAAATGAGAAAAAACATCCATAAGTGAATACTGGGATGGAACTGTGATTGAACTAACGGATCGAATAAGATGATTTCCTTTATATCGATTCAATAAAAAACGAATAAACGTAAAATGTCTTTTCTTCCAATCGGAGTAATTTTCAACCAGCAAAAAAATCATTAGCAAACATGCACTTAATGTAAATGGAAAAAATACAAGCTGCGCAATAATAATAAACGAAATTATTACAATAGATGCTTGTATAGTTGTATAGTAAGCTTTCTGAAACGAAAAACGTTTTGATAGTAAATAAAACAATAATTTACCACCATCTAATGGCCAAACAGGAAGTAAATTAAATATTAATATTGTTGTGTTGTAAAATAGAATTGTGCTAATTAACGATGGGGGCAACAATGAAAAAATGGAAACAAAATACATGATAAAATAAATAATTAGATGTTGAAAGGGACCTGAAATGGTTACTATAAATTCTTCCTTTATCGGTCTATTCCCGTGTTCATCCGTATCCATTACCCCACCAAAGACCCATAGCATAATCCTCTTAATTCGCCACTTATAATATGAAGCTGCAAAAAAATGTCCTAACTCATGTATGAATACAATGGAAATAATAATAAACAAATCAATGAATGTACCAGTTAAAATTGAAATGAAAATAAAAATGAATAAAATTGGGTGTATATGTATTGTCGGTATAAATCTATGGTTGATCGTCAACTTCGATCACCTGTACCGGATCTACAAATTCATTGTTCTTTTCAATAGAAAAGTAGACCACTTCATTTGCATCTGTTGGATTAAATTCACCAATTCGTTGATTTGCATCGACGATTTGATATAAGTGAACGTCAATTGAACTTAAAAATCCATAAGTTGTTGTTGATTTATCCGCGTGTTGAATTACAATTGTTTTATTCGTTTCTGACTTTTTCCCAGAGAATATGACGATTCCTTCCCTTAATGCTTGTACAGAAGTAGTTTCAGTTGGAGCAATTGTAATTCCTTTGCCATTCGTCTGAAACGTTTCAATCACATTTCCTGATACAGGTAGTGCAAGTGGAGTCTCGTCAACCACTGTTTCCTTTGCAGGCGAAAAAGCTAAAGGAGTACCAAAAGAATCTTTATACCACTGGTAAACACTAGCAAATGGAAATTCTTCAGTGAGTACACTCGCCGTCCATTCCTTAGGCTTGTCAAAAATTTCCGCATCATTTTGCCATATAATTGCGATAGAAAAAAATAGCATGACCGAAAACAGCCCTTTTAAAATAATCCCTGTTATGGTATTATTTTTTTCACGATTGGTTTCGGTTTGATCAATAAAATTAGGATAAAATCCGTGTTTCTCTTCTTCTTGTGGTAAAGAAGGCATGATTGTATTTACTTTGCTCGTTTTTGTACTAGTTGGTATCCCGCGTGATTTTTTTCGTTCACTTATTGATTTACGTACATCTTTAACTCGTTTCTTCATCCATCCTCATTCCTTCATTCATCGTTTATTTCATTGTATGAAGGGTTTGGACAAGATATGATTGAACATCCTAGAGTTTTATATTGGCTTGTACCGGCTTTAATTAAAATTTATTTAAGTCTTCACTAAATACCAATTCGTAAGTTGCGTATTTTTTATTGATATCGGGTAACAAGTGACTCTTAATAATTTCATTTGCAAATTCTGTTATTTCCTTGTGAATTGTAGATTGCTTGGCTTCATTTTGGGATTCTACTGCTAAGGCTATTTTTACTGGACTCTCAAATTTTTTAATAGCTATTCCTTTAACACAAGGGAATTTCTTATCTAAAATTCTTGTTTATAGTCATATTGGATAATATATCTCCCATTTAAATCAAGACAATGTTTATCTTTAATATAACTTACGCTGTATATTCTATTTCTTCGTCATTAACATATAGTTTGATAGGGCCGAATGGCGTTAGTAGCATATGAACACCTACTTCTCTAATAAAAAAGAGTTCTAAATCATTAATGATATTTAGAACTCAAGATGAATTAAACTATTAACTTCTTATCCCAAAAAACTTCTTCACTCTTTTAAACATACCACTTTCATCTTCTAACGATTGAAGTGGTACAGATTCGCCTAAAATTCTTCTAGCAATATTACGATATGCGATAGAAGCTTTAGAATTTGGTTGGAATGCTACAGGCTCTCCATGGTTAGATGCTTTTATTACTTCATCATCATCTAAAACTATACCAATTAATTCAATCGATAGAATTTGGACGATATCATCAATTTCGATCATGTCACCATTTTTCATCATATGTTTACGGATACGGTTAATCACTAAAGTTGGAGGAGCAATTTCTTCTTTCTCTAATAACCCGATAATTCTGTCAGCATCTCGAACACTAGATTTTTCTGGAGTAGTCACAACAATAGCTTTATCTGCACCAGCAACTGCATTCTGATAACCTTGTTCAATACCAGCTGGACAATCAATTAGAATATAATCATATTCTGTCTTAAGTTCTTTAATAATTCCTCGCATACCTTCTGGTGTTACAGCAGTTTTATCACTTGTCTGAGCAGCAGGTAATAAAGAAAGATAATCAAATCGTTTATCTTTAATTAGAGCGGCCTTTAATTTACAGCGCCCTTGAATAACATCGACAATGTCATAGATAATCCGATTTTCAAGCCCCATAACGACATCTAGATTTCTTAAGCCAATATCTGTATCAATTAAACAAACTTTTTTCCCCATTAGTGCTAATGCTGTTCCGATATTTGCAGTTGTAGTTGTTTTACCAACTCCACCTTTTCCGGATGTTATAACGATTGCCTCACCCATTGATTAAACTCCTTTCAAATCTACTTAAACTATTACGTCTCTGTGCTAAAACTTGTAATCTATCAATAATTATTTTATCTTTTTCCGTATCGATGAGACCACATTCCATATATACACCATCTGATTCATAATCTGGAGCCCGACTTATGTAATCTGCTATACGAAGTTGACTCGGGTTCATATAGGAAGCTGTTATTATTGCGTTACGGTCACCTTCTGAACCTGCATGTGCAATTCCATGCAGGCTCCCCATTATATATATATTACCTGTGGAAACTACTTTCCCACCAGGGTTTACATCGCCAACAAGAAGTAAATCCCCTTTCACTTCTAGTACTTGTCCAGAACGAACGATACGATTTACGGCTTTTACTTCCGTCTCTTCAAGCATTTCTAGGGCTTCATCTCTTAATATCACATTCGACTCAATTGCTTGGATAGTGAATTGATTTAATTCGGTAATTAACTCTTCTAACATTTCTTTTTGATCCTCATAAAGATAACGGTTCCCTAGTTTAATAGTTACCGCTACATCTTTATCTTCTTTGTTCGATTTATTTACCGATAATTTTTCCCTTAACTCACTACACGCTTCTTCAAATGAACAGCGGTCATCAATGAAAAGTGTTAGCCCTTCTCGAGTACCTTTTATCGTTACATATTGTCTTTGTTTTGCATCTTGCATGCTTTCACCTCATTAATACTTCATATATAGCGTGTAGGGGTTGTTTATTACTTTAATAGACGTTCTAATTCACCCTATAACTTTTCCATTTTTCTAGTTTCTTTGTAAACAAAGGATATATTAACGCTAAGAAGATTGAATTAGCTAGTATAGATGGTATCAATCTAACCATCAAATAATCTAGCCACTCCGAATTCATTACACCAATCACAAAATAAATCAGATTAATTATTAATTCAGCTATGATAATACTTATTATACCAAACAATAGTGTGGAATAAATATTACTATGCAATAATTTTTTCATACCATGGATGACATAGATCACCAATCCATAAGTAAACATATAAACACCTAATATACCTGTGTAAGCAATGTCTATCAATAGTCCAAAAATTAATGCATAAATAATTGAGTGGATAGAGTTATTATCATCATAAAAAATAGTGATTAAAATTAGGAACATTAATACCCAATGAGGAGTTATCATCAAATTACCGTCAATGAGACTACTTGGTAATATGTCTAATGCAACTCCTTCCAAAACTACAAAAAGTAGTAGAAGAAGGGGTAGGATTATATGTCTCATTGCTCCTCCCCCTTACCAAGTTTCCGCTCAACTACAATAACATTATTTATTTCGTACATGTTGGCTGCCGGTTCAACTAAAGCAGTGCGAGTTAAGCCATATTGATCTGGAATAACTTCCTTTACCTTTCCAATTAACAATCCTGCTGGAAAGACTCCACCCATACCAGAAGAGAACACTAACTCTCCCTCTTCGACATTATGCTCAGATTCTTCTATAATCCTAAACAATAACGAACCACTTTTCGCATCGTATTCTTCAATTAAACCAAAAACATTTTTATCATCTTCTTTGGAAATAGTAGCAGAAATGCGGTTAAAGGCATCAAATCCTGTTAATAGCTGAACAGTTGAAGTTAGTTCAGAAACACTTTGCACTTTTCCAACCATACCTTCCGCGGTGATAACTGCCATGTTCTCTTCTACTCCAGCTAGGGAGCCTTTATTAATAGTAACTTGTTCAATCCAACGTTCTGGAGATCTTGCTGTTACCGTGGCATGAATCGGATTATAGGAACGAATCGTTTCACTCTTATCGATTATTTCTCGAAGTTCAGCATTTTCTCCCTTTAATTCCTGAACTTCATAGATTAATGCTTTATACTGTGCTAACTTTTCTCTTAATATCTGATTTTCAGTATACGTATTTTTGGCATCATCAATATTACTAATAATACCAGTAACATATTTTACTGGTGTGGAAATAATGTTTTGTGCAAGTCCAATAATATCATGGACAAATTGTTCACCTGTTGTTAAATTACTACGATCTCTTAAAGAAAAACCTATAAGAACAACTAGGATAATAATCCCAATTAATAGCAAAAATAATTTCTTTTTACGAAAAAACGACATAAAAACACCTACTTATTCTACTGTAGGACGAGTAGATACATTTGGCTGCGCCTTAAATTGTTGAATATAATCCAATGACTTGCCAGTACCAATGACAACACAGTCAAGTGGATTATCAGCTACAAAAACAGGCATTTTAGTTTGGTCACTAATTACCTTATCCAAATTTTGTAGTAGAGAACCTCCTCCAGATAAGACAATCCCTCGATCCATTATATCAGCTGATAATTCTGGCGGAGTATTTTCTAACGTCACCTTAACTGCTTCAACTATTGCATCTACTGTATCCATAAGTGCATCTGATATTTCTTTACCATGAATTGTTACTGTATGTGGTAATCCTGTAAGTAAATCCCTACCACGAATTTCCATACTTTTTTCTGCAAAACTCTTATCACTAGCAGAACCAATCTCTATTTTAATCTGCTCTGCTGTTCTTTCACCGATCATTAAGTTATACGTTTTACGAATATAATTGATGATAGATGTATCCATATTATCACCGGCATTTCTAATAGACTGGGCAGTAACAATTCCCCCAAGGGAGATAACAGCTACTTCAGTAGTCCCACCACCGATATCAACAATCATACTTCCAGTTGGTTCCCATACAGGTAATCCTGCACCAATTGCAGCTGCAAAAGGTTCAGCTATCGGGAATGCTTCTTTTGCTCCTGCTTGTTTGGAAGCATCTATAACAGCTCTCTCTTCAACCATCGTAATTCCTGATGGTACACAAATCATAACATTTGGTTTGCTAGCAAATCGCGACCTACTTCGCATCGCTTGTTTAATATAGTATTGCATCATTGCAGCTGTCGTATCATAATCAGCAATTACTCCATCTTTCATTGGACGTATAACCGAAATACCACCCGGATTTCTGCCAATCATATTTTTAGCTGAACGACCTACTGCTTCTATTTCTCCGGTTTCCACATTTTTAGCAACAACTGATGGCTCTCTTAATATTACACCTTTTCCTTTAACAAATACTAATGTATTTGCAGTACCTAAATCAATCCCCAAATCTTGTGAAAATCCAAAAATCCCCAATAAAATCTTCCTCTCCTATATCATGTGGTTTTCTGGTTATTTACTTTACTATCTTATTTTATTCTATGTGACGACCCACATAATATAATCCCATCAGGACAATTTATATATGTATATATCTCTTTATCTTTTTACTAACTCCACTTGAAGAAGCGCCACTTTCACTGCTTTTGAAAATGGCGCTATGTTTCTATCTATTATACGAAAAAAACGATAAAATTGATAGTACAACAATTATAAGTAACCTTTTTCTTTTAAGGATACAAATTTTCTGTCACCAATAATTAAATGATCTAACAATTCAATACCAATCATTTTTCCTGATTCAACTAGTCTTCTAGTAACATGAATATCTTCTTGAGATGGAGTCGGATCTCCGGAGGGGTGATTATGAGCAACGATGATAGAGGCAGCGGAACGCTTAACCGCTTCACGAAATACTTCACGGGGATGGACAATTGAGGCGTTAAGGCTCCCAATGAAAATGGTCTGCCTATGAATAATTTGATTTTTAGTATTAAGAAAAATAGCTACGAAATGCTCTTGATTTAAATTTCTCATTTCTTCCATCACATAATCAGCACCATCTTCAGGTGATCGAATGACATATCTTTCATTAGGCTTATATTGACTCAGTCTCTTTCCTAACTCTAGAGCAGATAGTATTAATACTCCTTTTGCCTTTCCAATCCCTTTAATTGCTGTTAATTCTTCAATGGTTGCATCTTTTAATAATTTTAATCCTTCAAAATGCATTAATAATCGATTTGCTAAGTCCATAACGGATTCATTCTTTGTACCACTCCCTAATAATATGGCAATTAACTCTTGATTAGATAAATGACTTGCACCTAAAGTTAATAATCTTTCTCTTGGTCTATCCTCCTTTGGTACATCTTTTATCATTACATTGGATGTATTCAATCGCTTTTCTCCTTTCTAATTTTAAAAATAGAATAGCTTATATTAAGTTTCTAGACAAACCACTATAATGCTATTATGCAACTGATACCAAGCATAAAAACAAAAAAACAGTAAGTAGAATTTCATTTCTCCTTACTGTTTGTTCATCAATTTTTTATATTTACATATTATCTTAATTGGAAAAGATAGATTGGTAGTCTGCCCAAATAGAAAGTAATATATGATTTGATTCTTTCTCATTTACTTGTTGGATACTATCTTTTAATTCACTTTGAAAACTTGTTAACCTATCCGATTTTTCTGGTAATGAATCGAATAAGGTATTCCATTTTTCATCGTTCCATTTCCCTTCATTTAAAGATGCCACCCACGTTTGCTGGAACGAAGTGATCCATTCTGATTCTTGTTTCGTAAGTTGAATTTCTTTTCCATCTACTACCCATTCTTTTCCATATACATCTAGCCCATTCTCTGTTAAAAAGTTTATGTCTTCTTGTAAATCCTCTTTCTTCTCACCAACTTGCACTAATAAAAAGAATTGATTATCTTTTTCCCAAACAAAGGGTGAGTAGCCTAGTTCATTAAACTGAGAAGATATTTTATTTGCATTTTCTAGTGTTGAAAATATGCCACCTTGGATAACAAAAGCAGACAACGGTTCAATAGTATACAATGTTCTGTCTTGTGAACTGGTATCGTCGTTATTATTTGTCCCATTCTCTTTATCTGGGACTAAGATTGCTGGGGAAGAATTTAAACTATTATCAAAGTTAACAATGACTTTCAACATGACAAATCCTAAAATAGAACCGACGATAAGAGCTGAAGCTATAGCAATAATGATTGGTTTAAACATATCAAATTTATTTATTTTATGAATTGCCGATTGATTACCAATTGACGTAATATCGTATTCTCTCGTATAGGTATGGATTCGATCTTCACTACTATCTTCTGCAGCTGCAATTTCGTCTCTACTTATCTTCTCTATGTCCTTCGAATAACCTTTTCTATCACTTGTTAATCTTTTACCATCTATTTTAACAACGATAGATTTATCTTTTGACATATGCTTCTCCCCTCACTTAGTAGATTAGTTTGTTCTACTCTAGCATAATAAAACTAAAAAGTAAGGAGAATATTGTCATGATTCATTTATTTTTTTCAACATAATTAGCGATAATCTGTAATGTACTTTCGAACCGTTCCGATAAAGTGTAAAGATCCCGCAAAAAAATAAGCTTCCTGATTATTCATATTTTCTAACGCTTGTCTCCAATCACTAATGATAATATTATCAGAATCAATACCATCTACTATCTCCTCAGCATGTGCTGCACGAGGGTGACTAAATGTAGTAATAATAACCGAATCAAAAACTGGTATAGCAATTTGTAACATCTTTTGTAATTCTTTATCTCTAAATCCGGCAAATATAAGTACTTTACGATTCGTTTTATATAAATCATCAACTGTATTTAGCAAGGCTTTCATTCCATCTAGATTATGTGCACCATCTAAGATGATTAAAGGGTGTTGTTTTACCTTCTCAAATCTGCCTGGTATCGACACATTATTAAGGGCAACAAATACTTTATCCCAATCTAGCTTTATTTTTAATAGATGTAGTGCCATCAAAGCTAATCCAATATTTGCGATTTGATGTTTTCCTTGCATCATTATTTCAAATTGATAATGATTCTTCTGATGTCTCCATTCAATTAATTGACTATCTATAGCGTTGGATTTACCTAAACAAAGAAAGTCTTTATTCAATTGATAGATAACAGATTGCTTTTCATTTGCTTCCTTGTATACAATCGGTAAGCATTCCTCTGGAATATCCCCTATTACTACAGGAACAGATTGTTTAATAATGCCTGCCTTCTGAAAAGCAATTTCTTCTAATGATTCCCCTAAAAAATGGGAGTGGTCCATAGCGACATTTGTTATAATAGATAGAATCGGAGTAATACAGTTTGTCGAATCTTCTCGACCACCCATACCAGTTTCTATGATCGCAATATCAACATTATCTCTGAAAAACAGTAATGCAATAGCAGTAATTATTTCGAATTCTGTCAGATATAGGTCTTCTGCGTCCAGCAACTTTATTGTTGGTAACAACTGATTAAATATAGTAACAAATTGTTCTTCCGAGATTTCATCGTCATTTATTAGGATATGGCCAGCTAACCCTGTTAAACTAGGAGAGGTGAAAATACCGACTTTATAATCATTACTAGTTAAAGCTCCTTTTATAAAAGACAATGTAGAACCTTTCCCATTTGTTCCAGCAATATGGATAAATGGTACATTTTGGTGTGGGTTACCATGTAAATCTAAAACCCGATTCATTCTTTCTAGACCTGGCTTAATGCCAAGTGTTCTTCTGTTTTCAATAAACAATTCTACTTGTTTGAGATTCTGATACATAAGGAATCCACCAACTTTCAAGTCGATTTGAACTAAAGTATAGCATAGAAAGAGAGGCTAACGTATAATGAACAAATTTGGATGGATTATTTATAATGGCAATTTACCTGGTAATAAATTTCTTGATTATGCTGAGATGCTCCACGAAGCAGCAGCTAAACAAAACTCACATACGAAGATAATTAAAAATAATGACTTACTATCGGAATTTAACACACTTGGTTTACACCTTATTTCCGACATGGAGTTACCTGACTATGTTATATTCACCGATAAAGATATTTATCTAGCACGACAACTTGAATTGTTAGGTATACCTGTCTATAACAATTCCATTGTCATTGAAACTAGTGATGATAAAATTGCTACGTATCAAATATTAGCCCAGCACAAACTCCCAATTCCTAAGACAATTGTAGCACCTAAAGTTTTTTATCAACGGGAAGATAAGACTTTACCTAATTTGCATAGCATAGTAAATACTCTCGATTTTCCTTTAATCATAAAGGAGGCATTTGGGTCCTTCGGTGAACAGGTGTATATCATACATACAATGGAAGAATTAGAATCTAAAGTCTCTGAATTGTACGGAAGGCCATTTATGTTTCAGGAATTTGTCTCAACAAGTTATGGCAAAGATTTGAGACTACAGGTTGTTGGTAATGAGGTTGTCGCTGCAATGAAGCGAACGGCGAAAGATGATTTTCGAGCAAATATTACTGCTGGCGGGACGATGGAGAAATATGAACCTTCAATCAAAGCAAAAGAAATTGCCATCCAAGCAGCAAAAGCTATTGGAGCTGATTTTTGTGGTGTAGATTTACTCTTTGGAGAAGATGGAGAGTATATCATTTGTGAAATTAACTCTAATGCGCATATAAGGAATCTTTATGAATGCACGGGTATTAATGCTGCTGATGCAATTGTAAAGCACATCCTAGCACAATTATAATAGTAAAAATATGCTACATTACTAATAACATGATAAGGAGCTGCAACAAAAGCTTTCCCTACATAGTAAAAAACCGAACTATACGATATGGGTGCAACTAACCCGCTCTGGAAATATACTTCGCTTTCCGCGGGCGGCTGGTGAGCCAGGCTACTACAACGAATTTGCTTCTTCGCTGCCTTGCACCGAGGAAGCTTTCTTCGTAGCGTGACTTGCAGACGCAGGTGCATCAAAGGGTCTCACCGATGCCTTTCCTCCCGCTGGAGTCTACGTATATTTCCGGAGCTAATGTATCGTATTGTTCGGCTTTAAAATTAGAAATTTAATTTTGTCCCAACCTATTTTCGTTATTTCAATTCATTTAGTCTTGCTTGTACAGCTGCTTGTTTTTCAAGATAATCTTTTTCTTTCTTTTTCTCTTCTTCCACAACTGCCTCTGGCGCTTTTGCAATAAATCCTTGGTTAGATAATTTCTTCTGAACACGTTCTACTTCTTTATTCCATTTTTCAAGTTCTTTCTCAAGACGAGCAATTTCTTTATCAAAGTCGATTAACCCTTCTAGAGGTAAGAATATTTCAGCACCGGTAACAACAGCAGTCATTGCTTTTTCAGGTGCATCTACAGAAGTAGCGATGACTAACTCACTTGGATTACAGAAACGCTCTAAATAACTTCGATTATTCTCTAATTCCGTTACAATTGCTTCATCTTTTGCTTGAATTAGAAGACTTATTTGTTTTGACATTGGAGTATCCACTTCGGCACGGATATTACGTACAGATTTAATGATTGATACGAGACGTTTCATTTCCTCAGATGCTTTTTCGTCATGGAATTCTTCTCGTACTTTAGGCCAATCTGCAATTGTAATAGATTCCCCTTGATGTGGAAGCTTTTGCCAAATTTCCTCAGTAATAAATGGCATAAACGGATGTAATAAGCGCATTGTTTGATCTAATACATGTGCTAAGACAGATTGAGTCGTTTTCTTCGCTTGCTCATCTTCACCATATAGAGGAAGCTTAGCCATTTCAATATACCAATCACATAATTCATCCCAGATGAAATTGTGTAAGTGGCGTCCTGCTTCACCAAATTCATATTTATCTGTATTTCTTGTTACTTGCTCAATCGTCTCGTTTAAACGAGTTAAGATCCATTTATCAGCAAGAGACAAGTTTCCAGTTAAATCCATTTCCTCATACGTAAAGCCTTCTAAATTCATTAATGAGAACCTGGATGCATTCCAAATTTTATTGGCAAAATTCCAAGTAGATTCTACTTTTTCCCAATAGAAACGCATATCTTGACCTGGAGAAGTCCCTGTTAATAAGAAATAGCGAAGGGAATCAGCACCATACTTCTCGATAACATCCATCGGATCGACACCATTTCCAAGAGATTTACTAAATTTCCGCCCTTCTGAATCACGAATGAGTCCATGTAGTAATACATCTTTGAATGGACGTTTCCCAGTAAATTCTTTCGATTGGAATACCATGCGCGCTACCCAGAAAAAGATAATATCATAACCTGTAATTAAAACGTCTGTTGGGAAGTATCGCTTATAATCTTCTGATTCTTCGTTTGGCCAGCCCATTGTCGAGAACGGCCATAAAGCACTAGAGAACCATGTATCTAATACATCTTCATCTTGTTCCCAGTTTTCTATATCTTTTGGTTCATCTTTACCTACATAAAGTTCACCAGTTTCTTTATGATACCATGCTGGGATTCGATGTCCCCACCATAATTGGCGACTAATACACCAATCACGAATATTTTCCATCCAGTTTAAATACGTTCTTTCAAAACGTTCTGGTACGAAGTTTACTCGTTCTTCTGTATTTTGCATTTCTAATACAGCATCTGCTAATGGTTGCATTTTTACAAACCACTGAGTAGATAAATACGGCTCAACTACTGCACCACTACGCTCGGAATGCCCAACTTGGTGAACATGCTCTTCTATTTTAAATAGAACACCTAACTCTTTTAGATCGTTTACAATCTGCTTACGGCATTCGAAACGGTCCATTCCTTCATATTTTCCAGCAGTGGCATTCATCGTTCCATCTTCGTTCATTACTAGAACACGTTCTAGATCATGACGATTACCAATTTCAAAATCATTAGGATCATGTGCTGGAGTTATTTTAACTGCTCCTGATCCAAATTCCATATCTACATATTCATCCGCTACAATTGGAATCTCTCGCCCAACAATAGGTAGAACAACTGTTTTCCCAATTAAATGTGAATAACGCTCATCTTTCGGGTGAACAGCTACTGCAGTATCACCAAGCATCGTTTCTGGACGTGTTGTCGCTATTTCAATTGTTTCATCACTATCTTTAATTGGATATCTCATATGATAGAAATTACCATTTACTTCTTTATAAATAACTTCGATATCAGAAAGAGCTGTTTTTGTTACTGGATCCCAGTTAATAATATATTTCCCACGATAAATTAACCCTTTTTCATAAAGTTTAACGAACACTTCCTTAACTGCATCTGATAATCCCTCATCTAGCGTAAAGCGTTCTCTTGAATAGTCTAACCCTAATCCTAACTTCTCCCATTGAGAGCGGATAAAGCTTGCATATTCTTCTTTCCATTCCCATGATTTTTCTAAGAACTTCTCACGACCAAGCTCATAGCGATTAGTTCCTTCTTCTTTTAATCTTGCTTCTACTTTTGCTTGTGTTGCAATTCCAGCATGGTCCATTCCTGGTAACCATAACACATCGTATCCTTGCATGCGTTTCATACGAGATATAGTATCTTGCATCGTTGTATCCCACGCATGACCAAGGTGTAAACGACCTGTTACATTAGGAGGTGGAATAACGATAGAGAATGGTTCTTTCTCTGGATCACCTGTTGCTTCAAAATATTTACCATCTAACCAAAATTTATAGCGGTCTTGTTCCACTTGCTGATGGTCATATTTGGGTGGTAATGTAGTGTTTTTTTCTTGCATCTTATTATCCTCCTTAAAAGTGTTAAAAATAAAAAACCCTTTCCATCCTTAATAAAAAGGACGAAAAGGGTAAATTTTTCCGTGGTACCACCTTTGTTTACAGAAATAATTCCTGTACACTCATTACTTGATATCGGTTACGAACCGGCAAACTCCTACTGAAGTTTTCAGAGTTGCTACATCAAGGGCGACCTTCCAAAATGTTTACCTAGAAAACTCTCACCAATGTTTTCCTCTCTTAAAGGCAACTCTCTTGTACTCTTCCCTATCATTTGTTTGAAGTATATAATTATTAATCTATTTTATCCAAAAGAGAAAATAAAATCAACTCATAATTAGATAATTGCACAAATTGACTATGATTATACATATAGTATTACACAACAGTTAAAAGGTGAATACATTTTTAAAGAGGTGAAAATGTTATGGCAAGATATTATCGCTACCGTTTACCACCATGGGCAAGAAAATGTTTAATTATTGCTGAAAGAGTTACATTGCCAATACTTATCTTTCAATTAATTCGAACAATTCTTATTCCAACAACACTTGATGTATTACTCACCCTCTTTTTTGCAGGGATATTTGTAGCGTTTTATTTAAAATGGATTTAACTTTCACTACTACTCTCATCAAGTGATATCATTTCATATTCTTCTTCCACAAATTCTGAGAAACTAATTCCAAATACAAGTTGGCGATGCAAACGTTGTAATCTGATGACGGTGTCGATCATCGTTTGATCAGATTCTCTACTTATATAATCGTTTATGATTTCCAAATATGCAGAAGGGTCCAGGAGATAGATTGCAAGTAATGTTAATTCATGAATTTCTAATCTATTCTCTTCCATGTAAAATTTAAACTTATCTAAAAGTAATCGTTTATCCGAATCATAATACAAAGTTTTATTTTTAATGAACTGGGTTAAGTCGACGATTGGATGTTGATAATTTGCTTGTTCCCAATTAATAAAATAATATTGATTCCCAGAAAGAAAGTGAGAATCTTTTAATCTTCCATGGCATAATGTTACCTTTGTCTCGGATACGTCTTCTAAGGATTCGATATATTGGTTAATTCGTTTTTCAAGTAAGTAATATACTTGTACCATATCCCGATATTGTGTACAGACTAGTAATTCAACCGGAGACATAAAGTGCTCTTGTTCAAATTCTTCTACATGAAAGAGTAGTTTCTTTCTACTGTCTATCATTTGTTTTTTGTAAAGAAGAAAATCCTCTTTTAATTTTTCTCTAATATCAGCAGTAATCGGCTGAGATTTCTTTGTTTTTGCATGAATATAGCCAATATGTTGATATATTTTTTCAATTGGATGATTACGATTTGTGGAATCTATCCAGGGGGTCAAATAATAAATATCATTACCTTCTTTAACATATAATTGATTAGAATTAGTAAGGTAAACAGGCAATATACTTTGGAGGTTAGTTGCTTGGGCAATTCGATATACTTCTAACCAATCTGATAATTTTTCTTCATGTAAGTGGCTTTTCTTTAATGCATAATGATGCTTATTTCCTTTTATTTTAAATAATTTCTCGGACACTTTTTCGATATCTACCGGATAGATATGATAAGATTCTAGGACTCGCCTAACTTTCTCCAAGCTGTTTCACCACCTATATTTTCATTAAACATGATACCCCTTGACAGATGACAAGGGGTATCTGGGTATTATGTTCATTTGTTTTTCACTGGAATATAGAGGATCTGACCTTCTATAATATCATCATCTTCCAGTCTATTTTGGCTACGAATATGAAGAGTAGTAGTTTCATATTTTTCAGCTAGTTTTTCGATTGTATCTTTTTCTTGTACAATACATAACTTTAACTTAACGTAATCATCTTCATCACTTCGAAACATATCTGCTAAGTATGTTAAATCCGCTTTTTCATTTCTACTTTCGTAACTTTCTTCCTCTCTACTGTAAGATTCTTCTTCTAATAAAGAGGAGGATTCTTGTAATGCTTCTTCTACTATTTCTGGTTCAGGTTCTTTATTCTTCTGGAAAAACTCTTCAAAGCTTTGTGTTTTTTGCTTGAATAGCCAACGGTCATCTTTTGTTTCATTGTTATCCTCAGCAGTTTCTAATGTTGGTAATTGCTCAGGAGATTCTTCTATATAGCTAGAAGATTCATTCTCCACGACTGCTTCAAATTCAAAAAGTTCCTCTGTTTCCCTTTCTTCATCCACAACATCTGCAAATTGTTCTTGTGTACCTTCCTCTTCCTCAACTTCTTCCAATTGATTATTAATCCCATGTATTTCAATGGCAGAGCGTAAGTACAATTGATTAGATTTTCGTAATTCATAATCAAATTCTGAAATTAGAACTGTAACATCATCTAAATCTTCTACTCGATAGGAAGGTACAGTAATTTCAACAGGAAAGCGATGCATAAATTCTGCATGATTATATTGTGTATCTGTTACCCGTTCCATAAATCTCTTGGAATCATATCCTTCTAGGTAAGAATCTTCCTCACTACCTGAATCTTGGGCCTTCTGATAAGAACCTTGTAATTCTATTACCCCTCTAATGGAGATATAATCATTAAATTCCTGAATGGAGATTTCTGGCTCCAGTGAAATACCCATAATTTCTTCTACTTCCTTGCCTTTCTCAAAATACAATGACTCGTTTAATTCAAAGCGAAATACATTTTGCTCGTTTACCAAGTCGTTTCCTCCCTTCAAAACATACATTCCCATATGCTCTTATCTCTTAATTATCTATATGAGCCAAGGTATTAGGATATGCTAAGGAATGAGAAAACTCTTGACTAAAAACGTTTATTACTTTCACAAAATGGAAAAAAGCCCGTACACAATCCAGCCTCCTATAGGTAAATGATTCCCACCTATAGAAGACACCAAGTGTACGGGCTGCTATGTGTAAATAGCTTTTATTTAAGTTTTGAAAATGCCTTTCTGGCAGCTTGTATTGTTTTTTCAATATGTTCTTCCGTATGTGCAGTTGATAAGAATAGACCTTCAAATTGAGATGGTGGTAAAAAGATCCCCTCTTCAATCATTGTTCGATAATATTGATTAAAGTGTTCTAGATTAGAACTGGAAGCTGTAGCAAAACTAACGACAGGTTCCTCTGCAAAAAATATGCCAACCATTGAACCAGCTCGATTAATTTGTAATGGAATATGATATTCATCTGCTGCTTTTCTATAACCTTCAACAAGTAGATCTACTTTTTTATTCATTTCCACATATGAATCTTCCGTTAAAGCATTTAACGTTTCATAACCAGCTGTCATAGCTAATGGATTTCCAGATAATGTGCCGGCTTGATAAATCGGACCAGCTGGTGCAACTTGTTCCATGATTTCCCGTTTACCACCATAAGCACCGACAGGTAATCCACCACCAATAACTTTTCCTAAACATGTAAGGTCTGGTGTCACATCAAAATGTCCTTGTGCACTATGATAACCTACTCTAAATCCTGTCATTACTTCATCAAAAATTAATAATGAACCATGTTCCTCAGTAATTTCCCTAAGAAAACGTAAGAAATTATTAATTGGTGGAACAACACCCATATTTCCACAAACAGGTTCTGCAATAACAGCTGCAATATTATCTCCGAATTTTTCAAAGGCAGTACGAACACCTTCTTGGTCGTTATAAGCTACCGTAATCGTATTTTGTGCTATTGTTTTTGGAACTCCTGGACTATCTGGCAAGCCCAATGTCGCAACACCAGAACCAGCTTTAATTAATAAGGAATCACCATGTCCGTGGTAACTTCCTTCAAATTTCAAAATTAAATCTCGCCCAGTATATCCTCTAGCCAGTCGTAAAGCACTCATAGTTGCTTCTGTTCCTGAGTTTACCATACGAACCATTTCAATCGATGGGACACGATCAATGACTAATTGAGCTAATTTATTTTCCAATAATGTTGGTGCTCCAAAACTAGTTCCTCTCTCAATTACATCATGAAGTTGACCTACAACTCGTTCATCGGCATGCCCAAGAATTAATGGTCCCCAACTTAACACATAATCAATATATTCGTTTCCATCGATATCTTTAATTGTTGCCCCTTTTCCACTTTCCATAAAAATCGGATCCATACCTACCGATTTAAATGCTCTGACTGGCGAGTTAACTCCACCAGGCATCAAATTAATTGCTTCTTTGTATGCATCAATTGATTGACTAAAACGATCCATTATTTCCACCTCATTTATTTTTACTCTTGCAACCATTTTGCAACGTCTTTAGCAAAATAAGAGATAATTAAATCTGCACCTGCTCGTTTCATAGAAGTTAGTTTTTCTAGTACAAGTTCTTTTTCATTAATCCAACCATTCATTGCTGCAGCTTTTACCATGGAATATTCCCCGCTTACATTATAGGCAACGATTGGAAGGTTAAAGTTGTTTCGAACATCACGTACAACATCTAAATAGGACATCGCTGGTTTGACAATTAGAAAATCAGCGCCTTCCTCCACATCTGATTCCGCTTCACGCAATGCTTCAAGCCGATTTGCTGGGTCCATTTGATATGTTTTACGATCCCCAAACTGTGGTGTACTGTCTGCTGCATCACGGAAAGGACCATAGAATGCTGAAGCGTACTTAACTGCATAAGACATAATGGGAATATGTGTATATCCCGCTTCATCTAATCCGTCTCTAATCACTCTCACAAAGCCGTCCATCATATTTGATGGAGCAATAATATCAGCACCTGCTTCAACCTGTGAAACCGCAGTCTTAGCTAATAATTTCAATGATTCATCATTATCAACATCTTGATTCTGAATTACCCCACAATGTCCATGGGAAGTATATTCACATAAACAGGTGTCAGCTACAATTAAGATATCTGGATAGTGTTCTTTTATTACTCTTGTTGCTTCTTGTACTATTCCGTGATTATGGTATGCTCCACTTCCGACGTCATCTTTACTATTCGGTACACCAAATAAGATAATCGATTTTATTCCAAGATTATGGACTTCCTTTACTTCTTCTACTAATAAATCTAAAGAAACTTGATAGACATTTGGCATAGATGGAACTTCATTCTTTATATTTTCTCCTTCTACAACAAACATTGGATAAATAAAATCTTCAACTCTAAGATGATTCTCTCTAACCATGCTTCTCATAGACTGGGATGAACGTAAACGACGATGACGCTTAAAATTCGTGTTAATTTGCATTTTTATTAATCCTTTCTTTTCAATGATTGCACATGACCTCAATCATACTTTCCGTTGTATATTGAACAGGTGAGATCGTATTTTGAAAACCTAACTCTCTTGCTCGAGCCTCTGTTGTATGGCCGATACAAACAATAGTCGTATCTTCTGGAATATCTTCACCTGAAAATTTCACAAAGGCCTCTACAGTGGATGGACTAGTAAATGTAATAAAATCCAATTTGACAGATCTTAACACCTTTTGTAATAAAGGTGCCGATTGATCATTGTTTACTGTGTCATAAACGATACAAGATTGAAAGCGTACACTTGCTTCTAGTAATCCCTTTGCAATCACATCTCGTGAACGATTGCCTTGCACGAGAAGTACTTGGCCTACCTCTTCATACTGATTTAGAAATTCTTTCACAAATGTTTCTCCGTCATATATTGATGGGAGAAAATCTGCTTTATAACCATATTTCTCGAGTTGAGCCTCTGTTTTATGTCCAACTACTGCAATTTTTATAGGAGGAAGGCTAAGCTGATGATAATTAATGGATTCGAAAAAACAATTTACACCATTTATACTAGTAAAGAAAAGCCAATCAAATTGTTCTAGTGCTCGTAACATTTTTATATCTTGATTGAAGGTTCTACATGATATCTTTAATAATGGGACCTCATATACATCCGCACCACTCGATTCAAGTTGTTTTGTGAATTTCTTGGCAAGGCTTTCCTCACGAGTCACTAAAACACTTTTCCCTAATAATGGAGGTTCCATTATTTATCTAACTCCTCTTTAACTTGCTCAACAATTTCCTTAGCACCTTGACTTAATAATTTCTCCGCTGCTTCTTTTCCAACTTGGATTGGGTCTTCCCCTCTAACAACTTCTTTTAAAATTGTCTTTCCATCTGGTGTACCAACTAGTGCTTGTAATACAACCTCGTTTTCTTCTAGATAGGCATAACCACCAATTGGAATCTGACAGCCACCTTCTAATAAATTAAGATAAGTTCTTTCTGCAGTGATCGTTTTCGTTGTATACTCATCATTGATTTTTGCAAGCATCGAACGCAACTCGTTATCATCTTCACGACATTCAATAGCTAATGCTCCTTGACCTACAGCAGGTAGACAAATCTCAGGTTCTAAATACTCTGTTATAAGTTCTTCATTCAAGCCAACTCGTTTTAAGCCAGAAACTGCTAAAATAATTGCATCATAGTTCTCTTCGTTTAATTTGCGAATTCTCGTTTCTATATTTCCACGTATCCACTTAATTTCTAAATCTGGTCTAAAGGCCAAAATCTGTGCTGCTCTACGTAAACTACTCGTACCTACAACAGCACCTTGTTGTAAATCTTTTAGCTTAATGTCATTTTTAGAGATAAAAGCATCACGATGATCCTCTCTAACAGGTATAGAAGAAATAACTAACCCTTCCGGAAGTACAGCTGGCATATCTTTCATGCTATGTACTGCAAAATCAATTTCTTTATCATATAGAGCTTTCTCTATTTCTTTAACAAATAATCCTTTTCCACCAACTTTAGAAAGTGTTACATCAAGAATTTTATCCCCTTTTGTAACAATTTCCTTTATCTCAAATTCATTATTAATACCCGCATTTTTCAGTTCATTAATAACCCACTTTGTTTGTGTTAATGCAAGATTACTCGTTCTTGAACCTACGATAATTTTTCTCATCTATGCCCCTCCTAGTTAAATATGAAAATTTGAAAACCTACTAAATAAAAAGAAATTAATAATTAAAATAATAAACGCACATGTATTAAATAACGCTAATGACCTTCCAGTGAATTTTCGAATAATCTTCAATAAGAAATAAAGGATATAGACCATTAATACAGTAATGGAACCTAATGTCTTAACATCTAACCAGTAAAACTCCACATCCTCCGTATAAGCCCAACCAAAACCTAAGATAATCCCAATTAATAAAAACGGAACACCGAGAGAAATCATCCGAAATGTAAATTGATGGAGTCGACTTAAATCACCTAGACGCCATATCCACTTCACTGCTTTTTTCTCTTTCAACAAATAGTACTGTACTAGATACATGATAGAGAATAAAAAAGAAATCGTAAAAAATCCATAAGATACGATGGAAAAAGTAATATGTGCAATTAATATTTCATCTACAAGTTTTATCCAATTTTGGTCGATAATATGAGTCCGAGCTACTAAGGAAATATGCATTAACAAAATAAAAAAGCCAAATAAATTTATGAAGAACACAATAAAGTCCATCTTAAATAACTTGTTAGTTATTAAAGAAAACGAAACGAGTACCCATGCATAAAAAAACAAACTATCGGTTAAAGTAGCTATTGGAAAACGGTTATCGATTAGTATAGTCGAAAATAAAAAAACGGTTTGAGCAATCCAAACCATACTAAGTAACCAGAAGGCTAATTTATTCGCCTTCCGGTTTTCTTGCACAAAATCAAGAAAATAAACAATGATGCTTAATGAATATAAAAATAAAATACCTTCATAAATCCAACGAACATCGACCATATGCCTAGTCCTTTACATCATTAATTTGTAGCTAATTTATTAATGAATGAATCTTTATTTTCTATTGATTTTTGGAATACATCACTTTTCTGTGCTTGTTTTTCAAATTCTTCTTTTACTTGTTCTTCAATTCCAAATATATCTATAAATAATTGTAATGCCTCAGCAGCCTTTTCCGTTCCTGCTAATTCTTTCGCTTGTGTTATTGGTTCTTTTAATAATTGATTAATAATACTTTTAGTATGTTTACTAATTACTTTCTTCTCACGTGCTGTTAAATCTGGCATTTTTCGTTCGATACTTTTCATCGTCTCAGCTTGAATAGAAAGTGCTTTATTTCTTAGTGCAGAAATAACTGGAACAACTCCTAGTGTTTTCATCCATTCTTTAAAAGTGACAATTTCATTTTCCATCATCATTTCAATTTGGGATGCTGCTTTTTTTCTTGCTTCTAAGTTCTCGTCCACAATATGTTGTAAATCATCAATATCATATAGGAAAACATTATCTAAATTACTTATCTTAGGATCCAAGTCTCTTGGAACCGCAATATCAATTAAAAATAATGGCTTATCTTTACGTTTTTTCATTATTGGTTCTAGCGTTTCCATCGTCATTACATAGGAGTCAGAGCCAGTTGAACTAATTAAAATATCAGTTTCTGCTAATACCTCGTTTAACTGATCTATTTGCTTTGCATTTGCATGAAACTTTTTGGCTAAGATGTTAGCTTTCTCTAATGTTCGATTTACAACGGTTATCTGTGTATTTCCAGAACCTTGTAGATTCTTAGCAGCAAGTTCCCCCATCTTACCGGCACCAAGTATAACTACATGTTTATTATCTAAAGTTCCAAAGATTTTCTTGGCAAGTTCTACTGCAGCATAACTTACCGATACTGCATGTTCCCCAATTGCAGTATTACTTTGTGACCGTTTAGCAAATGTAATTGCTTGTTTGAACAATTCATTAAATATCGTACCAGTAGCATGAATTTCCTGTGAAGTTAGAAATGCTTGTTTCACTTGGCCTAGTATTTGTGTTTCACCTAATACCATAGAATCTAGACCAGATGTTACTTTAAATAAATGTTCTAGTGCACCGTCATCTTCAGTTATTCGTAAAAAGGCAGAAAACTCCTCTTTATCGATTTCAAACCAATCTGCTAGAAATTGTTTGATATAATATCGACCAGTATGCAGCTGATCAACTACAGCATAAATCTCAGTACGGTTACATGTTGATATAATAACATTTTCAAGAATACTTTTACGTTCTTTTAATGCTTCCATTGCTTCCTGAAGAGAGTTTTCTGAGAAAGTTAGTTTTTCTCTAATTTCAACAGGTGCTGTTTTGTAATTTAAACCAACTTTTAATATATGCAACGTTTCTCTCCTCCAAATTTATTGCTCACACGTCATTCATTTAAAATACGACCATAGTATAACATAGGAAAAGCTATAAATTATTAACTTTCTATGAACAGAATATGAAATAATTGTGATATTATAAAATGAGTGTTACAGATGTACTCTATCACATCAAAGCATATACAATCAAGAAGTCGGAATTCAATCTTTGTTCAATACCATTATGTCCTTATAGGAGGTGTTCTATTTGAAAAATAAGAATAAGTTAACAGCCTACTTATTAATTGGTATTGGGCTTTATTTTCTTTTAAGACAATTAAAATTACCAATTTTTACAGATTTTTATTCTTGGCCTACCATTTTAATAATTATTGGAGTTACATTATTGATTTATAGTTTTAAAGCAAAGGAATACAACCATTTACTTGGCGGAACTATATTATTCGGGATTGGTATACATTTTCATGGGATTAAATATTATAATTTTTGGATCGATCATTGGGCAGTCTATCCACTTATTGTTGGAGTGGGATTCATAGTGCGCTATATTAAGACAAAACAAGGTTTACTTCCTGGACTTATATTAGTTGCCATAGCCTGTGTCTTTATCTTCTCTATAAATATGCCAGAATGGCTTAATTGGGTATATGATGTTTTTGATGTTATTCAATTATACTGGCCAATTCTTTTAATTATTTTTGGTATATACTTATTAAAGAAAAAATAAATGGTTTTGGGTAGTCTCCCCAAAACCATTTCCTTAACCAATATATTTACTTAATATTCTCCACGCTTCCTCTTTACCTTCACCTGTTTCCGATGAAAATGGTAAAACAACGTCGCCTTTTTCAATTTGCAATGTGTTGATTGTTCGCTTTAAATACTGAGCTCTTTTTCCTTTTGGAATTTTATCTAACTTAGTTGCTACTACAATTACCGGTAATTCATAATGTTTTAGAAAATCATACATCATAATATCGTCATTTGTAGGTGCGTGGCGTATATCGGTAATTAATAGAACGGCTTCCAAGTTTTCTCGATTGATGAAGTATTCCTCCATCATTTTACCCCATTTTTCACGTTCTGTTTTTGATACTTTTGCATAGCCATATCCTGGAACATCCACAAAGTAAAACGATTCATTGATTCGATAGAAATTAATAGTTTGTGTTTTACCAGGTTTAGATGAAGTTCTTGCAAGACTCTTTCTACTAATTAACTTATTAATAAAGGATGATTTTCCTACATTAGATCGACCAGCTAGCGCAATTTCAGGAAGTCGGTCATCAGGATACTGTTTTTGACTAACGGCACTTATTACAATTTCTGCATTTGTTACTTTCATGTTATTCCTCCACTAGGGCATGTTTTAATACTTGATCAAGATGGTTAACTGGAATAAAGGTTAGATCGTTTCGAACACTCTCCGGTATATCATCTAAATCCTTTTTATTATCTTCTGGAAATAGAACAGTAGTAATACCAGCACGATGAGCACTTAATGATTTTTCCTTTAATCCTCCAATTGGTAATACGCGCCCTCTTAATGTAATTTCTCCAGTCATAGCAACTTCTTTCTTTACAGCACGGTTAGAAAGTGCAGATACAAGTGCAGTTGCCATTGTAATTCCCGCAGATGGGCCGTCTTTAGGTGTTGCTCCTTCTGGAACATGTATATGAATGTCATACTTTTCGTAAAAATCTTCTTCAATTCCAAGTTCCTTAGCTCTTGAGCGAATATAACTAAATGCAGCTTGTGCAGACTCTCTCATCACCTCTCCCAGTTTACCTGTTAGAGTTAATTTACCTTTACCTGGATAATGAGATACTTCAATAGATAATGTGTCACCACCAGCTGACGTATATGCTAGACCGGTTGCAGCACCAATTTGGTCTTCTTTTTCCATTTGTCCATATCGAAATATTGGTTTACCTAATAATTCTTCTAAACTTTTTTCCGTAACAATAACTCGTTTCTTTTCTTCAGACACTACTAATTTCGCAGCTTTACGGCATATTTTTGCAATCTGTCTTTCTAAAGTACGAACACCTGCTTCACGAGTGTATCTTCGAATCACTTTTAATAGCGCTTCATCCCGAATTTGCAAATTGCTCTTCTTTAAGCCATTCTCTTTAAGTTGCTTCGGAAAAAGATGTTCTTTAGCAATATGAAGTTTTTCAATTTCTGTGTAGCCTGATAAAGAAATAAGTTCCATTCGATCCAATAATGGACCAGGGATATTGTTAACAAAGTTTGCTGTTGCAATAAATAGAACATTCGATAAATCATACGGTTCTTCAATAAAATGATCACTAAAACTATTATTTTGTTCTGGATCCAGTACCTCCAACATTGCAGAAGATGGATCACCACGGAAATCATTGGACATTTTATCAATCTCATCTAGTAAGAAGACCGGATTAATTGTTTTGGCTTTTTTCATACCTTGTATGATTCTTCCTGGCATCGCACCGATATACGTTCTTCTATGCCCTCTAATTTCAGCTTCATCACGAACCCCTCCTAAGGAGATTCGTACAAAATTACGATTAACCGATCGCGCAATAGAACGAGCTAATGAGGTCTTACCTACACCAGGTGGTCCTACTAGACATAAAATAGGGCCTTTTAGTGAATTAGTTAATTTTTGTACAGCTAAGTATTCTAATATTCGTTCCTTTACCTTATCTAGACCATAATGATCTTTATCTAGTATTTCTTGAGCAAAAGTAATATCAATTGTATCCTGCGATTGATTTGTCCAAGGAAGTACTAATAACCATTCTAAGTAATTACGAATTACTGAACTCTCGGCTGAGGATTGTGGAACTTTCTCATATCGATCTAGTTCTTTTAATGCGACTTCCTTAATACGCTGAGGCATATCAGATGATTCAATTTTCTTTCGCAAATCACTTACTTCACCAGATTTACCATCTTTATCTCCTAATTCTTTCTGTATTGCCTTCATCTGCTCACGGAGATAGTATTCTTTTTGGGTTTTCTCCATCGAAGATTTAACACGCTGTCCAATTTTCTTTTCTAGATCTAAAACTTTTTTTTCATTTGAGATTAAGTTAATTAAATACTTTAATCTTTCTTCTCTATTGATAATTTCAAGTATCTCTTGTTTCTCTTTTAATTTGAGAGAAAGATGTGAAGTAATAATATCGGCAAGTCTGCCAGGCTCCTCAATATCAAGTACAGAAGTTAATGTTTCTTTCGTAATCTTTCTAGAGACTTTCACATACTGCTCAAATAATTTTATAATACTTCTCATGAGCGCTTCTTCCTCTATGTGATCTCCTTTTTCTTCTTCCAACTCTTGTACTTCCACCACAAATTCATTTTCGTCATCTATATATCGAATAATCTCACCACGATGTAATCCTTCTACAAGAACACGAAAAGTACCATTAGGAAGCTTTAGCATTTGTTTAATTTTTGCCAATGTACCAATACGATAGATTTCTTCTGCTTTTGGTTCATCAATGCTTACTTTCTTCTGAGCAGCAAGAAAGATAATTTGATCATCGACCATCGCTTTTTCTAAGGCTGCTACAGACTTGTCACGTCCAACATCTAAATGTAATACCATTGTCGGAAAGACTAATAAGCCACGTAATGGGAGGAGGGGAACTTGTACTGAATTCTTTATCATTATGTATGTACCTCCAATAATATAAATTTCATTCTAATAAGTATGTATACTAAACAAGTTTATAGAAGTGTGTTAGCTTTGTAAATTAATTATAAAGTTAACCTTAGTTTACCCTTATCATAATTAACTAATTCTATCTTTACTTACCGTTTAAGTTGAAACAAAAAAGGACTGACTAGGGACTTTTTCTTTCCATAACAGATAAATATCTGGTAAGGAGCCAATAATCCTAGTCAGCCTTCTAAGTCATATTATGCTTAATTATGCACTTTCTTTTGGTAATTTTGTAAACTCATCTATTACCGTTCCATCAGAAAAATATAGCTTAGGTCTGCCATTTTCGTTCGTTACTGTTTCCTTAGTTATTACACATTTCGTAATATCTTCTCTTGAAGGAAGTTCGAACATTACTTCAAGCATTATTGATTCGATAATGGAACGTAATCCTCGAGCACCGGTTTTTCGTTCAATTGCTTTTTTAGCAATTTCCACTAATGCTTCGTCTTCAAATTCTAATTCTACATTATCCATCTGGAATAATTTTTGATATTGTTTAACAAGTGCATTTTTTGGCTTTGTTAATATTTCGACTAATGCCTCTTCATCTAATGGCTCTAAGCTACCAATAACAGGTAATCTCCCTATAAATTCAGGAATTAAACCGTATCGATGTAAATCCTCAGGCAATACTCGTGCAAGCAGTTGGCCTTTATCTAAATCCTCTTGCTTCTCATTAGCACCAAAGCCAATAACTTTTTTCCCAAGTCTTCTCTTAATTACTTGTTCAATACCATCAAATGCCCCACCACAAATAAATAGGATATTTGTTGTATCAATCTGAATGAATTCTTGGTGTGGATGCTTACGCCCACCTTGAGGTGGAACACTTGCTACAGTTCCTTCAAGGATTTTCAGAAGGGCTTGCTGAACCCCTTCACCAGATACGTCTCTCGTAATCGATGGATTTTCTGATTTACGGGCAACCTTGTCTATTTCATCGATATAAATAATTCCCTTTTCGGCTTTTTCTATGTCATAATCTGCTGCTTGTATTAATTTCAATAGAATATTTTCTACATCTTCACCAACATAACCTGCCTCTGTTAACGAGGTAGCATCAGCCATTGCAAATGGAACATTTAAAATACGTGCTAGTGTTTGTGCAAGTAATGTTTTTCCACTTCCTGTCGGTCCAATCATCGCTATGTTACTTTTTGATATTTCAACATCATCATTGTTCTTTGGTGAGTTAATACGTTTATAGTGATTGTATACAGCTACAGATAAATTCTTTTTAGCTTTTTCCTGACCAATTACATAATCGTCTAGAATTTCACAAATTTCCTTAGGCTTTGGAACTTCTTTAAATTCTAATTCTTCCTCTGTACCTAATTCTTCTTCTACAATTTCTGTGCAAAGCTCTATACATTCATCACATATATAAACGCCAGGACCAGCAACTAGCTTTCGAACTTGTTCTTGGCTTTTCCCACAGAACGAACATTTCAGCTGTCCTTTTTCATCATTAAATTTAAACATTAATTTTTTCACCCCTAAAGTTTCTGGTCAGATAACACAAACGTAAAGTTAACTATTAGCTATCATATCAGAAGCAGTTTTTAAAACAAAATAAAATACATTAATTTTCTGTATAAAATTTTGATTATATTCATTTAAGTTAATTTTCAAGTGGAGTAATCATAACCATATCCATACAGTTTATATTTTATTATTATATATAGTATATGTCACTATGCCCAATAAAATTGACAATGATTCGCAAAGTAAAATACTTTGTTTATTATCATACTAAAAAATTGTGAAAAATACTAAGGAATCGCATTGGTTAGGATATTATTATCTTTGGTTAAAAAAACAAGGTACGAATTTCGCACCTTGTTTGTCTTGTATATTATCAGTTTGTAATATAATTATGCAACTGTTTTGCTGTTTTCAACTAGGAAATCAATTGCTTTACGGAATAATAGATCTTCTTTAAGAGCATCTGTGTTACCACCAAGCATTTGTACTAGTTGATCTGCATCTGTACCATACATTTCAGCCATTGTTTGTAACTCTTTGTTTAAATCTTCATCTGATACTTCTAGATTTTCAGCTTTAACAATTGCTTCTAATGTTAAGTTTGTTTTCACACGTTTACCAGCATCTTCACGCATTTGTTCTTTTAAAGCATTCTCATCTTGACCAGAGAATTGATAGTAAAGGTCTAAAGTCATACCTTGCATTTGTAAACGCTGCTCGAATTCGCGCATCATACGATCAAGTTCGGAATCAACCATAACTTCTGGTACTTCAACTTCTGCGTTATCAGTAGCTTTATTAATAAGCTCTTCACGTTTCGCATTTTCAGCTGTTTGTTTTTTCTCTGACTCTAGTTGTTCGCGTTTCTTGGTTTTTAATGCTTCAAGTGTTTCTACTTCATCATCAACATCTTTTGCAAATTCATCATCAAGTTCAGGAAGTTCTTTAGTTTTAATCTCATGGATTGTTACTTTAAAAGTAGCTTCTTTACCTGCTAATTCTTCTGCATGATAATCTTCTGGAAAAGTAACGTTAATGTCTGTTTCCACTCCGGCTTCTTTACCGACAAGTTGTTCTTCAAATCCAGGGATAAATTGACCAGAACCGATTTCTAATGAATGGTTTTCACCTTTTCCACCATCAAATGCTTCACCATCTAAGAAACCTTCGAAGTCCATAACAACTGTATCGCCTTCTTCAACAGTTCCTTCTTCTTTAACAACAAGTTCAGCATGACGCTCTCTTAATTGATTGATTTCATTATCCACATCTTCGTCAGAAACAGTAACTTCAAGTTCTTCTACTTCAAGACCTTTGTACTCACCAAGTTTTACTTCAGGTTTAACTGTTACTTCTGCAGTGAATACTAGTGCTTTACCTCTTTCAATTTCGTCAATATCAATACTTGGTTGATCGATTGGATCAATTCCTGATTCTTCTACAGCTTTCACATAAGCTTCAGGAAGCACGATATCTACTGCATCTTGGTATAATGATTCTACACCAAAACGTTTTTCAAATAATGGACGAGGCATCTTCCCTTTACGGAAACCTGGTACTTGAACTGTTTTAACAACTTTTTTGAAAGCTTTATCTAGAGCAGTTTCAAATTCCTCTGCAGAAACTTCAAACGTTAATACTCCTTCATTGCCTTCTTTTTTCTCCCATTTTACTGACATAAAAATTCCCTCCAAAATCTATTATTTCTATTAACTACTTTAATTCATTAATTAGATAGGTTTATGTGTTCATAAAACGTTTTTAAATTTGCAACCATCTTATTATACCATAATTACTTAGCCTTTCAAGACATAAGCTAAAGTTCCTTTTATTCATGAATAATAGATAAATATAACTGTTCACAGTTTAATATATCATTTAAATACTGGTCTACTTTAGCATGATTAGATAAGGCATTAGTTGTTTGCTGAAACAGTTCATCACCTATACGTAGTAAACTTCTCGCGATATCACCAGCATTGTCAAAAGGTGGAATAATTGGAAATAATACATATAAATATCGATAAAGTAACCTTTCTAAAAAGTTATAAAGGGTCGGATTACTTTGCTCGACATCTTTTATAATATTTATTACCGCCACATATGTCGGATGTGTTTGAATTTTTGATAAGTTAATAGGGATTACTTGTAATTCTTGCCCAAATTTATGTACATTAACCATTTTTGAATAATTATGATTAGCTAATATAAATAATAATTCTGTTTTTATTACTGGGTGAACTTCCGCTTCATTTAAAACCGGAATAATTCGTTCATCCAATTCCTTCATCACTGTTTGAAGATTCATGATAGACTGCCACTGTTTGTCATAATTTGATTGCTGAATCGCTGCTAATAGTTCATCAACGTACATCGAAGATTTCTTGTCATCAATCTCCGTTACCATTGTTTTACTCATATTGTACAGCTGCAAAAATTGCTCCCTTAACAGTTCAGGCAATCCTTTTGAATGGAGCTCATCCTCTAAACGTTCCATTAATAATTCATACTTGTTAGTTTGAAATAATATTGTGAAATACATATGTAAATAATGATAGTAATGTTTATTATTTTTATCACTAATTATTTCCTCACAAAGTTCTTCCGCTTCTTGATAACGGTATAACTCCATTAAACACATTAGTTTACCGATTAAAATTTCATGGTCATTCTTGCTGAACTGTAACAATTTATTTAATTTTTCCAGGGCTTCTTCATATTGTTTTTCTTGAATATGGTAAAAGCTTTCTTCCTTTAAATTAGACTCCCACCTCGGGAACATGATAATATTCTCATCCATGACTTCCCTCCTCTATTAAATAAGTGTAAACGAAAAAAGTAGTTAAATACACTAAAAAAAGAAACCTATAAAAATAGGTTTCTTTTTTGTTAGCGTCCCAGGAGAGATTCGAACTCCCGACCCACAGCTTAGAAGGCTGTTGCTCTATCCTGCTGAGCTACTGGGACATATGTATGGAGCGGGTGATGGGAATCGAACCCACGACATTAGCTTGGAAGGCTAGAGTTTTACCATTAAACTACACCCGCGTTGATTATTTAGTTTAAAATGTTAATTTAGTTGCCCGCGCCATGTTTGGTCCCATTATGCCTCTGCGTCTGCTAGCTTATTCGAAGATGTTTATTCCTCGAGGCAACTCGTAGCAAATCCGGTGGAAGTAATGCTCGTTACTACACCCGCTGTACTTCGGCTAAGTATTAGTTCAGCCATTATGCCCTTGCGTCTACTAGCATATTCGAGGATGTGTATTCCTCAGGGCAACTCGTAGCTTATTCGGTAGGAGTTTCGCTCGTTACTACACCCGCTGCTGTCTGGCGAGGGTTAGTGGTGAACTTATTTGTTACTCTTCCCTAAAAAGCTTGAAGCATTTTTTTGTGTTTCCGTTTTGGTCACAAGTGTTATTATAGGCAGTTTTGGATTTATTGTCAACACCTAAATTTAAATTTGTAATTTGCAGAATTTTTAATGGGTAAAGGGTACGGTTTAGGTACCCTTTAGATCATTGATTTAACGAGGTTTTAAAGGATAATTCTGGAACAATTTCTCCTTCAATTGTGTAATATATAACCTCTATTTCCTCTTTATCTTCCCATTTTACGACTGCGTATGTTTTTTCTTTTCTCATTCTTGGCTGTCTTACACTACCAGGATTTAGAAATAGTTTTCCTCTCGCTACTTCCGCTCCTGCAATGTGGGAATGCCCAAAACAAACAATATGCGCATTTACTTCTTCCGCATAATACGCCAAATTATTTAAATTCATTTTTACATTATGTAAATGTCCATGGACAACAAGAAATGTTAAGCCATTAATTGTTTTTATCATTTCATTTGGAAAGTCACCATAGAAGTCACAATTTCCCTTTACTGTATATATCCCTTTTAGTTCGGAGGAATTCTCTTGAAGTTCGGAATCACCACAATGAAAAATATAGTCTGGTTGCTCTCTCATTTTAATAACATTAATTTCGTTCGTTAAGCCATGAGTATCACTCATAATAACAACTTTCGTCATACATACCTCTCCACTACTGTTGATTTTGTATCCATTCCTCTAGTTGTTTAATAGCATTTGCACGGTGACTAATTTTATTTTTTTCATCCGGCCCAAGTTCTGCCAATGTTTGATTGTACCCTTCAGGAATAAAAATAGGATCGTAACCAAATCCATGTATTCCTTTTTCTTCAAATCCAATAACACCTTCACAAGTACCTTTTTTATAAATAGTTGAATTTCCTGGGATCGATAGGGAAAGAACACAAACAAATCTTGCAGTACGTTTCTCTACCGGTAGATCACCAAGTTCACGTAACACTTTTTCTATATTCTTTTTATCATCCTTTGGTTCGCCTGCATAACGAGCAGAATATATTCCTGGCTTTCCACCAAGAGCATCGATAACTAAACCTGAATCATCCGCTAAAACTGGAATGTTTAAAATCTTAGCAATACCTTCAGATTTTAATGCTGCATTCTCCTCAAAGGTTTCCCCCGTTTCTTCTATATCGGGTAAATCTTCTTGTAAATCTAATAATGATTTTGCTATGATTCCATACCGTTCAAAAAACACTTTAAATTCTTCAGCTTTACCTTTATTTTTGGTAGCAATTAATAATTCTTTCATTTTTTATTTCCTTCTTTTACAGTTTCACCAATTCGATTAGCTAAGTCACCAATTGTTGCTTTTTGTTTTTCAAAGATTTCCATTAGTCCTTCATTAGCAAGACTTAATAATGTTTGTAGCTGTTCCATAGAAAATGTTGCTTCTTCTCCAGTTCCTTGGATTTCTACAAATTCACCGGAACCTGTCATTACAATATTCATATCTACATGCGCTTTCGAGTCTTCCTCATAATTTAAATCTAGAATCTCAGCCCCATTTGGAAGGATTCCAACTGATGTGGCCGCTAAGAAATCAATTACTGGCATTTTCTTCAATACATTAGTTTCTAACAACTTGCCAAATGCCAGTACCATAGCAACATATGCCCCAGTTATGGAAGCTGTTCTAGTTCCACCATCCGCTTGAATAACGTCACAATCGATCCAAATTGTTCTTTCACCGATATTTTCTAAGTCTACTACGGAGCGTAGAGCTCTTCCGATAAGGCGTTGAATTTCCATTGTTCTTCCAGAAACTTTTCCTCTTGAAGATTCTCGAATATTTCTATCTTGTGTCGCTCTTGGTAACATCGCATATTCTGCTGTAATCCAACCTTTACCTTGTCCACGCATAAAAGGAGGAACTCTGTCTTCGATCGTTGCATTACAAATTACTTTTGTATCGCCAACCTCTATGAACACAGAGCCTTCTGGATGTTTAATAAAATTGCTAGTTATTGTAATTGGTCGTAATTCATTTTTGTTACGTTGATCATTTCTCAATATAAAACTCCTCCTTCTCTCGATTAGCTTATCATATTTTACTGGAAAGATTCACCTTATTACATTACCACTTGTACTTATTATTTCCAAAAAAAAAAAAGAGGAGCATAAAATATACTCCTCTACCTTTTATTATAGCTTTTCAGATGGAACAAATACGTCTCTCGTTACAGGTTCTGTATACACTTCTCCATTTTCATTAGCGATTTGTTCTACATTTTCAACCTTTACATCGACAGCTTGGATGTTCTCTTGTTCGGTTAATGTTCGTACTATAGTTTCCATTACTTGGTCAGAAATTACTCCATTCTCCATGTCTTTTAATATCTCTTGACTGAACACTAATTCTAATACACCACTGTTTAATTTTGGTTCGTCTAGTAAGACAGTTCTTTCATCAAAGACTTGCATCAAATTCGTTTCATAGGTTGGCCCTTCGATCAGTGCCTGAACAATCGCAAGGTGAACATCATCATTTTCTACGTTTACGTATCGAGTGACTGGAACAAAATACTCTGTATCATTATGTTCTGTTGGATAATACATTGTCACCGTTTGGCTATTTATTAAATCCACGGTATCTGATTCAATAATATTAATTCCATTTGCCCTCGTATATCCGTTAGCAATTGGAGTACCATCTACAGGCATAACTTGTAAATCTTCTCCATCTACTCGTAATTTCACACGTTCCACATTATCAAATTGTGTTAATGTAAACGTCATGGCTTCTAAAATTCTCATTTCTTCACTTGCTTGATATTCCTTAAATTCCTCTGACAGATCTACAGTAATTGTACCATCTTCAATACTTGCACCTAGAATCTCTGTATCCGCAGGTAATACTGCCTGAAATCCATTTGGTAATAAAGAAGTTACAGGACCATCCTTAACAAGATACTCTAACAATTGAGTTGCCACTTCTTTAGATTCTGGGACCGGTAATTCAATAGATTGTGGTGCAACTAATCCATTCGAATCTAGTAAATACAGTTGGCGTTCTACAGTTTGATTACTTTCTACCTCGCCATCCACATTTTCATCTTCTGTGGTTGAAGATTGCTCACTTCCGTCTACTGCCTCAGCATTCTGAGGTGGATCAATATCAGGTAAAGATTGTTCACCCTGGAAACATCCTGCTAATAATAATGAACTGAATGCCACTACCAAAATGAGTGTTAAATGCTTTCTCATGCCATTCCCTCCTACGATGGTTTGTACTAATATGTATACGAGCCTATCTCATATTTAGACCAAAAATTTTAGTCAACAAAAAAAAGAGTCTATCCCAATTTAGACATAATTGCCTGTAGCTTATTGGAATAAACCCTTTTATTATTTACTAACTTCTAGGTAGTTTAAATTACTACTTTTTCAATAGAAACTGATTTTAAGTTTTCTATATTACTATTGAAGATTTTTTGTGTTAAGGATGTGAATAACCCCACATCTCCTGTCGTATAAAATTGATGAGCACATAATCCGTTATTAATATTTAACAACTGATTAACTTGTAAAATCGTGCTAGTCTCTCTTGCTGTTTCTTCACTAGAAGAAATCAAAATAATTTCAGGACCTACAACTTGTTGAATAACATCTTTTAATAATGGGTAATGGGTGCAACCTAATATAATAGTATCCATTTCTTCTTTTATTAGAAATGGGGACAAAGTTTGTTTTACTGTCTCCAAAGCTTCAGGTCCATTCAGGATTCCTTTTTCTACCATCGGAACAAATAATGGACAAGCCAAAGAGGTTGATTGAATATTTGGTTTTAACATTTTAAGCGCATGACTATACGCATTACTTTTAACAGTACCCTCAGTACCTATTATCCCAACATAGTCTTTAACAGTGGATTTAATTGCTGCTCGTGCACCAGGTTGAATAACACCGACAACTGGTATGGAAAGTTTGTTTTGTAATTCTGTTAACGTATAAGCAGTTGCTGTGTTACATGCTATTACTAACATTTTAATATCTTTCGTTAATAAAAAATCAACCATTTCCCAGGTGAATTTTTTAATTTCTTCTGGAGTTCTTGGCCCATATGGACATCTTTTTGTATCACCAAGATAGATTAGCTTTTCCTTTGGCAATTGTCTCATTAACTCATGTACAACGGTCAAACCACCGACTCCTGAATCAATGACGCCTATCGGTTTATTCAATACTATTCGCCTCTTCTAAGTTGTTATTTTTCATTGACAATTTTCATTTGTTGATGAAGTAATTCAAGTAGTTCAATTAACATGTTAGATTGGTCTTCAGTAAAATTTTCTAATACATCACGTAGATATTCCTGCCTCTTTAATATTACTTCTTCAATAATGCGATGTCCTTTTTCTAACACATGGATACGTACTACTCGTCTATCATTTGTATCACGAATTCTTTCCACTAAATTATTTTTTTCCATACGATCAACTAAATCAGTAGTTGTACTAAAAGCAAGACCATTTTTAGCAGATAATTCTCCGATTGTAAGATCTCCCTCTTCTTTTAACCACTGTAAAGCAATAAATTGTGGATTGGTAATGGGATAATTATTAAGTATTTTACGTCCATTTTGTTTAATTCCACCTGATATATGCCTTAACGTTTTTTCTAGTTTTGCAATTATTTCATCTGAAAAAGGTTTATTCAAAACGTTACCTCCCGAACTTATGCTTTACTTATGCTTTAATATAGTCATATTTTATCATAAAAGCTCGAAAAACTTATGTTTTATTTACAAAAACAATATTATTCGTTAAAAAATCTAGGTAATTTAATATATTTTTCGCAATCAAGAAATGTGCGCACCGTTTATTATTCATCACATAAGCTAATAGTGACTAAATAATTCCCTTCATAAATGCAGCTCTATGACAGCAAGGAGGGGTTAACATTTGAAGGACAACGAGTACAAACCGAAGCAATTATTAACTAAACGAGAAAAAGAAGTTTTCGAGCTCTTGGTACAAGACAAAACTACTAAAGAAATTGCCCAGGAATTGTTTATATCTGAGAAAACTGTCCGTAACCATATTTCAAATGCTATGCAAAAACTAGGAGTCAAGGGGCGCTCACAGGCAGTTGTAGAGCTAATCCGTATGGGTGAATTAAAGCTCTAAAAAAAACCGACTTTCCTTAAAGGAAGTCGGTTTTTCTTAGGAAGAATAACAACTAACGGGTTATTATTACCCCTAATTTCTCTTTAATTTCATTTTTTAACGGGAGTGGCTTACCAGTAGCAGCATTTATATATACAATTCTGCCACGACCTGTAATGCATACTTCGTCATTTTGATTTACTCCCATATAATGAATATCGAACGAAGTATTACCTATATGTGACGCTTTTACATATAGTTCTAAACTATCCTGAAAATACATTTGCTTTAGGTAATCACATTGTAAATCAGCTACAATAGGTATCCCCTCATTACTACTATCATTATTGAAAATTCCTACTGATTTCAAGTATTCAATTCTTGCTTCTTCAAAATAAATAAATGGACTTACATTATTTACATGCCCAAACATATCTGTTTCCGAAAAACGGATCCGAATTGGAATAGAAAAAGAAAATTCTTCTCTCCATTTTGTAAAATCTTCTATATAGGAAATTCTTCTCATTATGCCATCCTCCTTGATCCAGATAAAAAAAGACCCCTACCTAAATACTCGAGGTAAGGGTCTTGTTGTCTTGATTTCTTAATGTGCATTGTCACTTCCAAAGAAGTTCTTAAATGATTGAACAGTAGCAGCACGGTTCATTGCTGCTATTGAAGTAGTTAATGGAATACCTTTCGGACATACTTGAACACAGTTTTGTGCGTTACCGCAACCTACTAGTCCACCATCTTCCATTAATCCAGCAATTCTTTCAGCTGCATTCATTTCACCAGTTGGATGTGAATTAAATAGACGTGCTTGAGAGATAGCAGCTGGTCCAATAAAGTTTGATTTATCGTTTACATTTGGACAAGCTTCTAAACAAACACCACAAGTCATACATTTAGATAGTTCGTAAGCCCATTGACGTTTTTTCTCAGGCATACGCGGACCAGGTCCTAAATCATACGTACCATCAATCGGAATCCAAGCTTTCACTTGTTTCAATGCATCAAACATTCTTTCACGATCGATCACTAAGTCACGTACTACTGGGAATGTAGACATTGGTTCTAATCGAATTGGATGTTCTAATTCATCAACAAGCGCAGCACAAGATTGTCTTGGAACCCCATTGATTACCATGGAACAAGCTCCACACACTTCTTCTAAACAGCTCATATCCCATGCTATTGGTGTTGTCTTCTCCCCATCAGCAGTAACAGGATTCTTTCTAATTTCCATTAACCCAGAAATAACATTCATATTTTTACGATATGGAACATTAAATGATTGTTTATATGGAGCAGAATCTGGGCTATCTTGACGCGTAATAATAAAAGTAACAGTCTTTTGTTCAGCCATTTTTACTTACTCCCTTCGCTATTTTAACTTTCCGTCTTAGTGCTTCTTCGTGTAATCACGTTTACGCGGCGGAATTAATGATACATCTACATCTTCATATGAGAATACAGGTGAGTTTGTTTTTTCATCAAACTCTGCAATTGTAGTTTTTAGCCATTCTTCATCATTACGCTCAGGGAATTCTGGCTTATAATGTGCTCCGCGGCTTTCATTACGGTTATATGCACCAATCGTAATAACACGTGCTAAATGAAGCATATTCTTTAGCTGTCTTGTGAACATAACACCTTGGTTATTCCAACGTGATGTATCGTTAATGTTTATATTTTCAAATCTCTCTAGTAATTCTTGGATTTTTTCATCAGTTTTTAATAGTTTCGCATTTTCACGCACCACTGTGACATTATCAGTCATCCATTCACCTAATTCTTGGTGAATTTGGTAAGCGTTCTCTTCCCCGTCCATATTCATTAATGCCTGGAACTTCTCTTCTTCTTCTTTTACACGGTTGTCAAATAAACTTGCGTCTAAATCTTCCACATGTTTAGATAATCCATCTACATATTCAATCGCTTTCGGACCTGCAACCATACCACCATAAATAGCTGATAGTAACGAGTTTGCACCTAAGCGGTTAGCACCGTGTTGTGAATAATCACATTCACCAGCAGCAAAGATTCCTGGAATACTAGTCATTTGATTATAATCAACCCATAATCCACCCATTGAATAGTGAACCGCAGGGAAAATTTTCATAGGAACTTTACGTGGATCTTCACCTACGAATTTTTCGTAGATTTCAATAATACCACCAAGTTTAATGTCTAATTCTTTTGGATCTTTATGAGATAAATCTAGGTAAACCATGTTCTCCCCATTGATTCCTAGTTTTTGATTTACACAAACATCAAAAATTTCTCGTGTAGCAATATCACGAGGAACTAGGTTTCCGTATGCAGGATATTTTTCCTCTAGGAAATACCAAGGCTCCCCATCCTTATAAGTCCAAACACGTCCACCTTCACCACGTGCAGATTCACTCATAAGACGAAGTTTATCATCCCCAGGAATTGCAGTTGGATGGATTTGAATAAATTCACCATTCGCATATTTTGCACCTTGTTGATATAAAATCGATGCAGCTGAACCTGTATTTATCATAGAGTTAGTTGACTTACCGAAGATAATCCCAGGTCCTCCAGTAGCCATAATTGTTGCATCGGAAGGGAATGATTTAATCTCATGTGTCTTCATATCTTGTGCAACAATTCCACGTCCGACGCCTTCTTCATCAAGAACGGCTCCTAGGAATTCCCAACCTTCGTATTTCGTAACTAATCCTTCTACTTCATAACGACGTACTTGTTCATCAAGCGCATATAATAATTGCTGTCCTGTTGTTGCCCCAGCAAAAGCAGTACGGTGATGTTGAGTTCCACCGAAGCGACGGAAATCTAGTAAACCTTCAGGAGTACGGTTAAACATAACTCCCATACGATCTAACATATTAATAATTCCCGGTGCTGCTTCACACATTGCTTTAACTGGTGGTTGGTTTGCTAAGAAATCCCCACCATAAACGGTATCATCAAAATGAATCCAAGGAGAATCTCCTTCTCCTTTAGTATTTACGGCACCATTAATACCACCTTGGGCACATACAGAGTGAGAACGCTTTACTGGTACAATAGAAAATAAGTCAACGCTTACACCAGCTTCAGCAGCCTTTATCGTTGCCATTAGACCAGCAAGGCCTCCACCGACTACAGCGATTTTACGGTTACTCATAATAAAAAACTCACTCCTTCTTTCAATCTATCTTTATACTCCGTAAGCAAATGTAATTAATGTTCTTATTCCAATATAGCTAACTACTAGGAATACTAGCAATGTAGCATATGTAACGATTTTTTGTGATCTTGGTGATTGCGCAATTCCCCATGATACGAAGAAGCCCCAAAGACCATTTGCAAAATGGAATACAGCTGAAAGAACACCAATAACATAGAACCAGAACATTACCGGATTATCTAATATTCCTTCCATTAGGCTGTAATTGACTTCAGCATTTCCAAGAGCCACTTGCACACGAGTTTCGAACACATGCCACGCAATAAATACTAATGTAACTATTCCTGTAATACGTTGCAAATAGAATAACCAGTTACGCACAAAGCCAAAACGTCGTACGTTGTTTTTGGCAACGAATACAATATAAACCCCTAAAATTGCATGGAATAAAATTGGTAAATAAATAACAAAGATTTCTAATACTAAGACGAATGGAAGATTCGCCATAAATCCTGCAGCTTTGTTAAAACTTTCTTCCCCGTATACTGCAAAATGATTGATTATTAAGTGTTGAACCATAAATAGCCCAATTGGTACTACACCTAATAGTGAGTGCAATCTCCTTGTAAAAAACTCCCTATTTTCCGCCATGTGATACCCCCCTTAGTTCTTCTGATGTTTTAATTAAATTGTCTGACATTTTACACAAATTAAACCGAACTAAATTTGTGTCTAAAATGTAGCACTTACAACAATTTTATTGTACGACTAACTCTTATTAGCGTCAAGAAAAGGCCATTCTATTTTTAAATCGCTTTCAGTCTTTGCTAAGTCTTGCTTTAAAATAATAATGCATGGATAATAATAATATACTTATAATGGTATTATGCAATCTTTACATACAGGAAGGAATCATAAAATGAATAAAAACGAAGAAAAGCTTCCAATTGAATTACTCGATAAAATCCAATCAGCTGGGGCTGGATATGATTTGTTAAGGTATGTTAGTTTACCTGATGTTTTTGGTTCAGAAGCTGATGCCTTATTATACTTTATGGGAAAAAGCCTAGCTAGGAAATTTAATATACAATCGTTAGGAGACATTAGTTACTTTTTTGAAAAAGTTGGTTGGGGAAGACTGGAACTTTTTAAAGAAAAAAATAATAAATTAGAATTTCATCTACTGGCAGATACCGTTGTGCAACGATTAGCTATGCCAGTTGAAACAGAATTCCGCTTAGAAGCTGGTTTTCTCGCAGAAGCTATATCATCGTTAAAAAGAGTAGATTGTGAGTGTGTCGAAGAAATTAGAAAGAAGATACATCAAGTTGAATTTACAGTTTTTTATATTGATTAAAGCTTCGGTATATAACTAAAAGAGGATATGCAAGTAATAACCTATCCAATTGGTTAATCTTGCATATCCTCTTTCTTATCCTTCTTGTTTAGCTCTGTAATAATAATCTCTGCAGTATTTTGTGGAATTCCAAGTTTTGTTATTTCCTGAGTAGTTGCATTCCGTATGTCATTAATTGATTTAAAATGAGTTAATAATAATTTTCTTCTCTTTTCACCAACACCAGGTATTTTATCCAATTCGGACTGAAAAAGATTTTTACCACGAAGTTGACGATGGAAACTAATAGCAAATCGATGAACTTCATCTTGGATTCGTTGAATTAAATAAAACTCTTGGGACTGCCTTGATAATGGAACAACTTGAGGTGGAAATCCATAAAGTAATTCACTCGTTCGATGTTTGTCATCTTTTGCTAATCCACATAACGGGACATCCAGACCAAGTTCATTTTCTAACACATCTAGTGCTGCACTCATCTGCCCTTTTCCACCATCTACAATAATTAGATCTGGTAGAGCTAACGATTCCTTTAACACACGTGAATACCTTCTTCGGATAACCTCTCTCATCGTTTCATAATCATCAGGACCTTCAACATCCTTGATTTTATATTTCCGATAATCTTTTTTGCTCGGTTTTCCATCAATAAATACAACCATAGCTGAAACAGGATCTGTCCCTTGTATATTTGAGTTATCAAACGCTTCAATACGGTGTGGCAATTCAATATTTAATGCTTTACCAAGTTTTTCTACTGCTAAGATTGTACGTTCCTCATCTCGTTCAATAATAGAGAATTTTTCTATAATGGATGCTTTAGCATTTTCCATTGCTAATTCAACGAGTTCCTTTTTCTTACCTCGATATGGTGTATGCACAGTTACATCTAATAGCTCTTGGAGTATCTCAATATTTGTCCCAATAGGAACAAATATTTGTTTTGGTTTTAAATGATTTTCATGGAGATAAAATCTACCAATAAAACTAATAAATGCTTCTTCTGCTTCATCAAAAAATGGGAAAACTGAAACATCACGCTCTATTAACTTACCTTGCCGTATAAAGAAAACTTGAATACACATCCAGCCTTTATCAAAACTATATCCAAATACATCGATATCAGAACGATCAGACAACGTCATCTTTTGTTGTTCCATAACTACTTCAATATGTTGGATTTGGTCACGCAATTCGATTGCTCTTTCAAAATTAAGCTTTTCACTAGCTTCTTGCATTTTAGTTAATAAATTTTTCTTTATCTCTTTAAATCCACCTTGTAAAAAAGAGGTAATATCTTGAATAATATCTTTGTAAAATTCTTCCGATGGTGGACTATCACTACAAGCAAAACATTGGTTCATATGGTAATACAAACATGGCTTACCTTTAGGATTATTACATTTTCTAAGTGGGTAAATACGATCTAATAATTTCTTCGTTTCTCTAGCTGCAATTACGTTTGGATATGGCCCAAAGTACTTACCTTTATCTTTTTTAATTTTTCGAGTAATTAACAGTCTTGGATGCCTCTCTGCGGTAATTTTTAAATAAGGATATGATTTATCATCCTTCAGCATAACGTTATACTTTGGATCATATTTTTTAATTAAATTCATTTCCAGAATAAGTGCTTCTATTTCTGAAGACGTAATTATATATTCAAAGTCTACTATTTCTTGTACTAACCGCTGTGTTTTTTGATCATGTGCTCCTGTAAAATAGGAACGAACACGATTTTTTAATAGCTTTGATTTTCCAACGTAAATAACAGTATTATGCTTATCCTTCATTAAATAACAACCTGGTTTGGCAGGAAGAACCGCTAGTTTCTCTTGTATTTTCTGGTTCATATTTTTTCATTCCTTCATTCTAATGAAGTTCCTCTTCTTCGTAAAGAATCCCTTGTTACATTTCGCAACAAGGGATTGTTTGTTTAGCATTAAGCATGTTTGTTAACTAATTCAACTAATGCTTCTTTTGGTTGGAAACCAATTACTTGGTCTACTACATTACCATCCTTAAATAGTAAAAGTGTTGGGATACTCATAACACCATATTTACTTGCTGTTTCTTGGTTTTCGTCAACATCAAGTTTAACGATTTGAACTTTATCTGACATTTCACCATCTACTTCTTCAAGTACAGGAGCAATCATTTTACAAGGACCACACCATGGTGCCCAAAAATCTACTAATACAAGACCACTTGCAGTTTCTTCTGCAAAATTTTGATCTGTTACATTCTTAATTGCCATTTGCTTTCCTCCTTTTGAAACATATACTCAAAAAGAGTATATCATTATATACTATTCCTTACTAACAGTTTGCTTATCCTAGTGATTATTATCCAAAATGAAACTAAAAATTATTATGTCTCGATACCCGCAGCCCGAATACACTTTGCTTTCACTTTGGAGTACAAGTGCAACATCACTATAACATTAAATATTATGCTTTTAGAGCCTTAATTTCTTCTGTTAGTAATGGAACAATTTCAAAAAGATCGCCTACAATACCATAGTCTGCTACATTGAAAATATTAGCTTCTGGGTCTTTGTTAATGGCAACGATCACTTTAGAGTTAGACATCCCTGCTAAATGTTGAATTGCTCCTGAAATACCTACCGCAATATATAAATCCGGTGTAACTACCTTACCAGTTTGACCAATTTGTAAAGAGTAATCACAGTAATCCGCATCACATGCTCCACGTGATGCTCCTACTGCACCACCTAGAACTTCAGCAAGTTCATACAATGGTTTAAACCCATCTGCACTTTTTACACCACGTCCACCAGCAACAACAACTTTCGCTTCAGACAAATCTACACCATCAGTAGCTTTTCGAAGTACTTCTTTAATCACTGTACGCAAATCAGAAATTTCCACAGTTTTATCTTGTACATCACCAGTACGTGATTCATCACGGTCTAGTGCAGCGATATTGTTTGGACGGACTGTTGCAAATACAAGTCCTTCTGAGATTACTTTCTTTTCAAATGCTTTCCCCGAATAGATTGGTCTAGTAAAGACTACTTCATCCCCATCAACTTCGATATCAACCGCATCAGAAATTAATCCCGCTTCGAGTTTACTGGCAATTTTAGGAGTTAAATCTTTCCCGATTGCAGTGTGGCCCATAATAATTCCATCTGGATTTTCATCTTCAATTACAGATAATACTGCTTGACCATATCCATCAGATGTATAAGTAGCTAATTTTTCATTTTTAACTGTGACCACTCGGTCTGCACCATAATATATCATTTCTTGTGCTTGAGTTCCTAAATCATCGGCACCACACAATACACCAACAACTTCTGCATCACCATTCACCTTTTTCGCTGCAGCAATTGCTTCAAAGGTAACGTTTCTAAGTACATTATCTCTTGATTCACCAATAACTATTATCTTTTCACTCATTTTATATTCTCCCTTCTGCTCTCTTAAAGTACTTTCGCTTCGTTTCTAAGCAGCGAAACAAGTTCTTTTACTTGATCCTCTATTTCTCCTTCAAGTACTCTACCAGCTTCTTTTTCAGGAGGTAAGAAAACATTTAATGTCTTTGTTTTTGGCTCAAGTTCATCTTCATCTAAGTCCAAATCATCAATTTCTAATTCTTCAAGTGGTTTCTTTTTCGCTTTCATTATTCCAGGTAAAGAAGGATATCTTGGTTCATTTAAACCTTGCTGACAAGTAACTAGTAAAGGTAATGAAGTTTCGATTTTTTCTACATCACCTTCAACATCTTTATCAATATTGACTGTATTCCCATCGATGGAAAGACTAGTAATAGTTGTCACATAATTAATTCCTAAACGTTCAGCTAATCTAGGACCAACTTGACCACTTGCCTCATCAATAGCAACATTACCGGCTAAAATTAGATCTACTTCTTTATCTTTAAAGTATGCTTCTAGAATCTTCGTTGTGGTAAACTGGTCACCTTCTTCTAAATCATCTTCTGTATTTATTAGCACAGCTTTATCTGCACCCATAGCTAGTGCTGTACGAAGCTGTTTTTCGGAATCTTCATCACCGATAGTTATAACTGTTACTTCTCCACCATGTTCATCACGCTGTTTTATCGCCTCTTCAACTGCGTATTCATCATATGGATTAATGATGAATTCCGCACCATCATCTTCAATACGACCATCAGATACAACAATCTTTTCTTCTGTATCAAATGTCTTTTTTAACAATACGTAAATATTCATTCTAATTCCTCCTCTAGTAATCTATTAGGTTATTTATCTATGAAATTAGGCTTTCGTTTTTCAATGAAAGCTAAAACCCCTTCTTTTGCATCCTCTGAACCAAAGATTTCACCAAATGCCTTGGCCTCTGCTTTTACACCAGCAGAAAAACTTTCCACTTTAGCATATGGAACTAATTGCATAATTCGATTAATAGATGGCTTACTTTTTGCAGCAATCTTTGAAGCTAATTGTTCAGCAACATCAAATACTTCTCCTTCAGCAGTAACTTGATTTACTAGTCCAAATTGATATGCTTCACTTGCAGATATTGGTTCACCAGTTAAAATCATTTCATATGCTTTAGCAGTTCCTACATATTGTGGTAGTCGCTGTGTACCTGCAAATCCTGGTATAATTCCTAATGTTAATTCTGGCAGGCCAAGTTTAGTATTTTCAGAAGCAATGCGAATATGACATGCCATCGCTAGCTCCATTCCTCCACCTAGTGCTGCTCCATGAATTGCTGCAATAACTGGAACAGAAAAGTTTTCAATTCTATCAAATAATTGTTGGCCATATTCAGCTAAGGATTGATAATCTGTTGCCTCCTGCAGCGAAGTGAATTCCTTTATATCAGCTCCTGCAGAGAAAAATCTGCCCTCACCTTTTAAGATAATTGCTTTAACATGATCTTCTTTCTCAATCAAATCTAGTTTTTCGGAAAGCGCCTTCAAAAGTTTGCTAGATAAGGCATTGGCAGGAGGACTCTGTATAGTTAGAGTAGCAACATGCCCAGTTAATTCATATGCAATTGTTCCCATCTTTACACCCCTTCACATTTGAATTATTAGTTTAACCCACCCAAAAAAAGATTACTTTTTTCGGGTGAGGACTATTCATATATATTAGTCTCCTCTTCCAAGCTATATTAGCTAGTAAAAAGAAACATTATATCCAATTTAATGTATGAGAGTTAATCGGTTGAAATACCCTTAATAAGTAAACTGTGTACATGTGGTGTTAGACCAACTAGATCATATTTTTCTTCATTCATTACCCAGTTAGTTACTGTTTCATCCAGTGCACCAAAAATCATTTGTCTCATTAACGGTATATTAATATCATTTCTAAATAACTTTTCTTCGATGCCTTCCTTTACAATTCCATCAATAACTCCCAAATATGGTTTTAAAACACGATTAATTTGTTGTCGTAATGATAGGTTCGACTGTCTTAACTCTAACTGAGTTACAATCGCTAAATGATGATTAGCTGCAAGTTGACTAAAATGCATTTCTATTAATGTGTATAATTTTTCATTAGCATTATCTTTCTCACTCGTGGCAGTTGCTATTTGTTCAATAAACTGTCCCATCTTATCCTCAAAAACTGAGACAAGAATGTCTTCTTTATTTTTAAAATATAAATAGATGGTGCCGTCAGCTACCCCGGCTTTTTTAGCAATTTTAGATACCTGTGACCCATGGTAACCATTTTCCGCGATAACATCGACGGCAGCATCTATTATTAGTTTGTATTTTGGTTTATTATTTTTCATTTCCTTCTCCTTCAAGCGTACATAGCATAATGAATGAATCATCATTCAGTTTTCATTATAATAGCCTAATAATATTCTGTCAATAAAATGCTTGTACTACTTGCAGGAAAATATAAGGCTCAATCTAAGTAGTTGGTACTTCTTCTTTTATCTTTTTCTTTTCTTCATCGATCAGCTGTCTTCTTAAAATTTTTCCAACTGCAGTTTTAGGTAATTCTTTACGAAATTCATAAATACGTGGAACTTTATAAGCAGCTAATCGCTCTCGACAAAACTTATTCAATTCTTCTTCCGTAACAGCGGAGCCTTCCTTTAATACAACATATGCTTTAACTGTTTCACCTCGATATGGATCCGGTACTCCTGCAACAACCGTTTCTTGTATCGCTTCATGTTCGTATAATACTTCTTCTACTTCACGAGGATATATATTATATCCTCCAGCGATAATCATATCTTTCTTACGATCAACGATAAAGAAGTATCCATCTTTATCCATATACCCGAGATCACCAGTTAATAACCAACCATCTTTCATCACACTTTCTGTATCCTCAGGTTTATTCCAATACCCCTTCATGACTTGAGGTCCTTTCACTGCAAGCTCGCCAACTTCACCAATTTCTACTTCTTCAAATGTTTCAGCACGAACTATTTTGGCATCCGTATCAGGCCAAGGTAATCCGATACTACCACTTACTCTATTGCCATAGATTAGATTAGCATGAGTAACTGGAGAGGATTCGGTTAGACCATAACCTTCAACAAGTTTTCCACCAGTAACTTTTTCAAACTTCTCTTGAACTTCCACTGGTAGTGGGGCTGAACCACTAATACATGCTTCAATGGAAGATAAATCATATTTATTTAGATCTGGATGATTTAAGATTCCGATATAAATGGTTGGTGCTCCTGGGAATATCGTTGGTTTTAACTTATGGATTGTTTTTAATACTTCACCCGCATCAAATTTTGGTAACAATACCATTCTAGAACCGGTAAGTACGGAAATATTCATTACTGCTGTCATTCCATACACATGGAAAAATGGAAGTACTCCAAGAATCGTTTCTTCGCCATGCTTCATTTTGTAAATCCAAGCATTACAGGCAAGCGCATTGGATACAAGATTTCGGTGAGTAAGCATTACACCTTTTGGGAATCCAGTTGTTCCACCAGTATACTGAAGTAGAGCAATATCTTCTACTGGATCCACTTCTATTGCTTGGTACTCAGCCTTTGCTTTATCCATTAAGGATGTCCAACTATGTGTATCAGATGACTCTTCTACTTTTACAACAATATTATATTGCTTTTTTTGTATGAATGGGTAAATTAAGTTCTTAGGAAATGGCAAATAATCCTTTATACCAGTAACAATCATATGTTCTAAAGAAGTGTCCTTCTTAACATTTGTTACTCTCGGAACTAAAATATCCAAGCATACAATTACTTTTGCTCCTGAATCGTTTAGCTGATACTCAAGCTCCCTTTCCGTATACAAAGGGTTGGTTTGAACAACAATTGCTCCAGCCATCAATGAACCGTAATAGCTGATTACAGATTGAGGGCTGTTCGGTAGCATAATTGCTACACGATCTCCTTTTACAACGCCTAAACCTTGTAAATAGTTTGCAAACTTTTTCGCTTGCATAAGTAGCTCAGCATACGTTAATTCTTTCCCCTGGAAATAAAGCGCTTTCTTTTCTTTGTAACGTGCAGCCGCTTCTTCTAAAAAATAATGTAGTGGCTTATTGTCATAAGAAAGAGAGCTAGGTATATCTTCAGGGTAATGCTTAAGCCATACTTTTTTTTCCCCCATTAACTAACCTCCTTTTTATATAGTTACTTACATTATAACTACATATTAGCTTTTTTTGAAACTATATTTTCTATTTTTAGACATTTTTTTATATATTGATAGTTTGAATCGTTCTAAAAGTAGGTATTTAGTACTTTTTAGTTATATTATTCATTAGGGTAATCACGAATTCTTCGGAGGATTGACAAATAAAAAATATTAGAGTTAGGACATATAACTAGCCCCGGAAGTATACTCCCGGGGTTAGTACTTTTTTATTAATTACTATTTCTAATTCCTAAAAAACACTAAAATCAAAATCAAATACTAAATATAGAACTCCTACGATGACGAATACTGTTGCGACTCCTATACATATTTTTGCTAATGTTTCCATACTTATCTCCCTTAGACTAAAATACTTGCGCCGATAACATATGATAATCCGATTGATATGATCATCGAAATAAGACCTACTGCTTTATTTCCTTTTCCTATTTCTTCATCCACACTTAAATTAGGGGTTAGGAACTCAAAGATAAAATAACCTAATAATAATAAAATAAACCCAACTGTTCCCCAAGCAATACTTGTTAGCAACGCATCATTATGTTCAATCGAATAACGGAAGATATTTGCAATACCAAAAATTTTACCGCCAGTTGCCATTGCAACGGCAATATTACCATCGCGAATTTCTTGCCAGTTATTATATTTTGTAACTAACTCAAAAACAGCTAAGAATACAACTGTACAAAGGATAACGACACTATAGCTCGCAGCTGTGTTAATTAAGACATTTTCCCAAAAGTTATTCATTCCTATTTCCCCTTATTTTATTTAAATTCAATAACCGTAACACCACTACCACCTTCACCAGCAGCACCTGGTCTTGATGTAGATATACTTGGATGTTTCTTTACAAAGTCCTGGACACCTTTACGCAATGCACCTGTACCTTTTCCGTGGATAATAAATACTTTAGGATAACCAGCTAATGTAGCATCATCCACATATTTTTCCAACTTTAATAATGCATCTTCATATCTTTCCCCTCGTAAATCTAGTTCCAGTGGTACATGATAATTGGAACCTTTTACTGTTGCTAACGGCTTTTGATAGGTTACTTTGGGTTTTCCAATCAATTGTAGATCACTTCTTTTTACTTTCACTTTCATTATTCCAACTTGCACTAAATATTCATTATCGTTTACCTTTTCAAGAACAGAACCATTTTGATTAATCGTTAGTAGCTTAATTTCATCACCAGGACTAAGCTCCTCAGTGGATGGCTTTACATCTGGTTTATTCTTGTCTTTGTTAGTAAGTTTTGGCTGAGCTTCCTCTAGAAGTTTTTTCGCTTCAATCCACTCATGTTCTTTTAATTTTGTTTCTGTCTTCATTTTTCGGATTTCACTAACGATAATTTCTGCTTCTTCTCTAGCTTTAATTAATGCCTTTTCAGCTTTTTCTTCTGCTTTTTTAAATAATGCTTCTCGTTTATTTTCAAATTGATTCCATTCTTCTTCAATTTGCCTTCTAAGTTCTTCACTCTCTAACAGAATTTGATGTGCTTCTTCATACTCTTTTTCTGCTTGAATCTTTGATTTTTCAAGTGATGCAATCATATTCTCAACACTTTTAGAATCAACACCTATATGGCCTTTAGCGCGATTAATAATCGCATCATCTAGTCCTAGCCGCTTCGAAATTTCAAATGCATTACTCCTACCAGGAACTCCAATTAATAAACGATATGTTGGTTGTAATGACTGAACATCGAACTCCATTGACGCATTAATAACATTCTCACGATTATATCCATAGGCTTTTAATTCTGGATAATGTGTAGTTGCAATTACACGAGCATTTCTAGCAATAACTTCATCTAGAATTGACATGGCCAATGCCGCACCTTCTTGAGGGTCCGTACCAGCACCTAATTCATCAAATAAAACTAATGTCTTATCATCTACATACTGTAAGATATTGACAATGTTTGTCATATGTGAAGAAAATGTACTTAAGTTTTGTTCAATTGACTGCTCATCCCCAATATCAGCAAAAACATGATCAAAAACTGCCATTTCACATCCGTCAAGGGCAGGGACTTGAAGACCAGATTGTGCCATAAGTGTACACAAACCAACCATCTTTAATGTAACAGTCTTACCTCCTGTATTAGGACCAGTAATAACAATTGAAGTATAATCCTTCCCAATTTCAATATCATTTGCAACTACTTCATCGATTGGGATTAATGGATGTCTAGCTTGTTGCATTTTTATATAACCCCGATTATTCATCTTTGGTCGTGATGCCTTCATTTCACTACCTAACTCGGCCCTTGCAAACATATAATCCACTTGAGCAAGAATTCGAACATTCTCAGCCAAGGAGGCTTCTTCTTCTGCAATTTGTTGACTTAATTCTCTTAAAATCCGCTCAATCTCTTGTTTTTCGCGAGCATATTGTTCTTGGAGTTGATTGTTTAAATCCACTACTGCCTTAGGTTCCATAAATAACGTCTGACCAGAAGCTGACTGATCATGGACAATACCACCGATTGCTCCACGATATTCATGTTTAACAGGAAGAACATAACGATCATTTCGAATCGTTACAATTGCATCTGAGAGCATATTGCTTTTTGTTCGAGTATAGTTTTCTAATTTCTCCCTAATTCTGCTTTCATGGGTCCGAATAGAAGTACGAATCCCCCGTAATTTGTCAGTTGCACTATCCATTACTTGTCCATGGTCATCAATACAACTTTTAATCTTCATTTCTAAATCTTTTAAAGGAGATATTCCCACTACTAACTCCGATAAAATTGGTAACTCATCATCTAGTCCTTCTACAAAACCTTTTACTTGGCGCCCACCATAGATTGTGTTAGCTACATCTAGACATTCTGATGTACTTAAAACACCACCAATCACACTCCGTTTTAAACTTGGGCGAATATCAAAAATCCCACCAAGTGGAACTGGGACATTGAGGCGAATAACATGAGCAGCCTCATCTGTTTCCTCTTGTAATTTATTAACTTCCTCCAAATTAGTAGATGGTCTTAACTGAGAAGCTAAGTCCTTACCAATAGAAGTTTCAGCATGGTGTATTAAGCGATCTATAATTTTTTGAAAATCCATTACTCGTAAAATTCGTTCATTCATCGACTTGCTCCTTTTTGAGGTGGTGTTCTCTTATTTATTACGATTGAAGTATTCGATAAGTTTCTCTTTTGTCCAAGTATTTAAGATCGTTTCTTTCGGTAACCATCCTTTTCTTGCAACACTTATGCCATATTTCATATGTTCTAACATTTTGTAATTATGGGCATCTGTATTAACAGCAATCTTCACGCCTGCTTCTAGACAAGCTCTAGCCCATTCTGCTGAAATATCTAATCGATTAGGATTTGCGTTAATCTCGAGTGCGGTATTCGTTTCCCTCGCTCTTTCAATTAGTTTTTCCATATTTACTTTATATCCATCTCTCCTGCCAATCAGCCTTCCTGTTGGGTGTGCTATCAGAGAAACATATGGATTGTCTAACGCAGTGTATAATCTTTTCATAATTTGTTCTTCTGTCTGACTAAAGCTCGAATGGATAGCAGCAATACAATAGTCTAATTCTTTAAGGAACTCATCCGAAAAATCTAATGATCCATCAGGCAAAATATCCATTTCTACTCCCGCAAAAATATGGATATCAGAGTACTTCTCATTTAACTTATAAATTTCTTCTCTTTGTTGTCGTAATCTATCTTCATCAAGTCCATTAGCTACTCGTAAATTCTTAGAGTGATCAGTAATAGCAATATAATCATACCCATAGCTTCTTGCTTGATTTACCATTTCTTCTAATGTCTGTGCCCCATCACTCCAAGTAGTATGCATGTGTAGGTCACCACGAACATCTTTTAATTCAACTAATTCAACATTGTTATTAAATGCTTCAACTTCTCCAGTACCTTCCCTTACTTCTGGGGGAATAAATTGTAGACCAAAATGATTAAAGAAATCTTTCTCGGATGAAAAAGTAATGACTTCTTTTGTTTCATCTACCTCAATACCATATTCATTAATTTTTTCTCCCCTAGATTTTGCCAATTGACGCATCATGACATTATGATCTTTTGAACCTGTAAAATGATGAAGAGTAGTAGCAAACTCTTTTGAGGTAACTAGTCGAAAATCTACATTAACATCATATACATCGTCAAGGGTGACAGATATTTTCGTATCCCCTTTTGCAATAACTTCTTTTAGATTAGGTATCATAAATAACTGTTCTCGTACTTCTGTTGGGTTCTCTGTTGCAATAATAAAATCCAAATCTTTAATCGTCTCTCTCATTCTTCTTAATGATCCAGCACGAGAAAATTGTTGGACTTCTGAGATAGTTTCTAAGTAGATTTCAATTTGCTCTGCTATTGGCAACATATATGCTATAGGTAATCGTTCTGGACGCTTACCAAACTCATTTAACGCAGCAAGTATCTTTTCCGCAGATTTCTTTCCAAATCCAGCCAGAGTTTCAACTTTTCCACTCTCAATCGCATCTTTAAGGCTTGTTGCATCAATTACTTGTAACTCTTGATATAGCTTGGCCAACTTTTTACCACCAAGTCCCGGGACATTAAGCAATGGTAACAAACCAGAAGGAATTTCTTCTTTTAATTCCTCTAAAGTGTTTGACTTACCTTCTTGTAAGTATTCCAATATTACTGTATTTGTTCCTTTTCCAATCCCCTTAATTTGGGTAAAATCTTTTATATCTGATAATGAACGTTCATCCCGTTCTAATGCCTGTGCTGCTTTTCTAAACGCCGATATCTTAAATGGATTTTCCCCTTTAAGTTCTAAATATACAGCAATTGTTTCTAATAATTTAATAACATCTTTTTTATTAATTTCCATTTTAATACACCTACCTGAAATATTACTTAGTAATCAATCAAAAATAAGGCTAATTCATTAGGATATATATGTATTGTACCGACCATACAAAGATATTCCTAGTATTTGAATTAGCCTTATTAATTATAAATTCATCATGGTGACAATATGGGTAGACCATAAGTCTTTTATTTTATCAGAAAAATATGGAGTATTTTCTACAATAAATAATGCAACACTTGAATTATTAATATATTGTTGTACTGCTTCAATAGGTGTAAGGGCAATAATAAATAAAATAACAAAAATAATTAAGTATACTTCTAAGAAACCTAGTATTGCGCCTAATATTTTATTAATAGAATTTAAGATTGGTAATGAAGCAATAACATCAATCATGGAAGCAAAGATCTGTAATCCAAATTTCACAATAAAGAAAATTAAAGCGAAGGAAATTGCATTGTAAAATGCTGTTTCTAAGGGCATAGCTTGTAGAAAGTCAGCCCATAGACTGTCATTTTTCAACTCTGGATAAGGGATTAATAGGCCAAAATGCTTCGATAAGTCATCATAAAAAAGTGCTGCTACAATAAATGCAACAATAAACCCTATAAGATGAACCGCTTGCAGGATTAACCCCCTCTTTAATCCAACAAGGAATCCAAATAGTAATAAACTAATAAGTATTAAGTTAACCATATGTAAATTATCCTCTTTCTCGTTTAATTGAACCTAATAGAGTGGCGTACTCTTCTTTTAGTATCAAATGATCATTCATTGTATTTATCGCAGTTAAAACAGCAAGACTAGCTGTATCAAGTGAAGGATTCATTTCATGAATTTCTCTCATTTTCTGATCAACAAGGCTAGCTACTAATTTTACGTGACTAGCATCCTCATTCCCAACTATCGTATAGGATCTATTTCTTATTTCAACCGTTACCCGAGTTTTTTCTTGTTTATGGGTCACTAGGGTTACCCTCCTATTATTTCATACGATTCTAGCATTTTTTTATTTCTTTTATCTTAACATGAAGAATGTCAATTAGGAAACTGTTCTTACCTGTTTTTTTCTCTTTTCTTTCTTCTTTATACTTTGATATAGTCATTTATATAGAAAGGATGATGGCAACGTGTCACAAAATGTACTTATACTCTCCATAGATATTATCGAAAAAATGAAACAATATTATCATAACTCATTAACTGCTACGCCTCAAGGTGCTATTTTCCGTGCGAAAACAAATGAAGCAGTTATTACTGCGTATAAATCAGGAAAAGTATTATTTCAAGGGAGTAATCCACATGTTGAAATAGTGAAGTGGGAAGGAGGACAAACAACGCAGCAATTACAAAAAGCAAAACCAACTCCTTCTCCAAGATATACACCACCTGAAACATTATTTCTAGCTTCACACATTGGTTCAGACGAGGCAGGAACAGGTGATTATTTTGGACCTATTACTGTTGCTAGTGCATACATAGATGCTGCACAAATTGACAAGTTACGGAAACTCGGTATTAAGGATTCAAAAGATTTAACAGATCCGATGATTACGAAATTAGCTAGCGAAATTGCTCAATTACGTATCCCGTATTCTTTACTTATATTACATAATCCAAAGTATAACGCTCTACAGAGAAAAGGTTGGTCCCAAGGGAAAATGAAAGCAATGCTTCATCACCATGCTATTCAAAATTTATTAGGGAAGATTAATGGAAAAGAGTATGAGGGTATATTAATAGATCAATTTTGTGAACCAGGTATATATACCCGACATATTAGCTCTGAGGGAGAGCATCTTCCTTCAAAAACCTTTTTTATGACAAAAGCAGAAAGCTATTCTATAGCTGTTGCTACCGCTTCTATTATTGCAAGAGCAAGTTTTGTGAAGGAAATGGAAAAACTCTCTGACCAAATTGGATTTGAATTAAATAAAGGAGCTTCCAAAAAAGTGGACCAAACGATAGCTAGAGTTATAAAGGAAAAAGGAGAAGCTACGTTAGAATCATGCGCTAAAATACACTTCGCAAACACACAGAAAGCAAGAAAGTATTTATAAATTATGAGGCTTTAGCAAAACTGATTTTCTTTTTTTGAAATTGGACAATACTATACATCAGCTCCGGAAATATACGGAGACTCCTCGAAAAAGGAAAACGCTTTTTCTTCGTGCGATGTTTCGCTGACGAAGCGTTCCTTGTCCTGCGGGAAGCAAGGCAACGGTGAGACCCCGTTGATGCACCTGCGTCTGCAAGTCATGCTACGAAGAAAGTTTCCTCGGTGCAAGGCAGCGAAGAAGCTTATTCAAGTAGTAGCCTGGCTCACCAGCCGCCCGCGGCAAGGTAGACACTGCGATGGTTCTTTCGAGCAGATGTCGCCCCTGTACTCGAAAGTGAAAGCAAAGTATATTTCCGGAGCGGGTTAGTTGCACCCAAATCATATAGTAGTTCGGTTTTTACTATGTAGTAAAAGCTTTTGTCTCACCCTTATTTTACATTCTCCCCGTTTTCTTTCTCCAGTAATTCTAAATAACGCTTCTTTACAAAAAAACGAATAATTAGAAGGATAAAAAGTATTACTTGAGTTTGAATAAACTTCAAATTAAGCTCAGCAAATAGAGCAGAATGTTCTAGACTTTCTGTTGGGTTATACTGACTTCTTTTTAGTAAAAAATAGAAACTGATTAAAAGAACAATAATTACAAGTACTTCTAATGATCGTTTGAGCCACCTTATTTGCATATTATCACCACAACAGTATACATTTACATTCCTACTACGATCCGCGAGCTGCTAAACTTTTTATAGGAACACATTTCATGTTTAATACGAAAACCTACTTTTTGATACAATCGATTTGCATTCTCATTATTAGCATCTACACATAGATTAATAGAATCTATCGTATCAAATGAGAACAACCAGTTTAATGCCCCGGTTAATAATCTTGCACCGATACCTTTTCCACGATTATTCTCGGATACAGCAAAAAACTCAATACTCGCATCTCCAAATTCGGGTTGTGCCTCTACATATAGATAACCTGACAAACCTTCTCCATCAGTAATAATAAAGACTTTATTGTTGTCATTTAATCTCACTACTATGTCCTCACCACTATAATAAGTACCTGGAAACGTCTCGTTATGTAAAGAAATAAATTCTTGGTAATAGTAATTCGTTATCTCTTCTAACGTTACATTTTTTAATTTTTCACTATCCGCCCGGTTAAATTCTAATATTAAATCATTTCCATTCTCAATAAAACTTTGTTTATTTGCAAAATCGCGAACAACTTCATTCTTCTTATTAGGAAATAGGTATAGTATCTCTATATCTTTAGGCAATATTTCATTCAATTTATTCCACATCAACTCGATGGAATCTTGAAATCCTGGTAAAACAAACGGGCCCCATATTTCTGCCACTTTGCTTTCAAAATCTGGTTCATACCCAACAACCCCAACAAGATCACCATTGTTAAATGCTGTAACAAGACTTTTCATCAATGGAATTTCTTCTTTTATGTATGCTAAAATTTCGGTTACATCTGTTCCACAATATCCAATATGAGACTCTTGATTATTATTGAGAAGAGCCAAAAACTCAGCAACTTTTGGCAAGTCTGTTTCTTTCATTAAATCAATGTTCATACATTTCACCTCACAAATTATTCAATATTAATAAGCAACCCACTTACTCTCATCAGATAAAGCAGAAAATAAGGCATCCCTAAATTCATTAGTTAACTCATAAAAATGAGCATTGGATACTTTAAAAACCTCTTTCCCCTCATAAAAATCAAATGAAAAAAGTGTTTTACCTGCAATTTCCTGTCCATTTACAATTACTAATTGCTTCAGGTGAAAAGTGTATTTCCCAATTGTCTCTGCTTCATTCATATCTTCCAAAAAGTCATCCATTGAATAGTCAACTAATTTAGTGGATTTATCGAAAAGCTTAATCATGTTCTTTATTTCCTTTTCATCAGATATATACTGATAAAAATACTGATTTCCATCATTATCCCAAGTAACCGCTTCAAATACTAATGGTCTAATAAAGTCTGTATAAGATAATCTCGTTATGTCTGAGACATTTCCTTTCGGGAAGGTAACTGGGTTGTATAGGTATTTTACGTTAACAAATATTTGAGAAATAACGATTATTAATAAAATAACAGCTACAATAATCCACTTTCTCTTTTTCCTCATAATGACTCCTTTCCATTTTAAGGTTTCCTTCCATTCTATCATATATTTCTGAAAATTTTAACGTCTAGCAGATAACAGAGTGAATCAATAACAATTTTGAAAATGAAAAAAGGCTATTTCAAAAAAATAGCCTTTTTCCTCTTTATTATGATCGTACATATGCTCCATGTTTTTCGCTTACCGCTGCAATAATTGCTTGGTATGAGTTTTCTACTTCTTCGTCCACTAACGTTTTCTCTGGATCTTGGTAAAGGAGACTGTAAGCAATAGATTTCTTACCTTCTTCTAAATGGTCTCCTTTATAGACGTCAAAGACTTGCACGGATTTCACTAGTGGTGCTCCCACTTCTTCAATTGTTTCTTTCACATCACCTGCAGCAACACGATCATCTAGTATAAACGCAATATCCCTTGTTACTGAAGGATATCTTGGGATTTGCATGTAACTTGGTTCATGGTGATGAGTTTCTAAGATAGCCTCTACATTAATATCAAATACATAAGTCTCTTTTAAATCTAACTCTTTTTCTAGCGCAGGATGTAATTGACCAATAAATCCTACTAATTTGTCCCCTAGTAATAACGATGCTGTTCTTCCTGGATGCATATCTGGTATTTGAACCTGTTTAACACGTAATGGTAATTCTAAATGGTTAAACAATCCTTCTACAATTCCTTTAACAACATAGAAATCCACTTTTTTATTTTCTTGTTGCCACAGGTTTTCTAACCATTTACCAGTTAGCACTCCAGATACTCTCAGCTGTTCGTCTGGTTGTTTTGTTACTTCTTGTTCGTCCGTTACAAAAATAGAACCAATCTCATAATAAGCTAAGTTTGCTTGATTGCGGGCTAAGTTATAACTTACTGTCTTTAATAGTTCTGGTAGAATACTTAAACGTAAATATTTATGTTCTTCACTCATTGGCATTGCTAAACTAATTGGTGTAGGATTTAATTCTTTAATTTCAGGACTAACAAGTTTTCTCACATAAGTTTCACTCGTTAAGGAATATGTTCTTGTTTCTAACAAGCCAACACCTTCCAAGTAATTTTTTATTGAGCGACGGAGCTGTTGTTTTTTCGTTAATCCACCGACAGTTGTTGTTCCTGTTGGCAATGTGAATGGTAAGTTATCATAACCATAAATTCTTGCTACCTCTTCCAACATATCCTCAAAAATAGCAATATCTCCACGTCGAGTAGGTGCATACACTGTAAATTGTTCATCATTGCGCTCATAATTAAATTGTAATCGCTCAAGAATTTTTGCTATTTCATCTGAAGTAATAGTTGTACCTAGTCGATGATTAATAGTCTTTGTATCAATTGCAACTGTTTGTTCAGAACGATCCAGTTTATCAAATTCTACAACACCTTCAAGAACTTTCCCACCTGCATACTTTTCAAGTAAATGACAAGCTCTTAAACCAGCCTGCCGAACTCGATTTGGGTCAATTCCTTTTTCATAGCGTGTACTTGCTTCACTACGAAGCCCTGTTGCTTTCACAGTTTTACGAATGGAGATCGAATCAAAATAAGCTGCTTCCAATAAAATATTTGTAGTTTCACTAGTTACTTCAGAATTTGCACCACCCATGACACCAGCAAGTGCTACTGGCTCTTTGCCATTAGTGATGACCAAGTTTTCAGAAGTTAGCGTTCGCTCCACATCATCTAACGTAATGATTTTCTCACCTTCTGTTGCTTTTCGAACGACAATTTCTTTTGAGTTCAATCGATCGTAATCAAACGCATGAAGTGGTTGACCATATTCAAGTAGTACGTAGTTTGTAATATCGACTACGTTATTAATTGGGCGAATTCCAGCTGCTAGTAAATAATTTTGCATCCAAAGTGGAGAAGCTTTAATTTCAACATCTTTAATGACAAAAGCTCCGTAGTACGGGTTAAGTTTTTCATCGTCCACTTTTACAGAAATATAATCTGCTGCCTTCTCCGTTGTTGCATTTACTTTTTCACTCGGAAGATTAACAGGTTTATCTAATAAAGCTCCGACCTCATATGCAACACCTAACATACTTAAACAGTCTGCACGGTTTGGAGTTAGATCAAATTCTAATACAGCATCCGTTGAATTTAATAACGGTTCTACACTTTCCCCAACTGGTGCATCTTCAGGGAAAACAAAAATACCTTCTGCATATTCTTTTGCAATATGCTTCTCATCAAATCCAAGTTCTTGCAATGAACAAATCATCCCAAACGATTCTACACCACGAAGCTTTGCTTTTTTTATTTTAAAGTTTCCAGGTAATACAGCACCTGGTTTAGCAACTGCAACTTTTTGACCTTGACGAACATTAGGTGCTCCACAAATAATTTGTAACGTTTCTTCGCCCACATTGACTTGACATAAGTTTAATTTATCGGCATTTGGATGTTTCTCACAAGATTCAATATAGCCAATAACTACATTAGAGCTATTCTCCGCTATATATTCTACACTGTCTACTTCAATCCCAGATTTCGTTACTTTCTCAGCCAACTCTTCTGGACTTATACCGTCTATATCTACATACTCTTTTAACCAATTTAATGAAACTAACATTAATAAACCCTCCTCTTACGCCTGATGGAATTGTTTTAGGAATCTACTATCATTTAAATAGAACTGACGAATATCATTTACTCCGTATTTCAGCATTGCAATTCGTTCTGGCCCCATTCCAAATGCAAATCCAGAATACACGTTAGGATCATAACCGCCCATTTCTAAAACATTCGGATGTACCATGCCTGCTCCTAAAATCTCAATCCATCCTGTTCCTTTACATACATTACAACCATGTCCATCACAAACCTTACAAGAAATATCCATTTCAACTGAAGGTTCTGTGAATGGGAAGAAACTTGGTCTTAAACGAATTTTACGGTCTTCTCCGAACATTCTTTTAGCAAAGACGTTTAGTACACCTTTTAAATCACTCATTTTCACATCTTTATCGACATAAAGTCCTTCGATTTGTGTGAATTGATGTGAATGTGTTGCGTCATCTGTATCGCGTCGATACACTTTTCCTGGACAAATCATCTTGAAGCCTTTTTCACCGTTATATTCTTTCATTGTACGTGCTTGAACTGGTGATGTATGTGTTCTAAGTAATAGTTCATTCGTAATATAGAATGAATCTTGCATATCTCTTGCTGGGTGGTCTTTAGGTAAGTTTAACGCTTCAAAGTTATAATAGTCTGTTTCAACTTCAGGGCCTTCACGCACTTCATACCCCATCCCTATAAACAGATCTTCAATTTCTTCAATTACTTTTGTTAATAGGTGTGGGCCACCTACTTTGACTGGTCTACCTGGTAAAGTTACATCAATTGATTCTGCTTGAAGCTGTTTTTCTAATGCAGCATTTTCTAAAATCGTATTTTTCTCTTCAATAGCAGTTGTAATCGCTTCACGAACTTGGTTGGCAATCTCTCCAACAACTGGTCTTTCTTCTGGGGAAAGTTTACCCATACCTCGTAATACTTGAGTTAGTGAACCTTTTTTTCCTAGGTACGCTACTTTAATAGCTTGTAATTCTTTTAAGTCGTTTACTTCTTCTACTTTAGATAGTGCTTCTTGCTGTATCGCTTTTAATTGTTCTTGCATGTTTATACCTCCTAATTTTTTATTAGCCATGCCCACGGAAAGCAAAGTATATATTCGAACCGCTCCTGCTTACAATTAATTCATAACTTGAAAGTTAGTCGTCTTATTGCAACAAAAAAAGCCTTCTATCCCTAATAAAAGGGACGAGGCTTTGGTCGCGGTACCACCCTTGTTGACACAATTACTGTGTCCAACTTAAGTTTGAATAACGGAATAATCCGGAACACCTTTACTATGAATAGGTCCAAGTGTCAGCTCCAGAGTGAAAGATTAACTAGCTCATGATTGAAATGCTTTCAGTCTCAGGCATTTCTCCCTGGTAATCATTTATAACTATTAATCGCTCTTTCATCGCTTTTCGTTTATTTACATATAGATTAAATTATAGTCATTTTGCCTATAAAATGCAACATTTATCCCATGATATAATACATTAGAATACCTGCTGCGATACTTACATTTAACGATTCAGCTTTACCATAAATAGGTATCTTCACTATTTCATCCGATAAGTCAATTAATCCTGGATCTATCCCAGATCCTTCATTACCTAAAATTAGCGCAACTTTCTCTGTTGGCTTTACACTATGAAAGTTTTTTGAATTCGTGAGGGCACTAGCCCAAATACTGTAACCTTTATCCTTTAAATGGTTAATGCACACACTTAAATTATCCTGAACGACTGGTATATGGAATAATGAGCCTTGTGTTGACCGAATAACTTTATCATTATATAAGTCAACAGTCCCCTCGCCTAGAACAACCGCATCAAAACCTGCTGCATCTGCTGTTCGAATAATAGTTCCTAAATTTCCTGGATCTTGAATACGATCAAGTAACAGGACACGATTTCCACTAATCATGGAATTAGCTTGAATTTGCAGTACAGCTGCAATACCTTGTGGAGCTTTAGTTTGAGAAATATGTTGAAATACATGTTCTTCAACAACTGTTACAAGTATATCTTCATCATTTATCCAAGATGGTAAATCTATGTCATTTTGGATGATAATCTCTTTTATTTTCCAATTACTTTTTATCGCTTCTTGAATTAAATGAAAACCTTCAATAATAAATGTTTCTGTCTTCATCCTATCTTTACGATTATGTAGTTTACGCCAATTTTTTACCTTTTCATTCTTTAATGATGTAATCAATTTATTCATCCCTATCTTTTAATCTTATATCATCATACATATTTAATCCTAAACTGGTCAAACTATCCATAGTTTAATCCAATTAAGGGGTGATTTTTTGAATCTAAATTTACGTAATGCAATAATATCTAACATTGCATCGAATGACCAAAACCAACTAGAAGCAACTATTGTAGATGCTATTCAATCTGGTGAAGAAAAAATGCTTCCTGGATTAGGTGTATTATTCGAGTTGATTTGGAATCAATCCGACGAACAAGAAAAACAGGAAATGGTTGAAGCTCTTGAACAAGGAGTTAAAAACGCATCATCAAATTGAAGATAAAATGAAGGTATCCGAATTGGATGCCTTTTTTAATTTCTTTATCAAGTCTAGACACATTAATAATTAATTCCTTAAAAACATGTCATTATACCTATGCTTGTCTAATATATATTATTATCATATCTATTTCTATATCAATGACGCACACAAAGGTCTAAAGAACTATGAGGTGAGTAAATTTTCTTAGGGTAACTAAGCATTTAGAATCATTTTTAAAAAATTCAATTTTGTTTATTCATTTTTAGCTTATTATTGTACAATGGATATATTGCTTTATCCTTCTATTTTTATGTAATTATTTGAAAGGGGAATATCAATGGAAGATTACAATCAAGATGTCAAACTGAAGAAAAAGGGGTTTACTAAACTAACAGCAATTATTGTTGCAGCTGTCGTTCTACTTTTAGGAGGAAGTGTAGCAGCATTTGTACTACTAGACAACAACTCTCCAAAACAAAGTTATTTCTTATCGGAAAAGAACACATTTGAATTTTTCGAGGAACAATTAAAAGAACGTTATGAATCTGAAATAGAATGGTCTGAAAAGTCACAAGAAAATCCGATCCAAGATATCTATGAATTATCCGCAGAAGTAAATATGCCACTTTCTGATGGAACAGCTTACGTCACTCCGGAACAAATTATTAATAATTCGACGATTACGATTACAACAGGTTTAGACTACAAAGAAAAAGTTGCAGCCGCTGAAATACAAGGTGGTTTCGGTAATTTTACAATTGAAGACATTAACGTTTATCTAACTGAAGATCGATTTATGCTAGGTTTACCATTTATTAATGAAATACTACAATTAAAGGGTGACGATTTCGGTAAGTTAGGACAACAGTTTGACCCTACCTTTACTGGAGAAGAAAAGATTGATTTCGGCATGTTCTTTGACCGCAATATTATGGCCGAAGAAGATATTAAATATTTAGAAGAAGAATATGGAAAAGAAATCTATGATGCGTTACCTGATGAGGCATTTGAATCAGCCGATGAAACAGTTAAAATTGGTGATGATAATATTAAAACTGAAAAAATTACATTCCATTTAACTGAAGAACAAGTTAAGAAAATTCTTACTGATACGTTATCAAAAATGGCCGAAGATGAGCGTCTAAAAGAAATCTTGTTAGACTATGTTCAAACACAAGTTACTGGACCAGTTGTATTTGGTGAAGGTGTTGACTTAGGTCTTTCTGATTTTGAAAGTGAATTTGAAACAGCAATGCAAGATGCGATTGATGGACTTGATAGCTTTGTTATACCAAATGGATTTACTTCAACGATATGGGTAAGTGATGATGTAATTGTTAAACGTGATTTCTCCATGGAAATGGGACCAACAAATGACCAACTCGTTACTTTCTATATTTCCGGAACATTAAAGAAAAATGAAACAGATGTAACATTTGACTATGATTTCGGAGTAGAGGATCAAGGAATTGATTATTCACTTTCATTAGTTGGAGAACTTTCTAATGATGACGGTAATATCCAAGATAAAATTACTGTATCCGTTGATTCTATCCAATTAATCTATGAATCTAATGAAACATTAAAAGATAGTAAACGTGATTTCGATCGAACTGTATCCTTTATCGATGAAACAGGATATCAATTCGATTTAATCTGGACTGGTAATTCAGAATATGATGGAGATCAAATGAATTCTTCACATGAGTTTACTGTTGGCAGTGATGATATTATGCAAGACTTAGTAATACTCTATGTTGATAAAGAATCTAAATTAGTTGACAGTATTGAACTTCCAAATGAAGATGAAGTGAAAGATATAGGCAGCATGTCCATCGATGAAATTACATCCTACTTTGAAAATGATGTAATGCCAGAGTTTGAAAAATGGATGATGGGTATAATTGGTTTTGGCTTTTAATTGATTGATAGTTAAGTAGGTGAACCTTATGCAATTCCTGAAGTTAGTAACACTATTCACCAAAAATAATCTATTACAGCTCAGGAGGAAGTGGATAACACTTCCTCTTCTTTTGCTCTTTCCTTTTCTTTTATTAAGTATTATCGCCAGTTTCATTGTTATATATTTTAACAACCTTGAAAATGAACCATTACAAATTGGATTAGTGGATTTAGATCAGTCAAAAGAAACAAAAATGATTGTTCAATTATTAGAAGACTCATCTCAACTTGGTGAGCATATTCAAATCAACCAACTTACTAAGGAAGATGCAGAAAGAAAAATTATTGATGATGAATTAGTTTCCTATATATTATTTCCAGAAGAATTTGCACAGAAACTATACGATGGTGATTCTGTTATCGTAACAATTGTCGGTAATCCCGCTCGACAAACGGAGAGCTTTTTAATTAAAGAATTAGTAGAGAGTGCTGCCAGACATATTGGAGTTTCCCAGGCAAACATTTTGACAATTAACCGTTATCTTCATGAAATGGGTATAGATTCTAAAGAACGAAATCAAATCGTACTAGAGCAATTCAACGAATTTCTTATTTATGCTATTGGTCGAGATAGTGCTTTAAAGCAAAATGAATTAACAAATAATGTTACAACCTCACCAAAAGAATACTTTGGATTAGCAGTTTTCTTTTTTGTTTTAACGATTTGGATTGTATCGATTTATCACCTATTTATTCGTGAACAGACAAAACAAATAAGAATTAGAATGAGCCTTTATGGTGTAACAGAACTTCAACAAATAATGGCAAGAATCGTTATTTCATTTATTCTAACTACACTATTGGGTGGGATTTTACTTGTTATCCTGCAACAATTTCTTGACATAACATCAGTAAAAGAGAATTTTACTTCATTAATCGCTATTATTGGTATTTATATTCTTCTTATTTTATTTGTTATTACTATTATTGAAACGCTTATACCATCTAATAAGCTTCGATTATTTATACAGGTAATTACAATAGGAATTATTTTATTAGCTAGTGGCTCGCTTATCCCAGCCATCTATCTGCCGCTATACATACAGGAATTCTTACCATTTGTTTTTACTTATCAAGCATTTTATTGGTTAGAGGAAATTCTACTTAATGGACGAACTTATGTGGATTTTATTCCGCTTTTATTATCACTTGGTACTGGAGCATTTACTTTAGTCGGAATATCGTTATTAAAGGAGCGTGTTAAGTCATGATTAATCTTTTATATACACGCTTACTCCTTTGGAAAAGAAGAACATTAAATTTGCTCATTTGGCTATTATTACCTACTGTTGGAACATTTCTGTTTATTACATCAGCTACTACGCTTCAAGAAGATGCAAGAGTCCCAATTGCTATCGTATTGGAAGAAGAATCGAATCTTGCTAATGAACTGCTTCAAGAATTGGTAACCTCTGAAATGATTCATGTCATGGAAATGACGGAGGAAGAAGCAGTTCATGAACTAAAACAACATGATGTAGATAGTGTATTTATAATTGAAAAAGGCTTCGAAAACAATATTTTAAATGGTCGAAGAAATAATGTTCTCACAAGCTATAGAACAGACCTTTCCTTTGCTTATTCTCCAGTAAAAGAAATGATTGTTTCACTCGTACAAGAAAAGTCCGTACGTGCCAAAGCTGCTCTATTTCTCCAAAGAGAGTTTGAGGGAACGTTGACATTCGAAGAGATCGTTAATCGCAGTAAGCAAATACAGCTGGAAGAGAATCTATTGAACACGGATTTTGTTTATTCAAATACAGTAGAAAGTACAGAAACTCCTTCCCTATTAAACTGGAATACATGGGGTATCTGGGCAGTGCTCAGTTTACTTAGTACATTATTTCTAATGGACTGGATTATTCGTGAACGAGAATTAGCAGTATCTACTCGTTTTTCTTTTTTAAAAATGACACGGACTAGCTATTTTGCACGAACACTCTTTCTATACATCGGATTATTTTTTCTATTTGATTTAATTAGTATCGTTGTGTTTTCTGTATTTCTTAATGAATCTATATCTACTAGGTTTATCCTTGAACTTATAAGTTTTCGTATCATGGTTTCTTTGCTGTCATTTGGTATCGCACAATTCTTTAAGAGACTATCCTTTTATTATAGTTTTTCAATTCTGATCACATTAATGCTGCTCATCTTAAGTGGAGTAATTGTACCTATTGAAGGATTTATTCCTAAGCAACCCTTGTTGGAGTATTTAAACCCACTACATGCATTTGTGTCTGGTGAGATTACAATCGTTTGGCTTTTGATTAGCTTACTTACTGTAATGTTAGCCTTCATTCGAAAGGAGATTGCTAATGCTTAAACTAGAAAACCTTTCTAAAAAGTATGGAAAAAATAAAGTAATTGAAGACCTCTCCTTTTCTGTTAATCCAGGTGAAATTATTGGACTCGTTGGAGAAAATGGAGCTGGAAAATCTACTCTATTACGAATATTAGCGACTATTGAGAAGCCCAATCGAGGGGATATTAGTTTTAATCAATTTACTTATTCTAATAACCGGAAGGAAATCAGAAAGTTAATTGGCTATGTTCCACAAGATATAGCAATTTGGGAAGAGTTATCCGTGAAGGAAAACATGCATTTTTTTGAAAAACTATCTTTCCATTCTAAAACAACAGAGGAATTAAGAAATATTTGTTTAGACATGAATTTAGATAAGTGGAAAGACCCCGTAAAAACACTTTCTGGTGGAATGAAACGAAAGTTAAATATAGCAATTACACTAATTCATGACCCTACGGTATTACTCTTAGATGAGCCAACAGTAGGGATTGATTTAAAATCAAAAAAAGAGATTGGGTCGTATCTATGGAAGCAAGCCAAAGAACATCAACGAATCATTATTTATACTTCACATGATATGGATGAGATAAACGAGCTTTGTGATCGAATTATTTGTATTGGGAAAGATACTTTTTACGAGGATATGTTAAAGAAGTTAGGTAAGGAGATTGTTTCAATATAATTTTCTAAAGAACAAGATTGGGCATAACAAATTCTCACAAGGGTAAAACCGAACATTAAAGTAAGTGCATCTAACCCGCCCCGGAAATATACTGCGCTTTCACTTTCGAGTACAGGGGCGACATCTGCTCGAAAGAACCATCGCAGTGTCTACCTTGCCGTGGGCGGCTGGTGAGCCAGGCTACTACTTGAATAAGCTTCTTCGCTGCCTTGCACCGAGGAAACTTTCTTCGAAGCATGACTTGCAGACGCAGGTGCATCAACGGGGTCTCACCTAAGCCTATCCTCCCGCTGGACAAGGAACGCTTCGGCAGCAATTCATCGCACGCAGAAAAAAGTGGTTTTCTTTTTTCAAGGAGTCTACGTATATTTCCGGAGCTAATGTATCGAATTGTTGGGCTTTAAAATTAGAAATTTAGCCCTAGCCTCATTTTTCGTAATCACTTTTCAATTTCTTTAATATAATCAAACAGAGTTAGTTTATCTGATACGTGATGTTCTCCAACTTTTTTATATCCGAGTTTTTCATAGAAATGTTGGTTTCTTATATTTAAATGTGGTGTATCTAAATTCCAGGTCTTTGCATTTGGAAACTCATTTTCGATTAACTGCATTATATGAGTTCCAAATCCTTTATTTTGATGGGCACCCGCCAAAAATATTCTGTTTAGACGATACCTACCATCGCCTAGATTTCGAATATCGATACCACCTATTATTTCCTGTTCTAACAGAATCGTATAATGTAAAAATTGGTTAATTTTCGCAAGCAGTCTTTCAAGTGGTTCATTAACAGGGCTCGTCTGATAGTCTTGATATGTTAATAAATCCTTAGCAAAGGCTTCTTTTTGTATTTTCAAAAGCTTCTTGAGATCGGTTTCCAAACTTCGTCTTATCTCTAACATTTTTTCGATCGACCTTCCCATTACTAGTAATTTCTAGAATTATACTATTCTCCATATAACCCCATTTGATAAATTATCTCTTACGCCTCTCACCTTATTTAGCTAGTAAACTATTTATCCACTCAGATTCTTTCTTAATCAACCTAGATAAAAATTGAAGCTGCGGAAAAGCTTCTAAAAGTAACTTCTCATCAACTTTTTCCTTTAGAACTGCCCGACCACCATGTTTAGTGAATTCTTTCAACGTCAATCTTCTACTACATATATGGAGGATATCTTCTGGAGATAAAAATAAAAGTCCACTCGTCTCAGAAGAAGGAAATGGTTCCGCATCCGAATAACCAATATACATAACAGTATATGATTCCTTTTCATTTCCTTTAATTAATAAAGGCCTTATTGGATCTTGAACTTCTACATGAGATGGTTCATCCGCCCAATTGTTTAAATAATATGTAGTAGGAGCATTGATTGGTGCAAAATTGACTGCCGCTTCTTCCAAAACTTCTCGTTTCGCTGTGTCTAATGAGTTCTCATAATCCTCAGTATGTCCACCTAATCGTACAACACCAAGTTTGCTACCGTCCTTTGTTGGTCCAACTTGAAAGATAAAACATTCATTGTATATAACGTATGCTCCTGCGGTTTTAACAATTTTTCTAATATCCATTTTTACCACCTTACATACAGTCTGATAATTTGATTATTTAAATCTATTCTAGCATATTACAATTTAATCACTACTAGTAATTTATTATAAATAGAATAGATTTTAATCTACTATTTCTATAATTTATAGTAGAATAGAGTAGAGTTAGAGGAGCGATTTATATGGACATCAGACAAATACAAATACTAATACAGCAGCAAGCTATGTCAATTTTAAATTCAAGTAATAATTCAATGAATAATCAATCTCCTATTATTGACTTAGCTTTTAAACAAATTCTAGAAAATTCACTAACAGAGGCTGTACAAAATAACAAACAAACGAACATGCCTCAACTTTCACCACTTGCACTTAATCATAAAGTCGGACAAGTGAATGTTGATTTACTACCGAACAAGAATAATTACAGTGCGTATATTACAGAAGCCTCCAATCGATATCAAGTCGACGAGAAACTTATTCAATCTGTTATTAAACAAGAGTCTAACTTTAATCAGTTTGCTAAGAGTAGCGCTGGGGCAGAAGGATTAATGCAATTAATGCCAGCAACTGCAAACATGTTAGGTGTTACGGATTCTTATGATGCTCAGGATAATATCAATGGAGGTACAAAGTATTTACGTCAAATGCTCGACCGCTACAATGGTAATTTGGAGCTTGCTCTTGCTGCTTATAATGCAGGGCCCGGAAATGTAGACAAATACAATGGAATTCCACCTTTTGAGGAAACGCAAAACTACGTCAAAAAAGTTTTAACGAATTACTTTAGTTAAGAAGAATGTATATCATAGAAAACACGCACTGTATATTTAACAGTGCGTGTTTTTCATTATTATTAACTTAAAATAATCTCATTTACTGTTTCACGATCTAATTTCTTAATTACTTCAACAATTAATTTAACGGCATTTTCAAAATCATCGCGATGAAGAATTGCTGCATGAGAATGAATATATCGTGTTGCAATTGTAATTGATAGGGACGGTACCCCATTTGCTGTTAAATGAATAGAACCTGAATCTGTTCCTCCACCTGCAATAGAAGTGTATTGGAATGGAATATTATTTTCTTCCGCAGTTTGAACCACTAAGTCACGAACACCTTTATGAGAAATCATTGATGCATCATAGAGCACTATTTGAGGCCCTTCACCAATTTTACTATCTGCATCTGAATCTTTAATACCTGGTGTATCTCCAGCAATACCAACATCGACACCAAAACCAATATCTGGTTTAATTGCATGTGTTGCAGTTTTAGCACCTCGTAGACCAACTTCTTCTTGTACGGTACCAACTCCATACACAACATTTGGATGATTTTCACCTTTTAATTGCTTTAATACTTCAATAGCAATTGCACAACCAATGCGGTTATCCCAAGCTTTTGCTAATAATAACTTTTCGTTTTTCATCGGTGTAAATTCAAAGTATGGGACAACTGAATCACCTGGTCTTACTCCGAATTCTGTTGCTTCCGCTTTACTGGATGCACCAATATCAATAAACATATCTTTAATTTCAACTGGCTTTTTACGTTCTGCTGCCGAAAGGATATGAGGTGGTTTTGAACCAATAACTCCTGTCACGTCCCCTTTTGAAGTCATAATCGTTACACGTTGTGATAACATTACTTGGCTCCACCAACCACCAATAGTTTGGAAATAAACAAAGCCTTTCTCATCAATTCTTGTTACCATAAAGCCAATTTCATCTAAGTGGCCAGCAACCATTATTTTAGGACCATTTTCTTCCCCAACTTTTTTTGCAATTAAGCTGCCGATATTATCAGTAAAAACTTCATCTGCGTAAGGGCTTATGTATTTCTCCATCACGTCTCTTGCTTCTTTTTCATGTCCAGAGATGCCTTTAGCATCTGTTAAATCTTTTAGCATTGTTAATGTTTCATCTAAATGAGCCATTTGCTTACCTCCAATATTTAGTATTCTATCTAGTATAACGTGAATTTTATTTTTTGAATATTATTATCCCTTTCTAATTAGAACTTATTGACCAGATGAACCAAAACCACCAGAATCCCTGTCTGAGGTAGAAAGTACGTCTGTTTCCTCCATAGTAACATGTAGTACAGGAGCAATAACCATTTGTGCTATTCTCATATGTTTTTCCACTTTGAATGCTTGTTTACCATGGTTTATCATGATTACTTTAATTTCTCCCCTATACCCTTCATCAATTGTTCCAGGTGTATTCAATAGGGTTATCGAGTGTTTTAATGCTAGTCCACTTCTTGGCCGAATTTGAGCTTCTGTTCCTTTCGGTAATTCCATCTGGATTCCAGTTCTTAGTAACGCTGTTGCACCAGGTTCAATGATCTTTTCCTCAATAGAAAATAAATCTAATCCAGCATCTCCTTCATTTGCACGATAAGGTAGTTTCGCATCTTCATGTACAAGTTTTATTTTCAATTTATAATTCATTTTTTATCCCTCAATTCTACCTGTTAATACTCAAAAACATATAATAATATTATTGTAATATATTTTTCACAAAAAAAGTGAAACCTTGTGAACGACCATTACGTAGAGGATAATAATAACCAGAGCTTAGGAGACGATGGTCATGATTGTAATTATGTTTCGAGTGTTAATTATTGCTGCTATTATTTTACTTGTCTATTCTATTATACAATACTTTCGCAATCCACAAAGGCAATTGGAAAATGCAAAAGGAACAAAAGAATTCTATCTTTTAGATGAACAAGACAACAGTAAAAAGAATTTACATTTTGTGTATAAAGGCTGTCAATTCGAGGGTGAAAAATATGTAGGTACAACTGAAGACTCTTTTCAAATAGTTGATATCCATGTTACGGTTCATGATCCACTCGAATTACAAGGACTAACAAGAGATGATATTTATTTCTTAGAAAAGGAACTTTTTTTACGATATCCACACGCTAAAGTAACTTGGAAGCATCCAATAAATAAATTACTTTTAAACAATTAAAGGCTTAGGGAATACGATTCCCCAAGCCTTTATTTAGTATTAAGGCGAACTTGTTTGAAAAAAGTCTTCCCACTTAATAACAATTTCCTTTCTTCTAAGAGCATATATTAAGAGGAGTAGTGCAGATAGTGATATGAGGATATGCATTGGGGATAAGCTTGATAGCCAGCCTCCAACTGTTGTGTAAACTAATGCTAAAGGTATATTGGTGAGTATGGAATTTCTGGTGTATTCCTTAAAGCTAGAAGAAATTTCAATAATACATAATGACAGCAAGTGAAAATGTATAAATGGAATAAGTCGTAATAAAGATATTTGTGTAAGGGTTAATTCCGTATGCTTACCTATTAATTTTTGTTTCATTCTTAGAAATCGTTCCGACACTTTGGGCATCCATTTAATTACAAAATAAAACATTATACTAGATAAAGTAATTCCGAAAATAGAATAGATTGCCCCATAGAACACTCCAAATAGAATCCCACCAGATACACAAATAAAAACTACCGGTAAAAAGAATAGAGGACGAATTAAGTGGGCCGCAATAAATAATAATGGAGCGAATAATCCTCCGGTCTGGACAATAGCCATAAGATAATTTCCGAATATCTCCATAAGTTGCCTCCTTCTTTTACATAATAAGAAGTATAATTGCATGAACTAATAGTACATGTATATGACAAGAGACGAGCTATTATGACATGTAAAAATAACTAAATAGTACAATATGAACAACTATTATTAATGGTAAGCCTATCCGAAATGATGTATGCTTTGTTTTGTGACGAAATACCCTCATTCCAAGAAATGCACCTATTGCCCCACCTAATAATGCTACTCCCCAGAGTGTTCTTTCAGGTATACGCCATTCATTATTTCTTGCTTTCTTTTTGTCCACTCCCATCAACACAAAACCTAATAAATTAGCAAAACCTATGTAAAAAATTAATTCCATCTACTCATCTCCTATATAATTCAAATTCTATTTAAATTGTTTTTTCCTGCTTGCTACCCCGTGGAAATACTATCCTTGACATGTTTCTTGGCGCTTAATGCTCGTTTCCACCGTGATAATGCTTCTCTAGGCTGTTTCTTTGGGCCTTAGTGTTCTTTTCTACCGTGATAGGGCTGCTCTCGGCTGTTCTGCCGGGGCTTTGCATTCGTTTCTACCGTTACAGGGCTGCTCTCGGCTTGTTCCTTGGAGCTTAACGCTCGTTTCTACCGTGATAAGGCTGCTCTCGGCTGTTCTTCGGGCCTTAACCTTCTTTTCTACCGTGATAGGGCTGCTCTCGGCGTGTTCCTTGGGACTTAATGCTCGTTTCTACCGTGATAATGCTTCTCTCGGCTGTTCTTCGGGCCTTAACCTTCTTTTCTACCGTGATAAGGCTGCTCTCGGCTTGTTCCTTGGAGCTTAACGCTCGTTTCTACCGTGAGAATGCTTCTCTCGGCTGTTCTTCGGGCCTTAACCTTCTTTTCTACCGTGATAGGACTTCTCTCGGCATGTTCTTTTGGACTTATCACTCGTTTCTACTTTGATAATACTTCCCTCTAACCGTAACTAAAGATTCTAATATTTATCTTTCGTTCTTTACAAACAAAAATGAGGTGATGAGGGAAATACCCTCATCACCTCATAATAAATTAGTTATTTAATGCAGCTTTAGCTTTTTCAGCTAATTGAGCAAATGCTTGAGAATCATTTACCGCTAAATCAGAAAGCATTTTACGGTTAATTTCAATACCTGCTAATTTTAATCCGTGCATTAATTTGTTGTAAGAAAGATCGTTCATGCGTGCTGCAGCATTGATACGAGCGATCCAAAGCTTACGGAATTCACGTTTTCTATTTTTACGGTCACGGTAAGCATATTGACCTGATTTCATTACTTGTTGTTTTGCTGTTTTAAATAAAGTTCTCTTAGAACCGTAGTAACCTTTTGCTAATTTAAGTACGCGTTTACGACGAGCGCGCGTAACTGTTCCACCTTTAACACGTGGCATAGTAATTCCCTCCTAGTACTTATACGTAGTATGTCTATTCATTTTATTCGCTAATAATTTTAATTGTAATACTTCTTATTTAGGAAGCATTGCTTTGATGCGTTTGAAGTCTCCAGAAGAAACTAGTGCACCTTTACGTAATTTACGTTTTTGTTTTTGTGATTTATGAGCGAACATATGGCTTGTGTATGCGTGAGCTCTTTTTACTTTTCCGCTACCAGTTTTTTTGAAACGTTTAGCAGAACCTTTATGAGTTTTCATTTTTGGCATGTTGATTTCCTCCTCGAATGCATAAATATTTATTACTTATTTTCATTGATTGGAGCAAGCATCATAAACATGTTACGACCTTCCATTTTCGGTTGAGATTCCACTGTTGCAATGTCTTTTACTTCCTTTGCAAAGCGATCTAATACCTCACGGCCAAGCTCCTTATGGGTAATCGCACGTCCGCGGAAACGAACTGCTGCTTTAACTTTATCACCTTTTTCAAGGAATTTACGAGCATTCTTTAACTTTGTATCAAAGTCATGTTGCCCAATTCCAGGTGTAAAGCGTACTTCTTTAACGTTAATAACTTTTTGATTTTTGCGAGCTTCTTTTTCTTTCTTTTGCTGCTCGTAACGGAATTTACCGTAATTCATGATTCTAGCAACAGGTGGTTTTGCATTAGGTGCCACTAAAACTAAATCTAAGTTAGCTTTTTGTGCTAATTCTAATGCTTCTTGTCGTGATTTCACTCCAAGTTGATCACCGTTTGCGTCAATCAATCGTAATTCTTTCGCACGAATCTTTTCATTAACGTTCATATCTTTGCTAATAGCCAGCCACCTCCAAATTATTTAGGGTTTCGATCTATTTTCTGACAAGTTTTTTATTAAACAAAAAAATGTGAGCGCACAAATGCACCCACACGTCCTCTAGTTTACAAAAGATGTGAACCAGCCAACTACTTAACAGCGTTGTGCAGGTGAGAAGCGGGTGCCTCTACTTGTCATCAGATCATTCAATTATATTCAACTTTTATAGATTACCATAGAATTGAATATATTGTCAACCCATGTTTCATCTATTAGTATACACTATTCGTCCAAATATGAAAAGCCTAGAGATAAAGCAAGATTATTTATTAGCGTAAATTCTTTGTAATGTTGGTAAATCAATTTTCTTCATTTTAAGTACTGCTTGATTTAAACGATTTATTTGCTCAGGTGTGCTAGTTGACATCATCTCACCCATTGCAGTCGGTACAATTTGCCATGATATACCAAACTTGTCTTTCAACCACCCACATTGCTCTGCTTCAGGAACAGCAGATAATTTATCCCAGTAATAGTTAATTTCCTCTTGTGTGTCACAATTCACCATGAAAGAAATAGCTTCATTAAATTGATATGAATGTTCCATGCCACTGTCCATGGCAATAAACCACTGCTCAAGAAGCCTAAAATCAGAAAACATAATCATACCTTCTTCATCAAATTCCATACCTTGAGGGTAACGAGCAACATTCCCTTGTTCGGAATCCGAAAAGATAGATAAATAAAAGTTCATTGCCTCATACGCCTTACCATATTGGTCTCCGACAAAAAGTAACGAAGGCATTATTCTTGAGCGATCTTCTAATTTAGTAAGCATTAATCGCCACGACAATCCATACTTATCTTGGATCCAGCCGTATTTTTCACTAAAAGGATATTGTTGAAGTGGCATTAACACTTTCCCATCCTCAGCTAATTTATTCCATATCTCGTCCATTTTCTCACTTGCATTTTCATCTTGTGATGGATCAAAAATAACTGTAAATGAAATCGATGGATTAAATCGGAAGTATGGTCCAGCACTAATCGCCATGAACTCTTGATTCCATAACTTAAACGATACGATAGGAGCATCACCAGATCGTGTATCATTCAGTGTTACATTATTAGTAACACTTGAATCTGGAAAAATAGAAACATAAAATTCTGCCGCTTCTTTAGCTTCTTTATCAAACCATAAATGAGGTACCAAATTTTGATTTTTCATCAATCATTTACTCCTTCTTTAAAAAATCACCTTTAATTATCATTCATTTACAAAAAAAGACTATCAAATACTTCTATTTGATAGTCCATTCTATTATACACTAATTTTAATTCTTAAAACTTTACTTTTTCTTTCTTAATACTTTCTCTTCAATTTCATCTTTAATTAGTTGTTCAAAATCAGAATATGAAAGTGTCTCTGACTTTTGCTCACCATATCTCCTTACATTTACAGCATTTTCTTCAACTTCTTTATCTCCTACAACTAGCGCAAATGGAATTTTTTCCGTTTGTGCTTCGCGGATCTTATAGCCGATCTTCTCATCACGCTCATCTACTTCAACGCGAACTCCAGCAAATTGTAACTTTTCAGCTACTTTCTTCGCATAATCTAAATGGACTTGTGGAGAAACTGGAATAATCTTCGCTTGAACAGGTGCTAACCAAGTTGGGAATGCCCCTTTATATTCTTCCAGTAGGAATGCGACGAAACGTTCCATTGTAGATACAACGCCTCGGTGAATAACGACTGGACGATGTTCTTTTCCATCTTCTCCGATATAGGATAGTTCAAAGCGTTCTGGTAATAATACGTCTATTTGAACAGTTGATAATGTCTCATCTTTACCTAATGCTGTTTTTACTTGGACATCTAGTTTTGGTCCATAGAATGCAGCTTCGCCTTCTGCTTCCACATATTCCAAGTTCATATCTTCCATTGTTTCTTTTAAGACACCTTGTGTTCTTTCCCACATCTCATCATTATCGATATATTTCTCTTTATCTTCTGGATCTCGATACGATAGACGGAAATAGTAATCTTCAATACCAAAGTCTTTATATACATGTTGAATTAATTCAACAACACGAATAAATTCTTCTTTTAATTGGTCAGGACGAGCAAAAATATGAGCATCGTTTAGTGTCATACCACGTACACGTTGTAGTCCTGCAAGTGCCCCAGACATTTCATATCGATGCATAGTACCTAATTCTGCAATCCGAACAGGTAGATTACGATAACTCCATAATTGATTTTTGAAAATCATCATATGGTGTGGACAGTTCATCGGACGAAGTACTAATTCTTCATTATCCATTTGCATCGTAGGGAACATATCTTCTTGGTAATGATCCCAATGGCCACTTGTTTTATATAATTCCACATTGGCCATAATTGGTGTATATACATGGTCATAGCCTAAACGCTCTTCCAGGTCTACAATATAACGTTCAATTTGACGACGAATTGTTGCCCCTTTAGGTAACCAAAGTGGTAGGCCTTGACCTACTTTTTGATTTACAGTAAAAATACCTAATTCTTTACCTAGTTTACGGTGATCACGCTCTTTACGCTCTTCTAATATTTGAAGATATTCTTCAACTTGAGTTGCCTTTTCAAATGCAGTACCGTAAATTCGTTGTAACTGCTGATTATTACTATCGCCTCTCCAATATGCACCGGAGATACTTAGTAACTTAAACGCTTTTAATTTACTAGTTGATGGGACATGAATACCACGACAAAGGTCAAAAAACTCGCCTTGTTTGTAAATAGTCACTTGCTCATCTTCTGGTATTGCATCAATTAATTCCAGTTTTAAATCATCACCGATTTCCGAAAACATGTTTTTCGCTTCGTCACGAGAAACTTCGATACGTTCAATCTCTAAGTTCTCATCCACAATGCGCTTCATTTCTTTCTCAATTTTCGGTAAATCTTCAGGTGTTATCTTTACATCCATATCAAAGTCATAGTAGAATCCTTCTTCAATCACAGGACCAACACCAAATTTAACATCTTTATACAGTCGTTTAATAGCTTGTGCCATCAAATGGGCTGTCGAGTGTCTTGCAATTTCAACACCTTCAGCGTTTTTATACGTGATAATTTCAATTGCTCCACCTTCGTCTAATTCACGTCGTAAATCATACAGCTTACCATCCAATTTAATAGCTAATGCTTGTTTTCTTAATCCAGGTGAAATGGATGCAGCTATATCTTCTCCAGTTGTCCCTTGAGGGAATTCTTTACTTGCTCCATCAGGGAACACAATTGTAATATTAGCCATGATTAACACTCCTTTTTTTCTTTTTGCTCTGTAATATAAAAAAACGCCCATCCCTCTGCACTAAATTGCAAAGGGACGAGCGTTGGTCACGTGGTTCCACCCTAATTCCCGTAATTAATAATATTACGGCTTTAATCTTTAACGCAGATATACGCTACCATCTACTAAAATGTTCAATGATAGAGTTCAAAGGTGGTAATCATTTGGCCTTTATGAGGAAGCTTTCAGCCCATGACTTCCCTCTCTAATCATAATTGGTATCAAATGATCATGTCCTTATCCTTACAGATCAAGTATGAATATAATCCACATTATAGCGTTTCTTGTAAGGATAATCAAGTATTGTTATTGATTTTTTGAATAAGTAGGAAATGGAAACTTTTGAATTGGTTCAAAGTCTACTCTTTCCTGAAACACATTAATTACAGTTAATGTTTTAGGTTCAGATGGAAGATCTCCATAAATCTTAATTCTCTTTGGAGCCATTGCAATTAGAGGTGCTAAATTCCACTCATCTTCATCTAAACCAACTATGTAAAGTGGAGCATTTTGCATGACTGTTCTTAATTCCATCCGAGAAAATTGTTTTCCGCTTTCCTTAAAAAAAGAAAAAGATTTACCTTGTAAAATATGAACGATATTATAGCTAGGTTCTTTCTTTAAAATATATTCTCTAAGCATGTTTACAAATTCCTGATGTTCTTCTTCCCTTTTGTATTCATCAATTGCTAATCCTACAATATTGACGAGATAATCTTTAAATACTTTTAGACGAAAATTTACGATAGAGTCGAAATGTAATGTAGATGTATTTTTTATATTTGAAATAAATAAAGAATACAACAACTGCGTTGGATCATCCTTTTCATTTCTTACTTGCATACTTTCATCATCCTCACCAGCAATCAGCCAATGGGTAAGGTCTAATATTTTTTCAATCTCATCTTCATTAGAATAGTAATAATAATCTTTCGTTATCCCCTTTATCATATTGGATAATCGATGAGTAATAAAAACATCAACCATTGATTTAGCAACGGAGTCTGCTAAATCATGCTCGAGTTGCTGATACGTTATGTGTAAATGATTCCCCCAATCTTCACTTGTTTTCCAATGTAATTCAATATGCTTGTTATAAATAAATAATTGCTCACAAAAACTGATTACTTCTTTATTAGAAGAAAAATAAACATCCATTTAGCTTCACTCACCCTCAATCAAAACCGAACTGTTACATTATATGGACATACTTTTTAAAAAATGATTAATCCTTGAAAACTAGTAACAATAGTAAATAAGTGAGGTGTATATCTTAAGAAGCTAGAACCCTAAAATAGTGTTCAAATCCTTCGAATACATACAAAATTTATTTCTTTTTTAGAAAATCAAAACCACCAGTGTGAACTGGTGGTTTGCTCTGCGGCTTGAAGCCTCTGTTACCGGCCTTGGCCTTAAAGGCCCACTGAATGGTTTCCCCTTACGCACCACATCCACACACTGATTCTAAA
>NZ_BMEY01000020.1 GCF_014637405.1 Ornithinibacillus halotolerans
ATCAACTTCATTTCATGCATTTTTCCCAGCAAATTAAACTCGAAAACGCGCATCAACTTCATTTCATGCATTTTTCTCAGCAAATTAAACTCGAGAACGCGCATCAACTTCATTTCATGCATTTTTCCCAGCAAATTAAACTCGAAAACGCGCATCAACTTCATTTCATGCATTTTTCCCAGCAAATTAATCTCGAGAACGCGCATCAACTTCATTTCATGCATTTTTCTCAGCAAATTAAACTCGAGAACTGCACTTCACCAATCTCGCGTCTACAATGCCTTTTTATTATCTGGATTGCCTTTCAATTTATTCTCATTTATAAAGACAACAAAAAAATCCCCAGGAACATTTCCCTGAGGATTTACATATACTATACAGTTACTGCTGCATCACGTTGGAAGAAGCTCTTCATCGCATGGTATACATCGCGTTTTTCTTTTAGAATATAGTGACGGAATTTCGGGTCGTCAATTGTATTATATGCTCGCATTAACGTGGAGTGGCGATTATAAATATTAACTTCTGCGTACCCAAAGATATTGGAAACATCCATAATTTCTTGCACTAGGCGGATACATTTTGGATTATCTGAGGTAATATTCTCCCCGTCGGAAAAGTGGAAAGGATAAATATTATACCGACTTGGGTTGTAGCGTGTATCAATTAATTCTAATGCTTTAGTATATGCGGACGAGCAGATGGTACCGCCACTTTCACCTTTATTAAAAAATTGGTCTTCTGTTACTTCTTTTGCTTCCGTATGATGGGCAATAAAGGCAATCTCAACATGCTCATATTTTGTTTTTAAAAACCGTGTCATCCAGAAGAAGAAGCTTCTTGCCATATATTTCTCGAAGGATCCCATGGATGCACTTGTGTCCATCATCGCAAGAACAACCGCTTTTGATTCCGGTTTAATCACTTCATTCCATGTCTTAAATCGTAAATCATCATTATAAATTGGCGTAATCCCAGGTCTTCCTTCTCTTGCATTTCGTTTTAATGCGGTTAAGATGGTACGTTTCTTATCTATATTGCCCATTAAACCTTTTTTACGGACATCGTTAAATTCAGTTTTTTCAATAACAATCTCTGCTTTTTCTTTTTCTTTTAAATTTGGTAATTCTAATTCCTTAAATAGGGCCTCTTCTAACTTTTCTAACGATACCTCAGCTTCATAGTAGTCATGCCCAGGCTTATCGCCCGCTTTCTTTCCATCGCCAGGACCTGGTCTCCCGCTCCCTTTCGCATTTGGATCTCTAGCTACTACATCTCCAACTTTGCTATCTCCATTTCCTTGCCCTACATGCTTAGATTTGTTGTAGTTGTATCGGATTTTGTATTCATCTAATGAACGAATTGGAATTTTTATGACATCACGTCCATTTGACATCACGATACTTTCTTCACTGATTAAATCTGGTAAGTTATTTTTAATGGCTTCCTTTACTTTATCCATGTGTCGTTGTTGGTCTTGAAAGCCTTTGCGATGGAGGGACCAGTTTTCCTCGGAGATGACAAAATTCTCTTTACCTTCCTGCACAACATCCCCTCCTATTCATTTGGAATTATTAACTTGGAAATCTTAATAAACTGATTGCCAAGCTTACATTTTCAACAAGCATCGTCATCATCGGATACCTGTTTAAAGCATCAATTTCTTGTTAAGATTTCGATACTTTTCTCTATAATATGCAGCTAGGCGCATATTATTGCATTTTATTGTAACTAATAGATTAAAAAAGGGTAACAAGACTAGCTAATTAGCAAATCTCGTTACCGTATGACTATGCATAATTATCGGTTCAACAGGCTTCCAACGTATCGTAGTAGTTCATTGGCAGAAACAGAATTATAACCATGTTCATCTATCAATCTAGCAATTACTTCATTAATCTTCTTCAATTGCGATTCATCTGGTGTTTTCGATGAAGTAGTAATTTTGACCACATCTTTTAAATCAGCAAACAACTTTTTCTGAATGGCCTCCCGAAGTCGCTCATGGGAATTATAATCAAATCGTTTACCTTTTCTAGCAAAAGCAGATATTCGTATTAAGATTTCTTCTCGGAAAGAACGTTTGGCATTTTCCGATATACCGATTTGTTCTTCAATCGATCGCATTAGTTTTTCATCTGGATTCATCTCTTCTCCAGTTAATGGATCTCTCAGTTTATTTTTATTACAATAAGCTTCAACATTATCTAGATAGTTATTCATTAATGATTTCGCTGATTCTTCATAGGAGTATACGAATGCCTTTTGCACTTCCTTCTTCGCAATCTCATCATACTCTTTTCTTGCTATAGATATATAATTCATATATGTTTCTTTATCTTCATTGGAAATTGATGCATGTTGGTCAAGTCCTTCTTTTAAAGAGCGTAATACATCCAGGGCGTTAATCGATGGAACTTCTTTGCGAATAATTGCCGAGGAAATTCGGTTTATAACATACCGTGGATCAATTCCTTCCATACCTTCTGTAGGGAATTCCTTTTTCAGTTCTTCCACATCTACTTGGTTAAATCCTTCGACATTATCCCCGTCATATAAACGCATTTTCTTTAACAGGTCTACACCTTGTTTCTTAGAATCCTTTAATCTCGTTAATACAGAGAAAATGGCCGCTACTCGTAAAGCATGAGGTGCAATATGCACATGAGCAATATCACTTTGTTTAATCATCTTTGCATATATTCGCTCTTCTTCACTTACCCGTAAATTATACGGAATCGGCATAACGATTATTCTCGAATGAAGTGCCTCATTTTTCTTATTAGATATAAAAGAACGGTACTCTGATTCGTTAGTGTGCGCGACAATCAATTCATCTGCGGAAATAAGCGCAAATCTTCCAGCTTTAAAATTTCCTTCTTGCGTAAGAGAGAGTAAATGCCATAAAAACTTCTCATCACATTTGAGCATCTCTTGGAATTCCATCATCCCTCGGTTTGCCTTATTTAGCTCCCCATCAAATCGGTATGCTCTTGGGTCTGATTCTGATCCGTACTCCGCGATTGTGGAAAAATCAATACTTCCAGTCAAATCAGCTATATCTTGTGATTTCGGATCAGATGGACTAAACGTTCCAATCCCCACACGTTTATCCTCTGAGAAGAAGATTCGCTCAACCATGACTTCTTCTACACGTCCACCGTATTCTTTTTCCAATCGCATCGTATTAAGTGGAGAAAGACTACCTTCAATACGAATTCCATATTCTGCGAAAAAGTCATCTCGTAAATGTTGTGGGATTAAATGGAGTGGGTCTTCATGCATTGGACATCCCTTTATCGCATAGACGGCACCTTCATCTGTTCGGGAGTACTTCTCTAATCCCCTTTTTAACATCGTTACGATTGTTGATTTACCACCACTAACCGGGCCCATTAATAGTAATATTCTTTTTCTTACATCAAGTCGCTTTGCAGCAGGATGAAAGTATTCTTCAACAAGTCGCTCAATTGCCTCTTCCAAACCAAAAATCTCTTCACCAAAGAACTCATACATCTTCCGCCCATCCCGTTCTTTTACCCCAGCCGCTTTGATCATATTATATACACGCGAGTGGGCTGTCTGGGCGACTTCAGGTCTCTCCTTGACAATATCGAGGTACTCAGCAAATGTTCCCTCCCACTTCAAACGGTTCTCTTCTTCACGAAAACTTCTTACCTTGTTAAGAATATCCATATTTTTCATTCCCTCCATCTTGGACGCGGTTTATATAGCTTATGCACGATTTTGTGCCAAGATGCCGACAAGTTTTTACAATGGTTGTCCTTTTTAGGGGGACTGTCCCCAAGTTATGATTTTCACAATTAGCCAATAATCTACCAAAGAAATCTTTTTCCAAATAGTGTATAATAGTAGAGTCAAAAGGTGGATACCGTGAATTCCTATCTTACAAGTCAATACATTCATAAAGAAAGCGAGATGTTCTTTTATGGGACGTAAATGGAATAATATTAAAGATAAGAAAGCTGAAAAAGACAAAAACACGAGTCGGATTTATGCGAAGTTTGGCAGAGAAATTTATGTAGCTGCGAAATCTGGAGAACCAGATCCAGAAGCAAACCAAGCACTTAAAGTAGTACTTGAACGTGCGAAAACATATAGTGTACCAAAACATATTATTGAAAAAGCTATTGAAAAGGCAAAAGGTGGAGCAGAAGAGAGTTATGATGAACTTCGTTATGAAGGATTTGGTCCGAATGGCTCCATGCTGATTGTAGATACATTAACAAACAACGTAAATAGAACGGCTTCTGAAGTTCGTGCTGCATTTGGTAAAAATGGTGGAAACATGGGTGTTAGTGGCTCTGTTGCTTACATGTTTGATGCAACTGCCGTATTTGGTGTCGAAGGTAAAACCGCTGATGAAGTTCTTGAATTACTAATGGAAGCAGATATTGATGTTCGCGATGTACTTGAGGAAGAAGAGATAGTTATCGTTTACGCAGAGCCAGATCAATATCATGCGGTTCAAGAAGCTTTTAAAGGGGTTGGCATTACTGAATTTACAGTTGCAGAATTAACAATGCTACCACAAAACGAAGTCACTTTAGATGAAGAATCGAAAGCTCAGTTTGAAAAGTTAGTAGATGTATTAGAAGACTTAGAAGATGTTCAACAAGTGTATCATAATGTTGATTTAGGTGAATAACTACAACAACAAAGAGCGTCCTATTTGATTAGGGCGTTTTTTATACATATAAGGGGATGAGAGAAGTGCACATTAGCCAGACAAAGGACGCGGGATTAATAGCCAAACTAAATAAACCTGTCCATGATTTACATGTTGAACTTTATCCAGAATTCTTTAAGCCTTACAACTTTGAGGAAATTAAAACGTTTTTCCAAAGTATGGTAGAGAAAGAGAATTATATTTTTCTCGTGTTAGAAGACGGAGATATGCCACTCGGGTTCGCCATGATTGAAATTAGGAATCATCCCGAAACAATGTTTAAAAAAGCCTACAGTTCTTTATATGTCCATCAGATTAGTGTATTAAACCAGAAACAGAAGAAAGGGTATGGAACGAGGCTAATGGAAGCAATTGAAGGCCACGCAAAGGAACGTGGGATTAATCGAATTGAACTCGATTATTGGTCTGAGAATGAAGTGGCTAGTTCGCTTTATGAAAAGAATGGGTATGAAATCAGTCGTCTGTTTGTTTCAAAGCAACTCTAATAAAATAGAGGCTAGGACATCACAATTACAAAAAGGGTTAAACCTAACATTAAAGGTAGCACATCTAAACCGCCCCGAAAATATACTGCCTATTTCCGGGGCTAATGTGGTAAATGTTCATAATTTACGAGCTCTAATTGGCTAGAGCCGAGCCTCTTACTGTTATTTAAAAATTAATTTGCTTCCCATGTACAGCGCTACAGTCCAAATAATAATTGCTGATACTTGATTTAGTCTGTACAGAAAGTTAGAGGACTGTGACAGACTGCCAATTACCCGACCGATTATTGCTAACCCGATAAACCATAGCCAAGAGACAGTGATACACGCTAATGCAAAGGTGACTTTTCCTACTCCCACATAAAGAAGTGAACTCGTACCAATGACGCCAAATGTATCCAGTATTGCATGTGGATTGAGCAATGATACGGATGCTGCAAAGGAAATTTGTTTTTTAATCGATAAGTACTTCTTTTCTTGATCGATACTTGGTTTAGTTCTCCACATAACCAAGCCCATATATAATAGAAAACAAAATCCAACTGTAAATAGAACTAACCTAATCTCCTCAAAACTTACTAATACAACAGAAACTCCCGTTACCGCTAATGTAATTAATAATGTATCACAAAGTGCAGCTGTAACTATTGCGGGAACGGCAGTGAGAAACCTCGGCTGTGTCGCCTCTTGATTAAAGATAAAAACATTTTGTACTCCTAATGGGATGATTAGGCCAAAAGCTAAAAGAATGCCATGAATCATCGGTTCCAATTGCATACCAACTTTCTATTAACCTTTTACACTATCATTTAAACGGATTATTCCATTCCATTAACACAGCATAATTTTGAGACTCATCATCTTCTATATAATTTGGAACTACTGTAACTGGGGTTCTTCCAGCATGCAACAGGAAAGTAATTACCGGATCATTAAATTTACCGGTTACTACCTCACTCACATACTCCTCTGCCGTTATATAGTCGGAATACCTATAGTATCCTGGCATTCTACCACCACCAAGCAAACGCTCTAACCCTTTATGCACGACAACCTCATACATCGATTGCATCAATAATTTACCTAAGGCTAGCTTACGAAACTTTGGCCGTATGCAAATATCTACCACATATAACGTGTTCCCATTTGGATCATGGTTACGAATATAGCCATCATCGGTTATTTCTTCCCAAGTATGTGCTGGATAAGCAGGGTCAAAGTTAACGATTAAACCAGTCATAGACCCTGCTAATTCTCCATTGACCTCAACACATAGCGCTCCTTCTGGAAATAAGGAAACATGGTTCTCTAATTGCTCTTTATTCCACCAAAGCTCAGATGGAAATGGAGGAGGAAAGCTTTCTGCCTGAATATTAATTAACTCATCAAAATCTTCCCTCACATAATTTCGAACGACAACACTTACAAAACTCTCCTCATTTTTTACATAGACTTGTTTTCTGTATACCACAAGCCTACCTCCCCTCTTACTTACTAAGGTCGGGATATAAATCTAAGCGTCTATCTGTCCAAGTTGTTACCGATCCTTCTTCTCTTACTTTATATAAAAGCGAAAGATCTAAGTCAGCCGTAATAATCATCTCATGATTGAACTCGCCTTCCATTAAAATTCCGTTTTTCGGAAAAGGAATATCGTTTGGTGTAATGACTGCCGCTTGACCATAATTCGCTCTCATAAAGTCCACATTTTTTAATGCACCAACTGTTCCAGTAGTCACGACATATACTTGATTTTCAATTGTCCGGGCATGGCATGTATAGCGCACCCGGTTAAACCCATGTAAATCATCTGTACAAGAAGGGGCGAAGATAACATCTGCTCCCATTCCACGAACGATACGAACAATTTCTGGGAACTCCATGTCATAGCATGTTAACAAGGCGATTTTACCTTTTTCTGTTTCAAATATTTGTATGGATTCTCCAGGAGTAATATTCCAATCTTTTTTCTCTGTTGGTGTCATATGTAATTTAGGTTGTTCTACTACGCGACCGTCTGGGTAAAAAAGAAAGGCTGTGTTATATAAATGACCTTCTTTTCTAATTACATGGGTTCCACCAATAATATGCATCCCTGTTTCTTTCGCAAGGTTCGTAAATAATTCAATGTACTGTTCTGTATACTTCGGCAAGTCATCCACTCTACTTACTGTCTCATCGGAAATAGAAAGTAATTGAGTTGTTAAAAACTCTGGAAAGAGAACAAACTCGGAATCATATTCATGAGCTGTCCGTACGTGATGAGTAACTTGTTTTGCAAACTCTTCAAAACTATTGACTTTCTCTAGGTTATATTGCACTGCTGAAACACGTAAACGCATTTGTTAAGCCTCTTTTCATTAATCTATTTATATCTGTACTATATTTCATTATTTTTAAGAATACAATATAATTTTTTCCTATTATTTTAGTGTCGGTTTAGAGCTTTAAGTTTATGTGTCCTATACCATATGTACACCCTTAATTTGACAACCTGTCTAATTTACTCTTCCAAAATATAGGCTCACTCACCACTTCCACATAACCCACTTGCGCATATTCTAATTAAAAAGCGGAGGGATGCACATGTTTTATTATCAATATTATTTTCCACAGTTTGTCCCCGTACAATATTACGGGCAACCATTGTATCAAGATATGAGGCAACAACAAAGTGTTCAGGAGATTTTACAAACGATTCGGACACAACATAGTGATCTATACGATCAATTTGAGGATGCTGGTGTGAATCGTCAAATTACCGAATATGTATTTTTCTTTGTTGTGAATTATGTGGTGAATCAAGCGGATACAAACCAAAATGCCAATCAAATCTATAACCAGTTTCAAAGACAAGTTCCTTGGTTTAATTTATTATTTAACCAATTAAATGTTCCCCAAAACACTGTAGATCGTGTATTAAGAAGATTAATTCAAATTACCTTAGGCATTCTGACTGGTGGTGGAGGGCAACCTCAGCCAGGACCAGGTCAAGTTTGGGCAAATTGGGAAGACTTAGGTGGTGTACTTACATCGGCCCCAACTGTATCATCTTGGCAAGCTAACCGACTCGATGTATTCGGAAGAGGAACAGATAATGCTCTTTACCACAAGTGGTGGGATGGTTCTCGATGGCACGATTGGGAGAATCTTGGCGGTGTGTTAACAAGCCCTCCTGGAGCAGTTTCATGGGGACCTAATCGAATTGACGTCTTTGTACGTGGAACAGATAATGCACTTTATCATAAATGGTGGGATGGAACACGATGGAATGATTGGGAAAGCCTTGGTGGCGTATTAACAAGTGGCCCAGCAGCGTCATCTCGTCGTTCGAATCAATTAGATGTGTTTGTCAGAGGAACCGGAAATCGACTATATAAACGAACTTGGAACGGATCTCGTTGGGAAGAATGGGAAGACCTTGGGGGAAATCTCAATTCCGAACCAGCTGCAGTCTCTTGGGGCCCAAATCGCATCGATGTCTTTGCTCGCGGACAAAATAATCAATTAATTCATAAATGGTGGAATGGATCTCGATGGAGTAATTGGGAAAACCTTGGGGGAGCATTAACAAGTGCTCCAACTGTTTCCTCTCGCCGCAACAATCAATTAGATGTTTTTGTTCGTGGAACAGGAAATCGATTATTTAAACGCACATGGAATGGATCTCGTTGGGAAAATTGGGAGAATCTTGGTGGCTCTTTAACCTCTGCACCTGCAGCAGTTTCCTGGGGGCCAAATCGAATTGATGTATTTGCAAGAGGACAAAATCAATCTTTAATCCATACTTGGTGGGGTAGATAATTCTAAAGCACTAACTTTTAATGAGGTACAAATTCACCTTGTACCTCATTTTGTTTTTGTTATAATGAAAAGATGTTTTTCTATGAGAGAGATTAGAAAAAGTACATAAACTACATTTATACTACTAAGAACAAAAGAGGTTATATTGTGAATAAACTTAGAAAAAAAGGCATCAATGATATGCTTCAACACACAGAAGGCAACCAACTTAAACGAACATTAGGAGCATTTGATTTAATCATGCTTGGAGTCGGTGCCATTATTGGAACAGGGATATTTATTCTGCCAGGGACAGTTGCTGCATTACATGCAGGACCTGGAATAATTTTCTCATTCATTATTGCAGCTTTTGTTTGTTCCTTAGCAGCGATGTGTTATTCCGAATTTGCCTCTTCCATTCCGATTACAGGAAGTGCGTATACATATAGTTATACAGTTTTTGGAGAAGTAATTGCATGGATTGTTGCATGGGCATTAGTACTGGAGTATGGTCTTGCAGCCGCTTCAGTAGCAACTGGTTGGTCAGCTTATTTTGTATCCTTGTTAGAGGGATTTAACTTAATGATACCAAAGGCATTTACAGGATCGTTTCAACCGGAAGAGGGTACCTATATCAATCTCCCTGCTATTATTATTATTTTATTACTAGCTCATTTACTTTCTTATGGGTTACAAGAGTCGAACCGATTAAATAGAATTATGGTTTTCATTAAAGTAAGTGTAATTTTGCTATTTATTATTGTTGGTCTTTTCTATGTGAAACCGGTCAACTGGACTCCTTTTATACCGTTTGGTTGGGAAGGGGTTCTTGCAGGAGCTGCCCTTGTCTTTTTCGCCTATCTTGGATTTGATGCGGTTTCCTCTGCAGCAGAAGAGGTTAAAAATCCACAAAAGACAATGCCAATTGGAATTATTGGTTCTTTGTTTATCTGTACTGCGTTATATGTAACGGTTTCCCTTGTCCTAACAGGAATGGTTCCTTTTACGAATCTAAATGTAAGTGATCCAGTAAGTTTCGCAATGGAAATGGTCAATCAAGACTGGATAGCTGGGTTTATCTCTTTAGGGGCAATTACTGGTATGATTACAGTTATTCTCGTTCTACTTTACGGAGGTACAAGACTACTATTTGCACTTGGTCGTGACCAATTATTGCCAAAAAAGATGGCCCGCTTAAATAAGAAAAATTCGCCAGTAATTAGCACATGGATCTTTGCCATATTAATAGCCCTCTGTGCTGGGTTTCTACCATTATCCAAGCTTGCTGAAATGACGAACATGGGAACACTTCTAGCTTTTTCTATCGTTTCTGTTGGCATTATTTTCTTGAGAAAAGACAAACAACTTCCTGAGGGTGGATTTAAGGTTCCGCTATTTCCATTAGTACCAATTGCATCATTTTTATCTTGTATCTTTTTAATTACTCAATTATCTACTGATACATTAATTGCATCTGCGATATGGTTTTTAGTTGGATTAGCATTCTACAGCTTTTATGGAAGAAAACATAGTTTAATGAATCCAAAAACGCACAGTAAATCTTAAGATCTACTGTGCGTTTTTGTTTATACTAATAAATGGCTTCGAAGTGTATTTAGGTCCTGCTCTGTTAACCCTATTCCATTTAGCAAGTATGATTCAACACTTCCATATTTCTTCTCCACCTCTTCAAAGAATGCACGAATGTAGTCTAAACGTGCCTCATACATCGCCTTGACAATTTCTTTATCAATAAAATCTGGCATAGTATAACCAATCTCATAAAACCCTTTCTGTATTTCATCAAATGATTCGTTTGTATATAAATAATCTTTTTCAATTAATTCACGTGAAACACCTAGTGCACTTAAGATGAGTGCTGCAACAGCACCAGTTCTATCTTTTCCAGCCATACAATGGAAAAGCATCGGTTCACCTGGATCATTTAATATAACACGGAATACCCGTTCAAATCCACTTGTGTTAGCAACCATTTCACGATTCAAGTTTAAAAGCAATTCCCCCGGCTTACTATTTATTAACTTCCCAACAAACTGGTCAATCTCGCCAGGCTGTTTTACTACACCTTCATCATCAATCATTGAAATATGATTCCACTTCACACCATCAATATCAGGATCAGGATGTTTACTCACTTCATCATTATCCCGTAAGTCACAAATATTTTTGATACCAAGTTCTTTAATTACGTCTAAATCTCGCTCAGTTAATCTACTCAAGTTGCCGGAACGATATAGCACCCCACTCTTTACATGTTTACCATCAGTAGTTTCATAGCCACCAAGTTCCCTAAAGTTGAAAGTACCCTCTAAAGTAATTTCACGAGTTAAATTTTTCATTTATCATTCTCTCCTAGTTCGTACTGTTTTCCTTTAATGATACGATACATTCTAGTGGCAAGCCAAGAAAAGAGTGGATTGACTGCATATTAAATGGAAATCATCTTAGACTAATTGAGGAGGGATAGCTAGATTTGGGATAGAAGCTAAAGTTTGGGTGGAAGTTGCTAAAGTTTGGTGTAAAGTTGCTAAAGTTTGGCTGAAAGTTGCTAAAGTTTCACTAAAACTGGCTAAAGATTATGTCAACCAGTAAAAATCACACCATAATAAAAGCAAATCTAACCCAAAATCACCTCATTATCACCTGAAAGGAAAAGAAAATGATGAAATTACGTTATATTTTACTGTTTTTCATTATATTTCTACTACCATCTTTCCAGATAGAGGCTAATAATCAACCTCCAAACATTTATGTCGTGCAACAAAATGACTCTTTGCCTCGTATTGCTGAAAAATACCGTATTTCCGTGGAAGAATTAAAGCTGACGAATGGAATTCAGAGGGATACGGTAAATGCTGGGCAAAAATTGTGGGTACCATTTACGTATGAGGTAATGCATGGGGAAACGCTAGCGGAAATTGCAGCCAAATACCGCTCCACTCCAGAAATTATAAAACAAGTGAACCACCTTACTTCTAACCAACTTTACCCTGGACAACTGCTTAAAATTATGCCAAAACAGATGGTAATGAACGGTCAACATATTTTAATGACAAAAGAAGAATTTAAAGATTGGTTATTTAACCAACAAGTTACGCGAGAGGTCAATCTCATTCAACAGCATCACACTTGGAAACCATCGTATAGACATTTTAAAGGGAATAATCACTTTCAATTACTAAACAGTATGCAACAGTTTCATAGGCAAACGATGAAATGGAATAACATCGCCCAGAACATTACTATCTTTCCTGATGGGAGAGTTGCTGTTTCACGGCCATTGAACGATGCACCGGAGGGAACGATTGGACCGATTGCGAATAGAAATGGGATTGCAATTGAAAATCTAGGGGACTTCGACATTGGTCAGGATCAAATGACAAAAGAACAAAAAGAAGCGATTGTTTATGTTACAGCAGCACTAGCCCTGAAGTTTGATTTAGTCCCATCCATTGATACAATTACGTACCATCATTGGTGGCATTACAAGACGAAAGAAAGAGTATTAGATCATGGGAAAAGTTATGAAGTAAAATCTTGCCCTGGTACCAATTTCTTTGGTGGAAATTCAACAAAGAGTGCTAAGAAAAACCTCTATCCACTTGTATTAGAGAAAATGAAGGAAATAAGGGACTCGACGCAATAAATTACACCCTCTGAATATCAGAGGGTGTATATGTTACTCATCATCTATTTCGCCATCGCCAATTTCATCTTCTTCCTCGACATCAAGTTCTTCAATGTCTTCTCCTTCTTCAGGAAGTTCATCTTGACCACAAGCTGCCAAAGAAAAAGTCGGGATAATTAAAAATAATGCTAACAAGAACTTCTTCATTTATTAGAAAACCTCCTTTACAGGTAGTGTTTTTCTAATATTCGTCGGAAGTATTCTTATTATACATATCTTTTTAGTAATTCAACAAACTGATCAACGAAATGTTGTAAAAACTCCACTGTACTTTCATTCACAACTTCACCATTATCGTTTAATAATGTCGCAACATTACTTATGTATGCTTCAGGTTGTTGTAATACAGGTACATTTAAACAAGTTAGCACTTGACGAATATGATGATTAGCACCAAATCCACCTAAGCCACCTGGGGATTGACTTATAATTGCCGCTGGTTTTCCTCCCCATTTACTATCTGTTTTTGGACGAGAAGCTGTGTCCAGTGCATTCTTTAATACAGCTGGAATAGAGCGATTATATTCTGGAGTGACAAATAAAAATGCATCACAAGCTGCAACCTTATCTCTGAATGTAACGACTTCAGCTGGAACATTACCTTTATCATCAAAATCTTGGTTATAGAACGGCAGGTGACCAATTCCTATTATTTCTGCATCATACCCAGCTGGAAATGTATTTACGACATGATTAGCTAACTTCTTTGAAAAAGATTCTTCACGTAGACTTCCTACAAATACACCAATTTTTGTCATGTTCATCATTCCTTTCTCTTTTCATTTATTATCCATAATAACGAAAATTATTTCAAATCTTATTAATTAATAGAAAATAAAAAGGATCCCCTATGTAGAGGATCCAATAAAATTATGTTCGATTCCAAAACCTTTGTTTTGCAATTGCTGCTAGAAATTCTTTCTCAAAGTTTGGATTGTTTGCAGCAAATACAACCCCCGCAAGATTATTCCCATCTACTTTTCGGATATAAGGACTTCCAGTTGTTGCGACACCAATTGATTTATAGTATTTATATGCTACACGGACAAATTCCATAATATCTTGATTTAACTTCGCTTGATTTTCTCCCCTTCCACCAACTACGTATAGAGAATCATATAACACTGCATACTTCGTTAAGAATGTTTCATTTGCTTCAATTTGTGTACCATCACCACCAGTGACGACACCTAATTTTTCACTAATAATATCGTAAAATACTCCTTGTTGCTCAAACATATTCATAACACGTCTCACTTCAGCACCATTAAAACCATTACCTATAAGAATCCCCACTTTTTGTGTATAAGCAGAGTGAGGAGTATTTAACTGACTAATTGAGGGATAACTTCTAGATTCTGAAACATGATTGTTCTTAGGAGGTTCTACTCCTAATTGTTCAGCTAAATAACAGGCCATACCCCGATCTACATTTGCCCACATTTCCACATTTTGCTGCCTGACGGATTTACTTTTCACATACTGTAGATGAAAGGTGAACGTTTCTAACAAATCTTGCTTCTCTATATCGGAAATACTATTCCAGAAAAGTCGAGCTTGGGAGAAAAAGTCATTGAAAGAATCACTTGGTACTTCTCTCGTAATTCGCCCTTCCACCTTTTCAGGGAAACTAACAAAGCCCCCTTCTTCAAAAGTTGCTTCTTCAGGCGTATTGCCCGCAAGTGAGTTTTTATGATAATGAATATTATCCACATCTATTCGATGTCGTAAATAACTTCTTCTAAGATTGTAATTGCGTTCTACAATTGGTTTATTAACTGGGAGATTTTCAAAGTTTGCGGAGTGATGTCGGTGAAGTTCAGTATCACGATAAGGAAATGCTCTACTTTGTAGAACAGGATCATTACTAAAGTCAATTCCCGGAACTAAGTTGGCAGGATCAAAGGCCGATTGTTCTTCTTCAGCAAAAAAGTTATCAACTAATCGGTCCAGAGTCATCTTCCCAACAGGCTGTACTGGAATTACTTCTTCCGGCCAATGCTTCGTATCATCTAATACATCAAATTCATATTTAAATTCATCTTCATAATCAATCAATTGCATGCCTAGCTCATACTCTGGGTAAGCACCCTTTTGAATGGCCTCTACGATATCCCTACGATGGAAATCTGGGTCAACGCCACCTATAATATTCGCTTCATCTAATAATAACGAATGCACTCCTAGCTTCGGTGTCCATTTAAAACGGACAAAAGTAGGATTTCCTTGTTCATTAATAAGTATAAACGTATTAATTGGCCAACCTGCCATCATCCGCCAACTTCTCGGGCGTCCACGCATAGACATTAGCCACATCACCATATGTGCCGATTCTTGATTATTTGCTACATAATCCCAAAATTCATCATGTGCAGTTGTCGCTTGTGGAATATGGACTTTTGGATTAGGTTTTGCTGCATGGGTAACATCCATAAACTTCATGCCATCCGCTAAGATAAATACAGGGAATTGAAGTGCTAACATATCATAATTTCCTTCTTCCGTATAAAACTTTGTCGCAAAACCACGGATATCTACCGCAGTATCTTTAGAACCTCTATTCCCGACAAAGTTTGAAAAACGAACAAATACGGAAGTCTGCCTGCCAGCCTCTCCTAGAAAGTGTGCTGCTGTTAAATGTTTCAATGATTTGTAGTTTTCAAATACACCATATACACCAAATCCTCTGGCATGAACCACTTTTTCTGGTATTCGCTCCCTATCAAAATGAGACTGCTTTTTATAAAAATGGAAATCTTGCCATAAGCCCGGGCCACGCCTTCCAGCTCTTAACGTCGTTTGGTCGTTAGAAACCTTTACACCAGTATCATCCGTCATTTTCTTGCCAGGACCAGTATTTTTTCTACGATACTTTTCTAGTTGCTCATCCTTTTTATCCATTGGACGTTTGTTCTTTTCATTATCCATTTCTTTGCGCCTCCTTGTTGTTAAATGAAAATAGAGCCCATTTCATTTGTATGTGAAGGAGGATAAAAAGATTATCGTTTTATATAAAAAGGACTGATCGTCGCGGGGAGAACTGTGGGATGAAAAGAAGTCCAAGGTATAATGGTCTCATTACCCTTGGTGTTTTGTACTAATAGAGGAAAAATAATGTTCAACCTTTTGATCAAGTTGTTGAATAAGTGCTAATTCTTCTCGATTATCGATATTACGGTAATGATGTAAATTTCCTGGTTGTTTGTCCATTTCATCTGCTAAATGAACAATTTTTTGTAATGGAGAAAATTGAAATTCACCTTGAGGAAGTGCTGAATCGGTATGAAATAAAATCGCGTGTGCAATCTCCTTGGCAGCATATTTATCCTCTCCTAAACGGACGAGGAGTTTATGTGCCCGTTCTGCTCCTTTTATAGGATGAATATCATATTCGCGATAAAGGTTATAATCCCATTCTCCGTCACTATACCACTCATAATGACCAATATCATGTAGAAATCCTGCCTTTGCTGCCCAATCTGGGTTAACTTCTTGCTTCACTGCTAAATCAAAGGCGTGATGAGCAACTGAAATCGCATGTGCCATCCCTGAACGTCTTACATATTTTTGTGTGATTGAATGATGATAAATGTCTGTTAATGTAACGTATCTCATGTACACTCCCCTTCCGATAGTTAAATTATCGATATATTATCATTTTTAATGATTGAAATCAATTAGAATTTTTAGGAAATACAACATCATCATGATACACTGTCTGTATATTAAATGAAGGAGTCGATGAATTGATGGTAGTAGTTACTCCAGTTATTTGGATGAAACAGGAGGAGTAAATTGCAGAAAATATCCTCCTATACTTATACTATTATTCTTTTTCTTAGGAGGAACATACGTTGAAACAATTTAATATAAATGAAAAAACTGCTAACTTTTTAAAAACATACAACTTATATAAAAATGATGAAGTCCAGCAAATCCAACTTCAACATCGACTGAGTTTAGTCGATACATTTGAAATTAGTGAAGGGATGCGTGTGTTAGAAATTGGCTGTGGTCAAGGAGATACTACCGTTGCATTAGCACATGCAGTAGGAGAAACTGGACATGTTATCGCAATAGACATTGCCAATCCCGATTATGGAGCGCCTTTAACTTTAGGGCAAGCTACAAATGTTATTACACAATCGGATTTAGGTAATAGGATTTCATTCCATTTTGAAACGGATTTTGCTTTTTTTGAAGTGAATAAACCTTTTGATGTTGTTGTATTATCTCATTCATCATGGTACTTTAGACAGCCGGAAACTTTATTAGATTATTTTAGGAAGATGAAAGCAATTGCTAAGAAAGTCTGCTTTGCAGAGTGGGATCTTGACTATGGAAAGCCTTCCCAACGGAATCACTTCCTTGCAGCTTCCATTTTGGCGCTCTATTCCAACTTCGTAAATAATGATGGGAATATCCAGAATCTATTTTACAAAGAACAGGTGAAAAGTTTTCTACAACTAGCTGGCTTTTCCATTCAAAAAGAAACAACAGTTAATGCAACATTTCTACAAGATGGAGATTGGGAAATTGGTTACGCTAACCATATTCGACCAAAGTTCAGCATAGCTCCAACTCCAATCCAAACACTCGTACAAAGTTATTATGACTTAATGAAAAACCCAACATACAAAAAGGAATCGTTAGATAGTTTTGTAATTGTTGCTGAATAGCTACTATAACAAGCTAGGTGTCATTTGTTTTGATGCCTGGCTCTTTTAATACTTTGACACATAACTTTCACAAACTCGTTGAACTTTCTGAAATAAAACTATACAATTAATGATGAGAACTAAATTAATGAAGCTGCATTGATACATAGTTTGTTCAGTGTTGAACAATAAAATCACAAAAATTCTTACATACTATATTTAAGGAGTGACGTGTAAAATGACAAAAAAAGCTTTGCTAAATGTTGATTATACAAACGACTTTATTGCAGAAGATGGTGCATTAACTTGCGGAAAGCCTGGACAGGATTTGGAAGCGTATATTGTTCAAATTACGAACCAATTTATTCAAAACGGCGATGAAGTTATTTTTGCTATTGATGGGCATTTAGAAGGCGATACCTTTCACCCTGAAACTAAGCTTTTCCCACCACATAACATTGTTGGCACAAAAGGGAGAGAACTTTATGGGGAGTTACATTACGTCTGGGAAGAAAATAAAGAAAAAGCAAATGTGCATTGGATGGATAAAACAAGATATTCTGCCTTTGTTGGCACTAATTTAGATGTAATGCTCCGAGAACGGGATATTAAAGAAATTCATATCGTTGGCTGCTGTACAGATATTTGTGTCCTACATACAGCAGTAGATGCGTATGGAAAAGGGTATCAAATTGTCATTCATGAAAAAGGAGTGGCTAGCTTTAATCAAGCAGGTCACGAGTGGGCATTAGATCACTTTGTTAACTGTCTCAACGCAAAAGTAATAAAAGAATAATTGGTAAGAATATTAGTACAGCTATTTAGGAGGTTTTATTTCATGAAATATACCGACGACAGTCTAACCCTTCATACCGACCTATATCAAATAAACATGGCAGAAACCTATTGGGCGGACAATATACATGAACGTCGTGCCGTATTTGACTTATACTTTCGTAAACTTCCATTCGGAAATGGATATGCCGTATTTGCAGGTTTAGAAAGGGTAATTGAATTCATTCAGAACTTTAAGTTTACTGAATCTGATATTCAATATTTATCAGAAATTGGATATAAAGATGATTTTCTCGATTATTTGAAAGCGATTAAATTTACAGGTTCGATTAAAGCGATGCAGGAAGGAGAAGTCGTGTTTGGCAATGAACCACTTATTCGAGTGGAAGCTCCCCTTGCCGAAGCACAATTAATTGAAACTGCCTTATTAAATATCGTAAATTACCAAACATTAATCGCAACGAAAGCCTCTCGAATTAAGCATATTGATATGGATAAAACATATATGGAATTTGGTACAAGAAGAGCCCAAGAATTGGATGCTGCTATCTGGGGTACTCGAGCTGCATTTATTGGAGGTTTTCAAGCTACAAGTAATGTTCGTGCTGGAAAACTATTTGGAATTCCAGTTGCAGGAACACATGCACATTCCATGGTGCAAGCATATCAAGATGAATATACTGCATTTAAAAAATATGCTGAACGACATAAAAATTGTGTATTCCTAGTAGATACGTATGACACATTACGTTCCGGAGTACCAAATGCGATAAAAGTAGCTAAAGAACTTGGAGATACGATTAACTTCTTAGGAGTTCGATTAGATAGTGGCGACTTGGCTTATCTATCAAAAGAGACGAGGAAAATGTTAGATGATGCAGGATTTCCGGAAGCAAAAATTTACGCATCTAATGATTTAGATGAATCAACCATCTCCAGTCTTAAATCACAAGGAGCTATGATTGATGTTTACGGAGTTGGTACAAAGTTAATTACCGCATTTGACCAACCAGCACTAGGCGCTGTATACAAGATTGTTGCGATTGAAAATGAACACGGTGAAATGGAGGATACAATTAAAATTTCTGGAAACCCCGAAAAAGTAACTACACCAGGGATTAAGAAAGTGTATCGAATTATTAACCGGATTAATCATCGTTCAGAAGGGGATTATATTACATTAGAATGTGAAGATCCAAATCAGGAAGATCGTATTAAGATGTTCCATCCGGTTCATACGTATATAAGTAAATTTGTTACCGACTTCGAGGCAATTAACTTACACCATGATATTTTTGAAAATGGAGAGTTAGTATACAATCCACCAAGTTTATTAGCTATTCAATCCTATGTAGAAGAACAACTGGAACTACTCTGGGCAGAGTATAAACGAACAATTAACCCCGAAGAGTACCCTGTTGACTTAAGTACAAAAACTTGGGAAAACAAAATGAAAAAAATAGAAGAAGTAAAAACAAAAGTTAAAAAGTGAGGGCATTAGGACAAGTCTCGTGTTAGAGAAAGGGGAAACGAAAATGAGCAACCTACAAAATCAAATTATAGGTGAACTCAAAGTCCAAGCAACGATTGAACCAAAAGTTGAGATTAGAAAACGTGTCGACTTCTTAAAAAATTATTTGTTGAAACATCCTTTTGCAAAAGGATATGTTCTCGGCATCTCTGGTGGCCAAGATTCTACCCTAGCTGCCAAGTTAGCCCAAATAGCAGTCAATGAATTAAATGAGACCAATGAAGATGAACCGTATCAATTTATCGGTGTTCGTCTTCCATATGGAGAGCAATTCGATGAGGATGACTGTCAGGATGCTATTGACTTTGTAAAACCAAGTAAGGTATTGACGGTAAATATTAAGAATGCTGTTGATGCAAGTGTTGCCTCCTTAGAACAAGCTGGTGTGACCTTAAGTGACTTTATAAAAGGAAACGAAAAAGCTCGAGAACGAATGAAAGCACAATATAGTATCGGTGGAATGTACAATTGCTTCATACTTGGTACTGACCATGCTGCTGAGGCAATAACTGGATTCTTTACGAAGCATGGAGACGGAGCATGTGACCTTATTCCTCTCTATGGATTAAATAAAAGACAAGGAAAGATACTTCTAAAAGAACTTGGTTGTCCCGAACATTTATATGCAAAAGTTCCGACAGCTGATCTAGAAGAGAATAAACCCGCACAGCCAGATGAAGTTGCCTTAGGTGTTACTTACGAGCATATTGATGACTATTTAGAAGGAAAAGAAGTACCAGAGGAAAATAAGAAAAGAATCGAAAACCTATATATGAAATCCAGACATAAACGTCATCAAGCGGTCTCTATTTTTGATGACTGGTGGAAATAATAAAAACTCTCAAGCATCCCCCATGCTTGAGAGCTTTTTACTGTATGTAGTAAACATATCTTTAACTTACTTCATTTAGAAAGGCTATATCTGGATTATCCGTATTATTTATTTTTGTTATATCCCTGTCATATTTAGTTAATATAATTGTAGGTTTCATCGCAGTTTAAATAGTGAATAGAATAGTAATCCTTAGTTCAAAATCTCGAGAAAGAGGGAAGTGAATTGTATGGAAGGATTACAGCATATATTATTAGCATTTGATGGGTCAAAACAGAGTATTGTTGCCTTAGAAACAGCCAAGTATTTAACAAAGATAAGCAATGCAAAACTAACAGTTGCATTTGTACATGATCCATCGACAGAACTCAATGGAAGGACACTCGAAAAAGATACAAATACAAATTTGCATTATACAAGTACACATATTGGAATACCAGTATCAAGCCAAATCGCCCATAACAACGACCTTCAAGAAAGAAATCTGGATCAAATTATTGATAAAGCAAAATATCATCTATCCAGTGTAAATGCTAATTATCGTGTATTAGTCGGAAAGCCTGCCGAAGAATTAATAGACTATGCCGATGGAAAAAACGTAGACCTCATTATTGTAGGAAATCGAGGAATCAACAAAGTGAAACAATTCGTAATGGGAAGTGTAAGTAAAAAGGTATTAGATCAAGCAAACTGCCCAGTAATGGTTGTTAAATAACAAGTGAGGAAGTTCCCAACTTTAATAGTGAGGGAACTTCCTTGTTTACTTTTTATTCAATATATAGATAGCTCCTCCAAATCCCAATACACACCATATAAATAAATTAATATAGTTCCCAAGTGTCGCATCAAAAGTTGAACTAGCTAGAGATGCCCGCATGACTTCGGCCATGGAATAGATCGGGAGAAATTCATGAAGTGTTTGTAGCCATTCTGGAAGCCTATCCATTGGAAAATTCACTGGCGAAAACATCAGTGCTCCGAAAACTACTACTTGTGAAATTGCTAATGATGTCGTTGGAGATAAAAGATAAGCAAGCCCATACCCTACACCAATTGAAGTTAAAGCGATCATTAGAAATGAAGGAATAATCGTCCAAGAAATGTCATATCCAGGCTGATACATGAAATGAGCAATAAAAGAGGCGATGATGATACCCGGAATGGTTAACATCAACCAAATGGTCGTATCCGCACTAAGTATTACAGAACGGTTCACTGGCCATGTTCTAATAAAATCCATAAATCCATCTGTTTTAGAAGTTCCAACTTGTTGAGGTAGAATGACTAGTCCGGTAAATATAAGAATTATCGTTGGGGCACCTGTAGCTAGATAAAGAATAGACTGTGTATCTGGTGCAGGCAAAAGATAAGTAAACCCAATTACAATACCTATGGAGATTAATATTTGTATCAATGCCATAAAAATTAAAAATCCAGCATTTCTAATAAACTGCATTTGAAACACATATTTGTAGTGAGTTAAATTCATGGGGAGGCCACCACCTTTTTTGATGCAAGCTCAATATAGGCATCTTCTATCGTAGTTGGTGACAACGAATAATCAATTACGATTCCTTTTTCTACTAAATCTTTAGCCCAATCAACTGCGTTTGAGACATGAGTAGGAGCTAACTGAAAAATCACTCGGGAACCATTTTGGTGTGACGATACAATCCATTCAGGATAATACTCTTTTTCCAATTCTTGAGTCAAACTTAATTCCATACGAATTTGATTACTTACTGTTTGGTTCACTTCTGTAGGTGTACCTTGCGTTAAAATTTTACCTTCTTTGATAATCGCTACTCGGTCAACTGCCTTTTCTGCTTCTAGTACGTTATGAGTAACTAAAATGACAGAAGTACCATCATTCGTTAAGTTCCGAATCACTTCCCATAAATATTTTCTCCGAACTGGGTCAACATCGTTCGTTGGCTCATCAAGAATTACTAAATTGCCTGGTGCAATAACTGCCATACAAAATGCTGTTAATCTACGAGCACCACCAGAGAGCTTTTCACCTTCTTTGTCTACCCATTCGCCCATATCTAAAGCTTCAAACAACATGTCTAGACGCTTTGAATTATAGTTTTTCCCAGCCCGCATTTTCCCCATAATGGACACTGCCTGACGAGGAGATAGAAAGCCAAGCGGTACTTGAGATTGTGGTTGAACCGAACAGTGAGATCTTGCTCGCTTAGGATTTTCTAATACTGATTTTCCAAGTAAATGAATATCCCCTTCGTCTGGGGTTAGTAACCCTACTATTTGATTCACTAATGTCGTTTTTCCAGCACCATTTTGACCAAGTAAACCGAAAACCTCTCCTTCTTTAATTTGTAAAGAAATTGCGTCATTGGCAATTACTTGTGACTTCCCTTTTCCCCGATAAAACTTAGTTACAGACTGCACATCTAATATCATTATTTCGCCCCCTTATGTACTGCTAATACACTTTTTAAAAATCCGATAATTTCCTTATCCATAGGATAGAAGGCAATTCCTTCCTCCTCTAAATTTTGTAGCGCTTCCCACAAATCACCTAGTAATTCATCATCACTTTCAAACATCCTCTCAGCTTGATCTGCCCATCGTTGTGCTAGCTGCAAAGCCTGTTCTGAACTCGGATCGAGATGAAGATGTTTTTTAATTTCATAATTTGCCTGCATCCATTCGTGCATGTCTTCTTCTGTCATCCGATCGTTAACTGCTTTAATTTTATTCATATCTTCATGATCCAAATATTGTTGATACTGCTCAAACACTTCTTCAGGATCTTGATGAAGAATCTTAATCATGTTAAGAATAATCGGCCAACTTACACCTCCTTCAAATTCAATGGAGTAAGACACACCAAGTAATGCTTGCTCTAACAATTTTAGGCGTTCTTGTTCTTTTTTCACCATTTCGAGCTGTTGTTGGATCGACTGTTTCCAGTTTAATTTGGAGCTTTCCAAAATGGACTTTATTTGTTCTAAAGAGAATCCCATATACTTTAAAGCTAAGACACGTTCTAGTCTCATAACATCCTCTTCACCGTATAATCGGTGACCTCCACTCGTTCTAGAGGAAGGGTTTACTAACCCAATCTCATCATAATAATCCAATGTACGCTTAGTTACCCCTGTTTCTTTTGAAAGTTTTCCGATCGTATACATTTCCTCACCCTTTCTTTTATTACATATAGTATAAAACACCACGTAACGTGATGTTCAATAGTAAATTTTATATTTATCAAAAAATTAAAACAATAATTAATTTCCCCATTTAAAAACCCCCACATTTCTCTATAAAACGAAATGTGGGGGTTTTCATTATCCGACAATTAATAAATAAACAAAAAACACAATCATTAAAATTAACCCGAATGGTGCACCAAATTTTGCCCATTCTTTACTAGTAATTCCTAGCTTATTAGCTGAAATGATATTTGGAATATTTCCAGGGATTAGCATTCCTCCACTAATAATAAGTCCTAATAGTAAGAATCGTAATGTTTCTGTACTCATTGCTGGACTTATTTCAGCTGCTGCAAGAGTAGCATTATCTAACACTGCAGACATCATGTTTATCCAATATAATATTCCAGGTTGTAAATCGAGTAAATACTTATTAACTAATGGTTCATAGCCAGCACCAAGTAATGTTAACCCCATTACAAATAAGTAAATCTTAAAGGAACGAACAATAATCTCGGTATAACTTTCTGCTTCATGTGCTCCAGTTAAGCTATTTTTACTATCTTTTGGTTTTATCATGATAAATGCAATAATACCTATTGCAATAATAGCAACTATAACTTCTATACCTATCAAATTAAAAAGATAGAAAAATTCCTCATTCAATTTACCTGTAGTAATGGTTGATAATGGCTCACCGACTGGGGTTAAGACAGCACCTAAACCAATTGAATAACAGGCTAAAATAACAGTATATATTTCTGTTTTTCTATCTAACCTCAATGTACTTACAATAGACACGAGAACAATTGCTGCAATAATTGCCGTTATTAAACTTGATAATAAACCAAGCACTACAATAATTACGGCAAGAGATATACGAGTATTCACTTTGTGACTGACATTTAAAATTCCTTTTTCAATCGGAGTTTTTAACCATTTGAACAATAATCCTGCAATAAGTACAGCTAATGTAATAAAAATAGGTTCTTTTAAGGCATGTACATATAGTTTTGCATCTAACACACCACCAACTAGTGCAGCTAGTAAACCTATGATAAATAAGAAAGATTCTAAGTTTCTTTCTACAGCTTTAATGAAGAAAGGTAAGAGAAGTACTAATAATAAAATAACGATCAACCCAACTGTCATTATGTAACCTCCGAACAGTAATACTGCTATTTCTGCATGCTTGTTCTATAGTTATTCTATTTCATTAGAAGTTATTACTCGTTTGATTTGCTTCTCAAAAATCTATTAGTGAACTAGAACCCTTTCTTTAAAGCAAAAAAGGCAACTCAATATCGAGTTACCTTTTCACCACAAAATTATACTTGTTGATTCGTTAACTTTAAAACTTCTGCAGTGGATTCATGAATCTGTTGTGCAAGCTCTTTATTTTCTGATAACGAAACACCATACGATGGGATCATTTCCTTAATCTTCGGTTCCCATTCGTCCATACGCTCAGGGAAGCACTTGGATAATACTTGAAGCATTACGTGAACCGCAGTTGATGCTCCAGGTGATGCTCCTAGTAGTGCTGCAATAGAACCATCAGCGGCACTTACAACTTCGGTACCAAACTGAAGTGTACCTTTTCCACCAGATTCCGTTTCTTTAATCACTTGTACACGTTGTCCTGCAACAATCATATCCCAATCTTCGCTTTTAGCATCAGGAATAAATTCACGTAGCTCTTCCATACGTTTTTCTTTAGAAAGGAGCACTTGTTGAACTAAATATTTCGTTAAGCCCAAGTTTTTTAGACCTGCACCAATCATGTTAATTACATTATGCAGCTTAACAGAAAGGAATAAATCTAAATATGATCCTGTCTTCAAAAACTTAGGTGAAAATCCAGCATACGGTCCGAACAACAGTGATTTTTTATTATCAATAAATCGTGTATCTAAATGTGGAACAGACATCGGTGGTGCACCCACTTTTGCTTTTCCATATACTTTTGCATGATGTTTTTCCACTACATCCGGATTATTACATACCATAAACAACCCACTTACAGGGAATCCACCAATACCTTTGCCCTCCGGTATACCAGATTTCTGTAATAAATGTAGGCTTCCACCACCTGCGCCTAAGAAAACAAATTTGGCTTGGTGACGCTCTACGGTACCGTTTTCAAGATCCTTTACTTTTAATTCCCATGAACCGTCACTTGTACGTTTTACATTCTTCACACTGTGCTTGTATTTCACTGTCACATCTTGATTTTCTAAATGTTTAATCAGCATACGTGTTAACGCACCAAAGTTAACATCCGTACCTGAGTCAATTTTTGTAGCAGCAATTGGCTCATCTGATGTACGGCCATCCATAACAATTGGAATCCATTCTTTTAGTTTCTCCGGATCGTCTGAAAACTCCATACCATCAAATAATGGATTGTTTGATAGCGCTTCAAAACGTTTCTTTAAAAATTCCACATTTTCCTTACCATGCACTAAACTCATATGTGGTAGTGGCATAACAAAGTCCTGTGGATTCTGAATTAAATCTTCTTTTACAAGATAAGACCAGAATTGTCGTGAAAGTTGGAACTGCTCATTGACATTAAGTGCTTTTGTAATATCAATAGTTCCATCTGCTTTTTCTGGTGTGTAGTTAAGCTCACATAGCGCAGCATGCCCCGTTCCTGCGTTATTCCATTCGTTTGAGCTTTCTTCCCCTGGTTTGTCTAATTGTTCGAATACAGTGATGTTCCAGTCCGGAACTAATTCCTTTAAGAGTGATCCTAATGTGGCACTCATAATTCCAGCACCAATTAAAATAACATCTGTCTTATTTTCCTGGTTGCTCATTTTCCCCATCCCTATCTTCTAGAAGTGCAGAAAACGGTAGGTATTGCCTTTTAGAAAGGGCTTACCTAAACATCCGTTTTATCTAATTCTATTATATCATATAAATAGTTTATCAGAATTATTATTCGTTTACTATTTTTTGAGGGTACCTTTGAACAGTTGATAAATAAGAAGCGGTCATTCTTTCTTCACACCGTAGTAGAATGACCGCTTCCAAAACATATACTTATTTTCTATTTACTAGCTCCTGCAATCCCAGGATGTGTCATCTCATATGGATCTAGAATTAAATCTAGCTCCTCACTCGTTAACACACCGTATTTTAAACATAGCTCTCTTACTGGTACGCCAGTAGTTATTGCCTCTGACGCAATTTGGGCTGCACGTTCATAACCGATATGTGGATTCACTGCCGTAATGACACCAACACTTTTTTCCACATATTCTTTTAATCTATCTTCATTTGCCGTAATACCTTTTATACAGTGTTCGGTAAAGGTACGAAAAGCATTATTCATAATACTAATTGATTGCAGTAAGTTGTATACAAGTACTGGTTCCATGACATTCAATTCCAGTTGTCCCGCTTCTGAAGCAAGCCCTATCGTATGGTCATTACCAATTACTTGGAATGCAACTTGATTAATAAGTTCAGGCATTACTGGATTGACTTTGCCTGGCATGATGGATGAACCAGGTTGTCTTGCAGGCAAATTAATTTCTGCAAGCCCTGCTCTAGGTCCAGATGCCATTAAACGTAAGTCGTTTGCTATTTTCGACATATTCATCATGCTAATCTTTAATGCAGCCGATACTTCTGTATAAGCATCTGTATTTTGTGTGGCATCTACAAGATGTTCTGTACCTGTTAGTGGTAAGCCACTAATTATTGCGAGCTGTTCTAATGCCACCTCAATATATTGTGGGTCAGCATTTAATCCGGTTCCTACTGCAGTCGCTCCCATATTGAGCTCATATAAATGTTGGCGTGATTGCTTAATGCGCTTTATATCTCTAGCAATGACACGACTGTATGCCTCAAATTCTTGACCTAATCGGATCGGAACAGCATCTTGTAAGTGAGTTCGCCCCATTTTAATCACATGGCTAAATTCTGTTCCTTTTTGCACGAATGCTTGTTGCATGTCTTCCATTGTTTTGATTAATTTATTTAACGTATTAAGCGTTGCAATGCGAATTGCTGTCGGAAAGGCATCATTCGTTGATTGCGACATATTAACATGAGTATTCGGGCTACAAATAGCATAATTTCCTTTTTCTCCACCAAGTAATTCAATCGCACGGTTTGCAATAACTTCATTCACATTCATATTAATTGATGTTCCTGCTCCGCCTTGAATAGGATCCACAATGATTTGATCATGCCACTGTCCATCTAGTAATTCACTGGAAGCTTGGACTATTGCTTCACCGATTTTATCGGTCAGCCTTTTACTGTGCATATTTGCTAATGCAGCTGCCTTTTTCACAATAGCCATTGCTTCAATTAACTCGTTATGAATTCGGTAATCAGTTATTGGAAAGTTTTCTACTGCTCGTAATGTTTGAATACCATAGTAAGCATTTTTTGGAACTTCTTTTTCTCCTAAAAAATCCTTTTCAACACGGTGTTTACCGACTGTAATTGTCATGTAATATCCCCTTTTATTTTTCCATTTATATTAAATTTCATCATCATTTTATTAGACTACGAGGCTTATTATAAAACTTTATATAAGAAAATCAACCCATCTAGTAATATTTAATATTAAATCTATTCACATTGTATTTTGAGTCTTACCATGTACAATAGCTTTATAGATAACTAGAAAGAAGGACTACTTATGGACAAAGCTTTACAAAATAAATCCCTAGTAACACCAAGCGATAATCAAACAACATACCGAGTTCTTTTTATCATTGCAGGTTGTCACTTACTAAACGATTCTTTGCAAGCAGTTATTCCTGCCATGTTTCCTATATTAGAACGTTCCATGGGTTTATCGTTCACTCAACTTGGGCTTATTGCCTTTGCATTAAATATGGTATCTTCAGTAATGCAGCCTGTCGTTGGAACGTACACCGATAAGAGGCCAATCCCTTATGCATTACCAATTGGACTGACAAGTAGTATGTTCGGAATCCTTGGTTTGGCACTGGCACCGAATTTTTGGTTTGTGTTAATAAGTGTTGTCTTTATTGGTTTAGGTTCAGCGGTATTCCACCCAGAGGGTTCACGAGTTGTTTACCTTGCAGCAGGAGATAAACGAGGACTAGCACAATCTATTTTCCAGGTAGGCGGAAATTCTGGACAAGCGCTAGCTCCCGTTATTACTGCGTTAATCCTTGTCCCACTTGGGCAAAAAGGGGCACTTTGGTTTACGTTAATTGCAGGACTTGCCGTAATTTTTCTTACGTATATTGCTAGATGGTATAAAGGGCAAATGGAGCTTATAGCGAGGCAGAAGAAAAATATTGTCTCTAAAAAGCCAAACATAGATATTGCTAAATCAATAAAAATTGCAATCGTACTGTTAGTATTTATCGTATTTGCCAGGTCCTGGTATGCTGCTGCAATTTCAAACTTCTATGCCTTTTATGCAATAGATACGTATCAAATATCAATTGCCAATTCACAAATATATATATTTATATTTCTAGCCATGGGGGCAGTTGGAACATTTATTGGTGGACCACTTGCAGACCGTTTTGGGCGTAAAAATATAATTCTATTATCACTTATTGCGGTTAGTCCATTAAGTGTGTTGTTACCTTTCGTTGGTTCAGTATTCGCCATGGTACTTCTCGCAATTATAGGAATCATTCTGATGACTAGCTTTTCCGTTACCGTTGTTTATGCTCAAGAATTAATCCCCGGAAAAATTGGCTTAATGTCTGGTTTAATTGTTGGATTAGCATTCGGAATGGGAGCCATTGGAGCTGTTGCATTAGGTGTTTTCATTGATTTATTTGGACTATCTACTACGATGATTATGGCATCTCTACTTCCATTACTTGGCTTTCTTGCGCTTCTTTTACCTTCTGATAAGCGTGTACAAGGGTGGTATAATTAAGTAAAACTATTATGTTTAGAGGGGGAACTTTATTGGGTGATAAGAGAGAAAAATCGAGAAAGTCTAAATGGAAAATTGCATTTGGAATTATTGGTAGTTTGATATTAGTATGGTTAATTATTTATTTGTGGCCAGTCTCTAAAAATACAGACCTTAGTAAGTTTGATAAAGGGAGACCACTTGTAATCGCTCATGGTGGCGGAAACCATTTAGCACCTTCTAATACATTAGCCGCTTTTACAAATGCTAGTGAACTGGGTGTTGATGTCCTGGAGTTTGATATTCATATGACAAAAGATGGACATTTAGTATCTATTCACGACCCAACCATTGATCGCACAACAGATGGAACAGGTATTGTGAATGAGATGACTCTAGAGGAAGTTCAAAGTTACGATGCTGCTTATTCTTTCCAAGATTTAAATGGCGAATACAGTTTCCGTGGTCAAGGAGTTTATATTCCAACCGTTGAGGAAATTTTCTCAACGATTAATGATCCAGAAATGCTTTATACTATTGAAATTAAAGATACAAATCATCCTGAGTTGTATCGTGAAATGAGTGAAAAGTTGTGGGAGCTTATTAAGTCTTATGGATTGGAAGAGAATGTGATTATTGCTGCTTTTGATCATGATATTATTGAGATTGTTAAAGATGTTACGAATGGTGAGGCGCTCGTCAGTGGCGGACGTGATGAAATTACGAAGTTTGTTATTTTCCATAAGTTATTCTTAAATGGTTTGTATAAGCAACAAGTACATGCCCTACAAATCCCAACAGAAGATAGCAATATTAACTTAATGGATAAGAAGATTATTCGAGGTGCTAACAAGCGAGGAATGCAAGTACATTACTGGACGATTAATGACACAGAAACTATGCAAGAATTAATCGACCTTGGTGCAAATGGCATTATGACTGATAGACCAGATCTATTGCTTGAATTGCTGGAGTAGAGTGTTTTATTTATGGACGATTTGAATTGGAAATCGTCCTTTTATATATAAATATTAGCTAGATTTTCATCATGGATCCAACAGATAAAATCAAAGTTTGGAGTGATGATAATGAAAACAAGGTTCATCCAGCTTCTATTACGAATTCTTTTTTTGCCTGCTCTAAATATCACCAATAGTAAAGATGAGGAAAAACTATTTAATGATTTGTACGAAAGCTCATTGAAGAAAGAAGATAAATTAATAGAGTATAACTTGACTGTGCCTAAGTATAAGTTCTTATCTTACCTGATACATAACAAGTCGGTTCTATTACATGGATCTAATAATAAAGCGATAGAAGAATTTGAACCAAGGAAGCAAACTTTAGCTGATGGCAATATAGTTACTGCAATATTTGCTTCCAAAGATCCAATTTGGCCAATATTCTACGCAACATTAGATAAAGGAAAAATAGTAGGAAATATTAGAAATGGGGTGGTTTCCTCTAACGGAAAGAATAAGTATCACTTTTACTCATTAACGGAACCAACTATTTCCAATAATCCATGGACAACTGGTTTTATTTACATACTTCCTGAAGAAACCTTCTCTTATAAGGGAAAAGGGGTTATACAATTTGACGAGTGGATTAGCCAAAAGCCTGTAGCCCCCATATTAAAATTGAAGGTTAACCCAGACGATTTCCCCTTTCGGGATAAAGTTGCAACCCACCATTCGAATGAATCTATCATCAAATCTTGGCTTCTCTATAAGTTCAGATTGTGATTTGGTGTCTTGCTTTGGGTGTCTGACACCTCCCGGATTTTGTCAAACTTTGTCGAAAACCATCCTTAGTGGGTGGTTTTTTTTACTTTCGACAATATTCAACATTTTTCGGGTGGTGTCAGACACCGTCATAGACACCGTCACAGCACCGTTTCAGCTGCATTATCACAATATGCTTTCGATGAATTTTTTTGCTGTTTGTGATAGTGGGACGTCTTTTAGGTAGCAGATTCCTATGCTTCTTTTTGGAATGTTTTCTTCCAAACGAATTTCGTATAAATCTTCCCTTTCCAGATAGTCTTTAGCGAATTCTTTGATTACACACGAAATACCTAGGTTTATTTTCGTAAATTCTAACACTAAATCATAAGAACCTAGCTCAAAAAGAGGAGATACTTGATATCCTCTTTCTTGTAGGAAGTTCTCTACAAATTTTCTGGAATTCGACTTTCTTTCTAAAAAAATTAAAGGGAGCTGCATTAAGTGATCTAAGCTAATCGGCTTCTCTGCCAATTTCTTATATTTCTCTCCACAGACAAAGATATCTTGTATTTCCTTACACGGAATCACTTCCAATTGCTCATCTTCTACTGGTAAGTTACAAATACCTAATTCTGCTTTGCCTGACTTAATTAAATCGATGATTTCTGAAGTCGTTCGATTGAGGATATTCAAATTTACTCCAGGATAACGATCATGAAACTGTTCTAAATACGGGAGCAAATAATACCGAGAAATCGTATCACCAACCCCTATACGTAATTGGCCAGATTTAAATGTCTTAAATTCTAGTAGTTTATCCTCTGCTGCTTGAATAATTCCTAATGCAGATTTTACATGCTCATCTAATAGATTCCCCTCTGTCGTTAACTCAACTCCTCTAGCTGTTCGGTGAAAAAGTTGAATGTCTAGTTCTTTCTCCAACTTAGAAATTGCTTGGCTAACCGCAGATTGTGTCATAAACAATTCCTGTGCCGCTTTTGAAAAACTTTTATTACGACTGACAACTTGAAATATGCGATATAAATCTAATTTACCTACCATATTAGCACTCCTTATACCTCATATTATAAATATTAATTTTACTTATATCAATCTAAAGTGTATAGTAACAAATGGATTGAGAATGAAAATAAACATGTTGAAGCATACTCTAACTAGAGGAGAGATGACAATGGAAAGAGTCGTTGGAACAGTTGTACGTGGATTGCGTACACCAATTATTAACACTGGAGATAACATTGAAGAGATTGTCGTAGACACTGTATTACATACAGCAGAGGTAGAAGGCTTTTCTATTCAGGATCGCGATATTGTAACAATTACTGAATCAGTGGTTGCCCGTGCACAAGGTAACTATGCAACTATTGATGATATCGCAGCAGATATTAAGGCAAAATTCGGAGAAGAAAAAGTCGGAGTAATCTTCCCTATCCTAAGTCGTAACCGTTTTGCAAACTGCTTACGTGGTATTGCAAGAGGTGCTAAAAAAATCGTACTAATGTTAAGTTATCCATCAGATGAAGTTGGTAACCATCTAGTTGATATCGATGAATTAGATGTAAAAGGTATTAATCCATGGGCAGATGTATTATCTGAAGATGATTTCCGTAAACACTTTGGATATAAAAAGCACCACTTTACCGGTGTAGATTATATTGAGTACTATAAAGAAATCATTGAAGAAGAAGGCGCTACATGTGAAGTCATCTTCTCAAACAATGCAAGAACTATCTTAGACTATACGAAACATGTACTTACTTGTGATATTCACTCTCGTATGCGCACGAAACGAATCCTTACAAATAATGGTGCGGAAAGTGTATTTGGATTAGATGATATCCTAACTGAATCAATTAATGGTAGTGGTTTTAACGAAGAGTATGGACTATTAGGATCTAATAAATCAACGGAAGAAAGTATTAAACTTTTCCCAAATAATTGTCAGCCAATTGTGGATGCAATTCAGGCGAAATTAAAAGAGGTTACTGGAAAAACTGTCGAAGTTATGGTTTACGGTGATGGTGCCTTTAAAGACCCTGTCGGAAAGATTTGGGAACTTGCTGATCCAGTTGTATCACCTGGGTTTACGGCAGGACTAGAAGGTACTCCGAATGAAGTAAAATTAAAATATTTGGCAGATAATAACTTCTCTCATTTACGAGGGGAAGAACTGCAACAGGCAATATCTGAGTACATTCAAAACAAAAATGAAGACTTAGTTGGTGCCATGGAAGCACAAGGCACAACGCCACGCCGCCTAACTGACCTTATCGGTTCCCTATCCGACTTAACCTCTGGTAGTGGAGATAAAGGTACACCAATGGTATATATTCAAGGATACTTCGATAATTACACAAAGTAGGAGTATGTCTTTTTGGATGGGTGTCTGACACCTCCCGAGTTTTGGTGGATTTTGTCGAATGTGAAAAATACGAAAGATGCACTAGCAATATTGGTGCATCTTTTTTTGTTCGTTTTTTAAAGGCAATTACTAATAGACTGACATTTTAAATAACTTTATAATTAAAGTAGTTCTATTAAAAAGGAGGTAAAAAACTGTGGTAAACACTAATAAAGCAAAGCCGGTTGACCTTAGAAAGGTATATCAGCAAATATACTATCTAAAAGAAGGACCATCTGTAATTGAACAATTACCTGAACGTAAATATGTATCGCAACGTATGATTACATCCTTTCATATGAATTGGGATGGTCATCCTGAACCTAAAGATGAGAAGTGGATTGCTTTTAAAGTTGTCAACCAAATAAAACAAATTACCAAATTAGAAATGAACTACCGATTTAAACGAATGCCCCCAGAAATGATTTGGTATCAACAAAAAGCAGATAACAAATGGATTGTGGAACGAATGATACTAGTACCAGATTTCATATCAGAAGAAATCTATATACGCGCTTTAGAGAAAGTACAAAAAAGCTTACGAGTAGATACACTACCTTCCATCAGTTTTAAACATGAGCAAGAAACTTTAACCGCAATGAAATTGCATGTTGGTCACTACAAGGACACATCAAGTAGTCTGGCTTTGCTTGAAAAAGAATTACAATTACAGGGCTACCAAATGGTATTACCTCACCGAGAAATCTACCTTACTCCCGCCATGGAATGTTACCCTGCACATAAAACTAAAACTGTCCTTTCTGTTAGCATTCAACCAATAAGCTAACTATTTAATCAGGATTTGAATTTATTAATAAAATGAATATTTATCTCATTATATCAACAATCTAAATCACGATAATTTAAAAAAATATCAAAAAATATTGACAAGTGTCTTTTAATCTGATAAATTTATTTTTAATATTAAAAATCGATGAAGAGAACAGTACGTTAGGAAAGTCTGATCCAAAGAGAGCCGGCAGTTGGTGCGAGTCGGTGTTCAGCCCCTATCTGAAAATCATCTCTGAGATGCAAAGCCGAAATTAGTAAGCTTTGACGGGTTGTCCGCCGTTACAATGGAACACGTATGTTGGTACGTTGACTTGAGTGCTGCAGTTTTTTTATTTTCTGCAGAATTAGGGTGGTAACGCGAGCGATAACTCGTCCCTTATTTATAAGGGGCGGGTTTTTTTATTTTCAAAAAAACATTAAAGGAGAGAGCATCATGCGCAAATTTGATTCATTTTTTATCGGACTTTTACTATTTTCTATGTTTTTTGGAGCAGGGAATCTTATTTTCCCACCGTTTCTAGGTACACTATCTGGAACTTCATTCTGGTTAGCAATGGCAGGTTTTGTTTTAACTGCTGTTGGACTACCGCTACTCGTTATTTTTGCAATTGCTAATGTAAAGGGTGGGATCAAGGCCATTGGTGATCGAGTACACCCTGTGTTCAGTACAGTATTTATGGTCATTGTTTATTTATCGATTGGACCATTTCTAGCAATTCCTCGTAATGCCAATGTGGCATTTGAAATGGGATTAATTCCGCTAGTGAAAACATCAACAAGCATGACGGTCGTATTATTACTATTTTCAGCAGTATTCTTTTTACTTGTCTATCTAGTAAGCTTAAATCCTACTAACTTAGAAAAATACTTAGGACGTTTCATAACTCCCGTTCTATTATTTGCAATGGTCATTTTATGTGTAGTTGGCCTGTTCAAATTAGAAGGAAATTTCCAAGCGCCAACTGGCGGATATGAATCTGGAGCATTTTTCAAAGGCTTTTTAGAGGGTTATAACACAATGGATGCTCTCGCTGCATTAGCGTTTGGAATTGTTATTTTAACTGCTGTTGGACGTCGAGGAGTGACAGACGAAAGAAAAATGAAAGGGTATATGATTAAAGCAGCACTTATTGCCGGTACTCTTCTAGCATCTGTCTACGTCTTTTTAGGTATCATTGGTGGTAAAATGTCTGGTGAATTTACTGACGGCACTCAAGTATTAACTGCAGTTTCTACGACATTATTTGGGCAAAGCGGAACACTTCTAATCGGACTAATCTTTACACTTGCATGTTTTACAACAGTTGTCGGATTAACATCAGCTTGTGGACAATATTTTTCCAAACTAGTTCCAAAAGCAAGCTATAAGACGGTCGTTCTCGTAACTACACTTGTTGGGTTTACTCTAACAAATATGGGACTAACGCAAATCTTGAAAGTGTCCGTCCCATTTTTAACAACTGCATATCCATTAACAATTGTACTAATTGTATTAACGTTCTTCCATCAACAGTTTAAAGGTGCACGTGTTGTTTATGTAAGTGCACTGTCATTTGCTGGGGTGTTCGCTGTTATTAGTGGGCTTAATGCTTTTGGTTTAAACTTAGGACCAATTGAGATGATTCGATCAACATTACCATTAGCAGATGTAGGATTAGAGTGGGTAGTTCCCTCAATTGTCGGAACAATGATCGGAATACTCATTGCAAAACTAAGCCCTAAAGCAGAACCAGTATTAGAATAAGTACCCTCTCCGGGTAGGTGTCATTTGAGTAAGTGTCTGACACCTCCCGGATTTTGTTGTATTTTGTCGAATTATCAAATCTAGTTCTTTCCATTTGTTCACATGCAGAAAGGGTATTGATTCGACAATTTTTAACATATTTCGGGTGGTGTCAGACACCCTAAATAGACATCTTAATTATTAACACCTCTGTAGCTACTCTTGAGTTCATTTCACTCCAGCTCCTTTTTTGGAACAAAGTAGACTTTCTCTCATTATAAGATTTACTAAAGACGAATTTTATACTAGAATACAGTAGTTGATAGATGAAACGAAGGGGAAAACAAATGTTTTTAAACATAACATAATTGTCTATAATTCATCAGCGAGGAGGACTAACATGAAAATAAATAAGGGAATTTTATTTGTTTTAATTGGTGCTGCATGTTTTGGCTTTACACCAGTATTTGCTAAATTCGGATTTAGCTTTGGCTACACATTAGGCCAAATTAATATTATTCAAATGATATTTTCTGCTATTATGTTGTGGTCTTTCACATTAATAAAACGTTCTAGTTTTAAAGGACTAACAAAGAAAAACATTCCACAAATCATGTTAACTGGTTGTTTTATTGGGTTAACTAGTGTCTTCTATTACGGCTCCATGCAGTATTTGCCAGCATCATTAGCTATCATATTAATGTTTCAATTTGTTTGGATAGGAATTATTTTAGAATGGATATTCACCAAAATAAAGCCTGCGCCAATAACTATATTTTCAATTATATTAATCTTGATCGGTGTATTTTTTGCTTCTGATATTATTAATGGAGACGTTCAAGGATTACCAATCATAGGGTTAGTATTTGGAATACTATCTGCATTTACGTATGCGGGTTTTATTTTTTTCAGTGGGAAAGTTGCTGTCGAAGTTGATGCGTGGACAAGAAGCTCACTTATGGCAACCGGTTCTATGATTTTGATCCTTATCATATTCTTACGAGATATCCCTACAATACTGCCTTTGGAATTTGATTTAGTCAAAAGCGCTGTAGGAGTTTCCTTGTTCGGATCAATATTACCGCCATTATTCTTTGCAGTTGGGGCACCACTAATTTCAGGTGGACTAGCAAATATATTAACTTCGGTGGAGCTTCCTGTTGCCATTCTTTCAGCTAGTATCATTTTGTCAGAAACAGTTACTCCACTTCAATGGATAGGAACTGCAATTATACTACTTGCGATAGCGTTAAATGAGCTAGGAACAAGTATCATTCATAAAATAAAGAACAAAAGACGCCCACCACGTTACACTTAATACCGGTGTCTGACACCTCCCGAGTTTTGGCACCTATTGTCGAAAATATCACAATATATTCATAGAATCCTATACGTGGTTAAGGATTTCAAATTCGACAGTAAATGACATATTTCGGGTGGTGCCTGACACCCTTACCATATTACACCTTACCAATTAGCCATATGGTCTTCTGCCCAGCCTAACATGTTTTCTATTGTTATTTTTTCTCCATTATTTGATTGGCCTCCTCTCTGCATTTTTCTATTATGATCGCAATCTTTCAGTTTCAGATTTACTAGATTCACCTATCAATAAATTGTTCAAATAATCATTTAAAAAGATTCCATCTGGGTCTAATTCTTCACGAATAGTGAGGAAATCGCTTAATTTTGGATAAAGGGAAAATAATTCCTCATGCCCGATTGAATGCATTTTTCCCCAATGAGGCCTTCCAGCGTATTTCCGCATAATCTTTTCCATATCTCGAAAATATGCATCATGTGGCATTCCTTTATACATATGAAAAGCAATATATGCAGACTCTCTTTGATAAGATGGGCTTAACCATATATCATCAGAACTTACTACCCTACATTCAATCGGAAAATGTACGTCATATTTTTTCTCCTCTATCTGCTTTCGTACTTCTTGAATAGCAACTTTAAAATATGGAAGGGGAATACAGTATTCAATCTCCCTAAACTTTACAAGTCTTGGAGTTGCGAAAAGTTCATGACTCCTTGCTGAAACAGAAGTCGCACTTACCCCTTTAGCTGATAATCGACTCACTTTCCTACTACTCTTCGGAAAAATTCTAGCAATTTCTGATAGCAAATAGAACAAATAATTTTCTAATATAAGATTCTTCCAGCGATGACTAGTCAACTTCTGCGGTTTCTTATCGGTTATATTCATTCTTTTCACTTGAACTAAATCCGAGTACGGGAAAATATAACATTCAAAGTGACGATTATTATGAATATACTCATCCAATCGCTCTAAAAACTCGTTAATCCTTACTTTTTCACTTCGGTACTCATATATAACACTTTTAATCAATCTTAATTTTACTTTCACTATTATCCCTAACGTCCCTAATGAAACAAGAGCTGCTTGGAACATGCCAGAATGTTTCTCTTTAGAAAGAGTACGAACCTCGCCTGCTGCTGTAACCATAGTAAGCTCTTCTACTTGCGTTGGTATATTGCCGAATGTTATTCCAGTTCCATGCGTTCCTGTTGAGATTGCTCCGGCAATACTTTGTACATTTATATCGCCTAAATTCTCCTGAGCAAACCCTCTTTGGCCTAACTCCTCTCCTAACTGAAATAATCTAGTTCCTGCCAAAACAGTAACCGTATTATTTTCTTCGTCTAACTCCTCTATTCCACTAAGTAAATCAAGAGAAACTAGCCAATCATCAGTTCCTACCAAGTTTGTAAACGAATGCCCTGCACCAACTACCCTTATCTTCTTTTTTTGATTTGATGCCTCATTCACAATGGATATTACTTCCTTAACAGAGGACGGGAAAAAGGTTTTCTCAGGTGTACTTTCATGAGTATCTGTCCAATTTCTCCACCGTTTTCTTTCTTTAGCTTTAATTACAGAAAACATTGTCCTTCCCCCCGATATGTAGAGAATGTCTCCACTACTTGGTTATTCTCCAAACAAACTATCTCGCCGAATCGTTCACAAATCTCGCCTGCTTTTGCCGCACGAAAAATAATCGCATCACCAATTTCAAGTGTTTCATTTTCATAATAAACCGGAGTTTGCACTTCACCAGCCCCTTCAAAAGGGAGTAATTTACCCCCTGGTGGATATACAGGTTGTGGCACTTTATCCTTCCCATGTGGTCCAGAAGCAATATAGCCTCCCCCGAGACAGGTGTATATATTATTAGTTGGTTTTCGTACAATTTGTAAGGCGAAAAATAAAGACGGTTGGTAATGAAAATCTCGATAATAATCAAAAAGTAAAGGAGCGTAAAATCCTGATCCAGCTGTTAACTCGGTAACGGTGTTATCTTGAGAAGTTGTATGAAGACTACCTGTTCCACCTCCATTAACAAATTGAATGGGCATCCCTTCTTTTTCAAGAATCTCCACTAGCCTCTTTCTACGCTGATATATATTATGTATGGAACGCTTTTTTAATAGGCTCACTACTTGGTTTTTTAGCTGTTGTGATGGGAGCTTATCGCCAACACCTGCAATTTGTGCTTCATACCCCATCACTCCCAGTAGTTTTAGTTGAGGGTTTTCCTTTATTTTCTTTGCGATCTGAACTATACCCTCTTCTGTATTAATAGGGGAACGTCTCACACCAAAGTGAAGACTACCAAATGTTGTACTCATGTCGATATCAATACATAGATAAAAGACCCCATTCGTTTCGTTACTTATTTTGGCTAAGTGTTCGATATGTTCAATCGAATCAACCATACTAATAATTTGATTGCCATCTCTATTTAATCGGGCAATTTGTTGGAGGGCACTTGAATCCCAGCATGGATATCCAAGCAGTATATCTTCAAATCCTTTTTCTGCTAGAAAAATCGCCTCCTTTGGACTAAAACTCATTAGCCCTATATACACCGAGTTAGAAGCTAGTATTTGCCTTAGAACTGGTACTGATCGAATAGATTTGGTTGCAATTCGTATTGTTTTTCCATTTGCCTTATGAGCAATCATTTGGCAGTTCTCGTCAAACGCATTTACATCTAATAAAAGTGCAGGAAGAGAAATATTTGTGGGTACATTGAACGCTAACAAATTCATCACCTCTTTATATATTTTATACGACTCCATATCGTTTATAAAGTATATTTTAAAGATTCAGAAACTTATCGACGAGTGGGGTAGATGAACTCGTAATTTAGTTTCTGTTATAATAAAGGAAAAAAACGGAGGAAACTTTTATGGGAAATCAAAGATTAACACCGGATCAACAAGAAGAATTACTGCATATATTGAAGGCGCGTTTTGAAGCTAATGTGCAGCGTCATGAAGGACTAGAATGGGAAAAAGTATTAGCCAAACTAGAAGCTAATCCTGATAAACTATGGTCCCTTTCTGAAATGGAGAGAACTGAAGGCGAGCCAGATGTTGTAGCATATGACCAAGATACGAATGAATACATATTTATGGATTGTTCGAAGGAGAGTCCTAAAGGAAGAAGAAGTATTTGTTACGACCGAGCAGCCCTAGAAGCAAGAAAGAAACATAAACCTGAAAATAGTGCAATGGACATGGCAAATGCTATGGGTATTGAAATGTTGACAGAAGAGGAATACCGTAAATTACAAGAGCTTGGTAATTTTGATTTAAAAACTTCAAGCTGGGTGCAAACACCAGAAGAAATTAGAAAATTAGGTGGAGCACTATTCTGCGACAAACGGTATGACCACGTCTTTCTATACCACAATGGTGCAGATTCATACTACGGCGCACGAGGCTTCCGCGGTAAATTAATCGTGTAAAATAACTTTCTATGTGGGTGTTTTTCTATATTGGTGTCTGACACCACCCGCTTTTTGTTGCTTTTTGTCGAAAATTACAAAACAAAATCCCTCGATACAGCCGGTAACGAGGGATTTTATCATTCGACATATTTCGGGAGGTGTCAGGCACCTTCATAGACACTCTAAAAATAGACACCACCATTACAATACGCGCCATTTAAGTTGAGGCGGCTGAGGAGGTAGCTTGGTCTGCTTTGACGCAATCAATTGCGACGACAATTGCGATGACGATGGCTTCCATTTCTTCATTTAGAATTTGTACTTTATAGCTATCTCCCCAAGAGAACCACTCTTTGTTCACTTTACCGACGATTTCTCCGTGCTGCAATACGTCAAATTCCATATCCCACCAATTACCATGTACCTCTATTCCTGCTGCATCGATGGTATAACGAGCTTTAAAGAATGAGAACTCTTTTTTAATCGTTAATACTTCCTGCCCATTCACTTCCACAAAAAACTTTGGCAAGAAACTAAATACTTTTTTTGAAATTAGCGCGACTTCATCTCGTTTTCTATTCATAATCGTATACGTCTTCGGAATTTGCATAAAACTACCTTCTACGTAATAGACGTCTTGTTCTTCTTGATTTTTAACCGTGAATTTACCACTAAGACTAAAAACCTTCTGTTTGATATAAAGCTGTTTCATCAACACTCCCCCTTCTGTTACTACAATATTATGTAAAGATCAGGATATTTAACATTTTCTCTGTAAAGTGAGAATCAAGCCTCCCTTTTATTATTAATTAATAAAACTAATCTATTACCCATAATTAACAAAAAACCTAAGATGACAAAAACAAATAAAAAGGCAACCATAAATAAGAAAACATTTGTATAACTACCGACACCTACTGGAATTTGACCATTTGGATTTAGAAAGAAATATGGATAGAACCCATCAATCAACCCCCTTATACTGGAAACAATAGTATAAAGAAGTGGATAAAATACCCAATAAAAAATATATCTATAGTGATATTTTTTCTTAACTTCAAATAGAAGCCAATTAATAAAAACCATACAAGGTATCAAATAATGTACCGTAAAGTTTGTAATAACATGTACCCCAGCATATTCTCCGCCACTTGTAAGAAGAAAATGATACGTAAGTAAATTTACGGCCATATAGATTAAAGAGCAATTCTTAAAAAACTCTAGCATTGTCCCTTCATTCTTTCCCTGCATTAACACAATACCGCTAAATAAAAATGTGAAGGAAACAATAAGATTCGAATGAATAGTAAACTTAGTCGTAGATACTAAAGGATCTGGAGAAAATAAAATATGTAGAATAACACTGATGAAGCCAATAATAAAAATAGAGATATGAAAACCAAGTTTTAGCCTTGGCATCAACCCACTGCCCATTATTCCGCTCCTTTCATATGTTAAGTCTCGCGATTTACAAACAGGCAATTATTTATTTTAATGGTATGTCCACATACTTCTTATAAATCTGAGGTTCAATCTCGCGATATATTCTGATAAAATCAACCCTAAATGTCGGAAACGGAGCAAGCTCCTCTTTCGCTAGCCTCGCCATCTCTAAAAGTTCTCCCTTTGTCATGCCATAAAACGTTTTTCCTATCGACATATGCGGAACAAAATCTTCCAGTTCAAAGTACTTCTTAATTAACTCCTGACTCGGTGAAATCCGATGTACTAGCTGTTCATGCATCCTTACCAACTGTTCGGATTCAATACTTAAATATAAGATAGTATCAAAGAAAAACCTCGGTTCAGATACTTTCAAATCAAAAGGTTGGAAAGATCGACAAACCTCTTGCACGATTGATATCCATTCTTCATCAGATGTCAACCCACTCTGAGCCTTTACCGTTACATGAGGTTCAACCGCTTTACTTATCCAATGATTCGGCCATCTGTTCTGAAAACCAATGATTTTCTCTTTATAATCATTTGGTGGAACAATCCCAATAAAATATTGCATCATAACTTCCCCCAATTCTACAATTCGAATTTTTCTTTAATGATGGATGCAACTTCTTCTGGATTTATATTTGTATTGTTAATCCTTAAGTAGTTTTCACGATTTATTTCACCTTTTAAAGAATTAAATCTGTATATTTCCGCCGTTTCCTTCAAGTTCTTTTCAGACCATTCGATATTTCGCTTGGATGGCTTATGTTCCAGTCGATTAGGAGTTATATTTCGTTTAAGTCTTTCATCGATATCCGCTTCTAATTCAACAAAGTATACCGTTCCACCCTTTGACTCGAAAATCTGACAAACTTCCTCCACATACTTCCAATCACCTTTCAAATCAAAAGCCCATAAATAGGTGAAAATCATTCCAGGTAATTCACTCTTAGATACCGCTTCAAAGATTTCTCTACGGAACAATTTTACTAATCGTTTTCCTTCTTTCGTTCCATAATCAAAAAACTGCCCAACCAAATCGATGGTCATATGGTTATGAAACAACTTTAATCCGGTTAATTTAGCTAATTCTTGTCCAACTGTCATTTTTCCTACTGCTTGCGGTCCAAATATTAGAACAAACTTCATACTTTTAACTCCTCTTCCGTAAACTTTAATCGTTATCAAATTGGAAAATAATACCCCCTATAATCAAAAACATTCGTAAATCCTATATTTTCAGCAACTGCAATGGAAGGCTTATTGGATTCCATACAATCCCAATATGGAAGTCTATTATTTTCCAGGCAATCTTTCACAAAACAATGGGCTATTCTTTGTGCTTGTTTTTTCCCTTGATAATTCTCTAACGTTTCAATATCCACACAATGAACATGATCTACTACAAATCCCGAGAAACAAATACTAACAATTGTGTTGTTGTGAACAATACAAAAGCCGATTCCTTCTTTAAAAAATTGTTCTGGTGATGACCAAAACTCAGATATTTTATTACGCAAAAAATTAATATTAGAAATGGACTTATTGTTATATAGTGTTTGATTTATTTTTATCACTTCAAACCCTGGTTCTATAATAGGTTCCGACTGAGCTTTATAGTTCTCCATTTGAAGTGTATATACTTTTTGATTCCAAGTTTTGAATGGACGATGCTTAAAAACATTCTCTAGTACCGAATTCCACCCCGAATGGTTTCCCATTCCTTCAAACCAATTTAAACCAACCTTTTTTGCTTCTGGCATAATGAAGTCATCTATAAAATTACTAATCTCATTATTAAAATTCTCGTTACCTTCATTCCCAATAAAGAAAAAGCCATCATTATTTCCTAACCATACAATCCCAGAAGCAGGAATGAGGACATTATCTACAAAAACACGACCAGGATTAATCCCTTCCACGACTGCTTTAACCTCTATCTGCCCATCTTGATTAATTACATGTTTACACTTATAAAATTCATTCTTATCTAACTCTATTATCATATTTATTCTCTCCTTACTGTAATTCAGGAAACGGCTACTTTACCTATCGTTCTCTTTTCTCTACGAATAACAAAATTAGTGTTGCTACTGGACCGAGAAAGAGAGAAAGCAAAAACCAGTTAAATCCCGTTCTGTTCTTCCCTTGTGCAAGCCCAGCATTTATCAATGCCAGTGTTCCCCAGCCAACAAAGTATTCATTTTCCATCATGTATCCCTCCTATGCTAGTTATTCTATGAATCTAGCAAATACGTACATTGCGTTTTTTCCTTCTGAAGTATTAATAGTACTTTAACAATATCAATATTCTACAAGGTATTTATAAACTTCTGAATTTGTTTTGAGGACCGCAATATATACACTTGTTTATCTTTGGAGATTTCTTTTAGCTTTTCTAAGGTTTCAGGTCGTTTATTTTTCGGGTAATTCCATATCCATTTTAAAAATTGTAAATCAAATCGTTCATTGCAGCCTTCACCCATATCAGGTCTTGTTTTATTTCGGTACTTCATCATTCTTTTAAAAGCGCGATATACACAGATTACGCGATGAATGTCTAAGTAGATAATTGTATCTGCAGCTTGCAACCTTATATCTATCGTCCCTCCATAGTTTCCATCAATAATCCATTCTTCTTTTTTCACTAAATCATGTTGTACTTCAATTTGTTCCTGCCTAGAAACGCCAACCCAATTTGGTTTCCAAAATAATGCATCCAGATGATAGACTTCTATATTTAGCTTTTCAGATAATTTCTTTGCCAAGGTAGACTTTCCTGCCCCACCTGAACCAATAAGAATAATCTTTTTCATAGGAGCCCTCCTTATTCGACAATCTTTTAGGCTATTGTCTATTTATACTAACATAATATTCGAAATAATATTAATGTAATTTAACCATAAGAAAGGAGCTTGAAATCAAGCTCCTTTCTCCTAATCTCTTTATATAAAATCATTAATTACGTACTTACATTACTTAATCCCATTCATGTTCCAATATGCTATAAAGGAACGAGTCTCGCCATCCATCTTTAATTAGCATATGTTCACGAATTCTACCTTCCAATGTCATACCAGTTTTCTTTAAAACTTGAATGGAACCAGTATTTCTTGGATCACATGTTGCATAGATACGATGTAATTGAAGTTTTGTAAACCCAAAATCAACTAACAGTGTCGCCACTTCTGTTGCAAATCCTTTTCCCCAATAGGCTGGATGAATAATATAAGAGACTTCTCCTACTTTATTCGTTACATCTCTAATATTGAGTTCACTAGCCCCCACTAATCTGTTATTATGGATAACTGCAAATACAAATCTTAATCTTGGTTGCTCTTTTGCATCTTTTATTGCTTGATCGACATATGCTATGGATTGTTCTGTTGAATTTGGTCCCCAAGCTTGATACTGGGAAACAATTTCTTGCGAGGCATACTTATGTACGTCAATCCAATCACTTTCTACGAGTTCTCTTAACATGATTCTTTCATTAGATAGTGTAATGTTTGTAACGTCCAATACAATCCATCCTTTTCACGTTGAAGAAGATTAACTATACTTTTGCCCGTACTATGTAACGGGAATGAGTAATCGGTAAACCATTAACAGTTGCATTGTCCTCAAAAATATGCGTTATTTCTCTTATATTATTATCTTTCAGTGTTTCATATATTGATGGTTCTTGACCAAAACAACGAAGTTTCAGTACATCTGTAGGGGTCTTAATATATTCAGTGCTATTAAACACTTCTACTTTTTCATATGAAAAATTACTATCGGAAAGTCTCTGGTGAATACTATCTAAAATAGGAGTTCCTGCTGAAGGTTCAAAGAGGTTTGGAAATAAAAGTGGTAATTCTTTACCTGACTCATCTCCAGGATGAAGTCCAAGTACTTGGCCGCCTTTCTTGATTACATTTCTAAGATGAGGATAGGCGGATATCGGTCCTTTTCTAATGTATGCACAGTCAAATGCATTCTGTTCAAAAGGTAAACCATCATTTGTACTCCCTACTACAAATGATAGGTTAGGCTTGTTATTTTTTGTAGCTAATTGTAGCTAATTGAATAAATTTCTCTGTTATATCAAAACCGACAATTTCTTTTACTATACACGATAGTTGATTCATAAAGTTACCATCGCCACAACCAATATCTAACACTTTTTGATTAACTACCATTTCAGTTGCTTCATTATCAAAAATCAATTCTCCATTTGGTTCCAATATGGTCGACATCCACGGATACATATATTTGTTTTGTAGTTTACTCAGTTGTTCATACCATTCCATTGAATGTGGTCGCAACCATTTCTCTAGTTTTGTAGGATCAATTAATGTCATCCCATTCCTCCTAGTCTCATAATAAGATTCTAATGAGTTAACTGTTTGTACCGTGCAATACAAATGAAGTTAGGAATTGTAACGTTAATAAAACATAACAATTTCTAAAAACTTATTCTCCTAATTTGGTTAACCATTCTTTCAGTTTACCTTTTTGAAAATAAACTTTTTTATTGATAACAATATGTGGGACATCTGGATGATCTTTAACTAGAGATGTAGCATCCTCTTTTGCTATCCCAATAAAATAATGTATGTCCTTTTCCTGGATTAATTCATGGTCTTCTTCATTATCCAATGAATCTAGTAATGGTTTTGCATCCGCATTTTTGAAGTTTTTCAATCCATCACCGATACAATAACCTGCAATTGCAATTCCTAATGCTAGCCAAAAGAACTCCATACTATCACTCACCATCCAATTTTTTAAAGATACAGATTATCTTGTTGTCCAATAAAGCAACTTAATATTAACATAATGTTCTGCTTTTATGTGTTATTTAAATGTAAATGATTACTAATAATAGAATGAATGAGAATACTAATGTCGTTCGACCATTGCCGATTTTTCTTTTTTACCGTTGACACTGTGGTGCACTACATAGTTTAAGATTTTCTTAAAAGGAGGAAAGAAATGTATAAAACAGGGGAATTTTCTGAGATGACGGAACTATCAAAAGAGACATTACGCTATTATGCGGAAATAAAATTGTTAGAACCAGTATATATCGATCCCGATAATGGCTATAAATACTATGACAATAATTCCTTTTTAAATGCAAGACTTCTATTCTTTTTAAGAAAATTTGGATTCACCATACAAGAAATGAAACAAGTAATACAAGAACGTTCATTAGATGAACTAGAGGATATTTTAATCGAGAAAAAAGAAAAGTTAGAACTAAAAATCCAGGAAATTAGGGACTTAATTTTACAAATAGATGCATTTATTGACTATGGAAATGGAGTGGATAGTAATGATTCAGTGGAATGAACAGATAATTATTCCAGCTAATATTGAAACCGTATGGAAGCTTTTTCAAGATGAACAAGTTCAGCGAATTATGCCCAATGTCGTTGAAAGAAAACCGTTAGAAACAAAAGAAGGTGTAGTAGGCTCAACTTACATTGAGACTTATCAAGAAGGAAAGAGACAAGAAACATATACTGGTACATTAGTAGAATATGAAGACACACCAGTGAAAAAGCATAAAATGACAGAATTTGTTTTAGCAAAAGCGTTCAACATACAAAATACTTTTACATTGGAGAAACTGGATGAACATACGACCCGATTCATCTATGGTGGAAAAAACGAAGGGATCAATTTCTTAGGACGAGCTTTACTGAAATTAGGGAATACAAGGAATAATAATAAAGTAGTAAATGATTTTCTAGCATTAGTGAAGGAAGAAGCTGTTAAGGGATGAATCTAAGCTGTAATTTACCCAGGGTAAATTACATGCCAGTTCCTAATAGGAGCTGGCATTGTTTTTTATCTTCTGAAAACCTATATGTCTTCATTAACTGAACTGCAAAAAGAGCTGTTGATTATACCGCATCATTATTCTTGGTTTACTTTCTCATTCTTTAACGTTTCCCACTCTTCTCTTAACATCCCCATCCGAATGGAATCATAGTATTTCCCTTCGTAGTAGCGCACTTTTCGAATGCGTCCTTCCAACTGCATTCCTAATTTTAATGCAACACGAATCATACGCTTATTTCCAGACCAAGTCGTAATCCCAACTCTTGTCAGCGGAATGGTATTAAAGATATGATCTCTCCAAAGTTTAAACGCCCGAGTACCTACACCTTTATTCCAGTTCTGCCCCTCATGAATGACTATTCCCATTTCCAGCCATCTCTTTTGATCATCTTCATAATAGTAGGAGACGATCCCAAATACATCATCATGGACCGTAATTACCCACATACTCTCGGCGCCAATCCATTTTGGTGCGATTTCCATGAACTTTTCGAATGACATCGATTGATGAGGGAAGTAAGGCGCATCCCATTTCTTCCACTCTGGAGCATCTTCTTTATAAATTAACTCCCATAACCTTGATAAATCTTTTTCTTCTATTGGACGAATCGCTATTTCTTTATCTTTGTACATCAAAATCCTCACTTCAATATTATTTTTATCAATCTTACTCTTGTATACATTCTATAAAGATATGAATATTCCTTCTTGACATGGATTCAAAAGCTAAAGTTTGTTTGAATTTGGCTAAAGCTAACCTGAAAGTGGCTAAAGATTAGCGTAAACTGGCTAAAGTTTTGCCTATCTTAGCTAAAGATTATGTTAACTCGAATAAAGTGACTCTAGTATTATCGTAAATCCTACTTATCTATCATTAATTCTACCATAATGAAAAGGCTTAATCTCTAGTAGATTAAGCCCTGTAACATTCGACAAAATATGCCAAAATCCGGGAGGTGTCAGACACCTCTATTAGTAGTAGTAATATGGTGGGTAGGGGTATTCTTGGTAGGGTGGGTATCCTGTTGGTGGGTAGGGTGGATAGGGGCTATAATTCGAATATGGGTTATATGGATAGTAGTTTGGTGTATTAAATAAAGAGCCGACAAGCAAGCCACCTGCTAGTGCGCCTAAAAATGGTAATCCACCTTCAAACCCTCCGTAACCATGACCACCACCATGATGTCCACCGCTATGGCCATGTTTAGGCGCTCTCATTACATGATTGTGCCCATTATAAGGAATTGAATTTTGCTGATACCAATTATTATTTATCATCATTCTTCCCTCATTTCATGAATATCGTCCCTACAGCATATGCGATTGCCTAAAAAGTAATTGGGCGACTGGTCATGATTGAAGAATATGCATCCTCTTCCACTTTTCATTCAAAAAACATCATTCACCAATAAAAAAAGCGACCAATGACGATCGCTTTACTCCTCTAATTTAACAGTACTTCTAAATTAATCAAATGACTCCCACTCTACATCCAATTGTTCAATTGTTTTCCAAAGACTATTTTCCCCATTTATTTTATATAGCGTATCCCCTATATAAATTTGATGCTCAAACACTTCCACTAGAATATCTCTCCATTTCATTGTACTAATCGATATGTTTTTAGCATCTCCTGCTTGATAGTCTTCCGTTTTTTCTAATTCCATGTCAGATGGTATGTATAACACCTGGTTCACTGTTTCCTCATCTGTTATTTTTACATACTTGATTGTTCGATCATTAAATACTGTAATACGAATGTCTTTAATTTTCTCCCCATCCAATACTTTAGACAATTCTGCACCAAAAGTGGTTTGGTTTGTCTCTGAAGGTTTCAAAGTAATTTCCTTTTCTACCTCTATATATAGATGATGTATTTCTATAATTTTCTTTTGAATGCTAGCATACCGATCATAGGCATTTATAAATTCTTGAATACTACTTAAATCTATATAGTTAATCTCTAACAATGCATCGGCCATTGTTTCTAAATCCTTACTAATCTGTTCATTATCAATAAAACCAATAGCCTCTTTTAATGCAAATCCACTTTTGGGAGTTTGGGTTATTATAATGCTGGGCGAACCATTCTCGCTCTCTTGCTTCAATAAACTGAACTCATTCATACTTCCTTTAAAATAGTCGTCTATTTTTTCTAAACTTGGAATCTCCACATCTCCCTTTGGATTAACAGATATAGCTGCCCTTTCTAACAACTCTACAATTCTAGACTCTGAATAAGTTAAACCATCGATTAATAAATTATTGAAATATTTTCGATATCCTTCTTCATCTATGTCTAAATCAAACAACTTGTCTGACTGTTCCTGTTCACTTACTGGTTCTTCCTTTATATGACGAGGAATCGTTTCATCACTTTGCATTACATTAACAAGGATAATAAAAGTTAGTAGTGAGATAGTTAATATGCTTATTTTACCAAGATTTCTTTTCACTTGATGTTCTCCCCCTGGTTTCTGGAAAGTTCTGCTATCTTCACTTTACCATAGTACTTTCATGAAAAACTAGTACAGGCTTTTATCTGTCCCACTTTATTGCATTAGATTCATGTATAATTGTAGAGTTAGTTAAAATGGTTAAAATACTACTTATACCTACTTGTTGACTTAACAAATATTTCATTGTAAGGAGGTTTCCATACATTGACTTATATACTAATTGGTTTAGGGGGTGCAATCGGAGCAAGTTTGCGTTACTTCGTCTCCATTATATTTCATACTGATCTAGTAGCTTCTTTTCCTTACGCCACATTAACTGTAAACTTAATAGGTTGCCTCATATTAGGCATTTTTTCTTCTGGTTTTGAACTAAAAAGGAGAATCAATCCAAGGTACTTATTTGCGTTTAAAACAGGTGTAATCGGATCATTTACTACCTTTTCTACTTTCAGTGTGGAGGTCTTAACTATGATACAGCATCACCAATACTATCTTACAATTATTTACATATTACTCAGTTCAATACTTGGGCTATTCCTTGCCTATCTTGGCATAAAAATAGGTGAATATCTTTCGCAAAGGGAAGTAACAAGATGATTAATTTTATCCTAGTAACAACCGGGGGATTTCTTGGGTCTATTGCACGGGCAATAATTTCTAAAAGATATAATAATCGGTTTGCACTGAAGCATTTCGGTACATTTCTCGTAAATATAATTGGCTCCTTTTTACTTGGCATTATCATTAATTTACAAGTCCAAACTAGCGTTAATCTATTTTTCGGGATAGGCTTTTTAGGTTCATTTACTACCTTTTCTACGTTTAAAATTGAGAACCTGTCATTATTAAATACTGCGAAGCGTAAACAAGCTTTGTTATATATATCCATAACATATATTTTAGGGATTGGTATGGCTGGTTTAGGGTTTTGGATAGGTCGTATACTTAGTTAGTTGCTACTTGTATTTTCTCCCTATACAGAACAAAAAAACCCCATCTAACCAAATGGGGTTTTTTAACAAAAGAAATATAGTTATTTCTCTTGCAGTAACAATCGTAAACCATTTAATATTACTAAAATAGTTGACCCTTCGTGAAAGACAACTGCTGAAGGTAGACTGAGTAAACCAAATAAGTTTAAAATAACTAACAGGATAATAACACCGATAGAAAAAGTAACGTTTTGAACGATAATGCGATTTAAGCGATGACTAAGTTTAAAACTATAAAACAGTTTTGCTAAGTTATTTTCTACGATGACAACATCACTTGATTCCATTGCTACAGATGAGCCACTTCCCATTGCAATACCTATATCCGCATTTGCCAACGCAGGTGCATCATTTATTCCATCGCCAATCATACCGACTACTTTATTTTTTTCTTGGCTTCTATTAACATAGTTAATTTTATCTTCTGGTAAACAAGAGGCAACATAATTATCAATGCCTACTTCTTTAGCAACGTTTCTGGCTACCTTTTCATTATCACCAGTTAACAAAGTAACCTGTACACCTTCTTCTTGGAAACTAGCAACCGCATGAGCTGACTCTTCACGTACTCGGTCAGCAAGTGATATATATCCTACAATCTCTTTTCCATTTCCTATCAAAACAGTTGTGTTTCCTTCTGCTTGTTTACTACGATAATTATGCACATCATTAAAACCATCAAATGCAGAAGGCTTTCCTACTTTGATGTTGCCTTTTCTAATCCCGAATCCAACTATCTCTTCAACAGATTCAGTTTGATCAACACTTTCTAAGTTAAGATTATTAAATCTAGTAACAATTGCTTCTGCAATAGGATGACTTGACTGCTGCTCCATGTAAACAACTTCTCTTAATATTTCTTCAGCCACATGATAGTCCACCACATGGAATTTTCCATAGGTTAATGTCCCAGTTTTATCACTAAACAACATATTCATTTTACTTAACGCTTCCATAGCAGTTCCGCCTTTAAATAACACTCCATTCTTTGCTCCATTACTAATCGCACTTAATGTTGCAGGTGTTGCTGATGCTACTAATGCACAAGGACTGGCAACTGTAAGTAAAACCATTCCGCGATAAAATGATTCTTGGAATGTAAAATCGTTAGTAAAATATAGAATACCAATAAAGATCGGGACAACTAAAAGTACACCAATGACATACTTGGATTCCAGTCGATCAATAACCCGAGATATCTTAGATGGTTTATTTTGTGCTTCTTCAACCATTCGAATAATACTGGAAAAAACCGTCTCATTGCTTAACTTACTTACTCGAAGATGAAATGCATTTCCGGTATTAATGGTTCCAGCAAAGACTTCATCCCCTTCATTCTTTTCAACAGGTATAGATTCTCCAGTTAAGGCAGATTCATTAACCAATGTTTTCCGATCAGTATATCCATCAATTGGTATTTGATTTCCTTTGGAAACGACAACAATATCTCCTACTACTAAATTTTCTGTAAGTACCTCGATGACTTCACCGTTATCTTTTAATACATGTGCAATGGACGGAACTTGTGACATTAATTCTTCAATTGCCCGCGTTGACTTATTCGTTGCATAATCTTCTAATACTTCAGCACCTGCAAATATTAGTAACAAAACAGCTCCTTCTGATTCATAGTTAATCATTACAGCTCCGATTGCAGCTAATATCATAAGTAAATCAACATTAGGAGACTTAGACTGAATCGTTTCGACGACTGCATTTTTTGCTGCATAAAATCCTAAAAAGAATATGGCAATATAAAAGAAAAATCGACTTACACTTTCGATAGTTGGACTAAACGTAAAACCTAATATGGTAAAGAGGATACCAATGAGTAAAAACTTACCCGGACGAGTCTTGATTAATTCATGTAACATAGCAGAACACCCTCTCTTCGAATCTGTTAGGTTGCTAACCTCCCAGATTGTAAGGATACAAAATAAGGCCATTTCAATATAGCCTTTTACCCATTTTATAACTATTATAATTTAATAATAAAACCAATTAACCACAAAGTCAATTAATAAAAACAATTAAATTGGTGTCTTTAAATGGGTGTCTGACACCTCCCGAATTTTGTCGAAGGGCATATTGAAAAAACTGATAGCAAGACAGTACTATCAGCTTTTTATGATTCCAGTGCATTTTATTTTATTATTCATTTATTCTTTCTATGAAGTTCCATATGTAATTCCTTTACTTTCTCTGCTAGTTCTGGGACAGGACCTTTTACTATCGTGTCGCGTATGACAGCTTGAATCGGTAAATTCCGCACTCGAGATGGTGAAACTCCCAGTTCAGACAACCAATGTGCTAATTGTTCAGACGAACTTGCATAGACAATCCGTCCTAACCCTACCCAACCATGAGCTGCAGCACACATAGGGCAATGTTCTCCAGATGTATAAACGATTGCCTTACTTCTTTGTTCTGGTGTCATATTTTCAGCTGCCCACCTTGCAATTGCAAATTCTGGATGTTGGGTATGATCACCACCAGCAACATGATTATGATCTTCAAACAGCACTTCGCCATCATCTGATACAAGTACTGAACCAAATGGCTCATCGCCTTTTTCCAATGCTGTTCTTGCTAATTCTACACAGCGTTTCAAGTGCTTTAAATCAGTATCAGTTATCATCACTTATTCCCCCTAACTTATTTAGAAAACTGTCCTTAATTAAGAGTGAATCAAATTTATCGTTTAAAAACAACCTATTCGATTATTATATAGAACACGGCTGTATCCATTTATTGAATAGTAGCCATTTCTATTCAATAAGCACTAATTATAGAAGCTAACATAATATTTTATAAAGAGATTGGAGCTGATTAGTTGAGCAAAATCAATCCAGAGAAAATAACGGTAAAATTCAGAGATGGCGTTATTGCTTGTGATCCTATAATGCCAAGGTTATACACTCTTACTCACTCTGATATGACTGGAGATTTATTCTTAACGATTGGCAAACACTATGCATGGGATAAAGTAAGTTCGATGAGAGATAAGGTCTTAACAGAGTGGAGACGAAATGGTAATTCCCTTTATTTTTTTGTATCTGTTCATGTGGATGGCGGTGAACATGAATTCCATCTATCAGAAAAACGGTCTGAAATATTTAGACGTGAACTCCCACTCGCATTAACAGCTATACGTTAAGGTGACAGACTACTTTTCAATAGGTATCCGGGGATAAACCAATAAACAAATCATCGTCAATTTTATATCCACTTATCCATCACTTGCAAAACAAGAAAATTGGGGCGCTTTTAATTAAGTGGTGTATTTTAGCGGTTTCTTTAGCGGTGCCTGACACCACCCGGTTTTTGTAAATTTTTGTCGAATATAATGACCCCAAATATACCTAATAATCATTAGAATAGGCTATTCAACCAATCGACAATTTACAACAATTTTCGGGAGGTGCCTGACACCCTCTTAGCCGAATCGTTTACGGAAACCACATTTTCTACATAATTCTTCTACAGCCACTCGTCTGGAGAAGCCATCTACTAGGTTTCTTGCGCGATCCATTTCAATAATGTTGGAAAATGAGTTCTCATTAATATTCCCTAAATCAATAACCCCTTCACCGTCCAGACAACAAGGAATAACGGTTCCATCTGCGAGAATACCTGCTTGGTTTCGCAACCCATAGCAAAATCCTCTGCCGTCATCTTCCTCTTCATCTAAAGATGGCCATGTAAACTCATAATCTTGATTGATATAGACACGGTCTGCAATTTTAATACCGCCACCTGGCTGAACTTTCTCTTCAATTTTATAATCTAAATTAAATTCATCCTCAATAATTGCTAGTAATTCTCTGTTTCGTTGCTTCTCTAGATTTGTCTTATTATCTTCGGTTAAGTTCCACAATCGTAAAGATACGATGACTTCCGATTTGCTTCTTGCTTCTTTTATAAAAGAAAGAATTGTTCTCACATAGGCTTCCTTATCTCTATTTCGAAGAGCAGGATTGCCATCAAAGCTATGGAGTGAGAAATTTAATTGTCTTAATGCAGGCTTATTTATTAATTGTTCTTTTTTCTTCTTGATTAATGTTCCATTCGTAGTAACATGAACTTTAAATCCTTTTTCATGACTAATGTCTAATAAATCTCCTATCTTCGGATGAAGCAGCGGCTCTCCTTTTACATGTAAATAAACATAATTTGTATGTGGTTTAATTTCATCCAACCGCTTCGAATAATCCTCCAATGAAATGAATTGCTTCGGTCTGAGTGTTGGTGGACAAAACGTACAAGCAAGATTACATACACTCGTAATCTCTAGATAAACTTTCTTAAACTTTTTCAATTCCATTCCCCGCTTTACACAAAATAGTAATAACTTCAAACATGTAATTCAGCATTCTGGACACTAGTCTTCAAGTACGGGATAACTATATCTATTAATGATTGTTATATTAAATATCATACCTATTATTGAACTTTTAAACAAACAGTGTCAAAGTTCTTCCATTCCTCGCATCGCACTAAGCTAATAAATTTGGTGTTATACATATCAGAATATTATGTTAACATTTAAATAACAAATGAGGTTTATAAAATTTAATGAAAGAAGGAATCCATCATGGGAAAAGTTGTTGGGTTTGAAATAAGTAGCCAAAATCCAGAAAAAGCAGTTGAATTTTATTCGAATGTATTTGATTGGAAGGTTGCCGATCCTCAATGGGATTATTGGGCAGTGAATACAAAAGGGGAGGATGTCGGTATAGGTGGTGGAATAAGTAAAGGTCCAACCGATTATCCTCATGGTACTCGTATTCAAATTGAGGTAGACTCTATAGATGATTCAATAAAAAAAGCAGTAGACAACGGGGCTGCAGTTGTTAGGGATAAGATGGAATTTGACTCATTTTATCTTGCTTATTTAATTGATCCTACAGGTGTTGGATTTGGATTAGTACAAAGGAAATAGACTAGCTATTTCTTATCTGAGGGAACAAACTAGAATAATTTATAAAGGGAGTAATAATACTTGCTACTGCAAAAAGAATACACAAACTTATTCGATGATGTAGAAACTCATGTAAAAGAAAGCGCCAAAAAGTTAGGTGCTAGTGGTGCTGCGCTTTTTATAATACATAATGATAAAATCGCAACAGAATCATATATTGGTAAACATTCAAACAGTACAAATGCTCGTACTATTCAAATGAACTCACAATTTCATGTTGCATCTGTAAGAAAGGCTTATATCGGGTTTGCTGCTGCCTACGCTATTTACAATGGTTACTTTTCCATTGACGACCCAATCCGTAAATTTGTACAAGGTCCTCATTTACCCGCATATGAGGGTGTTACAATACGTCATTTACTAACTCACACACATGGATTAAATATAGTTGACGGTATGTTGATAAGTGAATATATACCCGGTGAATCATGGGCATATCGAGGTCCAAGTATTGACTTACTGACAAGTATTATTAAAAAAACTACAGGAAAAACGGTGGCAGAAATTATACACGAGCAGGTAATCGAGCCCTTAGACTTTCATTCAACAGAGTGGATTAAGATGAGTAAGCCTCATTCAAAAATTACTAGCATAATTCGCGATGCTGATAACCGCTTCTGGACCGAAACAGATATTGTAGATGGTTCAGGGATGAATATGTATGTATCTGCACAGGAACTTGCTTTATGGGGCTACCTTCATCTTAAAGAGGGAGATTGGGGAGGAAAGCAACTTGTCCCTAAAGAAATCATTCGCATGGCAACTTCCATTCAAACTCCTAACCGGAAACTTCCTATGCAAAAGAATGGGTTTCTATGGTTTGTTAAAGACACGAACTATTCCTTTAACCAAATAGGTGATAAGGTACCTAAAGGTTCCTATCAATTACTAGGCTATACCAATGTTGCTCTGCTCGTCATTCCAGAGGAAAATCTTGTAGCTGTAAGAATGTTCAATCGCTATGGCTCATCAGAAGGATATAATTATCTAGACGACATCCGCTCATTTGGAGACACCGTTTATACAAGTTCTATAAAATCGTGTAGAACGGGTTAAGGAAAGGGTTAAGATGACTAATTACGAAAAACAATTGATCGATATAATAAAACAAGACAAGCAAATAATGTCCATCCTTGAAGTTGTTGAGAAATTAAATTTAAATGACGCTTTTGTATGTGCTGGACTTATTAGAAATAAAGTCTGGGATACCTTGCATAGAATTACAACTCCGATACAGGACATTGACGTTATCTACTTTGATTCTACTGATACTTCGAGAGAAATAGAAAAGGAATTAGAAAATAAACTAATAAAATTACTACCAAATCAGCCTTGGTCTGTTAAAAACCAGGCCCGTATGCATGTGAAAAGTGGGTTCAAACCCTTTTCTTCATCTTATGAGGCAGTTGCTCATTTTCCAGAAACTCCAACTGCTGTTGCTTTAAGACTTTGCAATAATAGTATGGATATAATGGCTCCTTATGGCTTACAAGACTTATTTGAATGTAAGGTGAGACCAACACCTTTTTATGAAAAAAGCAGTCAATTTTATACAATCTATTTAGAACGAATAAAAATGAAAAAGTGGAATGATATATGGGAAGGATTAACGATAGAAATATAGAATGACATAAGTCTGAACTTAATTAGAAAAGGAGCTTGTTTATTAAGCTCCTTTACACATCTTAGATTATTAATGCTCTCCACTCCACAGGTGATCATTTAACCTTACCGCTTATTCATACCTTTTTCTTCAACAAAGCCCTTCATATACATACGGCTCTGTTTTTCTAACATCTTCGCTATCTGACTGGTCCAAGTATCTGACCTTTTTCCATTAGTTCTTTCTAAATAATACTTTTGAACAACTTCATTATACGATTGAAGTTCCTGTACGTTTGATTCATGCTCGCTATTATATTCGTTCTCATGGTAAATATGTTCTAATGGTATTCGTGGCTTCTTGTCATTTATCTTTGCTGGGTATCCGACAACAAGCCCAAACAGAGGGATAACTCGATTTGGAGTACCTAAAATCTCTGATACTTTTGTCAGATCATTACGTATACCACCGATATAACAAATTCCAAGCCCCATGGATTCTGCAGCAATACTTGCATTCTGAGCCGCTAAGGCAGCATCAATCGTTGCCACCATGAACTTCTCCGTTGATTCAATCGAAGGAAGCACGTCCACGCTTTCCATCTCACCGATGATTTCATGACGATATAAGTCTGCACAAAATACAAATAAGTGACCATTATTTACAACATAATCTTGGTTAAAAGCAACTTCTGCTAATTGTTCTTTTTTCTTCTGATCCGTCACCCCAATGATGGAATAAGCTTGAACAAAACTCGACGTCGAAGCAGCTTGTGCACTCCTTACAATTGTCTCTATTTGCTCTCTTGTTAATGCTCGATCTTCAAAATTTCGAACAGAACGATGGGCTAGTATTGTATCTATTACTGTATTCATGCTGTTCACCTCTCCTATACTCATTCTAATCAAGTCATCAACTATAATTCAATTATTATCGACTTTTTCAAATTTTCTTAAGCAATCTGTTTCTTATCAATTATTTCTTGTTATATAATTTTAATAATAAAATAATTTCTTCTAAGGGATCAGTTAACCATTCTCTTTATTATTCACCCAAAAGAGTGACTGGTATCTTAAATAAGCGATAAGGAGATAGGTATATGAACAGTAAGTTTAGAATTGGTATCGTAGGTTATGGAAATCTTGGAAAAGGTGCTATTAAGGCAATCAAACAAACAGAGGATATGGAGCTAGTTGCAATCTTTAGTCGAAGAGATCCAGAGGCACTAAATCTTATTGATCCATCTACAAAAGTTGTACATATCTCTAATGCAATTGATTATGTAGATAAAATTGATGTGATGTTACTATGTGGTGGTTCTGCAACGGATTTACCAGAACAAACACCTCATTTTGCAAGTATGTTCAATACGGTGGATAGTTTTGATACCCATGCTAAAATTCCTGCATTCTATGAAACTGTCAACGAAGCAGCTACTAAACATCGTAAAACTGCAATTATTTCTGTAGGGTGGGATCCGGGCTTATTCTCCATCAACCGTGTCATGGCAGATGCTATTTTACCAAATGGTACAAATTATACATTCTGGGGGAAAGGATTAAGCCAAGGACACTCTGATGCGGTAAGAAGAATCCAAGGAGTTAAAAATGGCGTCCAATACACGATCCCTTCAGACAATGCAATTGAACGGGTGCGTAATGGGGAGAATCCAGAATTATCTACTGCAGATAAACATACTCGAGTCTGCTATGTTGTTGCCGAAGAAGGAGCAGACAAAGCAGCGATTGAGCAGGAAATTAAAACAATGCCTAATTATTTTGCAGACTATGATACAGATGTACATTTTATTTCTGAAGAAGAACTAGCTCGTGATCACTCCAAATCACCACACGGTGGATTTGTCATTCGCAGTGGAAATACAGGAGAAAATAATAAGCAACTTTATGAGTTCTCTCTTAATCTCGATAGTAATCCAGAGTTCACTGCCAGTGTATTAGTAGCATACGCACGTGCAGCGTATCGTTTAAATAAAGAAAAACAATATGGTGCAAAAACAGTTTTTGATGTTGCACCAGGATATATTTCGCCACGTTCTCCTGAAGTACTTCGTAGAGATTATCTATAGTTCTTCAAGAAAAAGTCCACCTAGATCTTACAAAATTTCTAGGTGGACTTTTCTATTAACATTGCTTTTACAATTTAAAAGCTAGGTTGTGTCTTTCTCCACCCACAATACTCCTCTACGTCCTTGGATTAGATAAATCATATCCATTACCACCTTTCCTTAATTTTTAATCCAGAATTACCATTGAGTATAATGAGTTACTTTTTGCTTGTTTTCTTCATAAAATTTCTTCGCTTTTTCATTTTGAATTAATTCTTCAAAAGAAGTTTCACGTTTTTGAATTGTAATTGTAAAAAGAAAAATATTTAATGTCATGTAAATCACCTCCTTAAAAAGCATATAAAAAAACCGCAGAGAGACACTCCCTACGGCAAAAAGACACAAAAATACCGCAGGGCACGCTTCTCCCTGCGGTACGGATATGCTTAATTTCATTAGAAAAACTTGAGTTTTAATCATTGTTTTCTTTTACAGGTGGAAAGAAAGGTATACTTTCCATCCAAAAAAATCCTTAAGCGACCCATTCCGATCTGGTCGAATGCGCGACTAATAATTTAGTTGTAGTTGTTAGTGACATATTTTTAACGATAACCATCATTTCATTCGACCTCCTTAAGAAACTTTTCACTCACTTGGTAATTATAACCACTATATTATTATTTGTAAATGGTTTAAGTTAATTTTCTAAAAAATAATTTGAATCTGAAATATCCGCCATACAAATGATACTTAACCTAATAAAAATTATTAATATGAGTATTTTACTATTTTTAAAAAGTTTCATTTAATTTAAATTGCCTATGGTATACTTTTTTAGAAGTTAGTTTTTCATCTAAACATATGGGGGTTTATACATGAATGTAAACGAGGCAAAGTTAGAGTTAATGAAGCAAACAAAAAAGGGGATTGCTATGTTCTATGTAGGAACTGCTTTTTGGTTTCTAATGGGGCTATTAAGTTTTATTGATATGCACATTAATTTATTAGGATTGTTTCACCTCATTGGAATCGGAATGCTTTTTCCATTAGGTATATTAGTTTCCAATCTATTGAAGATAGACTTTATTGCAAAGGACAACCCTCTGTCAAATCTGGCAGGAATTTTAGGTGGCATGCAAATACTCTTTGCACCAATTCTAATTCTAATATATATGGAAAATATTGAATGGTTACCATTCTTTATTGCTGTACTAACTGGAGCGCACTTTCTTCCTTTTAGTGCATTATACAATAGTAAAGCTTTTATTTTTCAATCGGTAGGGGTTATTGTTTTTGCGTCCATCATCGGTTTTGGGTTTATGAATTACGTTTATACGATCTTGCCATTTGGATTAAGTATGATTTATTTTGTTACATTAATACTTTTAAACATTGAAAATAAAAAAATTGCATCTATTAGTACGAACCATTCTCTTGCATCCTAATAAACTACTGTAATAATGAAGGCCCTTTGTGGTCTTTTTTACTTCATAATAATTGACCTGATTCTACCAATTTTTCAAATAAAGATTCATACATTTCCTAAACATCTTGAATATACATTGATAACAATACAGTTTTAAGATTGGAGGGAAGTAAATTGGATGATTTATTAACGGTTTTGGTAATTTTCATTGTCTTACTATCTATTATTATTCAATTCTTTATTTCCACAAAAAAGACGTGGGAGAGAAAAAAGAAATTTGCCCTAAGTATTAGTCTATTTTTGTTCATGTCCATAGTAAACATTAGCTTACATATCATACTTGACTATCTTCCTTATGCCCCAATTAGTGGGATCGTGCTAGTTTTCACTATTGCTTGGGGGATTTTCATCTCAATTATTGCGGGTGTTTTACAAATTATCACGGCTATTGTGGCTAGTTCAATTTCGAGAAAGAAAGATTCCAGGTAAATTTCGCAAAATTGAATTGTATAAAAACGAAAAATATCAAGGAATTTTTTGGTCCTTGATACTTTTCTTTGTATATAGGGCGTGCTGTCATCGGTTCTATTTCTTCTTTGCAGCTGCCTTTATTCCTACAACTGTAAACACATCATTTAAACTTACTGTTCTAGAAAATTTCAGGTTTCTATTGGGGGAAAATCCTTCTTTATTATAAAACCTAAAAAATAACTTATGTTAGAAAGCGACCCTTTACCCTTATAAAGAGTCGCTTTTTCCTGTGAATTTGTTTTACGTAAATTGCCTGCTATTCTTCATTATATCATTCAACAATCCTCATATAATTTGATGATTCTGATTCTTTCTTAGAAACTCTTGCATATATATCTAGAAAACCGGAATATCGGCTTTGTAAAATTACGAAGGGGGCTTTAATTATGAAATATATAATATATTTTGGTTTAATGATTTCGCTAATTCTCCTACTAGTAGCGTGTGGCAGTGAAGATTCCGACACCTCAGGTAACAGTGATAGTAATGCTTATACCGTTGGTGTTGATGTTACATATCCGCCTTTTGAATTTCAAGAAGATGGAGAAATGAAAGGTATTGATATTGACTTAATCCATGCCATTGCAGAGGACCAAGGATTTGAAGTTAAAATTGAGGCAATGGACTTTAGTGGTATTATTCCAGCAATGCAAGCTGGTGAACTTGATATTGGTATGGGTGGAATGAGTATTACAGAAGAGCGTAAGGAAACCGTAGATTTTTCAGATCCATATTTTGAATCTGGTTTGTCGTTAGTGATCGCTAGCGATAATACAGAAATTAATAGTATTGAAGATTTAGAAGGAAAAATAATTGCCGTCAAGAATGGAACAACAGGCGCAAAATTCGCAGCGGACAATCAAGGTGATTACGGCTATGAAATCATTCAAGTCAAAGACAGTACTTCCATGTTCCAAGAAGTTGCCAATGGAAATGCGGATGCCTTGTTGGAAGATTATCCCGTGATCATGTATGCAATTGCTACAAGTGACTTGGAATTAAAGGTTGCTGGCGATAAATTAAATGGTGACAATTACGGAATATCTGTATTAAAGGGCAAAAATGACGATCTACTTCAAAAGATCAATGATGGCTTAGCAAATTTAAGAGAAAATGGTAAATACGATGAAATTATAGATAAGTATCTAGGTGAATAAATACGTTTAAATTTTTGATTCAAGCGCGCAAATTTTCCGCGCGCTTCCTTCTTTAAAGGAGCTGAGTACATGGAAGCAATATTGAATGCCCTTCCATACCTTTTGGAAGGGTTAAAGGTAACGATATATATCTTTGTTATCGCAATTATTCTTGGTTTTATCATCGGACTAGTTGTCGCATTATTACGTTTATCACCTGTCAAGGTCTTAAATTGGGTAGCTAAGATTTTTATTGATGCCATTCGTGGTACACCGATACTCGTTTAATTGTTCTTCTTCTACTATGGACTAAACTCGTTAGAATTTATTTCTTTAGACCGTACAACAGCAGGTATTATCACGGTAGCAATTAATGCAGGGGCGTATTACGCCGAGAACATTCGAGCAGGAATCCAATCCATCGAAAAAGGACAAACCGAAGCAGCCCGTTCGCTAGGATTAACAAACAATCAAAATATGCGCTACATTATTCTACCCCAGGCCTTTAGAAGGATGTTACCAACTTTTACAAACCAAGCAATCATTAGTTTAAAAGATACTTCTTTGCTTTCTATCATTGGTATTGCCGATTTAACACAACAAGGTCATATTACTGTCGCCTCCTCCTTCAAAGCTTTTGAAATTTGGTTTGCGGTAGGTGCCATGTATTTCATCTTAATTTATTTACTATCGCTACTATCTAGTTTCATAGAAAGGAGATTTGAACTACGATGACAATGATAGAAGTAAAAAACTTAAAGAAATCATATGGTGACCTAGAGGTTTTGAAAGGGATTAGTGTCGAGATAAAAGAAAAGGAAGTTGTCTGCGTTATCGGTGCATCCGGTTCAGGAAAAAGCACATTCCTTCGCTGTTTAAATAGGTTAGAGGAAATAACGGAAGGTCAAGTCATTATTGATGGCCAGGATATTACCGCAAAGGAAGCAAATATTAACAAAATACGCCAGGAAGTTGGCATGGTATTCCAGCAATTTAATTTGTTTCCACATAGGACAGTCATGGATAATATTATATTAGCTCCGATGAAAACCCGCGGAATTCCAAAAGAAGAAGCAATTGATTTAGCTTCCGAATTACTTGAAAAAGTAGGCTTACGTGAGAAGGCAATGAGCTATCCTGGCGAGTTATCTGGTGGACAGAAACAACGGGTTGCAATTGCAAGAGCTTTGGCAATGAACCCAAAAATAATGTTATTTGACGAACCAACATCTGCACTAGACCCAGAAATGGTCGGCGATGTGTTGAAGGTCATGAAACAGCTTGCGTTAGAGGGAATGACCATGGTTGTTGTTACGCATGAAATGGGTTTTGCGCGCGAAGTTAGTGATCGAGTATTATTTATTGATGAAGGGGTAATTGAAGAGGAAAATGTACCAGGGGAATTATTTTCGAATCCTAAAAGCAAGCGTACAAAAGCGTTTTTAAGTAAAGTTATATAGTATACAGCAAACAACCAATCTTACCATAAGATTGGTTGTTTGTATTACAGTATTTCTAATGTAAGTTTATTTCAGAAACTGTCACAAATTCATACCCTTCTTCATCTAAAAATTTTAATACCAACTCTACTGCTTCGACAGTTGATTTATGAATATCGTGCATTAGAATTATAGATCCCTCTGTGACGTTCTCCTTCACTATGCTTAAAACTTCATTAGGATCATGTGATTTCCAATCCAATGTATCAATGGTCCATAGAGTCGGAGGTATGCCGAGTACCTCCCGTACTTGATCATTTATAGCACCATATGGAGGCCGGAAAACAGTAGGTTGTTTCCCAGTTGCATTTTGTATAACCTCATTCGTTACTTGGACTTCCTCTAACATTTCTTCTTTTCCAAGGGAAGTTAAATTCTTGTGACTCCACGTATGATTCCCTATTTCATGACCATTTTCTGCAATTATTTTGGCAATATCAGGATAGAAATCAACCCTGTTTCCTAGCATAAAAAAGGTGGCTTTAGCACTATACTCATCTAGTAGTTGGAGAATCTCTAGTGTGTTAGTAGGGTGTGGTCCATCATCGAACGTTAGAGCAACGTACTTACCACTTGATGGAATGTCCTTATCCGAATCTTTCTCTAAATCATTTTCATCACTCGGTTCTGGCTTTTCTGGTAGTTCCTGCACATCATTGTCCTCAAAACCCATTCTTTCTTTCCACTCATCCGTTATTAAATCTCTCATTTTACTAAGTGGTATGGAGATTTCCGGTGAACCTGCAGCACCGGCTGTAACGACGTATTTATCAAATTTAAAGACTACAGACTTATTAGTGAGAAACATATTTGAAAATTTATTGTTCTCATCTTCAACCCACTTCTTTAAATAATCCTTAAAAAGATATATACTATATTCCTCTGATTGTTCAAATTCATTAAGTAATAAATTGTAAATAATATTCCTATTATGCTCATTGTCAATTAATATTTCTGTTTGTTGTATAAAGTTATTGTTCTTAATATCTACTAGAAACACTTTTGAACTTTGAGTCCCATTTGCTCCGGTAACAAAACTTTCTTTATTGAAGACAATGGAATAGGTATCTTTAGCAAATCGATTGATATCAAACAAAATATACAATGAGGCAGGATATTCCTTAAGAAATTTCTTGTTTTTCTCTACCTCATTTAGAAATTCCTTTTCGGATTCCGTTACATACTCACTAATTTTCTTATTCAAAGTTTGATCATAAAATTTCGGGTAATGAATGGCTATATTGTGTGTCACTTCATCTGTTATCTCGGTAATAATGTCAACACCGGAGTACACAAAGTGGTCCGTTTCCTCGCTACTTTCATTATTTTTTTTAAAAGGATCAGCATCATTACCTTTTAATAGAAAATAAGATAATAGAATAACGCCTAAAATACCAAAGATAATTATAATATAAATAGTTAATTTTGTTGGTCTCATAAAACTACTCCTACTAGAATTTCCTGTTGTAAACAGTATTATATGCCTAAAATCACCTATTTACAATGAATATATTATCGATCAAAATAACTATTCAATAGGGCGTACAACATGTGGTAACCAAATCGTTATACTGTCGTACTTCACCTACTGAAACAAAAACATCTTTATCAACTTCAGACTCATTTACTGTTGTTTTTCTATGTTTAAATTGAGCTACCGTGTACTTGGAGACAAGTCCTTGTTCTTTCATTATTCGCCCAATACGGCGGCGTGACACAGTCCATCCTTGCTTTTGTAGCTCCTTTTAATTTTCCTTTGACCATAAATGATTCGACTATCTTTAAAAGATTTTAACGATTAAAACGGTTAATTCTTCTTTTTTATTATCACAAATTTTCGCCTCATAATAATAGGTGCTTCTAGGTAGTTGTAGGTCGGCACACATTACTGATATCGAGTATTTGTGACGGTTATTTCGGATCACATCTACTTTCGTCCCATTATCAGCGCTGCTTGCTTTAGAATATCATTCTCCATCATCAGTCTTTGATTTTCTTTACGGAGTCTAATTAACTCTTCTTGTTCCTGGGTTCTATTGTCTTTCTCTTCAAATGATCCACTTGATTTATGCTGTCGAACCCATTTATCATAGGCAGATGGCGTCAGCTCGTATTCTTTGATAATTTCACTTCTAGGCTTACCAGAAAGGTGTAGTTGGACGATTTGTTCTTTAAATTCTTTGGTGAATGTTCTTCTTTCTCTTTTGGCCATAATTAATTCTCTCCTGACTTTTTATCATTCAAGTGTATATGACCTTACGAATCTGTCCAACTAAGTGTAACCTATCCAATATTCCTTAAAAATAATGTTTAATTTAGTGTTGACATACCATATGACCGATATAAGGTAAGGGATTTCCGAAATTAAATGAATATTTAAGTAGCAATCCTCATCATTCAGTTTCGCACTAAATAACAAATCTTCATAAACATCTATTAATTCTTCTTCGATAAAACTGTCTTTGCGAGTTTCTATCGTCTCTACATCAATTAGACCCAAAATTTCCTCGGGTAAATAGTTTTTAAAGAAATCTCTGGTGACTTCCAGATCACCAAAGGTTTCTTTAAAAAGATTATCGTGATGCTGATTTACTTTACTTGGGAACTCTGATTTCTTCTTGTAATCGCTGGGCGTTTCCATTACGTTGGACGGCGAGGTTTGCATTGTAAGAGGCATTTGAACACATCCTTTTTGAATGTGATGACTTACTGAGGATCTTATCTAAAAAGTTTATAACAGAAAATTCTAACGGAAACAATTGGACTGATTCTATAAAAAAGAGTCATTCTCTATCTATAACGCAGGTAGTGAGGAGCGACCCTTTTCAAAAAATATTCTTAGACTTTATTTATGTCTGTGCGTAGAACTCCAGTTAATATTCATCAAATCAAAATCTCATTATGCTCTATAATAGAATTAATTCCTCCATTCAATCCGACTCATTTTGCAATTTATTTAGAAGCATCATTTCCCATCCGCAATTTATCATCTGCAAGAACAACTATAGGAATTTTATTGTATAATATAGAGTAGATGCTTAACTGATTATCTTTTTCTTTAAGCATGGAAATACCCCCTTTCTTTGCGGTTAATGTTGTCTCGATAACTCCATTATACCAAAAAGTAAGGGGTATTTCTTTTTGTTTATTCAATTTATCCAATTTTCAGACCGACTCTTTCAGTGGTCTCGAACCGTCCCCATATTTCCTACTTAATCCACCATCCTGCTTTCTTTCGATTTCTCAAATGTTTTTTGCATTCGAGTGGCGAGCAGTGGTTTTAATACGATTCCAACAAAGAACGCTAGAAGCATGAATAAGAGTAGAATAGTCATATCCTTTAGAACGAGGATTGGAATCATTCCTCCTACTGCTTCTCTCAATAGGTTAATCGCATAGGTAAATGGCATAAATGCGTGAATAGATTGAAAAAACGGTGGTGCGACATCAATTGGGAATGTAGCGCCACTGCTTGATAACTGAAGCACAAGTAAAATAATTGCAAGTCCCTTACCGATATTCCCTAGGATGGATACTAGCGTATAAATGATTGTCATCAATACAACGGAAATAAAAATAGAAAATACGACGAATAGAACAGGATGTTTTGCGTAAATGCCAAGCAGTTGTAGATTTCCAATACTAACAACAAGTCCTTGTAGAACACCGACGATTAAAAATAAAATAAGTTTACCAAAATACACATGGCGAATAGTGTAATCTTTTCGCATATCAATGGGATGGACATTGGTTGTAATGGAATTGGATAACAACAGTGCCCCTACCCAAATACTTAGTACTGTATAAAATGGCGCATTTGCTGAGCCATAATTCGGAATTTCAAATAACCGCTCTTCTTTTAGATGAATTGGACTTGCAAAGAAGTCACTTTCCTCATCTAAATCATTTCGTAAAATATTGATTAAATCATTGATTTTATCCTCTTCCTCAATCTCACTAAAGTGATTTACCGTCTGATGAATAACCTCTTCAAACTCAGGCAAATACTCGCGACTGAAATGATTCAATTCACTTAATGAATCTTTCACCTTAGGAACTTCTTCTTCTAAAATCGTAGCTACATGATGGTATCTTTCTTCGATTAAAGGAAGTTCCTTGCGCATCATGTTAGCTACTGCATGCACTCTGTCCTCAATTTGCGGTAGTTTTTCATCAACAAATGCCGCTAAGGTTTCGATAACCGTAATTGCTTTTGGAAGCTCGGCTTCTGTTTTTTCAATGAGACCTTTTACTTTCGCTTCCACATCAGGTAAGTCATTGAGTAGCTTCTCTATTGTTTCTCCACCCGTATTTATTATCTGATCAGCGTGGGTCAGTATGTCACTAAGTGAATCTAAATCGGAGTAAGCATCCATTAATCTATTGTTCGACTGCCCATACCGCTCAATTAAATCTGTAAAGGCTGCAGTAAGCGTCTTTCCCGATTCCCAATTTATAGAGTGAGCCAAGTGTTCAGATGCTTGCTCGACTCTTTGGGTTCTTTCACGAACGCTGTTGAATTGATTTGAGTCGATACTTCCTTGTTCCAGCTCATTTTCTAGTGAAACCAGAACTTCTTGTAAAGCGGATAAGTCCTCTCTCAGACTCACCAATTCACGCAGCGTTGCTTGGACATCTTCATTTTGCTTGTCCTTATCTAACAAATTATATAATTCGATTGTTTGGTCGATTACATTGAGCTGATTGATTAATTGCTCGTTTATTTTTGTGATGGTTTCAGTTACTTCATCTAGCGATTCCTCATTTTCTAGCATAGCAAGAACTTGATTGGTCATCTGAGCTGTTTTATTTATAAATTGAAGTTGTTGTTTAATGATTTCATCTATTGTAACTGCAGACTCAGAAGCTTCATCAATAAATGTTTGTAACGCCTCAATATATTCTTCTGCTGTTTCCTTTTTTTCAACTAATGCTGGAATTGCTTCCTGCATACGGCCAATAATCTCTTCCGCTCTTTTCGTTTTCTCGTAGGCTTCTTCCAACTGCTCCGCCACTTCAAAAAAACGATTGCCAATCGCGCTTATATCTTTAATAGCTACTTCCATTTCTGGAATGGATTCCTCTAGCTTAATCATCTTCGCACCTAACTGATTAATTTCTGGAAATTTCTTCTCCAAGTCATAGATTAAATTGGCACCCTGATGAATTTCAGGAAAATAACCCCCTATTGCTAAAAATTGTTCAACACTATCATCAATCTCATCCCAGTCTTCCTCGACACCAATTAAGCGTTCCGCGAATTGATTAATCTCTGGGAAACGCTCCTCAAGCTCACCGATGACATGCTTTAGTCTCCGCATGGTCGGAAGTCCTTCTTCCATTCGAACGCCGAGCTTGTCAAACTGTTCAAAAAGGGCTTTTGATGTTTCTTCGATGAACTGATTATTCATTCCCGTAACGATTGCTGAAGCTCCAGCTGATGTCATTTTAGGAGCAATTGCATTGATTTTCTCATTCACTTGATACAATACTTCCGCCTGCTTCGGTTCTCCATCTAGAATCTGGACCAAGTCCTGCGAAAAAGCTTCCTCGATATAAATGGCAGCATATATATTTCCAAACTCTACTTCATCCTCTGCTTCTTGTTTGGAAAGAAATTGCCAACCAAAATCGTCATTATCTTTGAGGTTTTCAACAATTTCCTCCCCTATATTTATTAGTTCCCCTTCTATTTCTACCCCTACATCTTCATTTACAACAGCAATTTGTATACTCTTTGTATTTGCATAAGGATCCCATGTAGAACCTAGATTAAACCATGCATATAATGCAGGTAAAATAGTGAGTGCGATTAGCAGAAGACCGATAAAAGGAACTCGCTTTATATTCCTTAGATCTTGCTTAAAGATATTCCAAACGTTTTTCATAACTTCCTCCAATTTTATAAAGCAACTATTGACTAGAATAGTTTTTTGGTCAACTTAAAATAAAAACTTAAGTTAAACTTCATTTAGCAACACGCTACTCCTAACTAAATATGCGTTTAACTTATTTGTGTATGAACTAGTATATAGATGATTTATTTTTTATTACCTATTCCCTCTATAAAATACATCTTAATGAAACCTGTAATTTCATCTTGATCCAGTGCTTGATGCCGTTCTTTCCAATCATTCACCAGGTTTATATACATTTTAAACATTAGAAATGCTGTCATTTTAGGATCACACTTTTGCAGTTCTCCCCGCTGAATTGCTGCTGTGATTTTCATTTCGATAAATTCACAGATTTCATCTTCGACCTCTTGCAGCACTTCAATTACTTCAGGGGTCCCCATATCCTTTACTTCTTGGGAAAGCTTAATCATTAACTCATGCTCTTCCTGGAATTTAGTTATCGCATGCAAGGCTGCGTTGAAATTTTTAACAAACGAATCTTCCTGTATAATCGCACCTCTGGCGACTTGTCTCATCTCATTAACATATAATTTAATAATTTCATTTAGTACATCCTCTTTGGAAGAAAAATACGTATAAATTGTTCCTTTTCCTACTTGTGCTATCTTTGCTATTTGGTCCATCGTCGTTGCCTTGTAACCAAAATGGCTAAAAGATTTCATCGCGGCATTAATAATGTTCAACTTTTTATCCTGAATCATTAACAAATTCTCCTCATAATGACTATAATACTATAACGGTCAATTGTTAGCCTAACATGATGAATGGTATAAAGCAAGTCTAAAAAAGAGAAATGCGGAACAAAAAAGGAAAGGTGAATTTCGGTGCAACTTTATACAAAGTAAAAACAAGTTATTTCCAATTATGTTGAGATGGTTGATGTACCTAAGTACTCGGTGGGATTCACCTCGCTCAGAGGTACTAATGTCATTCCGGACGCCATCGAAATAAATATGTGCGGTTAGATTTATCAAAGTCAGCTGTCAGAGAATCTGTTAAAAATATTTCAAGTACTGATCGACTTAATCAACTATTCCATGATTATAGTGAAAGTGACTCTTACACTTTATTAATAATAGCTAATTATATCCTAGGACCATTCTTATTAGAGAATTGGTCCTCTTTATCCTGAACTTGACCTCATAGTGAATTACTTGTTAGACTTTTCCAAAAAAACACTCCATAGGTTTATTGCTAAATCTAACTGATGTGGTTGGTCGCCCGTCTATTAGTAACTATTTTAAAAAACCTCATTTGCTTATGATACGGTTCACCGCAGTGTATCTAAGTGAGGTTTTTTGAGGAAAAATACGTTAATTTCTATATTTCTTAAGTAGTTATAAATGTCAAGATAAGCTTGTACATTTTTGATTGTTTAAGAATGTACAAATTTACTCATCATCTTGCTTTAAATGATCCTTAATTCTATATGAAGGACCAACGATATTTACAACTTCTGCATGGTGTAATACTCGATCTAATATGGCGTTTGCTAATTTAGTATCTTGAAAAATCCCATCCCATTCTTTAAAGGTAATATTCGTTGTTAAAATTGTACTTTTCTTTTCATATCTCAAATCAATTAATTGGAAGAATAGTTTCGCATCTTCTCTGTCAATTGGTAAGTAACCTATTTCATCTATGATTAATAATTTATATTTGCCATAGTGTTTCAATCTAGACTCTAATCTATTTTCCATCTTAGCTCTTTTTAAGTTAGGCTCTGTTAAAGGTGAATGTTGATATAATACCCTTTACATTAAGTACATTTGTTCACAATAGGTTATACTTTCTTTTCAATCTTCTTCCATTTCACATAATTGTATGTGAAATCTATTAAAACAATGAGTATGAAAATGATTCCAATGACTATCTTTTCATTTGAATTTATATCACCAATCCAATATATAACTAAATATAGAAGGATTATTCAGATACTTAGTGGCAACACCGTTAAATCGTTGAATCCATGCCTTAAGTCTACGATGGTAATTGTTAACGTTCTGAATGTGGTATAGACCTTTTGTTCGAACCTTTCCATCTGATTTGAATTGATAAATATCCATACCCTTTTCGGCAGCATAGGTCTTAAAGGCACGCCAAGAATCGGTACATAATATATTCTCACTTGATAGTTTATGACCGATAGCTTTATCCAATTGCTCTTTTGTTAATCTTCCCATTCCTAATACTTGCAAAACAGTCATCTTGTCACGGTCCCTTGCAACTAATACACATACTTGTTCGTTGCTGATACCACGTTTCTTCGCAGAACCACCACGCTTACGTGATTTTCTATCTTTAATCTTTATTTGCCCTTTTTCAGAGTATAGGAAATTCAACGATACCTTCGAAGTTTGGGATTTCTATCTGCTTTAATGATGCTAAGATTTTGTCTCCAGTAGAACAAAGTGACGTGAGTAACATCACCAACTAATTCAGCAGATTTTCGCAAAGAATAGCCCTCTATCATACACTCGATAAATTTTATCCATTGGTGGAGACGACGAGTTCGATATAGGGCTGTATTTGTAAGGTCAGTAAATGTCTTTTTACACGCCTTACAGCGATAGCGTTGCTTTTTCACTTCTTCTCCGTCAACGACAGTCGTATATTTTCCAAAACGGACGATATGCTCTGACTCACAATCTGGACAATGATAACCATTCTTATTTTTACGCTCAGATATCTCTTGAAGAACAGTTCCCGTTGAAGAGGATGCAGTCAGTGCATCAATTAAATATTCTCGTAATCGATGTTTCTCTGCTGGATTTAGTTTTTGGATAGCTTTAAGGATATCAGTTGATCTCAAGGTCATCACCAACTCGTATATTGTTACACCCATTATAGAACATCTGTTCCTTTCGGTCAAATATCACCGTACTGGTAGCATTCCAAAACAAATGCTTTTTGACAAACTTCGAGAAGTGACAGGCACCTTACAAATGGATAAAACATGTTATAATCGAACTAGTTGTACAAAAGTTAATTAGCAAAGGTGTAGGTAAACACATGAATAATATGATAAAGAAATACCGCGATCTCCCGTTTGTCGTGAAAATGACTGCCGGCTTTTTGCTTGGAATAATTGCTGGGGTTGTTTTCCGTACAGATACGGAAGTTTTACAACCACTTGGAACATTACTCATTCATCTATTAAGTTTAATAGCGATACCTGTTATCTTTTTAACGGTCGTGCTAGCAGTGAATCAAATGAACATGATGCAACTCGGCCAGATAGGTTGGAAATTAATTTTATACTATACGATCACAACATCGGCTGCCGTTCTCGTCGGTCTAGGGTTGGCAATGGCTTTCAATCCAGGTGCCCACTTAACCTTACCTAACACACATGTTGAAAAGCCGGCCACACCACACTTCTCGGATATTCTATTAAGAATAGTCCCGGATAATATCTTTCAAGCCTTTTCATCTGGTGATGTCATGGCCATATTGTTTCTTGCCATCATTATTGGTATTGCGATTTCGAGTATGAAGTTTTCTTCTGACAAGAAGCTAGAGGAATACGGTCATTTACTGGAAAAAGTAGTTTCTGCTATTAATGAAATGTTCTACAAAGTTTTAAAAGGGGTACTCGCCTATACTCCTATTGGTGTATTTGCAATCAGTGCCGTTGCAATCGGTAATCAGGGCTGGGAAACGTTACGATCACTTTTTGTATTTATTGCTGTGTTTTACTTAGGTTTACTCATCCTTTGGGTTATTGTATATACCGGATTTATTAAACTTTCCGGTATGTCCGTACGATATTTCCTTAAACAGACAAGAGAAGCCTATACAACCGCATTCTTTACATCAAGTAGCATTGCATCTCTTCCTATTGCCATTAACGCTGCTAAGAAAGCCGGCATCTCAGAAAAAACGGCCAACTTTGCATTACCACTTGGAGCTGTCTTCAACTCTGATGGAGGAGCGCTACGAATGGGTATTTCCATTGTGTTCGCAGCTAACATTACCAATCTACAGCTTTCCTTATCAGACCTTATTATCATTGTCCTAATCGGTACATTATTGTCGATTGGAACTGCAGGGGTACCAGCAGCCGGTTTAGTGACGTTATCACTTGTTCTCACTATGTTCGGCTTACCATTGGAAATTGTCGTACTGATTGCGGGTGTTGACGCGATCATTGGTATGGGAGGTACTGCATCGAATGTAATGGGAGATATCGTAGGAGCTGCAGTAGTAGACAAATCAGAAAGAAAAAAGCTGTCTCCTGAACCACAAATTAATCATTAACCTAGGATAAAACGGGAGGATTCTCTACGCTACACTATCATAAGTGAAGCAGGAGAATCCTCCCATTCATTTAGGTTGGGTTCTGACCCCTCTAAACTAATACGTTTTAAAGTCACCCCATAATTACTTTTTATCCTGTGGCTTTGGTTTGATATATAATCCAAGTTCTTTTTTCTCTTTGGTTAACGCCCGGTAAAGCGAAATCATCATAATCACAATAATAATTGAAAATGGAAACGCCGCTCCGATTAATGCATTTTGAAGTGCTTGTAACCCACCACTATATAAAAGGATGACCGCTACAGCAGATTGGGCTATTCCCCAAGTTAATTTAACTGAATTTGGTGGCGTTAGTGAACCATACGTGGTTTGCATCCCAAGGACAAATGTTGCGGAGTCTGCCGATGTAATGAAAAACACGCAAACAAGTGCTATCGCCACTATCGAAAGGAGCATGGACAATGGAAATTCATTAAAAATGGCAAATAAAACTTCTTCCGTAGCAAATTGTGTTAAATCCACAAGTCCCCCGTTCTGTATTTCAATTGCTGAGGTACCAAACACTGCAAACCACAAGAAGCTTACAATTGATGGTAGCAATAGAACACCAATTAGGAATTCGCGAATGGTCCTCCCCTTCGACACACGTGCAATAAAGATACCTACGAAAGGTGACCAAGCTATCCACCAGGCCCAATAAAATATCGTCCACTCATTGATCCAACTACGGTGCTCTCCATTGAGCGGTGCAATTCGGAAACTCATTTGGGCTATGTTTTGAATATAGCCACCGATTGTATCTGTAAACATATCCAATGTTAATATCGTAGGCCCTACAAAAAACAATAATAAAAATAAACCCAACGCCAGAACCATATTCGTATTACTTAAATATTTAATCCCCTTACCTAAACCAGTCATTGCCGATAAGATAAATAGTACGGTAACAATCAAAATAATGATTAATTGCACAAGAAAGTTATTTGGTATCCCTAATAAATAAGATAACCCACCATTAATCTGTGCTGCTCCGAACCCCAAAGTGGTCGCAACCCCAACAATCGTTGCTATGACTGCTAGTACATCAACAATCGTTCCAACCGGTCCCTCCATCATCCTTTTTCCTAGTACAGGTTTTAATGTGGCAGATATTAGACCTGGTTCTTCTTTACGAAATTTAAAATAGGCTAAGGCTAGAGCCACAACGGCATATATTGCCCAAGCATGAATTCCCCAGTGAAAGAATACATACCTCATGGCCTCTTTATTAGCTGTATTAGTTCCACCTTCTGCAAGTGGTGGATCGACGAAGTGGGAAAGTGGCTCAGCAGCACCCCAGAAAACAAGTCCAATCCCCATCCCTGCACTAAATAACATAGCAAACCAAGAAACTTTTGAAAATGCTGGTTTATCATCTGTTTTTCCAAGTTTAATTGCCCCAACAGGACTAAAGATAAGAAATACACAAAATAGGACGATGATTGTTACTAAAATAAGGTAATACCAGCCAAATGATGTTGTAATAAAAGCTTGTATATTACCTGTTATTCTTTCAAAACTAGTTGGCGATACAACACCAAACACGACTAAAACAAGAACAATTCCTAGTGAAATCCAAAACACTTTTGATACCTTACTCATAAACAAAACGATTCCTTTCTTCTATGTATGGTGAGGCAATAGACAATACTCTCCATATTTCGAAGCGCTGTAAACAATCAATTGCCAGAGACATCTTCTCTCTTGTTTAACAAGATTGATTTTGTGATTAATCAAGGGGAAACGGGAACAAAATTCCCTAATACTGTAAGTGGAGCAAATAGCCCTTCAAATGGAAATCCATGGGTAAATTAGTAGATTAATAGCTTGATACTCATTATAATACAGACCCAATATGTACAAGGTACACGAGTATTCTAATAGAATATAGTTTGAAAAAGTAACTGAAACTATTCTAGTGTAACATAAACGGTAGAAGAGGGACAGGGGGACAGGTTTGTTGTACCACTTTTTAATAAACTGGGGTCAGACCCCATAGCCATCAAGTTAAGCAACTTTAATGGAAAAATGACCAATTTTTGTATATGCTTCTTTCGGGAATGAAACCGAGAGGAGCTTTTTTTTGAATAAAGAAATAAAAATAGACAACGAGA
>NZ_BMEY01000021.1 GCF_014637405.1 Ornithinibacillus halotolerans
TTAGAGACTATGAGGTTGATAGGTCCGAGGTGGAAGCGTGGTGACACGTGGAGCTGACGGATACTAATAGATCGAGGACTTAACTAACTTATTTGATTGTCGTTTGTTTACTCTTATTTAGTTTTCAGGGTATAATATTCTTGAGTTTTTATAAACGAATGAATATAATATATCTTGTGATTAATTTATATTATGTCTGGTGATGAAGGCGAGAAGGTCACACCTGTTTCCATACCGAACACAGAAGTTAAGCTTCTCAGCGCCGATGGTAGTTAGGGCATTGCCCTTGTGAGAGTAGGACGTTGCCAGGCAAAACAAAAAAAGCCAAGAGACGATTAAATCGTTTCTTGGCTTTTTTTGTCGATAACAGATGGAATAAGCAAAACCTTGATATCTTATTGATTAGATAAAGGATATAAAGTGATGATTAACTTTATGATATGGCCAGATTTATAATTTTAATTTTTAGGAAGATAATCTTCAAAAGAGGGATCATAGATAAATAGAAGGGGAGATAGCAAAGAAGAAAGGGCACATAAATCAAAACCAAGGGCAGAAAGCAAAGAAGAACGGGCACATAGTTCAAAACCAAGGGGAGATAGCACAGAAGAACGGGCACATAATCCAAAACCAAGGGGAGATAGCACAGAAGAACCGGCACATAGTTCAAAACCAAGGGTAGAAAGCACAGAAAAAAGGGCACATAGCTCAAAACCAAGGGTAGAAAGCACAGAAAAAAGGGCACATAGTTCAAAACCAAGGGTAGAAAGCACAGAAAAAAGGGCACATAGCTCAAAACCAAGGGTAGAAAGCACAGAAAAAAGGGCACATAGTTCAAAACCAAGGGCAGAAAGCAAAGAAGAACGGGCACATAGTTCAAAACCAAGGGGAGATAGCACAGAAGAACGGGCACATAATCCAAAACCAAGGGTAGAAAGCAAAGAAGAACGGGCACATAATCCAAAACCAAGGGTAGAAAGCAAAGAAGATCGGACACATAATCCAAATCTAAAGGTACAAAAACTAAAGCAAAAGCATAAACTCAAATAATAATTCTAACAAACAAGATAAGAAAAGAAGCAAGTTGAAATTCAACTTGCTTCCTAACTATAAATAATTATTTAGATACTTTTTCTTCAGTTTTCTCAGATACTTCTTCAGAACCTTTCAGTTCAAAAGATAAGCCATCTCGATCAGAACTTGTTAATTTATTTGTACCAACTAATCCTTCAAGTAATTCTTTTACGTCAATACCAGAAGATGCTTTTAGTGTTTCTTGTAAAGATGCCATTAAATCTGTGGCATAGCCAGTTACCTTATTGGCACCGCCACCATCCTTGCCATTACCTCCAGTATCAACTACAGTAATCTTATCAATATTACTTAATGGACTAGCGACTTCTCGAGCGTATTCAGGAATCATGCGAATAACCATATCAAGGATCGCTGCTTGACCGTATTGTTCAAATGCTTCAGCAATCTTACGTTTTGCCTCGGCCTCAGCAAGACCTTTAAGACGAATAATTTCTGCTTCTGATTCCCCTTGTGCTCGTTCTGCTTCTGCCTTAGCAAGACCATCAACTCTGATTTTTTCGGCTTGTGCCTTGGCTTCCGATTCAATACGGTACTGATTAGCATCAGCAGCTGCAATTTGTTTTGCTTTTTCTGCTATAGCTGCTTGCTCGACAGCATAACGGTCAGCATCAGCTTTCTTCTTAACTTCCGAGTCGTATTGCTTTTCACGACGCAAGATTTCTTTTTCTTCTAGTTCAATTTGCTTTTGACGTTCAATAATCTTAATTTGCATTTCTTGTTCTGTAACTTCCTGTTGTGCTCGGGCTGTCTCAAGGTCATATGCTTGGTCTGCACGAGCTTTTGCGATATCTTGTTCACGGCGATACTCTGCTGTCTTTAGTTGATTTTCCTTTTCTGCTTCAGCAATTTCGGTTGCACGCTCAAGCTCTGCTTTCTTTGCTTCTTTGGCAGCCTCTGCTTGCTTAATGCGTGTTTCTTTATCTGCTTCTGCAGTTGCAATATCAGCATCACGCTTAACTTGAGCAATACGTGGTTTACCTAATGAATCAAGATAACCATTCTTATCTCGAACATCTTTAATAGTAAATGATACAATGTTTAGCCCCATTTTAGCTAAGTCTTGGGAAGCAACTCGTTGTACTTCTTGGGAGAACTTGTCGCGGTTCTTGTATATCTCTTCAACAGTCATGGAACCAAGAATAGAACGTAAATGTCCTTCAAGAACTTCTTTCGCTTCATTTTCTCGATCAGCTTTAGACTTTCCTAAAAATTGTTCAGCAGCAGTTGCAATTTCATTAACTGTACCACCAATTTTAATAATTGCGGTTCCATCAGCCATAACAGGTACACCTTGTTCTGTATAAACCTCTGGAGTTGTTACATCAAGTTTACTAGATAGTAAGCTTAATGGCTCAGCTTGTTGGAATACAGGCAGTATAAATGTACCCCCACCACGAATAATTTTAATTTTATTTCCTGATTCATCCGTATGTACGGTTTTTCCATTACCTAAATAGCTACCTGTAACAATTAGTGCTTCATCAGGTCCTGCTGTACGATACTTTTTAACAAATACTGCAATTAGTGTAATAACGAGAAATACGGCAACAGCTATAAGTATCGTAAATCCACCAAATAATCCACCAAAATCCATTTAATTTCCCCCTTAAATAATTTAATTAATACCTTATTGTTACATTACTAAGAATATGACATCTCGGAATCTAAATCATATGGGATGACATACATTACACCGTCAATAATTTCTAAGACTAATACTTCTGTTCCTTCAGAGATGGATACGTTCTCATAACTTTTTGCAGGTCTTGAAATCATTCCGCTTTTCCCGTCAATAACAATCTCACCGAATCCATCTTTAGGGATAGAAATAATTATCTTTCCAACTCTTCCCTTTAGAGATTCTTCGGTAAAGGCTAATGACTCCTCTGCTGAAGATAATGGAATTAATATAAAGAAATTTAATAAAACATCCATTACTAGGGCAAATCCAATTGAAATTAGAAGAATGAATAGACTAGAAAGTGGAGTTACCAATTCTAATACGTAGCCAGATGATGATAAGAATACAATAAAAGCTAATATTAGTGTTGGATTTAGAAATGGAACACCCTCACCAACTGCATCTAATACATCTCCGAAAAATAGGTAAAGCACGATAAGACATCCAGAGATTATAAGTGTTGTTAAATAAATTGTCTGAATATCAATCCCAAAAATTGTCATAAGCATCATCCTATCTAAAGACTTAATAATTCCGATTACCTATTCTACGTATCTATTGTATCGTAGGTTTCACAAAATACAAACATTTTCTGAAAAACTTAAATTAAAATACTATTTATAAAGTTAAAGAAATATGATTAGTAATGCGGAAAGTTTGACAAATTTGTGAACGAATAGAATAATATAAATAACAAAGGAGGGGATATTATGCCTTATTCTGTAAAGTTGATCAGGGCAGTGAGTATTCTTTGCAGTATGTTAATCTTAATTGGGACAATATTCTTTTTATACGGGTATTTTAGTATGGAATATAGTGTAATCACAGGGATTGGCATTGGTGTAATCATTGGGGGAGTATTCATTTTTATTATGGGGATATTCTTAGTTGCAACGGAAGAGATAGTTGATAAAAATAGACGAATTGATTGAGAAAAAAAAGACGAAGCTGGATTAATCAGCTTCGTCTTTTATATTACATATAACCCCAAATTAACGTTAGCAACGTACCAAAGACAGTTACTAATGCGATGGCTATAGCATAATAGACATTAGTATAAATTGCATTTTTATCGTTTGATTCACCAGCATGCATAAAAAAGACAAGTTGTAGTGCTGCTTGAATAAAAGCTGTTACTAAAAGAATCGTCATTCCTAATTGAAACGACATATCAAGAAAGTATACTGCTAATGCAACCGCAGTAAGAACTAGTGAAAATACAAATCCCATTACTTGTTTTATTGGAAATAATTCTTTCATCATTACATCAGTCCTTTCAAGTAGATGAAGCTAAAGATAAAGATCCAAACAACATCTAGAAAGTGCCAGTAAAGAGAAAAGATAAAGGATTTATTAGTTGTTTCTGGTGTAAATCCACGCTTCTTAATTTGAAGGAAGATAAATGCTCCCCAGAATAAACCAAATGTAACGTGGGCACCATGGGTTCCAAGTGTAGTTAATAAAATTGCTGTAAATGCACTTGTTTGTAAGGTTGCTCCAACATGATAGTAATGAGTAAATTCATATATTTCTATACCTAAAAAGGCAAGACCTAATACTAATGTGATTGCAAGGAAAGTAAGGGTAGCATTCTTACGGTTGATTCGCATTGCATGAACTGCTAACCCAATGGTGAAACTACTAGTTAAGAGAATAATAGTTTCCCAAATTACCGGTGCTATTTCAAATATCTCAGCTCCGGTGGGACCATTTCCAACACCATTTTCCAGAGTGAAATAGGAAGCAAATAATGTTCCGAAAAGCATGATTTCTGCACCTAAGAATATCCAAAAACCTAGGATATTCATTTGATTTTGTTGTGTGCTATATTCAAGAGGTCCAGTTTTATCTAGTTTCATTACTTAGCACCTCCATATTTTTTCTCAGTTTCTTCTATTTCCTTTAAGGATATATAACGACCATGGTCATTTTCGAATGTTCGATATGCCATACAAGCGAAAATACCTAGTGCTGCAATAATTACACCAATCCATATGCTAAAGACAAAGCTGAAGCCAAATACAAAGAAGAATCCGGCCATAATGACTGGAACACCACTATTATTAGGCATATGAATCTTACTACGTTTTTCTTTAAATAATTGATGATTATTTTTCTTAGAATCCCAGAATGCTTGTGATGAATTTACTTCTGGTGTTACAGCAAAGTTGTATTCTGGAACAGGATTATGAGTAGCCCACTCTAATGAACGAGCATCCCATGGATCTTGACCTACATTTCTAGGAGCATAACGGAAACTATAATATACGTTATACACAATTAGAATAAAGGCTATTGCCATTAATGCTGCACCGATAAATGAAACCATATTTAATGGACCGAATCCAGTTTCTGCAGAGTACGTAAACATACGACGTGCTTGCCCATCTAGTCCAGTAATATACATTGGGAAGAATGCTAAACAGAATCCAATGGATAAGAACCAGAATCCCCATTTACCGATACGTTCATTAAGCATAAAGCCAAACATTTTCGGCCACCAGTATGTCAATCCTGCAAGCATAGCAAATACGACACCAGGGATAATTACATTATGGAAATGTGCCACAAGGAACATTGTATTGTGATACTGATAGTCTGCACTTGCGATAGCAAGCATTACCCCAGTTACCCCACCTATAGTAAATAACGGAATAAATCCGATTGAATAAAGCATTGGTACGGTAAATCGAATTTTTCCTTTCCACATCGTGAGTAACCAGTTGAATATTTTTATCCCAGTTGGTACAGCTATTGCCATTGTAGTAACAGAGAAAATTCCATTTACTAGTGGGCCGTGTCCCATTGTAAAGAAGTGGTGTACCCATACTAAGAATGACATAAATGAAATTAGAACCATAGAACCGACCATTGATTTATAACCATATAGATTACGGCTGGAGAAAGTAGCAATTACTTCACTATAAACACCGAATGCAGGGAGAATTAATATATATACTTCTGGATGTCCCCAAACCCAGAATAGGTTTGCCCAAAGCATATCCATTCCACCGTTTGTCGAAGCGAAGAAATGTGTTCCGAATTGGCGGTCAAATGTCCCCATTAATAGTGCGATAGTTAAGACAGGAAAAGCAAATACAATAATTACGTTTGTAATTAGTGCAGACCAAGTAAACATTGGCATTTTCATTAAGGTCATACCTGGTGCACGCATTTTTAAAATCGTTACAATAAAGTTAATTCCAGTCATTAATGTTCCAAGACCAGATATTTGGAGTGCCCACATATAATAGTTCACACCAACCGATTGACTAAAATCTGTTCCTGCAAGAGGGAAGTAGTTGGTCCAACCTGCATCAGGAGATCCACCGATTACAAATGAAATATTAAATAACATTGCACCTGCAAAATAAAGCCAGAAGCTTATAGCATTAAGTCGTGGAAATGCAACATCGCGTGCTCCGATTTGTAATGGAACGACAAAGTTCATCATCCCGATAATAAAAGCCATCGCCATGAAGATAATCATGACTATTCCGTGAGTTGTAAATACCTCATTATAATGCTGTGCATCTAAAAATGTATTGTCGGGTACTGCTGTTTGTAATCGCATCATAATGCCATCAACGCCACCGCGGAAAAGCATTAAGATTGCGGAAATTATATACATTAAGCCGATTCTTTTATGATCGACAGTAGTTAACCATTCACGCCATAAGTAACCCCATTTTTTAAAATAGGTTAACCCAATAACGATTGCAATTACAGTAAGTCCTATTCCAACCATTGATGCATAAATCAATGGGCTTGGATGGGGGATAGCAAATCGTTCAAAAAACTCCATATATATGACTCCTTTCAAGGATAAATAGTTAATTTGTTTTACTTAATTATTAATGAATTAGAATGATTTTCATTATCATTATCATCTTCAGACGTTCCATGATGATGTCCAGCATGTTCACCTTCTGGAGCTGGTGCAAATTCTAAGTGTGTTCCAGTAAATGTCAATTGACCAAGATGTCCTGGTTCAAGTAATTGATCAAATTCCTCTTCTGTTAATGGTTCGGCAGTAGAATGAATTTCATCAATCCACTTATCAAATTCCTCTGGAGTTAAAGCTGTTGCAACAAATGAGTTCTTTGCAAAACCTTCACCACTAAAGTTTGCGTTTCTACCTGGATAATCACCAGGAGTTTCAGCAACCAAGTTAATTTTTGTTACCATATCTGCCATCGCATATTTTTGACCAGCAAGTTGTGGTATCCAAAAGCTTGTAATAGGTCCGTAAGAATATAAGCGAAATTCTATTGGACGATTTGTTGGCATAATTACATAGTTTACAGTTTCGATATCTTGTTCAGGATAACTGAAGTGCCATTTCCAGTTAGAGGAGGAAGCATAAATAACTAGTGGATCCTCGTTTTCATAACCTTCAGGAACGCTTTCTACTTCATAGGTAGATTTTACAGAAACAATAGAAAGAAAGATTACAATTATCACTGGGATAGCAACGATAATTGTTTCAACTAGTGGATTCCCTTCAATATGAGGAGGCTCATAATCCTCAGACTGTTTTGAAGCACGATATTTATAAACCATAATGATTAGTAGTGTGATGACAACAATAACAATTACAGCCATCGTAAAAATGGAAATCCATATTACATTTGCAGTTGTTTCTGCTTGTGGACCTTTTGGATTTAAAACTAGCAATGGCTCACAGCCAGCTAATATGGACGAAATAAACATCATTATTAGAATTAAACCTAACTTAACTTTCATGTTTGAACTCCTTTCTTATCTCTATTTATATTTGGACAAACATGTGTTTTTGTTCACAAAGTGCCGCTATCATATCTTATTACGCTGTGAAATTTATTACAATCATTTGCGAGACTCTTCACAAAATGTTCAAGAAGATTTGTCGATTTCATGGATATCTATGTAAGTTGAAAAAATATTACTGGTATTACTACCATTTAGTGGTTGTTTTTACAATTTACACAAAAAAGAAAAGAGGCTAAAAATTATTAGCCTCTTTCTTTATTATAATTAGACCCACCTCATGGCCATCAAACTAGAAGAAATATAGTTGTTTTTAAACAAGTAAACTACCTAGGACGGGGAAATTGCCCCGTCTTATTCGTAGTTTTGTTTGTAAATTCCTAATTATAGCCAAGCAGCACCTACGATGATTAGAAGGATAAATAACACAACAATTAAAGCAAAGCTATTGCTATATCCTCCTCCGCCGTAGCCATAACCACCACAGCCGTATCCGAATGACATTCTACATCCCTCCTAACGCACATTGTCAAGATTACCAAGGAGAGAACTCCTTGCCAAAAACACTTTGTATTAGTGTTTGTTAATACTATATGAAGATAGGGATAGATTGACTGGGATAGATACCTAGATTTATTGAAAACTGTGTGTTCGCCTATAAATTAATATCTGTGAAATTCTCAGTTGGGAGTGTTAGTAATTCATGACTTTTTAGTCTAGTTTGAATAATAAATTGTCGAACTATATAATAACCTGTTGAATAACCTGCCATATTTGGAATAAAGCTATTTCCATACAGTAACTTTGAAGTCTTTTGATCAAACTTAGATAAATCCTTATTTGGATATATGAATTTATTCCAAATGTTTTTAAGTTCTTTTTCTGAATAATATTTAGTCCATGGTGCAAGCTGCTCTTTACCAAATCTCTCTTGGACTGCATTCTCTGCTAGACCTTCTAAAACAACAAGATCCAATAATGTGTACTCATCTTCTTTTTTACCATGATGTTTGAGTCGACACGCATGGTTATATTCATGGGTAAAGAGGGCTTTCAGCTCTTCTTCTGTTGTTGTTTCAGAAACAAATAAAAAAATCTTGTCATAAAATGCAAGCCCATTCCTACCGTTGTACTGTTCCGTGATTTTTCTATTATAAGGATTGGAAGGAAATATAAAAATTGGGATATTTATTCCATTCCATTTTTGTTTTAAATAATTCTCTTCTTGTTTTATAATTCCCCACACATTTTTCTCGAGAAGAAGTTTTACAAGTTTATCTCCATTTTTTTCTGATTTTTGATACATTCCATTACTTATTAATATGTCTGCAATTTTTCTTGTGCTTTGATTGTGGAAATATTTGGCTAATTTATTGTATATCTTCTCTGGTGAATCATATGCGACTTCAAGCCATTTGTTTGTTGGTAGTACTGCCAATTTCATCAGCTCCTTCCAATAAGATAAAATTGGATTCGACTAAACAGCACGCCGAATCCAATTAATCTAGGAATTTTCAATTTCAATATAATGGTAGTCTACCTTAGGTTTAGGTACTGTTATTGAAAGTAGCCCATCTTTGAAGGAGGCTTTTATTTTTCTCTTAGGAATTTCAAAAGGTAACGTGACAATTCTCTCTTTCTTAGTCAAGCTTTGTTTGTTTTGTTTATAACCTTTTTCTAAATCTTCCTGATTAATAATACGGTGATCTTCAATACTTATTCGAATTCTGTTACCAACCACTTCAATAAAGATTTGTTCTTTATTATAATCTGGTAGCTCTGCCCTAATTAGAAATTGAGTTTCATCTTCTGTAACATCAATCCAGAACGGTTTAAGATGAAAATGTTCGTTCATTTGTTTAAAGGATTGATTGAAAAAGGAGTCCATATTTTTCATAAAATCATGTAGTGGGCTCATATCAATATCGAAGCGGCTAGGTATTTTTTTTCTAAAAGACATGTTAGCTCACTCCATATCACTAAATTCTTATTATTAGAATATGATTCACTTAGTTATATGTCGTGGGCTCTTATGGATACAAATAACAAAACTCAACTATTTATAAAGTCTTTCATATACGAAAACAATTCTTTTGGTTTCTCTTCCGTTATTAAATGTCCAGCCTTTTCAAAACTAATGAGCTTGGCATTTGGAAGATCGTTAGCTAATCTTTTCCCAATTATTAATGGGACTACTTTGTCTTCTTCACCCCAGAGTATTAATGTGGGAGTTAGAATTTCCTTTAATTGTTCGCTCCGCAAATCACCTTCCCGATGGCGAAGTAATCTCACTAATGATTTAGCAAAGTTTTTATCTTCAAGTGGCTTTCCATATTCCTCTATCTGATCACTTGTAATTAATGAATGGTCGTAGAAAACATTTCTTAAGTTCCTTACAACACTTTGTGAATTTATTTTTCTTCTTGCTATTAAGTGGAAGAACGGAATATAAGAAGAATATATTAGATAATTCTTCGCTCGAGGCAAGTAACCTGAGCTACAGAATAACACTAATTTATTTATTCTATCTGGTGCATTTTTTGCAGTATACAATGCAATTTGTCCACCCATTGAATGACCTGCAATTGATGCTTTGTCAATTTTAAAATAATCCAAGCATTCAATAACAAGATTTGCGTAGTTCTCAAATGAATAGGTAAAAGATATGGACTTTTCACTTTTCCCAAATCCAGGTAAATCAATGGCTATTACTGAATAATCTTTGGCAAGTAAAGGTTTTAAACGATTAAATGTATACATAGAAGCAACGAAACCGTGAATAAGAAAGATAGTTGGTTTATCTTCATGTAGAACATATTCACAATAAACATTTGTATTCATAAGCTGTAGATGTTTTTGATTGTATTCCATCGGTAAAATTGTTCACCACCATAAATTTATAGTTAAAGTATAGACAAATCTTTACATAAAGTTAAATTAAACCCCTGTTTTTATTTTAAGATGAAAGTCGCACTACTTTATTTATAGACTCAGTTTACTTTCCCAACTTTTTTGGGATAAAGAGCTTAGGCTGAAACTTCTTTTCTCGCAATATAATTGATTGTATATTCGAGAGGAGGAGTTTGAATGAAGAAGAAAACATGGGTAATTACTTTTCTTAGTGCAGCATTTGTTTTACTTTTTCCAATGCTTGGGATTGCTGCGGAGAAAGGGGATCTAGAGGAGGTTTCCAGTAGTTCTGTATCTGCATCACAAGCAAACTATGTTAAAGGGGAAGTTATTGTTAAATTTAAGGATAAAGTTTCTCTTAACCAACAAAATAATCTTTTAGCGAATCTGAATGCAAAAATAAAAGCTGATGTGGATGCAGTAAAGTCTCCTTTTTTAGTACTAGAAGTTGGAAATGTGGATGCGGTTGTGAAAGCATTAGAGAATAATCCTAATGTTGAATATGCTGAACCAAATTACATTTTAAATGCTACTTGGACTCCAAATGATACGTATTTTAGCCCTAGCTACCAATATGGACTTTTTAATACAGATGCTGATTTAGCATGGAATATTGCAAGAGGAAGTTCGAGTCAAGAGATTGCGGTTCTTGATACTGGAGTAGATTATAATCATCCAGACTTAGATGGAAAAGTGATTCGTGGATATGATTTTGTACAAAATGATTGGTATCCTAGTGATGCGAATGGTCACGGTACACACGTAGCAGGTATTGCTGCGGCTGAAACTAATAATGGAGTAGGTATTGCAGGTATGGCTCCAAACACTAAAATTTTAGCAGTTCGTGTACTTGATGCAAATGGAAGTGGCTCTTTAGCAAATATTGCTGATGGCATTATTTATGCTACAGATGCTGGTGCAGAAGTGATTAATCTTTCATTAGGTTGTGATTGTGCAACACAAACATTAGAAAATGCTGTTAATTACGCCTGGAACCGTGGTGTTGTTGTCATTGCTGCTGCCGGGAATGATGGTGTAAGTACAACATTTGAACCTGCTTCTTATCCGAATGTTATTGCAGTGGGTGCTGTGGATTCAAATAATCGTAAGGCGAACTTTTCAAACTGGGGTACATGGGTAGATGTAATGGCTCCAGGGGTTGATATTGCCTCTACGTACCCTGGAAATCGTTATGTTTACATGTCAGGTACATCAATGGCTGCTCCTTATGTCGCTGGTCAGGCCGCATTACTTACTGGTCAAGGTAGAAGCAATTCACAAGTTCGTTCAGCAATAGAAAATACAGCCGTCTATATGAATGGTGTAGGTTACTTAGTGGAGCATGGATTAATCAATGTGAATGCTTCTGTACAGTATTAATTGTTGTTAATAATAATTGAGGTTGGGGTATGTTTTTATCCCAACCTTTTATTATGGATGAGAAGTATACATGCTTTTCATTTTAGTCCTATTCATGTAAATTGTAGATATGTTTAATGAATAGGGGGGAGTACGTTGGTTAACAAAATTGGTATTGATGCAGGGGGATCATTAGTGAAACTTGCATATTTTGAACAAGGAAGATTACATACAAAAACTTTTTCTAATCAACATTTGGCTGAGATTGGAAATTGGTTGTCCGTTTTGTCAATGGATACGGAATTATTTGTTACTGGTGGTAAAGCAAGTATGTTAGAAAATGTGACTAATCAGAAGGTTCATTATATCGATGAGTTTCAAGCAGTTACTACTGGTACAAAATATTTATTAAAAGATAACAAACTAAACAATGATGAATTTATTTTAGTTAATATTGGGACAGGTACTTCTATTTTTCATGTGACTGAAAATGCTTATGAACGGGTATTAGGTAGTGGAATTGGTGGAGGAACTTTAATGGGATTAGGTTACCTTATATCAAAAACACATGATTTTCAAAACTTAACTTCTATGGCTGCTCGTGGTGATGCACGTAATAGTGATTTATTAGTACGTGACATTTATTATCCGAAAGAGCCACCGATTTATGGCGATTTGACTGCTGCAAATCTCGGAAAAGCACATTTGAATAAAGAAGCTTCAAGTGATGACCACCTTGCTAGTGTTATGCAATTAATAGGTGAAACTATTTTATTATTAGCAAACCAAGTTGCTACAAGTAAGCAAGTGCCAACAATCGTTTTTGTTGGAGGTACAGTAACAAATAATCCCACTTTGAAGAATGTTTTCGAACGATTTCAGAACATTATGACATATACCCCGATTTTTCTTGAAAAAGGTAGTCATGCTGGGGCAATTGGAGCATTATTAGAAAAATAATTAGCGAAGCAGGTTGGTTCTGCTTCGCCTAATTTAAGCATAATGTCCGCCAATTTTTTTACTTCTATCTAATGTGATACCAGCATTTGTAAAGCTACTTGCACGGAGGATAGCAGTGGTGCCATATTTGTCGCGAATAGCATCCATTACATAGCCGATATCTGTTTTCTTTGCTTGGTTCTCAAATAAATTTAATTGCGTTTCAGCTTTATCATATAAGTTACCGAGTGTTACATAAACATGTCGGACATTACTGTGTCCATCATAAAATTCATAGAAAAGTTGCATACAAATATGGTACATATCCATTGTAACGTTTGTGGGAATTGTGATGGATCTTGAGCGGGAAAATCCACCACCAGTTTCTTTGGAATAAGCAATTCCAAGGTGAATTGTTTTTCCGGTTTTTCCAGCTGTACGTGCTCTTCGACAAACCTCTTCACAAAGGTCTAAAATACAAACAGCCACTTCATCTTTTGTATAGTCTCGAAGTAGGGCAATACCATGTCCAAAACCTTTTTGTTCATGTTTAACGAAGTTACCAATTACAGGACTCAAATCAACTCCCCAAGCATGCCAATAGAGTTGTTCTCCCATAACTCCAAATCTTTTTTTCAAATGATTTAAGTCAAATCTTGCTAGTTGACCTAAAGTCACAATACCCATTCGATTTAAATTTTTCTTCATCCTACTTCCAATACCCCAAATTTTTTCAACGGGAAAAGGCCAAAGCTTTTCTTTTACATCTTCATAGCGACATTCAGCAATACCAACCTTCTTAGCGTGCAAGTCCATAACAACTTTTGCTAAAAACTTGTTATCTCCAAGCCCAATTGAGCAAGTAATCCCAAAATTATCCATAATATCTTGTTTGATTTGTCTAGCAATTTCTAGAGGCTTTCCAAATAATTTTTCTAGTCCATCCAATGTAACCCATACTTCATCAACCGAGTATTGATGAATAGCTTCTTTAGGTGCGTATTGATTAATTAAGCGGGTAATTTCAACGGAAACTTGAAGATAGTCAGCCATATGTGCTGGTACGATATGAATGGAAGGGTCATTTGGCAATTCAAAGAATCGACTAACATTACTAATTCCGTATTTTTCTTTTAGTGCTGGTGAAGCGGCTAAAACAATACTGCCAGAACGATTTGGATCCCCAACAACTGCAAGCATTGTTTCCATTGGATCAAGCCCTAATTTAACCGCTTCTACACTAGCATAAAAAGAACGCATATCAATACAAAGCACATCATGACGTGGAAATTGTGAATAATCCATTTACATTCACCACCGATAGAACGTTTGTTCTTATTATATGACGTTTAATCATGTTTAGCAATGGAATATTATTCAAATTACATAAACCGTAGCATTAAGATGGAAATAAATATAAGCGAAACTGCCAGTCGTAATAAGCTGACTGGCAGTTTGCTTATGTGTGTATAAACTGCGAGATTTGTTGTATTTTGGTGGTTCATAGATTATTATATTTAATAGACAAAACAAATGTGAGAGTATAGATAATTAAACTTTTTTAAATATAATATTCTCTTTTTTGATACAAAGATGGAGGATAAGCATGAAAATACTATCTCGGGGGAAAAAATTTACATTTCGAAACATTAGAATCGGTTGGAAATATGGGTTAACTTTAGCAGTTGTTATAATCATTTTTATTATTTCTTCTACACTTGTATCTACTTCAATTCTAGGTATTGGAAAAGATATTGATGAATTGGATGCAAAAGGTGATATTGCAATGAATATATCAGAAATGGGTTCATTAACTCGTAATATGAGTATTTTCATGGTCTCCTTTTACCAAAAACAAGATGATAGATTTATAGAATCTTTTAGAGAAAATCAAAGAGAATACAACACGTTAGCAAGTACAGTACAAATAAACTTAAATTCAGACGAGCAGAAAGAAATTTTTGATAAAGTAGTCAAAAATAATCAGGAGCTATATCGTATTTTTATGAATTACATTGTTTCTGCAATGAATAATGGGAATATAGAGGTTGCAGAGACCTTTTTGGAACAAGCAAGTTCACTGAGAGACGAGACAATTGATCTATTAGATGATTTAGTAGTAACTGTAGATATGGAACGAAAGAAAGCAATTGATAGAGCAAGTGAAAGTCAAAAACAAACATTAATTACACAAATTGTTTTCTTGTTGATTTCTATTGTTGCTGGTATTACATTAGTAACAATTATTAGTAGAATTATTTCTTCAAACTTAAGGAAAGTAGTCCGAGTAAGTAATGAAATTGCAGATGGAAACTTGTCTATATCTGAAATTCAATATAGAGGTAATGATGAAATTGGACAACTTGCACATTCAATAAGCAAGATGAATAACTATTTAAAAGACATTATTAGACAAGTATCTAATGTATCAACTACAGTCACCTATCAAAGTGAAGAATTATTACAATCTGCAAATGAAGTTCGAGCAGGTGCAGAACAAGTAGCATTAACAATGCAAGAATTGTCAACAGGGTCAGAAAAGCAAGCAGATAGTGCGAGTGAATTAACCAGAAAAATGCATAGCTTCTTCAATAAAGTTCAAGAAGCAAATAAAAATGGCGAACATATTAAAGAGACTTCGGATTCCATATTAGAATTAGCTAGTCGAGGAAATCAAGCAATGCATGTATCAGGCAAGCAAATGGAAGAAATTAATAGTATTGTAAAGGAATCAGTTAACAAAGTTCGTACATTAAATGATAATTCAAAAGAGATAGGAAAGCTTGTATCAGTTATTCGTGAAATTGCTGATCAAACTAATTTACTTTCATTAAATGCTGCAATCGAAGCGGCACGTGCTGGAGAGCATGGAAAAGGTTTTGCGGTTGTTGCCGCGGAAGTTAGGAGGCTCTCTGAGCAAGTAGCGGCATCAGTAATAGATATATCTGATATTGTGAAGCAGATTCAAACGGAAACAAATTCTGTAACAGAATCATTAGAAACTGGGTACCAAGAAGTACGAAAGGGAACAGAACAAATTACCTACACAAGAGAAAGATTTTCTGATATTAATCAAACAATTAAGGAAATGGCTAATGCTATTCAAGTTGTCAAACAGAATCTAAAGGAAATAGCAGTAACAACACAAGAAATGGATATATCAATAGAAGAGATTGCTGCTATATCTGAAGAATCTGCTGCAGGTATTGAAGAAACATCAGCCTCCACACAGCAAACAAGTAGTTCAATGGAAGAAATGGCAAAACGTTCGAACGATCTAGCAAAAGTAGCTGTTGACTTAAATAAACTCGTCAATAAATTTAAACTATAAAGAATTCAGGATAAACCGGTTAATGGTTTATCCTTTTTTAATTTAAAAATTCGATGTCGCTTTCCTTATAAATAAAAACAAGTTAGAATACTACATAAAGTATAAATATTCAATGAAGTAATTTATTTAAAAATGAGAAACTAACTATATATTAAGTTATATTTCTTAATTATTATCAACATTAGTGAATAGATTTAATTAATATTAAGTAAAGGAGTTTGTTATATGGCAGGAAGATGGGAGAGCTTGGAGAAATTATTAAACGAGGAAAAAGAGTTAAAGGGGGCTTTAGCAGGTATCAGTATACGCTCGAGAGATTCTGGAAAATTATTATTTCATAATTTAGGAGACACTAGACTACACCCCGCATCAAACATGAAAATTTTTACTAGTAGTGTAGGACTTGCTGTGTTAGGAGAGGAATATCGGTTTTCAACAGAATTGTGGATTGACGGTATTATCGAGGAAAATATATTACATGGAAATTTATATTTAAAAGGGAAAGGAGATCCGACACTATTACAATCGGATATAGATAGATTAGCTAAAGTAATCAAGAATGAAGGAATAAATATAATTAATGGTAATGTTGTTGGCGATGATACGTGGTATGATAATGTCCGGCTCTCCCAAGATTTAAATTGGAATGATGAACATTATTATTACGGGTCACAAGTATCTGCATTAACTGTTTCACCAAATGAAGATTACGATTCAGGAACTATTATGTTAACCATTACTCCTGGAAAGAAATTAGGTGAGAAGGCAACAATTGCTTTAACACCAACTACAAATTATATAAACATAACGAATAAAATTAGAACCGTTGAATCAAATAGCATAGAAGATGATACTAATATTGTCGTGATTAGAGAGCATGGAAATAATAATGTAATTGTCGAAGGTACTATCCCATTGTCCTCTCCTGTAGTACATGAATGGGTTGCTGTATGGGAACCGACCGAATTTGTGTTGGAACTATTTGGTCGTTCATTAAAACAGTACGATGTACAGTATAAAGGAAGGATTCTAACTGGTAAAACACCTGAAAATGCAAAGCAATTATTTATTAGAGACTCCATTCCCCTTAAAGATTTATGCATCCCGTTTATGAAGTTAAGTAATAATGGACATGGTGAAATTATAGTTAAAGAGTTAGGAAGAGTAGTTAATGGAGAAGGGAGTTGGGAAGAAGGGCTCTTAGTCTTAGAGGAAACTCTCCAAAAATTAGGTGTAGATATATCTAAAACTGTCATTAGAGATGGGTCTGGAATCTCCCACGTTACACTAATACCTCCTAATGAAATTACAAAATTCTTATTTCGAATACAAAAGGAAAAATGGTTTGATAGCTTTTATCGTTCACTTCCAGTTGGTGGTGAACTAGATAGGATGATTGGAGGTACATTAAATGATCGCCTTGATGGCTTAGAGGTGTATGCCAAAACAGGTACAATTAAAGGAGTAAGTACGTTGTCAGGGTATTTCAAAACAGAAGAAGGAGAAGATTTGATTTTCTCTATTATGTTAAATAATTTGTTAGATGAAGAAGATGGTGCTAAAATAATTGATAAAATAGTACGATTTATATGTAGTGCTAAAAACAAAACAATCGTTTCTTGATTGTTTTGTTTTTTTATCAGTTAACTCTCTTATAAAAAAGTATATTTCATTGTATAATAGATTCACCCACATTTTCTCCTCTACTAATTACCGTATTTTTCTTTCCTAATTTTTCAATTATGAAAGCAGGTGTGAGACTTGAAATTAATTATTGCCGAAAAACCATCAGTGGCTAAGAATATTGCTGATGCATTAGGTATTAAGAATAAAAAAGATGGATATTTTGAAGGGAATCAATATATTGTTACATGGGCTTTCGGGCACTTATTACAATTATTTGATGCAAAAGATTATGATTCTAAAATGACGAGATGGAAAATGGAGAACTTTCCGTTCATCCCCGAAAAGTTTGAATATAAAGTGAAAAGTAATCCTAAAAATAGACAATGGGCTGACCAAGGTGCAAAAAAGCAACTAATGGTGATACATACGTTGATGAAAAGAACGGATGTCAAAAGTATTATCTCTGCTTGTGATTATGATCGGGAAGGGCAGTTAATAGGTGATAGTATCATCTATAGAGCGAAGCCCAATAAACCAGTTTATCGACTATTATTAAATGAATGGACGAAAGACGAGGTATTAAGAGGATTAGATTCATTAAAGCCAAATGAGCAACTACGACCACTGCAAGATGCAGGTGTTAGCAGACAGTGGGCAGATTGGGTAATAGGTATAAATTTAACATCAGTTGCTACTTTAAAATATCAAAAAGGGAAGGGGAAGGCATTAAACATTGGTCGAGTATTACTACCGACATTAAAGATTATTTATGATCGAGATAAAGAAATAGAAGAATTTGTACCAGAAGATTATTTTAAACTAACGGCAAGTTTTAATACTACTAATAATGAAACATATGAAGGTATCTATGTAGAAAATAAGGAAGATAAGTTTAAAGAAAGAAATCAATTGGACAAGATACAAGAGATTATTCTTCAAAAAGAAGCAGTAATAATTGATAAAAAAGTAGAAAAGAAAAAAGAATTCCCACCTTTTCTATTTAATCTATCAAACTTGCAGGGGTACATTACAAGTAAATTCAGAGGGTGGACTTCAGACAAAGTTCTAAAGGTTGCTCAATCTTTATATGAAAAGAAATTTATTACGTATCCAAGAACATCAAGCACAGCACTCGAAGAGAGTTTAGTAGGAAAAACTGCTAAAGTATTAAAAACTCTTTCTGAAGATCATCCATATAATAATGAAATCAAATTTACTAAAACGAAACGACTATTTAATAATGCAAAAGTGGAAAGTCATAGTGCAATTATTCCAACTTACATGAAACCGAAGCGTCTTTCAGCAGATGAACAAATTGTATATGAAACAGTGAAAAATCGTTTCATAGCACAATTTATGCCTATTGCCGAATATGAAGAAACAAAAATTAAGACAAAAGTTCTCGATGTTGATTTAAAAGGAATATTTGAATCTAAAGGAAGGGTACAATTAGTGGAAGGTTGGAAAAAGGTTGAAAAGATTACCTCAAAGGACAAGTTCCTTCCCATTGTACAAGAAAAAGATGTCGTTACTGTAGAAAAGACCGAAGTATCAAGTCATAAAACCCAACCGCCTAAACCTCATACAGAGAAGACGTTGCTAAGGGTAATGGAGACTTGTGGTAAAAGTATGAAAGAAGAAGATAATGAAGAAATAATTGGAAGTATATTAACAGGATTTAGTATTGGTACTCCAGCAACTCGTGCAGAAACAATTAAGAAACTTAAGGACATTGGTTATATCACGTCATCTGGAAAAAATCTTACGAGTACGGAACTAGGTCGAAGGTTAGTAGAGACTTTTCCAGTCAAGCCATTATTTGATTTAGAGTTTACTGGTCGTTTAGAAAAGACACTTTCCGATATCCAAAAAGGGTTAGAGAGAAAAAGTTCGTTTCTGAATACAATCTTTAATTTTACTAGCGACGCTGTCGAAACGATTAAAGCAGACAAAGATATAATCATCCATGAGGTTTCAAGTACTTCTTCTAAGTCCTCCAATGAAGTGTTGGGAGCATGCCCTAATTGTGGTGGAAAAATTATAGAAGGACGGAAAGGATTCGGCTGTAGTAATTGGAAAAAAGGCTGTAAATTTGTTATTTGGAAAAATGATAAGTATTTAGCAGCCTTAAAGAAAAAGCCAACAAAAACGATGGTAAAGGCTATCCTTAAAAATCAGAAAGCATTTGTCAAAGGATTAACAAGTAAACAAGGTAAAAAGTTTAATGCATACCTTAGCTATGAAAAAAATCCAAATAATGATTATTATTCTTGGTCAATGGAATTTGAAAAAAGAAAAGCTAGCTCATGAGGCTAGCTTTTCTTTTTTATCATCTTTCTCATTGGATAATTTTAGAATGTCGAACAGTTTAAACAATATACTAAGTAGGATTCCGACAACAGTTGCTAGCCCCATTCCTGAAAGGCCAACTCCACTATTCCCAAGTTCAATGGATGCGCCACTGATCCCAATTACTAAGATGACACACGTTAGGATCAGATTTTGAGATTTATTATAATCAACATTAGCTTCCACTAACATACGAATACCACTTGCTGCGATGATCCCAAATAATAGTAATGAAATTCCTCCAAGAACTGCAGGAGGTACAGAGTTAATCAGCGCGGATAACTTACCGATAAAGGAAAGCAATATGGAGATGATTGCTGCTCCACCAATGATCCATGTAGAATAAACTCGTGTAATCGCGAGTACACCAATGTTTTCTCCGTACGTTGTATTTGGTGTAGAACCTACGAAACTGGAAAGAATAGTTGAAATACCATTCCCCATTAGAGAACGATCAAGACCTGGATCTTTTGCTAAATCTTTTTTTACAATATTAGAAGTTACGAATAAATGTCCAATATGTTCTGGTATAAGTACCAATGCCGCAGGAATAATGATTAGAATTGCTGTCCAATCAAATTGCATCGTATAGAATGTTGGTACTTGAAACCACGGTGCTTCTTTGACTGGTTCAAAATCAACTAGTCCGTAGAAAGCGGCAATAATATAGCCAGCAACAAACCCAATCAATATAGGAATAATTTTAAAGAAACCACGGAACGTTACCCATCCGATAACCGTTATACCTAGTGTTAGTAAAGCTACTGTTACAGTTGTTGAGTCCATTGACCAATCGGCATCTGTTCCAATTAACCCAGCATTACCGGCAGCAACTGGTACTAACTCTAGACCGATAACTGCTACAATTGCTCCCATTGCTGCAGGTGGGAATAATACATCAATCCAGCCTGTACCAGCTACTCTTACAATTAAACCTACTAGCGTAAGGATAATACCTACTGCAAGAAATCCCCCTAATGCATATCCGTATCCGAATTGATCAATGACAATTCCGACTGGTGCAAGAAATGCAAAACTAGAGCCTAAATAAGCTGGAATTTTTCCTTTTGTAATAAAGATGTATAATAAAGTTCCGATACCATTCATTAAAAGAATTGTAGCTGGGTTTACCCCAAAAATTATTGGTACTAAAACGGTAGAACCAAACATTGCGAATAAGTGCTGGAAGCTTAATGGTAAACTTTGTAAAAATGGTAATCGTTGGTCGACTTGTATCTCGTCATACTTTGCCATAATGAATCTCTCCCTTTTGTAAATTGTTCAACAGTTACCGAGAGATTAATAGAAAAAGCACCTTGCCTAATAAGGCAAGGTGCTTAACGCATAGAAATATAGAAATGGACACACCATTTCCACATTAATAGACAAACATTCTGTCTAATAACACCTTGCCAGTCTCACGGGACTGAATTAAAGGTAACCGTATGAACTTATTATGATAGTACACAAAATACATAAATTAGTCAATCTATTTTTATGTAAAGGAAGAAATATATTATGTATATTCCGTGTAGACAATGAAAAAATATACCCATGAGATATATAACTTTTCTACTACCACTACTCGTTATATTACTAGTACCTACAAGTATTTATGCAGAAAACATGGTAACGGTTAAACTGAAAAATTATGTCGGACATTCGGATAATATTACTATCCAGATAAAAGGAGACTTTCTAAGTTTTGATCCTACGCTGGAGCTACAAGAAGGGGTGAAATACGAATTAATATTAGAAAAAGGTATATTACATATACAGAAAGGAGAAGAAAAACAAGAACTACAAGGTGGATTAGTTTTAGTTCCAAAACAGTATGATTACAACCATACTATTTATATTAATGAGCGCCCATATTTAGGTGCAATGGAGTTTGTTATTGAAGATGGTCGAGTAATTCGTCCAATTAATCAATTACCATTAGAAGACTATTTAAAAGGAGTTGTCCCATTTGAGGTATTTTCTTCTTGGGGACCGGAAACATTAAAAGCTCAAACATTAGCTGCAAGAACTTATGCAGTTTCTAAAATAGATCAAGTGATAGATGATACGGTTAGTTACCAAGTCTATGGAGGTTATGAGTGGGATGTAAATACGACGAAAGCAGTGGAAGAAACAAAGGGAGAGGTAATTACATTTAATAATCGCCTTGTTGAAACATTTTATTCTGCTAGTAATGGTGGAAAAACCGAAAACAATGCCAATGTTTGGGGAGGGCAACCGCTACAATATTTTCCAATAAAAAATGACCCATTTGATCCAACCCATCCATGGGAATATAAGTTGAATCGAACCCAAATTGATTACGATTCCATTAATTTTAATAATCCAAATTGGTGGGAAGATACAGTTGAAAAGGATACAGAAATTATACAAACGATTAAAAGCTGGCTTAATCGAAATGGTTATCCTGGAGATATAAAAATATTATCAATTCCTGTTTTCGAGTTAAAAGGGGATAAGCTTGCTTCAGAGAGAAGTGTTCAAGGATCTATTACCGTCACTTTCATGAGGCGATTAATTGAAGGATTGGTCCTTTTTGAACAAGTAGAATTAATAGACGTAAATCTGAATCGAATTCGCCCGATGATTGGTGGCACGATATTTAAGAGTTACTTAATTGATTCTTTAAAGTTAGAAAACGAAGTATATACAATGAAGGGACGAGGTTTTGGCCACGGAGTAGGGATGAGCCAGTGGGGTGCACACTTCATGGGCGAACAAGGAAAAACATATCGAGAGATAATTGAGTTCTACTATCCAGGTACTAAAATAATGGATGTATCTCATGAAACGTTAAAATAAAAAGTTAGTAAACTACAATTAAGAACAACCACCAATGTAGCCCTGGAATAAAGTGAGAACGAAAACCACTTTATATTTGTATGCAATACTACGAATCGCTCCTGAATCCATAGTAAAGCGTTTAAAGTTCCAGGGCTTATCATATCTGTGGTTTTTGTAATTGGTTTACCTCTTTATAAGAGGTGATTAATTACTAGCCTCTTATTTATTTTTAATATATAGATTTATATCATACTTTTCCTTCATTTCTTCTTTAATAATGGGGGCTTTATCTTGTAAATTGATATTTGTTGTATCATTCAAATGGTCAATTATTTCTTTACGTAGATTATTTAACTTATCTTTTTCCTTTTTAAATTTCTTCTGAAAATAAAAAAAGTATCCAAACAAAACTGCAGCCACCAAGATTAATGTTAAATGAAACTTATTAGACAACATTTTTGATAATGCTAAAAATGGATCTGGTGTGGAAACAATTCCTTCTATGTAGATAGAAATCACTAAAATACTTAACACAATGAATCCCGTAATAACAGATTTATTACGCATCCCTTCATAATAATCTTTTTTTCCTTTTTTCTTTATTCCTTCTTTTAAAAGGTTGGTAGTATCTGCTGACAGATTGTTAATAGTTTCAAAAGGCATAAATATTCCCCCCTAAACCAATATATGCAAGTCCAATTAGTATTATTTCACTAAAAAATTTTTGATGTTACAAAATATATTACATATTTCGGTATATAGGATATAAAAACCTAATTAGGCATATTACTAAAAAGAATGAGAATGAATCTTAGTGAAAAGGGTGAACTAGCTTGAGTACGAAACCTAGAATTGTAGTATTAGGCGCAGGATACGCTGGTATGATGACGACGAAAAAGTTAATGAAAAAATTGTCACCAGAGGAAGCAGAAATTATTCTAGTTAATAAACATAACTATCATTATCAAACAACATGGTTACACGAAGTAGCAGCTGGAACAATTAATCAAAACCAAGTAAGGATTATGATTAAAGATATTATAAATCCCAATCGAGTTCGTTTAATATACGATACTGTAGTGAATATTGATAAAGAAAATAAAACAGTTATTTTAGAGAATAGCGAATTAACGTATGATTATTTAGTTATAGCATTAGGGTATGAGACGAACACATTTGGTATTAAAGGGATGGAGAAACATGCCTTCTTTATTGAGGATTTTGAGTCCTGTCAACTAATTCGTGAACATATTGAATATCAATTTGCGAAGTTTAAAAATGACCCTGAAGCGGACGAATCCAGTCTGACCATTCTTGTAGGTGGTGGAGGTTTTACAGGAATCGAGTTTGTTGGTGAACTAGTAGAAAAAGTACCTAAACTATGTAAAAAATATGATATAGACAGAGGAAAAGCGAAGATAATTAATGTTGAAGCAGCTCCATCAATATTGCCAACCTTTGATAAAGATTTAGTGGATTATGGTAGAAAGTCATTACAGGAACGTGGTGCAGAAATACTTGAAGGAACAAGAATTAATGAGTGTACAGAAGAAGGATTTCTAGTTGGGGATAATAATGAACTAATTAAGGCTGGTACTATCGTTTGGACAGGTGGAGTAAAAGGAAGTTCCATATTAGGAAAAGCAGGTTTTGAAATTACTAAAGGAAGAGTTACGGTAAATAATGATTTGCGTGTAGCTGGTCATGACAATATATTTATCTTAGGTGATTGTGCTTGGGTGATGAATAAGGAAGATAATCGTCCATATCCTCCAACCGCACAAGCTGCTATGCAGCATGCATCTACATGTGCGAATAACATACGAGCAATTCTTCATAATGAACCTTTAGAAGAATTTGTATTTAGTGACAAAGGTACTGTGGCAAGTTTAGGAGTCACAGATGGGATGGGCAAAGTTATTAAAGATACAAAATTATTCGGGAAACCAGCAGCTGCTATGAAAAAGGTTGTCGATGATCGTTACTTATTTCTACTTGGTGGATTGAAGTTATTATTAAAGAAAGGGAAAGTACGTCCTTTTTAAATTGTTGAAGAGAGGGGTATTTTGTGAGAAGTTTACTTAAATGGTTCATTATTATTTTTTCCGCCATGGTTGGTTATATGCTTGCTAGTCGTGCAATGGAAGATAAAAGAGATTTTCGGTAATAGTTGCCACCTTGCTAAATAAAGTAAGGTGGCTTTTTCTACTTTACATGAAAAGTAGTTATTCTTCCAATACTAATGGAAAGAGGTGTTATGATGAAGAAATTTGTGCTATTTATATTATTTTTATTAATTCCTTTAATCACTGTAAACGCTAATCAACTAATCATATCTCATAACAATGTAAATGAAACGATTATACGAGAAGATTTTGCACTACATACAAGCACCCCGTTGTTTATTAATGAAGATAAATTAGATTTATTAATGAAGAGAATAGAGGAACAGGTATATGAGCCTCCAATAAATGCAAAGCTAGATGAATCGTGGTCTATTATTCCAGGGAAAAATGGACAAGCTTTGGATAAGAAGAGATTTAAGCAATTCTTTTATAATTATTTTTATAGTGATGTATCATTCCAGATAAAGTTGCCAATGAAAGAGGAATACCCAAAGGTGGATAGTGAATTATTAGCAGATATTCGAATGAATGAAATTGGTAATTATGTTACCTATTATCGACAAGCTAATAAGGAGCGATCACATAATATTAAATTGGCAGCAGATGCTATTGATAATCATGTAGTTTTTCCAGGAGAAACATTTTCATTTAATCATGTTGTAGGAAAACGTACAATTGAAAAAGGATATAAACGTGCACCAGTAATTGTAAAAGGAGAACTATCTGAAGATATTGGTGGAGGAATATGTCAAGTATCCTCAACGTTATTTAATGCCCTATTATTCAATGGTATCAAAATTGTCGAAAGATATTCCCATAGCCGTGATGTTCCTTATGTACCACCTGGGAAAGATGCGACGGTGAGTTGGTGGGGGCCAGATTTTGTTTTTAGAAACGAGTTAAGTCATCCGATATTAATTCGTGCGCAAGCAATGGAAGGTAAAATGATTATTAGAATTTTTACATCAGATTCTGTTCAAAAAAAAGAGGAGCTCAAATCGTAGAGCTCCTCTTTTTTCTTATGCTTGTTTATGTGCTTCTAATTCAATGTTAATTTTAACTTCTTCTCCTACAAGTACACCGCCAGTTTCTAGTGCAGCATTCCATACAAGGCCGAAATCTTTACGGTTAAGTTTAGTTGAACCACTAAAACCAGCAACTTCATTTCCCCAAGGGTCTTTTCCAACACCTTCAACAGTAACATCGAAAGTAACTGGTTTAGTTACACCTCGAAGTGTAAAGTCCCCTGTAACATCATAATTGTCATCAGATTTTTTCTTAATGTCAGTTGCAACAAATGTCATCTTAGGATGATTGGCAATATCAAAGAAATCATTGGAACGTAAATGATTATCTCTATCTTCATTTCTTGTATCAATACTATTTAGCTCTACTGAAAATTCAATCTTTGCATCAGTTAAATCATTTGGATCTGCCTCTACAGTTGCATCAAAATTATTGAATGCTCCTCTTACTTTAGAAATCATCATATGTTTTACAGTAAATTCTAATGCACTGTGACTTTTATCAACTTGCCAAACTGCTTTTGTCATAAAATTCTCCTCCAATTAGTTATGATTCATATTCAACTTACTTTACGTAACCATTATAGCGTTAAATTATATGTAAGTCAATATACTTAAATTAAATAATTTCAAATTCGAGATAATTTTAAGTAACCCTTACTAGTGGTATTTATCGATTGTAGTTATAGAATGAGGATGTTTTACGGATAAATGCCGTTACGTACGCAGTGTTTAATACACATATTATTATATACCCCTAATTTGGAGGTGAAGAAAGAATGGACAAAGGTACAGTTATACGGACTTCCATTTTGTTTGTTGCATTAATAAATCAATTACTGGTCATTTTTGGTAAATCACCATTACCAATTGATAGCGAAATTATTGAACAAGTAGTATCAGCAATTTTTACAACAATTACTGCACTAATTACGTGGTTTAAAAATAATTATATAACTAAGAGAGGAAAAGACCAGAGGGAAGCTTTACGAGAAAAGGGATTAATTAAAGTGAAGGAGCGAAAATCAAATGGTAAAACCAATCTTAATCATTGATCCCGGTCATGGAGGGAATGATCCTGGCGGTGGTAGTAATCGATTTTGGAAGGAAAAAGACCTAGTATTAAAAATTTCTTTATATCAATATAATCGCTATAAGGAATTAGGAGTACCAGTTGCAATTACTAGAACAACGGATATTACTCTGTCTCCTGATGAAAGGACGAGAATTGTAAGAGAAAGTGGAGCGAGATATTGCCATTCGAATCATATTAATGCTGGTGGTGGAGATGGTGCAGAAGTAATCCATTCTATTTATGATGGTAAAGATATGGCTGAACGTATCGCCCAAGAATTTAGGAGAGTAGGGCAAAATGTAAGAAGAATATTTACAAGGACATTACCTGGTAATAGTGGATTGGATTATTATTTTATGATTCGTGAAACAGGTACCGTCATAACGAACATTATCGAATATGGATTTGCAGATTCACCAGGGGATGATGTAGAACAATTACGTACTAATCATTTACTGTATGCAGAAGTGGTTGTTAAAGCATTTTGTGATTTTGCTGGCTATACGTATCGATCGACAGACGGTGGAGCTGGAAATGTCGATAATCCAATCAACCCACCAACAAATAACGAAGATAATTCTACAGGGCAATATATTCATTTACCGGCTACGGAGAATTCTTGGCGAGTATATCCGCTAAACGTAGCACCTGTTAAGGGAAATGAAAAAGGGTTTTTAAATCCAGCAAAGTTTGGTGGGTTAACATATGAAATATTAGGAAACCCACAATCTCATGTGTATATTATAAAAACAAGTGATTTCGGGAGAGTACAAATTTATGGCCATCCAAGCACTGGTGCGAAGATAAATAAGAATAGTGGAAACAATAATAGTAACCCAAAGCCCTCTAGTGGAACGGCAGATCCTACAAATAAACATCTTCATCTTCCATCTTCAGCGAGTTCGTGGAGAGTTTATCCATTAGGTGTATCGCCTGTTAAAGGAAATGAAGTAGGTTTTTTAAACCCTAAAAAGTTTGGTGGATTAACATATGAAGTGTTAGGGAGTACGCAATCCCATGTTTATATTATCCAAACAAGCGATTTTGGCAGAGTGCAAATCTATGCCCATCCAAATACGGGTGCTACTATTAGTGATGATGATCGCCGAGTATCTCCTTCCACATTACAAGGTACTGGGGATAAATTCTTAAATTTACCTGCATCATCAAGTTCATGGAGGGTTTATCCGTTAAATAAAGCTCCAATAAAAGGAAATGAAAGTGGATTTTTAAATCCAAAGAAATTTGGTGGATTAAAATATAAGATACAAGGTAATACCCAATCTCACGTATATATTATTGAAACCCAAGACTTTGGCCGAGTGCAAATATATGCACACCCGAATACAGGAGCTACTATCTCTAATAGCTAGTAAACTATCGAAATACGAGGAAAATTTACTAATAAATTTTCCTTGTATTTTATTTCGGTATTAGAATATTTCGGATATCAAAATATTTTTGATGAAATCTGTAGTGATTATTGATAAAATAGGAATATATTTTAATTTTTAAATAAAGGGAGAGATTGGATGCAGCATCTTACAGAATATGAAAAAACATGGGATTTGAACGTTATTTTTCCAGGAGGAAGCAAATCAAAAGTTTTTCAAGACTATCTTACAAATGTAGAAAAAGAAATGGAAGGACTATCACAATTAGTTCACAGTTTTAATCCGAATGAACAACAAAATCTAGTTAAACCATTAACTATGATTATTAATACATTAGAAACAACTACAAAAAAACTTCGTGAATCTTTTGCTTTTATAAGTTGTTTAAGCGCACAAAATGTGAAGGATGAAGATGCAAATCTATTAGTTGGTCGCCGGAGCTCTTTAGGTGCTAAAATGGGTGGAATACGTACAGTCCTAAATGAGAAATTAGTATCTGTTCCCGATGAAAAATGGCAGGAAATTATTAAAAGTGAGCCACTTAAAGAGGTTGCCTTTGTTTTAAATGAAACGAGAAATTCAGCAAGAGAACTGCTATCAACGGAACAAGAAATTCTAATTAATGACCTTGCGGTAGATGGATATCATGCATGGGGACAGATGTATCAAACTGTTGTAGGTAAGATGTCTGTGGAAATTGAGGAAGACGGTGAAGTAAAGTATTACTCAGTTGGTCAAGCTGCAAATAAACTAAGTAATCCTAATGCAAACTATCGTAAATATGTCTTCGAACAACTATCGAAAGCATGGGCTGAAAATGCTGACTTATTTGGTCAAACATTAAATCATTTAGCAGGTTTTCGCTTGCAGAAATATAAGCATCGAGGTTGGGAAAATGTATTAAAAGAGCCATTAAAAATTAACCGTATGAAGCAGGAAACATTAGATGCGATGTGGAATGCTATTACAAATAATAAAAAACATTTTGTGAGATACTTGAATAAAAAAGCAGAACTACTCGGTAAAGAAAAATTAAGTATGTATGATATTGGTGCTCCATTATCTAAATCAGTAAAAACAGTACCTTATTCGGAAGGCGCACAATTTATCATTCAAAACTTTGAGAAATTTAGTCCCAAAATGGCATCATTTGCCCAAATGGCTTTTGAAAAGAGATGGATTGAAGCAGAGGATCGGGCAGGCAAACGACCTGGTGGATTTTGTACTAGTTTTCCGGATAGTGAACAAACCCGTATTTTTATGACTTATTCTGGAACTGCATCAAACATATCAACACTGGCACATGAATTAGGACATGCCTATCATCAACATGTCATGAATAATGTTCACGGGATGAATCAAGGATATGCAATGAACGTAGCAGAGACTGCATCAACATTTGCGGAAATGATTGTTGCCGATGCATCTGTTAAAAGTGCAGAAACTAAAGAGGAAAAATTGGAGCTGTTGGAAGATAAAATCCAACGAAGTGTAGCATTCTTTATGAATATTCATGCAAGATTTCTCTTTGAAACAAGGTTCTATGAGGAAAGAAAAAGTGGTATGGTATCAGTAAATCGTTTGAATGAATTAATAGTTGAGGCTCAAAAGGAAGCGTATTGTAATGCATTAGATGAATATGATCCGAATTTCTGGTCATCTAAACTACACTTCCATATTACGGGAACTCCTTTCTATAATTTCCCATATACATTTGGCTATTTGTTTAGTTTGGGAATCTATGCTTATGCGAAAAAGAGTGAGAGTGGTTTTGAAGATGAATATATTGCTTTGTTACAAGATACAGGCCGGATGGATGTCGAAGAATTAGCAATGAAACATTTACAAGTTGATCTTACAAAGCCTGACTTTTGGGAAGAAGCAATTGCACTTTGTGTAAAAGATGTGGAAGAGTTTATTTCTCTCTAATTAGTATTATTTGCTAAAAATTGCTTCATGGGCTACAATACAAGTAACAAAAAAAGCGAATATTAAGTCCACAAGGGGAGCGTATTGCTGAGAGTGAACAATTTGTTCTGACCCTTTGAACCTGTTAGTTAGTACTAGCGTAGGGATGGTGGCTTTTTTGATGGAATTAAAAGTAGTGTGAGCGGAATTCCCCATCAGGAAGCTTCCCCTTGGCACTGCTTTTTTTGTATCTAAAAATCTATTTAATTAGGTTTTTGAATACATTTGGGGAGGAAGTAAAACATGAGTTCGAAAAAAACGTTATTTATGGTTGAAGTAGCTATATTCACAGCCTTAGCTTTAGTCTTAGATCTTCTACCAGCTTTTAAGATGCCTAATGGTGGATCAATCTCATTTGCAATGATACCTGTATTTATTGTTGCTTTTAGATGGGGGTTAAAAGGAGGTCTACTATCGGGGTTGTTATGGGGATTACTTCAATTAGCTTTTGGACCATCCATTTTTAACCTTTTTCAGGCACTTATTGAATATGGATTTGCTTTTACAGTTCTTGGGGTTGCAGGAATCTTTGCAAAACCGATTCAACAAACTCTTAAGGATGGAAAATTGTTCAAAAGATTTACGTATATTACACTAGGCGTATTTATCGGTTCTGCTCTACGTTTCCTTGCACATTTTTATGCTGGAATTGTATTCTGGGGTAGTTATGCACCAGAAGGTCAACCGGTATGGCTATATTCATTAATCTATAACGGTTCTTATATGTTACCATCATTTATATTATCATCCATAGTCGTATTTTTCTTGTTTATCAAGCAACCAAGAACGTTATTACAATCTGCATAAAAAGAGTTTATTCCGCTCACAAAAGAGTAATCTCATTGGAGGTTACTCTTTTTTTGGGTTTAAAAGCAATTAGAACTTTATTCCTATTTTTTGTTATTCTTCCTTCACCGCATGGTTTAAGTCGGCATAGGCTATAGCACAACGGATGAAAGGAAGATGAATGTGGAACTGACGTTTGCACATTGGTTATATGGGTTTTTTACCCTTGCGATTATTATTACGATGATATTCCGAAAAGGGGTTGTCCTTCCAACTTTACTCGGTACGTTTGTAATCGCATGGGTGTATAAGGGGAATATAGTAGATGGATTTACAGCTATTTTTAATGCCAATCTTATTGCAGCACAAGAGTTATTTAATATATTCTTAATCATCACCTTTATGTTAGCTTTACTCAATTCTTTGAAGGATTTAGGTGCTGATGTCAGAATGATTCAGCCAATTCAAAAGGTAATGGTAAATGGTCATATATCATTCTTTGTTTTAGTAGCTACTACCTATGTCATTTCTTTATTCTTTTGGCCAACGCCAGCTGTACCATTAATTTGTGCACTACTTGTCCCAGCAGCAGTAAGAGCGGGTCTCCCACCAATAACGGCAGCGGTAGCAATTGCACTAGCTGGTCAAGGAATGGCTTTATCTTCCGATTATATTGTTCAAGTAGCCCCAGGATTATCGGCAACATCTGTGGGCGTAGATGCAGGTTTAGTTGCAGATAAAGCATTAATCATGTCAATAATTGCTGGTGGAGTTGCTATAGTACTTGCTTATTTTATGTATCGAAAATCCATTCGTTCTAAAGATGATCCGAAAAATATTACAGAACTGAAGACGTTAAATGCTGCTGAAAGTAGTGATAATAAGGCGAAAACTAGTAATCTAACAAGATGGAGTAAAATATTTGCAGTTTTTGTTCCACTCTCCTTATTAATAGTTGTTATTTATATGATGTATAATAAATTGTTTACAAGTAGCGGTGGCTTAGTAGGAGGGGATGGCGCTGCATTTGTTGGCGGTGTTGCAGTAATTTTATTACTACTATCCACTGTAGCATTTGGGAAACATCACGCCCTTGATTATATTACGAATCATATTACTGACGGTTTTGTATTTGCGTTTAAAGCGATGGGGCCTGTGATACCAATTGCTGGATTTTTCTTTTTAGGTAGTGGCGATTTTGCTGGAAGCATTTTAGGGGTTGAAGAAGGACCATCCTTATTATTTGGGCTAGTAGAAGCTACGCAAGAATTTTTACCACAGAGTGCATTATTATCCGCATTTAGTCTTCTTATCATTGGGATCATTACCGGATTAGATGGTTCAGGATTCTCTGGCCTTCCATTAACTGGTGCCCTTGCTGCTTCCTTAGAAACAACAGGGATGGACGCTGCAACTCTTGCAGCAATTGGGCAAATGGGAGCTATATGGACAGGTGGAGGAACTATTATAGCATGGTCTTCTTTAATTGCGATTGCAGGTTTTTGTGGGGTATCGGTAATGGATTTAGTACGGAAAAACTTCATCCCAGTTATTGTAGGGTTAATCGTCATGACGTTGGCAGTAGTGTTTATTCTGTAAATTTAGAAAATTATTCATTGGTATCATACGTTGAGTTTGTTACAATATTACTAATGAGTAAATATTGGGGGTAATGTTTTGGCAAATCAAACTGTTGATATCGTTAAAAATTCATTAAAAGCATTGATTGAAGACAAATCATTTTTACCTGAGTTAAATGGAGAGGGGAGAAAAAAAGCATTTACGTCATTGCTTTCTATTCTCTCTACTCCTGATCATGTGAACAAATCATATTTGAGGATTGCTCTTGAGAATGGTCAGGTTGTCCGAGTTCCTTCTTTTCGGGTACAACATAATAATGTTCTGGGCCCTTATAAGGGAGGGATACGATTCCACGAATCGGTCAATGAAGATGAAGTAGTAAATTTAGCTGCGTTAATGACGCTAAAAAATGCATTACATGAAGTACCTTTTGGGGGCGGAAAGGGTGGCGTTGTCATTAATCCAAGAGAATATAGTGAGAGGGACCTATATGTCATTTGTAAAAAATATGTCCAATATTTTAGTGATATACTTGGTCCTGATAAAGACATCCCCGCACCTGATGTAGGAACTGGTGAAAGAGAAATGGATTGGATGATGGCTGAATATAAGAGTATTCGTCCGGGAGAATCATATCGTGGTAGTTTCACAGGGAAAAGTGTTATCAATGGTGGGTCTCTTGGAAGAAGGGAAGCTACAGGAAAAGGGGTATATTATACATTCCGGTATCTTCTATATGATTTCATGCGAACACAGGAGAAATGGTTAACAGATAGAAATAATATATTTGCTAAAACAGCACTATCCTTAAAGGATAAGTCATTAAAGCTAGCTGTTCAGGGATTTGGTAACGTAGGATCTGTTGCGGCTTTGTCTGCTTACCAATGCAACCATTTAAATAATAAAGTTGTTGCTGTTAGTGATCGGAATGTCACATTATATAATTCAGATGGACTGGATATACCTGGATTGGTAAGCTTTGTAGCTAACAATAAAGGTGACCTTCCGACATCAGAAGAACAATTACTTGATGCAGATATAAAGGCCACTATTTTAAGTCGAGAGGAAATCCTCACTTTAGAAGTGGATGTACTGTTTCTAGCTGCCCTTGAAAATCAAGTTCACCAAGAGAATATGAAAGAAATCCAAGCAAAAATTATTGTAGAAGGGGCCAATGCACCTGTAACCACTGATGCGGATCGTTATTTAAGCGAAAAAGGCATTATCATCATACCAGATATTTTAGCGAATGCTGGAGGGGTTATTGTTTCATATTTAGAATGGCTTCAAGGTAGAGAGACACAATTTTATAGTGAAGAACAAGTATTTAAAAAGCAATTTGAAAAAATGAAGCATACATTTGACTCCGTATACCCGCAGTTCTTTGGTGATGATTTTCCATTACGAGCAAATTGTTATATTCATGCTGTGATGAAGCTATCCACGATTTTATATAGACAAGGGAAACTATATTAAATAACGATGATGTTAGGACAAAAGTAGTTCTATCAAAGGTAAAACCGAACATTATTGAATGTGCATATAACCCGCCCCCGGAAATATACTTCGCTTTCACTTTCGAGTACAGGGGCGACATCTGCTCGACAAAACCGTCGCAGTGTCTACCTTGCCGCGGGCGGCTGGTGAGCCAGGCTACTACAACGAGTTTGCTTCCTTGCTGCCTTGCACCGAGGAAGCCTTCTGCGTAGCTTTACTCGCAGACGCAGGTGCATTCTCGGGGTCTCACCTATGCCTTTCTTCCTGCAGGAGTCTCTGTATATTTCCGGGGGCTAATGTAGAGCTTGTTCGTCTTATATTATCCTCGATCGAATTATGTCAAAACCTCATCTTTTAAAACTTTAGAAAAGTAGAGAAGGGGATAACCATTATAGCAACCGCTAAAATAAAGACAGTAATCGACCCAATTTTATTTTTCTCATTCCAAAGTGTGATGGAAAACCCAAGTGTGTAAAAGAACATGATTAATATGACAGTCACGATAACAATTGTCACCTTAATCCCTAACCTCCTCAAAACTCGGTAAATCACCCTGCCTTCCAAACTTTCCGAGTTTGATGTCTACTGAAACATCTATTTTCATATCTGGATATGTTTTCATCCAATCAAATTCCACCCACTGTGGTATCGTAAGAAATTTTTTACGCGCAATCGTGGACCATCCAAAAGGCTCTGTTTCATATTCTTCTTGTGTTTTTGTTACTAATGCATCTATTTTTTCTTGTAGTACTTTTTTAAATTGATTCTTTAGTTCCACTTTCTTCTCCGGATTTAACTGATAATCTGTCATAGAGTGATTTGAAAGAACTTCTATTAGTAATGGCACTATAACATCTATCTGTGGAGGGTCTTTTTTTAGCTTCATCTTAACATCAACTTTGCCATCTAACATCACCTTAGTTGTTACCCGGTAATTTTCGTCAAATGGGTCCGGAAAGGTAGCTAGTATTTGTTGTGCGTCTAATGTGGGATTTAATAAAAATGCTAGTTGAGTTTCTTCAATAGTTAGTGTATCAATCATTTTTCCTTCTTTAAATACGGCAGAACCAGCAAATTGAGTTGGATTAGTTTCTCCTTCATAGTCAAATTCACCTGCAACAATTTGATCAATTTCTGTCCCTTTTCGTGTTTTGTCACTTTTTTCAGTTGTACCATAAATACCGAGATATAAATCAGCATCAGCTTCTGTAATTCGAAAAAATGTATTTAAATCAGAAGGAGGTAACATACCAGTTTCTTTTCCACGTTCGAACATTAGATCAAAATAGCGATGAGGTCTTGTTTCAAGCCTCGGTTGATTATTTTGTAAAAAGGTTGCAGTACTCTCCTTCGTAATCAAAAATTTCGTATCTCTTCTTATTTCCATTTCTTTTGTCGCATCGTAAATCCATCTAATAAATTTCTCATCACGGGCAAATTCCTCTGAAACTATAATTAGTTTCAAAATATCATATGTCACTTGTTTAGCTATAACTACATTAGCTAAATTTCGTGACGTGACGAAATCATCTGCAATAAATGAAATAATCTCTCGGGGCGGCTCATCTGTATTTCCACCTTGAGCTGCTGAGCCGGCTTCCGGATTTGCAATAAGATAGGAAACTTTCACTCGCTGTTCATCTTCTTCCGCTTTATCTAATCCAATTGCAATGACATAGGCCTGTTCTTCACTCTCTCTTTGATCCCAGCAGCCAGCAAGAAGGAAGAGAAGAGATAATAGCATAATAAGTAAATGGATAGCTTTTATCTTATTCATTTTTGAGTACTCCTTTAACCTTTGCAATAACCCATATTAAGAAAGGTAAAAGGAATAATATAGGAGATGCCCCCCATAGTAGTCCTTCCCTCAAAACAAATATTGTATCTGATGGCGTTTCTGGTAAAATTCCAATAAATACTACTATAGTCGCTAGCGATGGGATAATATATTCAAAATGTTTAATGTGAAAAAGATGTCCAAAAAGTAGTGCAGTTAGGAAAAGATAGGCAGCGAATCGGACGATAGACTCAATAATCCAAAAGGGAAAGAAAAATGTTTCCAAGTTAGCTAAAAATCCTACCGATATCGTTCGGATCACCTCATGAAATGGATAATTTAATTGCATTACAGTAGTGTAATCAAATAAAAACACGTAACTAATCATACCTATTACCATATTAGCCACAATAACGAATAGAGCAATCCATGTACCTTTTTTGAAAACATTTGTATTTTTTACATAGGGGATTATAAAAAACAAAAATACAAAGTCCCCAAATATCGATAACTTTAATGAACTTTCTTTAACTATTTCCCATGCTCCAGGACCAAAAATCGGAAATAGAAAGTTAGCATTACCTTGTCCCATAGTTAGTAATAAAGCAACAAAAAAGGAGAACTGAATATAAGGAAAGGATAACCAAGCGACAGAACCTATTTGTTCAAGCCCTCTTTTTGCTCCATATGCACAAATGACCATTAAAATTCCGTATACAATTATAGTTGGAGTTTTAGTAAAATACATGGTTCCAATGATATCTGCATAAATTGCGGTATCGATTATTAAAGCAGATATTAAAAAGATCCATAGTATGAATAATATAATCCAGCTTAAAAACTTCCAAATAAGGAGTCGAAGATATCAAATAAATTATTTTGTTTTGAGTTTGTTACTACACGAATTAACAAATATATTGGTAAGATAACGAAAATCCCATTAAGTAATGGTGTCATCCACGCAGCATTAAATAGTGATTCAAATAAAATTGCTGGAGTATCGTCAACTACTTTTGGACTAATCATGATGATCGCTAGTGCAATATATTCTTTTAATCCAATTTTCCCCGCAGATTGCTCCATTCAAATCTTCCTATCTTTTTTTCATATCTTTAGGTTTTAAATAGCCAGGTCTAAAGACTACATGTTTTAGTAGCTTTCGGAAAACTGTATCACCTGAAGATACATAACTAGGTGTCATTGGTGAAAGATACGGTACCCCAAATGACTTTATAGAAACAAGATAAAACATTCCAGCTGTAAAGAATGCACTAATGCCATAAAGTCCAAAGAGACTTGCACTTAATAGCAATAAGAATCTGCTTATTCGAATAGAAAAATTTAAACTAATATCCCCGATTGCAAAGGAACTTAATCCACCTAACGCAACTATAATAACAACAATAGGACTTACTATATTTGCTTGGACTGCTGCTTGTCCTAGGATAAGTGGACCAACAATACCTATTGTTGGTCCAATTGGACTCGGCACCCTTAATCCTGCTTCTCGTATCAACTCAAATGCAATTTCCATAATAAATACCTCAATTGCAGCTGGGAAAGGTACTTTTTCTCGAGTAGCAGCTATAGCTAATAAAAGATCTGGTGGGATCATCTCTGAATGGAATGTAACAACAGCAACATACATTGCTGATGTAAACAATGTTGTAAATAACGCCAAAAACCGTAAAATCCTAGTGAAATTTCCATAAGGAAATCGTAAATAATGGTCTTCTGAATTGTGATAAAATGACCAAAATGTTGCTGGAAGAACTAAAGAAGCTGGTGAATTATCCATAAGTAAGACAATATGACCATCTTCTATAAAAGAGGAAGCTCGGTCTGGACGCTCCGTATATAAAATAGTAGGAAATATGGAATATTTTCGTACTTCTATTTGTTGTTCCAATAGTCCAAGGTTTTGGATTGCATCAACATCAAGGGATTTGAGTCGATTTCGAATGTTATTTAATAGTTTATCGCTCACTAAATCTTGTTGATAAAGTATATATAATTCATTATGTGAACGTTTAGAAACCGTTACAGACTCAACTACCAGATTTTCGTTTCTTATCTTTTTTCTTATAAGTGATATATTTGTAGAGGCCTTTTCATTAAATGCTTCCTTTGGCCCTTTTACAACTGTTTCATTTTCAGCTTTTTCTAATTTCGTCCTTCAAATTGGGCAGCATTTAATACATAAACTTCACTTTCACCATGAATGAATAAGGCAACATTTCCTTTATTGATTTCTACAAGAACATCCTTGATTACTTTTTTTGTTTTTATAGAATTATTTGAGATAATATCAATAATCTGTCTATTAGCATCTTTGTTAGAAAGTAAAGGCTTAATAATTACATCTTCAATATGTTGGGTCTTTGTAATTGTATCAATAAATAAGATTGCAGCTTGTTTATTAAGTCCAGAAATATGTATGTGTCTAATGATTACGTCTTGATTAATTGTATAGGAATATATCGATTTAAAGGTTTCAATCGTCTTGTTCAAATCAGGAAGAATAGGCGATTCCTTAATACTTATATCCTTCTGAGATGATTGTTCTTTAATAGATGTATTGTCCTTAATTACTTTTTGAAATCTACTCCTTAGCATATAATTAGCACAACCCTTCATTTCTTACGTTTCCATGGGATTGGTGAAATTATGTATAATACGTAAAATCCTACTTTATTGAAGTAGGATTTTAACGTAAATATGGAGAAATTTGGTCAATCGCCTTTTGCAATTTTTCACTATTTCGTTTATATAATTGTTTGGATTGTTCATTTTCTGTAGAGAGAGCAAATAATTCTAAATCTGCTTGGCACTTTTTCATCGTAGCTAATAATAATGGTTTTTGAGTAGGGCTAGGTACAGCCAATGTATCATCGTATAAATCGACCGTTAATTGTCCGTCGCTATCGACTTGACCTAAAAATACATTTTCTATACTAACATTCATTTTATCTAGTTCTGCCTCGAGCCACGTCGGATTTAAAGAGATATTTGCCAGTGGTTCAAGTAGTGGTTTTCCATCCATTATCACTGTTTGAGTTTCACGATCAGGTGCTATATCTAATCCTAAATCTTTAGCTGTAATTGGCCTGTTCTCTCTTTTAGGAAGCACGTTTAGTTTTCCGTTCGGTTCTAAGACAGCAAATTCTACGTCTGCTACTTTAAAGATATTCTTTTCCCTGAGACTTTCTAACAGGTCATCTGTATTGAAATGCTCTTTCTTTAGATTGTCTTCTAATATTTTCCCGTTCTGAATGACAACTCTGCTTTTCCCTTGTGTGAAATCGCGGAAGGTTTTGCTCTTTAAAGAGAGTTGTTCAACAAGATAGGGAATAATGAACCATATAAACATTGAAATAACCGCAAAATATATCGGACTGTCGAGAGTGCTTACATGTATAGCAACAATTCCTCCTAGAACAATGCCAGTTATATATTCAAAAATGTTAAGCTGTGATAATTGTTTCATACCTAGCCATTTGGTGAAGAAAAATAAAATAACTAGTAATGAAACAGCACGAATAGTTATTTGAATCCAATCTGGCATAGTTAAAATCCTCTCTATTGATTATATTGTGGTTCTTCTCTTGCTAATAAGAGCAATTGCTTATTAAGATCTTCTTTAATTTCTTTAATTATACTCTCTACTTCTTTATATGCTTCTCTAGCTGTTAATTCATTAGTTTGATTACTAAGTATAGATAACGTAGCCTCAATACTTTTAATACTTGCATAACATGTTCTTACTTGAGATCCGACGGTCAATTTTGACAACCTCCTTAGAACATTATCCTTTAGGTTTAAATATTAATGCACCTATCATACCAAAAATAATAGCTGCAGATATGCCGGAGCTAGTCACTTCAAACATCCCTGTTATTACTCCAATAATTCCATGTTTTTCTGCTTCTTGCATTGCACCATGTACTAAAGAATTTCCGAAACTAGTAATGGGTACAGTTGCTCCCGCACCGGCAAAATCAATTAATGGCTCATACAAGCCTAGTCCGTCTAATATTGCACCAGACACGACAAGAATACTTAGTGTGTGGCCGGGACTTAATTTAAAAACATCAAACATAATTTGTCCAATGACACAAATGATACCACCAACAACAAAAGCCCAGAAAAATATCATTTCATCTCACTCCCAGCTTCAATTGATACTGCATGGGCAATACATGGAATTGGATCTTTTTGGTTTACACTTAGTGGGGAGTGAAGTGCTCCTGTTGCTACAACTAATATTTTGTCCAGTTCTTCCTTTTTCATTAAATCTAAAAAATGACCATATGTTACAACTGCGGAACAAGCCGGTCCACTACCACCTGCAAGCACAGGTTGGTCCTCGCGATAAATCTCTAGTCCACAGTCAACAAATTTTTCTTCTGGAAGATTAATATCATTTTTGTGTAATAAATCTAATGCAACTTCTCGTCCAATATGTGCTAAATCTCCTGTTATAACAAGGTCGTAATAAGAAATGTCTATATTTCGTTCCTTTAGGTGTGTCATAATCGTATCAACTGCTGCTGGAGCCATTGCGCCACCCATATTAAAAGGATCAGTCATTCCCATATCTACTATTTTTCCAATAGTAGCAGATGTTACTCTTGGTCCATTACCCTCCTTAGCAACTAAAGCACAACCTGCACCAGTTACAGTCCATTGTGCTGTTGGAGGTTTTTGACCACCATATTCTGTTGGATATCGAAATTGTTTTTCTGCTGCTGCATTATGACTAGATGTACCACTTAAAATGTAGTCTGCACCATTTCCGTTAATAATGAATGCTGCAAGTGCCAGGCTTTCCATGGATGTTGCACAAGCACTAAATAAACCAAAATAGGGTGACCCAATCGTCTTTGCTGCAAATGTAGATGGGGTAATCTGATTTATTAAATCTCCACTAATAAAGAAGGAGACTTGTTCTTTATCTATAGGACTATTTTTAATGGCATATTGACTTGCTTCTTCCATCATCATCTGTTGTGCTTTTTCAAAGGATGCTTGTTCTAACCACATATCATCATGTAAGATATTAAAAGCATGTGGAATTTTTCCGTTTGCTTCAAAAGGTCCTCCAACAGTTCCTGTAGAGATGATAACAGGGTTATTTTCGAATATCCAAGTGCGATGACCGGTCAACATTTAGAATCCACCCCAAGTAATTATTATTGTTTTTATTAAAGCAACGACAAATGCAGAAAAGACACCAAATAGGATAACAGATCCAGCTAATTTAAACATATTACCGCCTACTCCAAGAACAAACCCTTCTGTCCGATGCTCAATAGCCGCAGAAATAACTGCATTCCCAAATCCGGTTACGGGTACTGCGGAACCAGCACCTGCAAATTGGCCAATTCGATCATATACACCAAAACCAGTTAGTAGCATCGTAATAAAAATTAAAGTGGCGGTCGTTGGGTTACCAGCTGTTTGCTCCGTAAAATCAAAGAAATAAATATAAAATGTGGAAATAAGCTGACCGATAAAACAAATAAATCCACCGACTAAAAATGCTTTTATACAATTTTTTACAATAGGTCGTTTTACTTCTCTTTTATCTTGAAACGCTTGATAATTTTGCGCAATTGGTGGTAGATTTTTTTTCTTCTTATCTGCCATTTCCATTCCTACTTTCTGTTATGTTTGTTCTTTTAGTAGCTTACTGATATGTTTAAGTTCCTTATTTAGTTTTTCACGTGTAATATTGTTATTCATTAATTTGTTTTCTAATTTTTCAAGTTCAAGAATTATTTTTTTATCTGTAGCTAACTCTACATTAAGCTCGTCATCCTTAAAATGTTCATCCATTTCTTTTGAAAGTTCCTTATTGATCTTTGCTAAGTTAAATCGCTCGTGGTGTGGAATTTCAATACCAATGATAAGTAGATCATCTGAATTTACTGCTAGAACTTTTTTAATACTATCTTTTTGTGACAACAATTGTTTTGCTTCATTTGCATATTTTTGATCATAAATTTGTTCAGATGAAATTTGAGTTATGTTAATGAATGAGTCGTTGTTGGAAATAGCGCTGTCGTCATTTTTATTACATCCAGTTAGTAAAATTATTGCTGAGATGCTAATTAGAACTACAAGCTTATTAATACCCATATTCATCACCTAATTCTAAATTTATAAATAGGGGAGAGGACCTCCCCTTATTTTAAAAACCTTTATATTGTGGTTCTTCTTGCTCAAGTTGTTGTACACGAGGTTCAATTGTTTGTAATATATTAAGCGCATCTTGAGCAGCTTGTTCATACATTTGTTTTGCCTGTTTGTTTTGAGTTTGTAATGCAAATTGCTCGAAGCTAGCTTGAACACTTTTCAATCCTGCTACAGCTTGTTTAACTTGGGTACCTACTGTCATCGTTTTTTCCTCCCTAGAAATAAACTCTCAATATTATCATCTTGAAATAGAGATGAAATATACTTGTAAGGTGTTGCCAATTAAGAAAAGTCGAGGTAACTATAAAAGGCCAGACTCCTTATTTGGCTCACATGCTAAAGGGGGTCTGACCTATCTGAATCGTCAGCCTCAACTGTAGTATTTTACAATTGAGAAAGTAAATACGACGTTAAAAAGTGGTAATTATTTATTTTACATAAAATTGTATTTCTTGTACTTCATTCACATTGTCAGTCTCCTGATTATTTGATTCAAAATGTATTCCGTCAGGTACAGAGATAGTAATTGTTTCCTCATCTATCCAGCTTGCAGAGATAATGGGCCAATTGAAGTCAAATATGTTGTTTGTTATCGTTTCATTATGTAATGTAAGTATCGTCCATTTATCAATATCGATTACAATAATATTAGATAGTGGATACTGTTCCTTGGAATTTCTTGTAAATCTTAGTAACAATTTAGATTCATCTGGAGATATACTAAAATTTGCAAAAGTTGCTAAGTCTGCTACAAGATGACCAGTATTATCGGTATTCTGACTTAATAATAAATAGGAACATTGGTCATTGTTACAAGAAAACTCCAGCAAATAGACATCATTATCCTCTCGATTAAGAATACGTTCTAGGTTCATCTCTTCAATAATTTCTTGGCGATTCTCACTTCCTTGTAAAAAAGCATCTAATATGGGGATTTGTTTCAGATTAACTCGAAGTAATTCATCTTCTAATGAGAATTCAATAAATTCATCTACTTCCTCATCCCGAATCTCCTCCACTAGTTCGGGTTCACTTTGTTCTTCATTTGGTTGTCGATCGACCTTTACTATTACCGGTTCACTGTTGGAACAAGCTGCAAGTAAGATTAAGAATAAAATGATTCCAAGTAATTTTTTCATTGGATATGGACACTCCTGTTAACTAATTGTGTAACTACCACTATTATAACTTATTACTTGGATTTAGTTTATGTCATTATCATCTGTTTTCTGTATTTCTTCATATTGGATACCATCATTTAATGAATTGGCACGAATCGCTAATAAAATAATGAGAATTAATAAGGTAATTATTGTAATAAACACACTTACCATAGTGTCTTCCTCCATTAATCGTAATTAGAAAATATAACATTTTATAAATAGTTATCAATTGATTCAATATTTTGGTAAACTGAACGTAACAATATTATTTAAGGGGGGGAAGAATTATGAAGACATTTGTACTAAAAGCATTACAAATTATAGAAAGTAACAATGAAGAAATCGTTAAGACTGATATAGAATTATTAGATGGTCTTATTATTAATCGTGAAGATGACAAAAATACATGGTTAATTGAGGCATATGTTAATAATAGTTATTTTAATTACTTTGATAAGATTAGCCAACAACAGGATCAAATTATGATTGAAGTGAAAATAACAAAAGATTCAAATGCACCAGCTACATTTATTACATCTATCGATAGTATTAATAATGTAGGGGAACATATTAATGTTATTTTTACAGGAACAATCGTTGATAAAAGAAAAAGTAAAATTGAAGAGATGCTTGAAAAGTTGATTGAGAAGGGGTATGAGGGTGAAGAGTTATTAGAGACATTTAAGAAGCTCATATAAAGAAGGCTAGACCGAAAAAGCTGGCTAGCCTTCAGATTATTAATTTGTTTTATTTGCGTTCTCGTATGCTTCTAAAAGTAAGTCAACGATATGAACGGCTTGCATTTTGCCCGTGAGGCCTTCTCTTTCAATACCAAGTTGCATTTGAAGTAAGCAACCTGGATTTGCTGTAACAATTGTTTTTGCATTCGTGTTTTTCGTTTGTTTCATTTTATAATCTAATATTTGCATGGACATCTCTGACTCAACAATATTATATATCCCTGCAGACCCACAGCACCTCCCTGCATCTTTCATCTCTACATACTTAATTCCTTGTAATGATTCAAGTAGTACACGAGGTTCCATGAATGTCTTTTGACCGTTCTTCAAATGACAAGAATCTTGATAGGTAACGATCTGATTTTCTAATTTCATTTCCTTCTTATGAAATCGTAAGTCAACAAGGATACTACTAATATCTTTAATCTTCTTAGAAAATTGTAGTGCACGTTCAGACCATACAGGGTCATCTTTCAATAAATAATTATAATCCACTAGAAATGCGCCACAGCCACCTGCATTAGAAATAATATAATCCGCACCAATATTTTCAAAAGCTTCGATATTTCTTTTTGCCATTTCTTTTGCTTTTTCTCTTTCACCACTATGGCCGTGTAATGCTCCACAACAGTTTTGCGTTTTTGGTATAACAATTTCACAGCCTGCATATTGAAGAAGTTTAATAGTGGCATCATTTGTCTTCATAAATACCGTATCCATTAAACAACCAGAGAAGAAGGCAACTTTTTTCTTTTGTATACCAATCGCTGGCATATATTCTGCTCGATTTTTCATACTTCTTCTTTTTGGTACAGTTGGTAATACTTTTTCCATTGTTCTAAGTGTATCAGGGAAAAAGTTCATTATTCCGCTATATCTGGCAACTTTTTGTAAACCAGACCGTTGGTAAAAGCCAAGTAAACTTGCAGCATTAATCATTCGATCTTGGTGAGGAAATAGTTGCTTAAATACGACGCCACGAACTACCTTTTCTCCTACAGATTTTTTCTTGTTTTGATAAATAATATCTCTAGCTTGTTCTAATAGATGGCCATAGTTAACGCCAGATGGACAAACTGGTTCACATGCACGACATCCTAAGCATAAATCAAGTGAACGTTTTACATCGTCATCTGGTTCTATTTCACCATCAACTACGGCCTTCATCAAAGCAATTCTACCTCTTGGTGATTGGGATTCATCCATACCAGATTCAATATAGGTAGGACAACTAGGTAAACAGAATCCACAGCGCATACAGTTTAATAATTCATCATAATCCATTTTTTCTCGGAAATTTTCAGCAATTCTATCTTTTTTGAGTGTACTTGTCATTCTTCAACCACCACTCTTTTTCGCTCTATTGGAAACATTTTACCAGGATTCATAATATTGTTTGGATCAAAGGCTTCTTTAATATTTTGCATAATGTCCATTCCTGCTTCACCAACTTTTAAATGAAGATAGGGAAGCTTCATAGCTCCTACACCATGCTCTCCAGTTATTGTTCCACCGAGTTCAATTGCTTTATGGAAGATTTCTTCAAACGCTTTTTCTACTCTACTCATTTCTTCTTGATTTCGTATATCAGTTAAACAAGTAGGGTGGAGGTTGCCATCACCAGCGTGTCCAAAGGTACAAATAGTTACATCATATTTTTTGGCAATCTCTTGGATTGCATTAACCATGTTTGCTATTTCAGAGCGTGGAACTGTTGCGTCTTCGAGAATAGTTGTTGGTCTTAGTCGCGCTAATGCTGATAGTGCGGCTCTTCTTGCAGCTGTTAGAGCCTCTTTTTCTTCTTCTGTATTAGCTGAATTAACACTAATTGCATTATTAGCTAGACAAATTTTCGTGATTTTTTCAATATCCTTCTTAACGATATCTTCTGGTCCGTCTTGTTCAATTAATAATACGGCTTTAACATTTGTCGGTAATCCTATTTGAGCGAAATCCTCAACAGCTTTTAATGTTGGTTGATCTAAAAATTCAAGTGTTGCCGGTATAATGTGATTAGCAATAATTGCAGAAACTGATTTTGCAGCAGCCTCTAAATTTTGATAGAGTGCTAGAATCGTTTGCTTTGTTTCAGGTTTTGGAATTAGTTTTAATAACGCTTCTGTTATGATTCCAAGAGTTCCTTCCGAACCGACGAATAATCTAGTTAAATCGTAACCTGCAACATCTTTTGCTAATTTCCCACCGGTTTTTATTATTTCTCCGTTTGGTAATACAACTTCTAATCCAAGAACATAGTCACGAGTAACTCCATACTTTAGTCCCCTTAGTCCTCCAGAATTTTCATTTATATTTCCTCCAATTTGTGAAATTTTCATGGAACTAGGGTCTGGGGGATAAAACAGCCCTTTTTCTTCTATTGCTTCGATTAGTGTTTGGGTTATGACACCTGGTTGTGCACGTACAGTTAGATTTTCTTCATCAATTTCTAATATACTATTAAAATGTTTCATTAACAGAACAATTCCCCCGTGGAGTGGAGTAGTACCAGCACTTAAATTCGTACCTGACCCTCTTGGTACAATAGGGATACGATGTTGGTTACATAGTTTAACAATTTGTGATACTTCAGAAGTATTTCTTGGTGAGATTACTGCTTCTGGAAGTGACTGGAAGCCGGGTGTAGCATCATATGAATAGGTTAGTAGACTAGTCTTAGAATCTTGATAGTTTTCATTCCCGACAATTTCAATTAAAGTATTTTTCAAATGTTCATCTAACATTGGCATTCTCCTAGTTTTTAATATTATTTTAGGAAAGAAATCACTTTAATTCTATGTGTTTTTATCCAAAAAAAGATAGAAATATTGCTGTTAATTTGTATCTTTATCTAATAAGTAAAGAGCGATATAAAATATTGCAATCGAATAAGCGTTTCTTGGATTGTGACCTGTTATTGTTTCAATACGATTTAAACGATAATGGAGTGTATTAATATGGATATGTAGTTCCTCAGAAGTTTTTTTGACGTTCATATTGTTAATTAAATAAATTCTTAATGTATGAAATAACTCCTCCTCGAATGGAAGGTTTCTGAACACTTTCGAAATGAAATCTTTGCTAATATTCTTATCTATCGCACTGAAACATACTTCCAATAAAAGGTCTTCATATACATTAATTCCATCTTTCTCACCAATTGTGAGTGCATTAACTCCGTTCTCATACGATTCTTTAATGCAATATGTATTAGTAATTGTTCCTATTCCAATTGTAAGTGGAATACTTAATTTAGTTAGTATATAATTTTGCAATGATTGCATCTCTATTTTTAGTTGGGATAAGTTATATTTAATATCTTCTGTTAGAAACAATATCCGCTTGTCACCCCAGCGGATAGGTATACAATCCATCTTTAATGATAGTAATTGAATAATTTGATCTATCGTCTCAAGATTGTTATTTACATGTTTTATTTCGATGATTGAGCATCGTAGTGGTGGAGAGAGATTAATTCCTAATATTTCAGCTCGATTAGAGAATTCTTCTGATATTTCCTTCTTTTGCACCCAGTCGAAAAAATATGCCTCTATCGCTCTTCGGTGCCATTCCTTTTGTTGAATGTATATGCTTTCATTAATTAGTAATTCTGTCATTTTTTTCATCAACGACGCAAAGGGAATTATCTCATCAGGATTACCTGTTATTCCGATTACTCCAATAACATTATCATTAATTGTTATCGGTAAATTTACCCCTGGCTTGATTCCTTGCATTTTAGGAACATGTTCTGTCGTTAGTACTGTAGTACAATTATTTTTAATTGTAAGAAGTGCTCCTTCATGAAAATCACCAATTCTAGACGAATCTGTACTTGCAATTATTATTGCATTTTCATTTACAATAATAATGTGTTCATTAATTAGTTTGGTCGTTTCTTTAATGATCTTTTGACCTAAATCTTTCGTTAGTTTCATTGTAATTGCCTCCATATAATTAATAGTACTTTTCAAATATGTATATTTTCGATATAATTTTTTGAACATTCATGTCTATATTGTAAAGGGATTATGAAAAGTTGTCGAAAAAAGAGGAAAAGGAATGGAGTCGTGCTATAATAATTAAGAATGATTACCATAATTAGGTAGTCTAAGGAGTTTTTGACTATGACGATAAGAAAGTCTATATTACGGTGGATTAATTCGTTATCCCCAGTTCGAATTATTTTATTTTTTTATTTTATAGCTGCGGTAATTTCAACTATCTTATTATGCATACCAGCTGCATATCAAGAAGGGGTTAGTATACCGTTAGTTGACGTCGTGTTCACTGCTGTGAGTGCGTTAAGTGTAACAGGATTAAGTACTATTACTATATCTGAAACATTAAGTCCGATCGGAATTATTATCTTGGCATTTATTTTACAACTTGGTGCAGTTGGGGTAATGGCAATTGGTACCTTTATTTGGTTACTTATTGGAAAGAAAATAGGGCTTAAAGAACGTCAATTAATAATGACTGATCAAAACCAAACAAATTTTGAAGGTATGGTTCGTTTAATTAAGCAAATATTTATCGTATTGTTGACCGTAGAAATAATTTCTATATTAATTCTTGGAACATATTTTCTTAAGTACTTTGATACTCCGAAAGAAGCATTCTTTCATGGATTCTTTAGTACGATAAGTGCGGTTACAAATGGTGGCTTTGATATTACTGGAGAGTCGCTAATTCCATATAAGCATGACTATTTTATCCAATTTGTAAATATGCTCCTAATCATTTTCGGTGCAATTGGTTTTCCAGTCTTAATTGAAGTGAAAAATTATTTATTTTCAAAAAAGAATAAGCGGATGTTTATGCACTTTAGCTTGTTTACTAAAGTTACATCGTTTACATTTTTTGTATTAATTGTTGTAGGTGCTATAGGAATTTATTTATTAGATATGATGCATTTTTTTGTAGAGAAAAGTTGGCATGAACGTATATTTTATTCTTTATTTCATTCTGTAACTACAAGAAGTGGAGGATTATCAACGATGGATGTTAGCCAACTAACAGAGCCAAACCATCTATGGTTATCGTTTTTAATGTTTATTGGTGCTTCTCCTAGTAGCGCAGGTGGTGGAATTAGAACGACAACATTTGCTCTAGTTGTTATTTTTATTATTACATATGCTCGTGGTGGAAATAGTATCCGAATATTTAGAAGGGAAGTACATGAGGAAGATTTGATGAAGGCTGTGACAGTTACGTTAATGGCATTGCTAATGGTCTTCATCTCTATTTTGTTTATTACTACTTACGAGCCTTTTTCGATAACAGAGATATTATTTGAAGTTACTTCTGCTTTTGGAACTGTTGGATTATCTTTAGGAATTACACCAGAACTATCAACAACTACGAAGATAATTCTAATGTTTTTAATGTTTATTGGAAGAGTTGGAATTATTACGTTCCTATTTATGTTTAAAAAAACAAAGAGATCCGGGGATTATCGTTATCCAAAAGAACGAATTAGTATTGGATAAAGCAGATATCTAAGTGAGGAGAAACATTATGAATAGTGATCCTATTATAACCTTACCGTTAAGTAGTCAACTGATGGATTTTATTAATGAACCTGTGTTGTTTGTTCGTAATGATGGGTTAATTATTCAAGGGAGTGAAGAGGCGTTCCAATTATTACAAACATCAATAGGTAATTCCATCGTTCATTTGCTTGATCTTAATTTAATAAAAGAAGCTGAACTGGCCCATCAACTAATGGAAGTGAAACAAAAACAAGGTTACCTTTTGGAAGTTAAATCTTTAAAAATTAATGATAATTTATATTGTCTGCATTTTAGTGAACTTACTATTCAAAATAAAGCAGAAAAAATACGGCGTTCCATTCACAAGTTTTCAAATGGTTTGTCAGAAGGTATTGTTTTGTTTGAAAAAACTAAAATCATTGACTGTGATGATACGTTTAGTACAATGTTTGGCTACACGAGAGATGAAGTAAAGGATCTCGTATTTGAGCGGCTGTTTGATTCTAAAAGTATAAAAAAAATAATGGAACAAGATACATTCTCTGGTGTATTAGAATTAAAAGGTATTAGAAAAGATGGATCATTATTTTTTATAGAGATGGTTGTGTATCCTTACTATAAAAGTGGTAAAGTTATACGAGCTGCAAGTATAAAGGATATTTCTGCACGTATAGAAAATGAAAATAAGATTGAATATATGGCTTATTATGATGAATTAACTGATTTACCAAACCGTAATTTCTTTAGTAAAGTCCTAAGTAATGCAATTGAACAAGCAGATGAGTCAAATGAAAAACTTGCAGTATTTTTCCTCGATATAGATTATTTTAAAGAGATAAACGATACGATGGGATACGCATTTGGAGATAAGTTATTAAAGGCCTGTGCTGATCGATTAAAATCATTCCAACAAATGGATACGTTTATTGCAAGAATGAGCGGAGATGAATTTTTAATACTTCAGCGTCAAACTACAAAAGAAGAGGCTATTACATTAGCAGAAAATCTTATTTCTGAATTCGAAAAACCATTTAGTATAAAAGATTATGAAATATATACGACGATTAGTATTGGGATAAGTATGTATCCGGAAAACGGCAAAAGTGCTTCTGATTTAATTAAACATGCAGATTCTGCAATGTATGTAATTAAAGGGAAACATCGAAATTACTATAATTTGTTTGAATCATCCATTTCTGAGAACTTTAAGATTATGTTGACGATGGAAGCTGAATTGAGAAAGGCATTAAGAGAAAATCATTTTGAATTACATTATCAACCACAAAAAGATTTAGCAAATGGTAGAGTGGTAGGTTTAGAAGCATTACTAAGGTGGAAGCATCCAGAAAAAGGATATATAAGTCCTGCTGAATTCATTCCACTAGCTGAAAAGACAGGACTAATTATTGAAATAGGTGATTGGGTATTATTAGAAGCTTGTAGGCAAAACAAGGAATGGCAGGAGAGGGGGCTAAAGCCTCTAACCGTAAGTGTCAATTTATCAGCTAGGCAATTTTACCAACCAAATTTAGTAGAGAAAATTAAGAATGTTTTACAGAAAACTGGGTTGCAAGCACGTTTCTTAGAATTAGAAATTACAGAAAGTATGGCAATGTCCAATGAAGAAGAAATATTAAAAACGTTATATGAATTAAGGAGTCTAGGAGTGTTAGTTTCCATTGATGATTTTGGTACAGGGTATTCATCGTTTAAATATTTGAGTGTATTTCCAGTCACCAAATTAAAAATAGATAAAATGTTTTTAGATGATATGCAAAAAGAAAATAGAGCAATTGTTAAGTCAATTATTCACATGTCACATTCACTTAATCTAAAAGTAATTGCAGAAGGTGTAGAAACAGATGAGCAATTAGCTTTCCTAACGAGGGAACAATGTGATGAAATGCAAGGATTTTTATTTAGCAAACCATTACCAGCTGATAGACTATTAAAGTTTTTAGTGTAAAATGATTGTATTAATAAATGATATAGAAGGGACTTACCATATATTGTAGGTAAGTCCCTTCTTCATTAATCCTCTAAATATTCTATACCAATAATCTTAAGCTGGTCATTCTCATAGCCAACTAGAAATTCATATTGGATTTTTTCTTCGATATTTTCTTCCTTGTTTGGATTATTTTTCGTCAATTGTACATCGACTAAGATTGATGCATGATTATTATTTACTATAGAAGTTGAGTGATGGTCATATATAATATCAACCACTTGAATATAATTCTCTCTAAAATTGGTATAAGATACTTCAGACTGTATAGAATCACCAAATAAAGAGTATGCAGCAACATAATCTCGAATGATGATGCTATCTAAGAAATATTCCATTACATATTCTGCATCCAATGTAAATTGTTCAGAGTCAATGGAATTGAGTATGTGATCGGTATTAGTAAATGTTAATTGACTATTTTGAGCTTCCTTTGACCAAGTTTCTACTTCTTGAAGAACGTCTAGAATCGGAATACTGAAACCAATGGTTCCATCATTAGTTCCAACAGAATTTATTCCGATTACTAATCCAGTTTCTCGATTAATTAGCGGCCCACCACTATTTCCGTGGGTGATAAGAGCAGATATTTGATAAACATTGTTATAGTTATAAGTATTGACTGAAAAGTCTCTTTCGGTCCCAGAAATAATCCCTAAAGTTACTGTATTTTGAAATCCATGGGGACTTCCTAATGCAATTACTTCATCGCCAATTTCTGCAAAAGATTCTTTGTCTATTTGAAGTCCACCTTCACCTGCGAGTTGGGGAACTCGTATAACTGCTACATCTGTCTCTTCTCCAATACCGATAATTGCAGCAGGGTACACTTGTGCATTTGCTGTACGGACGTAAATAGTTTCTGCATCTTTTACAACATGTGCATTAGTAATAATATCCCCTTTATCATTATATAGGAAACCTGATCCGGTCAATGTTTCATACTCATTTTGAGTTTCAATTTGAACAACAAATTTTTCTGTTTCATGAATGATTGTTTTTAAATTTACAGCTGTATTATCTGTTTCAATTTTTTTAATTATTGGATTGCTAACAGTTATACTTTCAGATTTCCAAGCAAAATATAGATATATCATACTGACTAATCCCAAAATAATTATAACAACAGTAATAAATAACGGGATTTTTCTTTTTGTTTTTACCATGCTTTCACTCCGATATAATACTTAATAATTTGTATACCAGGTAACTCTATTGATGACAATCTCTATATCTTTTTCTACTTGATCGATATCATAATGAGTAAACTCAAAATTACCTTTTTCATTTGGATAGAGAGTATCAGGATAAACATAAATATCATTTGTTAGAAACTCAGTGTCATTCATTAACAATGAATATTCAATAAGAACAGAACTTATAGGTATAGTTGCAACGCTCTTAACTTCTCCTTTGACGACTAAATTTCCTTGCTTATCATTCTCTAGTTTGACAGAAACAACCTCAATTGCATCAGTTTCATTTAGTTCTTGTTCTTCTAAAGCAGTATCGATTGCTTGTTGAATACGTTGTTCTTGAGTTATTTCAAAGGATACTTTCTCCTTTTCAATAGTAGTTTTCAAGCTTTGAAGCTTTTCCGATTGTGGGGCATACTTTAAACCATCTTCCACAATGAGCAAAGCATCATTAAATTGTTTTTTTGATAATTGCTCACTAGCTTTTGAAAATATGAAATCAACAATTTGACTACGTATATTATTGGTAATATCATCAGCCTCATTATTTTTAATTGCATCTGCTTCCCAGAGTAATACCTTTAGTTCTTCAATAGATGGGCTTTCTGTCAATAGACTCTTTAATTGTTCAATTTTTACTTTATCTTGCTGTGATACGATTTTATCGACTAATGTTGATGTTGCTGCTCCATCAAAGTTATTCAATAAATTTTCTGCCTCTTTTATAAGGGATAGAGCTGGCTGAAAGTTATTTTGGTTTAACTCTGTATTGGATTTTTCAATTAACTCATTTATCATGACCGTTATTTTTGTAAATTCAAGACCAGTCTCTGCTTGATTGAAATTTGGTTTTTGGTTTAGTGCTGTTAGAAAATACTCTTCAGCTGCCTCATAATTACCGTCCTCTATTTGCTGTTCTCCCAAGGTATAATTCTTTAAAGCTTTACTCGTTTGGTTTTCGAGAAACTTATCAAATAAAATAACTAAAAACAGTATCAAAATGAATGTAACAAAAGGGTATATCCAATACCGATTAAATTTTTTCTTTATATGTGAACGTAAGTGTATGTCTTCTGGAAGTACTTCACCACAACTTACACAATATTTCTCTTCTACTTTAACAATTGATCCACAATAAGGACAGTGTAACAATTCACCACCTACTTCCCTAATATTCGATGAAATTCTCCAATAAATTTAACTATATCTTAACATATTTCTCTTCATTTGGGTGGGGGATATGGTATGATGATTTATGGTTAGAGGTTTTTATTAAAATGATAACTTCATACATATAATAGTTCTCAGGAGGTGTAGTTTAATGGAAACAGCACTAGGGGTTCTTTGTTTTGTCATACTTATATACTTTATTGGTAGTTTAGTTTTAGATAATGAAAAATAATCTATCCAATAAAAAAATGGTTGTCTTTTATATATAAAAAAGACAACCATTCTTTACCTAGTTTTACCTACTTCACTAAAGGGGTAGAAAATGAATTCAGACCTACCAATAATTTCATCCTCCATGATAAATCCAAGTCCGTTTCTAGAGTCCTTGCTAATGGAGCGATTATCTCCCATTACAAAATACCTTCCCTTTGGTATCGATATAGGACCAAAGTTTCCAGTGTGATTTTTAGCATCTTCAGTCAAAAAGTTTTGATCATATAGTGAGTTGTTAATGTACAATTGATGATTTTTTATTTCAATTGTTTCTCCAGGAAGACCAATTACTCGTTTGACAAAGTTTTTTTCAGGTCGGTGAATAATGACAATGTCTCCTCTTTCTGGTTTATCAATTAAATATACAATCTTATTAAAGATTACACGTTCTCCATCTTGAAGAGTAGGGTCCATACTGTCACCTTCAACTATCGATGTCGCGAATATAAAAGTTCGTAATAGATATGCTAGAATGATGGCGATAACAATTGCTTTTCCCCATTCTACCCATTCATTTTTTTCTTTTGCTTTAGTCAAAGAAGACATTCCTTTCTTCGAGTAAGTTCATAAGGTAATTATATTATATCAATAATAGGAATTGATAAGGTGAAATTTTAATAATAATATTAGTAGAATATTTGTCAAAAAACTTTAATTTATGCTAAATTAATAGAAATATAAAAAAGGGGGTAACCTTATACATTTATGAATGATACTGACAAGCTCCTTAAAGAGATAGAATACTTACGTAAAAAAATGAGTTCTATTGCATTGTCTGAAGGGATAACTAGTCCAGAATCTATATTATTGAGTCAGGAATTAGATCGATTATTAAATATATATGAGAATCAAAAAAGATAAATAAAATCACATAGTAATAGGCTATTTAGATAAGTTTCAATAGTAATAGTAGAGTGGGACATAACAAATCCTCTAGCCGTATTCAAATTAGGTTATTTCTTTATTGTTAAAGTCGGTAAAATGCTATTGAATGAATATGTCCCAGTCACTATTACATTTTTTAAACTTAAACTTTTTCTCATCTCAATTTAATAATTTGTTTGATATTCTTCAGTTTAGCCCAAATGATAACTAGGTTAAACTTAAGATTTAATTAATGATGGAAATACTAATTTATTATAAGCATAAATTTGATATTCATTAAATCAGTTGTTATAAATATTCCATAGGATATTTAATCATTCACAGCCATTTTTCTTGGAATACTTTCTTTCTTTTTATACTGCATTAATATAACTGCACTAATAATTAATGCCATTCCTATCATTTGTATTATCGTAAATGCTTCATGAAAAACAAAAATACCAATTATTGTTGCTACAACAGGCTCGATAGTGGACAATATGGAAGCTTTGGAGGCTTCTGTATGTTTTAATCCATATGTATAAACAATATATGCGATAGCAGTAGGAAACAGCCCTAATCCTACTGCATAAAATAATACTTCAATATTGAAGAGTAAAGATAATTTTTCCGAATATGGAAAGAAAGGTAATAAAGTCACAGTAGCTACAATAAAAGTAAAAGCAGTGATACTCATACTGTTATATTTTCGTAATGCATATTTACTAAAGATACTATATAAAGCATAGCCGAGTCCAGAACCTAATCCAAAAATAATACTCACGGTTGGTATATTGTTTAGATCTAATGGAATTATGCCAACAACTAAACAAGAGCCAATAAGTGTTCCGCCTAGTGCAATTACTTTTATCTTAGTGAACGATTCTTTAAACAAGAAGTACGATAATATGGATACGAATGCAGGTGCAGTATATAATAACGCGGTTGCGATTGGAATGGTCGATAATTCTATTGTAGTAAACATACAAAAATTAAAAAAAATGATACTTAGAATTCCAGTTCCTATGAAATACCTCACATCGATAAATCGTATTAATTTTAAAGTTTTAGGTGAAGTAAATAATAGATAAGTTATCATAATAATAGAAGTAAAGGTAACTCGGAGTGTTACTACCTCCATTGGTGTAAATCCGTAATAATATAAATTTTTAACAAACCAACCGATTGTCCCCCATAGTGCTGCTCCAAGCATTATCAATAGAAATGAACGGTTCATTTCAAAACCCCCCTCTAATTACCTTTATTAATTATAGCAAATATAACGAAAAATAAGTTAAATTTATATTTAAAGTATAGGTTGTCGTTTTACTGTTTAAGATGGATAATATATGTCATTAAAGGGGCGGTTTTGAAGGCGATGATCTATTTTATTGAAAATATAAGACTCTTACAATTGGAGTCTATTGGAATATCAAAAGAGGCTTTATTTATTATAATAATCTTTATTGGGATAGTTGGTAGTTATTGTTTGTTACGACCAGTGACTTCTATATTACTGTCAATACAATCTGAAAGATTAATCAGTTACTTATTAAGTGGATTAGTTTTTATTGTTTTATTTTTTTTATTCGTTATGATTTTTGGGGAAATTCAGTACCTTACGTATCAACTGCTAAAAGTTGCATTACAAGGATTAGCCTTGTTTGGTCTATTGTTATGTGTAATTCAATTGATTGAATATGTAATTAGAATGATAAAAAAAGCATAAAAAATTGCACCCTTGTATAAGAATTTGTCCAACAATTGGGTGCAACTTTTTAGTTAGCGATAAGTTTTACGGGGGGGCCAATCCATTTTACCAAGTGAAGAAGGGGTGTAATAGGAAGAGTTGAATTGTCTCTTTCTTGGCTTCTTATGATCTGGTTTATAATCTATATATTGATAAATAATTTTCTTTGCGAGTGATAAAGACATTTTCGTTTGGGGATTTCGATAATTTTGATCGAGTGCTCCTAAATGTTTAAGTTCCTGGAAGTCTTCTTTTGATGGAGGAATATGAAAGTAATAATTATCCACCTGAACTAACAGGGTAGAATGTTGATTGCTTAACTTTGGATGCTCAGAGAAATGTAAACCGATTTTTTTTGCCCGTTTTTCAAGTAATAAACGCTTTATCGTTTCTTTTTTTATATAGTATAGATGCTGTGGTTCTGGTGCAGTTTTTGCATGACGATTCACTGTATATAGTGCTTTTGCTATTTCCTGCAGTGACAGGGTGTCTGTGTTTGTCATTTTCATTCCTCCTTTCTTACAAAGTATCTTTAAATTCATAGTATCTTAAAGCTTGCACACTTTCAATAAAAAATTAGAAAGTAAATTACATCCCCTTAGTTGGTGTAAAAAAAGAGTCTATAATAGACTCCTTTATAGCATAGGTTTAATAAATTGCACTAATTCATTAATTTGTTCATCTGTCATTGTATAGCCATTAAAATATTTAATTGCATTCCCTTCAGGACTAACAATCATTAAATGTGTACCATGCATAAAAGTATCATCGAATTTTTCTACAGGTACTTTAAACGATTTAACTGCAAATTCTTTTATAGTATCAAAGTCGTATCCCGTTAGAAATGTCCAATTGCCTTCTTCAAAATCAATTCCTCGAACTTCTCCATACTCTTTTAATACTTCAGGTGTGTCATTGTCTGGATCAATACTAAAAGAAACAAATTCAACGTCTTTAATACCTTCTTCATGTAATGCACGCTCAATTTTTTGTTTTGAGTAAGTCATTTGCGGACATTCTGTTTCACATGTTGTATAAATGAAATCAGCTATCCAAAATTTCCCTTCAAAGTCACTTTTACTTACCTGTTCACCATCTTGATTGGTGTAAGTAAAATCTTGTATTTCATAGGAGAAATCACCTTCATATTTCCCTCCGCATGCGGCAAGAAGCACGATACTAAATAATATTACAGGATAAAGAATCTTTTTCATTTTGTTATTTCCTCCACTATGTACATTCTTTCTCTATTCTAGCATTTATCCACAGTTAAAACTATGAATAAACTGTTACAACTAAAAAAGAGCCTAGACCATAACAGAAATAATAAAAGTAATTCACGAACGATTACCAAATTAGCCCCGAAAAATAAAAGAGAAGTATTTTCCGGGGGATTAAATATAAAGGGTAATTGTTCGGGATTACTTTTACAAGAAAAAGTTATGACCTAGCCTCTCGTAATTAAAAGTAATTTGTTCCATAGCCATAATTATATCCATAATTGTATGGTACAGGCACTGGGTATGGATAAGGGTATGGTGTAGGATAGCCATAGTATGGGTTGAATGCTTGATATAGTAATGGTCCTACAACTAAACCTGTTAAAAATGGCACAATTGGTAATATGCGTTCATCTACTTCATTATCACGTAAATAACCGTAATTTGGTACTTGATAGTAATTCAAATGAACTCTCCCTTTCTATATTAAACTAATATATAGTATATGCCTCTATAAAAGAGAGAGAGCATGGCTAAGACCTTTTTAAAGTAAATAATGTAATTTCTGGTTTACATAGAAAGCGATATGGTAATCTAGTTGTTCCAATCCCCCGACTAACAAATAACTCTAAATTACTTTTAGAGAAAGTATACTTTCCTTCCACATACTTTTCAGCATATATAGGAGTATACAAGTGGCCAATGAATGGCAATCTCACTTGTCCACCGTGACTATGTCCAGAAAGTTGTACATCAACTGGAAACTGAAGGGTAGTATCGGCAAAATCTGGCTCATGTGCTAATAAAATAGTAAATAAGTCTGGGTTTGTATTTTTTATTGCCTCTGAAAGATTTGGTTTACCGAGAATCACATCGTCGATACCTGCAAGAATGATACGGTCTGCATTAATTTGTATAACATCGTGGTTGTTTTGAAGAAGTTTGAATTGGGCTTGATTCATTACATCATATACAATTTCTGTACCATAACCACCATGATCATGATTCCCATAAATCCAGTATTTTCCCTTGGTGGCGTTTAACGATTGGAGTAACTCTATTATTCTTGAGTTCCATTCGTAATTATTTGGATCATCTACTAAATCACCTGTGAACACAACTAAGTCAGGTGAAAGATGATTTATCTTGTTAACTAACTCTTTAAATTGATCGAGATTATAATGGAAACCAAGATGTGTATCGGAGAATTGCACTATTTTAAATCCATCAAATGATGTTGGAATTTTAGAAGAAGTAATGACTTCTTCTTTTGTAGTAAGTAAACTTGGTTCAATATTTCTTGCATAATAATATGTACCTCCACTTACTCCTAAAAGTATGAACGTACTCCCGATTAATTTCTTTAGAAACGAACGTCTATTCATATATTCACCTTCGTGATTTTATACTGATTAGAAATTATAGCATAAATTATTTCTTATGTCTTTTTTAAGTTAGTAAATGATTTTTGACTTTTTGAATAAATATAAATATTATGATGGTATAACATTATATGGGGGAGAAAAAAGTGAGTGAAACTGTAATTGTAACAGGTAGTTCAAGCGGAATGGGAAAATATATGGCTAAAAAATTTGCTGATGAAGGTTATAATGTCGTTTTGACTAGTAGAGATAAAGACAAATTGGAACGAGTACAAAAAGAGCTCCAAGTTACGGCAAAAGGAGATATATTAATTGTTCCAATGGATGTAAGGAGTCCCGAAGATGTGGAACGAATGTTGAAAGAAACCGTAACTCAATTTGGACGAGTTGATACACTAATTAATAATGCAGCAGGTAATTTTATATGTGCGGCAGAAGACTTATCAATTAATGGCTGGAATGCTGTAATTGACATTGTGCTAAATGGAACATTTTATTGTAGTAGAGAAGTAGGGAAGTATTGGATTGATAACAATATTCAAGGTTCAATTATCAATATGGTTGCTACATATGCTTGGAATGCTGGCGCTGGTGTCATTCATTCTTCTGCTGCAAAAGCTGGAGTTCTTAATATGACTAGAACTTTAGCAGTGGAGTGGGGGACGAAATATGGAATTAGGGTTAATGCCATTGCACCAGGTCCGATTGAGAGGACAGGAGGAGCTGAAAAATTATTCTTGTCAGAAGAAGCTGCAAAAAGAACATTAAATTCAGTACCACTTAAACGTTTAGGTACTCCTGAGGAAATTGCCGAGTTAGCCTTTTTCTTATCTTCGGATAAAGCAGCGTATATTAATGGGGAAGTTGTTACAATGGATGGTGGACAATGGCTAAATAAATTTCCATTTTAATGTTAGACTGATAAAAGAAAAAATCGAGGTTTGGGACTTAATGTACTTCTATCCATTAAGTTCCAAACTTTTTTTGCATTAAAATTATCATCTCCATTATTTCTTCTCCATTACTATTTTAAGAAAATCATACTTACGTCTATACTAATAAATTCTCATTTTTGTCGCTTATTCATATTATATAGTAAATGAAATAAAGATAAATCTGATGTCATACATGCTAAGATAAGCTGATATGTGTTACACTATTATTGGTGAGTACATTAATAAGAATTTAGTACATTTATGTAAGCCCCTTCATCGGTGAGATTTATAGTTTGTAAAAGGGAGTGGGTATTATGAGTTTGTTACAAGATAAGGAATTAACAGCAATTACAATAGCGGATATAATGATCCCTGCTGAGAAAGTTGCGCATGTACAAGAAAATAATCCACTAGAGCATGCTTTACTTGTGTTAGTAAAATCAGGATATTCAGCAGTACCTGTATTGGACTCAACGTATAAACTTAAAGGTACAATTGGAAAAACTAGAATACTAAATGAAATATTGGGCTTGGAACGGTTTGAGATTGATCTTTTGTCTGATTTGCGGGTACAAGATGTGATGATAACTGATATTCCTAGATTATTAAAAGAGGATACCTTAATCGATGGATTGAAAGCATCAATAGATTATCCATTCGTATGTGTAGTTGATAAAGAAGGATATTTTGATGGGATACTAACAAGAAGAGCGATATTAAAAGAATTTAGAAAAGATTTTTTCTCAGGAAGAAATAAACAACCAAAGTAATTATTGAAAAGGGGTTGACCATCATTTTGGTCAACCTTTATTTTTATGTGAATGATTTTTTATAGGGTGGCTGTAGTTAGGAATCTAGAGAAATTTTCATTAATCTTCTTATCGAATAACTTCAATTACTTGGTCAAAACTAAGGATGTATCTAATCTAAGAGGAGGAAAGAAAATGGCTAGAATTGGAGTTGAAGAATCTTTAGCAGACGTGAAAGAGGCATTGATGGAAATGGGGCATGAAGTTGTTTCGCTAAATTCAGAATCAGATACAGCTTATTGTGACTGTTGTGTCATATCTGGGTTAGATAAGGATGTTATGGGAATAGGAGATACAACAATGGCAGGACCAGTTATTAATGCAAGCGGACATAATGCTGACGAGATAGCACAAAAGGTAAATGAGAAATTAAGTTGAAAATTTAGGGGCTTCTTGTATGCGGAGAAGCCTCTTTAATTTTAAAAAAACGATTCTTACTAACTAATTTAAAGGTGGATATAGAAATGTTAAATTACCCATTTTTAAAAATAGAAATATTTTTGAAAAAATTAAGCAAAACTTATAGCAATTTATTTCGGAAACCGTTATATTAGTAATTACGTGAAATAAAGAATTTAACTTCAGGGGGAGGCGAATGTATGGATACATTTAAAAAACTTAAACAATTTTATTGGCCCTATAGAAAGTATTTCTTTGGCTCTTTGTTTTTCTTATTTTTTGTTACAGCTATTACAGTTGTGTATCCTATCATTTTACAATTAACGATTGATGAGGTTGTTGCAAAAGAACAATATAGTTTAATCCCGTATATTGCAGGCATTTTTATCTTCTTAATGCTAGTTAAAGGGGTTGCAACATTTTATCATCAATTTTTAGGAGATCGATTTGGAGTAAGTACCGTATATGCTTTACGTGATGCACTCTATAAAAAACTACAAGTATTATCGTTCAAATATTACGATAATGCTAAAACAGGAGACATTATGTCCAGATTAACAGCTGATGTAGAAGGATTTCGTTTTTTCTTGTCATTCGGATTCGCTGAGTTAATTAGAATCATCCTGTTAATCGTTATTAGCCTTAGTGTTATGTTTTATTATTCCATACCGTTAACACTTGTGACGATGGCTGCAATGCCGTTTTTAATTGTAGTTGTCATGAAGTTTGAAAAAGTTGCACATCCTGCATTTAGGGGTATTCGAAAATCATTTGGTAAATTGAATACAAGAGTCCAAGAAAATATTAGTGGAATGCAGACGGTAAAGTCGTTATCTCGTGAGGATTTTGAGATTGGTCGATTTTCTAATAGTAATGATGACTATCGTAAAAATTACATTAGTACCTCAGAGTTATGGGCAAAGTACTTTCCTTTGATGGAGTTTATCGGGAATGTTTGTGCAGTTGCACTCTTAGCTTTTGGTGGTTATTTAGTAATCGATGGCAGTCTAAAACCAGGAGAGTTATTCGCTTTCTTTAGTTTAGTTTGGTACATCATGGGACCGCTAATGAACGTAGGTTATGTTGTTAACATGTTTTCTCAAGCGAAAGCATCGGGAGAGAGATTAAGAGAAATTTTAGAGGAAAAAGAAGATATTGTAGTGAAAGAGAATGCGATTAAAGAACCGATCAAGGGTCATGTTACTTTCAACAATGTAACATTAACCTATACAAAAGATGATGATTCAGCTCTTAAGAATATTAGTTTTGATGCTCCTCCAGGGAAAACGATTGGGCTAATCGGAGGTACTGGTTCTGGAAAAACGAGCATCACACAATTAATCACTCGATTCTATGAACCGGAGAGTGGAGACGTGCTCATAGACGGGAAATCTGTTCAGGAATATGACTTAAAAACGTTAAGAAACCATATTGGGTTTGTTTTGCAGGAGTCGTTTTTATTCTCTACTACGATACGAGAGAATATTGCTTATGGAAATCCAAATGCCACAGATGAAGAAATCATTGATGCAGCAAAACGTGCACAAGCACATGATTTTATTATGGATATGCCAAAAGGTTATGACACCTTACTTGGTGAAAGAGGAATGGGACTTTCCGGTGGTCAAAAGCAGCGTATTGCGATTGCGCGTGCTATCTGTGTTGACCCTAGTATTCTAGTTTTAGACGATGCTACTTCAGCTGTTGACATGGATACTGAATTTAGAATTCAACAAGCATTGAAAGAAGTAATGAAAGGTCGTACTTCATTTATTATTGCACACAGAATATCCTCACTGAAACATGCGGATGAAATTATCGTTTTAGATGATGGAAATGTTGTAGAACGAGGTACACACGACGAACTATTAAAGCTTGATGGTGCATATAGACGAATTTATGATATTCAATATCAGGATCATGACACAATCATGAATGCTGTAAATTAAGGGGGGATAATATTGGCTAGTATTAAGGGGAATACTTCAGAAAAACGACATTTAAAACGATTTTACTATACAATCGATCAAGCAATTGAAAAGCCCTTTAACTGGAAACAAATATGGCGATTACTAGTGTATTTGAAACCTTATACAAAGACCTATCTACTAGGTGCAATTATTGCCATGGTCGTTTCAACTGCAGTTCGATTAACCATTCCAATATTAATTGGTAAGGCTGCATTTGATATCGCTATTGCTAATAAAGATACGACTCTACTTATTAATTTAGTTATTATAATCGCCGTTCTTTACTTAATAAATTATATTGCTAACTATTTACGGATTAAGTGGGTTAACCTTTTAGGCCAAAATGTCATTTATGATCTAAGACAACACTTATTTACACATGTTCAAAGTTTGTCCAATAATTTCTTTGATAAACGTTCAGCAGGTTCAATCCTAGTACGTATTATGAATGATACGAACTCATTACAAGAATTGTTCTCTAACGGGATCATCAACTTGTTAATGGATTTAATGACATTACTAGGTATTGTTACTATATTGTTTACATTAAGTCCGAAGTTAGCACTTGCTGTATTGGTAGTTATTCCATTAATGTTCTATATTACGACAGTATTAAGAAGAAAGATTCGCCGTACTTGGCAAGAAGTTCGTATTCAACAATCTCGTATGAACTCTCATCTTAATGAAAGTATCCAAGGGATTCGAATTACTCAATCATTTACTCAAGAGAAAGAAAATACGGAGTTCTTTAATGGCTTAAACACAGATACGTACTCCGCTTGGATTGATGCTACGAAAAAGAGTGCGATGTTCCGTCCATTTGTAGAAATGAGTAATGCTATTGGTACAGTAATTTTAATTGCTTATGGAGCACATTTAATTATATTAGGACCAGATGCAGGTGGAATAAAGGTTGGTACTTTCATCTCCTTTGCTTTCTTCTTAGGGATGTTCTGGGATCCTATTTCACGACTTGGTCAAATGTATAACCAATTACTCGTTGCCATGGCATCATCGGAAAGAATCTTCGAATATTTAGATGAGAAACCAAATGTCGATGAGGTTGAAAATCCATATGAATTTGACAAAATGAAAGGTCATATTGAATTTGATAAAGTTCAATTTTCATATGATAATGATCGCATTGCCTTACACGAAATATCATTGGAAATGAAGCCAGGTCAAACAATTGCTCTAGTTGGGCATACAGGTAGTGGAAAATCGACTATTGCCAACTTAATTAGTCGATTTTATGATCCGACCAAAGGGCAAGTCAAAATTGATGGCCATAATTTACGTGAGGTTTCCTTAAGTAGTTTACGAAAACATATTAGTGTTGTATTACAAGATACCTTTATTTTCTCTGGAACGATTATGGAAAATATTCGTTTTGGTCGTCCGGATGCAAGTGACGAAGAAGTTATCGAGGCTGCTAAAGTTGTTGGGGCAGATGACTTTATTTCACGCCTTGCTAAAGGATATGAAACGGAAGTTGAGGAAAGAGGTAATATACTTTCAGCAGGAGAAAGACAGTTATTATCCTTTGCGCGTGCATTGCTTGCTGACCCGAGTATTATTATTTTGGATGAAGCTACAGCAAGTATTGACACAGAAACAGAGTTGAAAATTCAAGCAGCTTTACGAAGACTTTTAAAAGGAAGAACATCTATTATAATTGCGCATAGATTATCAACTATTCGAGAAGCAGACAATATTTACGTATTGGAGAATGGTAAAATTCTGGAGAATGGTAACCATGATGAATTAATGAAACAAAAAGGGGAGTATTATGAGTTAGTACGCTCACAGTTTCAAATGTTAGATGCAATGTAATAGTTAATTGGGAAGCAATCTTATTAAGAGATTGCTTTTCCTTTTTTTATATTTAGGAGATTTCTTGCAGTTTAATTTCTCAATTGATAAAGTTATGGTATATCGTGAATCAATATTGGAGGAACTTTTATGAGAAAAGAATTTGCTGTAATTGGATTAGGGCGATTTGGAGGAAGTATTTGTCAAGAATTACATAAAGAGGGTATGGAAGTTCTTGCCATTGATCGTGATGAGGATAGAGTGAATCAATTTAAACATATTGCATCTCACGCTGTAATTGCAGATTCTACTGATGAAACGACGTTGAAGGAATTAGGAATAAAAAATATCGACCATGTAATTGTTGCGATAGGAGATAATATACAAGCAAGTATATTAACTACTGTTGTACTAGTGGAACTTGGTGTTAAAAAAATAACCGTTAAAGCTCAAAATGATTATCATGCGAAAATATTAGATAAAATTGGTGCACATCAAGTCGTTCACCCAGAAAGAGATATGGGCAGAAGAATCGCACATAGTATTATTTCTAACAATATTGTTGATTATTTGGAGCTTTCCGACGAACATAGTATTGTAGAGGTTAAAGCGGGTAAAAAAATGATTGGAAAATCGATTATTGACTTAGATATTCGTGCTAAATATGGTTGTACTGTTGTTGCTATTAAGCAAGGAAGTCATATAAATGTATCACCAACACCAAATGATATATTAACGGAAAGAGACATACTTATTGTAGTTGGAGCAGATAAGGATATTGCTAGATTTGAAAGACAGCTTGTTATAGATGATTAATAGTCTAGAAAATGGCAAAAAAAGCATGTGATTATCTCACATGCTTTTTTATATGACATATTATACTTCCATAATAATTGGTAATATCATAGGTCTGCGTTTTGTTTTTTCATATAGGAATGGTGCAATTGTATCGGTAATTTCATTTTTTATTTCAGACCATTGCGTAGTTTTTCGTTCCATCACTTTGTTTAAATGAGCGGAAACGAGTTTTTGAGCTTGATTAATCATATCTTCTGATTCTCTCATATAAACAAATCCACGAGAAATAATATCAGGACCAGCTGCAATTTTAAATTCTTTCATGTTGATACTTACGACAATGATCACGAGGCCTTCCTCGGAGAGGATACGTCGGTCTCTTAATACAATATTTCCGATATCACCAATTCCACTTCCGTCCACGTAAACTGAACCGGAAGGAATTTTACCTGCTACTTGAGCAGTATCCTTACTCAAAGCAAGAACATCACCAATATCCATTACAAAGCTATTTTCTAAATCAACGCCACACATTTCCGCAAGTTTCGTATGTTCAACTAGCATACGATACTCTCCATGAATCGGCATAAAGAATTTAGGTTTCATTAAGCGTAACATTAATTTTTGCTCTTCTTGACTACCATGACCAGAAGTATGAATATCATTTAATTTACCATGAATAACATCTGCTCCTGCACGGTATAACATATTAATCGTTTTGCTAACACTTAAAGCATTTCCAGGGATTGGTGAAGAAGAAAATACAACAGTGTCACCAGGAATGATTTGGATTTGTCTATGTGTACCATTGGCAATTCTAGATAATGCTGCCATAGGTTCTCCTTGAGAACCTGTACATAGAATAGTAACTTCATTCGCAGGTAGACGATTTATTTCACTTGCTTCAATAAATGTATCTTTTGGCGCTTGAATATATCCTAATTCTTGTCCAAGTGTAATTGCTGATTCCATACTTCTACCAAATACAGCAATTTTACGATTATATTTGACCGCAGCCTCAACCATTTGTTGAAGACGATAAATATTGGAAGCAAATGTAGCGAATATAATCCTACCAGTTACACGGCTGAAAATATCGCTGATATTAGCACCAACTACTTTTTCAGATAAGGTAAAGCCAGGTACTTCACTATTTGTACTATCAGAAAGAAGGCATAAAACACCCTCTTTTCCTATTTCTGCCATTTTTGCTAAGTTTGCTGGTTCTCCAACTGGTGTAAAATCAAATTTAAAATCTCCAGTATGAACAATATTTCCTGGAGGGGTTTTAACGACAATACCATATGAGTCCGGAATACTATGGGTAGTACGGAAAAAGCTTACTGATGTTTTACGGAATTTAATTATATCATCTTCTTGAATGGGAATTAATTTAGCGTTTCTTAATAAACCATGTTCTTCTAATTTGTTTCGGATTAAACCAATCGCAAGTTTGCCTGCATAAATAGGCACATTTATTTCACGTAATAAATATGGAATGCCACCAATGTGATCTTCATGTCCATGTGTAATAATTAGACCTTTAATTTTATCTTGGTTTTGCACAAGGTAAGTGTAATCTGGGATTACATAATCAATTCCTAGAAGTTCATCTTCAGGAAATTTAATTCCTGCATCAATAAGAATGATTTCATCTTGGAATTGCACACCGTATGTATTTTTCCCAATTTCTCCTAGTCCGCCAAGTGCAAATACAGCTGTCTGATCATTTTTTACGAATTTCATTAGTTACACAGTCTCCAATTTGAAAGCTTCAGACTGTTTTTCATATGCTAGGTGTGCTTCATCTAATAATTGGATAAATTCAATGTTCAGCTTGCGATCGCTTAATTTTTGACGTACTTCTTTTTCAGATTCTGCCTCAATATAAAGGCTTTTTGAACGTTCTCTTACGGGAACTTCATGTAAAGATTCTTGATATATTACTTTATAAATCATATTATCTCTCCTGTCTCTCTCTAAAACTTAAATTTCCATTCAACATTCAAAATAGGAAAAATCCTTCATAACTTAAAACAATAATTATAGAAGGTTTTTCCTTAATAACTAAACCAAAACAATGGTTTATTATCATAATAAATTCCGTATCACATATCCGTATCCATTAGCAAAACTTAACAAAAAGACAGGTTAAATGATTATATTAGATTTATCATTATCGGTAGATTGGCTAATGTTTATACTAGTTTCTCCTCTTCTTTATTCTTTAAAAGTTGTAGGTACACGTCCCCGACCTAAAAAATCCTTCCAACGCTTCTTGAGCTTTTCTTTTAGGCGACGCAACATAAGGACATACACTCCTTTCACAGATTAAAGAAAAGCATATAAAATTCTACCGTCCAATCCCACTTATTTATAGTATAGTATGGATTAGAAAATATTGAAATAAAAATCATCTTTTATTTTTAAAATAATTATTCTTTCGTGTTATGATGTGTTATTTAGATACCGTTGATAATATCTAGTACTATTTTTCTCATCTTATAGATTTCTATGCATGAACAAGAAAAGAGGCTGATTCATTCTCGGAATCAACCTCTTACATTCAGTCAATTGCTTTTGCATTTTCAGGTATTGCATATGGATTTTCTTTGTTAATATGATCATAAAACATAATACCGTTCAAATGGTCTATCTCATGTTGAAATACAATAGCAGCATAATCTTTTAGGCGTAATTTAATATCATTTCCATTGATGTCGGTAGCTTTTACGGTGATTCGTGCGTATCTTGGAACATATCCTTCCACGGGACGGTCGACAGATAGACAGCCTTCACCTACTGAGAGATAAGCTTTCTCGACAGAATGACTTACAATCTTTGGATTAAACAGTCCATAACTATAAATTTTTTCATTTGCATCTTCAAAATGAACCGCAATCATACGTTTATTAATACCTAATTGAGGTGCTGCAATTCCGACTCCTGGTCTCAAATTGTATTTAGCACATGTTTTTTCATCTTGGCTATTTTTTAAAAATTGTAGCATGTCTTGAAGTAACGAAACTTCATCATCAGTGGGTGGAAGAGGCACGGGTTCTGCTACTTCCCTTAATGTCGGGTGACCTTCACGTATGACATCATCCATTGTTAGCATATTGTTCACTCCTATATAATTACATTTATTATATTATACATATTTATATTCAGTTAAATAGTTTATCATATATTTTAAAAATAGGGCATAATTTTACATAAGACATGCTGTATATTTTATCATTCAAGTTGAAACTTTTATGATATACTAAGAAACAGTTCAATATAGACTAGTCATCAGGAGATAAGTAAGAGGGGGAATTTTGTAGTGAAGAAAATTAAAATATCATCACTGTTAATAATTGCATTTTTGTTAGTAGGTTGTGGTAATAGCCCAGAAACACAAATATACAACCATTTAGAAGAAGCGGTAAATCTGGAAGTTGGATTTGAAGATCAACAAGATCAAATAACAATACTAGAACAAGAAGAACAAGAGCTTTACAAGCAAATTATTGAGCTTGGTATTGATGAATTAGATAAAATTAAAGAACTCTCTGGAAGCGCAATTGCTTCGATTGATAAACGTTCAGAAAAAATTCTACTTGAGAAAGAAAGCTTAGAAGCTTCTCGTGAAGAGTTTCAGAAATCAAAAGAACTAATTGAAGAAATTGAAGATGAAACTGTTAAAGAAAAGGCATTATCTATGTATGAAACAATGATAAACCGATTTGAAGCATATGACGTATTACATCAAGCATATAATGAATCTTTATCACTAGAAAAAGAATTATATGAAATGTTACAACAAGAAGAATTAGAACAAGAAGAATTACAAGAACATATTGAAATAGTTAACTTGAAATATCAAGAAGTTATTCAAGCTAATGAAGAATTTAATAATTATACTTCAGAATATAATGACTTGAAGAAGAGTTTCTATGAATTAGCAGAAATAAATGTAAAGTATGCAGAGAACTCAAAATAACTAAATATATGTAGATGAAAATACTCATTTTTGAATGAGTATTTTTTTATTATGTCATTTGAAAACCCCTGGCTATGCCGGGGGTTCCGGAGAGCTTATAGCGTGGTATTAAAATTAAAAAAGGCCTCTCTTCGTGATAAGATATAGTTGGTTTCCCGACCACTACATCAA
>NZ_BMEY01000022.1 GCF_014637405.1 Ornithinibacillus halotolerans
GTAGGAGTCTGGGCCGTGTCTCAGTCCCAGTGTGGCCGATCACCCTCTCAGGTCGGCTACGCATCGTCGCCTTGGTGAGCCGTTACCTCACCAACTAGCTAATGCGCCGCGGGCCCATCTGTAAGTGGCAGCCGAAGCCGCCTTTCACCTTCTCACCATGAGGTGAAAAGTATCATCCGGTATTAGCTCACGTTTCCGCAAGTTATCCCAGTCTTACAGGCAGGTTGCCCACGTGTTACTCACCCGTCCGCCGCTAGATCCACTAACATCACCCCGAAGGGATCAGTTAGTTTCACTCGCTCGACTTGCATGTATTAGGCACGCCGCCAGCGTTCGTCCTGAGCCAAGATCAAACTCTCCAAAAAAGTAAAGTTTATAATAACTGAACGAGTCAATTATATTCTTAGCTACTAAAGCACGCTAGCTTTAGATTTATTTAATAGAAAAAACAGGGTATGTTTTTTCTTACATACTGGTTGTTTTGTTCAGTTTTCAAGGAGCAAAAAATGTAAAAACTATAATGGTGGAGCCTAGCGGGATCGAACCGCTGACCTCCTGCGTGCAAGGCAGGCGCTCTCCCAGCTGAGCTAAGGCCCCGAATTAAGTTCATGGTCGGGAAGACAGGATTCGAACCTGCGACCCCATGGTCCCAAACCATGTGCTCTACCAAGCTGAGCTACTTCCCGTAATTTATGGCGCGCCCGAGAGGAGTCGAACCCCTAACCTTTTGATCCGTAGTCAAACGCTCTATCCAATTGAGCTACGGGCGCATATGGTGCCGAGGACCGGAATCGAACCGGTACGGTAGTCACCTACCGCAGGATTTTAAGTCCTGTGCGTCTGCCAGTTCCGCCACCCCGGCACTATATGTTATCTGGAGCGGAAGACGGGATTCGAACCCGCGACCCCCACCTTGGCAAGGTGGTGTTCTACCACTGAACTACTTCCGCAAACGTATTAAATTAAGTGGTGCGGGTGAAGGGAGTCGAACCCCCACATCCGAAGATACTAGATCCTAAGTCTAGCGCGTCTGCCAATTCCGCCACACCCGCATTTATAAATGGTGAGCCATGAAGGATTCGAACCTTCGACCCTCTGATTAAAAGTCAGATGCTCTACCGACTGAGCTAATGGCTCGTTAAATGGTGCCGGCCAGAGGACTTGAACCCCCAACCTACTGATTACAAGTCAGTTGCTCTACCAATTGAGCTAGGCCGGCGTAATGGTGGAGGATGCAGGGCTCGAACCTGCGACCCCCTGCTTGTAAGGCAGGTGCTCTCCCAGCTGAGCTAATCCTCCGCCTGGCGGCGTCCTACTCTCGCAAGGGCAATGCCCTAACTACCATCGGCGCTGAGAAGCTTAACTTCTGTGTTCGGTATGGGAACAGGTGTGACCTTCTCGCTATCGCTACCAGACATTTTTAAATTAAAATCAAGACAAGCTTTATTATATTCATTTCTGATTAGAAATGCAAGGGTTTTTTTAAAAAAGTTTTTTATACCCTAAAAACTAAATAAGAGTAAACAAACGACAATCAAATTAAGTTAGTTAAGTCCTCGATCTATTAGTATCCGTCAGCTCCACGTGTCACCACGCTTCCACCTCGGACCTATCAACCTCATAGTCTCTAAGGNTCTTACATACTGGTTGTTTTGTTCAGTTTTCAAGGAACAATCTTTTGTTTGTCGTTTTTAGCGACAAGATATATATTAACAGGTTTGTTGTTTCTTGTCAACAACTTTTTTAAAACCTTTTTTCGAGAATGTTGTCGACATTTATTTGTATCTGACAACAAAAATTAATATACCATAGGTACATAATAAAATCAATGGTCTTTTACAAAAAAAGTCTCTTCAGAAATTTTCGTTAATAGTGTATTAGATTATTTAACGATCTATCATTCGCTTTGGGTTCTTCTCTTTGGCATATAACGAATACACTCTCTCTCATTAGCTACTCTTCTTAATAGTTGAAATAAAATCTTATATCTCTCTTTCATAGCTCCCTTCACTAAATTGTCTATACGGTTATCATCTAAATCAAATAATATTTCATCTAACTCTCTTTTGATTAAGTATTCTAGTTCTTTTTGTTCTATATGATTAATCATTAAACCAAGCATCAAATTCACCTCACCAGCTGGAACATATATAGTCAACTTCCCAAATCTTAAACTAGCATGATGGGAGTATTTTATATCGTTTACACATTTTTAGGATTTATTCATAAAAAATTCCTCTTAATTTAAAAGATAGCTTGTTCATATTTCACTATCTGTCTCATAAGATGTAATAATAGCTTGTTCATTAGGGAGGTAATTCGATGAATCACTTTTATGTACTTCGTTTTAATCGCTTAAAGAGATGGACTCTTGTTGTCATACTAGCTTTTTTTACTGCTGGATTTTTATGGTTTGAAAATAATGGAACATTATCTGTCTTCTCCAAAGACAAACCGACAGCATTAGCTAAAGGAAGTAGTGAGGAACCAAATATTGCACTAACATTTAATATTAGCTGGGGGGAACAAAAGGTACATGATATTTTAAAGCAATTAGAACAACATCAAGTCCGCGCCACTTTCTTCGTTAGTGGTGAATGGGCCGAAAAACATCCAGATATATTAAAAGAAATATCTGAAAGCAAACATGAAATTGGTATGCTTGGTTATCGTTATAAGAGTTATCTTGATCAAGAAATTTCACAGGTTAGAAAAGATCTACTCTATGCAAAAGAGATATTTGGAAAGTTAGGATACAAGGATCTGGAACTTGTTCGTGCTCCAAGCGGTCATTTTAATGATGAAATTATTAAACTTGCCGAAGACCTAGGGCACAAAGTTATCCATTGGAATATTAATCCTAACGATTGGCAAAATCCAGGTACACAAAAAATTGTAGATCACATCATGTCTCAAACAAATAATGGTGACATTATATTACTCCACGCATCCGATTCAGTAAAACAAACTGCCGATTCACTCAAAGTTATTTTACCTGGTTTAAAAAATAAAGGATTTAAATTTGTTACTGTTTCAGAAATGATGAATCAGGCCCATGCTGAGTCAAATATAGTAGATTAAAAAAAGAACCTGACATATCCCAGGTTCTTTTTTCTTATTTTTTTGCCTTTGGGCTATTATGCAGACGATGAAGGATTAATAATTGATATGTATTACATGCTAGTAAAGTTAATACCATAATCAGCGAGAAATCTGCACCTACAAAGCCAATACGTAACGCAGGTACCCACTCAATTACTGTAAAAACAACCATAAAAAATAGTGCAGGTATGAAAGCATGAGCCTTCGTTTCTTTTGCTTTAATTTTTGCAATAATCCAGCTATAAGTTAATAGCAGAAAAGCACCTAGTATAAACCAAATTAAAGATACTTCTCCATCAGAACCTTTATAAGGGAAATATACTAAATCAAATAACACAAATATGATTAATACAACTTGTACAATTGGCCAAAAAGAACGAAAAATGCTTAACCCTAACCGATGTACGTATAAATAAGCGAAAAATCCTGTCTGACTTACAACACTATACAATAAACCATGTCCAATAAAGAAAAGAATAACTCCAACTAAGCCCATTAAGTTAAACGGTTGAAGATTTTCAGTATATGCCCCACCAATATTAACAAAGAAACTTACAATAAGGCCAACTAGTCCTCCTATTGCTAACGTTTTGAAAAACAGATTTACTACTTTACGTGTATTCAATTAACATGTCCTCCTGAAATTGTTTAAATGTATAAAAGAATTTACTATTACAATGGTATTTTAACACGAACAACTTCTTTTTTCCTTTATCAAGCGCATATTTTTACTTTTCCCTTCTCATATTAATGGTAGTGGAAGGAGGATTTTCATGCTACGTATTATTTGTTTTCCATTAGTTAGTGTTTTTTTCCTCATCTTAAGTGCATGTGGTGGTCAAGCAGCACCTAAAGAAACCGATTATGATGCCACCAAGAAGATGGTTGTTGATATTTTACAAACGGAAGATGGTAAAAAAGCTCTTGGTGAAATATTAAGTGATGAAAAAATGCAAAAACAATTAGTAATTGAATCTTCTACAGTAAAGAAAGCAATTGACGAAACATTAGCATCAGACAAAGGTGCAGAAATGTGGAAAAAGTTATTTGAAGACCCTAAGTTCGTCGAAACTTATTATAAATCCATCGAAGAAGATTTAAAGAAGTTATTAACTGATTTGATGAAGGATTCGGAGTATCAGAAACAAATGTTAGAAATACTGCAAAACCCTGAAATGATGGAACAAACAACAAAGACTCTTAAGAGCCAAGAATTTCGTGCCCATTTGGAAGAAACAATTCAAACAACGTTAGAATCACCGCTTTTCCTAGCTAAAATACAAGACATCTTACTAAAAGCCGCAGAAGAACAAAGTAAAGGCGGCGGTGGAAGTGGTTCTGAATCTGGTGATGGACAAGGTGGCGGATCCGGTGGTGAAGGTTCAGGCGGTGGCGGTTCTGAAGGTGGCGGTTCTGAAGGTGGCGGATAATGGAAATCAAAAAGGTCATTTCCCAATGTATCGGGGAACTGACCTTTTTCACTTTATTCTTCTTCTACTTTAGCAATCACTTTTGCTGCAATTTTGTGGTACTCTTTTCCATTTGGATGATCCTCTTGATATACAGAAGGCGCAAAAACATCCTCTTCCTCATACGGTTGTTGAATCGGAAGCTGTCCTAGCACTTTAGTCTTTAGTACTTCGGCAAGTTTCTTCCCGCCACCTTGTCCAAATACATATTCTTTTTCTCCTGTTTTTGGACTCTTGTAGTAAGCCATGTTTTCAACCACACCTAAAATTTCATGGTCTGTTTTCAAAGCCATTTGTCCTGCGCGAGCTGCGACGAATGCAGCAGTTGGATGTGGAGTTGTTACAATGATTTCCTTACATGATGGTAGTAACTCATGAACATCCATTGCAATATCACCAGTTCCTGGCGGTAAATCTAGTAAAAGGTAATCTAGATCTCCCCACTCTACTTCTTTAAAGAAGCTATTTAGCATTTTACCTAACATCGGTCCACGCCATATTATTGGTGAGTTATCTTCAACAAAAAAGCCCATTGATATTACTTTTACTCCAAAACGCTCAACTGGAATAATCTTACCACCACGAACAACAGGACGCTCTTCAATCCCCATCATATCCGGTACACTAAAACCATAGATATCTGCATCAATAATTCCTACTCTTTTACCAAGTCTCATTAAGGAAACAGCTAGGTTTACTGTTACTGTTGACTTACCAACGCCCCCCTTACCACTAGCAATTGCAAGGAAGTTCGGTTGTTTATTTCCACCCATAAGGGCTTTTTCTTTAGCGCTTTCAATTGCAGGCTGATACTTTTGAATTACTTCATCGGGTAACTGTTCAAATCGAAGTCCAACCGTTACTGCACCATTACGCTTAAGTATTCCTACAACCTCTTGTTGTAGTTGCATTTGTTCTCCAGTATTTGTTTTACCGATGGCAAGCTTTACACTAACATGTTTTTTATCTTCTTTTATCGTCACTTCTTTAATGCCATCTGTTTCTTCAAATGTTCTATGTAAAAACGGATCTTTTACAGGATTGATTAATTGAATAACCTCTTCTTTTGTTAACATGTAATCACCTTCCCATTTCTAGCTTCTTGATATTACTGTCCAAGGCTAGTATAACACAAATCACTCAAAACCTAAGTGATAAGAATCATAGTCCGGTGTATCACTAGTTATTCTACTTCCTTCTCTGGTTCTTCTGTTACATAGCGCAAGATTCCTTCATAGATACTAGCTGCCATTTGGCGCTGATAGGTACCTTGTTTTAGTAACTCTCTTTCTTCTGCATTAGATAGAAAACCGATTTCTACCAACGCCCCAGGTATTTCAGCTTTTTTCAATAAGTACATATTATTTTTTGCAAGTGCTTCTCTGTTTGTGTTCTCCAAATTCCGCGTTATTTCCGCCTGAATCATTTTCGCTAAATGCTTACCTTCTTCTGAATCCGGATAATAAAAAGTCTGCGCCCCTCTCCATTTCGCTGATGGAATCGCGTTTAAGTGAATCGACAAATAGAAATCTGCATCTTTAGAATGTATGAACTCCATTCTTCTTCTAATATCCTCTGCTTTTCTCCTTGATAAGCCTTTTGTATTTTCATCAGCTAAATCTTTGTCAGTTTCTCGAGTCAAATACACTTCCGCTCCAGATTGGATAAGGTATTCTTTCAATTCGTGAGATACAGCTAATGCAATATCTTTTTCTAATGTTTCATCCTTCCCTACTGCCCCTCCATCAGGACCACCATGCCCTGGATCTAGTACGATAGTTTTTCCAGACAAAGGTAGTGTAAAACTTGTGGTTTGAATACCTTCTTCATTAATAGGTAATTTAACTAATACAATAAGGACAATTAATCCAATAAACCATATCGTAATTTTTCCAAATCGATTCATGTCTTTTCCCCCTCATATCTCCTAGAACTTATTTTATGGGACAAGATTTTCGATTATGACTTGAAGTTAGTAAATTCTTTATTGTTCTTTATCGCCTTTGTTATTTTCGAGAAGATAGCTCATCGTTGCTAATATTCAAAAGAAGCTCTAAAATATCTAAAGATAAAGGGATATCATATTCCTCAAACAGTTTTGAACTGGACAAGTGTCATAGTACATAGCTCTAGTTTATTTATTAATTCAATTGAGTAATTGTAAGGAGAAAAGATTGAAGAGAAAAAACTTTTATGAAGGTCTAACAACAGAATCATTAGCATGTTTTTATGTTTTTGTTCAGAAGAAACTAAGACAAGGAGATCATCTCAACCGGATGTTATTTGAAAATAACCTAATAGAAAAAGTAGCAAAAGAACGAGGAATTTCACTTCTAGAACTAAGAATAATTGGAGAATGGTATATTCAAAAAGAATCTCACCATACCATTGAAGAGATAAATAAAAGTGGAGAGTAGTTAATCAACTACTCTCCCACAATTAGCTTTACCTTTCTAAAATACCTATAGTCATATATAAAAGCTTGTCCCTATATTTTCCTATATCTAACCATGCCACATCAGAGAATTTTACTGGCGTAATAAACGGCATTCCTTTTAAGGATTTGGAGATAGGCGCATCTGTCACTAAGTCTCCGACCGACAGACCAGCACTAATTTCCACTTTATCATCTACTTGAAGACCAGTCTGTACAGGTAGATAATCTAATTTTCCAAGTTCATTTAACTTCCAAACATGATTGTTATTAACAATTTCTGAATTAGTAACCACAGCATCAAGTGTCTCATTTACAGTAATCATTAAGTCAACATGGTATCCAGGTAAAATCGCGTCTAGCTGTTGCTCTTCATTAAAACTGACTCGAAAAGGGTAAGTACTTGGTATATCTACATCTACTTCATACGGTGTATCTTCAACGTGTTGAATGAAACCATAGAGTTTCTCGTCCCCTTTCTTTAAAGAAACTTCAACTGATTGTTCTAATTCAACTTGTTCTCTAGCCGATTCTGTCAATTCACCTTTTACTAGTAATTCCATATTTTCTATTTGAATAATTGGGTCATTTAATGTGGTTGAGATCTCTTTTACCTTCCCTTCGAAAGGACTAGTAACCGTTATTGTATCTCCCGTTTCTTGTAAATCCTTTAATTGATCCTTTATTACACTTTCTTGTCTCTGTTTAGCTTTTAATTCTTGTTCTTTTTCAATTACAAACTGTTCTTTCATCAGTTCAGCTTCAACAGGTTCTTGTGTTGCGACGACAACAGTAGTATCTTCCTCAGAATTCTTTACCACAGGTATGGAAGGACTAGGAATACGGTACGCAACCATCTCAGATATAGCTGTTTCAATTGCGTCAATTTCTCCTTCAACCTTCTCGAGTTCATAATTTAAGTAGGTTTCCATCTCTGCAAAATCATTTACTCGATATTGAAATAACGGGTCACCAACTGTAACAATACTTCCTTCTTCCACAAGGAATTTATCGAAACTTCCAACATTCTTATCATAATAAACTGGGCTTTCTCCGGAATATGAAATTACTCCATCTGCTTCAATTGTTTCAAAAAGGTCATCCTGATACACTCTCTCCCAAGAGGAAACAAAGGCTTGTCTCGTTACTTTTTGTCCATTATCCACCCATACAAGGATACAATTTATGCCAATAAATAATATTAACAACCACTTTTTCCATTTCCTCTTCATCATAAGTTAAACCACCTATTTACCATTAGATTATCAGTATAAGCAACTAGGGCTGTTACAACCCAAACAATAGCGTTAAATAAAATTACAGTTGCCCATATAATCCTGTTATCAGTAGCAGATAAATTCTTTAAAAACTTAATTTGAAAACCAACAATCCATAATTGAAAGATGGAAATTGAACCAAAAAGAAAGATGAGATAAGAAATATCAGTTAGATAAGAAGCAATAATTCCAAAAGATAAAGGTGATACATACCAGTCTAATCCGAAATATACTACTAACGGAATCCAAATAACCCTTTCTAACAGTAATACAAATAATACAACAGTCTGCATAAGTAATAATTTTTTATATGGAATCTTTGTAACTAAATAAAATATAAATGACGGAACAAATAAAACAAAAAGGAAAAATAATAATGAATAAATTATTCGACCGATTATAAACCACAATTTTTGCATTTCAAATTCTGATTGTGTATAGATTGTTGCTCCACTAGATATAGCTTGCGAACCAATCCCCAACATAGCCATGCCACTGTATACAAATAGTGACAGAAATAGCAGTAGAAACATGACTTTCCAAGGTGTGCGAATTAATTCTGCTTTTCCAATCCGATAAATATGATCATCGACTGCAAACAATAATTTAATTAAATTTATCGAGTATGTCATCATTTCACCCTTTCCATATAAAAATTTTTGGGGACTCTTGGCTATATTTTAGCTCACGTTTCTACATATATCCATTATTTTCTTTTAATTTTGACTAATAACACTACTTAGTACCTAAAATAACATAGAAAGTAAGATATCTGCCAATCATTTCAAAACGGGGTGTTTGACAAAATACTTTAATAACAGTCAGTATTGTTTAAGGGTAAAATTTTCATCATTCAAAACAACTGTATTCTAAGATGTTTTGAAAAACGGCGGTATACCCTTTATTTTTACGTTTTAATATTACAGGTTTTCCAGACAAAAAAAGACCCTTTCCACCGAAGTGAAAAGAGCCTTGAAACGTAGATAAATTAACGTTTTGAGAACTGTGGAGCACGACGAGCGCCTTTAAGACCGTATTTCTTACGTTCTTTCATACGAGGATCACGAGTTAAGAATCCTGCGCTCTTAAGTGCTTTACGATATTCTGGATCAGCTTCTAGTAAAGCACGTGCGATACCATGACGGATAGCACCAGCTTGACCAGTAAATCCACCACCATTAACGTTAACTAAAACATCATATGTTCCTTGAGTTTCAGTAGCTTGTAATGGTTGGTTAAGGATTAATAATTGAGTATCATATGGGAAATAGTCTTTTGCATCACGACCATTGATAGTAACATTTCCAGTACCCGGTACTAAACGTACACGTGCAGTTGATTTTTTACGACGACCTGTGCCGTAATATTGTACTTGTGCCAATGTGTTTACCTCCTTTTATTATCCGCGAAGTTCGTAAACTTCTGGTTTTTGTGCAGCATGGTTATGTTCTGCACCTCTGTATACATGTAATTTCTTACTCATTTTACGTCCTAAAGTTCCTTTTGGAAGCATACCTTTAATTGCAAGCTCTAACATTTGTTCAGGATACTTTGTACGCATTTCTTCTGCATTACGTTCTTTTAATCCACCTGGATGTCCAGAGTGACGGTAATACTTTTTGTCAGCTAACTTGTTACCAGTTAGTTCAATTTTGTCTGCATTAACGATGATTACATAATCACCAGTATCAACATGTGGAGTGTAAGTAGGCTTATGCTTTCCGCGAAGGATTGCAGCAACTTCACTTGCTAGACGACCAAGACGTTGGCCTTCAGCATCCACAACAAGCCATTTGCGTTCGATATTGTTTTCATTCGCCATGAAAGTTGTGCGCATGATTGGTTTCCCTCCATATTATCATTCATTCATTTTTTTAATTTTTACATTCACTAAACTATATTTTCAACACAATTAGTTCCGGGGCTAATCGCGGTAATAGAAAATAAAATGCCATAGACCATAATACACCTAAATACATACTTTTGTCAAGTTATGGTTAGAAATTTTATTAAATTTATAACTAATACTCTGTGAAAACATAAACTTATTATATATCATATCAACACAAAAGAAAACTGTCGATATTTCCCAGGAAATGTCGAGTGGAGTTGTAGCATTTTTGTCAATATCCTACTCGCCATAAATACAGTCCTTCTGCGGGAGCAGTCTTTCCAGCTATACTACGATCTTTTGCTTCTAACAAAGTAATGATATCATTGGGTTCTATTTTTCCTTGTCCAACCGATAATAATGTTCCAACTAGTATCCGCACCATATTATATAGAAAGCCGCTACCACGAAATACAAATTCTAATTCCTCGCCATGTGAACGACACGATACTTCAAATAAAGTACGTATCTTATCACCTTTCACTGTTGCTCTTGCAGAAGAAAATGTTGTAAAGTCATGTGTACCTATTAAATATTTACATGCACGTTCTATCTTTTCAATATCTAATGAATACGGATAATGATAGATATATTTCCTTCTGAATATATCTCTTTCTTCTCTATTTAACACAAAGTACCGATATTCTTTTTCTACGACATCAAAACGTGCATGAAATTGATCTGGAACAATTTCGGATTGGTGTACATAAAGATCATCAGGGAGTAATGCATTTAGCGCTCGAGTCCAACTTTCGCTCGAGAGCTTTAAATCTGATTCAAAATGGATAGTTTGACCTTTCGCATGTACACCTGTATCTGTTCTACCTGAGGCATGAACGCGGATACTATTCTTTTTATGAATCTTCTGTAGAGCACTCTCTAATTCACCTTGTACAGTTCGTTTGTCAGGCTGTATTTGATAGCCAAAAAAGTGTGAACCATCATAAGCAATTGTACATTTAACTTTTGGCATATCGTTAAGCCTCCAACTTTTTAATAATTTCTAGTATAAAACATGCCTGCGATTACTAATAAAAAAACAAGAAATACATAAATGTCTAATTTCCTGATTTTTAATTCCCGTAGTTTTGTTCTTCCTTCTCCTCCTTGATAGCCACGGGCTTCCATTGCCATAGCAAGTTCTTCTGCCCGTTTAAAAGCACTCACAAATAATGGCACTAAAAGAGGGACAACAGCTTTGATACGGTCTCTAATCGGCCCTGTTCTAAAGTCTACTCCTCTAGAGGCTTGGGCTTTAGAGATTTTATCAGTTTCCTGAAGTAAGGTTGGTATAAACCGTAATGAGATAGACATCATCAAAGCAAGCTCATGTACAGGAAATTTTATTTTTTTAAGTGGATGTAATATATCTTCAATTGCATCTGTTATCTCAATCGGTGTTGTAGTTAAAGTAAGTAAAGATGTGATTAAAATTAATAAAAAGAATCGTAAAGAAATTGCAAAACCTTGAATAAGTGCACCAGAGTAAACTTTAAATCCCAATATATCAAATAAAATAATACCTTCTTTTGTAACAATTAAATGTAAAAGGAAAGTGAAAATAATTAAAAACCAAACAGGAGTTAATCCTTTAAGAATAAATCGAAATGGTATTTTTGTTATTGCTGTTGTAATAATTGCAAATGACGTCAAGATACTGTAGCTTAGAACATTATTTGCAAAGAAGACAAAAATAACAAACAAAAAGATAATTGTTATTTTCATCCGTGGGTCCAGGCGATGAACTAAGGAATTTCCTGGGACATATTGTCCGATAATTATCGCATTATTCACGTAAATCAGCCCCCTTTACGACTTGACTAATTTCTTGAGCTAGACGCTCAATGGTTTGTCGTTTAAAGGGAATATGAGATCCAAAACGAGTTTCAAATGCATGTAAAAACTGAATTATTTCGGGAATATCTAACTGTACTTGATTAAGTAATTCTCTTTGAACAAACACCTCTTCTGGAGGACCTTCCATATATTTTGAACCCTTATTCATAATAATAACTTGATCAGCATATTTTACAGCATCCTCCATACTATGTGTTACGAGTACTGTTGTTAAGCCTTGATCCTTATGAAGGTTATAAAACATATCCATCATTTCGCGTTGACCTTTTGGATCAAGTCCAGCTGTAGGTTCATCCAATACTAGAATTTCAGGTTTAACTGCAAGAACACCAGCAATAGCGACCCTTCTCATCTGCCCTCCACTTAAATCAAAGGGTGATCTATCTAGTAAATTCTCATCAAGTCCTACTGCTGGAAGAATCTCATTGATTCTTTTACTAATTTCTACTGCTGGAACACCGAAGTTCTTCGGACCAAATGCAATATCTTTTTCTACTGTTTCATCAAATAACTGGTGTTCAGGGTATTGAAACACTACTCCTACTCGACTTCTTAACTCTTTAAGACTATCTGGCTTTTTACCTGAGTGAATACGATAGTCACCAATTCGTACTTCGCCCTTTGTTGGAGTAATAAGTCCATTTAAGTGCTGAATTAACGTAGATTTACCAGAACCAGTATGTCCAATGATAGCCACAAAAGAACCAGACGGGATATGAAAAGATACATCTTTTAAAGCAATATGGGCAAAAGGTGAGTTTGCTTGATAAATAAAACTTACATCTTTGAATGTAATGTCCATAGTTCCTCCAGTATTTCATCATGATCTAAAGGTTCATTTTTTATCATGATTCCATTTTGTATTAATTCATCTGCTAAAACAGCTACAAATGGTACATCTAGCCCTATCTTTCTTAACTCATCTTTTTTTGCAAAGATTTCTCTTGGCTTTGCTTCATCCCATACTTTTCCATTATTCATCACTATTACCCGTTCTGCTTTTACAACCTCTTGTAAATCATGTGTAATCGTAATAAGTGAAATTTCACTTTGTTGTTGTATTTCAGCAACAGTTTGCATTATTTCTTTTCGACCTCTCGGGTCTAACATTGCTGTAGCCTCATCTAGAATGAGAACTTCTGGTTTAATCGCCAGAACCCCAGCAATCGCCGCACGTTGCTTTTGTCCACCTGATAATCGGTGTGGTTCTGTTAATCGATACTCTTCCATCCGAACAGCTTTTAATACTTCTTCAATCCTTAATATCATTTCTTCTCTTGGTACACCACGGTTTTCCATACCGAAGGCAACATCATCTTGGACAGTTGTTCCAACAAACTGATTATCTGGGTTTTGAAATACCATTCCTACGAATTTGCGAATTTCCCAAACATGTTTATCATTAACTGGTAATCCATTTATAATAATTTCGCCTTCTTGCGGATATAATAATCCATTCATTAGCTTCGCAATCGTTGATTTCCCAGAACCATTATGTCCAATTATGGCAACCCATTCATCTTTATATATGTCAAATGACACGTTTTTTAATACCCAAGGCTCATTATCTCCATAACGAAATGAAACATTTCTAAACTCTATAAATTTCTCTCTCATCTTTTCTCCTCCTCAACTCAGCTAGGCCAGTGGGTTTTATTTATGTATGTATTTTACTATGAATACGATTGTATGTTAATAGATAAGGTAATTGTTTGAACGCACACGGTTAATTTAAAAACCAAGCCAGTAAAAAAACTGTAGAACATATTCCAAATAAGAATATTTTAACAGATTCCTAAGCATTCCTTTTAAATATACAAAAAAAGGGCTTGGATTTCACCTCACGGAAGAGATCAAGTCCTGCCCTTAACGCGTATGGATTGATTAAACTAGCTCAATAATTGCCATTTTCGCTCCATCACCTTGGCGTTCGCCTAATTTAAGAACGCGTGTATATCCACCTTGTCTGTCTTCATAGCGTTTTGCTACATCATTGAAAAGCTTTTGAAGTACTGTATCTTCTTCATTAGCCTCTTTGTTGTATAAGAATGCAGCTGCTTGACGTCGAGCGTGTAGATCACCACGTTTACCTAATGTAATCATTTTATCTACAACAGAACGTAGCTCCTTCGCTTTAGCTTCTGTTGTTTCAATCCGCTCATGAATAATTAAATCAGATGCTAAATTGCGAAGTAAAGCTAGTCGCTGATCAGTTGTACGTCCTAGTTTTCTTGCCATGGACTATCCCTCCCTTTCTTGAAACTCTAAAGATGTCCGATTTATTAGTCGTCTTTACGTAAGCCTAATCCTAAATCAGCAAGTTTAAGTTTTACCTCTTCTAGTGATTTACGACCAAGATTACGTACTTTCATCATATCTTCTTCAGATTTATTTGAAAGCTCTTGAACTGTATTAATGCCAGCACGTTTTAGACAATTGTATGAACGAACTGATAAATCTAGTTCTTCAATTGTCATTTCCATTACTTTTTCTTTTTGATCTTCTTCTTTTTCGACCATAATTTCTACATTTTGTGCTTCATCCGTTAAGCCTACGAAAATATTTAGATGTTCTGATAGGATTTTAGCGCCAAGAGAAATTGCTTCTTCTGGACGTATACTTCCATCGGTTGTAACATCAAGTGTTAATTTATCGTAGTTCGCACTTTGACCAACACGAGTATTTTCCACTTGGTAAGTAACACGCGATACCGGTGTGAAAATGGAATCAACTGGAATAACACCAATTGGTTGATCTTCGTGTTTATTTGCCTCAGCTGGAACATAGCCTCGACCACGCCCGGCAGTAATTTTCATACGCAAGCTTCCTTTTGCATTAAGTGTTGCAATAGGAAGATCTGGATTTAATACTTCTACATCACTATCATAGGTAAGATCAGCAGCAGTAACTACACCTTCACCTTGCGCATCTATTTCTAGTGTCTTTGGTTCATCTGAATAGATTTTTAGGGCTAGCTTTTTCAAATTCAAAATAATCGCAGTTACATCCTCAACTACACCATCAATTGTAGAAAATTCATGTAATGCACCATCTATTTGAACTGAAGTTACAGCAGCACCTGGAAGTGAGGATAGCAGGATACGACGCAAGGAGTTACCTAGAGTTGTACCATAACCACGTTCGAGCGGTTCTACCACAAATTTTCCAAATGTAGCATCATCACTAATCTCAACCGTTTCAATCTTTGGCTTTTCTATTTCAATCATTCCATAATACCCTCCTTTAAAACGTCGAAACCCCGGTTAGACAAATTACCCAACCGAAATTCCTCATATAGGCAGTTGGCGATTCTGCGCTATCAGTATACTTTTTCGTACATTTTTGTCTATGCGATGCTGTATAGTTGGTTGTAAAAAGAAAAATACACGAGAGATTGTCTAAAGACTTCTCTTAGTATTTTCTTTTTAAAACCACAGGTGAATTATTTAGTATCTCTATTTCCATCTATACTTTTAGTCATCATAACCCATTATTGACAGGGTGACAAATATTATACGTTAAAATTATACACGACGACGTTTTGGTGGACGGCAACCGTTATGAGGTACTGGAGTTACATCTTTAATAGCAGTAACTTCTAGTCCCGCTGCCTGTAATGAACGGATCGCTGCTTCACGACCAGCTCCAGGGCCTTTAACTGATACTTCTAGAGATTTCATACCATTATCAACTGCAGTTTTAGCAGCTGTTTCAGCAGCCATTTGTGCAGCAAAAGGTGTAGATTTACGAGAACCTTTGAAACCAAGTGCACCAGCAGAACTCCATCCAACAACATTACCTTGAACGTCAGTAATTGTAACGATAGTGTTATTAAAAGTAGAGCGGATGTGTGCTACACCAGTCTCAATATTCTTTTTCACACGGCGTTTACGTGTATTAGTTTTACGAGCCATCTATTTACTAACCTCCTTACTTATTTTTTCTTGTTAGCGATTGTACGACGTGGGCCTTTACGAGTACGAGAGTTGTTCTTCGTATTTTGACCACGAACAGGTAAACCACGACGATGTCTTAAACCACGATACGAACCGATCTCGATAAGACGTTTAATATTAAGTGAAACTTCACGACGAAGATCACCTTCAGTTGTGTAACCATCAACTGCTTGACGAATACGTCCTAGCTCGTCTTCAGTTAAGTCACGTACACGTGTATCTTCAGAAACGCCAGCTTCTTTTAAGATATTTTGTGCAGTTTTCTTACCAATACCAAAAATATATGTTAAAGAGATTACCACACGTTTATCACGTGGTACGTCTACTCCTCCAATACGTGCCATAGATACTCTGCACCTCCTTCAATTTATCCTTGTTTTTGCTTGTGTTTCGGATTTTCACAAATCACCATTACTTTGCCTTTTCGTTTAATGACTTTGCATTTTTCACAAATTGGCTTTACAGATGCTCTTACTTTCATCATCTTTACCTCCTTTTATATTAGGAGCACTTATTTATAACGGTACGTAATTCGTCCTCTTGTCAAGTCATACGGAGAGAGTTCTACCGTTACTTTATCACCTGGTAAGATACGGATGAAGTGCATACGGATTTTACCAGACACATGTGCCAAGACCGTATGGCCATTCTCAAGCTCTACGTTAAACATCGCGTTCGGCAACGTTTCCGTTACGGTTCCTTCCACTTCAATTACATCATCTTTCGCCATCGCGCCTTACTCCCTTCTTTTAAATCAGTCACAACATTCGTTTTTAAAATAAATGTTTACTAAACTTACATTTGTGACACGACCAGTTCTAGAAGGCTGTTTTGGACTTCTGGAGACGTATAATCCATATTACATTATAATGTTGTATTCTCTCATTGGTCGATCATATTTTCGTTCCATCAAGCTATGAAGATATTTTGGGTTATTAAACCCAAAAATATCCCTCTTTTGCCCTTTTAAAATAACGACAAACAAGACCTATCATATCCTTGGAAACGAACCAGCACTCTTTAACAATACAAGCTTAAGATGCAATATTGAAAAATAACGCTGATAAGTTCAATCAAAAAGCAATAAACTAAGCGACTCGAGCATATATAATACAAATAGAAATGTCTATTCGTGCAAGCCTACAGTAATAGCTTATTTTTCGATAATCGATTGAATGTCATTAAAAACTTTATCAATATCTTGATCACCATTTACGCTAACAAGATATCCTTTATTATCATAAAAGTCTAGTAACGGCTTTGATTGTTCGATATTAATGTTCAAACGATTTTTAACCGTTTCTGGTTTGTCATCGTCACGTTGAATTAACGCTGAGCCATCTTTATCACAAATGCCCTCTTTTTCTGGAGGATTATACATCACGTGATAAGCTTTACCACATGTTGGACAAATTCTACGACCGGATAAACGCTCCACTAGCTTTTCTTCTGGTACATTTACATGTAATACATGGTCAATTTGTTGATCCAATTCGGAAAGAAGAGCTTGTAAAGCTTCTGCTTGAGCTATCGTTCTTGGAAAACCATCCAACAGGAAGCCATTTTTGCAGTCATCTTTACTTAAACGCTCTTTAACTATACCGATTGTTACTTCATCCGGAACAAGAGCACCTTGGTCCATAAAGCTTTTCGCCTTAACACCAAGTTCTGTCCCTTCCTTAATTGCGGAGCGGAACATATCTCCTGTTGAAATATGAGGGATGTTATATTTCTCGCTAATTTTTTCTGCCTGTGTACCTTTACCAGCACCAGGTAGACCCATTAATAACAGATTCAATACTTTCCCCTCGCTTTTTTGGCAATTCTTACTTGATAAAACCTTTATAGTGTCGCTTCACTAACTGACCTTCTAATTGTTTCATCGTTTGGATTGCAACACCTACTACGATTAGTAAACTTGTTCCACCGATCTGTACTGCTTGAGGAAGACCCGCAAGTTTCCCAAAAACAATTGGTAGGACAGAAACAGCAGCCAAGAATATAGAACCAACAAAAGTTAAACGATGGATAACACGAGTAAGGTACGTCTCGGTATTTTTACCTGGACGAATCCCTGGAATGTAGCCACCTTGTTTTTGTAAGTTCTCAGCCATTTGCTCAGGATTCACTTGAACAAATGTATAGAAATACGTGAATGCAATAATTAACACAACATAAATTACCATACCAATAGGAGTAGTATAATCAAAGATTTCCTGAACCTTTGTTGCAACACTACCTTCAAAGAAGCTCGCAATAGTTCTTGGTGCCATAATAAAGGCAATCGCAAAGATTACAGGAATAACTCCTGCAGCATTTACTTTAAGTGGTAAATGTGTCGAATGACCACCAACTGGAGAACGATTTACAAGTTTCTTTGCATACTGGATAGGGATTTTACGTAATGCTTGTTGCACGAAAACAACACCTGCAGTTATAGCAACAGCAGCTAATGCAACTAGTGCAACAATAACAATATTTATAAATAATTCATCGCCAGGATTTGTAAAATACTGGGCGAATAACTGATTAACAGCATTTGGTATAGCAGCTACGATACCTGCAAAGATAAGTATCGAAATTCCATTCCCAACTCCATTTGCAGTGATCTGTTCACCTAACCACATTAGGAATGTTGTTCCAGCAGTCAGTACTAAAGCAATAATTAAGAACTTACCAGGACCTGGATTTGAAATTAGCAAACCACCAGCCATAGCGTTAAATCCTATAGACATTGCAATAGCCTGAACAAACGCAAGAACTACCGTTCCATAACGAGTAATTTGAGCCAACTTTTTACGACCCATTTCACCTTGTTTTTTCCACTCAGTAAACTTTGGCACAACATCCATTTGCAATAATTGCATAATGATGGAAGCAGTAATATAAGGCATAATCCCCATAGCAAAAATGGAGAAGTTCATTAACGCCCCACCGCCAAATGTATCCAAGAATCCAAATACATTGTTTTGTTCGTTTAAAAATTGAATTGCATTTTTATCTGTGAACGGCACAGGAATAAAAGTGCCAAGACGGAATACAATTAACAAAGCTAATGTAAAAAGTATTTTCCGTCTAATGTCAGCCACGCGCATAAAATTGGAGAATGTACGGAACATTAGATCACCTCTGTTTTACCGCCCGCTTCTTCGATAGCTGCTTTTGCAGAAGCAGAGAACTTATGAGCTTTAACGGTATATTTGTTTTCGACGGAACCATTACCAAGTATTTTGATACCTGACTTTTCGTTCTTAACGACACCTGATTCAATTAATAACTCAGGAGTAATTTCTGTGCCGTCTTCAAATCTATTTAAAACATCTAAGTTCACTATAGCATATTCTTTGCGGTTAATGTTTGTAAATCCACGTTTTGGTAAACGTTGGAATAAAGGCATTTGTCCACCTTCAAATCCTGGGCGAACTCCACCGCCTGAACGAGCTTTCTGTCCTTTGTGTCCTCTACCAGAAGTTTTTCCGTTACCTGATGATGTTCCGCGTCCAACACGGTTTCTCTCTTTACGACTTCCTTCTGCTGGCTTCAATTCATGAAGTTTCATACGAGCACCTCCTCTTTACGCTTATGTTTATTAACCTTCTTTAACCGATACAAGATGAGATACTTTATTAACCATTCCACGAATAGCTGGAGTATCTTCAAGAACCACGGTTTGACGAATCTTTTTTAAACCTAGTGCTTCAACTGTTTTAATTTGTTTTTCTTTAGCACCTATAACACTGCGTGTGAGGGTGATTTCTAATTTTTTAGACATAATGTTTCCCTCCTTATCCTAACAGTTCTTCTACAGACTTTCCTCTTAGTTTCGCTACATCTTCAGCACGTTTTAGATTATCTAAACCGTTAATCGTAGCACGAATCATATTAATCGGTGTATTAGAACCTAGTGATTTAGTTAAAATGTCACCAACACCAGCAAGTTCTAATACCGCACGAACTGGTCCACCAGAGATAACCCCAGTACCTTCAGAAGCTGGTTTCATTAGTACGTTACCAGATCCGAATACACCATGAATTTCGTGTGGAATAGTAGTTCCAACGATTGGTACAGTGATCAAGTTTTTCTTCGCATCATCAACAGCCTTTTTAATTGCATCTGGTACTTCTTGTGCTTTACCAGTACCAAATCCAACATGACCATTTTTATCACCAACAACAACAAGTGCAGCAAAACGGAAACGACGTCCACCTTTTACTACTTTTGCAACGCGGTTAACCGCAACAACACGTTCCTCTAGATCTAATTTATTAGGATCGATTACTGTTTTCATTCTGTGTCCCTCCTTTTATTAGAATTCAAGACCTGCCTCACGAGCAGCATCTGCAAGTGCTTTTACACGACCATGATAAAGGTAGCCTCCACGATCGAATACAATTGATTTATGACCTTTATCTTGGGCACGTTTTGCTATTAATTCTCCAACTTTAGTAGCAGCATCAACACTGCTAGTTGAATCTAGTGTTAAATCTTTATCTAAAGTTGACGCACTAACAAGTGTTACACCGTTAGTATCATCAATTAGCTGAGCATAAATGTGTTTATTTGAACGATACACGTTTAAACGAGGACGCTCTGCAGTTCCAAAAAGGTTTTTACGAACGCGATTGTGTCTTCTTTTACGTGATACATTTTTGTCAGGTTTTGTGATCATCTGGGTCACTCCTTTCTCGCCTAACTAGCCTTACTTAGCAGTTTTACCTTCTTTACGACGTACATGTTCATCGATATAACGAATACCTTTACCTTTATATGGTTCAGGTGGTCTGATAGCTCTAATGTTAGAAGCAATTGCTCCAACTTTTTCTTTATCAATACCTTTTACAATAACAGTTGTATTGTTTGGTACATCGATTTCAATACCGTCAATTTGATCTATTTCAACTGGATGTGAATACCCAGCATTCATTACTAGTTTGTTACCTTGTTTTTGTGCACGATAACCAACACCGATAATTTGAAGTTGCTTTTCAAATCCTTTAGAAACACCTTCAACCATGTTAGCGATTAGGCTACGAGTTGTTCCGTGTAATGAACGATGTTCTTTTTGATCACTTGGACGTTCAATAGTCACTTGCGTTTCTGCAACAACAATCTTCATATCACTATGAAAATCTCTAGTTAATTCACCCTTAGGGCCTTTGACAGTTACTGTATTACCGTTTAGTTTTACTTCAACACCACTCGGAATCTCAATTGGTTTAAGTCCTATACGAGACATTCCATGCACCTCCTCATCATAAAAGATTAATTACCATACATATGCAAGTACTTCGCCGCCAACTGCTTGTGAGCGAGCTTCTTTATCAGAAAGAACGCCTTTAGAAGTTGAAACGATTGCGATACCTAGACCATTTAGTACACGTGGTACTTCGTCAGCTTTCGCATAAACACGTAATCCTGGCTTACTAATACGTTTAATACCTGTAATTACTCGTTCCTCATTAGCACCGTACTTAAGGAAAATACGCAGAACACCTTGTTTGTTGTCTTCAACAACTTCATAATCACGTACAAAGCCTTCACGTTTTAGAATATCAGCAATTTCAGTTTTAATTTTAGAAGCAGGAAGTTCTAACTTTTCATGTTTTACCATGTTCGCATTACGAATACGAGTTAGCATATCTGCGATTGGATCTGTCATAACCATTACTAAATTACCTCCTTCCCTATTCGGGGTTTACCAGCTTGCTTTTTTGACACCAGGAATTTGACCTTTATAGGCAAGTTCGCGGAAACAAATACGGCAAAGTTTAAATTTACGCATTACAGAGTGCGGACGTCCGCAACGTTCACAACGAGTATATTCTTGAACTTTATACTTTTGTGTGCGTTTTTGTTTCGCAATCATTGATTTTTTAGCCACAATTTTCCCTCCTTGTATTAGCTCATGTCTATTTTTGGAAAGGCATGCCAAGCTGAGCTAAAAGTTCACGTGCTTCCTCATCGGTATTTGATGTTGTTACGATAACAATATCCATACCACGCACTTTACTTACTTTATCGTAATTAATTTCTGGGAAAATTAACTGCTCTTTAACACCTAATGTGTAGTTACCTCTACCATCAAAAGCTTTTTTAGAAATTCCACGGAAGTCACGTACACGTGGTAGTGAAACAGAAACAAGCTTTTGTAGGAATTCATACATACGCTCACCGCGAAGTGTAACTTTTGCACCAATCGGCATTCCTTCACGTAGACGGAATCCAGCGATTGACTTTTTAGCGCGTGTAATCATTGGTTTTTGACCAGAAATTAATGCTAATTCTTCAACTGCGTTATCTAGTGCTTTTGAGTTTTGAACAGCATCACCAACACCCATGTTGATAACGATTTTTTCAAGACCTGGCACTTCCATTACAGATTTATAATTAAATTTATTCATCAAAGATGGTACGATCTCATCTTGGTATTTTTGTTTTAATTGATTCACCATGTTGCCCTCCTTTCACAGCAATACTATTTATCTAATGCTTCACCGGACTTTTTAGCAATACGAACTTTTTTACCGTCGCGTACTTCATATCCAACACGAGTTGGTTGGCCGGATTTTGGATCTACTGGCATCACGTTAGAAACATGAATTGGAGCTTCTTGGTTAAGAATTCCACCTTGTGGATTTTCTTGTGAAGGTTTTGCGTGTTTCTTAATCATGTTTACACCTTCGACTAAGACGCGATCCTTTTTAGGGTATGCTTCTAAAATTGTGCCTGTTTTACCACGGTCTTTACCGGAAATAACAATAACTTTATCACCTTTTTTTACATGCATGCTTGCCGCACCTCCTTACAAGGTAATTCACTTCTTATAGAACTTCTGGAGCTAGAGATACGATTTTCATGAATTGTGCGTCACGTAATTCACGTGCAACTGGTCCGAAGATACGAGTTCCTCTTGGACTTTTGTCGTCACGAATGATCACTGCAGCATTTTCATCAAAACGAATATATGAGCCGTCTTTACGACGAACACCAGATTTAGTACGTACAATAACTGCTTTAACTACGTCACCTTTTTTGACAACGCCTCCTGGTGTTGCTTGTTTTACGGAACAAACGATAACATCACCAATATTAGCAGTTTTGCGTCCAGAACCACCAAGTACTTTAATAGTTAATAACTCACGAGCACCAGAGTTATCTGCAACTTTTAAGCGTGTTTCTTGTTGAATCATGCGCTATAGACCTCCCTTCGGATACCTTCCGAGCGAACTTTATTATATAATTACCGCTTCTTCAACGATTTCTACTAGACGGAATCGTTTAGTTGCTGAAAGCGGACGAGTTTCCATGATTTTAACGATATCACCTGTTTTAGCTTGATTGTTCTCATCATGGGCTTTAAATTTCTTAGAATACTTAACACGTTTACCATATAATTTATGGTTTTTGTAAGTTTCAACTAAAACAGTGATAGTTTTATCCATTTTATCTGAAACTACACGGCCTGTGTATACTTTACGATTATTACGTTCAGTCATTTTGAGGCTAACCTCCTCTCAATTAGTTGTTTACGCTTAGTTCACGTTGACGTACAACAGTTTTCATACGTGCAATGGACTTTCTTACTTCACGAATACGTGCAGTGTTTTCAAGTTGACCAGTTGCAAGTTGGAAGCGTAAGTTAAACAATTCTTCTTTTAAAGATTTAAGTTTTTGTTCAATTTCGGCAGTGGTTAGTTCTCTGATTTCATTAGCCTTCATTGATTTCACCACCAATTTCTTCACGTTTTACGAATTTAGTTTTGATTGGAAGTTTGTGAGAAGCAAGACGTAATGCTTCACGAGCAACTTCTTCTGAAACTCCAGCAATTTCAAACATGATTTTACCAGGCTTAACTACAGCAACCCATCCTTCTGGAGCACCTTTACCGGATCCCATACGAACTTCTAGAGGCTTAGCTGTATAAGGCTTATCTGGGAAAATTTTAATCCAAACTTTACCGCCACGTTTCATGTAACGAGTCATAGCGATACGAGCAGCTTCTATTTGGCGGCTTGTGATCCAAGACGCTTCTAGAGCTTGTAATCCATATTCACCGAAGGAAACTTGAGTGCCGCCTTTAGCTTGGCCTCTCATTTTACCACGATGTTGTCTACGATATTTAACACGTTTAGGCATTAACATACGTAAAAGCCCCCTTCCTTATTTGTTAGTTTTTGTTGGAAGGACTTCACCACGATAGATCCACACTTTAACACCAAGTTTACCGTATGTTGTATCAGCTTCTGCTGTTGCATAATCGATATCAGCACGTAAAGTGTGTAGTGGAACAGTTCCTTCACTATAATGTTCAGCACGAGCAATGTCTGCACCGCCTAAGCGACCAGATACTTGCGTTTTAATTCCTTTTGCACCAGCACGCATAGCACGTTGGATAGCTTGCTTTTGTGCACGACGGAATGAAATACGATTTTCTAATTGACGAGCAATGTTTTCTGCAACTAGCTTAGCATTTACATCAACTTTTTTAATTTCAACGATGTTAATGTGAACGCGTTTGCCAGTTAAACTGTTTAATGAGTTACGTAGAGCTTCTACTTCAGATCCGCCTTTACCAATAACCATACCAGGTTTACCAGTATGAATCGTTACGTTAACGCGATTTGCGGCACGTTCGATTTCAACATGGGAAACAGCTGCAGTTTTAAGACGGTTTTCAAGATATTCTCTGATTTTAATATCTTCATGTAGTAAGTCTGCATAGTCTTTGCCTGCATACCATTTAGACTCCCAGTCTTTAATGATACCAACGCGAAGACCTGTTGGATTCACTTTTTGACCCACTAACTACCCCTCCTTCTTTTCTGTTACAACCACTGTAATGTGGCTTGTGCGCTTATTGATTTTGCTTGCACGTCCTTGAGCACGTGGACGGAAACGTTTTAAAGTTACACCTTCATTAACGAATGCTTCAGAAATCACAAGATTATCTGGATTCATTTCGTAGTTGTGTTCTGCATTTGCGATTGCAGATTTAAGCACTTTTTCAACAACTGGTGAAGCACCACGTTGTGTATGGCGTAGAATCGCAATTGCTTCGCCAACTTCTTTTCCTCGAATTAAATCAACAACTAATCGTACTTTACGAGGAGCAATACGAACTGATTTTGCTACGGCTTTAGCTTGCATACCTAGAGCGCCTCCTCTCATTAGCGTTTTGTTTTCTTATCGTCACTAGCGTGTCCTTTGTACGTACGTGTTGGAGCAAATTCACCTAATTTATGTCCAACCATGTCTTCTGTAATATAAACAGGAACATGTTTACGTCCATCATAAACAGCAATAGTGTGGCCGATGAATGTTGGGAATATAGTGGAACGACGAGACCAAGTTTTAATAACCTGTTTCTTGTCAGACTCATTTAATAGTTCGATCTTTTTCATTAGATGGTCATCTACGAAAGGTCCCTTTTTTAAGCTACGACCCATGGATAAACCTCCTTTCGAAGTTCAGAGATGGGAGTTATCACCCATCCACAGTTACGATTATTTTTTACGTTTACGTACAATATACTTATCAGTTGGTTTATTACGTTTACGTGTTTTGTAGCCAAGTGTAGGTTTGCCCCAAGGTGACATTGGTGATTTACGTCCGATTGGTGCGCGTCCTTCACCACCACCGTGTGGGTGATCGTTAGGGTTCATAACAGATCCACGAACAGTTGGGCGTTTACCTAACCAACGAGAACGACCTGCTTTACCAACACGAATAAGTTCATGTTCTAAATTACCAACTTGACCAACAGTCGCACGGCAAGTAGATAAAATTAAGCGAACTTCACCTGAAGCTAAACGTACTAGCGTATATTTACCTTCACGTCCTAGGATTTGTGCTTCTGCACCAGCAGAACGAGCTAATTGCCCACCATTTCCTGGTTTAAGCTCGATATTATGAATCACAGTACCTACTGGAATGTTTTCAAGTGGAAGTGCATTACCCACTTTAATATCAGCATTTACACCAGACTCAATTTCTTGACCAACTTTTAGTCCTTTTGGTGCAAGAATATAACGCTTTTCACCATCAGCGTAGTTAATTAATGCAATGTTAGCGGTACGGTTTGGATCGTACTCAACTGTAGCAACGCGTCCTGGTATACCATCTTTATCGCGTTTAAAGTCGATGATACGGTATTGACGCTTATGACCGCCGCCTTGATGACGAACCGTAAGTTTCCCTTGGTTATTACGACCACCACGTTTAGCAAGTGGAGCTAAAAGGGATTTTTCCGGTTTATCTGTAGTAATTTCTGCGAAATCAAGTACAGACATATTACGTCTACCATTAGAGGTAGGTTTGAATTTTTTAATCGCCATCTTTTTTTCCCTCCTTCTCTATAATCTTAACCTTCAAAGAAATCTAGGTCTTTACTATCTTCGGAAAGCTGAACAACTGCTTTCTTACGATTAGGGCGGAAGCCGCCGTAACGACCCATTCGTTTGAATTTACCTTTAAGGTTCATTGTATTTACTTTTTCAACTTTAACACCAAAGATTTCTTCAACAGCATCTTTGATTTGTGTTTTATTTGCTTTTGTACTAACTTCGAACGTATACTTTTTCTCCGCCATTAAGTCAGCAGAGTGTTCAGTGATTACAGGGCGCTTAATGATATCACGTGCATCAGTCATTATGCAAGCACCTCCCCTGCTTTTTCAGCTGCATCTTTTGTTAAGATCAACTTGTCATGCGTTAACAGATCAAGAACGTTAACTTCAGTAACAGTTAGAACTTTAACTCCTTGTAGGTTGTTCGCTGAACGAACTACGTTTTCTTCGTTTTCAGCAGTAACGATAAGTGCTTTTCTGTCTACATTTAGAGCACCAAGCATTTTTACTACTTCTTTTGTCTTAGGAGCATCAAATGATAGACTTTCTAACACTACAACATTTTCTTCTTTCACTTTAGAAGATAATGCAGATTTAAGTGCTAAACGACGTACTTTTTTAGGTAGTTTGTAGCTATAGCTACGAGGTGTAGGTCCGAATACTACTCCACCACCAACCCATTGAGGTGAGCGGATAGATCCTTGACGAGCACGACCAGTACCTTTTTGACGCCACGGTTTGCGTCCTCCGCCGCGAACTTCAGAACGATTTTTAACGTCGTGAGTTCCTTGACGTAATGATGCACGTTGCATAACAACTGCTTCGTGTAATACATGTGTATTTGGTTCAATACCGAATACAGATTCGTTTAATTCGATTTCACCAGCTTGTGAACCGTCTTGTTTAAATAGTGCTACTTTAGGCATGACATATCCTCCCTTCGTATATATGATTAGTTAGCCTTTACTGCACTCGTAATTTTTACGAATGATTTTTTTGAACCTGGTACATTACCTTTAATTAATAGTAAGTTGCGTTCAACATCGACGCTTACTACTTCAAGGTTTTGAATAGTTACTTGTTCAGCACCCATATGACCTGGTAAGTTTTTTCCTGGGAATACACGCATTGGATCAACAGCACCCATAGAACCAGGTGATCTGTGGTAATGAGAACCGTGAGACATAGGTCCTCGAGCTTGACCGTGACGTTTAATTACACCTTGGAATCCTTTACCTTTAGAAGTCCCAGTTACGTCAACTTTTTCTCCAGCTTGGAAAATTTCAACGCTAAGTTCTTGACCAACTTCATACTCATCAAGATTAACGTTACGGATTTCACGAACGTAGCGCTTAGGGGCTGTGTTTGCTTTTGCAGCATGACCTTTTTCCGCTTTGTTAGTACGTGATTCCTTTAATTCTTGGAAACCGATTTGAATTGCTTCATATCCGTCGTTTTCAAGTGTTCTCTTTTGTAAAACTACGTTAGGTTCAGCTTGAACAACTGTTACCGGGATTAATTCACCGTTTTCGTTAAATAGCTGTGTCATGCCGATTTTTCGACCTAAGATTCCTTTCGTCATCCGTTACACCTCCTATTATATAACCATTGTTTTATAGTTTAATTTCAATATCAACACCAGATGGTAAATCTAAACGCATTAGCGAATCAACTGTTTGTGGTGTTGGGTTAACAATATCGATTAAGCGTTTATGAGTACGCATTTCGAATTGTTCACGTGAGTCCTTATATTTATGAACCGCACGTAAGATTGTATATACAGCTTTCTCTGTAGGTAGTGGAATCGGTCCAGATACTTTAGCACCGGAACGTTTCGCTGTATCTACGATTTTTTCAGCAGATTGATCTAGAATACGGTGATCATATGCTTTTAAACGAATTCTGATTTTTTCTTTTGCCATCATTTTACCTCCTTTTCGCCCATATTATTATAGACATACTCCGTGAAAATTTCTTAGCAACCGCCCATGGCAAAGGGGCCGGGTGTGCCAACAACCTTTCACATCATCGCCTGAAACGACCAACATTATTATTATATAGAATAATAGTGGTCAGTGCAACCCTTTTTTAAAGTAAATACTATTTATTGCACATTTATGTATTATACTTATTTAAACCACTAATTGCAAGGTTTCTAGAAAGGTTTTAGTTGGGAATGTTTGGTGTGATTATTTATAAACAAAAAACAGATAGCGATTAAACGCTACCTGTTTTTTTATCTTAGTATCTATTATTTAGTGATAGTAGAAACAACGCCTGATCCTACTGTACGTCCACCTTCACGAATAGAGAAACGAGTTCCTTCTTCGATAGCGATTGGAGAGATTAGTTCAACATCCATTTCGATGTTGTCTCCAGGCATAACCATTTCTACTCCTTCTGGTAGATTAATTACACCAGTAACGTCAGTTGTACGGAAGTAGAACTGAGGGCGGTAGTTAGAGAAGAATGGAGTATGACGTCCACCTTCTTCTTTAGATAGTACATAAACTTCAGCTTTGAAGTTAGTGTGTGGAGTGATTGTACCTGGTTTAGCTAATACTTGACCACGGCTAATATCTTCACGAGCCACACCACGTAGTAACGCACCAATGTTATCTCCAGCTTCAGCATAATCTAGAAGCTTACGGAACATTTCAACACCAGTTACAGTAGTTTTACCGTTTTCTTCTTGTAGACCGATAATTTCAACTTCATCACCGACTTTAACTTGACCACGCTCAACACGACCAGTAGCAACTGTTCCACGACCAGTGATTGAGAATACGTCCTCAACTGGCATCATGAATGGTTTGTCAGTATCACGTTCTGGAGCAGGGATGTATTCATCAACTGCAGCCATTAATTCAACGATTCTTTCTTCGTAATCAGCATCTCCTTCAAGAGCTTTAAGAGCAGAACCTTTGATTACTGGTACGTCGTCACCAGGGAAGTCATATTCACTTAGTAGGTCACGAACTTCCATTTCTACTAGTTCAAGTAATTCTTCGTCATCAACCATATCTACTTTGTTTAGGAATACTACGAATGCAGGTACCCCAACGTTACGAGATAGAAGGATGTGTTCACGTGTTTGTGGCATTGGACCATCAGCAGCAGATACTACAAGGATAGCACCGTCCATTTGCGCAGCACCTGTGATCATGTTTTTAACATAGTCAGCGTGTCCTGGGCAGTCAACGTGAGCATAGTGGCGAGTTTCAGTTTCGTATTCAACGTGTGAAGTTGAGATTGTGATTCCACGTTCTCTTTCTTCTGGTGCGTTGTCGATTTGGTCGTAACCTCTTGCATCTCCATTACCATTTCTTTTTGCCATTACAGTAGTAATCGCAGCAGTTAGAGTAGTTTTACCATGGTCAACGTGTCCAAGTGTACCAACGTTTACGTGTTGTTTGGAGCGGTCGAATTTTTCTTTAGCCATTTATATTTCCTCCTTTAGATAAATAAAATAATTTTAAGTATATTTTGGAGCTAAGAAATAACAACTTGTGTCACTTCTTAGCTTACAATAAAAGTTATACTTGAAGATAGTGAAAAAAGCAATTATTCTCCTGCGTTTTTCTTAATAATTTCCTCAGAAATACTCTTAGGAACTTCTTCGTAGTGGTCAAATGTCATAGTATATTGACCGCGACCTTGTGTGTTTGAACGTAATGCAGTTGCATATCCAAACATTTCTGCAAGTGGAACAAAAGCTTTAACTACTTGAAGTGGTCCACGAGCTTCCATACCTTCCATGCGTCCACGACGAGAAGTAATGTCGCCGATGATATCACCCATGTATTCCTCAGGCATTACAACTTCTACTTTCATCATTGGTTCAAGTAGAACTGGATTACATTTGTTTTTAGCAGCTTTAAGTGCCATTGATGCAGCAATCTTGAACGCCATTTCGTTTGAGTCAACATCATGGTAGCTACCATCGAATAATGCAGCTTTTACGTCTATTAGCGGATAACCAGCTAATACACCGTTTTCCATTGCTTCTTTAACACCTTGTTCAACTGCAGGGATGTATTCACGAGGAACGACACCACCAACAATTTTGTTTTCAAACTCAAAGCCAGCGCCTTCTTCGTTTGGTTCGAATTTAATCCAAACATGACCGTATTGTCCACGTCCACCAGACTGACGTACGAATTTACCTTCGACTTCAGCAGCTTGACGGAACGTTTCACGGTATGCAACTTGAGGTGCACCAACGTTAGCTTCAACTTTGAATTCACGTTTTAGACGGTCAACAATAATATCTAGGTGAAGTTCACCCATACCAGAGATGATTGTTTGACCTGTTTCTGGGTTTGTTTCAGTACGGAATGTTGGATCTTCCTCCGCTAGCTTACCTAATGCAATACCCATCTTATCTTGGTCAGCTTTTGTTTTTGGTTCAATAGCTACCGAGATAACTGGTTCTGGGAATTCCATAGATTCAAGAATAACAAGATTCTTTTCATCACATAGTGTGTCACCAGTACCTGTATCTTTTAAACCAACCGCTGCAGCAATTTCTCCAGAATACACTGTTGAAATTTCTTCACGAGAGTTCGCGTGCATTTGTAGGATACGCCCTACACGCTCACGTTTGCCCTTAACAGAGTTACGAACGTATGAACCTGAATCCAATGTTCCAGAGTAAACACGGAAGAATGTTAGTTTACCAACAAACGGATCAGTCATAACTTTAAATGCTAGTGCAGCAAATGGGGCATCATCAGATGATTCTCTAGTTACTTTTTCATCACTATCCGGTAGAGTACCTTCAATAGCAGGCACATCAGTTGGAGCTGGTAGGTAATCTAGCACTCCATCAAGCACTAATTGTACACCTTTGTTTTTGAAAGCAGATCCACAGAATACAGGATAGAATTCTACAGAAAGTGTTGCCTTACGAATAGCTTTCTTAAGTTCTTCGTTGGAGATTTCTTCTCCTTCTAGATACTTCATCATAAGCTCTTCGTCTAGTTCAGATACAGCTTCAATAAGGCTTGCACGTAATTCCTCAGCTTGTTCTTTTAACTCAGCAGGAATTTCTGTAGCTTCATCAACTGTTCCTAGGTCATCTTTATAGAAGTGTGCTTCCATATTTATAAGGTCAATAATACCGTTGAACTGGTCTTCTGCACCAATCGGCATTTGAACCGGGTGTGCATTAGCTCCTAAACGGTCTTTTAAAGTACCTACAGAATATAGGAAGTCTGCACCAGTTTTATCCATTTTATTAATGAATACGATACGTGGCACACCATAAGTTGTTGCTTGACGCCACACTGTTTCAGTTTGAGGTTCAACACCTGATTGTGCATCAAGTACTGTAACAGCACCATCAAGTACACGTAGAGAACGTTCAACTTCTACAGTGAAGTCTACGTGTCCTGGAGTATCGATAATGTTGATTCGGTGACCTTTCCATTGAGCAGTTGTCGCAGCGGAAGTAATTGTAATTCCACGCTCTTGCTCTTGTTCCATCCAGTCCATTTGGGAAGCACCTTCGTGTGTTTCACCGATTTTGTGAATGCGTCCTGTATAGAAAAGAATACGCTCAGTAGTAGTGGTTTTACCTGCATCGATGTGTGCCATAATACCAATATTGCGCGTCTTTTCCAAGGAGAACTCTCTTGCCATGTATTCTTCTCCTTCCTGTTAAAACCTTTATTTTTATTTAGTTTACCAACGGTAGTGAGCAAATGCTTTGTTTGCTTCTGCCATTTTGTGCATATCTTCGCGTTTTTTAACTGCTGCACCTGTATTATTTGAAGCATCTAGAATTTCATTCGCTAAACGTTCTTCCATAGTTTTTTCTCCGCGTAAACGTGAATAGTTAACTAGGTAACGTAATCCTAACGCTTGACGACGTTCTGGACGAACTTCAACTGGCACTTGGTAGTTTGATCCACCAACACGACGTGCACGAACTTCAAGTACAGGCATAACATTTTTCATTGCTTGCTCAAATACTTCCATCGGGTTTTGTCCACTACGTTGTTGAACTAATTCGAAAGCATTATATAAAATCTTTTGTGCAACACCGCGTTTTCCATCAACCATGATTTGGTTGATTAAACGTGTTACTAATTTTGAATTGTAAAGTGGATCTGGTAAGACATCGCGTTTAGGTACTGGTCCTTTACGTGGCATATGTCCCCCTCCTTTCCTATATCTATGTTGTTACGAATATATTACTTTTTCTCTTTAGGGCGTTTTGCACCGTATTTAGAACGAGCTTGCATACGTCCTTCAACTCCAGCAGTATCTAGCGCACCGCGAACGATGTGATAACGTACCCCTGGTAAGTCTTTAACACGTCCACCACGGATTAGTACTACACTGTGTTCCTGTAGGTTGTGTCCAATACCAGGAATGTATGCAGTTACCTCCATGTTGTTTGATAAACGAACACGCGCATATTTACGTAAAGCTGAGTTCGGTTTTTTAGGAGTTAGTGTACCAACACGAGTACATACACCACGTTTTTGTGGAGAGTTTTCGTTAGTTAGAGACTTCTTGAAACTGTTATACCCTCTGTTAAGTGCAGGAGAGTCAGATTTCTTAGGTTTGCTTGAACGACCTTTACGGATAAGTTGGTTAATTGTAGGCATTTATATGTCCTCCCTTCTCTGAAAATATAAAGAATAAGAGCTAGTAATCACCGGATTGTAATCCCACACATCCAGGTGGTTCATCTTGAGGCAAAAAAAACTTAGTTTCTCAATTTTTATCTTGCTGAAACTTTACTTTTTGATTGCTACAGTTGATGCGCTGACACTAATACCGCATGCAGCACCTAGCTTTTTCTTGGAATCAACACGCTCGACTGGAATGCCTAGCGTTTCAGCTAATTCTTCCACTTTTTGTGTTAGTGACCGATCAGCATCTTCGGCAACAAACACTTTATTCACTTGGCCATGTTTCATGGCTTTCATTGTTTGCTTCACACCAATAATGGTTTGATTTTTTACTTTACTCACTTTTTCATAAGACATGGAATATCCTCCAAAGTAAGAAGTATAAATCAGAAGCACCTTGAATATATTATCATTCTAATTTTTTAATGTCAACTAGATTTCTAATATTTTTTTAGTGCTTCTGATAATTTTATAGACAATTTACAATCACTTCATAAATTACTGTACCGGTTGTTCTACCTCATCTGTTGTTTCTTCTTCTTCGATTGCTGGTAGTTGGATTTTACGGTAACGTTGCATACCGGTTCCAGCTGGTACAAGTTTACCTATAATCACATTTTCCTTAAGACCTAATAACTCGTCACGCTTACCTTTAATTGCTGCATCAGTAAGTACTCTTGTTGTTTCTTGGAAGGATGCGGCTGATAAGAATGAATCTGTTTCTAGGGAAGCTTTAGTTATTCCTAGTAGAACTGGTCTTCCAACAGCTGGTTGGTTGCCCTCTGCTAGTACTTTACGGTTTGCTTCTTTAAACTGATGTAATTCAAGTAATGAACCCGGTAATACATCTGTATCCCCTGCGTCAATCACACGTACTTTTCGTAGCATTTGACGTACCATTACTTCAACGTGTTTATCGCCAATTTCAACACCTTGCATTCGGTAAACACGCTGCACTTCACGTAACAAGTAATCCTGAACTCCCGATACACCTTGAACTCGAATTAGTTCTTTCGGATCCACAGAACCTTCTGTTAACTCCTGTCCCGCAAACACTTCATCACCAACAGATACTTTAAGTCTTGCATTATACGGCACAGCATATGAACGTTGTTCTACTTCGCCTTGGATTACTATTTCTTGTTTATCCTTAACCTCGTGAATATCAAGTACTGTTCCATAGATTTCACTAATTATCGCTTGACCTTTCGGATTACGCGCTTCAAATAGCTCTTGGATACGAGGTAGACCTTGGGTAATATCGTCTCCAGCAACCCCACCAGTGTGGAATGTACGCATTGTTAACTGTGTACCTGGTTCACCAATTGATTGGGCAGCAATGATTCCAACTGCTTCTCCAACTTCAACTTCAGAACCTGTTGCAAGGTTTCGTCCATAACACTTCTTACATACCCCGTGTTTAGTATTACATGTAAACACTGTACGAATAGTAACCTCTTCAATACCCGCTTCAACGATTTGCTTAGCTTGGTCCTCTGTAATGATTGAATCAAATTCAACAATCACTTCGTTTGTCTCAGGATGAACAACTTCTTCAAACGCAGTACGTCCAACTAATCGATCATATAATGGTTCAATTAGTTCATTACCATCCGTAAGAGCTGCAACTGGTAAACCACGGTCTGTTCCGCAATCTGTTTCACGTACTATTACATCCTGTGCAACATCAACAAGACGACGTGTTAAGTAACCAGAGTCTGCAGTCTTAAGTGCAGTATCAGCTAGACCTTTACGAGCACCGTGGGTAGAGATAAAGTACTCTAATACTGTTAATCCCTCACGGAAACTTGACTTAATCGGTAATTCAATAATACGTCCAGCCGGGTTAGCCATCAGACCACGCATACCCGCTAACTGTGTAAAGTTAGATGCGTTACCACGGGCCCCTGAATCACTCATCATGAAGATTGGGTTACGGTTATCTAAAGACTCCATCAAGCGTTCTTGAATTGTATCTTTAGCTTGTGTCCAAATTGCAATTACTCGATCGTAGCGTTCTTCATCAGTAACTAGACCACGACGGAATTGTTTCATTACATTGTCAACTTTTTTCTGTGCTTCTTCTAGAATAATTTCTTTTTCAGGTAATACTACGATATCAGATATACCAACTGTCATACCCGCAGTAGTCGACATGCTGAAACCTAGATCTTTCATTCTATCAAGCATCTTCGAGGTTTCTGTTATTTTATATCGTTTAAAGACTTCAGCAATAATATCGCCCAAGAAGCCTTTTTTAAATGGTTTAATAAGTTCACGTGTTTTCAATTCTTCTTTAACATCTGTACCTTTTTCAACAAAATACATTTCCGGTGTTCGTTCCTCTAGATTTAATCTAGTTGGTTCATTAATATACGGGAACGATTCAGGAAGAATTTCATTAAAAATAAGCTTTCCAACTGTTGTTAGAAGTAATTGATTGTTTTGTTCTTCCGTAAATGTCTTGTTCTTAAGACTAGAAGCTTGAACTGCAACACGTGTGTGTAAGTGAACATAACCATTTTGATAAGCGATTCTCGCTTCATCCACACCAGTAAAGACAGAACCTTCACCGACAGCTTCTTTACGTTCTAGCGTTAGGTAATAGTTACCTAATACCATATCCTGTGATGGTGTTACAACCGGTTTACCATCTTTCGGGTTTAGAATGTTTTGTGCCGCTAACATCAAAAGACGTGCTTCTGCTTGAGCTTCAGCAGATAGTGGTACGTGAACCGCCATTTGGTCACCATCAAAGTCAGCGTTATATGCCGTACATACTAATGGATGCAGACGAATCGCACGACCTTCTACAAGCGTTGGTTCGAAAGCCTGAATACCAAGTCTATGAAGTGTTGGTGCACGGTTTAATAATACAGGATGCTCTTTAATAACTTCTTCTAAAACACCCCAAACATCAGGATGTACGCGCTCAATTTTACGTTTTGCTGATTTAATATTATGAGCTATTCCTCGTTCTACAAGTTCTTTCATAATAAACGGTTTGAACAATTCGAGAGCCATTTCTTTTGGTAATCCGCATTGGTACATTTTTAAATTTGGACCAACAACAATTACGGAACGGCCAGAATAGTCAACACGTTTACCTAGTAAGTTTTGACGGAAACGCCCTTGCTTACCTTTTAGCATATGAGAAAGTGACTTCAACGGACGATTACCAGGACCAGTTACTGGACGACCACGACGACCATTGTCAATTAATGCGTCAACAGCTTCTTGTAGCATACGCTTTTCATTTTGCACAATAATACTTGGTGCACCAAGGTCTAACAAACGTTTTAAACGATTATTACGATTAATTACACGACGATATAGGTCGTTTAAATCAGATGTCGCAAAACGGCCGCCATCAAGCTGAACCATTGGTCTGATTTCTGGTGGTATAACAGGTAGAACATCTAAAATCATCCAAGAAGTTTCATTTCCGGAATTGCGAAATGCTTCTAGTACTTCAAGACGTTTAATTGCTCTTGTTCTACGTTGTCCTTGTGCAGTTTTCAACTCTTCTTTCAGAATATCAACTTCTTTATCAAGGTCAATATCTTGAAGGAGTTTACGGATTGCTTCAGCACCCATTTGTGCCTTAAAGGTATTACCATACTTATCATAATAACTACGGAATTCCTTTTCAGATAATAATTGTTTCTTTTCTAAAGGTGTGTTTCCAGGGTCCGTTACAATGTACGCTGCGAAGTAAATTACTTCTTCTAGAGCTCTTGGGGACATATCAAGTACAAGTCCCATACGACTCGGAATCCCTTTAAAGTACCAAATATGCGATACCGGTGCAGCAAGTTCAATATGTCCCATACGTTCTCTGCGGACTTTTGACTTTGTAACCTCAACACCACAACGATCACAAACTACCCCTTTATATCGCACCCTCTTGTACTTACCACAATGACATTCCCAATCTTTTTGTGGTCCGAAAATACGCTCACAAAATAAACCATCTTTTTCTGGTTTTAATGTACGGTAGTTAATTGTTTCGGGCTTTTTCACCTCACCAAAAGACCATGATCTGATTTTTTCAGGTGAAGCCAAACCTATTTTCATAAATTCAAAGTTATTTACATCTAACAAGGGTATACCTCCCTTTTTAATGTCCGTTTTCCATTGGATTACTTGCTTTTTATTATAAGATATGGGGGAAAGACAAAAGTCAATTCCCCTCGTTAATTAATTTTCTTCAACTTCTAAATTCAATTTGCTTGCCGATTGTGTTTCGTCATCTTCTAAATCACGCATTTCTATTTCTGACTCGTCACCAGCAAGGATTTTTACATCTAATCCTAAACTTTGTAATTCTTTAATTAATACCTTAAACGACTCAGGAACTCCCGGCTCAGGTACATTATCACCTTTCACAATAGCTTCATATGTTTTCACACGACCAACAACATCGTCTGACTTAACAGTTAGAATCTCTTGAAGTGTATAAGCTGCACCATACGCTTCTAAGGCCCATACCTCCATCTCCCCAAAACGCTGACCACCAAACTGCGCTTTACCACCAAGTGGCTGTTGAGTAACTAGAGAGTACGGTCCAGTTGAACGTGCATGTAATTTATCATCAACCATGTGTGCTAGTTTGATCATATACATTACACCAACCGAAACACGATTATCAAACGGATTACCAGTTCTTCCGTCATAAAGTACAGTTTTCGCATCTCTTGGCATACCTGCCTCTTCTAAAGTATCCCAAACATCCTGTTCTGTTGCTCCATCAAATACTGGAGAAGCAACATGGATACCCAATTGTCGAGCAGCCATACCTAGATGCAATTCAAACACCTGTCCGATATTCATACGTGACGGAACCCCAAGTGGGTTAAGCATAATATCTACTGGTGTGCCATCAGGTAAGAAAGGCATATCCTCTTCCGGTAATATACGAGAGATAACCCCTTTGTTACCATGGCGTCCTGCCATTTTATCTCCTTCGTGAATTTTACGTTTTTGAACAATATATACACGTACTAATTCATTAACGCCAGGCGGTAATTCATCGCCATCTTCACGATTAAATATCTTAACATCCAACACGATACCACCAGCTCCGTGTGGTACACGCAAGGAAGTATCGCGAACTTCACGAGCTTTTTCACCGAAAATCGCATGCAAAAGTCGTTCTTCCGCAGAAAGTTCAGTTACCCCTTTTGGTGTTACTTTACCAACTAAAATATCACCATCAGTTACTTCGGCTCCGATACGGATAATACCTTGTTCGTTAAGGTTCTTCAGTGCATCTTCCCCAACGTTTGGAATATCTCTCGTAATTTCTTCTGGTCCTAGCTTTGTATCACGAGCTTCTGATTCATACTCTTCAATATGAATAGATGTATATACATCATCTTTAACTAGGCGCTCGCTCATGATAATCGCATCTTCATAGTTGTAACCTTCCCAAGTCATGAACGCAACTAACACGTTTTGACCTAGCGCAAGCTCTCCTAACTCCATAGACGGACCATCAGCAAGCACTTCACCTTTTGTTACACGATCGCCTTCTTTTACAATAGGACGTTGGTTTATACAAGTTCCTTGGTTTGAACGAATAAACTTCTGAACCTTATAACGATCAACGTCACCAGTAACTTCATTACCGTCCACGTCAGATACACGGCGAACTAAAATTTCTTTCGCTTCTACACGCTCTACAATACCATCATGTTTACAGATTACAGCTGCACCAGAATCTTTACCTGATACATACTCCATACCTGTACCTACAAGTGGTGCTTGTGGTCTTAATAACGGAACTGCTTGACGTTGCATGTTCGCTCCCATTAGAGCACGGTTGGAGTCATCGTTTTCTAAGAACGGAATACATGCTGTCGCAGCTGAAACAACCTGTTTCGGCGAAACGTCCATGTAATCGATTTTTTCCCGCGGAACTACTGTGTTTTCACCACGGAAACGAGCGATAACTTCATCATCTACGAATGTTCCATCATCATTTAATCGCGCATTCGCCTGTGCAACTACATAATTATCTTCTTCATCAGCAGTCAAGTAATCAATTTGATTCGTAACTTTACCAGTATTCGGATCAACACGACGGTAAGGTGTTTCAATAAAACCAAACTTATTTACTTTCGCATAAGAAGAAAGTGAGTTAATAAGCCCGATATTTGGCCCCTCTGGAGTTTCAATCGGACACATACGACCATAGTGTGAATAGTGAACATCTCGTACTTCAAATCCGGCACGTTCACGTGTTAAACCTCCAGGCCCAAGCGCCGATAGACGACGTTTGTGTGTTAATTCAGCTAATGGATTAGTTTGGTCCATAAACTGTGATAACTGAGAACTACCAAAGAATTCTTTAATCGATGCAATTACAGGACGAATGTTTATCAATTGTTGCGGAGTAACACTTGATGTATCTTGAATTGACATACGTTCACGAACAACACGTTCCATACGGGATAACCCAATACGGAATTGGTTTTGTAATAATTCACCCACAGAACGCAGTCTACGATTCCCTAAATGATCAATATCATCTGTATCTCCAACTTTATGAAGTAAGTTAAAGAAATAACTAATGGATGCTAGAATATCAGCAGGAGTAATATGTTTTACACTCGTGTCAATATTCGCATTACCAATAATATTTAATACTCTTTCTCCACTCGGATCTGTTGGATCAATTATTTTAACAGATTGAATACGAATAGGATCTTCCAACACTCCTTCATGAGGCTCGATGATTTTTTCTCCTACAACAAAATCATTCTGTTCAATGTAAGGTATAATTTTATCCAACAATCTGCGCTCCAGCCTTGCACCAGCTTCCGCTAATACTTCACCAGTATCCCCATCAACAATAGGTTCAGCAAGTACTTGGTTAAATAGACGATTCTTTAAATGAAGCTTCTTATTAATTTTGTATCGTCCTACATGAGCAAGATCATAACGTTTCGGATCGAAGAAACGCGAGATTAATAAACTTTTAGCATTTTCTACAGTAGGTGGTTCACCTGGACGTAAGCGCTCGTAAATTTCAAGTAATGCTTTTTCAGTTGTTTCAGTATTGTCTTTTTCTAACGTGTTAATTAAGTATTCATTTTCACCAATTAGATCAATAATCTCTTGATCCGTCCCAAAACCTAACGCTCGTAATAAAACGGTAATTGGCAATTTACGAGTACGATCAATACGGACATAAGCTACATCTTTAGCATCAGTTTCAAACTCTAACCAAGCACCTCGGTTAGGGATTACTGTTGCAGCAATGCCTCTTTTTCCGTTTTTATCAATTTTTTCATTAAAATAGACACTTGGAGAACGCACTAGCTGTGAAACGATAACACGTTCAGCTCCATTAATAATGAACGTACCAGTATCTGTCATGAGAGGGAAGTCTCCCATAAAGACTTCTTGCTCTTTCACTTCGCCTGTTTCGTTATTAATCAAACGAACTTTCACTCGAAGTGGAGCATTATAAGTAACGTCTCTTTCTTTTGATTCATCTACTGGATACTTAGGTTCGCCTAAGCTATAATCTACAAACTCTAGAGATAGATTACCTGTAAAATCCTCAATTGGAGAAATGTCTCTAAACATTTCTCTCAAACCTTCTTCCATAAACCATTGATATGAAGCGGTTTGGATTTCGATTAGATTCGGCAATTCTAATACTTCGCTGATACGCGCATAACTTCTACGCTTACGGTGCCGTCCATACTGAACTAGTTGACCTGTCAACTGCTTCACCTCTCAAATCATGCATATTTTATTTGTAGGCATTGCCTACAGTGAAAAATATATTGTTAGAAAACAATTAATTTAATTGTTTTCAAAACTGACAAATATAGATCTAGGGTTATGTACAAGTTTCAAATAGAGTTTCTATTACTTGTTTGAAATAATTACTTGCCATCCCTTATAAATTGGGGTATGATTTTAAAATAGAAAAGTGAAAAAATAGCATATTTTTTCATTGAAAATCGAAAAATAGATAGAACACTCACAAACTCGATTCTATCATTGTTTCCGAAATGTAACGAATTATACACTTTTCCACGCTTCGCAAAAATTCCTCTTGACAAAATAACCCCATATTAGCATTTTATTATATTATCACAACTCAACTATTGAAGTCAACCTTTTATTGAGCGTAATATATAGTATCCTTTGCTCCTTGTGATAATCTCACAGTTTCCAAACAAACTTTCCAATTTATCAACAGCTGATGGAGCACCTTGTTTCTTTTGTATAACAACCCACAACTCTCCACCATCTCTTAAACTCAACTGACTACTTTCAAAGATACCATGTACCACTTTCTTCCCTGCACGAATCGGGGGATTCGTTAAAACAGCAGCGAACTCTCGACCTTTGAGACCATCAAACTGATCACTCAGAACAAACTCCACATTAGAAATATTGTTTTGTTTTGCGTTGGTTTCAGCTAGCGCTAAAGCACGTTGGTTAACATCTGACATAACAATTATGCGTTCGTTCATTAAATCAGCAAGACTAATCCCAATAGGCCCATAGCCACACCCCATGTCTAATACATCTCCCGGAATTTCAGGTGGGGTAAATGTTTCGATTAGTAATCTCGACCCAAAATCAACTTCATTTTTAGAAAACACGCCGACATCACTAGTAAATATGTAGTTTTTTCCTCTTAATCTGTAATTCCAATGTTTGGGTGAACTTTTTGATTGGGGTTTTTGTGAAAAGTAATGCTCAGTCATTTGGGCACCTACTTTGTTTAGTATGTAATATATAGAAGATTCATGAGTATGTACATGTAGAGCTCGCCGAATAATTACGACGAGCTCTTCATTTTTATTATAAATTATTTAACTGCAACAGTTGCGCCTGCTTCTTCAAGCTTAGCTTTAACTTCTTCAGCTTCGTCTTTAGAAACGCCTTCTTTAACTGCTTTAGGTGCGTTATCTACTAAATCTTTAGCGTCTTTTAGACCAAGACCAGTGATTTCGCGAACTGCTTTAACAACTTTGATTTTAGATGCTCCTGCACTTTCAAGTACAACATCAAATTCAGTTTGTTCTTCAGCAGCTCCACCAGCAGCAGCTCCAGCAACAGCAACAGGTGCTGCAGCAGTTACTCCGAATTCTTCTTCAATAGCTTTAACTAGATCATTTAAATCTAGAACGGACATTTCTTTAATAGCGTCGATAATTTGCTCTTTAGTCATTATTGTTCCTCCTAATTTTTTTATAATTATATTATCGTAAGACCAGGTTGTTGATTAACAATCAACTTATGCGCCTTGTTCTTCTTTCTGTTCTGCAACTGCTTTTGTAGCAAGTGCAAAATTGCGGATTGGTGCTTGTAGTACGCTGAGAAGCATAGAAAGCATACCTTCGTAATTCGGTAGGTCTGCAAGTTCCTTGATTTGCTCAAGAGAAACCATTTTACCTTCTAATACACCAGCTTTAATTTCTAATGCATCATGCTCTTTAGCGAAGTTAGCAATAACTTTTGCAGGAGCAATTACATCATCCTTACTAAAAGCGATTGCTGTAGGTCCAACTAAAGATTCATTTAACTCACTTAAGTTAGCATCATCAGCAGCACGACGGGACATTGTGTTTTTGTAAACTTTAAACTCAACACCAGCATCACGTAATTGTTTACGAAGCTCAGTTACCTCAGCAACGTTTAGACCACGGTAATCAACTAAAATAGTTGATTGGCTATCGCGGAATTTATCTGCGATTTCTTGTACTAGTTGTTTCTTTTTTTCCATTACTTTTGACATTGTTCCACCTCCCGTTAGTTTATCCATTATACCGTTCGGGTTCTATTTACTAAAAAGAGCCTTCATGTAGACATGAAGGCTCGTAAAAAACAAATTCACACTTGTTTCAAACACCTCGGCAGGATATTAAGCGAATACGCACCTACTGTCTACGGTACAACGTATTTATTTAATCAACAAAAAGAATTATACCGAAGTTAATCAGATAAGTCAATTACCAATTAACGGTAGTCTGAAACATCAACTTTGATTCCAGGACCCATTGTAGAAGTGATCGCCACATTCTTCATGTAAGTACCTTTAGCTGCTTGTGGTTTAACTTTAACAATAGTTTCAACAAGCGCTTTAAAGTTCTCAACAAGTTTCTCGTTATCGAAAGAAATTTTGCCAATTGGCACATGGATGTTAGATTGCTTATCAACACGATATTCAACCTTACCAGCTTTAATTTCTTTCACAGCTTTTTCTACATCAAATGTAACTGTACCCGTTTTAGGGTTTGGCATTAAACCTTTAGGTCCTAATACACGACCAAGTTTACCAACTTCAGCCATCATGTCTGGAGTAGCAACGATAACATCAAATTCGAACCAACCTTGGTTGATCTTATTGATTAAATCTTGATCTCCAACATAATCTGCTCCAGCCGCTTCTGCTTCTTTTAGTTTTTCACCTTTAGCAAACACTAGAACACGTTGAGTTTTTCCAGTTCCGTTTGGCAATACCATCGCACCACGGATTTGTTGATCTGCTTTCTTAGGATCTACTCCTAGACGGAAAGCAACTTCAACAGTTTCATCAAATTTTGCTTTTGCTGTTTCTTTTAACAAGCTAACAGCTTCATTTATATCATAAGACTTAGAACGATCAATTAGCTTTGCAGCTTCTTGATATCTTTTTCCTCTTTTAGCCATTATTTATTTCCTCCTCTAATGTGGTAATAACGGTAGTACCTCCCACTTATAAAAGCTCAAAACTAGAGCTTTTATAAAGCTTACGATACAATCTACTACTTCAGTAAATTGTTTTCATGAAAAAGGTTGCGCGAAACGGAAGACCATCACCGCAACCATCAATTCATAAACATGTAATGAGTATTAGTCTTCGATAACAATACCCATACTACGTGCAGTTCCTTCAACCATACGCATAGCCGCTTCTACATCAGCAGCATTTAGGTCAGGCATTTTAGTTTCTGCAATTTCTCTTACTTTATCACGTTTCAAAGTCGCAACTTTGTTTTTATTAGGCTCTCCAGATCCTGAGTCTAAACCAGCTGCTTTTTTAAGTAATACAGCTGCAGGTGGAGTTTTCGTAATAAATGTGAATGAACGGTCTTCGAATACAGTGATTTCAACCGGAATAATTAAACCAGCTTGATCCTGTGTTCGTGCGTTGAATTCCTTACAGAATCCCATAATATTTACACCAGCTTGACCAAGCGCAGGTCCCACCGGTGGAGCTGGATTAGCTTTACCAGCTGGAATTTGCAATTTCACTAATTTGATAACTTTTTTAGCCACGAGACACACCTCCTTAAAGTCCGTGATGTGGTAATTGGGGATTTTCCCCTCCCACTCAGGTTTCATTACTCCTGTTTATATCAGGGCATGAATAACAAAAGAAGTTTAGCACGAATCGAAAAAAAATGCAAGTATGTGAATATGTCTTTTTTCGATTTTCCCACTAACCTTATTAATAACTACTATAACTTTTCTACTTGAGTAAAGTCTAGTTCTACTGGAGTTTCTCTTCCAAACATATTGACATGTACTTTTACTTTTTGTTTATCTGTATCAATATGTTCAATGGTGCCAGTAAAGTTCGCAAAAGGACCTTCTGCTACTCGAACATTTTCTTTTAATTCGAAGTCAACTTGTAGAACAGGTTCAGCCATACCCATTCGTTTCAGGATAGCCTCTGCTTCACCTGGCATTAGGGGTGTAGGTTTTGTTCCCCCACCACTCGAACCAATAAATCCAGTTACCCCGGGAGTATTTCTCACTACATACCAAGAATCGTCCGTCATAATCATCTCTGCTAGTACATAACCAGGGAATACTTTTTTCTTAAGTACTTTCTTTTTACCATTTTTTATTTCTGTTTCTTCCTCTTCTGGAACGATTACACGGAAAATCTTGTCTTCCATTCCCATTGTTTCAACTCGTTTTTCCAAGTTGTTTTTAACTTTGTTTTCATATCCTGAATACGTATGAATTACATACCAATTTTTCTCCATTACATAGGACAAATAGACTTGCCCTTCCCTCCCTTTATAGGCGAAATTTAAAGAAACCTCAAAAAAATCATATTAAAAAAACCCGTGTTGCTCGGGTTTTTAAAATTTTCGTTATTCATTTCTCATTATAGCATAATAATAGGAAATTTATTCAAAAAATAAGTTTAACACTTCAGAAATCCCTAGATCAACTACGCCAAAGAAAACTGCCATAAAGATCACAGTAGAGATAACTACTACTGTATAGCTTGTAAGCTCTTTTCCTTTTGGCCAACTTACCTTTTTCATTTCTCTAGATACATTTTTTAAAAAGTTAAACATACAGTACCCCCCCAAACTAAGGCCTTGAAGATGCGTCGTCTTTTGTTCTCTTAAACAAATTTATTTAGTTTCGCGATGCAATGTATGTTGCCCACAATTCTTGCAATACTTACGCACTTCCATGCGGTTAGATTGTGTGGATACATTCTTACTAGTTGAATAATTCCTGCTAGAACAAATTGCACACGATAAAATTATCTTTTTATTCACTAATTCCACCCCGTATTCCGGGTATTTTTCTCTTTTAAATGTAGCATGGTTGTCCATTTGTGTCAATGCACTACATGCTGACTTCACTTGTTTCCATCAACTGTTCTAATTTCCGCTTAACTCGCTGTAGGGCATTGTCTATTGACTTTACATGTCTATTTAATTCAACGGATATCTCTTGATAAGTTTTTCCTTCCAGGTATAGGTGTAAAACTTCTTTTTCAAACTCACTTAATAATTCAGACAGTTTAAGTTCCATATCCCCGAACTTTTCTTGATTAATAAGCAACTCTTGGGGATCTATCTCAGAAGAACCCGCGATAACATCTAACAATGTTCTATCTGACTCTTCATCATATATAGGCTTGTCCAACGATACATAAGAATTTAACGGAATGTGCTTTTGCCTAGTTGCCGTTTTAATTGCCGTAATTATCTGCCTAGTAATACATAATTCAGCAAAAGCTTTGAAAGAGGTTTGCTTGTCCTCATTATAATCGCGAATTGCTTTATATAAGCCTATCATTCCTTCTTGAATTATATCTTCTTTGTCTGCACCTATTAAGAAATAGGTTCTAGCTTTGGCTCGAACAAAATTTTTATATTTATGTATTAAATAATCTAATGCCTGATTATCTCCATGATGGATCAACTCTAATATTTCATCATCATCAAGCGTTTGTAGTTTATTATTTTCGCCAATTAATTGCTTGATGTTCATTCGGAAGCCTCCTTGACCAATAGACAATTATTACAAACATTATACAGTAAGCGTTTAAATAACTCAATAAATTTAATTTTCTAACAAATTTTATAGTTACTACTAAAAAAAGAGAGAAGTAAGTTTTACATCTTCCCTCTCCTCCATTTTTCAAACGTCGCTAAAATCTCATCATTTAACGGTATTTTTGATTTTGGCTTATTTTGTTGATGTTTTGTTACATCGTTAGTAATTTCACGTTCAAGGTTTTCTAATTCTATGGAAAGCTCTCTTGCAGACTTCCTTAATGCTCCTTGTCCAAAGGTAACACGTTGCTCTGTGTAATCAGAGGTTGCAACATACACTTGTGTTTTTACATTCTTCAGTTTCTTAACTAATCTTTCAATACACTCATCGGCTGTTTCTTTTTCTTTTGTATAAATAATCTCTACTTTAAACTGCTTTAATTTACTCTCAATTCCACGTACATAATATGCATCAAACACTATGATAACTCTGCTTCCAGAATAAGCTTGGTACTCTGCCATTAATTCAATTAAGCGATCACGAGCTTGACTTAAATCCTTCTTCTTTAACTGCTTTAATTCCTCCCAGTCGCCAATAATATTATAGCCATCTACTATTAGTACAACCATGACTACTCACCGACTGGATACCTTTTCCTATAAACCTCATACAGTAATAAGCTGCAAGCTACAGAAGCATTAAGGGAAGAAACTTGTCCCTTCATTGGCAAACTTACTGTCCAATCACACTTCTCACGAACAAGTCTACTCATACCTTTCCCCTCATTACCAATAACAACAGCAATAGGAATTGCCCCATCGAGTCTTCTAAAATCTTCTGTTGCCTCTGCTTCTGTCCCAACTACCCAAACATTATTCTTTTTAAGTTCGTCAATTGTATTTGCTATATTGGTAACTCGTACAACAGGAATATGTTCCAGAGCTCCTGCAGCTGTCTTTGCTACAGTTGCTGTTAATCCAACCGATCGCCTTTTCGGAATAATAACTCCATGCGCACCCGTTGCATCAGCTGTACGTAATATGGACCCTAAATTATGCGGATCCTCTAATTCATCAAGTATGATAAAAAACGGTTCTTCATTTCTTGCATTTGCTCTTGAAAACAAATCATCTAAAGATGCATATTGATAAGATGCAACATATGCAACAACACCTTGATGATTTCCGTTAGTAATTTGTTCTAATTTACTTTTAGGCACTTTCTGAACTATTGTACCTGCAGATTTACTAAGCTGAAATATTTTACTTTGTGCATTAGAGTTTAATTGATCAGAGATGAGTACTTTATTTACTGACCTTCCTGATTTTAAAGCTTCTAATACGGGATTTTTACCAATGATTAATTCTTGATCCATTTAACCTTTCCTCCCCTCTAAAAACTGTATTGCTAAGTTTATTAACTCTTCTAATCGAACATTATTACTCGATAAATAGTGGAAACCAATAAGCGCTTCAAAAGCCGTTGAATAGCGATAGGTTTGTACACTTGTATTTCTAGGGACAGAACCCGATTTCGCATTCCGTCCCCTAGAAACAATACTTTTTTCTTCATCATCTAAAATATCTCGCTCTAACCAATCTAGTAATACACTACTTTGTGCTTTTGCGGAAACAAATGTAATCGCTTCTTGGTGAAGTTGATTCGGTTTAACTGTTCCCTTCTTTAAAAGATGCTCTCTTACATATACTTCATAGATAGCATCACCCATATAGGCTAAGGCTAGACTTTTCATTTGTTTTATGTCTTTTTCCAAACAAATTAGCCCCTTTTCCACCTTACTCCTTGTGCTGTATCTTCTAAGATAATATTCTTTTCCTTTAAAAGGTCCCGGATTTCATCTGCACGAGTAAAGTTACGAGATTTTCTCGCTTCATTTCTTTCTTCAATCAATGACTCTATTTCTTCATCTAGTAGTTCCTTTTCACTTTGTAAATTAACGCCTAAAATTTCTAGGAAGGACTTCATCGTTTCTTGGAAAAGTGCAATGATACTTTCCGATGTATGAGTACCATTTAAATAAACATTTGCTTCTTTTGTTAAATCAAATAGCACAGAAATAGCATTTGCAGTATTAAAATCATCATCCATCTCTGCTTCAAAACGCTGCTTCAATATATTTATTTTTTCCGTCCAATGATGTTGATCTTTATCTAAGTTAGTGCTTGATGACTTACGATGCCCTAGATTTTGATATGCTGTTATTACACGATCCAAGCTGTTTTTTGCCGACTCTAATAGGTCTTCGGAGAAGTTAATTGGGTTACGATAATGTACACTAAGCATGAAGAACCTTATAACATTTGGGTCATGTTGTTCTAATAGCTCTCTTGTAAGTACAAAATTCCCTAGTGACTTCGACATTTTTTCATTGTTAATATTAATATACCCATTGTGCATCCAATAGTTAGCAAAGGTCTTTCCATTATTTGCTTCTGACTGCGCAATCTCATTTTCATGATGCGGAAATGTTAAATCCTGTCCCCCTGCATGAATGTCAATTGTTTCTCCTAGATACTTCTTGGCCATAGCAGAGCACTCAATATGCCAACCAGGACGTCCTTTTCCCCATGGAGAATCCCATGATATTTCTCCTTCCTTTGCCCCTTTCCATAAAGCAAAGTCTAATGGATCTTCTTTTTTCTCACCAATTTGAATTCTAGCTCCAGATCGTAATTCATCAATGGATTGATGCGAAAGCTTACCATAACCTTCAAATGCCCTTGGCTTAAAGTAAACGTCTCCTCCCGCTTCATAGGCATATCCCTTTTCAATCAAACTACCAATAAATGCAATAATCTCTTGCATCGTGTTTGTTACTCTAGGATTATGAGTTGCCTTTTTAACTCCTAACTTAGAAACATCTTCTAAGTATGCATCTATATACCGGTCGGAAACCGCAAAAACATCTTCCCCTAGTTCATTTGCCCGATTAATGATTTTGTCATCTACATCCGTAAAATTAAGAACATAATTAACATCATAACCTTTATATTCTAAATATCTTCTAACTGTATCAAAAACAACTGCTGGACGAGCGTTGCCAATATGAATATAGTTATAAACAGTTGGTCCACATACATACATACGGACTTTACCCTCTTCAATCGGTCTAAATTCTTCTTTTTCTCTAGTTAATGTATTATAAATTGAGACTACCATTATTATTTCCCTTCCTTCATCATCGCAATTTCTTCTTTTAATAGATCAATTTGCTTCTGTAAGGCAATACATTTATCTTCAATTGGGTCTGGTAATTTGTGATGTTCCAAATCACGACTTACCCTCTTTCCATCTTGAACAACAACTTTTCCTGGAATTCCAACAACGGTAGAATTATCGGGAACATCTTTTAATACAACTGAGCCAGCCCCAATCTTTGCATTTTCTCCTACTGTAATAGATCCTAGCACTTTTGCTCCTGATGCAATTAATGCATTATCTTTAACAGTGGGATGGCGCTTCCCCTTCTCTTTACCTGTCCCGCCTAAAGTTACCCCTTGAAAGACAGTAACATTATCTCCAATTTCACACGTTTCTCCAATAACAACCCCCATACCGTGGTCAATAAAGAAACGTCTACCAATTTTAGCTCCTGGATGAATTTCAATTCCAGTAAAAAATCGGCTTATTTGAGAAATCGTTCGTGCAATAAAGAATAACTTTCGTTTATAAAAGGCATGTGCAATTCGATGGGACCAAACTGCATGTAATCCAGAATAAGTTAAAAATACCTCAAAATAGGTTCTAGCTGCAGGATCTTGTTCAAAGACAACATCCATGTCTTCTTTCATTCGCTTAAAAAACCCCATTGTCCATCCCCCCTAAAGTTAAAAATCTTTCAAATAAAACAAAAGAAGCGTCCTTGTGTAAAATACACAGAGACGCTTCTAGCGCGGTTCCACTCTGTTTGAAGAGGTCCTTCCACTTCCAACTTGTACTCTTATAACGGTAGAGAACCGCTGTTATGTACTAACTAAATTTCCATAACAGACTCCAAGGGGCACTTCATAGTTAGTAATTAAAACCACTTCCAGCCATGGTGGTTCTCTCTGTGTAATTAGTTAACTATTACTTTCCCTTATCAACGTTCATGTATTGATTATTAATACTATATTACAGTTAGGGTGAAATGTGAATCAGTTCGCTCATTTTTTTCGGATAGACTTCCTCTTTGAAATCCGTAGTTCGAATACACTTAAAGTTATTTACTCACTAATGCACTGCTTTTACAAAAGAACAATAGAACTAAGTTTTATGCTCCTAATTCTTTTAATAGGTTGTCTAAGCGTTGGACGATTGTTTCTTTTCCAAGTAGTTCAATCGCTAATGGTAATTCCGGGCCATGTGTCTGACCTGATGTAGCTACACGAATTGGCATGAATAATTTTTTACCACGGTGACCTGTTTCTTTTTGTGTAGCTTTAATTTGATCTTTAATAGTGTCTTTATTAAACTCATCTAGATGGATTAATTTGTCTGTAAACACTTGTAATACTTCAGGAACTTGTTCTTCCGCGAGTACTGCCTTAGCAGCTTCGTCTAGTTCTACTTCTTTTGTAAAGAACATTTTAGTTAACTCAACGATTTCTTCTCCATAGCGCAACTGCTCATGGTATAGTCCAATAACTTTTTCTGCCCATTCGCTTGTTGTTGCATCCATATTTTCCGGAAGTTTTCCAGCTTCAATTAGATGTGGTAACGCAAGTTCTATTACTTTTTCTAATTCTGCCGCTTTTATATATTCACCATTCATCCATTTCAATTTATTTACATCAAAAATTGCTGGCGAAGTCGATAATCTTTCTGGATCAAAGATTTCAATTAGTTTATCCTTTGTAAAGATCTCTTCTTCCCCAACTGGAGACCAACCAAGAAGGGTAATAAAGTTAAATAATGCTTCAGGTAGGAATCCAAGATTTTTATATTGCTCGATAAACTGAATGATATGAGAGTCACGTTTACTTAACTTCTTACGGTCTTCATTTAAGATTAATGTCATGTGTCCAAATGCTGGTGGTTCCCAACCAAATGCATCATAAACCATTAATTGTTTCGGAGTATTTGAAATGTGTTCCTCTCCACGTAACACATGAGATATTCCCATTAAATGATCATCAATAGCTACTGCAAAATTATATGTCGGAACTCCATTTTTCTTCACAATTACCCAATCACCAAAATCACTCGATTCAAAATTAATATCCCCACGAACAATATCACTAAATGTATAGGTTACTTGTTCAGGAACACGGAAACGAATACTTGGTTTACGCCCTTCCGCTTCAAATGCTGCAATTTGTTCTGGTGTTAAATCACGATGCTTTCCTGCATATTTTGGTGGTAGTCCATTTGCAATTTGTTCTTCTCTTTCAGCTTCTAATTCTTCTTCTGTCATATAGCATTTATATGCTAGTCCTTTTTCTAAAAGCTGATCAACATGTTTATTATAAATATCTAGACGTTCCATCTGGCGGTATGGTCCGTAGTTTCCTCCTATATCTGCTCCTTCGTCCCACTCAATACCTAACCATTTTAAGTAGGTTAGTTGACTTTCTTCTCCGCCTTCAACATTACGCTTATCATCAGTGTCTTCGATTCGGATGATGAATTTTCCATCAAAATGTTTCGCATACAAATAATTAAATAATGCTGTCCGAGCATTACCAATATGTAAATGTCCTGTTGGACTTGGTGCATAGCGCACACGAACTTCTTTAGTCATGTTTTGCCTCTTCCTTTTTAGTTGATTTTCTATCGATTAATATTACCCTTATTATTATAACAAAAAGTGATAACATTATCTGTTATCACTTCATTTAAGTTAATGTCCAATATAAGTTATACCTTTTTTACAGTGCTTTTTCAAGTAATTTTGGTTTCGCGAAGATCATGCGGCCAGCAGAAGTTTGTAGAACACTAGTTATGAGTACTTCAATCGTTTTTCCAATATAATTTCTGCCTTCTTCCACAACAATCATTGTTCCATCATCAAGATATGCAATCCCTTGATTTTGTTCTTTTCCGTCTTTAATAACTTGAACCATTAGTTCTTCACCTGGTAACACTACTGGTTTCACCGCATTAGCCAGATCATTAATATTCAATACATGAACACCTTGTAAATCACATACTTTATTTAAATTAAAATCATTAGTAACAACTATGCCATCTATTACTTTAGCGAGTTTAATTAACTTACTATCAACTTCATGAATTTCTTCAAAGTCACCTTCATAGATTTCTACTTTAATAGGTAATTCTTTTTGAATTCTGTTTAATACGTCCAATCCTCTTCTGCCTCTGTTACGTTTTAAAACATCTGATGAGTCAGCAATATGTTGTAATTCTCCTAGTACAAACTGAGGAATAATAATCGTCCCCTCTAGAAAGCTAGTTTGACAAATATCCGCAATCCGTCCATCAATAATAACACTAGTGTCTAGTATTTTAGGACGTGGTTCACTTGATTCTACACTGTCTTGATCATTTGTACTTTTTTTCTTTTCTTTACGGTTAAGGCTTAGTAGATTTAATAACTCATCTCGTCTACGAAATCCAACTTGGAAACCGAAATACCCGAGCAGAATTGTTACAAATAGAGGAATCACCTTAGAAACAAATTCTATATTAGTAATTTCTTGTATCGGTAAATTAATTAAAAATGCAATTACTAACCCAATAATTAATCCAAGGCTTCCAAATATTAAATCACCAATTGGTATTTTGACTAGTCCTTCTTCTATCCATCTTAAAAAATCAACAATATAATCAGCTAGCCAAAATGAAATAACAAAAAATATAATTGCACCTATTGCAACACCCAAATATGGTGATTCGACCCAAGATACATTAAAATCTAATAGCCTAATAATGTAAGGGATATATAAATACCCAATGGTACCCCCTGAAATAATAAAAAACAAATGTACAATCTTTTTCAGCACCACTGTCACCTCCTAATCATTATTATTGCCTATTAACTTGAAAAAATAACCATTAATTTTTCAGACAGAGATTCACTTAGAATCATTTTATTATGAAGAGTAAATTTTACATTTTAACCTGTATCCCTATTGAATGTTACTTCACAATCATAGCACAGGATTAGCAAACAATCAAATTGTCAAAAACTTAAATTTTATCACACACATATATACAAGTCAATCAAAATTCGACAAATTTCTTGTGTTCTTGTAAATCTACTATCTCGGTACACCAATATTTAGTGCCTCTTGAATTGATTTTACTCCAATCACTTGGATACCTTTTGGATAAGTCCAACCATCCAAATTATTTTCAGGACAAATTACTCGTTTAAACCCTAACTTAGCCGCTTCTTGTACACGCTGTTCAATACGGGATACACGTCTTATTTCACCCGTCAATCCAACTTCTCCAATAAAAATGTCATCTGGTCTCGTAGGAATATCTCTAAAACTCGAAGCAATACTAATTGCTGTTGCTAAATCAATAGCAGGCTCGTCTAGCTTTACTCCTCCAGCAACTTTAATATATGCGTCTTGATTTTGTAACATTAAGCCGACCCTTTTTTCTAACACAGCCATTAATAGCGATACACGATTATGATCAATACCGGTAGCCATCCTTCTAGGGTTTCCAAAGCTCGATGGAGAAATTAATGCTTGAATCTCCACAAGAACAGGTCTTGTCCCTTCCATTGATGCAACAACTGTTGATCCTGCCGAACCTTCCGAACGTTCTTCTAAAAATATCTCGGATGGATTTAAGACTTCCCTTAACCCTTCTTCTTTCATTTCAAAAATTCCCATCTCGTTGGTGCTACCGAACCTATTCTTAACTCCACGTAAGATTCGATACGTATGATGTCTCTCACCTTCAAAGTAAAGAACAGTATCAACCATATGTTCAAGAAGTCTTGGACCTGCAATTGCTCCTTCTTTTGTAACATGGCCAACAATAAATATAGGAATCCCACTAGTTTTAGCAATTCGCATTAATTCACTTGTACACTCCCTAACTTGTGAAACACTTCCAGGTGCACTAGTTACTTCTTCACGATAGATAGTTTGAATTGAATCAATAATAACTAGTGAAGGTTTTAATTGCTCGATATGATGAGTGATACTAAGTAAATTTGTTTCTGATAATACATATAGCAAATCAGAACTTACACCTAAACGATCCGCACGAAGCTTTGTCTGTTTTGGTGATTCCTCACCCGATATATACAATACTGGTAAATTCTTTTCCGCAAGTTGTGAAGATACCTGTAATAGTAATGTGGACTTCCCTATTCCGGGATCGCCTCCAATTAAAACTAGTGATCCAGGAACAACTCCTCCACCAAGTACACGGTTTAATTCTTTAAGATTAGTGGTAATGCGTGGTTCTTTTTGTGAAGCGATAGAAGTAATTTTCTCTGGTTTACTTCCTGCTGTCGTTACTCCACTGAATGTATGCCTTGACTGTTTTCCTGTAATTGATGTTTCTTCAACAAAGCTATTCCAATTATTACAACCGGGACATTTCCCCATCCATTTTGCAGACTCATAGCCACATTCCTGGCAAACAAATTTCGTCTTTATTTTCGCCACAAATACTCAGTCCCTTCCTAGTAGAAAAAGTATATCTGCTTTTACTACTACCTCTATTATATACGTATTATTTCCTCTTATGGTTACAAGAATCTATCATTTTAGTGATAAATACCTAAAGTCTGCCACATATTTTGTATCGCATTTATTATTGAATTATAGCAATCTTGTTGGCTATTGAAAAAAACTAGAAGGAGAATTTCCCTCTAGTTTTTCCTGATAATAAGATGAATTTACTAAGGCAAAATAATAAATTCCCCTTTATTATTGAGCCCAATTTTCACTTTTTGACCAAATGTTACAGTACCTTTTAATAGTTCTTCAGATAATAAATCTTCAATATTCTTTTGAATGGAACGGCGTAATGGCCTTGCTCCATACTCTGGATCAAATCCTTCATTAGCAATCTTTTCAATTGCCTTATCTGTTAAACTAAAGTCGATTTCTTGTTCAATTAATCGTTTCTGAACATCTTTTATCATTAATGTTACAATAGATTTCATATGTTTCTTCTCTAAGGAATGGAACACAATAGTTTCATCAATACGATTTAAGAATTCTGGTCGGAATGCTTTTTTCAATTCATCCATTACTTTTGTTTTCATATTAGAATAGTCTTTGGATTCATCATCGAGATTAAACCCTACATACTTATTCCGTTTTAATTCACTAGCACCAACATTAGAAGTCATAATGACAACCGTATTACGGAAATCTACCACGCGTCCCTTAGAATCTGTTAGTCGTCCATCTTCTAATACTTGTAATAATATATTAAATACTTCAGGATGGGCCTTTTCAATTTCATCTAGTAAAACAACAGAATATGGTTTTCTTCGTACTTTCTCTGTTAATTGCCCACCTTCTTCATAACCTACATATCCTGGAGGGGATCCTACAAGTCTAGAAGTCGAATGTTTCTCCATGTATTCAGACATATCTATTCGAATCATTGCATCTTCATCAGCAAACATTGCCTCTGCTAATGCTCTTGCTAATTCTGTTTTACCTACTCCTGTTGGGCCTAAGAAGATAAAAGAACCAATTGGTCGCTTTGGATCTTTAAGACCAGCTCTAGCTCTTCTGATTGCTTTTGCGATTGCTTTAACTGCCTCTTCTTGCCCAATAATTCGATCATGAAGTACCTCTTCTAAATTAAGTAAACGTTCACTCTCATCTTTGGTTAGTTTAGAAACTGGAACACCAGTCCAGACAGATACAATACTTGCGATATCTTCAACTGTAACTTGAGAATCTTCTTGACCTTGCTTTTCTTTCCACTCATTCTTTGTTGTTTCTAATTCTTCACGTAGACGTTGTTCAGAATCTCTTAATGAAGCTGCCTTTTCAAACTCTTGACTCTGTACTGCAGCATCCTTTTCTTTTCTCACTTCTTCTAATTTAAGTTCTAAGTCTTTTAAATTTGGTGGTATCGTATAAGATCGTAACCTTACTTTTGATCCAGCTTCATCAATAAGATCAATAGCTTTATCTGGAAGGAAACGGTCTGTTATATAGCGATCGGATAACTTTGCAGCTGCTTCAATAGCTTCATCTGTAATTGTAACGCGATGATGAGCTTCGTAACGATCACGAAGTCCTTTTAAAATTTGAATTGTTTCGTCTAGAGTCGGTTCATCCACTTGAATAGGCTGGAATCTTCTCTCTAAAGCAGCATCTTTTTCAATATACTTACGATATTCTTCTAACGTCGTTGCCCCGATACATTGTAATTCTCCACGTGCTAAAGATGGTTTTAAGATGTTAGATGCATCAATCGCACCTTCTGCTCCACCAGCACCTATTAGAGTGTGTAACTCATCGATAAAGAGAATAATGTTACCTGCTTGCCGAATTTCTTCCATAACCTTTTTCAAACGATCCTCAAATTCCCCACGATATTTCGTACCTGCTACTACAGTACCCATATCTAACGTCATCACTCGTTTATCACGTAAAGTCTCTGGAACTTCATTATCAATTATTTGTTGTGCTAATCCTTCTGCAACAGCAGTTTTTCCAACTCCTGGTTCTCCAATTAATACTGGATTATTCTTCGTGCGACGGCTAAGTACTTGAATAACTCGTTCAATTTCTTTACTTCTACCTATAACTGGATCAATATTACCTTCCTTGGCACTAACTGTTAAGTCACGTGCTAATGAATCTAGTGTAGGAGTATTTGCACTTGAAGCTTGCCCACGTCCTTGTCTCCCGGCTTGTGACTCATTACTTCCTAATAACTGAAGTACCTGCTGTCGTGCTTTATTTAAACTTACACCTAGATTATTTAAAACACGCGCTGCCACTCCTTCTCCTTCACGAATTAAACCAAGGAGAATATGTTCCGTACCAACATAAGAATGTCCTAGTTTTCTTGCTTCATCTTGTGAAAGTTCAACAACCTTTTTAGCTCTCGGTGTATAGTGAATCGTTTGCATTGGTTGTTTACCAGTTCCAATTAACTTTTCTACTTCTTCTTGAATTTTAGCAACCTCAAGCCCCAAAGACTCCAAAGCCTTTGCTGCTATTCCTTCCCCTTCTCGCACTAATCCTAGCAAAATATGTTCAGTACCAATATTATTATGACCTAGTCTGACAGCTTCTTCTTGTGAAAGTGCTAAGACCTTTTGTGCTCTTTCAGTAAAACGTCCAAACATCATATATGATTTCCTCCTACCTATTCCTCAATTTGTAATCGTTCACGAATTAAAGATGCTCTAAGTATATCTCTTTCTTTTGCAGTTAATGTTTTTTTAGCATAATGCTGCAAGAAACCAGGTTGTGTTAAAACCATTAGTTCATTAAGTATATTACGTGAAACGTTTTTAATGATTCCTAAATCAATACCAAGACGTACATTGGACAAACATCTTGCTGCTTCTTTTGATTCAATGATTCTACTATACTGTAAAACTCCATACGAACGGAAAATGCGATTTTCTAGTTCAATTCCAGACTGTTCCAATATTCTCGTTCTAGCTTTTCGTTCATGCTCTATTAATTGCTGTACAACACTTTCTAAATCCTCAATAATATGCTCTTCTGCTTTTCCTAATGTAATTTGATTAGAGATTTGAAAGATATTCCCTAATGCCTCACTACCCTCTCCATAGATTCCTCGAACTACTAATCCAAGTTGATTAATAGCCGGCATCATACGATTGATTTGTTTCGTCATGGCAAGGGCCGGAAGATGCATCATAACAGAGGCACGCATACCGGTACCTACATTCGTTGGACAACTAGTTAAAAAACCCCTTGATTCGTCAAAAGCATAATTTACTTTCTCTTCTATCCAATCATCAAATTCTAACGCCCGATTCAATGTCTTTGTTAATTGTAATCCTGGGAAGTAGACTTGAATACGAATATGATCTTCTTCATTAATCATGACAGAAACTTGCTCGTTCTCAGAGATTAAGGCGGCCGCCGCTCCTTCGCGCTTTGCTAAAAACGGGCTGATTAAATGTTTTTCAACTAATACGCTTTTTTCAATTGCTGTTAAATCACGAATAGAGATAAATTCAAAGTTGGTATATTCACCAAAAGATTGGTGTTCATATTCCTCTTTAAAAAAGGTTCGTATATCCTCTAAATCTTTTTGTTCTGCTAATATAGGAAATGGCATATCCGCAAAATTTCGCGCTAAACGAATACGACTACTTAGAACAATATCATGGTCTGGCCCTTCTTCTCGCATCCATGGACTTATTGCTTCATTCATGAAACGTTCAAGTGTCACTTGCTATCACCTGCTTCTGTAATCTTATTTTCCAGATCCTTTATTTTGTCCCGTACTACAGCAGCTTGTTCAAATTCTTCATTAATAATTAAATCTTGTAATTGGGACTTATAGGTAGCTATTTGTTTTTTTAGATGTAAGCTGCCACCTTTTCGTTTTGGAATTTTTCCACGGTGTTCTGTATTACCACTATGAACACGACGAAAAATAGGATTAAGACTTGATGAAAAAGCATGATAACACTCACCACAACCAAATTTTCCAATTTGTTTAAACTGCGTTAAAGTAAGTCCACACTTTGTACATTCTAACTCTTTTTCCTTTTTTAAAGGATTGTTAGGTGAACCGACATGGTTAGAATCAAAGTTAAATAAACCAGTTAACAAGTTATGAAGCGAATAACCTTCTTCAGGATACGTCATATAACCTTTTTCTTTCGCACAAACTTCGCAAATTTGAATCTCTGTTTTATGGCCGTTAATCACTTGTGTATAGTGTAAAGATGCAGGCCTTTGATGACATTCTTGACACTCCATTCCTTTTCCCCCTTCAACGTAAAATAAAACCAACCTATAAGAACTTCAAAGTTGTTAGCATAGAGGTTAAGATTCGGGCTCTTATTTCATCCCTTAATGGTAATTTGAATGCTAATGTATCTCTTCCAATTGCGTTAGCCATTAATTTTGCTTCTCTTTCGGTAATAATTTTCTCTTCTAAGAGCCGTTCTAGTACATCCAAAGCGGCCTGTTGGGTAACCGTTGGATTGATTAGCCGAATAACTTCATCTATGAGTTCTGATTTATCTTGATGCTTCACGCGAATAATTCGAATATATCCGCCTCCACCACGCTTACTTTCAACAATATAACCTTTTTCAACAGTAAAACGGGTATTAATAACATAATTAATCTGTGAAGGAACGCACTGAAACTGATCTGCTATTTCACTGCGCTTTATTTCAATTACATCTTGCCCTTTCGCTTTTAATACTCTTTTTAAATATTGTTCAATAACATCTGAAATATTGCTCATTTTGATCCCCCCTGGTTTTCAAGAGTAATCTTTCTGCTTAGTTGACTTTGACTATCTTTGACTATACTATTATTATACTTTAATTTTTATCAGATGCAACTACTTCTATTCTAGACAATTTAATTAAAAACAAAACAATGTATCTAGATTTTATTCTTAATATCATATATATATAATAAATCCAATAATGTAATGAGGTAATTTGGGTCAAAAAAATCCTGCACATACATCTTGTACAGGATTCTTTGAAGTCTGAATTACCTTTCTGAAACACTCTTTACAGCATCAATACTAGACAAATTATCAAAAAGTTCAATTCGATTTAAGTTTTCATTACGTTCAACCTTAATAAATATACTTCTTAAGTTATTCTCAACTTTTATTACTTCTACCTTTCTTATCTTAAGATCCCTTTTTTCAAATATGGATATTACTTTATTAATTGGTAGATTTGGATAGGAAACAATTTCAACTACTAAAGAACTCTTACCCCTTGTAAACAGTTTCTCAAAGTTATTTAGAAAAACTAAGCTTAACAAAATAATAAGAGTTGTAAATACGGCAACAGCATACATTCCTGCACCTACTACAAGACCAAGACCAGCTACTGCCCAAATTGATGCAGCTGTAGTTAAGCCTCTAATTGTTCCTCCAAATACCATAATTGTTCCCGCTCCTAAAAATCCAATTCCACTTATGACATAAGAAGGTATTCGAGCTGGATCAAAACGAACGTTATCAAATTTATCAATATATGCTTCAAAACCAAAGAGTGACAAAGACATCATTAAACAGGAGCCAACACCTACTAAGATATGTGTACGAAATCCTGCAGAGTGATTTTTCAATTCCCTCTCAAAACCAATCAAACCAGATAATAATAAAGCAATTAGAACACGGCTTAAAATCACAAGAAAGTTTTCATCGATTAAATTCTCTAAGATTGCATTCATCTGATTACCCCTTCTTTTACTTATATTATCAACTTTGTATATGTAATTGTAAATATGAAGATTGAATTATATTTACATTAGGAATCAAATTGTATGCATCTTCAGACTTTTGTATACCAATACTATGTTTTTTTTAGCTAGTGATCGTGAAAAAGAAGATAATAAAAAAACCAAGAATTGACTATGTCAATCCTTGGTTTTTTTGCCTGGCAACGTCCTACTCTTGCAAGGGCAATGCCCTAACTACCATCGGCGCTGAGAAGCTTAACTTCTGTGTTCGGTATGGGAACAGGTGTGACCTTCTCGCCATCATCACCAGACATGCATACAGGATGTATGTAGTTCTGTGTTGTACACAGGACGTGGACGGTTTTAACAGAACATCCTTGAACGCTTTTAGGGTTTATACCCTGAAAACTAAATAAGAGTAAACAAACGACAATCAAATTAAGTTAGTTAAGTCCTCGATCTATTAGTATCCGTCAGCTCCACGTGTCACCACGCTTCCACCTCGGACCTATCAACCTCATAGTCTCTAAG
>NZ_BMEY01000023.1 GCF_014637405.1 Ornithinibacillus halotolerans
ACCGCCATGAAAGGCAATCGAACAATAAATTGTGAAAATAATCCAAAGAAAAATGGTTCCTATCATCTATTTTTGATGATAGGAACCATTTTTAGTTATTTTCGGCTAGTTTTGTCCCAGCCTCTTTATTTTGTCCTTTAGATGAAACATAATAAATTGGAAAATTGAGGAATAGATACATACATACTTCGCATACAATAGCCTGGAGGTAAAGATTACTAGGAAAATATTCCTAGCCAAGTAAAGATGCCTCACCAATACATTATGGAGGTCTTTATTTATGTCTGTTATGAACCTATTTAAGCGTACGATGCCTTTTATTTTTGCAAGAATCTTAATTTATGCAGCCTTTGCTGTTGGAGGCCTAATATTTTTAGGTATTATGGTTGGAATTGGATTTTTACTATTTAAGATGTTCGGTGAAAGTTCAGGAGCGTTTCTATTCGTTATGTTAATTGCTTTTGGGGTTGTCTATGGAAGTTTAAAGTTTCTTGAAAGATATGTATTGTATATGGTTAAAGTAGCTCATATATCTGTCATTATTGAACTACTAAATAATGGAAAAGTTCCTGAGGGAAAAGGGCAAATAGAATATGGAAAAGACCAAGTGAAAAACAATTTCGGCTCAGCAAATGTAGCCTTTGCTGTTGATCAAATGATTCATGGTGCAGTAAGGCAAATTCAAAGTTGGACAATGCGTGTAGGAGAATTTTTTAGTTTTATTCCTGGCTCCAAAAATATTATCGGTTTTCTTAACGCAGTAATGTCTATCAGTCTAAATTATATTGATGAAGCCATTGTAAGTTATATCATTGTTAGAAAAAATGAAAAGCGTGAGGAAACAGTTTGGAAGTCTGCAGCAGATGGCGTTGTATTATATGCCCAAAGTTGGAAGAGCATTATTAAAACATCATTAGGATCAGTTGTATTTATATATGCATTTAATATTATTATGTTTATCCTCTTTGCATTACCATTAATGTTTATTTCGAAACTGTTATCTGAGAATAATCCAGGATTAGGTTCGGTGCTAGGACTATTAGTCATTATTGGTGCGTACGTTTTAACTACTGCTTTAAAACGAGCAATAATCGATCCAATTGTGACGATTTCCATGATTCGGTCCTACCAATCTAGTATTAAAGGTCTTGAACCGGCAATGGATTTACAAGAAAAATTATTAGGTGTTTCATCCAAATTCAAGCGCTTGTTCAAGAAAAGTGAAGAAGAAGAGAAAAAAGTTACAGCTTAATAATATAAAATGACAATTAATAGAAACAGGAGCAAATGGCGACTGTTTCTTTTTTACTTATTTTATATGCATAAAACGATAAGTTGATATCAAACTAACGATAATAACGTAAGTTTGGAGGAAACCTATGTCTGAGCAAAAACAATCAAATCCAGATAACCGAATGAATAATGTGGAACGGTTACATGACATGATCGAAAATACGAAAGCAAAAATGGAAGAGGCAGAAGCAAGTTTGGAATTTGCAAGTCCTGAAGAGCGAGAAGCAATTATCCAAAAAAATAGAAATAGGCAACAATCGATACAAGCAATGGATAAGGAAATGAAAGAAGAAATGTCTGCACGTAAAAAGGGAGAAATATAGTAGAGAAACTGAGACAGATACTTATCTAGTCTCAGTTTTTTTATATTTTATTTCATATAAACACTTTTTGTTCGCAATAAAGAAAAAAATATTCGTTTTATCGTTTTAATTTTCTAAATTATATAGTATAATGCAATAAATGGAAAGATAACTTCCATTTGTTTTAGGGCATGATGTTCTTTATTGAGAACAAGTGCGTGAGTTTTCTAGTAAAGTGAAATGGAAAGGAGGGAAACTAGAGATTCTTTTACTAGAATGCTACATAGTAGAAACAATCTACTAAAGAACACCATTGAATTCGATGGAATAGAGTAGGAGGAAAACAATTGGGGAAGAAGAAATTCACGAGACTATTTAGTAGTTTCCTAGCCTTTTTAATGGTTATTTCGCTAGTAATACCTGTATCAGCGAATGACTATTCAATGGCTAATAACGGTACATTCAAGAAAGAAGTACAAAGTGTAGAAAATATGCAATTGAAGGCAGCGATTGCTGAACAACTTGCAAATTCTGAAGGATTACCAAAGCTTCATAAAGATTTACAAGGAAAATCTGGAAGTGAGATGGTTCCAGTTATTATCCATCTTTCTGAAAAGCCAGTAGCTTTAGAACAAGGGATTGCGGAGTTACAAGGGAAATCCTTGTCTAGTTCAAAAGCGAAAGAAATACGTGACGTAATTAATAAACAACATGGTCGTGTACTTTCTGAAATGAGCGCAAAGAATATTTTATTTAATAAAGGATTTGAGTATGATACAGTACTGAACGGTTTTTCTGCAGAAGTAAAAGCAGATGATCTTCAGAAATTACTTGCCATTAAAGGTGTTACTTTAGTTGAACCAGATGCTATTGTATATGCTGATGATGTTCGTAAATCTAGAGATGTATCTTCTCTTAAAAATAAGAAGCCAGTTGATTCTTCTTCTAAATTAGAAAAAGATATGGAACTTGGCACTCAAATGAATACAAGTATTGATCATTTAGGAATTGAGCCAATTTGGGAAGCTGGTTATAAAGGGGCAGGAATTAAAGTAGCGGTACTTGATACTGGTATCGACCCAGACCATCCAGAATTCCAAGGCATCTATAAAGGCGGAAAGAACTTTATTCAAAGCAGTTCAGATTATAATCGTGAACGTGCAGACGATGATGCTCGTGAAACATCTCCTGCAGAACGTCCAGCACATATGCCAGAAGTAAATGCAAGTGGTCGTACATTCTGGACAGACCATGGAACGCACGTAGCTGGTACAATTGCTGCAATTGGTGCAAATGAATATGGAATTAAAGGGGTTGCACCGGAAATTGACTTATACGCTTACCGTGTATTAGGTGCGTATGGTAGTGGTGCTACTGCTGGTATTATAGCAGCAGTTGAAGAGGCAGTTAATCAAGATATGGATGTTATTAACCTATCACTTGGTGGGGGAAGTAACTCTGAGAATGATAGTTTAGCTTATGCAATTAATAATGCGATGATGGCTGACGTGATAGCTGTACTTTCATCTGGAAACTCAGGCCCAGGACGTGGATCTGTTACAACTCCAGGAACTTCACGTTTAGCAATTACTGTAGGTAACACGACTAATCCAGAAACACAACATAGTGCAGTAGTAAATGTTTCTGTTCCAAGTAATGATTATGGCTATTCTAAAGACTTGAAATTTATGGCTACAACATTTGGACAAGATCTAGCTAATCAACTTGACGGTGAGTATGAGCTAGTCGCTGTTCCTGGATTTGGTGCTTTAGAAGACTATGAAGGAATTGATGTGGAAGGTAAAGTTGCACTAATTTCTCGTGGAGAGCTTGCGTTTGTTGATAAAATTGCAAATGCAAAGGCAAACGGCGCAGTGGCAACTATTATTCATAACTTCTCTGGTGGAACGAATGCACCTGGTCCAGCTGATATTTTCTTAGGTGATTCATTCGACTTCATACCTACGATTGATATGTCTGTAACAGACGGAGAGGCTATTCGTAGTGCACTTGAAGTAGGACCAGGAACTGTATCGTTCTCTGAGTTTTCTTCAGTACAAACTGCTGGTGATGAAATCAATGATTCAAGTTCACGTGGTCCATCCAGACCGAACTTTGATATTAAACCAGATGTTCTAGCTCCTGGAACAAATATCATGTCATCTATCCCTGCTTACAAATGGGATTTCCCAGATGCAAGCTATGAACAGTCTTATGATCGTTTTACAGGTACATCAATGTCAGCACCACATATTACTGGAATTGCAGCATTAATCAAGCAAGCAAATCCAGACTGGAATGCATTTGATGTGAAAGTATCACTTTCAAATACTGCAAAACTTCTAGATAAAGATAGATATGATGTTTTTGATCAAGGTGCAGGTCGAGTAAATGCTTATGCTGCAGTATTCCCAAGTGTACTTGCTTACGCTGAAGATGAAGCAGTACTTGATTCAAGCGGAGAAATTGTACCAAATATCAAAGGTACAGTTACATTTGGTCCACAAGATCTAAGTGAAGAGATTTCTGTTACGAAGCAAATTCGTGTGAAAGATTTAAAAGGATTAGGTGGGGACTTCAATGTAGAAGTTGAAGTAACGAAGCCATTCTCAGATGCATATTTAAGAGTTGATAAAGAGTCGTTTACGTTAGCACCAAATGGAGAAGAATTAGTTGAAGTAACATTAGTAGTTGGAGGACAAGATACTCAAAGAGGTGACGAGTTCTTAGGCTATATCCATATTAATGGAGGAGAAAATCAAATTTCTCTACCATTTGCTGCCGATTTTAGTCCTCAGGAAGAAGCAGTTTACGAAATAAGAGATATGAGAATCTCTGAAACTGATTTATCCTTCAATGGTGATGGAGTAAATGATGTAGCAAGACTTGATTTCACCATTACAGGGGATGTTTTAACAAACTACCTTGAAGTTTGGGACTTCGAAGACCCATATGGTGGCTATTATGGTGATGGTTATATTGGATACCTACACGCTGGGAATTCCTTAGGTGCAGGATCCTACTATCTAAATGTTACTGGGGAATATACACCATGGGCTCCACCACAGGAATTAACAACGATTCCAGATGGAGTATATTCAATTGACTTTACTGCTCTGACACCAACTGGTGATGTTATCAGTGACTGGGTTGGTCCATTATTTGTTAAGTCGACACTTCCTGTGATTACAGGTGAAGTAGCTGAAAACAAAATTACTGGCCAGGTATCAGATGATTACCTCCACTACATTGACGTTTTAGCAGATTGGGGTTATTCTTACGATCTCAATGAAAAGCTGTCAGCATCTTATAGCTTCATAAATGAAGACGTAGAGAGTGATCCAGTAGAGTTCGTACTAGAACAAGATGGTTCATTTGAAATTGATGTTCCAGAAAGTGCTGAAATGGTTACTGTTCACATTTTAGATGCTGCTGGTAATAGTGGAACTGCAGAATTTGAAATTGAAAGAGATGGAGAAGATCCAGAACCAGTTATCAGTCTAGATGTTAATCCTGATTCTGTTAACCTTGAAGTAGGAGAAACAGCTTCAGTTGTAGTAACAGAAACTACTACAGTTGGTGACGAGTCTACAGAAGAAGATGTAACAGCTCTAGCTGATTACTCTGTAGCTGACGAATCTGTTGCAACTGTTGATGCTGGAGTTATTACTGCAGTTGGTGCAGGTGAAACAACAGTAACGATTACTTACGGTGAAAATGAAGTAACTGTAGAAGTTACTGTCGTTGAAGGTAACATCGGTGAGCCTGTTGAAGTATCATTAGAGGTTGACAAAGCTCTAATGATGGTAACAGTTGGTCAAACTGATAATGTTACTGTTACAGAAGTTAGAACTTACGAAGATGGTAGTACAGAAGAAGTAGATGTAACTGCAGATGCTTCCTATGTAATGGCCAACGAAAGAATTGCTTCTGTAGATCAAGGTGCCGTAACTGGTTTAATGCCTGGTATTACAGCAATGACAGTAACATATAACGGTAATTCCGTAGATGTTATGCTTGCTATTGCTAGTGATGCAAGTGATCGACCAGTAAGACCTCTACCAGGAAGATAATAAATTTTCCATAAGTAGATATTAAGTTGAAAGAGCCAGCATCCTCTATGCTGGCTCTTTCTTATGAAAAAGAAGCAGAATTCTAATGAAAGAGTTCTGCTTCTTTACTATATGTTTATCCTTATTATTCAAACGCTGGTACAGCTGATTCAGGATAATTCTCTTCTAAAAATTGTTTTACTTCTGAGCTTGTCATTGCTTCTGCTAACTTTTGAATTGGTTCTGAATCTACATTATCTTCTCTAGCAACTAACGATATAGCGAAATCAGCAATTGGCTCTTCGACTAATAAAGCATCTTCACTAGGAACTAGATTTAAAGGTGCAGCATAAGAAGGATACATGATAGAAGCATCTGCATCATCGTACATTCTTGCTAACATTAGTAAGTCAACTTCTTGAAAATCATAATTATTTGGATTTTCTACAATATCTTTTAAAGAACCATAGATTCCAGCTTCTTCATCTAACGTAATGATTCCCTTATCATCTAGAAATGCTAAAGCACGACCTTGGTTAGTAGGGTCATTTGGTAGAGCAATTGTAGCACCATCTGGAAGTTCTTCCAAAGAGCTGTATTCCTTAGAATATAGACCAAGTGCAGCATGGTAAATCGGTTCAACTACAACTAGATTCGCATCATTGTTTTCATTGAAAGTTTGCATCCAAAGTCCGTGGCCAAAGAAGTTTGCATCTACTTCTTTAGCTTGTAATGCTGTATTTGGTTGAATATTATCACCTAAAACTACAATTTCCAATTTAATACCTTGTTCTTCAAGTAATGGTTCAGCTACCTCTAGAACTTCAGTCATTGGAGGAATTAAAGATGCAACTTTTAATGTAACTTCTTCTTGAGTATTAGTGTTATTTTGGTTATTTTCTGCATTTTTGTCTTCAGATTGGCCACATCCTGCAAGAATGAGTAGTGATAACGTAATTAACATGATTAGTTTTTTCATCGTTGTTAAGCTCCTTTTATCGTTTATCAATTGTTTTAGAAATTGTTGTACCTAAAAATTGGATTAGCTGTACTAGAATGATCATGATGATAATCATATAGGTCATTAGTTCCGTTTCAAATCGCTGATAGCCATAGCGGATAGCAAAGTCTCCTATTCCACCACCACCAACAACACCGACAATAGTTGAGTAAGAAATAAAACTAATTGTTGATGTAGTAAGTCCTAGAACTAATCCTGATCGTGCTTCTACAAATAAAAATTTAAATATAATCTCTCGGGTTGAAGCCCCCATGGATATTGCAGCTTCAATGACTCCTTTAGGAACGTCTATTAATGACTGTTCCACTAACCTGGAGTAATAAGCAATGGCAATAATGGAAAGTGGTACAGTTGCAGCTGCAGTACCAATTGCAGTACCTATTATCCATCTTGTAAAAGGAATAAGAAAAATGACAAATAACAAGAAAGGGAAGGAACGAACTATATTTACAAATAAGTTCAAGAGAGAGAAAACATAACGATTCTCTAAAAGTTGTCCTTTTCTAGTAAGAAATAGCAATGTACCAAGAGGTAGTCCTAAACCAATCGCAAATAAGATAGATACGCCTACCATGATAAAGGTTTCACCGATGGATTGCCAAATTTCTGCTTGGTATTGAACTAGTATTTCAGGCATTGTCTGACTCACGCTCCTCTGTCAATTGAGTTAAGAACCAGTCTGGAGTGTGATCAGAATTAACTATACCTTTTGGCTTAATATCTACTGTTTCATATACTTGTCCATTATCAATGATCGTCACTCGATTACAAATGCTTTTTATGAGGTCCATTTCATGACTGACGATAACAATGGTTACATCTAGCTCTTTATGTATAGACTGTAATACTTCAAGAATTTCTTTCGTTGTATTCGGATCAAGTGCAGAAGTTGGTTCATCACATAACAGTATTTTTGGTTTATTTGCTAGTGCTCTTGCAATAGCTACCCGCTGTTTCTGTCCACCACTTAATTGACTAGGGTACTTGGACATAAGGTCTTCTAAACCAACAAAACGTAGTACTTCTCTCACACGGTCCAGTCTTTCTTTTTTCGGATACCTTGCTAATTCTAAAGGTACAAGCACGTTTTCCAACACCGTTTTATTGGATACAAGATTAAAATGTTGAAAAATCATCCCAATTGATTGACGAGCATGACGTAATTTTTGTTTCGATAGATTAGTTAGATCCTCTCCATCAACGATAACGGTTCCGCTGCTAGGAATTTCTAGGAGATTAATTAATCGTAATAGAGTAGATTTGCCTGCCCCACTTCTACCAATAATGCCGTATATATCGCCACGATTGATTGATAGTGATACGGAATCAATTGCATGAAAGGTAGAGTTGTCTTTTTGATTATAGACTTTAGATACGTCTATTAGCGATATCATCTGATACCAACCTCCTTTTTACCCTTCTTGATGTCTACACCAAAATCATTATAAAGGTAATTTAATATATTTGCTAATAGTTCAGTTTATTAAGTAATGAATTGGAAAGAAAAAAATCCAAGGAGGACGTATGACAAGGGAAATATAGGTTACCAAGTGTTATACAAATTATGGTATATTGTAATAAAACTTAAACAATTAAGAGGTGGTATGATGCAACTAACGATTCAAGCTACCGGTGAACATGTAGATGTCCTATCCTATTTGCTCGCTAAAAATCCAAATAATCGCTATGAACGAACTAATAATGGACACCTCATCCGAATGTTTTATAACAGGTTTACGAGTAAAGAGGTAGAAGTAACATTTTTTGTCACACCAGATCCAATTGCATTATCTAGGGATCATTCAGAAAGGTATGATATTACATCCTATATAAATGACAGAGAATTTGTTGTAAGTAGTATATTTTGTTCGTTCCTACGCTCTGCACTTGGTACGGCTTTAAATGGAAAACCTAAGGAGGAGTATATACCTTGGGTCGAACACCAGTTTACTTTTCAGTTTAGTTTTGGACCGATAGCATCCGATTTAACCGATAAACAGATAGAAAATATCTTTCAACCATTAGGGTACGATGTGGAAATTAATTATGGACAAGCAGAATATCAAGTTGACTTAAGAAAGAAAAGTACCGCTAGATGGATAACACTAAATGGAACAACAACATTACAAGCTGGATTAAGACAATTATATGTCCTTATTCCAGTACTAGATAATTATAAACATTATTATATTGATGAAAAAGAAGTAGAGAAGATTGAAAGATTCGGTAAAGACTGGCTTAATAATCATCCCAAGCGAGAATTTATTCTGCGACGTGCTCTCCGGTTTAAAGAACTTTATCGATCATTGGAGATTGAAGGTGAACTAAAGCCCGTTCCAAATAAAACTGAAAACAGAATCCGATTAAATGAGTTACGATACGAGAAAATCATTAATTATGTTAATAAATGTAAATATAAAGAAAGTATCGTAGATCTTGGTTCTGGAGAAGGTAAATTGGCAGTCCGTCTTGGATTTGTAAAAGGTGTACAAGAGATATTAGCTGTTGAACCATCAGAAGGTGAAACTCTCAAAGCAATGGACCGATTTGAGAAGATAAAGGAAAAAGACAATTTTGTACAACCTACCCCTGTAATGAGTTCTTTATTCTATTATGATGAACGCTTGAAAAATAAGGATATCATCATCTTATGTGAAGTGATTGAACATATTGATGAACATCGTTTACCAAAAGTGATGAAAACAATTTTAGTAGATTATCAACCTAAATCTATAATTATTACGACACCAAACAAGGAATACAATCAAATCTATGAGTTAGGAGAAGTTTACAGACATCCTGATCATCGCTTTGAATGGACGAGAAATGAGTTTCAAGATTGGTGTGTGGAACAAAATCCTGGTACATATGACTTAGTATTTGATGGCATAGGGGAGGAACATCCTACATATGGGTGTCCAACGCAACTTTGCCTATTTTCAAGAAAGGAGGACTACTAAGTGAAAATCACATTACCTTATGCTGGAATCGTTCTATTAATCGGTCCTTCTAACAGTGGGAAGTCCACATTTATCCAAAGACTAATAGAAGAGAATAAAATTCACGCTTCTGAAGTAGTCAGCTCGGATGACTTTCGAGTGTTAGTAAGTGATACAGATTTTATCGATTGGAAACAAAGGCCGAAAGATGAAGCAGATAATTTATATGACCAATATCAAATCATATCTAGAGAAGCTTTTTCGATGATGGATTTATTAATTGAAAAAAGATGTAAACTAAATAAATTAACGTTTGTAGATGCTACTCACTTGCATGCTGATGATCGAAAAAGATACATCGAAATTGCGAGAAACAATCATGTGCCAATTGTTGCTGTTGCTTTTGATGTAAATCAAGAGACGTTACTAGAACGAGATGATTTGCGAGAAAAGCCAAGAGGAAAACGTAGAATTAGACAACAATTTCAAACATTTAAAAGAGAGAAGCGTTTTATTAAAAAAGAAGGGTATATGGCTTCATTTTTCATTTCAGGTACCAATGATATAGAAATAATAAGAAGAACGAATAACCCACTTGAACTTGATGTTGCTAATGGAATAGATGTGATTGGTGATATTCATGGTTGCTACGACGAATTCATTCAACTGCTAGAAAAACTAGGCTATGAAAAAAATGAGCGAGATTTATACGTTCATCCAGAAGGAAGAAAAATCTTATCACTAGGAGACATAATGAGTCGGGGACCACACTCCTTAAAGACAATACAATTTTTCCTACGTCATGTTCAGGCCAGTCTTGGATTTATGATTGATAGTAATCATGGCTGGAAAATTGCCCGGTGGTTAGATGGTAGAAAGGTAACATTAAACCATGGTGATGAGCTAGTAGAAGAAGAATTCAATAAGTTCGAACAAGAGCACGGTGAAGAAAAAACAAAAGAACTGAAACAAGAGATTAAGGAGTTCTTATTTCATGCACCTTCCCATTATGTGCTATTGAAAAATGGTGTCCCAACAGCAGTATGTACCCATGCAGGAATAAAGGACGAATTTATTGGCAAACAGTCACATCTAGTAAGTGATTTTTGTCGTTATGGTGATACCGATGGTGTAGATGAATCAGGGAAGCCGATTCGAAAAGATTGGACGATATCTCATCGTACAAGTCAATTAATAATATGGGGACATGATCCGAGACCAAAACCAATTATTACAAATAATACAATCAATATTGATCAAGGGGTTGTATTTGGAGGGGAACTTTCTGCCTTTAGATATCCTGAAAAAACATTCGTTTCTATTAAAGCAAAGGAAGATTATTCGAATGATAGTAGAAATCCATTAAAAGAATGGGAGAAAAACAGACTTAATCCTCCGAATATCGGTAAATATATTAATGGGTTTTCGGTTTTATCTGAGGAACTCGGGGAAATACATGTACCGAAGAAACATGTACTCCCAGCAATTGATCTAGTATCACATCATACGGTACCAATGGAAGAACTTGTTTATATTCCACCAACGATGAGTCCAAGTCCAAAACCTTCTGCATTAGATACTTATTTGGAACATCCGAAAGAGGTCATAGACTACTACCTGAGTATGGGCGTAGAAAAGATGGTAGCAGAGAAGAAACATATGGGAAGTAGAGGGATTCTACTTATTTTTAAAGATACGGATACAGCACTTCAAGCAATAGGGAGAAATACACTAGGCACGATTTACACCCGAACAGGACGGAAATTTTTTGATGAAGAGACAGAAAAAGAAATACTAACCAAATTAAATCAGAGTTTAATAGCTAATGACTATTTTAGTAAATATAATACCGAATATGTACTACTCGATGCAGAAATTATGCCTTGGAATTTAAAGGCGAAGGAATTAATAAGTAATCAGTATGCACATGTATCAGAAAATGCAATTTTAGATAGGGCGACCTTGAAAAATAAACTAGAAACCGCTGCTCGTACAAATCAGGATGTAATAGATTGGTTAGCAGAATACGAGTCCAAATTAGAAAATGCATATGTTTTCCAAGAAGTATTTCAAAAATATTGTTGGAATGTCGATGGCATAAATGAGATACAAATTGCTCCTTTCCATGTATTAGCCCATAGTAAGGAAACTTTCTTCCATAAACCCCATACGTGGCATATGGAGATGAATCGAGAATTTGCAGCAATGGATGATATTTTTGTAGAGACAGAGTTTAAAGTTATTGAAGATTCTCGGAGTGAAGAAGCTGTTATTAAATGGTGGGAGGAGATGACGGCAGATGGACACGAAGGAATCGTCATCAAACCTTTGAATTTTATATCCCGGTATAAAGGAAAACTTGTTCAGCCAGCCATTAAAGTAAGAGGTAGAAAATATCTTCACATTATTTATGGGATGGATTATTTGCTTCCAGAAAATCTTAAACGATTAAAAGAAAGAAATGTTGGTAAAAAACAAAAACTAGCATTAAAGGAATTTGCATTAGGAGTGGAAGGAATTAAACGATTTGTAAATCGTGAACAGTTGGAGAGGGTCCATGAATGTGTATTAGGAACACTAGCTATGGAGTCAGATCCGGTTGATCCAAGGTTATAAGATAAGGAGTAAGGCATTGGACCTTACTCCTTTCTTTTCACATATATCTCTTTACAAGTATTAGAATTATGTATATTTACATAAAAAGGGTAAAATAAGGTAGATGGAAAAAGAATTTAATCAAACGTTTGTTTGAAGTTGTATTTTAAATTAAATGATCGTTTGAAAGAAGGAGTGTTACTACATGACTAATATCAATTGGATGGATGAAGTCTTAACTAGAAAAGAAGACTTTATTAAAGATTTGCAAGGATTATTAAAAATAAAAAGTGTATTAGATGAAGAGAATGCAACTGAAGATGCACCACTTGGACAAGGGATTAAAGATGCACTTCAATATATGTTAGATTTAGGAGATAAAGATGGTTTTACAACTAAAAATGTTGGTAATTTAGCGGGACATCTTGAAATGGGGCAAGGAGAAGAACTTGTTGGTGTTCTTGGCCATGTTGATGTAGTCCCTGAAGGTGATGGTTGGACGATGGATCCTTATGGAGGAGAAATCAAAGATGGAAAAATCTATGCTCGTGGTACGAGTGATGATAAGGGCCCAACTATTGCTGCGTATTATGGAATGAAAATTGTCAAAGAGCTAGGCTTACCACTGAATAGACGAGTACGCCTGATCATAGGAACAGACGAAGAAAGTGATTGGCGTTGTGTAGACCATTACTTCGAACATGAAGAAATGCCAACGACAGGCTTTGTACCTGATGCAGATTTTCCTATTATTTTTGCTGAAAAAGGGATTGCTGATTATGATATGGTGCAACAAACTGAAGAAAATAATAATGAAGCAGCATACCAATTAATATCATTTGAATCTGGCCGTCGTTATAATATGGTTCCAGATTTTGCAAAAGCACAACTGAAAACAGACGTGCCTACTGAAGATATAATCCAACAGTATATCTCTTATTTAAGTGAAGCTAAATTAGAAGGTAATGCTACAACAGCTGAAAATGGGGAAATCATTCTTACATTAGTTGGCAAGAGTGCCCACGGTGCAGAACCACGAGCTGGAAAAAATGCAGGCATTTACCTCGCCAATTATTTAAAAACACTACAGTTAGATGATGCAGGGAAAAAGTACGTTTCAACAGTAGCCGAATTTCATGACAAGTCTCGTGGTGAAGTTTTTGGTATTGCTTTTGAGGATGAAGAATCAGGGGAATTAACAATTAATGTTGGTGTGATGAACTATCGCCCTGAAACTGGTGGAAGAATTGGCCTGAATATGCGTTATCCAGTTACCTTCAATATTGATGGAGGGAAGTCCAAAATTGAAAATGTATTAGCAGAAAAAGGACTTCAAATGGAGAATTTCACCGATTCAAAACCAACCTATGTAGAAAAAAATGATCCACTAATTAAAACGTTACAAAAAGTATACGAAGAACAAACAGGTGAAAAGGCAGAATTACTTTCAATTGGTGGCGGGACATACTCTCGTGCATTAGATAAAGGAGTTGCATTTGGTGCGATGTTCCCTGGACGTGAAGATGTAATGCACCAAAAAGATGAGTATGCAATTGTTGATGATTTACTGAAAGCATCTGCAATATATGCCCAAGCAATTTATGAATTAGCAAAGTAAAGTGAAACGAACAATCAATGGGGGCTCGTTCCCCGCTGATTGTTCATTAATCTGTGATAAATATTTTAAAAAATTCGACAGATATCTACTAGCTAGCTTAAAATAGAATAAAGGGAGAGTGAAATTGATATGAAATATGTAGACACATGGGATTTAGAAACAATTTTCCCTGGAGGAACGAAATCCGAAGCACTTCAGGAAAAATTAAAATCAGTAGAAGAAGATATTGAACAGTATAAAAGCTTATTAAGTTCATGGAATACAGGTTCAGTTGATGAATTTAAAGGGATTCTACAGATCCAAGAAAAAATCGGTAAAGGTCTTGGACAATCAAGAACATTCGTTCAAATGTGGCATGATGCTTTTACAAATGATGAACATGCAAGTGTTGTTATGGGACAAATTATGAATCTCTATAGTGAGATTCAAAAGCTATCCAACACTTTTACGAAAAGAGTCGTTGCTATTACCGATGCTGAATGGGAAACATTACTAGAAGATAAAGATTTACAAGAAGTATCTTTTGCGTTAAATGAAATCCGTGATGATGGAAAACGTTTATTATCTGAAGAAGAAGAAAAGCTTATTGCTGAATTAAACAAAGATGGTTTAGCTGCTTGGAGTACGTTATATGATACAACTGTTTCTATAATGACGATTCCATTTACAGATAAAGATGGTAAAACTACTGAACTATCTGTTGGACAAGCAATGAACAGAATGTATGCTGATCCAGATCCAAAAGTACGTAAACAACTTTTTGAAAATTGGGAAGCGGCATGGACTAAATTTGGTCCTGTATTTGCAGATACACTTAACCATTTAGCCGGATACCGATTAACTTTACAAAAGAATCATGATTATAAGCATCATTTAGAAGAACCATTGGAATATAACCGGATGACAGAGAATACGTTAAATGCTATGTGGTCTGCTGTTTCTAATAATAAACAGCCTTTCGTTGACTTTCTTGGACAAAAAGCAAAACTTCTAGGGATGGAAAAATTAGGTTGGCAAGATGTGGATGCACCAATTGCAGTTGGTAATACAGAACCAACTCGTTTTACATACGATGAAGCATGTGATTTTGTCATTGAGAATTTCGCAACATTCGGTGAAGAACTTGCAGGATTTTCAAAACATGCACTAGAAAATCGTTGGGTAGAAGCGGAAGATAGACCAAACAAGCGTCCAGGTGGATATTGTACAAGACTTCCGGAATTTGGAGAATCACGAATCTTCATGACGTTTACTGGTTCACCTTCTGATACAAGTACTTTAGCGCATGAGTTAGGTCATGCATTCCATAGCCATGTAATGAAGGATCTTCCAACATTAAATCGCCGTTATGCTATGAACGTTGCAGAAACAGCATCCACTTTTGCAGAAACAATTATTGGTAATGCAACAGTTGCTAATGCTAAAACAAAAGAAGAAAAAATTGCCTTACTAAATTCTAAATTAGAAAATGCAACAGCAATGTTTATGAACATCCATGCTCGTTTCTTATTTGAAAATGCATATTATGAAGAACGTGCAAAAGGGTATGTATCCGAGAAACGACTAAATGAGTTAATGGTTGAAGCACAAAAAGAAGCGTATGTGGATAGTTTATCCAGCTACCACCCACATTTCTGGTCCAGTAAATTACACTTCTTTATCGACAGTGTACCATTCTATAATTTCCCATATACGTTTGGTTTCTTATTCAGCTTAGGAATCTATGCAGAGTACCTTAAGAATCCAGAAGGCTTTGAGGAAAAATATATCGCATTATTAAGAGATACAGGTTCGATGAAAGTGGAAGATCTTGCCGAGAAACATCTAGGAGTAGATATTACAAAAGAAGATTTCTGGGCTGCAGGTATTGATATCATGAAGAAAGACGTAGAAGAATTCATTCAATTGACAAATGAAGTTGTTCAATAAGCAATTTTGATGAGAAAGGATAAAGGTGTGGAGCCTTTATCCTTTTTGTTGGGTGAATTTATGGATTGGATATGGAGTTTCAGGGGAGAAAGTTTATTTGGTTGATAGAGTTGCTGCCGAGAGGAGTTGTATCACGGGAGAAAGTCAATGTCTTTGAAGGAGTGCTGCCGAGAGAAGCGGTGTCACGGAAGAAAGTCCATGTATCTGATAGAAGTTCTGCCGAGAGAAGCGGTGTCACGGAAGAAAGTCCATGTATCTGATAGAAGTTCTGCCGAGAGAAGCGGTGTCACGGAAGAAAGTCTCTGCCGTTGATTGAAATACTGCCGAGAGAAGGCGTATCACGGAAGAAAGTCCCAGCCGTTGATTAGAGTGCTACCGAGAGAAGCAGTATCACGGAAGAAAGTCCCAGCCGTTGATTAGAGTGCTACCGAGAGAAGCAGTATCACGGAAGAAATCCCATGCCGTTGATAACATTACTACCGAGAGAAGCAGTATCACGGAAGAAAGTTCCTGCCGTTGATAGCATTACTACCGAGAGAAGCCTTATCACGGAAGAAAGTTCCTGCCGTTGATAGCATTACTACCGAGAGAAGCCTTATCACGGAAGAAAGTTCCTGCCGTTGATAGCATTACTGCCGAGAGAAGCCTTATCACGGAAGAAAGTCTCAGCCGTTGATAGCATTGCTACCGAGAGAAGCCTTATCAGGGAAAAAAGTCCCAGCCGTTGATTAGAATGCTACCGAGAGAAGTAGTATCACAAAAGAAACCCCATGCCGTTGATAGAAATACTGCCGAGAGAAGCAGTATCACGGAAGAAAGTTCCTGCCGTTGATAGCATTGCTACCGAGAGAGGCCTTATCACGGTAGTTAGTTCAGAGATTTGTCTAAAGTCAACCGTGAGAGCATTTATTACGGTAGATATTCAATGAAATTGTAAGAATAAATGCCGAGAGAACCCATATCACGGTACTAAATCCATTATTAAAAATGAAAACAACCGAGGGAACGATAAACATTCATCTCGGTTGCTACATACTTATACTATGGTTTCAAAACCACCTTAATACAATTATCTTCCCGGCCATTGAATATTTTATAGGCGTGTGATGCTTCTCCTAATGGTAAGCGGTGGGTAATTATTTGAGTTGGATCGATTTTTTCTTTAACAATCAGGTCATATAAGTGTGGCATGAAGTGTCTGGCTGGGGCTTGTCCCATTTTAATGTTTATATTTCGAGAGAAGAAAGCTCCTAATGGAAACATTTGATAAAGGCCACCATAAACCCCGGTAATTTGAAACGTTCCACCTTTACGAATAGCTTTTGTTGCGATTTGTATAGGTCCAAGTGTTCCACCTTGAAGTTTTAACTTTTGTCCGACCCATTCAGCAGGGGATTTTTTACCGTCCATTCCGACACAATCAATAACGACATCAGCGCCACCTTTTGTTATCTCTTTTAAAGTTTCACCCATATCTTCATCTTTTGTAAAATCAAATACCTCTACTTTATTCATATTCTTAGCATGGTCAAGTCGATCCTGTATATAATCCACAGCAATTACTCGTTCAGTTCCATGCTGCCATGCAAATTGTTGTGCCATTAAACCAATTGGCCCACATCCTAAAACGATAACCGTATCCCCTTTTTTCACACCTGCATTGACAACACTCCAATAAGCAGTTGGTAAAACATCAGATAAAAATAATAAAGATTCATCTTCTAATTCACAGTCATCCGGTATTTTAAAAGGAGTAAAGTTTCCAAATGGTACGCGTAGGTATTCTGCTTGTCCACCCGGATAATCCCCAAATTTCTCCGAATAGCCGAAGTATCCACCAGAATCGTAATGTGGATTTGAATTATCACACTGACTTTCTAAATCATGTGAACAGTAATGACATTTCCCGCAAGAAACTGTGAATGGAATGACCACACGATCTCCCTTTTTTACGCTTGTTACATCTGGGCCAACTTCCTCGACAATTCCCATTGGTTCATGACCAATGACATAACCGATTGGTAAAGGAAAGTTCCCCTGATATAAATGTAAGTCAGATCCACAAATGGAAGTGGATGTGATCTTAATAATTACATCTTCTTTATCTTGTATTTTCGGTGCTTCTACATCTTTCACTGCAACTTCATATTTTCCTTGATACGTGACAGCCTTCATAATTACCTCCTAATGGGTATGATGAAGTTATTTTTTACGCTATATTTAATAATATACAGGTCGTTAATTATACAAATAATACCGTTTGTCTCCTAGATTAGACCGACTGTCTTAAACCTATTTACATAGGAATGGATACATATTAATTTAATGGGGAGAGGAAGAGAAAATTGAATATCGAAGTGAAACTAGATGCAGCTTATGATGAACCAAAAATCATCATAATTACAAAAGAAATTACCAATGAAGTTAAAAATATAATGAATCGGATTTCCGACACTAAAAAGTTAACAGTCTTTTCGGAGAGTGAAGCAATTTTTATAGAGGCAGATGATATCATTCGAATCTATTCGGAAAATAAAAAAGTCTTTGTACAAGTTGACCAAGAAATATATGCAATAAAAATGCGGTTATATGAGTTAGAAGAGGAGTTAGACCAAGAGCAATTTGTTCGGATTTCCCATTCAGAAATTATAAATAAGAATCATATTAAAAAAATGGATATCAGCTTATCAGGAACGATAGGAGTTTTATTAACAGGGAATATCAAAACCTATACATCACGTCGCTATGTACCGAAAATAAAAAAACAATTTGGGATTTGAGGTGGGAATAATGATACAAAAAATACTCGGCAGAATTAGTATGGGTTTTATTATCGGAGTAACGTTAGGACAAATTACGCAATTAGTAATTTCGGTATTAATAGGAGACGGGGAGTTTTTGTCTACAACGGAGGAATTTGGTTCTTTATTCTCATCGGAAGTAACCGCGGTGTTAGCTCAGTTTTTCCTAACAGGATGTATTGGTGTTGGTCTTGCCCTAGGTGCTTTCATATTTGATATTGAAAGTTGGAGTTTACTAAAGCAATATATTGTTCATTTAATCGGTACAGGAGCTGTTTGGCTACCAATCGTTATTCTATTATGGATGCCACAATCCATAATAGGTGTCATTATTCTACTTGCAAATTTTATTGGAGCTTACTTGATAACTTATTGGATTCAATATGTGAAGTCAAAAAAGGATATCGAGGAGATTAATGCCGTGCTTCAACAGGCAAAAGGAGGAGTGTAAATGGCAGTATTGTTAAAGAATCTATCCAAGTCTTATAAGGAAAAAGTGGTAGTCGACCAGTTAACGCTGGAAATTAAACAAGGGGAATTCTTCGCTTTACTAGGATCGAATGGTGCAGGGAAAACAACAACGATTAAAATGCTCTCATGTCTGTTAACACCAACAAGCGGGGAAGCTGTATTACTCGGGGATAATGTCGTTACAAGTCCTCATATTGTAAAACAGAAGATAAATGTATCCCCACAAGAGACAGCGATTGCACCAAATTTGACGGTGAAGGAAAACTTGGAATTTGTAGCGAGAATCTATGGTGCGAATAAAGAGCAGGCGAGACAACTGGCAAAGAACATGATGGAGCAGTTTCGTTTATTAGATAAAGCAAAGACAAAAGCCAAAACATTATCAGGTGGATGGCAGAGACGTTTAAGTATTGCAATGGCACTCATCTCTAATCCAAAAGTTTTATTTTTAGATGAGCCAACACTTGGATTAGATGTAAGGGCACGCCGTGAACTGTGGAATATATTAGAACAGTTAAAAGGAAAAGTAACGGTGATTTTGACAACTCATTATTTAGATGAAGCAGAATCCTTAGCAGATCGAATTGGGATTATGCATCAAGGAAAATTACAAGCTTTAGGGACTGCTAATGAACTGAAAAGTGAGATGGAAATGGATAGTCTAGAAGATATTTTTCTTTCGTTAACTGAGGAGGGAGTAAAATGAGATTTGTCGCATTTTCCTCTAGAAATCAAAAAGAAATAATCCGTGATCCGCTGACATTACTTTTTGGTATTGGACTTCCAATCGTTATTATGTGGCTCTTTACAATCATGCAAGGAAATATGCCAATGGAATTATACCGAATAGAAAACCTTGCTCCAGGTGTCATTGTTTTTAGTTTTTCTTTTTTAACCTTATTCTCAGGAATGCTCTTAGGAAAGGATAAAAGTAGTTCTTTATTAATGCGGATTTTTGTTTCGCCATTAAAATCATCAGAATACATGATTGGCTATACCATTCCATTATTTATTATTGCATTCATTCAAATTATTGTTTGTTTTATCACAGCATTTGTATTAGACCTGCAATTTGATTGGAATGTTTTAGTAGCTATAATCGTTCTTCTTTTTAATGCACTTTTATACATTAGTTTTGGATTATTACTAGGAACATTTTTTACTGATAAACAAGTTGGAGGTTTGTTTGCTATATTTGTTAATTCATCAGCCTGGTTAAGTGGTACATGGTTCTCTCTTGATATGATAGGTGGATTATTTGAGAAGATTGCATATGCACTTCCATTTGTTCATGCGGTGGATAGTACAAGGTTTGCACTGAAGGGGGAATATAGTGAAATACTAGTTCCTTCCTTATGGGTACTTGTTTATACATTAATTATATTTATCATTGCTATCATTGGATTTAAGAAAAAGATGAAGAGCTAGCATAAAGGGCATTAGAGTGATCGATATACTCCACTGCCCTTTTTTATCTTTATTATAAAAAAGGATTAGATATAAATAAACAGTTGTGATAAGATAGCAAAGGTGTAAATGTGGCCAGGCAATTTTCTTTTCAAAATTAGTGAATCTTAAATTGTACGGAGAGTCATACTAGTACATATGTAAATAGTAATCAAAGGAGTTTAAGCTATGGCAGAAGCAAAAAAAGCAAATGAAGGCGACACAATTGAAATAGTAGGCGGAGAAAATAAAGGTAAGAAAGGTAAAGTACTTATCGTTCGAGAAAATTCAGTCATTGTAGAGATTGGACATAATAAAGTACGAGACGAACCAATCAAAACAGTTGTTAATCATAAAAATTATAAGATAGTATGAGGAACTTAATGGATTGCCCTTCATTTGATCGAATGAAGGGCAATTTATTTTTGAAATCTTCTTCATGTAGTTGATGAAGGATAAAGTTGTTAGAAAAAGCATGGAAACTCTCCTTCATAAAGCTGATGAAGAGAAAATTAACATAAGAAGCAGATGAAACTCCCTTCATAAATCTAAGGGGAACTCAAGTCAAGGTTGCATTCAAAGATAATCCTACAACCCGGGTTTGTCAAATAAAGTGTGTAAGTTAATTATTATTGATTGATATTTTAACCAACTATTCATGAATGGAAACCACTTTTCGACAAATGTTCGAACGATAAATTAAGTGTCACAGCTAGCCACCATTGACTACAGCGCCGGATTCTTAGTATTCGGTGGAAGGGGTCGGGGCCCCGCCAGCGAATACTTAGAATTGATTTGTCCGTGTTACAATTTAAAGCAGGATTGCCCCACAGGGCTTTATTTTGACCATCCTGCGAAGATTCTAACAACACGGACAAAAGCAAAGTCAATGGTGGCGTTCGTGGTACGAGATCTAATTTCTATCTTATATATATTTGTGTACCCTTTCTTCTAGTCCCTCATGAATCAATAGTTGGTTCATCACCATAGACCAGTTTTGAATGTGGCCACCTTCCCACTTTTTTTCTAATTCTTTTACCCTTAAATATAAAACTTTAAAGAGGGCTGTATCGTTGGGAAATGCCCCTTTCTTAGTTACCTTTCTAAAGCTTGAATGGATGCTTTCAACCGCATTGGTTGTATACATAATCCTTCGTATTGCACTTCCATATTCAAATAGCTGTTCCACATGATTGAAGTTCCTTATCCACACATTAATGGCGCCTGGATATGCCGACCATTGTTGTTTAAACGATTCAAATGCACTCTGACAGGCCTTAAGACTTTGAGCACCATACACTTTTTTCAATGAGGCTGTAAAGGCTTTGTAATCCTTGCTTGGAACATATTTGATAGAGTTACGTATCAAATGAACCATACATCGTTGGACGGTTACTTCTGGGAAAATAGCACGGGCACCTTCCTCTAATCCACTTACACCATCCATAGAAATAAAGAATATATCTTCAACACCTCTTGCCTTAATCTCATCAAATATTTGCATCCATTTATGCTTACTTTCAGTTTCATTTAACCACAAGCCAAGAACATCTTTTTTGCCTTGCATTGTATAGCCAAGAATCGTGTAAACAGCATATTTCTTGGTTTCATATTCATTCCTAATCGTTGTAAACATACAGTCTACAAACAAGAAAGCATAACAATTACTTAGTGGACGGGTTTGCCATTCCTCTAACTCAGGAATCACCGAATCCGTTATATCCGATACCATATCATGAGAAACAGAAAAACCGTAAATATCTTCAATGGTTAATGAGATATCCCGCTGTGACATGCCGCGAGCATACATCGAAATAACTTTATCCTCAATAGCTGAAACATCCCTTTGGCGCTTAGGGATAAGTTGTGGTTCAAATGATCCATCCCGGTCACGTGGGGTAGCAATTTCTACCTCTCCAGAACTGGTGTGTAACAGTTTCTTACCGTATCCATTTCTTCTGTTTGAAGATTCTTTTTCGCCTTTATCATTTGATTTATAGCCTAAATGGTGATTCATTTCACCCTTTAACATAGATTCGAACATCGGTCCGAAAATATCCTTAAGTGCATTTTGCATGTCTTCCACAGATTCTGGTTGATACTCTTCAATAATTCTATTAGCTAGTTCTACTGATTTAGGATCACGCTTAATTTTCGCCATATAAATTCCTCCGTTTCCTTATACTTCCATTATGGGAATATAAAAAAAATCTAAACTGCCAAGTAGAAGCCGTACGCTCTTCTACTTACACAGTTTAGATTACACTCTCTACAACCCTTTTTCATTACAGTACTCATCAACTAATTCCTCGATTTTATCAACTAAAGGATATTTTCCTGTGAAAGTAAATTTAATCTCTTCCACAAAATCTCCCTTATGATAGACGTGAACTGCTCCATTTTGTTCAATTACACTAAATTCGGGTTCGAATCGGTATCCACTTCGTTCAATTGCACCCATTTCAGTACCTCCATTCTTGTCCTCGTTTTTATTATTCATTCACCAACTAGTACATTCCCATTCATAAACTATATAATTATTATTTATCAATGTTGATAATAATATAGTATTTTTACTTATATTAATGCTGCACTATACTAAATATAGGAGGTGTTACAGATGGAGTATTTAATCATCTTCTTTACAGGAATCATCTCAACTACATTAGGTACGATTGCAGGTGGAGGAGGATTAATTAGTTTGCCTCTAATGCTTTTATTAGGAATACCAATTCATTCAGCAATAGGGGCAAATAAAGTATCAAATACTGTTAGTTCTTTCTCTAGTTTTTTTCATTTGTTAAGGCATAAAAAAATTGCCCTGAAGGAATGTTATTGGATTATTCCAGTCAGCATCCTAGGTGGTCTTAGTGGGGGATATATTGCAACACGTATCTCAGGAGAACTGTTGTCTATCATTGCCATTTTTTTGCTTATGTTTGCATTAGTTACTTCGATGATTGGAAAGCGGAATTTTACAGGTGGAAATATATTAAAAATGAATAAAATTAGTTTGCCAGGGATGTATGGAATTGGGATATATGATGGGTTATTTGGACCAGGGCAAGGGACGTTAATGTTATTTCTTTTTGCTTATTTGAGGATAGATTATATTCGAGCAGTTGGGTATGTTCGCTTAGCTACTTTTTCAAGCTGTATAGGTGCAGCGACAATTTATATTACATTTGGAAAAATAATCTGGGGGCTAACAATTGCCCTTCTATTTGGATCTGTTATTGGTGCACAAATAGGAGTGCGAGTAGCAGAAAAATTAAAACCGAGCTATATAAAACCAATCTTACGTATCGTTACATTAGCTATAATTATTCAAGTATTTGTGGAAAATATCTTGTAAAAAAGCAAGCCAGCCTAGCAAAACTGGCTTGCATGAATTACTTAATATTTGAATGATAAACTACTTTTCCATCTACCATTGTAAAGACAACATTCGCATCTTTTATTTCCTCTGAAGGAACAGAAAATAAATCTCGATCTAGTACAATAATATCCGCTAATTTTCCAACTTCTAACGTGCCTAATTCATGTTCGCGAAACGAACCGTAAGCTGGTCCATAAGTATAGGCTTTTAACGCTTCAGATAATGAAATATTTTCACCATTATTCCACTCTACTTTGTTATCATCGAGCCTCGTTACTGCTCGGTATATTCCAGGTAGCGGATTAAGATCGACTACCGGGTAGTCACTACCATAGACAAGCTGTGCGCCAACATCTTGTAAAGTTTTTTGTAACATATATAGCTTCATTCTATCTTCACCGATTAATTCTTCAAATACTTCATAGGAAGAACCGTTAATATGCTCTGGCTGAATAGATGCTAGTACTCCAAGTTCTGTAAAGCGTGCAATATCTTCTTCACGAATCATTTCGATATGTTCAATCGCATGTCGCGAATCACGTACACCGTTTTGTTTCTGTGCTTCTTCAAAACTATCAAGGGCTAATTTAACTGCTTTGTCTCCAACACAATGAAAACGAACGCGGAAATTCTCCTTATCGGCTTCGATAGTCCATTTCTTAATGTCTTCTTCTGAATATACTGTCCCACCAGAAGTTTCAGGTTTATTCGAATATGGCTGCAGTAAGTAGGCTGTATAGCTAGTAATCACACCATCAATGAATTGTTTAAACCCAGAAAATTGAACCATATTAGACTGATAATTGTCTCGAAGATGCTTCGCTTCCTCAACATCCCCATTCAGTGGAGCAACAAAGTGAACTCGTGTAGTTAGTTTATTTCTCTTTTCGAAGTCTCTGTATATTGCAGCTTCTTCCGTACTCATTTCAGGTAATCGAAGTAAATCATGGACAGAAGTAACTCCAAAACGAGCAGCTTTATTTAAGAATTGTTCTAGTAAATTCTCTTTTTGATGAAGGTCCATCGGCATAGCTTTCGTGATAAGTCCGACAGCATGTTCTAGTAACAAGCCAGATGGTTCACCATTTTCATCTATAACAACTTCACCAAATTCGGGATTCTCTGTTTCTGATGTTATCCCAGCTACATGTAACATTGAACTATTCACCCATACACTGTGAAATTCTGCTTGATATAAGATGACAGGGCGATTTGGAACGACTTCGTCTAGATGTTTTTTATGGACGGACTCTTTCGTTGTCCAACTATTATCATCCCAACCACTTCCAATTATTAGTGGAAGGTCAGGGTTTTTCATAGCAAATTCTTCAACCATTTTAGCAGCCTCTGAAGCCGATTTAGCTTCCGTGAGGTCTACACTATTTTCAAGCATACTACCTAATAAAAGATGAATATGGAAATCATGGAAACCAGGCATAATCAACTTATCACCGAAGTCATATAGTGTTGTTTCAGGAGTTAGATAATCATTAACTAATTCTTTATCGACAACATCAATTATTTTATTATCGTTAATTAATATTGCAGCACACTTTGGATAAGTAGTAGTACCTGTAAATACATTATTACCTGTGAGAATGATATTAGGTGAATTGGTCATGTTTTTACTCCCTTTAATATTATTAAAATAATTTTAATTCGTTTACTTAACTTTTCCAATAAAAATATGATAATTATTAAAAATAATAAAAGGTACCTAAGCAACTCCTATTTAGGAACTGTCCTTGGGCACCTTTAGCTCTAATATTAATACTTTATTTTTTAACGAGAAAGATTTTGTTGTTGCTTTTACCATCCACGCTCTTGCATTCTTTCTTCCGCACTTAATTTGGAAATATCAATCCCTTTCATCGCTGCTCCAAGTTCTTTTGAAAGTTTTCCAATTAAATCATAGTCGTTATAATTTTCTGTAGCTTGAACGATGGAATTTGCAAATCTTTCTGGATTTTCTGATTTGAAAATTCCTGAACCAACAAAGACACCATCTGCACCTAACTCCATCATTAATGCAGCATCTGCTGGTGTTGCAACTCCACCCGCAGCAAAGTTAACGACAGGTAATTTACCAGTCTCTTTAATTTGTTTTAAAACTTCATAAGGTGCTCCTAGATTTTTTGCCTCTGTCATCAATTCATCGTCATTCATTAATGAAACTTTTCGAACTTGTGCTTGCACTTTACGCATATGACGAACAGCCTCTACAATGTTTCCAGTACCTGGTTCTCCTTTTGTCCGAACCATAGAAGCACCTTCTCCGATTCTTCGTGCTGCCTCTCCTAAGTCACGACACCCACACACAAAAGGAACATTATACTCACTCTTCAATATATGAAAATCTTCATCAGCTGGTGTTAGTACTTCGCTTTCATCAATATAGTCGACACCCATTGCTTCAAGTACACGTGCTTCAACGATATGTCCAATTCGGACTTTTGCCATAACTGGAATATTTACTGCATTCATTACTTCTTCTACGATACGGGGATCTGCCATTCTAGCAACTCCTCCAGCAGCACGGATATCCGAAGGCACACGTTCTAAAGCCATTACTGCAATAGCACCACTAGCCTCAGCGATCTTAGCTTGCTCTGCATTGATGACATCCATAATAACGCCACCCTTTTGCATTTGTACAAATCCTTTATTATCTCTAATTGTTTTTACTAGATTTCCCAATAGAAACACTCCAATCGATTTATATGCTTGATTTATTAGCTTGTTATTTTATTATAAGTAGTAGTTGGCATTATCAAAAGTGCCAGATTTGTAGAAATTGATAATGCCAGTAAAGGAGATTATGAATGATGGAAATGCTAGCATGTCATCTAAATCGCGAAAGTGAGATGCCATTATATGAACAGCTATATGACTATATAAAGATAGAAATAATGAATGGAAATATTCCATATGGAGCAAAGTTACCTTCTAAACGCAGACTATCTGAATTCTTGAAGATAAGTCAGAATACAGTAGAGCAAGCCTATGAACAATTAGTTGCGGAAGGTTATGTTGAAGGAATAGCGAGAAAAGGATATTTTGTGTTAGCTTATGAGGATTTAGAGTATGTTCGAACGAGTAAAGTAGAGAAACAACCTAAGAAAAAGGAAGAAAAAATTCGATATGACTTTCATCCAAGCAGAATTGACACAGAAAACTTCCCCTTTGCAAAGTGGAAGAAACAAACAAAAAATATTATTGCTTACGAAAATCAATCCTTGTTATTAATGGGAGATAGGCAAGGAGAATTTGTCCTTCGTGAAGAAATTGCTAATTATCTCTTCCAAGCAAGAGGAGTACATAGTTCACCAGACGAGATTATTCTTGGGGCTGGGATTGAGGTTTTGTTACAGCAATTAATTCTTTTATTAGGTAATGATGCAGTCTATGGCGTAGAGGATCCTGGTTACCATGTCATTTCACGTATATTAGCACATTATCCTAATGAAGTAAGAGCGCTAGAGGTTGATGATAGGGGAGTTAAAGTAAACTCATTGGATAATTCTCCAGTTGACGTTCTGTATGTTACACCCTCCCACCATTTTCCATACGGTTCTGTCCTATCAGCTAACCGGAGAATAAAATTATTAAATTGGGCAGCTAGTAGAGAAAATAGATATATTATTGAAGATGATTATGACAGTGAGTTTCGTTATAGTGGTAAATCCATCCCATCCTTACAAAGTATGGATCAGGCGGACAAAGTGATATATCTCGGAACTTTTTCTAAATCGCTCATACCATCGATACGAATTAGTTATATGGTACTCCCGAAACAATTAATGGAGCAGTATCGAAAAAAGCTATCCTTTTTTCAATGTTCTGTATCAAGAATCGATCAACATATTCTTGCTAATTTCATGAAAGAAGGAGAGTTTGAAAGACATCTTAATCGAATGCGGAAGGTATATCGAAGAAAAATGGAAAAGACATTAGCTGTTCTAAAGCCATATGAAGAAAAAATTAAAGTAGTTAGTGACTTGTCTGGTTTTCATGTTGTATTAAATGTGGAAAATGGGATGAGTGAGAATCAATTGGTAAAGAAAGCAAAGGAAGCTAACATTTTAATTTATCCACTATCAAATTATAGAATGGATAAAAAAGCGAATCCTCGCCCTATCTTTCTACTAGGATTTGCTGGAATTAGAGAAGATGAATTGGAAGAATCTATTAAGCAATTATTAAAGAGCTGGGAGTTTGACGTGTAAATTCTAGACTAGCATATAAAGCTACATAGATAGCGCACTGAAAGTAAGGGAGGGGACTATCTAGTAGCTTTCGAGTTTATAGTTCTGTGGTGTTACTTTCCCGTTCAAATCCAAGGTATCTTGTTCCCTTAAAGGTAAGAATACCAGTGTCATTTTCTGCGAGTAGACCATACTCTTTACCAGTTGTTCTAAATTCTTTTCTGTCACCACTGTTGAACTCGAAGGTAACATAGTATGTAGTAGAAGATGTTGTGTGACTATGGTGGTGATCTTCGTGATGATGGTGATGGGAACGAGAAACATTCATCCGTTTAGACCGAACAATAGCAGGCACAGATAACTCTGGAGATTGTTCATTTTTACTCCATTGTCCAATCCCTTTAGCTATAGATACTACAATCGTACCTAAAATAATGATAAATACAATACCAAATATAATTGGAAAAAAGTCAAAACCTATTCCTCCACCAAAACCGTAAGTATCCATTGGCATTCCCCTTTCGATTACTTAATTTTAATACGGATGAGATATGGAAAAAGTTACACTTTTTTATATCAATTAATAAAGCTGAATCAAAATGGTTCCAAGACACGTTGATTCAGCTTTTTCGTTGTTCAAAACATATTCGGATAATGTTTTACCATAGCATCGGAAATTGCATCTGCCATTTCACGTGCTTGTTTTTCTATCTGATCGTAAACTTCAATATCCTTTTTATATTCTTTGTTAATCATGTGAATCGCTTCTTGCTTCGTAAGTTCTAGGTGCTCATAAAACATCTTTCTAAATTCACTTTCCGAAATATATGGATTTACTTGGCTAAGAAATTCGGAAATTTCATCAGCGTTTTGATACCATTTACGCTCGGCTTCTTCTGCTGCTTTTGAATCTCCTCTTAGTGCTGCTTTTGAATCTCCTCTCAGTGCAGCTTTCACAAGGTCTGCAGCAATTAGGAGATGTTCCTGAATTAATCTACTATAAGTAGTTGCAACCTCATCCCCGTAAAGTCTACGAATCATATTCCCCATGTCGACAGCATTTTTTAGAAGTCGAGCAAGGACCTCATCAATATCTGGCAAGTTAAATGTTAAACTAATTATGGCCATTCTTGTCCAAGCAACGTGTTCTTCCCAAAGACTTCTATTGTCATTTCGATAGTCCACTTCTGCTTGAGTGATACAATGTGTGGTAGGATTCATTTGTTGTTGCATGGGATATCCAGAAGGCACATATTGTTGTCCAACCGGATAAGAATATGAGTGTTGAAGGTTTGGAGCCACCCAATATGGATTGCCAGGAATATACATGTAATTTCTAAAATAATACACTTTTCTCGTCACTCCCCAATAATAGAAACATGGTATATGTTATTCTAAAGGGGAAAAATAGGTGATAGTTTAGGCCTATTGTGAACAGATTAAACAGAAAAAAGATTAAACATCAGAGAAGTTTCCAGTATGAATGTGAATAGTTGCTACTAATATAGAGAATAACAAGATTGTAGGACATATTCTCTTAACAAAGATAAAAATAAAAAAAGACAATCATCAATCTTTTTCGTCCTTAGCCCTTGCTCCTGTTTCTGTCTTACCAGAATGTCAAAATCAAGGTATAGGAAGTTTACTCATAACTTATGCATTAGCAGAAGCAAAAAGTCTCGGATTCGATTCAGTCATTGTATTAGGACATCCAGACTATTATCCAAAATTTGGCTTTCAACGTGCGGCTAAATGGGGAATTAAAGCACCTTTTGAAGTGGCAGAGGAAGCGTTTATGGCAATTGAACTTAGTGACAATGCGCTTCACGAAGCGGATGGAATTGTTGAATATCCAAGTGAATTTTTTATGTAAAACATCATATCTAACTAAAATTAAAAAGACGAAAATAAATTTCGTCTTTTTATCTTTTCAAATTTTTAATTGGTATTAAATCGTCTTCAATAACAATTTCTTCAGAAGTGGTGCAAAATGTTCTGGTAATTGAGCTACACTTGGAATCATTACTCGTTCTTTACCATAAATATTTTGCATGATAGAATCTTCTCGCTCTTCAATTTCTCCATTCGCTAGAAACATCCCAATCACTTCAATTCCTTTTTTACGTGCATCAGAAACAGCAAGGTTTGTATCAACAACCCCATTTTGGTCATAGTTAGCAGCAGCAGGCTCGCCATCTGAGAAAACTAATAGAAATTTATGCTTCTCTCTTCTTGCTTCCAGTTCTTTAGTAATTACTCGTATACTAAATCCATCCCGATTATCTTCTTCTGGTTCTAGTTGCATAATTTTTGGTCCATTTTGCTGGTAAAGTGAATCTGAAAAAGAATGAATGCGATGGAAATAGTTTGGTTGATAATCTTTTGTTACTTCATTTGCATCTTCCCAAAATCCAATTATGGAATGCGGGATATGTAAATGTTTTAGCACTTCATGGAAAAGCACAATGCCTCGTTTTGTTTCATCCATTTTATTGTGCATCGATGCAGAGCAGTCAACTAATAGAGTAAATATAGCATCAAATTCGTTAGAATCCTCATTTTTCTTATAAAATACTCTTGGGTTTTCGTCTAATACAATTGGTAATAGTTTTTTTGATAAGCGGCCAAATACAAGATCACTTCTTGGTTCATTTTTCTTATGCTCAATAGTTTTTTCAATCGTTTTTGCTAATTTCCGTTTGTATGCTTCAATATCATGTACGTACCCTTCGTATGTCAAAATATCTTCTTTTGTAGGAACTTTTGCCAATTTCTCTATTATTACTGCATCTTTATTATCTTCTCCGAATTCATCCGCATTGCCTCCAGAACGGGATGAATTGTCTTTTTCCAATGCTTCCATTTTTGAATAATCATTTTGTTTACTTTGACCACTCGCACCTTGAATGGAGGCAACTGCTTGGTCACCTTCTTCTGTTTCCCGAGCACCACCACCTAACATGCTAGTGTTTGTACCTTGCTCTAGTTCAAATTGAAGAAAGTTCTGTCTGCGGTTTTCGTTTTTGTTTTCTCGATGCCAAGTAGAGAATTCTTGATCAAAGTATTCACTTTTATCCTTATCAAAATCTTGCATATCTTTATTTGCAAGGGGGTCTGTCCTAGTGAGTTCATCAAATAACGTGTTTTTCTCATATTGTTCAATGTGATTAATTGGAAAAACAAAATATTCATTAATGGTGTCTTTATAATCGTTTGTTCGATAAATAATTTGTTCCGCGATATTCGCTATCTCACGTGTATCCTTTGCCTCAAATAAAGAAAATAGAAAAGGTCTAATTTCCTCTAACTTCTCAATCTGTTTTTCATTTGCTTTAGGAAAAGTTGGATCAGGGCTTTCCGCTGTCAATTGTAAGTAAATTAAGCAAAAAAGTTCATCTAATGGAAAGTTCCTTGTTGCATTAACAACTAATTGGGAGCTAAAAAAGTGCCGATAAGCTTGTCGTCGAATTGAGAATGCTCGGAAGGTTCCCGGACGTTGATGTTTAATAATCTCTTCTAACCGAAGATCCTCTAAAAGAGTGAATAAGGCATGGGCAAAATTAGGTACACCGGTTTCAGAAATTGTTGGTAAAAAAGATTTCATCACCGGAATACTGGAATATCTCATCGTACCAATTGCTCGTAAGTAGACATCCGTTTTTAAACCAGGTTCCTTTATTGCATCATTCGTATTATCCCAAAATCTACTTGCGGTAAGTTTATTTTCAATAAGGTCAACAAGTGAACCAAAATTATATTCAAATTTTAAGTCGCGAATTCCCGATAGAACAGTAGCAAGGTCTTGTAGTTGAAGAAAAACTCCTGTATCAACTCTTGCATCATTAAAAACTTTCATTGTTATTCCTCCTAACTAAACTGATCTAGTAGGAAAAATTCTCCTAAAAATAAGTCTCGGCTAAATTTAATACAAATTCTTTTTCCCGATCTTCATCTAACTTATCAACAATGGCACGTAAAACTGCTCGCTTTGGAGGAATATACACGGATAAGTCACATGCATCTAATAATGCCCGAATGGATGCCGCATCTTCTGATAATTTTCCTTGCGTAACAGCTTCAATTAAATCGGAAGATAGTTTCACAAAGTAATTAGTTAGTGTTTCGTCATTTAATTTTGAGTTTGTTTCGATTAATTGTTTTAGTTGTGCTCCTTCTATATAAGGAATTTCAAGTACGATAAAGCGGTTTTTTAATGCTTCATTTAATGGAACGGTTCCAATATAGCCTTCATTTATTGCAGCAATAACTCCGAATCCCTCACTAGCAGTAATAATCTCATTTGTAAAAGGGTTAGTAATTGTTCTACGGTAATCAAGCACACCATTAATTAATGGTAATGTTTCTGGTTTAGCCATATTTACTTCATCAATATATAAGAAAGTACCATTAGTCATCGCATTAATCACAGGACCTGGAACGAACTCTATCATTTGTTTCTCTCCTTGATAGGATAATGTTTTAAATCCTAACAAGCTTTCTGCATCTAAATCAACAGAGCAGTTCACACTAAACATAGGTTGCTGAAACAAGTTGGATAGAGTCTCTGCAAATTTTGTTTTCCCTGCACCAGTTGGTCCTTTAAGGAGTATGTTCTTACCTAGACTAAGTGCTGTGATTGCATCTATAAGTAAATCGATATGTGGTGGCATATATCCACCTGGACGGATAAGATGTTGGTATTTATTCGTTTTGTTTCTATTTTCTTGTAAAATACGTATTATTTCATCTGGTAGTGGATAGTTAATGTTCATTGTAAATCTCCTTTCCTCCTGAACATTGTACGCCTTTTGAAAGTGAATCACAAAAGAAATCTTTGTTACATCATTACCTATAAGAGTGGAGTGGTACTAATGCTTAGTATGTTGATATTGAGTTTACTATTGATGCCTACGATGAATGCAGTCGAGGAAAAAGGAAATGATCATGTAATACAAAGTCATGAATTTTTATTGCCAATTTTAAACTCGGAACCGAGAACAGAGAATATTACTCATATTGTAATCCATTCGATTAGTAATATTGTTGCTAAGCCTGAGTCACCGTATAACATAACTGATATTTATTTATTATTGTTGGAATATGGCCTTTCTACTCATTATGTCATAGACAGAGAAGGGACTATATTCCAATTCGTATCGGATGACCGTGTCGCTTATCATGCGGGGAGAAGTAGTTTACCCCAAGCTCCATTTATTGACCATTCAATGAATGACTTTTCGATTGGGATTGAGATAATGGGAATCGGGACGAAAGAGGAAATGACGACATTCATACCAGAAAAAATATTTGATTCAATAAATCCACAACATATTGGCTTTACGGAAAAACAATATAAATCTCTTCAAATTTTAATAGCGGACTTAATAAATCGTTACCCGAGTATTCGGCATGACAGATTTCATATCATTGGTCATGAAGATTATGCTGCAGGTAGAAAAGTTGATCCAGGTAAATTGTTTAATTGGAAGAAAATTAACTTAGAATAAGTTTTTGTACTTTTTTACTAGTTATTAGGGAGAAAATCCTAATTTTGTAATGATAGTGTAATGCACTATATTGTATGATAAGCTTATCTTCACTTTATTAGGGCAGCAGGGGAGATGGGGCTTTGAAAAAACAAAAGCAACTATATAGTAGGTATAGCAAACAGACAAAATTAGAGGCAGTAAGATTAGTTCTAGAAGAAGATCGACCTGTACAAGATGTAATAAAAGACTTAGGAATACGCCATCGGGATAATGTGTATGAATGGATCAAAAAATATAAAAAAGAAGGTCCACATGCTTTTGATAGGTCATTCGAAAAAGTAGAAGAAAGTAAACTATTACAAGTCGAAAAACAAGTCGAAGAATTAAAAATAGAGGTTGAGGCTTTAAAAACTTGTCTGAATTTTCTTTTAGATGGCGAAGAAGAAAAATACCAAGCAATTCGAACCTTAGAAAAACATTATCCAATAGACACACTTTGTAATGCATTGAATGTACCAAAGGGAGAATTTCTAGAGTATAGACAGAGGGCTTAATATTTAAATTTGAAAGAGCTGTGACAAAAACTACATTAAAGGTAGTTTTTGTCACAGCTCTTTTTTTATTGTTTAATATTAGTTTTTAATAAATACTTTATTAGTGTATAATCTCCTTTATGTAGTTTTAATATTTCCTTATCAGGAAATTATAGTAAAAAGATTACTTTCAAAGTTCAAAAAGGATGGTGTTCTTCATGTATGTAACAATTCCGGAGTTAGCAGAATATTTATCCATGAATGAAGCGAAAGTGAAATCTCTCGTATTACAAGGCAGGATTCGAGCAATTCATGATGGAGAGCAGTACCTAGTAAACAAAAGTCAATTTACAACACACTTTGAACAAGTGGAGAAATATAAATTAATGATTCAAGAGTATTTGAATGAACCAATTCCAGAGGATATCGACGTAAAAGACGAAGATTAGGAGTAAATTAACATGTCATATAACAAAAGGCCAACACAAAAGAACGATACGTTAAATTTTAAAATTACTAAATCAGATGAATTGTTGCCATTTTTATTAAGCCAGATGTCTAATCGGAGTAGAAATTCAGTAAAGTCCATACTTACACGTGGTCAGGTGAAAGTAGATGACCATATAGTGACCAAACACAATTATCCCCTACGACCAGGTCAGAGCGTAAGCGTGTTAAAAAATAAGGTTGCCGTTAGAGAAAATGTACTAATCGGCATGGAAATTCTGTACGAAGATAAAGATATTATTGTAATTAATAAAGATGCAGGCCTTTTATCTATTGCAACAGAAAAAGAAAAACATCGGACTGCCTTACACCAGTTAATGGAACATGTCCGACGCCAAGATCTTAGAAATCGAGTATTTGTCGTTCATCGATTAGATAAGGAAACTTCAGGTGTGATGATGTTCGCGAAGAGTGAAAAGGTGAAGCGAAAACTACAAGATAACTGGAAAGAACTTGTGAAGGAAAGAACGTATGTAGCACTTGTGGAAGGGAAACTAGAACAACGAGAAGGAATGGTCAAATCCTGGTTAAAGGAAAGTAAAACACATCACATGTATTCTGTCCAGGACAAGAATGGTCAATTGGCTATCACTCACTTTAAACGTATTCAACATAACGATAAGTTTTCTTTAGTAGAGCTACAACTAGAGACAGGACGGAAAAATCAAATTCGTGTCCATATGAGTGATTTAGGTCATCCAGTAGTTGGTGACAAAAAATATGGTGCAAAAACGAATGAGATTGGTAGACTTGGTTTACATGCAAAAATATTATCTTTCCATCACCCGGTAACAAATCAGTTGATGTTGTTTCGAGCAGATGTTCCAAAACCATTCTACTCCAAATCAAAGTAGAACGTAACAAAAGAGGAGAGAAGCACCACATTTATAGTGGTGCTTTTTCTATAACTCTTCCTTTCTGACCTATCGTAGTATCTGCGTGGATTAAGGAATTAATTATTGCTTCTTCTGTTACTTCTGCTACTGCTTGGAATAGTTGGCTCATAGCTTTATCGTCATCTCGTAAATAAGTGATTGAATCTAGATGGCCATTTGCATTATGGCTAAATGTATTCGCTGTGGAAAAAGCAATGGCAATATCACCACTGCCATTGGCCATATGACTACCCACTCTCCCTAATCCAGCAGCTGTACGTTTTGCTAATCGTTTTAATTGCCTATCATAGACTGGTGCATCTGTTGCGATGATCATCATAATCGATCCGTCCGTACTGTTAGGATTTTTCTTTTTCTCGACAAAGTTTGCAAATAAAGCATCCTCACTATTGCCAAAATTACTTAATACTAAGCAACCAACTGTATATTTTTCCTTCGCTGTTACAACTCTTGATGCAGTACCAATGCCACCTTTATATCCGAAACAAATCATCCCTTTACCTGCTCCAATAGCTCCTTGTTCGGTCGGTTTACTTTTGGCGTTGTTAATTGCTTCTATTGCATGGTCTGGTTTGATAGATTGTAACCTCATTGAGTTTAAATGGCCATCATTACATTCTCCGACAACGACATTCAATGTCCCTGCTGAATCTCCTAGTTCTTTGTTTTGTTCTAACATATAGGAAACAGTACCTTCAAGTACTGGACCTACACTTAATGTATTCGTTAACATTATCGGTGATTCAATTAACCCCAGTTCGTCAACTTGAACAAGGCCACTTGTTTTACCATAACCATTTATGACGTAGCTTGCAGCTCTAACCTTTTCATAGAAAAGATTTCTAGGGTGTGGAAGGATAGCGGTCACTCCAGTACAAATAGTGTCTTCCTCATTTAATTTTTCATAGAGTGTTTTATGACCAACTAGAACCCCTTCGACATCAGTAATACAGTTATTTTTCCCTTTTTGTAATACCATCTGTTTCCCCCCAATAATAAAATTCGGTACTTCTATTATGTACGATTATATATGGATATTTACAAAGTTTACATTGTTTTTTGCATTGCAGACAAATGGTAAAAAACGTATTGGTAATGTAAACTGATATGTAGGAGATTTTACAGGAGGATATAGACATGAAACCTTTAATTTATCAAATTATTATTATAGCATTTGTTTGGACAGGGATGGTCTTCTTCTTAGACGAGATGGACCAATTAAGTAAGATGATATTTTACGTAGTTACATCATGGTTACTGTTATTAATTGTTTTATTGGTGAAGCAATTTATTAGTCAGCGCAAGAATTCAAATTAACGTTAAGTTGTTAAGGAAGGACTAGTTATGTTAACAATTGAAAATTTACATAAATCTTATGGAGATAAAATTCTATTTAAAGATATAAGCTGTACGATAACTAATGAGGACCGGATTGGTTTAATAGGTGTGAATGGGACAGGGAAATCTAGTTTCCTAAAAGTAATTGCAGGCTTGGACTCAGCGGAAAGTGGTACGGTTCAATTTCCAAAAGAATATCGCATTGAGTATTTACCGCAAGAAGTTGAATTAGATCCAAACTTATCTGTAATTGAGCAAATTTACTATGGTGAAGCAACAATAATGAAGGTAATGCGAGAATATGAAAGCACCCTACAAAAGCTATCTGCGGATCCAGAAAATACAAAGATTCAAGAGGCGTTAATAAAAGTACAACAAAAGATGGATGAGCATGAAGCTTGGGAAGCAAATACAGCTGCAAAAACCATTCTAACAAAATTAGGTATTACCGATTTTAATAAAAGTGTAACCGAATTATCGGGTGGTCAGCGTAAACGAATTGCTATAGCTAAAGCGTTAATTCAACCTGCAGATCTATTAATACTGGATGAACCAACGAACCATTTGGATAACGAAACAGTTGAGTGGTTGGAAAAGTATTTACAAAGTTTTAAAGGCGCATTATTACTCGTTACTCACGATCGATATTTCTTAAATCGAGTGACAAATAAAATTTTTGAATTAGATAAAGGAAATCTCTATATCTATGAAGGAAACTATGAAGTCTTTCTTGAGAAAAAGGCCGAGCGAGAGGAACTAGAGCGAAGTAATGAACAGAAGCATGCAAACACATTGAAAAGAGAGTTAGCATGGTTAAAAGCAGGTGTGAAAGCAAGAACAACAAAACAAAAAGCAAGAATAGATCGAGTACATGAATTAAAAGAGAAAACCTTCCAAACAGGATCAAAACAAGTAGAGTTTCAAATTGGGTCTACACGTCTTGGCAAAAAAGTATTGGAATTAGAACATATTTCGAAAGCATTCGAAGGTCGACAGCTTATTCAAGATTTTAGTCAGTTAATTATTCCTGGTGATAGGATTGGGATTGTAGGAGCCAATGGAACTGGAAAAACAACTTTGTTAAATATTATGGCGAAACGTTTACAACCAGATAGTGGCGAAGTAACCATTGGGGAAACAGTAAAAATTGGTTATTACACGCAAGGTGATGAAGAATTAGATGGTGAAAAAAGAGTAATTGATTATATAAAAGAGGTTGCAGAAATAATCTATACGATAGATGGAGATGTTATTACTGCTGAACAAATGCTTGAGCGTTTTCTGTTTCCTCGATATGAACAATATAACTATATCCGCAAACTTTCTGGTGGGGAAAGAAGGCGTCTTTATCTATTAAAAGTGTTAATGACAGAGCCGAATGTTCTATTTCTTGATGAACCAACAAATGATTTAGATACACAAACATTAAGTGTGTTAGAAGAATATTTAGATCATTTTCCGGGGGTAGTCATCACTGTTTCCCATGATCGATATTTCTTAGACCGGGTTGTAGATAAATTATTCGTGTTTGAAGGAAATGGTCAAATTAATCCATTCTTCGGTAATTACAGCGAGTTTAGATCCTCACAACAACCAGTCGAAAAGAAATCCATAAAAGTACAAAAAGAAGAACAAAAGCCTAAACAAAAGAAAAAATTATCTTATATGGAACAAAAAGAATGGAATGAAATTGAAGACCAGATTGCAGCACTGGAAGATAAAGTTGCAGAATTAGAAGAAGCAATCGCAGCTGCAGGAAGTGATTCTGAAAAAGTACAATCCCTCTTCGCAGAACAACAAAAAGTAAACGAACAACTCGATGCGAAAATGGAAAGATGGGAAGAATTATCCTTGTTAGTAGAAGAATTTGAGAATATGTAAAGAATAATGACAAGGATGAGACAAAATTAAATGTAAGACCTAAAAGAAGAACAATAAGCATTATTAGCTCCGGGAATATACGTAGACTCCTTGAAAAAAGAATATCACTTTTTTCTGCGTGCGATGTGTCGCTGTCGAAGCGTTCCTTGTCCTGCGGGAGGATAGGCTTAGGTGAGACCCCACAGATGCACCTGCGTCTGCAAGTAACGCTACGAAGAAAGCTTCCTCGGTGCAAGGCAGCAAGGAAGCTTATTCAAGTAGTAGCCTGGCTCACCAGCCGCCCGCGGCGAGGTAGACACTGCGATGGTTTTTCCGAGCAGATGTCGCCCCGGTACTGGAAGTGAAAGCGAAGTATATTCCCGGAGCGGGTAAGTTGCACCCAAATCGTATAATTCGGTTCTTACTAATTAGAAAAGCTTTTGTCCCAATCCTATTCTATAAAGGACTGATTCGAATGAAACAAATCTACAGTGACGTTATTCAATTTAGAGGATCTCATTATGACTTCGGATTTATGCAAGGAGAACGCTTAAAAGATACATTATTAATCGAAAATCGAAGACGGATTTGGAAATTACGCAGGGCCCATTTCATTATTAAAGAAGAAGAAGTAAAAAATGTAATTGAGCCGTTTGCACCTGCAATTTGGGAAGAATTACTTGGATTACAAGATGCTCTGAAATGGGATATGCAAGAAGTATTACGAGAATTTGGCGGATATCGTCTTCACTATATGCGAAGTGGTTGTTCCATTTTTACAGATACAGATTATATGATTCGTAACTATGACTATCATCCAAAAACATATGAAGGTAGATATACACTTTATCAACCAACAGATCAAGGCTATGCAATCATAGGTCCAAGTCAACGTATTACAGGAAGAATGGATGGGATGAACGAAAAAGGGTTGGTGATGGGGTATAACTTCATGCATCGAAAGAAACCTGGAGATGGATTTATTTGTAATATGATTGGAAGAATGGTCTTGGAGAACTGCGCTACTGTTGAAGAAGCCATTCAAATGTTAAAAGAAATTCCTCATCGTCATTCGTTTAGTTATGTTGTCCTTGATCAATTAGGAGATACTTACATAGTTGAAGCAACACCTCGTGGAGTAGAAGTTCGTAGTTCAAACGTTTGTACGAATCATTTTGAATTAATGAAACATGAAAACAGATACCACCTAGATGATTCATTTAAAAGAATGGATGCCATAAATGCTCACAAAGAGAATGTAATGAATGCTTATGATGCATTTCGAATGATGAATGACTCTGATAAAGGTGTTTTTTCAGATCAATATAAAAATTGGGCTGGGACAATTCATACGTCAGCATATTTTCCAAAGGAACAGAAAGCATGGTTTGCACTCGGTGGCGACAGGGAACCAGTCATCATTAATTTTAAAAAATGGCTACAAGGTGATTCATTACAGTTAAAACGAATTGTAGGAAAGGTAGATACGAATCAGCTTTTTGCTCATATGGATAAGAATGTGAGATAAAGTTTTATGAAATATGTTTAAATCCAGGGTTTCTTACAAAAGCTAAAGAATAATTATTATTCTTTTCCTAGGAGGCTGTTCGGTGAAGCTCTATCAGGTTCGGAAAGGTCAGTTTGTTTTTTATCAAAATGAATTACATAAAGTATATACTGTTAAACATATGTTCAAGAAGTCAGTCCATTTATATAGAATGAAGGATATGAAGCAAGTATTAACGAGTGCAAACGAGATTACATTATATAAGCCTAAACATAATGATACATTTATTTTCTACGGAAAACGGTATACGATAGATGAGAATAGGCGACCAAATCCAGGTGATTATATATTAATTACGAAACCAGCGCCTGACTTTTTGGATCATTATTCATTAAATTCCATTGAGAAAGTTGCTAGTGTAGAGGATGGGAACGTAGTAACGACAAGGGATAATGGAGTAAAACATCACGAATATGTTGTCATGGTCCCAGGAAAGGCAGAAGCAAGTCAAGAAATTGCCTATTATGATAAGAATTTAGTCCCTGAAGAACAACAAATCCAAGATGAGAGTATCTCTTATTTAATGGATAGTGATGAAGATATAGTAAAACCAGTAGTAGGGGATGTATTTTTGGATGTGGAAACAAATACAAAAGCAATGGTAGTTGCAATGTCTGGGACAGAAGTCGTATTTGGCCATGGAAAAAAAGTGCATATTGCCGAATTGTTTGATGAGGAAAAATATCAAGTAGTTTTCAGGATTTTAGAAGATTTATAAGCAGAAATAGGTAACTGTGTTGCGAGGATAATTAATTTATTCTCGCATTTTTATTTTTTCTACAAAAAGGGACATATAAATTCTCATACCCCTCGAAATATATAACGCAAATAATAATATATACAGTTCGAGGAGGAACAATAAATGAAATTATCAAAGAAGATAACTGTATTAGTAACTAGTACAGTACTAGTCTCAACGGTCTTAACATCAGGAGTAACTGCTGTATTTGCAGAGGAGAACGATGAGGGACTAGTTATTACAGCACCACAGGATGAAACTACACTTTCTCAGGAAGAAGAAAATGTAGAAACAAATGAAGATAATGAAGTTACAGACGAAAGCACTAATACTGAAAATAACGAAGAAGAAGCAATGGAAGAGGTTGAAGTTGGCCTAATTCCTGGAGACTTTTTCTATTTTGTAAAAGTAATTCAAGAAAAAATCCAATTAGCATTAACATTTAATGATTATAAAAAAGGTCAATTACTGGCAGAGCTTGCTGCTGAACGAATTGGTGAAGCAAATGCTTTAATCCAACAAGGAGAATACGAAAAAGCTAGTGAATTACTTCAAAAAGCATTAGAGTTGCAAGAAGAGGCAGAACTAAAGGTTGAAGAGGAATCAGCAAATAATGAAGATGATACAAATAATAAAGAAGAAGGTAACGAAATAGTAACGGAAGAAAGTAATACAAATGAAGAAGGTACAGAAGAAACTGATGAAGTCGTAGTTGAAGAAACTGACGAAGTAGTAGAGGAAGAAGCGGAAAAAGAGGATACAGAAGAGGGAGAAAAAGTTAAGGTTAAACTAGCGAATAATATTAATGCATTATCAGCTGTATTAGCTAAAGTAGACAATCCTAAAGCACAAGCAGCGATTATGAAAAATATCGAGAAATCCTTTGCTAAATTAGCGGAAAAAATTGAAAAACGTTCAAATAAAGTAGCTAAGCAGGAAGAGCCAGTTGAACTAGAGGAAAAAGATAAAGCAAAAGAGAGCTCAGAAGAAAAAGCAACATTTACAGTTCAACCACCAGTAACAGATAAAGAATCGGAAATAGAAAAGGATGCAAAAGATTTAAAAATAGTAGAAGTGAAAAAAGACTCTAATAAAAAAGAAAATAAAGCTTCAGAAAAAGTAGAAAAGAAAGCTGAAAAGGCATTAGAAAAGGCTGAGAAGAAAGCAGAAAAAGCCGAGAGAAACAAACATAAAGAAAACAAAGGTAATAATGGCAACAACGGCAAAGGAAATAATGGAAACAATGGTAAGGGACAAGGAAATAACGGAAAAGGTAATAACTAATAAAAAAACTTAGAGGGCTTCCTCTAAGTTTTTTATTATAATTGCGTTCTTATTTCCCATAATTCAGGGAAAAAGTAGTGATCTAATACGTGTTTTAAGTAACCAACACCTGATGTACCACCAGTACCTGCTTTGTGACCAATAATCCGTTCGACTGTTTTCATATGACGGAATCTCCATTGTTGGAACCAATCTTCAATATCAACTAGCTTTTCAGCTAATTGATAGAGGTCCCAGTACATCTCTTTTTTACGGTAAACTTGGAGCCATGCATTTGCAACAGAAGGGTCTTGTTCATACTTCTTCGTGAAGTCGCGTTCTAGTATATGGTTGTTTATAGGAAATCCATGCCTAGATAATGCTAGTATGGAAATATCATACAGTCCTGGTGAATCATATGCCTTCTTCAATCGAGTATGGAGATTAGGATCTTTTTCATAAATCTTAATAATATGTGGTGTCTTATAACCTAATACAAATTCTACTAATCGATATTGATAAGACTGAAATCCGGATGCATTTCCTAAGAAATTGCGGAACTCCATATACTCTGAAGGTGTTAAGGTTGATAGTACGTCCCAGGCTTGAATAATTTGAGATTGAATTTTGCTTACTCTAGCTAGCATTTTAAAGGCACTCTGAAAATCTCCCTTTGCAATGGCCTCTGTTGCAGCTTCAATTTCATGAATCATTAATTTTAACCATAGTTCACTTGTTTGATGAATAATAATAAAAAGCATTTCATCATGATGGTTAGAAAGACGTTTTTGACTGTCTAATAATGTTTCTAACTGTAAATAATCTCCATAAGTCATTTTCTCTTTAAAATCAGTATGCGCTCCGTCTTTTGAATAAGATGATTCATTGAAATCCTCAGCCATTATTCATCCTCCTTAATTGGACGCAATACTGCACGAACAGGGCTACCATCCGCACCAACTATTTTTAGTGGAAGAGCAATTAATTCATAATTCCCAATGTCAATATGGTCGAGCATTAGATTTTCAAGGATATAGATTCCATGCTTGTGTAGGGCGTGATGTGTATCTAATGTTTTACTAGTAATTGGGTCGACAGACGGCATATCTACTCCTAAAAGTAAAATCCCTAGTTCACTTAAGTACGGTGCAATTGAGGGATCTAGAAATGGAATCTCCTCAGGGAAATATTTAGGATTATTTGGTAGTGAAGTTCGAAGTAATAGTCTTTTCACCCCGTCTAATTGAAATTGTTCTAACACATTGGGAGTGATCGAATCATACTTACTAACGTCAATCACTTTTGCCTCTCCAATATATGTTTCGATTGGTATTTTATCTATTGTATCGCCATCATTAGAAAAGTGAAATGGAGCATCGACATGGGTACCCATATGGACACTCGTCGTTATTTTTCCAACATTTGCAGAACCCGTTTGTTCTTTTGTGGCAGCTACTTCAAAAGTAAATGGTCGGTCACCAGGCCAATGAGCCATATCGTTCGTTAGGGCTTGGGTAATATCAATCCATTTTGTCATTAAGCAATAACTCCTCTTGTATTATCATATTTTTTATATTGTTCTTCTTCCATTATCCTTTTTAAAATTTGAACGGTTTTCCATACTTCTTCAAAAGTATTATAAAGAGCCACTGGTGCTAAGCGTATTCCATTAGGATTCCTAAAATCAGGAATGACTCCATTTGACTTTAAAGCTTTACAAATACTTGCAGCATTTTGGTGGGTGAGATATATATGACCGCCCCTTGCGTGAGCTTCTTTTGGAGTTGTGATCTCAAAAGTGTACTCTGTCAGCTCAGCCTCAATTAAACGAATTAAATAATCCGTTAACTGTAGTGATTTTTTTCGAATGGTTTCGATCCTAGCCTCGTTAAATATTTCTAATGATCCAATGAGTGGGGCTAAGCTAAGTATATGCGGTGTACCAATTTGGTAGGCCCCAGCTGTTAGAGCTGGAGTAAGTTCATATTCTAAATCAAATTGTTTATCTTTGGCTGAACTAAACCATCCAGAAAGCCCAGGCTCTTTTCCTAAATGTTTTTCATTTACATAAATACCTCCCACACTACCTGGACCACCATTTAAATGTTTATATGTACACCAAAAAGCAAAATCTACCTTCCAATTTGATAAATCATGTGGGACAGAGCCAATAGAATGGCATAAGTCAAAGCCGATGACAATATCTCTTTCATGTGCAGCGGTCGTAATAGCACTCATGTCTAAAATTTGGCCACTTCGATATAGAACACTTGGAAGAATAATTAATGCTATCTCATCGGTCATCTGCGAAATAATATCTTCCGTTCTTAATGTATGGCCATCTCTACTTTTAACCGTAACAAGATGGTCTTCAGGGGATAAGCCATGTAATTGCAAATGACTTTTTATTGCGTAAATATCAGATGGGAAATTCAATTCATCGGCAAGAATTTTTGTTTTATTTCCTTTTGGTTTATAAAATGTTGCAAGTAATTGATGTAGATTAGTTGTTGTAGAACCAGTTGCAATTAGTTCCTTGTCTGTTGCTCCTACTAGAGAAGCAAATTGTTTTCCCATTTCTTCTGATAAATAAAACCAAGGGTTGTTTCCTTCTGTCCACCCATCTATGGCATATTTTTTCCACGAGTCAAGAAGTGTGAGAACTGCCTTCTCTGAACGTTTAGACAAGAGCCCTAATGAGTTACCGTCCAAATAGATAATTTCATCAGAAACATAAAACTCTTCTCGAAAATGACTAATTGGATCTTCCTTATCCAATGATAGGGCATATTCTTTATTTACAATCATTTTGTCACCTCCATTAAAAGTAAGCGCTTACTATTTCATTGTATCAAAAATATTTTATTTTTTAATAATAATTGAAAAAATTAGTTAATAGGATTATACTGTTGTCAGATATATGAAATGGCATTTCGTATATTGAAATGGGAGGATGAGTGGAAACGATGTATGTGTCGGATAAAGTCAAAGATTTACCACCGTATTTATTCTCAAGGCTTAATAAGCGAAAAGAAGAATTACAAGCAAAAGGTATGGATGTAATTGACTTAGGAATTGGCGCACCAGATTTACCGACTCCAAAGTTTATCATTGATAAACTTTGTGAAGAAGTACAATTGCCAAAAAATCACCGATATTCTTCATATGATGGATGTAAAGATTTTAGAGAAGCTGTCGCATATTTTTATAAGCATCATTATGGAGTTGAGTTAGACCCGAATTCTGAAATATTAACGCTAATTGGTTCAAAAGAAGGGATAGCGAATCTTATTCAAGCGTGTATTAATCCAGGTGATACCGTACTCATCCCAGACCCAGGTTATCCTGTTTATCAAACTGCGACCCACTTAGCAGGTGGACATAGTGTCTATTTTCCGCTTGATGCGGATAATGGTTATGTCCCACTATACAATCAAATCAAAGAAGAAAATAAAAAAGCCGCCAAGTTATTGTTTCTTAATTATCCAGGTAATCCAACAGCAGCCACAGTCGAATTAAACACATTTTTGGAAACGGTTACATTTGCAAAAGAAAATGGAATTGCTGTAGTGCATGATGCAGCTTATGACTTAGTGACATTCGATGGGTATAAGTCACCTAGTATTTTACAAGTACCAAATGCAAAAGAAGTAGCTGTGGAATTTGGATCACTATCTAAAAGTTTTAATATGACTGGTTGGCGTATTGGATATGTAGTTGGAAATAAAGAGTTAATTAAGGCACTTCATACATTAAAAAGTAATATTGACACAAGCCAATTTCTCCCAATCCAAATAGCAGCTGCACATGCATTACGTAGTGATTTATCCGATGTGAAAAAACATGGTGAAATATTTAAAGAAAGAATGGAACGAATGTATCAGGGATTAATAGAAGCTGGTTTAGAAGTAGAAAAACCAAGAGGGTCCATCTTTATATGGTCGAAAATCCCAAAAGGATATACATCAGCTGAGTTTTCAGAGAGGTTATTAGAAGATGTAGGTGTCATTGTTACTCCAGGTACAGCCTTTGGTCCATCAGGTGAAGGATATATTCGTATCTCCTTATCCGTACAATTAGATCGTATTGACGAGGTAATTAGGAGAATAAAAGAGTTTACAAGCAAGGGAGTGAGTTCCTAATGAATACAAAAGTTTTAACTATGATGACTGCTGCGGAAGCAATTGTTAAATGTATCAAAAGAGAAGGCATCGATAAAGTTTTTTGTGTACCTGGAGAGAGTTATTTACCACTCTTAGATGCTCTTTACGATGAAGAAACGGTTGATGTGGTTTCCGCAAGGCATGAAGGTGGAGCAGCCTTTATGGCTGAAGGTTATGCGAAGAGTTCGTTGAAGCCAGGAGTTGTTCTTGCAACTAGGGGTGTCGGTGCAGCAAATCTCTCAATTGGAGTACACACTGCTTATCAAGATTCTACTCCGATGGTTGTTTTCTTGGGGCAAGTACATAGTAAGTTCCGTGGGAGGGAAGGGTTTCAAGAAGTTGATTTAGACCAATTTTTCAAACCGATTACTAAATGGGCTGTAGAAGTAAAGGATGCGGAACGAATGCCTGAACTAGTAGGAAGGGCATTTCGAATCGCTAGGTCGGGTAGACCAGGTCCTGTAGTTGTTTCTTTGCCGGAGGATGTATTACCTGTGGAAGCGGAAATGTATTTTGGTCCGGAAATAACGATTCCTAAACCAGCTCCCTCCAATGAAGAAGTCTTAAAGGTGGAAAAGATATTAGAACAAGCGAAACAACCACTCATCATTGCTGGAGGTGGTGTCAAACTCGCCCAAGCAGAAGAGAAGTTAATTGCTTTTGCCGAGCAACTACAAATTCCGGTAATGGCTGCTTTCCGTCGTCATGATGTGTTTCCTAATCGCCATTATTTGTATGCAGGTCATCTAGGATTAGGAACTCCTAAACCGATTCTCGAAACAGTGAAAGAGGCGGACGTTATTTTAGCACTTGGAACGAGATTGTCTGAAGTAACGACACAAGATTATACATTATTAACGAATGATCAAACACTCATTCATGTAGATATCGAGTCAGAAGTGATTGGTAAAGTATATCCTCCAGACTTAGCTATCATTGCAGATATGGATAAGGCATTAGATGCTTTTGCTGAGATAAAATTACATGGCTCTTGGCCACAATGGGCTGAGACTGGACACCTTCGCTATGAGTCTACTAGTCGGTTAGTAGTAAGTGAGGATGATGTAATCAATAAGCAGATTATAAAAGCAATGGTAGATATGTTGCCAACAAGTGCACTCCTTACCAACGATGCAGGTAACTTTGCAGGATGGCTCCATGCGTTTTATCCATTTATTGAGAAACATACGTATGTCGGGCCAACATCAGGTGCAATGGGTTACGGATTGCCAGCAGCAATAGGTGCTAAATTAGGTTCACCAGATAAAACAGTTGTTTCTCTTTCCGGAGATGGTGGTTTTATGATGACCGTACAAGAATTAGAAACAGCAGTGAGAGAAAATATTCCAGTAATTGCATTAGTTTTTAATAATAATAGTTATGGAACGATTCGAATGCATCAAGAAATCCATTACCCAAGAAGAGTCGTAGGTACAGACTTAGGGGAAGTTTCATTTGCAGCAATCGCAAACGCAGTAGGAGCACAAGGGATAACCGTACAATCAATAGGAGAATTCAAAAATGCTTTTAGTCAAGCGTTAAAAGTAGGTTTACCAACAGTAATTGAAATTCTTACTGATGTCGAACAAATTTCTGTATCAACAACAATATCATCACTGAGGGGACAGTCCCCCAAACTATAAATCTATTTAATTAATAATCATAGGAGGTTTTTTACAAATGGTAGAAGTTAAAACAAAAAAACTAGCAAACTTTATTAATGGGGAATGGGTTGATGTTGAAAAAACGACCTCTGTAATTAATCCGGCAACAGGTGAAGCAATTTTAGATGTTCCATTATCAGATGCAAGTAGTGTAGAAGCAGCAGTTCAGGCTGCGAAAAAAGCACAAAAAGAATGGGCTAAAGTTCCTGCGCCAGAGCGTGCGGAAGTACTATATCGTGTAGGTTACTTGTTAAAAGAAAGAAAAGAAGAATTGTCACAGCTGCTAACAATGGAGAATGGAAAAGTCATTGATGAAGCTCGAGGTGAAGTGCAAGAAGGTATTGATATGGCATTTTACATGGCAGCCGAAGGGAGACGACTATTTGGTCAAACAACACCATCTGAGTTAAGAGATAAGTTTGCGATGAGTGTTCGAGCTCCAATTGGCGTAGTTGGAATAATTACACCTTGGAACTTCCCAATTGCTATAGCAACATGGAAGTCCTTCCCTGCAATTGTTGCAGGAAATGCAGTAGTTTGGAAACCTGCAACAGAAACACCTATTATGGCCTATGAATTAGCGAGAATATTTGAAGAAGCAGGCTTACCAAAAGGAGTCATCAATGTTGTCTTTGGTAGTGGATCAGAAGTAGGAGACGCCATGGTTCACCATGATGATATTCGTGTTATTTCCTTTACTGGGTCAAATGATGTTGGTAGAAATATTGCCGCAGAATGTGGACGCCAATTGAAGAAAGTTTCACTTGAGATGGGTGGAAAGAATGCGGTAATCGTAATGGACGATGCTGATTTGAACCTTGCAGTAGAAGGAATTTTATGGAGTGCATTTGGAACAAGTGGTCAACGTTGTACAGCTTGTAGTCGTGTAATTGTCCATGAAGATGTGAAAGAGGCATTGGAAGAACGACTATTAGTTGAAATGGAAAAACTAACAATTGGTAATGGACTTGATTCTTCGATTAAGGTAGGACCAATTATTAATAAAGCTGGTATTGAAAAAATCAAGAAATATATTGAAATTGGAAAAGAAGAAGGAGCAAAACTTCTTGCTGGTGGATATGAATTAACAGACGGTGATCATACAGGTGGTAACTTCTTCGCACCGACATTATTCACAGATGCAAAAGATTCGATGCGTATTGCACAAGAAGAAATTTTTGGACCAGTTGTTTCTTTAATTCCTGTGAAAAGTTTTGAAGAAGCAATTGAAGTAAATAACAGTGTTACGTATGGTTTATCAAGTTCTATTTTTACAAAAGACGTAAACCGTGTATTCAGAGCACAGCGTGATCTAGATACAGGTATCGTTTATGTGAATGCAGGAACGACTGGAGCAGAAATCCATTTACCATTTGGAGGAACGAAAGGTACTGGTAACGGTCACCGTGATTCAGGGGTTCAAGCACTAGATGTATTTACGGAATGGAAGTCTGTCTATGTAGACTTTAGTGGCAAATTACAACGTGCTCAAATTGATAATAATTAAGACACAGTTTATGAGTGACCATTGGAGTTGAAATTTGCAAGCAACGGTCACTTATAAGTTAGATGAGTGCCGGTTGGAGCGGAAAACTGCGAGTAACGGTCACTCATAAGTTAGATGAGTGCCGGTTGGAGCAGAAAACTGCGAGTAACGGTCACTCATAAGGGTGATGAGTGCCGTTTGGATCAGAAAACTTGTAGTAACGGTCACTCATAAGTGTGATGAGTGCCCATTGGAGATGGAAACTTGTAGCAACGGTCACTCATAAGCGAGATGAGAGCCGTTTGGATCAGAAAACCTGTAGCAACGGTCACTCATAAGGATGATGAGTGCCGGTTGGAGCGGAAAACTGCGAGTAACGGTCACTCATAAGTGTGATGAGTGCGGTTTGGATCAGAAAACTGCGAGTAACGGTCACTCATAAGTGTGATGAGAGCCGTTTGGATCAGAAAACTTGTAGTAACGGTCACTCATAAGTGTGATGAGTGCCCGTTGGAGCAGAAAACTCGAAGCAACGGTCACTCATAAGCGAGATGAGAGCCGTTTGGATCAGAAAACTAGGAGCAACGGTCACTCATAAGTGTGATGAGTGCCGTTTGGAGTTGAAATTAGCAAGCAACGGTCACTCATAAGCGAAATGAGAGCCGTTTGGATCAGAAAACTAGGAGCAACGGTCACTCATAAGCGAGATGAGTGCCCGTTGGAGCAGAAAATTCGAAGCAACGGTCACTCATAAGCGAAGTGAGTGCCCATTGGAGCAGAAAACTGCGAGCAACGGTCACTCATAAACATAAGAAGACTAACCATATTTAAAAGAGTTTTATTGAAATGAATCTAATTGAAGGAAGCAAACAAATTTTACTAAAAGGAGTGATTCGATGAAAATCGGAGTACTAGGATCAGGACTAATGGGAAAAGAAGCGGCGCGTGATTTAACGTTAAGTGAAGGGGTAACAGCAATTGGCTTAGCAGACATTGATCTTAATCGTGCCCAACAAGTTGTTGATCAATTAAATTCACCTAAGTTAACAGCTCATCAAGTCAATGCATCTGATGAACAAGAATTAGCTAATTTCATGCGCCAATATGATGTAATAATTAACGCACTATTCTACTCCTTTAATGAAATAGTAGCAAAGACCGCAATTCAAGTTGGAGTGAGTTCAGTCGACTTAGGAGGCCATATTGGCCACATTACCGATAAGGTATTAGCTATGCATGAGGATGCAGAAGTTGCTAAAGTAACATTAATTCCAGACCTTGGTGTAGCACCTGGAATGATTAATATTCTATCAGGCTATGGAGCTAGCAAATTAGATGAACTGAAATCAATTAAATTATATGTTGGGGGAATTCCGGTAAAACCTGAGCCTCCACTTGAATATTATCATGTATTTTCTATGGAAGGATTATTTGACCATTATACAGATCCATCATTAATCATTCGAAATGGAGTTAAACAAGAAGTTCCATCCTTATCAGAAGTAGAGCGGCTACATTTTGAAAAATTTGGGCCATTAGAAGCATTCCATACATCTGGTGGGACTTCTACATTATCCATTTCTTTTCCAAATATAGATACATTAGAATATAAAACAATTCGATATCCTGGTCATGCCGAGAAATTTAAATTACTAGTAGATTTAAATTTAACTAGAAATGATTATGAGATTGATTTAAATGGCCAAAAGGTGAAACCAAGAGATGTCCTGCTCAAAGTTCTTGACCCAATTGTGGAACTAGGAGACCGTGATGATGCAGTACTACTACGTGTAGTTGTTTCTGGAATTAAAGACGGTGAAGAAACATCCTATCAATATGAAATGGCAACTTTTAAAGACCGGAAGAATCAGGTAACTGCGATGGCAAGGGCGACTGCAAACACGATCTCCGTTGTTGCACAAATGATTGGAAATGGAACGATAGCGAAAAAAGGAGTATACCCACCAGAACAAAGTGTACCTGGTGATGTTTACATTAAAGAGATGGCAAAACGTGGAGTTGAAATCAAAGAATCTATTGTAAAGACAGACTCCGTTGTTCAATCTTAAAGGAAATAGAGGTTGCTAGAGGGTGAATCCTCTGGTTGCCTCTCCTTTTTCTAATTGCTAATAAGGGAGAATAAAGATGAACCAAAGTGTTAGAAAAGCACTTAATTTACTAAATTTATTTGATGAGAATAATTATGAACTTACTCTCAAAGAAATAGCTGAGCGTTCAAATCTTCCAAAGCCCACAGCATATCGTTTATTGACTACGTTAGAATCAATGAATTATGTATATAAATTAAAAGAAAATGAACATGATAGTCGCTATCGGTTAGGACTAAAACTTCTAGAATTAGGTCAGCTTGTATCTGATCAATTAGAAGTGAGAAGAGTTGCATACCCGTATATGGAACAGCTAGCCAAAAAAATCTTAGAGGCGGTTCATTTAGTTATTGTTAATAATAATGAAGCAACATATATTGAAAAGGTGGAAAGTTCAAAAGCAATTCGATTACACACAAGGATTGGTAAAAACTCACCACTCTATATTGGTTCTGGCCCTAAACTTTTGTTAGCCCACTTACCTAAAGTGAAACAAGAGAAAATAATAAATGATGGCGTAATAGCTCGTGGAATAAATAAGGAATTATTATTACGAGAGCTTGAACGAATAAAAATAGAAGGCTATTCCTATAGCGTTAGTGAGCAGGATGAAAATACGACTGGAATTTCTTATCCAATCTATGATTATCGAAATCGAGTAATCGCCGCACTTACTATTAGTGGATTGTCTACTTATTTTGAAGGAGATAATTTATCTAAAATAAAGTTGAAATCAAAAGAAACAGCTATACAAATTTCTAGGAAATTAGGTTTTAAAGGCATAGTTCAAGGAGTGGTAGACTAATGAATACGGTTTTCATAGCAGGCCATTCTAGATTACCATCCGGCATGGCAGCCCAAAATATGTATGAAACATTAACAATAACGGCCGAAATAGACCGAAAGTATGGTGTCATTGTTGCAGCTAGTTGTACGCTAGCTACGGAACATGGCCGCGATTTTGTGCAACAGTTGTTAAGAGGATATAGCTTGCAAGATGGAATAGACCAACCAGTTAAAGCCATTAAAAGCCATTATATGGGAAAAGCAAGTAATGCAATCATTTCAGCATTAAAAGATTTACATAAACAGTACGAGTTATATTTAGAGAAAAAGAATGAGAATGCTCACAAATAGAACGCATAGTTTACTAGCTATGCGTTTTCGTTTTGAACAATAGCTTTTGAAAATACTATCCATTAATTTAGAAAATTGCTAGAATAAAATTGGATCCTCAAAATGAAACAAGAGATTATGATTCGTAATGGAAATAAATTATAAAAAAACTATGTCCAATTTATATAAATTGGACATAGCTGAGATAATCACAATACTTTTGTCTTTTGAAATCATCGTTGCTCCTGCACAATATAAGCATCGGATACGATACGTTTAACAATTGTGAGATGCTCTTCTGCATTTTCACGACTAGTAAAAGCACCTGCTTGCACTCGGTACCAAACTTTTCCTGAAATTGTAACTGATGCAATAAAGGAATCAATTTGATTATTAGCGAGTAAAGCTTGGCGATTTTCTGCATTTTTTCGAGATTGAAATGATCCAGCAATAATACGAAAGATTACATTTGGACTAGGGGATGGACTTGAATCATTCTTTTTAAGATTAAATGCACGGGCAATTCCATCAACATGTGCTTGGGCAACTTTTTGTCGCCATGATTCATTTCGCATTAATGCTGCATCATGGTTGTTATCAATAAAACCATTTTCAGTTAAAATCGCAGGCATCGTGGATTCACGTAAAACATGGAAATTGGCTTTCTTCTTACCACGGTTCCTTAGTTGATTGACTTTTGTGATTTCTGTATGAAGTATATCACGGTATCTAGCAGTTTGTGACGAATCAGCTAGACCGCTATGAATATAGTCTTCATATCCTTGGGCTGAACCATTGAACGAATTACAATGAATCGACACATAATAATCTGCATTCCAAGAATTAGCTTCATTCGTCCGTTGAGTAAGACTTTTGGTCGTATCACTAGTTCGACTCATTTTTACAGATACGTTTTCATATTGACTTGTTATTAAACTTCTTATCTTTAGAGCTATATCTAAATTAATATCTTTCTCTCGTAAACCATTTCCTTGTGCTCCAGGATCTGTCCCGCCATGACCGGGATCAAGATATAATTTCATATAAATCCCTCCTTATTTATTAGATATCTTACGTAATAATGTATTCTCTCTTTAGAGGAAACTATTGGACAAACATCTTGAATGATGGAAAAATCCGCTAGTGTGTATAGAGGTTAGAAAGTTATTAAATGTAAAGGGGTTTTGATCATGTGGAATAAAAGACTACTAGAAACAAAAAGAGGTATGTTTGAAGTATTTGAAAAAGGGCAAGGTGAACCTTTAGCAGTTACGCATCATTATAGTGCTTATAATGAAAATGGAAATCAATTTGCTGACACTTTTACCGAGCATTATCATGTATACCTTATTAATTTAAGAGGTGCTGGGAACTCTGTCAAAGTAGAAGACGAACATGAATATAGTATGGATAATACGGTCCTCGACCTTGAAGCAATTAGAGAATCGCTAGGATATGATAAGTGGGGATTTGCAGGGCATTCTACCGGAGGCATGTTGGCATTAAAGTATGCTATTTTAAAACAAGATTCATTAACAAAAATCATTGCTGGAGGAGCCGCGGCTAGCTATGAATATGGCGCAGATCCTGATTCTATCTACTGCTCCAAGAATCCTAACTTTAATAGAATTGTAGAGATCATGAACAAACTAGAAGACCCAACAACACCTGTAGAAAAAAGAAGAGAATTAGGTTATGAATGGGCATTAATGTCTTATTATTCGGAGGAGAAGTTACAAGCCTCATTAAAGAAGCCGAACAGCGGGAAAACGGTTGGACCTAGATTAGATTATTTTCGAAGAGTAGAGTACCCAACTTACGATATACGGGAGGATATTAAGGAGATTACGATTCCTAGTTATATTTATGCTGGAAAATACGATGCCCAATGTCCAGTTAAGTTTGGAGTGGAAATTGCAGAATTAATTCCAAATGCATCTTTAACTATATTCGAAGAGAGTAATCACAACCCAGCTATTGAGGAAGAAGATAAGTTTAAAGAATTTGTTGTGCAGACAGTAAGAGGTGAATAGTAATCTTCATTATGGCTGGAATAAAACTAATCATAAGATAGTAATAAGGATCAACCACTACTTTAGCCCCGGAAATATACGTAGACTCCAGCAGGAGGAAAGGCATCGGTGAGACCCCTTTGATGCACCTGCGTCTGCAAGTAACGCTACGCAGTAGGCTTCCTCGGTGCAAGGCAGCGAAGAAGCAAATTCTTTGTAGTTGCCTGGCTCAGCAGCCGCCTGCGGAAAGCGAAGTATATTTCCGGGGCGAGTTATTTGCACTTACTTTGATGTTTAGTTACATATTTTAAGAATATATATCATCCGAATCATAAAAATATGTAACTTTATTGACACTCAACCGTTGATTAAGTAAATAGAAAGAATGAGAGGAATTGAGGTCATGGACCTACAGATTAAGAAAGAGCAGATTAATCATTGGTACCACGAGTTTAGTCATGATTTATTTAATTATATTTGTTTTTTAATTCGTGACCACGACCATGCAAAAGACATCCTACAAGATACATTTCTTCGTGCATTCAACCATATTGATTCATTTCGAGGTGATAATGTAAGGGGATGGTTATTTCGAATTGCACGTAATACAGCAATTGATGAAATGAGAAAGAAAAAGCCAATTACCTATTTCCTAGAAACTCTACCAATCATGCAAACAACTGAATATACCCCGGAACAAATCGCGGTCTTAAATGAGTCTGAACGGGAATTGTACGTAGCCCTAAGTAAACTAAAACTTTCCTATCGAGATGTGATCATATTGCGGAAAATAAAAGAGTTCTCCATAAAAGAGACTGCTAGTATTCTAGGCTGGTCGGAGAACAAGGTGAAAGTGAACTTGTTTCGCGGCATGAAAGCACTTCGAAAAGAATTGGAAAAGGAGAATTTTAGTCATGAAACAGTACGATGAATTAAATCAACGGTTAAAGTCTATGAATGAGAAGTTTCAATTACCTGAGATGGAAAGACAGGAGTTATTAGTTTCTATTAATCAAAAAATAGGCAAAAGAGGAAAGAAGCAAAGAACGATACAATGGAAATACTATCTTGCATCTACAGTTGCTATTTTACTATTGTTTATCATTGTAATTCCATTCTTTACAAACCCAAATCAGGACATAGCGCGTGAACACGAATCTATTCCTACACCGAGTGGTCAAGATAAGAACCCTATCGTAAGCGAATCTTCGGCTGAGAAAATAAAGCTAAAGGTAATGAATTACACCCCATATTCATTGAAGCAGATGACTGTTAATGTATATATAAATGAGGATCTGAAATATTCTCTAGCCGGTTCTTACGCGGATGGAACAGCCATCAAACCGGGTGAAATAATGGAATTTGAATTTATGGAATATGAATTGAATCAAGAAAAAGTAAAACTTGAAATGGAAATAGAATGGGCATCTACAGGGGAATTTTACACCACGAATAGAATCCCATTTTCAATTAGCGAAGAGCAAGTATATTATTTGAAGTTAGGAACTGAGTCAAATACTTCTTATTATCTAATTGAAGATGATACTAACTTTACAATAGAGATTAATAACGAGACGGTAGAAATGTTACGGAAGAAAGTAGATTTAAACGCAACAAAATCTGAAATTGAAAATCTATTAGGTGCAGATTATAGAATTGGGAAATCCGAATTAGATGGAAAAGAAACTTGGAAGTATGATATTGGTGCAATAGAAGGTTATCAATCCCCCACTGTTACTTATGAAATAGAAGACATCAAAGAAATTAAGAATGGTGCGGTAGAGGCAATACTTTCTTTTACATGGAATGAGAATGATGAGTTAGAATCATTTACAGCCCTTTATGTAGATACGGAAGATGGAAATGTATACTCATATTATCTCTTTTATAATGGGTTAGAGAAGTTAGATTTTATATATTAGCTTTTAGGTTGAAGGGGATTTGAAGCAGGAATTCTGCTCAAATCCCTTATTCGATATATGAAGGGGTAATTGGTTAATAATTCAAGGTTAAATCCTCTTCATCAAGCGAATGAAGGGGAAATGAGGCTAAGAATTCGAGTTCAAATCCTCTTCATCAAGGTAATGAAAGGGAAAGCGGCTAAGAATTCGAGTTCAACTCCTCTTCATCAAGGTAATGAAGGGGAAAGCGGCTAAGAATTCGAGTTCAACTCCTCTTCATCAAGGTAATGAAAGGGAAATCGGTTAAGAATCTGTGATCAAATCCTTTTCATCAAGGTAATGAAGGGGAAATCAAGTAAGAATTCAAGTACAACTCCTCTTCATCAAGCAAATGAAGGGGAATTCTATTGAAAATCCCCACTATACTCCTTTTCATCCAAACAAAAAGAGGCTGGGACAAAACCCCAGTAAATTAATATAAGCATGGTCCTTACCAACGTTTTAATGGTAAGGACCATGCTTATTATTTTTTGCACGCAATTTTCTGATATTAAAGTAAACAAAAAGGA
>NZ_BMEY01000024.1 GCF_014637405.1 Ornithinibacillus halotolerans
TATACCGCCAAAAACGGCAAATCTAGTTTAGGAAATGGAAATGATTTCAAAAAAACTGGTTCCAAGCAATTTTCAATCGCTTGGAACCAGTTTTTTATTACTTTCTGGCTAGTTTTGTCCCAGCCTCCTTATAAACAAAATTATATTAATTAATCGCGATCGAAATTAACTTCTTCTCCAAAAACTCATCCATACCATGATGTCCACCTTCCTTACCACCACTACCAGATTGTTTAATACCACCAAATGGTGCTTCTGGTACAGAAGGGAAAACATCATTCACCCCAACCATTCCATAGTCTAGCTTTTCTGCAACACGTAATGTGCGGGCAGTATTCTCCGTGAAGATATAAGCGGCTAAACCGTAATCAGTATTATTGGCTTTCTTAATAACTTCATCTTCATCTGTAAAGGTTTGAATAGGGAATAATGGTCCAAATGTTTCTTCATTCATAACAACCATATCATCTGTTGCATTTTTTACAATTGTAGGTGGGCAGAAGTAACCTTTTAAATCGCCATCCCACTCATTTCCACTAGCAACAACCTCCGCACCTTTTTCAAGCGCATCAGCTAAATGAGCTTCTACTTTTTCTACTGCTTTTTCGCTAATAAGTGGTCCAAGTTCAACGCCTTCCTCAAGTCCGGAACCTATTTTCATCGCTTCTAATTTTTCTTTAAGTAGTGCAGTTAATTCATCTGCAATTGATTCATGTACATATAAACGGTTGGCACAAATACAAGTTTGACCATTATTACGGAATTTACTTGCAATTGCCAGACTGGCTGTTTTTTCTAAGTTAGCATCTTCAAATGCGATGATTGGAGCATGACCACCAAGCTCTAATGATACTTTCTTTACTTGGTCGGCAGCTTCACGCATTAAGTATTTACCGACAGCAGTTGAACCAGTAAACGTAATAAGCTTCACATCTTTATTCGTGAGCATTTCCTCACCAATTGCTTGTGCGTCACCAGTAATTAAATTAACAACACCTGGAGGCATACCGGCTTCTTCAAAAATCTTTACAATTTCAATTGCAGATAAAGGCGTCTCAGGTGAAGGCTTTAACACCACTGTACAACCCGCAGCTAGAGCTGGCCCTAATTTACGTGTAATCATGGAAGAAGGGAAGTTCCAAGGTGTAATTGCGCCAACTACTCCAATTGGTTTAGGTACGACTAACATACGCTTTGTTTTCACGGAAGAAGGAATCCACTCGCCATACCCACGAGATGCTTCTTCTGCATACCACAATAAAAATCCAGCTGCCCCTTTTACTTCACCAACAGCCTCTGGTAGTGGTTTCCCTTGTTCTTTCGTTAAAATTTCGCCAAGTCGCTTGGCATCTTTACGCATTAATTCTGCGGCTTTATAAAGAATTCGTGAACGCTGTCTTCCAGTCATTTCACTCCAAGCTGGAAAAGCGTTGGAAGCAGCATTGATTGCTTCTCTAGTTTCTTCTTTCCCACCGTAAGCGACATCTGTAATCGGCTCAAGTGTTGCTGGATTGTATATGGTTTGTGTTTTAGACTCATCTACTTCAAGCCACTCGCCATTAATATAAATACTTTTCGTTAATGTTGAGATCATATTCCATCCTCCCTTTATTTAAAACTACTATTCTATAAATAAGCATAGCGCACCTACAATATTCTATCAATTTGCAGGTGCGGTGCTCGATTATTAAACAAGTTCCTTATTTGGATTCCAAGCAGGAAGTGTCTTATTTAAAGGCTTATCTTTCCGGTAACCAAGTACATACTCTGCCTGCATAACGGTATGAATTTCACGAGTTCCTTCATAAATAACTGGTGCTTTAGAATTACGTAGGTAGCGCTCAACTGGATATTCATCTGAATAGCCATATGCCCCGTGGATTTGCATAGCATCATCCGCTGCTTGGTTGGCAAAATCACATGCTTGCCATTTCGCTAATGAAGTTTCGCGAGTATTTCTTTTCCCTTCATTTTTTAATTCACCAGCACGATAAACGAGAAGGCGGCTCATCTCAAGTCCTGCTTCCATTTTTGCAATCATTTGTTGAACTAATTGATGACGTCCAATTGGCTTTCCAAATGTTTCGCGCTCATGGCAGTATTTCACACTAGCTTCTAAACACGCCATAATTAGACCTACTGCACCAGCGGCAACGGTGAAACGACCATTATCTAGTGCTGACATTGCAATCTTAAATCCTTCTCCTTCTTCACCAAGTAAGTTCTCAGCAGGAACCTTTACATTATCAAAGAAAAGTTCACCAGTATTACCAGAACGAATTCCATGTTTACCTTTTATTGCTTTAGAGGAAAATCCGTCCCATGTTCTTTCCACAATAAATGCAGATATTCCGTGGTGTTTTTTTGATTTATCGGTATAAGCAAAAACTAAGAAATGATCGGCTACATCACATAAAGAGATCCATGTTTTCGAACCATTTAAAATATAATAATCGCCATCTTTAACCGCTGTAGATCGTAAAGCAGCGACATCGGATCCAGCTCCAGGTTCAGTTAAACCGAATGCGCCAATTTTTTCTCCTTTTGCTTGTGGTGTTAAATATTTCTGCTTTTGCTCTTCATTTCCCCATTGTAATAGAGTCATAGAATTAAGACCGGTATGAACAGATACTGCTGTACGAAATGCTGTATCTCCTCTTTCAAGTTCTTCACATACGATGGCTAAAGCATTGTAATCCATGCCACTTCCACCATACTCTTCAGGAATACAAACTCCCATTAATCCAAGGTCAGCAAGCCTTTTATATAAATTTTGATCAAATTGACCTTCTCGATCCCACTCTGCAATGTAAGGCATAATCTCCTTATCTACAAAACTTCTAACTGTTTCACGTAACATATTTTGTTCTTCCGTAAAATTAAAATCCATTTTTTCATCTCTCCTATTATTTCATTTTTGATTGTAAAATATCTTCATTATGTTCTCCTGCAATCGGAGGGTGGTGTCTTAAAGTGACTGGTGTTCGTGATAGTTTTAATGGACTTCCAATCATTTTAATTAGACCTGCTGTTGGATGGTCCATCTCAAGGAACATATCTCTTGCATGTAATTGGGGGTCCTCGGTAACTTGTTGGATATTTTGAATAGGCCCACAAGGAATATTATTTTCATGACACTTGTCTAACCAATAACTTGTCGGTTTTGTCAGTAGTACTTCTTGAATTAATGGAACAAGAATATTCCTATGTTCCACGCGAGCAGGATTTGATTGGAAACGAGAATCTTCACTAAACTCTTCTTTTCCAATTATTTTACAAAGAGCACGAAATTGCTTATCGTTTCCAACGGCAATAACCATTTCACCGTCCATCGTTTGGAACGTTTGGTACGGCACGATATTGGCATGATGATTTCCTAATCGTTCTGGGATTTTTCCTGACATTAAATAATTACTGCCAATATTAATTAGAGAGCTAACAGCAGCATCATATAAAGATAAATCTAATTTTTGTCCTCGGCCTGAATTCTGCCTTTCTAACAGAGCAGCTTGAATACCAATTGCTGCATATAACCCAGTCAAAATATCAGTAATAGCTACCCCTAGTTTCTGGGGACCAGATTTTTCATCTCCAGTAATGCTCATTAGCCCACTCATTCCTTGGATAATGAAATCATAACCAGGTAAATCTTTATATGGACCAGTTTCTCCAAAGCCGGTAATAGAACAATAAACAATACCAGGATTAATCTTTTCTAGCTCCTCATAGTTAATTCCAAAACGCTCCATTGTCCCAGTTTTGAAATTATGGATAATGACATCCGATTCCTTGACTAGATTTTTTATCGTATCAATACCATCCTCAGACTTCAGATCAATGGTGATACTCTTTTTATTTCGGTTAGCACAAAGATAATAAGCGCTAACTTCATTTTGAAAAGGTGGGCCCCATTTCCTTGTATCATCACTACCCCCAGGTGCTTCCACTTTAATTACCTCTGCACCGAGGTCTCCGAGAATCATTGTGCAATATGGACCAGCAAGTACTCTGGTCAGATCAAGAACTCTTATGTTCGCTAATGCTCCTGACACAACTACACTCCTTTCTATATAAAATTTCTAAATAAAAAAAGCCAGTTCAAATGAACACAGCAGTAGTGCTGAGTCATTATGAACTGGCTTTTGGCTTGTTGATACAGAACAGGATTTGAACTGTGAACAAGCTAGGCAGTAAGATGGAATATTTAAAAATTGTAAGGAAGGTTATGTGAATTATCACTTGTAAGCGCTTTAACATAACTCTTATTAATAGTTTAGTGGATAGGGTGAAATTTGTAAATAGGGAGTTGGTCTATCAAATGTAGATTTTAGTAAATTCTGGTTAGAGCAGCGTCTCATTTATTATTTCTAATGGAAACTAGGTTCAAAATGAAGAATGAACCCCCGCCAAACATCATTTCAAGATAAAACTAAACCCCAAATGATAAAAGCCCCTCCACTCAATCAACAAAAAAACGAGGGCTTATACCCTCGTTCTCACTATTTTGCTGCTTTTTCAAGCTTTGAAATCATTTTGATAGCTTTTCCAGTACCAATAGCTACAGACTCTAATGGATTTGGTGCAATATGAACTGGTACTTGTAATTCTTCTGCTAACCACTCTTGCATCCCTTTTAGTAGCGATCCACCACCAGTAATAACAATTCCATGGTCAACAATATCTCCACTCAATTCTGGTGGACAGTTTTCAAGTGTTACACGAATAGCTTGTAAAATCTGTTCAAGAGATTCCCTAATTGCTTTATAAACCTCTTTTGAAGAAATGGAAACCGTCTTCGGTAGACCAGTTACCATATCACGGCCTCGTACATCCATGAATTCTTCTTCATGGTTTTCATGTGCATAGCCAATTTCTATTTTTACATTTTCAGCAGTACGCTCACCAATTAATACGTTATATTTTTTACGGATAAATTGAATGATTTCATCGTCAAATTTGTCTCCACCAACTCGTACAGAGCTAGAAGATACAACTCCACCAAGGGAGATGATACCAATTTCAGCGGTACCTCCACCAATATCAACAATTACATTGGCGATTGGCTCATCAACGGGTAGATCAGCACCAATTGCAGCGGCAACTGGTTCTTCAATAAGATGAACATTTTTCGCTCCGTAGCTAGTTACAGCATTGTGAATTGCTCTTCTTTCAACTGTTGTGCTTCCAGTTGGTGTACAAACAACGACATTTGGTTTACGCATGGACATACCAAGTTGTTTGGCAACCTTTTTTAAGAATGCTTTTAACATTTGCGCTGTAATATCATAATCCGCAATTACACCATCACGTAATGGACGTATTGGTACAATATTTCGTGGTGTTTTACCAATCATCTCTTTCGCTTCTTGTCCAACAGCTACAACTTGTTTTGTATTAATGTCAATAGCAACAACAGATGGCTCATTTAAAATAATTCCTTTATTTTTTGAATATATAAGTATATTTGCAGTTCCTAAATCAATTCCTATTTCTGCATTTGAAAACATAGTTAGTTCCTCCAGTGGTGACAAATAGTTACAATATATGGTTCTAGTCTTGTTCAATATTTATGGGTGTCTAAGAGACAATATATTGGTTAGTATTTACAAATTAGTTAGCTTTATTAGTATGAATATCCTTAGCATCTTACTATTCTCTAGCTAAAAAAACTGTACTATATAAAAATAAGACACTTTTCATGGAAACTCAAGTTTCATTTGCTTTACAATTTTTGTCGAATGTAATATTTATGGAAAATATTATAAAATTTGTATTCTAAATATATAAGTAGTTTTAATTGAACAACTTTCATTTAGCAGTATAATATTAATGAAGGAATTAGGGGGAAACATAATGTTATTTTCAATTCGAATTTATGCTTATGCTGTTATTTTAGTAATTGGAAGTTTATTTACATTACAAAGAGCTAAACGGTTGTATGAAAAGCCAAGTACTGAAGAGACAAGAGAGAGTATATTTGCTACACCTCAAAATGTGTCAATGAAGGTTATTAAGGCAACAGGTACAGAAGTACATGTTACAGGAAGAGAGAAAATTCCTGATGGGGCTGTACTATATGTTGCAAATCATCAAGGATTGTTTGATATTCTAGCTTTTCTAGGGCATTTAGGTAAACCAGTTGGTTTCATTGCTAAACAAGAAATAAAAAAACTCCCAATCATTCGTACGTGGATGGGGTTATTAAATTGTGTATTTATAGACCGTTCCGATCGTAGACAATCAATGAAAGCAATTAATCAAGGAATAGAAAATTTAAAACAGGGTTCATCATTAGTAATTTTCCCTGAGGGGACAAGAGGAAAAGGAACAGAATTGAGTGAGTTTAAGCCTGGTAGTCTTCGCCTTGCTACTAAAGCGAATGTTCCAATTGTACCAGTAACATTAAATGGGACGTATCAAATGTTGGAAGCGGGAAATGGACGTGTTAAAGGTTCTACGATAACAATGACAATACATGACCCAATTTTTCCAAGTAAATATCAAGAGCTAAAAAGTGCAGAATTAGCGAAAGAGTTACAAGAGATCGTTCAAAGTGCACTGCCACATATTGCTACTACAAATGAAATTGATAAGGAACTAGTTACAAATACACAATAAAACAACATTGTCATATACAAACAGTGGGTAGAGAAACTAATCCTCACTGTTTTTTAACAGAAATTGTTAACTCTAGCTAACAGGGAAAATTAGTTATTTAAAGAGCATTCCATTTCCAATATCGATACATACTATTGTTAGTTAGTAATGACCATTTCAGAGAGGTGATCAAGTTGGTTCAGGGTACCGTTAATTGGAATACACAAGTTGATAGAGAGTGGCTGCAAGAATATGTTGATGATTGGGTTGCATTTTATCGAAAAGTAACAGTAGAAGGAAATGTCGCCTCTTATATTCCAGAGTTGGCTAAAGCAGACCCAAACCATCTTGGTATATCCATTCTTGGAAAAAATGGGACAGCTGTTCGTTCCGGAGATGTTGATCAAGCGTTTACGATACAAAGCATTTCAAAAGTATTAAGCTTTATTATAGCCTGTGTGGAAAAGGGTGTAGGCTATGTACTTGATCGTGTAGATGTGGAACCAACTGGGGAAGCATTTAATTCCATTATGCATCTAGAAATGAAAAGTTTAAATAAACCTTTTAATCCATTTGTAAATGCAGGTGCACTTACGGTGACGTCTATGCTTAATGGTAATACTCCAGAAGAAAAATTGGCGCCTATTTTAGAACTATTGGAAAAGATAATAGGTTACCGTCCAGTCATAAATGAACAAGTATTTCGCTCAGAATTTGAAACTTCTGCTAGAAATAGGGCAATTGGTTATTATTTACTTGAAACAGGATTCTTGGAATCGGACCTCGAATTAACATTAGACACCTATTTTAGACAATGTTCAATTGAAATTACGGTAGATGATTTAGCTAAGATAGGTTTAATTCTTGCAAATGATGGTGAAGATCCTAATAATGAGGAAGAGATTATCCCTCGCCAAGTTGCACGAATTACTAAGGCGCTAATGCTCACTTGTGGGATGTATGATGCTTCAGGGAAATTTGCTACTTATGTTGGTATTCCTGCTAAAAGTGGGGTATCAGGTGGTATTTTGGCACTTGCTCCACCAAGGGTCAGAAACACACAGTTTCCCTTTATTGAGGGATGTGGAATTGGTGTGTTTGGACCAGCATTAGAAGAAAGAGGAAATAGTATTGCAGGAATTAAGTTGTTAAAACATATTGCTTCTCAATGGGATTTAAGTATTTTCTAAAAATGAATGTATCGTTGGGGGAGAGGAAACGATGTGTGGTAGATATACGATGCTTGCAGATGAACTTGAGATACTTGATGAATTCGGAATCGAACGTGACATTCAAGACTTTCATAAAAGCTATAATGTAGCTCCTGGTCAAAATGTCCTTGCCATTATCCATGATGGGAAAGAGAAACGTGCTGGATATTTACGTTGGGGTCTTGTACCATCTTGGGCCAGAGACGAGAAAATCGGTTATAAAATGATCAATGCTAGAAGTGAGTCTGCACATGAAAAACCAAGCTTCAAAAATCTTCTGTCTAGAAAAAGATGTCTTATTGTTGCGGATAGTTTTTATGAGTGGAAAAAGAATGAAGATGGTACGAAACAACCAAAACGAATACATGTAGCTAATCGTAAACTGTTTGCGTTTGCTGGATTATGGGATAAATGGCGTCATGATGAGGGAGATTTATTCACTTGTACGATTTTAACTCGCGATGCGAATGATTTCATGCAAGATATTCATCATAGAGAACCAATAATTTTACCGAAAGAGCATGAAAATACATGGATTGCGCCAGAACGAATGGAACCTATAGAGGCACATGAATTTTTATTAAATGTTCAAATGGACCCACTTTCTGCTTATAATGTTTCGAGCTATGTGAATGCAGCAAAAAATAATGATGAAGCATGTATAAGGGCTTTGGCGGATTAAGTTTTTATTAAGCAAGGGAGTTCAAAGTTTTCTCCTTAACTTTGAACTCCCTCTTTTTAAGCTACTATCATATCGTTTTTTTCCCACTTCGATGATCCTTCATTAAGTTAAAAAACTCATTTGCTTTCTCAACAGGTGGCTTCGTTGCCAAGCTTACGCCAACGAATAAGATAGTTGAAATGAGTAGCCCCCAAACTCCAGAACCTAATCCACCTGGTTTAAACCCTGTAGCTTCAAGGATTAGTACAATTAGTGCAGAAACTGTTACACTCACGATTACGCCTAAAGCTGTACCACGTTTCCAGAAAAACGTTCCAAATATAGCAGGAACAGCGACTATTAAACCTGAGGATGCAGCAACGGATAGTACCGCAATTAAGTTTAGCTCTAGTTCAGCAAAAGCATAAGCAAGAATGGCAATTACAGGAATAACAATTTTCCCAACTTTTAACTGCTGTTTATCACTAGCCTTTTTACTAATATTTCCATAAACATCTCGTGCAAACATAGAAGATAAAGTTAACATAATCGAGTCAATTGTAGAGACTGCTGCTGCTAAAATACCAACCATAACGATAACTCCTAACACCGGTGGCACGAGGTCTGAAGAAAGCAGGTTTGGTGAAGCTAAGTCTGCATTTTCTAAATTTGGAAATAGCTGAACAGCAGATAATCCCCACATCACTGATACAAACGTATAAATAAGTCCAAACACTAAAAATCCTAATAACATTTGACGCAGGCCTTTAAATGAATTTGGCATAAACAATCGTTGACTAACTTGTGGATTCGATATACTAAAGAAGAACCACGGAATGGTCATACTTATAAACGTAAAAATACTAAAAAATCCATTCCCGGGAACTGTTAGTATCTCTGCATGATTCGTTTCTAAATTATTGAAAAATTGCCCAAAGCCACCAAGAGAATGAACAATAAATAGAACCACTGCTGTAGAAGTAATAATCATAAAAATTGCCTGTAATGAGTCTGTCCACACGACGGATCTAATCCCTGCCGCATAGGAGAAGAACAATGCTAATGCAATTGCAATTAATACCCCTGTTGAATAAGGGATGGCATTATCTGTCATACCTTGAAGTAGATAACCAATACCAGCTAATTGAACTGCACTGTACGGTATTAAAAATAAACAGCTCATTATTGTGATGACGATTGCTGCGGTTTTACTTTGATATCGGTCTCCGAGCATTTCAGATGGAGTTACATATCCATTTTTCTTACCGGCTAACCAAAATCGCGGTCCAAAAATCAAGATAAGTGAAACCCCAGTAAAGTAAACAATCTCAAATCCTAGTGCACCAATACCGCCTTTATATGTAAGTCCTGCTAGACCAACCATCATAAAGGCACTAAATGTTGTTGCGCTGTAACTTAATGCAGATAAGACACCATTCATTTTTCTATTTCCAATAAAGTAGCCTGACATGCCAGGCAAGTTACCTTTTCTGGACAGGATGGCAATGAAAGATGCAACGAGTGTATATATAATGATTCCCCAGATGATATAACTTGTGCTCAAATTATTCACTCCAGTCCTTAGTAAGTATAATATTTGCAATAATAATAATGATTCCTGTTATTCCCCAATATAAAAAGCTACCATACCAAGCTTGAACATCTGATAATACTGTGTATGGGACGATATAAGCTAATAAAATAGTAAGGATTATTACAGTACCCCAAAACTTTTTCATGACATTTATCTCCTTAATAGATTGATAGTATTCCGGTTTACTTTACATGTGTCTTTACACATATATACTCACACAAAATAATAAAAAAATCAACTATTAATTTTTTGGATAATAAATAAGTTAACAGCTTGATTATGTAAGTTGTGAACACATTAGTATATAATATATGTAGTTTGATAGAACTTAAACGGAGCGGAGGGAATCATGTTGAAAGGGGAAACGAAAAAGATTCTAGGCGAAAAAAGAAGGAAGTTAATTCTAAAGTGGCTAAAAGAAGAAGTTGAACCAATTACTGGAAAAGAACTTTCGGAACGGACAAACGTTAGTCGACAAGTAATTGTACAAGATATTTCCTTGCTAAAAGCCACAGGCGAGCCTATTATTGCTACTGCAAGAGGCTATGTCTATGTAAATAATAAAAATGAAAATCAGTACCATACGAGAGTAATTGTTGTAAAGCATACTAAAGAACAGACAAAAGATGAACTAAACATTTTAGTTGACCATGGTGTTAGGATCATTAATGTTATGGTTGAACATCCTATATATGGAGACATCACTGGATCATTAATGCTTAAAAATAGACGAGAAGTAGAGACATTTATGAATGAGCTTTCTAAAACTGGTGCTTCTTTACTTTCGAATTTGACAGAAGGCGTTCATTTACATACCATTGAAGCGGATGATGAAAGCGAGTTGGACGAGGCTTGTGAGGCGCTTAGAAAAGCAGGATACTTACTTGAAGATTAAGAAAAGGACAATTCCCTTAAAAAAGGCGAATTGTCCTTTTATAGTTGTTTAATTAGGAGGCTCGTTTGGCAAGCCTTTCTTGCTCTTTTTCTTGTTTGGCTACTTCCAGGAATTTCTTCGTTTCATAAACTACTACTCCCGATAGTCCGAGAAGCCCAATTAAGTTAGGGATAGCCATTAGTGCGTTCATTACGTCAGAAATACCCCATACAAGGCTTAGAGTTTGAACCGCACCGATAAATATGGCAAGAACAAATAATGCCCGGTAAATTGGTACAACTTTATCATTAAATAAGTAAGCGAAACATTTTTCACCATAATATGACCATCCAACAAGAGTTGAGAAGGCAAAGAATACAATTCCAAAGGTAACGATATGGGATCCCCAGTCACCAAGGAAATGAGCAAAGGAAGCTTGTGTTAAAGGTCCACCGTCTAGACCACTGCTGCTAGCTAAATCTGCCATTACTATTGTAATTCCAGTGATGGAACAGACAATAATTGTATCGATGAATACTTGAGTCATGGAAACGAGAGCTTGACGACCTGGATAGTCTGTCTTAGCCGCTGCGGCAGCAATCGGAGCAGAACCAAGTCCAGCCTCGTTAGAGAATACCCCACGAGCAACCCCATAACGAATAGCCGTACCAAGTAATCCACCAGCAACAGCACTTCCAGTAAATGCATCTGTTAAAATCAAGCTAATTGCTGCTGGTACAATATCCATATTCATCACAATAATGATAAGTCCACCTAAAACATAAAATAAAGCCATTATCGGAACGAAGAAAGCAGTTACTTTCCCAATCCATTTAATACCACCGAGAATAACTAATCCAGCTAATACTGTTAAGGTTAATCCTGTTACCCATGTAGGGATACTAAAGGAGCTATGTAAAGCATCTGAAACGGAGTTGGACTGTACCATATTTCCAATACCGAATGCCGCAACTGCTCCAAAAATGGCAAAAGTAATACCAAGCCATTTTGCATTTAATCCTTTTTCTAAGTAATACATCGGTCCACCAGACATCTCACCTTTGCTGTTTTCTACGCGATATTTTACTGCAAGAATAGCTTCAGCATACTTTGTTGCCATCCCAAATAATGCAGTAATCCACATCCAGAAAACAGCACCCGGTCCACCAAGTACAACAGCTGTTGCTACCCCAACAATATTCCCTGTACCAATGGTGGCGGCCATGGCTGTTGTTAAAGCCTGGTAATGACTGATGTCCCCTTTTGATTTACTGTCCTGTCTTTTTGGACTAAATGCGAGTCTTAATGCGTAAGGAAGTGAACGGAATTGCAGAAATCCAAGTCTTAGTGTTAAGTAAATTCCTGTACCAACAATTAAAATTAATGTTGGTGGTCCCCAGACAAAACTACTAATCTTATCAATAATCTCTTGCATAAATCTCCCTCCTTTTTGTCCTATTATAAACATAATATTTAGAAGATTCAATAATAATTACAGTAATATTTTACCTATGAGTGAATATTTTGCTAATTACTTAATTCTATTAGTAAGATTGCTTATAATAAGAGGTGAAAGGTGGCGTGACATGATAAAAGTGTTATTTGTTTGCTTAGGAAATATATGTAGATCTCCAATGGCTGAAGCAGTATTTCGTAATTTATTAGTTAAAGAAAATTTAGTAGATAAAATTATCGTGGACTCGGGAGGAACAGGAGACTGGCATATTGGTGATGTACCACATAAAGGAACTAGAGAACTATTAGATAAGTATCGTATCTCTTATGAAGGAATGACAGCAAGACAAGTAGTAAAACAAGACTGGGACAATTTTAATTATATTATTGCGATGGATGACCAAAATATAAAAGACTTACAAAAAATTAATTATAACCAACATGTTGTCATGAAGAAACTAATGGATTTTGTAGATGATGCAAAGGAAAAAGAAGTTCCAGATCCATATTACACGGGTGATTTTGATTATACTTATGAATTAGTATCAGAAGGTTGTATGAATTTACTTTCGTATATAAGGGAAAAACATAACATATAACAGAAAAGGAGAGGTTTTTCATGGGTAAAAGAAGATTAATGTCTAGTATCGCAATTGGAGCAGCAATCGGTGGTATTGCAGCATTATTTGATTGGGAGACAAGAAACTATACGAAACATAAGCTATCAGTAGCAAAAAATAAGTCCACTGAAATTATTAAAAATCCTGTGCTTTCCGTTCATAATGCGAGAGTAGCGATGGAAGAGTTTAGTGAAAGTCTTACTTATCAAACTGAAAATGCAGCAAATGCACTGCAACAAGTTGAAAATTCATTAGCAAGAATAACCTCAAAACCAAAACGAATAGAAGGCTAAAGGTATTAGGAGGTTTAGGTTTGAATCTTATTGTCACTTTTTTGAAAAAGCTAGTTGGGCGAATTTTAGAAGAAGAAGTATTTGGCTTATCCGCTCAATTAGCTTATTTTTTTCTACTATCCCTATTTCCTTTACTTGTAGTGCTCATTACACTAGTAGGTTATTTACCAGTTGATTCACAAATATTAATTACCATTCTTTCTTCTGTTGCTCCTGCAGATTCAATGAAAATGATTGAAGAGAACATTGAACAACTTGTTTCCCAACAGAATGGACAATTATTATCCATTGGTATTATTGGTACATTGTGGGCTGCATCTAATGGGATTAACGCAATCATGCGCGTGTTAAATAATGCGTATGAAGTAGAAGAAGATCGTTTTTTTCTTGTATCTCGATTAATTGCAATTGTTCTAACGATAGCAATGGTCGGAGTAGTTGTGCTTGCTATTCTACTACCTGTATTAGGAAAGATGATTGGTGTTTATTTATTCTCCTTCTTTGGATTATCCGATGATTTCATTACCATTTGGGAGATGTTACGCTGGGTATTAACATCAATTGTATTTTTTATTGTATTTTTATTTCTTTATAAGTTGGCACCGAACGTTAGGGTCCGTTTTCGAGAAGCATTTTGGGGAGCGTTATTTGCAACATTTAGTTGGCAGTTAACATCGTTAGCCTTCTCCTACTACGTATCTAACCTTGGTAATTATTCGGCAACCTATGGAAGTTTAGGTGCTGTCATTACATTAATGATTTGGTTTTATATTTCTGCTTTTATAGTTATTGTAGGTGGCATATTAAATGCAACATTAATAAAAATGAGGTAGGGGAGGTTCCCTGCCTCATTTTTTTGTAAAGAATGTAATTACTAAACGTTTAATCTATATCTTATGCATTGGTTTTTTGGAAAATGGGGATGCTAATAAAACACCATTTACATTGAAATGAAATATGAGTAGTTTGACCATGAAAAATTCAAATAAAATCATACTTGTGCTTCCCTGTATGATGATAAATATGTATAAAATCATTATTGCTCGAAAAAACTAATGCAAAAAGAGAGGAATGGACATATGAAGAATAAATTCATCATCGCATTAATTACATTTCTACTTGTGCTTCAAGCTCCAATGATGATGTCTGCTGATGAAAAGAAGGCGGAAAAAGAGAATAAATTTGATGTCCCTAGTCATGTTGTAGACATATCAAAAGAAAATACATTTCCAAATTCTACAGAAGATGAGGAAGTTATTGAACCAAGTGAGTTAACGAAGGAATTATTAGAAAGTACAGATGTTTCTATTAGTAATCCAAATCTAATTAAAATGTTAAATGAATCAACAATAGATCCCTCTCCTATTGGATTTGGATATCGTGGGATGGTCTTTTTAGGTCGTTGGCCATTACATTATCAATCTGATGATACGAATATTAATTGGGAGTATCAGAAGATAAATTTGAATGAACTAAATAATATCGGTGGTAATGAAGCCCAAAAGTTAAGTTATAATCAACAAGCACAAAAAGAAGTGAAAGGTGCATTGACAAATAAAATTACGAATCCAGATGATGTGAAACAAATGATAATAATGCAAGCAAAACAGGAAACAAAACTGCCCCTCTCTTATTCAACAACTATCGGTGCAGCAACGAAAAAAGAGAATTCATATAATGTTCCACCTAAAAAATATGGTTACTTACATTCCTATGCTCCAGCTGTAAATGAAAAAGGGAAAGTAACATTTGGGGAAGTATATATTCAACTAAAAGGAACGAAGAAATCCCTAGTAATTAAAAATGTAACGAAACAGGGGATTGGCGCCTGGATTCCGATCCAAGATCATGTTTCTTTTTCTGTCGAAATTAAGTAATAAAAAGCTCTCTTCCTTTTGCTAGGGAGAGAGCTTTTTGGGTAAATTGACTTCTATTTACCTCTTTTATGCATAAGTTTTATGGTAAATTTATTTTTTAAAAAATATCTATTGCAAAAATCGCTTTAACGCTTTATCATATTAAAGTAATAAAGTATTTTTTCAGGGGGAAGAGAAAATGGAATGGGTTGTAGTTGTTTCAGTTTTATTAATGACAATTTTAAGTTTGCTGCGGGTAAACGTTATCGTAGCAATTATTGTTTCCGCATTAACAGCGGGTCTTATGTCTGGATTGGATCTAGTAGAATCCGTCAAGATGCTAGTTGATGGAATGGGGGGGCAAGCAAATACTGCTTTAAGCTACGTTCTCTTAGGTGCCTTTGCTGTTGCCATTAGCTATACAGGTATTACAACAATTTTGGTGAACTTTTTAATTCGTATTTTAACTGGTAAAAAAACAATGCTTCTACTGGCAATAGCTGGTGTGGCTTCGTTATCACAAAATGTTGTCCCAGTACATATTGCATTCATACCAATTTTAATACCACCACTATTAAAATTATTTGATCAAATGCGAATGGATCGTCGTGGTGTTGCAGTAGCATTAACATTCGGGTTAAAAGCACCGTATGTAATGATTCCAGCAGGATTTGGACTTATATTCCATGGAATTATTTATGATGGAATGGTACAAAATGGTGCTGAAATTGCTAAGAATGATATTTGGATGGCTATGCTTATACCGGGACTTGGAATGGTAGTTGGTTTACTAATTGCGATTTTTATAACATATCGTAAAGATAAGGAGCCATTACAGGACATAGAGGGTAAAGCAGATTTTATTAAGCAACCAGATACCAATGTAACTTTTAATATGAAACATACACTAACGATAATTGCTATACTTGGTGCTTTAATTGCTCAAATTATTACTGGTGAGTTAGTAGTAGGGGCATTGACTGGTCTTATTCTTATGGTTATTTTCTTTGTTGTACCTTTTTCTAAAAGCGATAAAATCATTGCTGATGGTGTTAGCATGATGAGTACAATAGCTTTTGTTATGTTAGTGGCATCTGGATTCGGTACAATCCTAAAAGATACTGGTGCTGTTGATGCATTGGTAGCTTCTTCATCAGAATTTTTAGGTGATAATAAAGCGGTAATTGCATTTATTTTACTATTAGTTGGGCTAGTTATTACAATGGGAATCGGCTCATCCTTTGGTACAATTCCAATCATCGCGGCATTGTTTGTACCAATTTGTGTAGCAGCAGGCTTTTCGCCGTTAGCTACAGCAGCACTTATTGGAACAGCGGGTGCTTTAGGTGATGCAGGTTCACCAGCATCTGATAGTACGCTTGGACCGACATCTGGTTTAAATGCAGATGGTAAACACAATCATATTTGGGATACTTGTGTACCAACATTCATTCACTTTAATATACCGTTATTTATTTTTGGTTGGGCAGCATCTTTATTCTTATAAATCTATCCATAACCATGATTGAATAAAAAACGTGAAATAAGCAAAAGGTAAGAAAAAAATAGGTGGGGTTATATGAAAAAAATCACGTTTATAGTGATAACAACCTCCATATTTTTTCTTGCCTTTTTTAATTTATCGACTGAGGCTGGAGCATATGGATGGGGATATAAAAAGAATGTGAATCATGAAGCACCAGATGTCGGTAAGTATAGCGAGATATTAAAAGAAAATGGTGCTTATTATATTGATCATTCTGGTGAGAAGACAGTTTACTTAACTTTTGATAATGGATATGAACAAGGATTTACAAGTGAAATATTAGACGTATTAAAGAAAGAAAAAGTCCCTGCAACATTCTTTGTAACAGGACATTATGTTAACTCAGCGCCAGAACTAATAAATAGAATGGTTGATGAAGGACATATTATTGGTAATCACTCATACCATCATCCTGATTTTACGACAGTTAATCAAGCAGTAATGAAACGAGAACTGGAAACGTTAGAAAGAGCAGTTGCAAAAGTATCGAATCAAAAAGACATTAAATATGTGAGACCACCAAAAGGAACGTTTAATCAACAAACCTTAGAATGGGCTAATGAATTAGGCTATATTCACGTGTTTTGGTCTTTGGCAATTATTGATTGGAATACAAAAGCACAAAAGGGTTGGCAATATGCACATGAGCAAGTGATGAAGCAAATTCATCCTGGTGCGATTATTTTATTACACGCTGTATCTGAGGATAACGCCAAAGCGTTAGAAAAAATTATTCAAGACTTGAAAAAAGAAGGGTATACGTTTAAAAGCCTTGATGACCTTGTATTAAAAGACAAACTACAACTACCACTTGGTTTCTAACCTATGAGGGGGACTGTCCCCTTGTAGGTTTTTTAGGTTTTAAATTGAATTATATACGTCAATTTATCAATATGGGAGGGAAATTTGGATGAAATAAAGTATGGTAGTGCGCCTTACATCATATTGTAGCAAGACAGTCGTCAAAATGACGTATGACAGTGCGGCATACATCATTTTGAAACAAACAATAGTCAAAATGTAAAATGGGCACTTTTCAAACCTCATTTCGCACGTACACTAGGTATTAAATGAATATTAGAACCACCACCACTACACCATTAAGAACCTCAACCTCAAAAAAAATTAAACAAAACACTTGAAAGTCAAAAAAGGTCAGAGTATAATAAGGTTACAAGGTCAAAGATAGTCAAAGTCAAATTTGATTTTATATAGCAATAAAACTAATTAGGAGGAATGGATATATGAAATGTCAAAAATGTGGTGTTAACGAAGCGAATATAAATATGGCAATGCAAATGAATAGTCAAAAGATGCAGATGCACCTTTGCAATTCATGTTTCCGTGAAATCCAAGAGGAAATGATGAATGCTAATGGAATGTTCTCTAATAATCCATTCTTTAATGAAGAAAATGCATCATCAAACTTTTTCCAAAATAATGGTCAAATGAATGCCAATACAACAACGAAAACGAAACAAAAGCGATCAAAACGTAAAGGTTTATTAGATAAATTAGGTAACAATTTAACAGATGCCGCTCGTAATGGTGACATTGATCCGGTAATTGGTCGTGACAATGAAGTGAAGCGTGTTATTGAAACATTAAATAGAAGGTCAAAAAATAATCCTGTCCTAATAGGTGAACCAGGTGTTGGTAAAACAGCTATTGCAGAAGGACTAGCTTTAAAAATCGTTGAAGGTCAAGTTCCTACTAAATTAATCAATAAAGAAGTTTACATTCTTGATGTAGCCTCATTAGTAGCAAATACAGGTGTACGTGGCCAGTTTGAAGAACGAATGAAGCAATTGATTAAAGAATTACAACAACGTCCAGATATAATTCTTTTCATAGACGAAGTTCATTTATTAGTTGGTGCAGGTACTGCTGAAGGATCACAAATGGATGCAGGTAACATCCTAAAACCAGCACTTGCACGTGGTGAATTGCAAATTATTGGTGCTACTACACTAAAAGAATACCGTCAAATTGAAAAGGATGCAGCGCTTGAACGACGTTTCCAACCAATTATCGTTAAAGAGCCAACTATCGAGGAAGCAATTTTAATCCTGAATGGCATTAAAGATAAATATGAACAGTTTCATGAAGTTCGTTACTCTGATGAAGCAATCCGTGCATTTGTAAATTTATCAGACCGTTACATTCAAGATCGCTTCTTACCGGATAAAGCAATTGATTTAATGGATGAAGTCGGTTCAAGGCTAAATCTTGCTAACTCACAGCATGATTCTAATGGGATTCAACAACGTATTGATGAAATTGTGAAGGAAAAAGAAGCAGCTGCAGAGGAAGAAGATTATGAACGTGCAGCAAATTTACGTTATCAAGAAATTCAACTACAAAAACAATTAGAAAAAGCAAAAGGTGAAGAACAAGTAATTGATGTGGATATATCTGATATTCAACTTATTGTTGAAGAGAAAACAGGTATACCAGTAACCAAATTACAATCTGACGAACAAGAAAAGATGAAGAATCTTGGAGTAAATATACGTAAAAAAGTAATTGGCCAGGATGAGGCAGTAGACAAAGTTGCTAAAGCAATCCGTCGTAGCCGTGCCGGTTTAAAATCCAAATATCGTCCAATCGGTTCCTTCTTATTTGTAGGTCCAACAGGTGTTGGTAAAACAGAACTAACGAAAGCCCTTGCGGAAGAATTATTTGGAACCCGTGATGCAATGATTCGTTTAGATATGAGTGAGTACATGGAGAAACATTCTGTGTCTAAGTTAATTGGAGCACCTCCTGGATATATTGGTCATGATGAGGCAGGTCAATTAACTGAACGAGTTCGTAGAAACCCTTATTCCATTATCCTACTAGATGAAATTGAGAAAGCACATCCAGATGTGCAAAATATATTCCTTCAAATTATGGAAGATGGACATTTAACAGATTCACAAGGTAGAAAAGTAAGCTTTAAGGATACTGTTATTATTATGACAAGTAATGCTGGTACTGGATCCAAACAAATTACAGTTGGATTCAACAAAGACAAACATGAATCTGTATCTGTATTAGAAAATCTTAGTGCCTACTTTAAGCCAGAGTTCTTGAACCGATTTGATGCTATTATTAACTTTAATGAATTAACGGAAGAGCATCTTATGAGTATCATTGACCTTATGTTAGATGAAGTTACAAATACGGTGGAAGAAAATAATATCGTAATCACTGTTACAGAAGAGGCGAAAAGAACACTTGTTAAGCTTGGATACGATCCTAAATTTGGTGCCCGTCCATTACGCCGTGTCATCCAAGATAAAATTGAAGATCCATTAACTGATTTACTACTGGAAGAAGAACAGGTAAATAAAGTACTTGTTTCCGTGCATGAAGATCAAGTTATAGTGGAAAAACAGTAATTATAAAAGGTATAATGCTTCTCATAAGGAGAGCATTATACCTTCTTTTTTTAAGACTTAGAATAAGAATTTATCATAAATGATAGATGAACGTTTTCTAATTCACACATTTGAAAAGCAACGTCATATCTACTCTCAACTGCTTCTGCAAATTCATTATACTTCTCTTCCGAAAGCGATTTCTGCCAAGCGAATTGAAAATGAAATAAATCATCTTTTCCTCTATCGACTGGATTCATGGCCATACCTTTTTGAGTTGTCTGTGCATTTGCTTGAGCTGCTAAGTTTAACAGAAGTACTTCTAGAATCTTTTGTTCACGCTCGTTAAAATCATTTCCTTCTGAATTGACTAATACATTAACCATTGCTACGTTAATAAAAATCTCCACCTTTATCTGTTATTTATATCTGTAATCCCTCTAAAGAATGAAGTTTTGTACTCATAACGCATTCCCCCTTTTCCAATAATATATATATTCGCAATCAAATCATTAAATCCTTTATTAAAACAAAGTAGATTAAAAGTTGGAAAAAACTTTAGTAAATAAATGCCTGCCTGTAGGTACAAAATAATAAAGAACTTCTCTAAAAAGGATGTAACGTATATGTTGCAATGCAGAAGAATAATTACCCTTATGTTTTTCTTACTTGTCTTTGTAACATTTGACTGTACACCTATCCATAGTCTTGCTAAAAAGATGGATGTACATTTTATTAATGTAGGACAAGGGGACAGCATATTTATCCAGACCCCAAATGATAAAAATATATTAATTGATGGGGGACCACCAAAAGCAGGAAAAAAAGTGGTGAATTACTTGAAAGGTCTTGGTATAAAAGAAATTGATCTCATTATAGCTACTCATCCAGACCGGGACCATATTGGTGGATTACCTACAGTAATGAAAGAGTTTAAAGTTAAAGAGATATTAGATTCAGGTAAACTGCATGTGACACGTGCCTATGCAAATTATATGAATGAAATTCGTAAACAGAAGATACCGTTAACAGTTGCAAAAGCTGATAAAGAAATTCGTATTGATACATTACTCGATTTTCGAATTCTAAATGCTTATGGTAAATATAAAAATAATAACCAATCATCCATTGCACTTAAATTAAGTTATAACGATGTTGATTTTTTATTTTTGGGTGACATTGAAGATGAACAAGAAACAAAGATTGGGAAAAAATACGATGTACGAGCAGAAATAATTAAAATAGCTCATCACGGTTCAAAAACAAGTAGTTCTAAAAACTTTCTAGAACAAGTAAAGCCCAAAGTAGCGATTATTACTTATAGTCAATATAATGACTATGGCCACCCGGTCAATCGAGTCATTCAACGGTTGATGGAACTTGATACGAATATTTTTTCAACTGCAGTACATGGTGATTTAGTGGTCCATACAGAGGGAGAAAACTATCTCGTCTATCCTCAAAAATCGCCATTACAGTTTTTACTAGAAAGCTGATAATAGAAGGGGACAGTCGCTGGACTATCCCCCTTAAATTACTTGCATCACAAGGTAAATAATAAAAAATGAGATCCACAGAGTATCTATTATTGCTAAATACAATCCGATTTTCGACTTTTTTACTTTTGGCAAGCTATTATTGAATAACGTATCATATAAGCCTACAACAAATAATACAAATAGCATTATTGTTAGAATTAAATTATCAATAAAAGTAATTGCAATAAGATACATCAGCCAACGACGGATAAAATTAAAAAGTAATCCAATCACCATAACTGAAAAGCTATTAGGGTTAAAAAATATTTCTTCTTCTGGTGAAAGTTCTTCAAGTCCTTTTTGGATTTTTTTGTGTTCTCTTAAATAATCAATATTAATCCATAAAATTACTAATCCATAAATTATGATATAGATTTCTACATTATTACTTACAATTTCGAACATCGTAATCCCCTTTGTATATGGTTACACTCTTTGTATGTATTACGAAGTATAGTAGATAAGGTTTCAGAAGAATAAATATATTCATCCAAAAAAGGGGCAGTCACTCTATATGCTAGAGTGACTGCCCTTTTTAAAAATAATTTTTCTGAAAAGTATTGACTTTCAGATGTTAATGTTCTATGGTTAGTTACATAAGTAATTAACCATAGAACGAAGGAGCTTAAAGATGAAAAATAGTTTGGATGATAACAAGCCAATATTCCTTCAAATAAAAGAACAATTAGAAGACTCCATTATAAATGGCGAAATAAAAGCAGGTGAGCGGGTACCGTCAACTAATGAATTTGCAGCCTTTTACAAAATAAATCCTGCAACAGCTGCAAAAGGGATAAACGAGCTTGTAGTAGAAGATATTTTGTTCAAACGAAGGGGTGTCGGTATGTTTGTGACAGATCACGCGAAAGAAATTCTAATAGCTAAGCGGAAACAAACCTTCTTTGAAAGGTACATCTTGCCTTTGAAAGAAGAAGCTAGAAAGTTAAACATTACTGAAACAGAGTTGCTAAGTATGATGAAAGGGGATGATAATAATGAAAATTGAAGTAAAAAATCTAACAAAGAAATATGGTGCAAAAACTGCTTTAAATTCTATTTCTTTTACGTTAGAAGAACCAGGAATATATGGTTTATTAGGTCGAAATGGGGCAGGAAAGACTACTTTCATGGAAATTTTAGCAGGACAGATTATTGCTTCTGACGGAGAGATACTCATTGAAGGAAAAAATCCATTTGATAACCAAGAGCTTACAGAGTCGATTTGTTTAATAAAAGAAGGACAAAATTTTAAAAAGGATTTAACGATCAAAAATGTGTTAAAAATTAGTTCGTTCTTTTATCCGAATTGGGATGAGGCTTTAGCATTAGAATTAGTGAAGGAATATAACTTAGATGTAAAAGCAAAAGTAAAATCATTGTCTAAAGGAATGGAATCTGCACTTGGAATTATTGTAGGGCTTGCAAGTAAGGCACCTATCACTATTTTTGATGAACCTTATATCGGTTTAGATGCTGCAGCTCGTAAAAAGTTCTACCAAATATTGTTAGAGGAATATGAAGAAAATCCAAGAACGATTATTTTCTCTACTCATTTAATCGATGAAGTAAGTCTAATGTTTGAAGAAGTACTAATTATTCAAGATGGAGAATTAGCACTTCAGGAAAATGCAGATGTTTTAAGAAATAGTGCCTACGCAGTGTCAGGAAAGAGCGAACAAGTAGAAAAATTTATTAAGAATAAGAGAGTGTTAGATACAAAGAAATTAGCTGGAATGATGACTGCTTATGTATATGGGCATATTGAAGAAGCAAAGTTAACAGGTTTGTCTGTTGAAGGTGTACCGATTCAAGAATTAATGATCTATCTTACTGAGAGAGGTGCTTCATAATGAATAACCAAATAAAAGGGTTACTTTATTTTTATGTTAATGACTTTAGACATTCTTTTCTCATATTCTGGTCTATTCTTTTGTTGGTATTAGTAGTTTCCATTTCCTTTTCCATATTCTTACTTGGATATGAAGATGGGATGATGGCCTTTGGGTTCCCATTTGGAATTTACTTTTACTGCGCATTTTTAGGATTTTTAGCAGTAAAAGAAAGTATCCCGTTTGCAATTAAGATAGGAGCGACACGTAAGAATATTTTTATTAGTATTGGTTTGTTCTTCATATTATTAGCTATTTTCAAAGCATTGGTTGCTAATATTATTCAAGAATTAGTCTTATTAATTGTTGATAATGCAAATATCACCTCATTTTTGTTCATACATCCAGCAATGATGTTTGACGATACATGGTTTAATCGAGTTATCATCGATATTTGTATGATGTTCTTCTTACTAGCTGCCATGTTTGTATTTGGTCTACTGTTTTACAAATTTGGAATCGCTGGTGGAGGTGCTGTAACTGGAGTATTAGGTGTGGCGTTATTATTAGGGATGGCAAAAGGATGGATCTTCGATTTTATTTCTAATCTAGTAAAACAAATTGATATCGTATTTTTCTATCAAGTATTAGGAATAGGATTTCTCTTCTTCCTTATCTCCTTCATTTTCTTAAGAAGAATTACGATAGAGAAAAAGAGATAATAAAATAAGGAACAAGTAATAGAAATATTACTTGTTCCTTTTTAGGGGGACAGTCCCCCTAATTAAGATATAACCATTTCTTTTCGTTTGAATATTTGAACCGAGGAAACTAATAATAACAACGAAATGCCAAATGTTATACCTGCTGTTATCCATAAGTCACTTACTACTTCACCATTTACTAAAGACTCAAAAATATAATCAGATAAATTGTTCGGGCTCCAATCCAACACATATTGGAATATCTCTGTGACAAGACTCATTGCCATGATCGTTAATATTGTAAAAAAGGCAACTAGACCAGTAGATTTAACTACCGAACTATAAAAAATAGTTAAAGATACAACAAATGTAAGCCATACACCAAAGAAGAAAAAGATTGTTAAGAATTCTGTAAAGCTTAAGTTTCCAAAGAGAATGTTAATATAGTACCAATGAACTAAGATACCAAAGAACAGCGATGCCCAAACTAAGAGTAAAAATGATACCCACTTTGCACTAATATAATTCCAAAAGGAAACAGGCTTAACTAGCACAAGTTCAGAAACACCACTTTTTCTTTCTCCAGTAATTGTTCCCATCGTAATTAATACAACTATTAATACTCCTAAACTACTTAGTTGACCGAGCGTAATAAGAACAACTTCAGCTGGTGCAAATTCAGGCATCTCGATAACAGTACCTTCTGGCATTCCACCAACAGAATCAAGAATTTGTGGCATAAAATAAGTAGTTAATGGATCCATTATTGATAATAAGATGATTACCAAAGGAACCCAAATCCATTTTTTATTACGCCAGTTTTCTAATAGTTCTTTTTTTAATAGCGTCATCCACTGCATTAGGAATTCACCACCTTCATAAACATATCTTCTAGAGAAGCCTTATTAATAGAGAAGGTTGTAACTGGCCAGTTTTCTGTCAGGACTAAATTGAGGATCTCTTTTCTAGCATTATTTAAATGGTCTGAAGTAATGTATAGAATATCTCGTTCTATCTTTGTATTTAAGACGGCTTGAAGATTATTAATTCTGTCTACATACTTTGTAATATCATCATCGACTTGTAATTCAATTACAGTTGTTTGATATTTCTTCCGTAATTCTGTTAATTTTCCAGATTCGATTACTTTTCCATCATTCAGTAAAATTAATTCATCGCTAATTTCTTCTGCATCATTTAGAATATGGGTTGAAAAAAGAATCGTCATTTCTTCTTTTAATTTTTCCATTAAGATGAGTACTTCTCTTCTTCCGATTGGATCAAGAGATGCTACCGGTTCATCTAAAATCAATAGTTTTGGTTTATGGATAATTGCTTGAGCAATACCGAGGCGCTGTTTCATTCCTCCAGAATAACGAGATATTCGTTCATCTTGAGCTTCTCTCGAAATACCAACTTCCTTGAGTAATTCATCTGCTCTTTTGTTAGCTTCTTCTTTTGAAAGATTTGCTAATTTTCCACTAAAAGTGAGAAATTCTCTTCCAGTCATCCATGTATGAAAGGCTGGATATTGTGGTAAATAGCCAATAAACTCTCGGATATCCGGTGTTTTGTTTTGTGATTCAAAATAAATGGAACCAGATGTTGGTTTTAACAATCCTGCAAGCATTCGTAATGTAGTCGTTTTTCCTGCACCATTTGGTCCAATTAAAGCAACACATTTATGATGACCAAATTCTATATCAATTCCATTTACTACTGTTTTCTTACCATACGTCTTCGTTAGTTTCTGGACCTTTACTAAAGTCATTAATCCCTCCTCCTTCCAAAGATGAAGTAGATAATTGGACCAAGTATGCTTAAGAAAGCTACTATGACCCAAATCCATTTAGGGCCATTTGTTTCCTTAATTCTTATTATGTCGATGATTGCAACAATGAATAATACTACTTGAATAATAATAAGAGGTAAGAAAAGTTGAATATTCTCTGTAAGTACTTCCATACATTGTACACTCCTTCTAATAAATTTTAGTTATAGTTACATTCCTAAAAGGTAAGGAATTCCAACTGCTATAGCAATGATTCCAATAAAGAAAACCCATGCCATTGGTCTACCAAGGTTGATTGTCCATCCAACCCCGAATCGCTTCTCAAGAAATAGAGCAGGATCTTTTGGATTAAAATAGAATACACCTAACTTCCAATACTTATCTTCATCTCGATTAATCACTTCACCATTAGCACCCATAGATATTTTTACTCGGCTTCCACCTTGACCAGTTGTAACCGATAAAATGATAGCCCAAACCGTTATAATTAGAGCAAAAATCATTGGTACAATCGTCATTAATTGTTGGTTAACAGGATAGATCAGAGAGAGCTGCATAAATGATAATAATATCGTTGTCCCTAATCCAGTTCCAATTAGAAATGCGCTCCACCTTCTTCTGAAGATAATATTTTGCTGTAATGATTCTTCTGGTCTTTCTGCACTTATTTGCTGTTTAGCTTTAGCAATCATTGTATTTAAAAACATAAATAATAATGTTAAATAAAGACTCATTATAGGCATCATTAAAACAGAACGCTCTGATTTTGTTGCCCAATTTGTGATCTCTCCATCAAAGTTATATTGCATAGGGATTTTCTCTGGAATTTTGTCGTAATTTATAAAAGTAAGTGCAATCATTGCAAAGGTAATAATAAAAGAAATAGTAAACCATAAATTAGAATGATTTAACTTTTTACTACGAAAATCAGTTTTTACAAAAGTTGCTTGAGATTTCTCTTTACTCCAGTTTTCTTGTTGTTTTAGCTGTTTCATGATGCGGTGGAAATAGAGGTAGATTAAAAAAGTGGCAAATAAATAGATAAAAACAAGACCAGAAAAATAAAGACTAAGTGTGGTATCGTCCATGTTTGTAGAACCTAGTAGTAGAAATACAATAGTTAGGATTAAGCTGGCTATTCCAGAGTAGATGACATATTTTTTTCGTAGCTGTTTAATGTTATCTGCATGATAAACATCTTCAGGAATAGAAACACCAAAACTTTCGGTACGCCTCGTCCAATATGGTATAAACATAGTAGAAATAAATGCGGGTATTAAAATAACAAGTAAGTAGATCACATTCATTTACGTATTACCTCCTTTAAAAGTTTCAAATAATTGCTTACATTGTTTAATGAACTCCTCTTCACTAACATCTCGACAGATTGATTCAGCAATTAGAGGGCGTAGACTTTTTTCTATTCGCTGCCTAAAATCTTCATCCGCCTTAGGAACACCATCTGGATTAATAACTACCCCTTTTTGTCTATGGATAAGAATATAGCCTTCTTGTTTTAACTGTTTATATGCTTTGTTAACTGTATGAAGATTGATACCAATATCTGCAGCTAATGAACGAACAGAAGGAAGACCTTCACCTGGCTGTAATTCCTTACGTGCAATTCCTTCTATAATCTGATCGACTAATTGTTGGTATATAGGATCATTGGATTCAAAATCTAATTGTATAAGCACATATAGCACACTCCTTCGCTTAGTATAGTTGTAATAACTGTTATACTTATAATATAACAGTTGCTTTTTGATGTCAATAGGTAAAAATAATCACAGTTTTTTCCACAGGGGTCTTGCTAATATAAAACGATTTTTAGGGTTTATCCACATTATCCACAAGGGGTTGTGAATAGTTATTAACAAATAACTGTGTACAAAGGGGTGGGGGATATGGTCTTTTGAGGGAATGTATTAGCAGGAGTTAAAGAGGAAAAATAAAAAACAGACCGAGATTAACTTCGGTCTGTTCGTTGTCTTGCACGGTCTGCTTTTTTAAATTCTTTTTGGTATAAAACTTCCTGTGTTTTATTTAAAAACTTATCTCTTACCTCGCGTTTTTCTTTAGCCATGGTTATCCCTCACTCATACATTATTACTGTTTAGAATAACCAAAAAATGTAATTAATATACAGTGTTATACGACCTCTTCATCGACGTTTGCGTCAACATGAGCGAATTGTTTGTATGAAAGATAATGCTCTTTAGAAATCGCAAAAATATCATAAATCTCTTCAGCTTGATTAATTTTTTGGTAGACTTCAGGGTAAATGGTGTTGCCTAGAGCAACATAAGGAAGTTTTAGAACGGCCTTGGTGGAACGGATGTTGGATTTTCGAACTTTCATGAAGATTGTTTCAATATCATATTCGAAAAATAGCTCATCGAAAAACTGTTCTTTCGCTAAGCGATTATAACCCTTTCCAAAATAAGGCTGGCCAATCCATGTTGCTAAAAAACCGTGATTTTGTTCAATATCAAATAAGTTAATTGTGCCAATTGGCTGTTGATATTCATCCAAAATCGTCCTTGAGATCAGCTCACCGTGTTCTTCAGCTTCGATTGTTTTCTTTGTTAAGAAATAGAATTCATCTGTTGTCGTTGCTTTATGTCTAACATATGGAAATACTTCTGGGTGGGACATCAGTTCAAATAAAACTGGCACCTCATGTAAATCACGCTTTTTTAGCATAAAAAAACCCTCCTTATTTATGCAGGAGGGTATCCAAAAAAAGAGAGATTCTAGTTGGAAGCCCACCCGCGAATTTTTATTAAGATCAACAAAAATTCGGGGTGGGAATCGAACCCACTAGAACCTGTTAAACAGGTGGCGCACCATTTGCCTTCCCTATTATATTTTGACAAACGTCTCTTGTAACAATACATATAATACTATGAAATACTGCAAAAGGGAACTACTTTTTTAACAAAAAAATCGACAAAAATATTAATTTTTCTTTACACGTTGAAAACATTGATGGAGAGCTAGTTCTAGTGTCGGATACGTAAATTGAAAACCTTCATTTAACGCTTTTTTTGGTAACACATATTGTCCTTTTAATACAAGTTGACTCATCTCACCAGTTGCGATTCGGATGATAGCACCCGGAGTAGGAAACCAATAAGGCCTTTTAAGACTTTTAGATAAAATTTGATTGAACTCTTGATTCCTTAGAGGATTTGGTGCAGTCACATTAAGTGCACCTTGTATTGATTTTTTATTGATGACATAAATGATTAGGTCTACGGCATCTTGAATATGAACCCAAGAGGTCCATTGATTGCCATTACCAATCCGTCCACCAAAGTATAGTTTTGTTGGTAGTGCCATTAATGGTAAAGCCCCACCATCCATACCTAAAATTACTCCAAATCTCGCAAAAACAGTTCGAATGTCTAGCTTTTCTGCCTCTTTTGCGGTGTTCTCCCACTCAACGACTACGTCAGCTAGAAAATCATTTCCTGGTTCTACAGTATTTTCAGTAAAAATCTTTTCATCCGATGTACCGTAGTAACCTACTGCAGAACCACTAATAAATACTTCAGGCTTTTTCTTCATTTTTGACATTAATTCAACAAGAAATTTAGTTGATTCAATTCTACTAGACTTAATCTTTTCCTTTTTAGTTTTAGTCCAATATCCGTATAAACTTTCACCAGCAAGGTTAATCACTACGTCGATTGGCGGAAGGTCCATCGTGTTTGAATAACTTATGTAAAAGGTTCTTTTTGTGTTAGAGAATGTGTTAGGTGTACGAGTTAATATGTAGGAATGGTGGCCTAATGATGATAATTGTTCAACTAGTTTACTTCCTACAAAACCTGTACCACCTGAAATTAGTATATTCATAATGTTTCTCCTCACTTCCATTAATCTATTGTTTATTCCATGTTATGATAGTCAAAAGAGGTGATGAACGTGCCCAAAACAATAAGTAGAATTACGACACAGAAAAATAGTAAACAACGATATAATATATATTTTGTTGAAGGAAATCATGATAAGTACGCCTTCAGTGTGGACGAAGCAGTATTAATTGAATACGGATTACGTAAAGGACTTGAATTAGATGAAGCAACAATTGACCTTATTAAGAAACAAGATTCCATTCAAAAGTCTTATTTACTTGCAATTAACTATTTAAGTTATCGGATGAGGTCTAAAAAAGAATTGTATGATTACTTAGCAAAGAAAGAGGTTGAACCACCACATATTGATGAAATCATGAAGCGCTTAATGAAAGAAGGGCTTATTAATGATCAGCAATTTGCTGAAGCATTTACGATAACCCGAATGAATACAACGTCCAAAGGTCCAATGTTAGTAAAACGAGAGTTAATGGAAAAAGGAATTGAGGCTGCAATTGCTGATAAAGTCATTAACCTCTACACATATGATACACAATTTGAGAAGGCTTTAAAATGGGTGAATAAAAAACTCGGGAATAGTAAGAAAGATTCTTTTAATAAAAAATTAGAACAGCTCCGAATGACGTTAATACAGAAAGGTTTTACCTCTGATGTTGTCCAAGCTGTAATCTCTTCTGTTGTGGATAATCGTGATGACACTGAAGAATGGGAGTCATTGGTGTATCATGGGGAAAAGTTAATTAGGAAACATACTGGAAAAAAATCCGGATATGAACTTAAAATGAAAGTGAAAGAAGGACTATATCGAAAAGGATTTCCAATTGATCTCATTAATCAGTTTATTGATGAGGAGATAGAGTAAATAGAGAGTGGAAAAATCCACTCCTCTATCGATCAATCACAATTTCTTTACGCCCATCATCTTCCGCAAAGATTTGTTGAGCTACTACTTCTGGCCCTTTTAATCTTGTTGGATCTTTAACATGTTCCGATTTATCCCAGAATGGAGTATTCATCCCGCCCATGTATACGGCAGTAATCGAAAAGTCTTCTTTCTCCCATTCTTGTTGAAGTGCTTCCGTAAAGCCTCTTACGGCAAACTTACTTGCACAATAAACAGATTCATTTACTTTACCGTGCAATCCAGCCGTCGAAATAATAGTGAGAATCCGTCCTTTACTTTCGCGAATTAATGGTAGTGCATGCTGAACAGTAAGAATTGTTCCTTTTACATTGGTGTTAAGTGTTTTTTCAATATCATCCACTCTGTAATCGTCAAGTGGTCCAAATGTTCCGATTCCCGCATTGCTAATAAAGACATCTAATTTACCAATTCTTTGAAAAGCGATTTGGATTGAAGCTATTTCCCTAACATCACAAAGAACAACTTCTGCATCGCCGCCATTTTCTAGTATTTGGTATTGGACAACCTGTAATGGGTCATTTCTTCTCCCAAGTAAAAAAACTTTATAGCCATTGTTAGCATATTCAAATGCTAATGCTCTTCCTAGTCCTGTTCCCGCTCCCGTGATAGCAACTGTAGGCATTACTGTAACCACCTTTTTGTTTTTTTATAATGTATTTCCATTTTAATTGTCCTAAATTGTTGCTAAAATGTAAAGAGAGTGGAAGGGAGACTATCATATGAATTATAGATATAGTGATTTATCTATTGAACAACTATATGCTTTAGTAGGGGAATTTAAGGAAAAAGCTCAGAAGGCAGAGCAATTAGGAAATATTAGTGAAGTTCAAATATATGAAAGAAAAATGCAAGTAGCGTTATCTTATACATTGAATCCAGAAGATTTTACACCTGGTCGCACATATGAATTTCGAAATGATCCAGGTCATCGATTTAAAATAAACTATTTAGAAGGAATTTTTGCTTGGGGTCACCGCGTTAACTTATTAGACGAAGTGTATGAAAAGGAAGAAGCATTTCCAATTTCCTTGTTAGGGAAGCGGCTGAATGACTAATTAGGAATGAGTCGAGTTATGTTCCTCTAATAAAAGAGATATATTTGGATGGGTCACATAGCATTGGTCTATGTGACCTTTTTAGAGTGTTTAAGAAAATTTGGTCAGATTGATGGATTCTATAAGCCCTTTTAGTGATAATTACCACAGTTAGGTCAAATAGAAGTATTCTATAGGACCTAACGACCGGATATTAGCTGAAAAGGTCATATTGGAGAGGTCTATGTACCCTTTTACCTTGATACAAACTGAACTGGTCACATAGAAACATCCTATGTGACTTTTTAATCTAATTTGAGCTATTAAAGTCATATAGAAGCGTTCTATGTGCCCTTTCACAACATTACTATTAAATATGGGAACATACAGTTCTTTATAAACTATTGGTACATGCCGCCAACGGTTGCAAATTAGAACCAATTCAATAAAAAACAAGAGAGGCTTAAATTAAGCACTTCTCTCGTTTAGTTTATAAGACTGGGTTATCCCCAACATATAGTTTGTTTTGTAATTTATGCTCTGAGAATATCCATCCTGTGTAGGAGCTAATGATTTCATTTTCCCTATTAATTTGTACAACTGCTACGAATGGATAATAGGTTTTTGAGCGATATCGTAAATCGATAAAACGAACTTCAGTATAATCATCATACTCATTAATCTCCCAACGATATACAGGTGAAAAGGATAAAAATGCGGATATATTACTATCTTTTCTGGCGATATCGATAAGGGGAGAGTTTGGTAATGGAACCTTTTCAAATTCATCTACAATTTCTATATGTCCATTTTCTACGGTACCTACATAGAAATGTGTCTCCGTTGTAATAGCAACTCGCCAATAATTTTGCTTGACCGTTGGTGATGTTGCGACTTCTGTCATACCTGGAAAATATTCCTTAATGGTGTTTACAATTTCTTTCTTATCCATATATCGTTTAATGTAATATAATAGAATCACTGCATAAATGATAATCCATGTAATGCCAGGATGTGCACCCAGTATCCATGCAACGATTCCTGCTAAGTGTAAAGTAAATATATACGGATCAAATGTATTAATAAAACCATGCGCTATCCAGCGATTTGTAAAAGGGCGATATGCCTGGGTACCATAAGCATTAAATATATCGACAAAAACATGGACAATCACAGCAAATGCCGTCCATCCATAGAGGTGCCAAAAGTTAACTTGTGGTACAAAAAGATGAATTAAGCTTGCGATTAATACGCCCCAAAAGATGACAGCTGGAACTGAATGGGTTAAACCTCGATGGTGTCTTATATAAGTTGCATTATTACGTAATTTTAAAACTGTATCAAAATCCGGTGCATGAGAGCCGACAATAGTCCCGACTAGTACAGCATTAAATAATGTGGGGTCACTATTTACGACCGGGTCTAGTGTAGATAGACCTGCCAGGGCTACTCCCATGACAATGTGAGTTCCTGTATCCATTAAATTAGATTTCCTCCTATATAAAGTATAGTGGAATAAAAGTTCAATTGTGTATATCTAGTGTACCATAAAGGAAGTGTTTATATGACGGATCCAAAGACTTCGTTACAAAATTTTAATATTAAGGAATTTCAGAATGACCTTCTAACATGGTACTACGCAAATAAGCGTGACTTACCCTGGAGAAGAACAAACGACCCTTACAAAGTCTGGGTCTCTGAAATTATGCTTCAACAAACTAAAGTTGATACGGTTATTCCGTACTTTTATAACTTTATTGAACAATTCCCAACAGTCTATGATTTAGCTAATGCTGAGGAACAAGAGGTGTTAAAAGCTTGGGAAGGGCTTGGTTATTACTCGCGTGCACGCAATTTGCAACATGCCGTACGGGAAGTAGTGGAAAGATATGATGGAAAAGTTCCAAGTAAACCTAAAGAGTTAGAAGGGCTGAAGGGGATTGGTTCATATACAAAAGGTGCAATTCTTTCCATTGCATTCAATCAACCGGAACCTGCAGTTGATGGTAATGTTATGCGTGTTTTTTCTCGTGTACTTAATATTGATGATGACATTGCCCAAGCAAAAACAAAGAAATTATTCGAAACTTTAACGAGAGAAGTAATATCGCATGAAGACCCTTCTTCGTTTAATCAGGCAATCATGGACTTAGGAGCAACAATCTGTACGCCCAAATCACCTACTTGTCTACTTTGCCCTGTACAAGAACATTGCCGAGCATTTGATTTAGGGGTGGAACAGCAATTGCCTATCAAATCAAAGGCAAAGAAAAACAAAACACAGTCATATGCTGTATTGTTAATTGAAAATGAACAGGGAGAAATAGGTATTGAACAGCGTCCTGAAGAAGGACTATTAGCCAACTTATGGCAATATCCTATGGTTCCATTAGAAGAGAATTCGATAGAAAAAATCGAGGAATGGATATACTCGAATCATGGATTCACCATTAAATTAGGTAAAAAACAAGGAGAATTAAAACATGTCTTCTCCCACCTAACATGGAATTTAGATATATATACTGCCTTGTTAATAGAAGATAATATAAAGAATAAAAATATTAAATTTGTACCTAAACAAGAACTTATTAACTATCCATTTCCTGTTTCACATTTAAGGATGAAGCAATATATATAATTACTTTGACTCCCAGTTTTTGTTAATATCTCAATTTAATTTACATGGATAACCAAAAAGTAAATGGAGATATTATAACTGTCGGAGGTGATAAATATGGCAAACCCAAAGAAAACAGCTTCAGGCACTAACGTGCAGCATGTAAAACAACAAAATGCTCAAGCTCAACAAGGCCAAGGGAAGTATGGTACAGAATTTGCTTCTGAAACTGATGCACAACAAGTAAGAAAGCAAAACCAACAATCTCAAGCTAACAAAAAATAATTATACCTACCCTCGAATTAAAAGAAGAGCTTTCTCTCTCCCGAAAGCTCTTCTTTTTTATTGTGAAATTCAAGAAAAAAACTACCAGGCATAAGAGATTACCCTTCCATTATTACCATTAGATTCCTAAATACTTTAAATTTTAATTCGTACCCCTTATAATAGATAGAAAAATAGGTGGACATCCATACATGAAGTATCTTCCAAGAATAAGGACCATCTAAATTGTTTAAGTTTTTAGAATGGGAAGGGATCAGATGACTGCTCCGAGTGCTGGATCAGATATACAAATAAAAAGTTACAAACACGATGGCCATTTACATCGGGTGTGGGAGAGCACAATTGTTTTGAAAGGGACAGAACAGGTTATCATCGGGGCAAATGATAAAACATTAGTCGTTGAAAGTGATGGTCGTACCTGGATTACAAGAGAACCTGCAATTTGTTACTTTCATGCCAAGCATTGGTTTAATGTCATTGGAATGCTTCGTAATGATGGTATTCATTATTATTGTAATATTAGCTCGCCATTTGTTTTTGAGGAGAATTCCATTAAGTATATTGACTATGACTTAGATTTAAAAGTGTATCCTGATATGACTTATGATTTATTAGATGAGGATGAATATCAGATTCATCGAGATAAAATGAACTACCCTGGAGTTCTTGACCGGATTCTTTATAATAATATTGCTGATTTACAACGATGGGTGCAACAACGAAAAGGACCGTTTTCTCCAGGTTTTGTTGATCAGTGGTATGAGCGATTTCTTACATATCGATTTTAGCAATAATATAGGAACCTTGTTACTTTTGTAGCAAGGGTTTTACTTTTTTGAGGCATATTAGGTAATACCTAAAATACATAAAGAAAGTTGATGGACATGAGTAGTATTAAACAGTACATGGAGTATGTAAAACCATATAAATGGAAAATATTATGGACAATTTTGATAGGTATTGTCAAATTTGGAATTCCATTATTAATTCCATTGATATTGAAGTATGTAATTGATGACATTATTGAACAAGATGCGTGGTCTATTGACGAAAAAACATCACATTTATTTTGGATGATGGGTGGTGCATTTATCATTTTCCTCGTACTTCGTCCACCTGTCGAATATTACCGTCAATACTTGGCACAGTGGGTAGGCAATAAAATCCTTTATGACATAAGGGATAGACTGTTTGACCATATGCAAAAGTTAAGTCTTAGATACTATTCTACGACAAAAACTGGCGAAATAATTTCCCGGGTAATAAATGATGTCGAACAAACGAAGAATTTTGTGATTACTGGATTAATGAATGTTTGGCTTGATTTAATTACAATATTAATTGCGATTAGTATTATGTTAACACATGATGTTCCACTTACATTTGTCGCTATCGCATTATTTCCGTTGTTTGGGTTTGCAATTAAGTATTTTTATGGTCGCTTAAGAAATCTTACTCGCGAAAGGTCACAAGCATTAGCTGAAGTGCAAGGGCATTTACATGAACGAGTACAAGGTGTACAAGTCACGAGAAGTTTTGCGCTGGAAGATTATGAACAAAAGCAATTTGATAATGAAAATAATAAGTTCCTTCATAAAGCATTAGAACATACAAATTGGAATGCAAAAACATTTGCTGTGACAAATACGATTACGGATTTAGCACCACTACTAGTTATTACCTATTCAGGTTACCAAGTTATTATTGGCAACATGTCACTTGGTACAATGATCTTATTCTTTGGTTATTTAGAAAGGGTATATAGCCCGTTAAGAAGATTAATAAATTCTTCGACAGTTCTTGTTCAGTCAATCGCTTCAATTGACCGTGTTTTTGAGTTTATGAATGAACCATATGATATTGTCGATAAGCCAAATGCAATTAAAGCAGAACGGATCCATGGTGATATCTCATTTGAAAATGTATCATTTCGCTATGAGGAAAATGAAGTGTTAAAAAATATTAATTTAGAAGTCAAACAAGGTGAAACCATTGCATTAGTCGGAATGAGTGGCGGAGGAAAATCAACCTTGATAAGTTTAATTCCTCGTTTTTATGATGTATCTGGTGGGTCATTAAAAATTGATGGGGTAGATATCTGTGACTATGAAGCACGAACACTCCGAGATAAAATTGGAATGGTACTTCAAGACAATATTTTATTTGGAGATACAGTAGCAATGAATATACGAATGGGAAATCCACATGCAACAGACGAAGAAGTGATTGAGGCTGCTAAAGCAGCAAATGCTCATGATTTTATAATGGAATTACCTGAAGGTTATAACACATTAGTTGGGGAAAGAGGTGTAAAACTTTCAGGAGGACAAAAGCAGCGTGTAGCTATTGCAAGAGTGTTCTTGAAGAATCCTCCAATTCTCATTTTTGATGAAGCAACTTCTGCTTTAGACTTAGAGAGTGAACATATGATACAAGAAGCAATGGAAAAGCTTGCATCAGACCGAACTACATTTATCGTTGCTCATCGACTGGCTACTATAACACATGCAGATAGAATTGTAGTCATTGAAAATGGGGAAATAACAGAAGTAGGTTCTCATTCCGAACTAATGGAATCAAAAGGTAGTTATTATGACTTGTACCAAGTCCAACATTTAGATGATTGAATTTAACAGTAGAAAATGAAACTTTACTGGAGTTTGATACGTATATAAGCTATGTGAAGAGGAGGTGAATACAGTTGTTGCTGGATTTAATATTTGAATTACTAAGTGATTTTTCACCGATGTATATTTATTTAAGTACGATACTATCCGTTTTCTATGTCATTCGATTGTTACCAAATCAATATACAATCTACTCAAGAAACCAATTGGCCTTATCTGATTTACAAGTTCAAAATTATTCTGAACCAAATGCTGATCAGGTCATTGAAATGATTGAAAAGAGAAATTGGTTAGCAATTATTACGAAGCGAATTGAAGTTCCGGATGATGATGATGATGAACATGTTTCATTCTTGACTTTATTTAAACTAATAAAGAATCAAGGAGGAACAACATGTTCAAACAATCTGTATTCACTTTCTTACGGAAAACAAGTTTATTAGGAATCATAAGTATTTTAATATTACTAACTGGATGTTCTAGCGCTGATTCTGGTTCTTCATCCGGTTGGTTTCAGACTATTTTCGTAGAGAGCTTTTCTTCATTAATAAAAACAATTGCTGTCTTCTTTAATGATAATTATGGGCTTTCTATCATTATAATTACGATAATTATTCGTATTGTAATTATGCCATTCATGATTAAACAAACGAAAAATAACTTGTTAGTCCAAGATAAAATGAAAGAATTAAAGCCAGAAATGGATGCCATTCAGGATAAGTATAAAGGGAAGAATAATCCCGAAGCTCAACAGAAATTGCAACAAGAATTACTAAGTCTTTATCAGAAGCATAATTTCAATCCATTAGCTTCTTTTAGTGGATGTTTACCGATGCTCATCCAGTTTCCATTCTTAATAGGTTTCTTTTATGCAATTAGACAAACACCGGAAATAGCTACCCATTCTTTCTTATGGTTTAATCTTGGGGAAACTGATTTGTTGCTTGTTGCGATTGCTGTAGCCGTATACTTTATCCAGTATAAGGTTTCTCAAATTGGACTAGATCCTAAGATGAAAAAGCAAATGGCTTTAATTGGTTTATTATCACCAATTATGATTGGTGTCATTTCCATTAATACGCTAGCTGCGTTGCCGCTATATTGGACAGTTGGCGGATTGATCATGATTATACAGACATTAATTTCTAAAAAAATATATTTAAGTCATAAAAAGAAAACTGATAAGTAATTTATGTTGTAGCCATGTTGGAGGAAATTTCCGGCATGGCTTTTTTGTATCAATATTCAAGTGGTCATACATCAATTTATCAGTGGTACGAGTTCGAAATGATAAATGGGGGGCAGCCAAACATCATTTCACTAGTGTTACGAGTTTGAAATGATAAAAGGGAGTCCGTCAAACATTATTTCACCAATGACTCGAGTCCGAAATGACTAATAAGTGCGTGCCATACATCATTTCCGCACTGGTTCGCCCCCAAATGACATATGGTCCCGACGAGTAATCTCCAAAATACACCCGAACTTCCTAATTACTTTCCAAATTACCATGCTATATTATCAAATAACTATTATAATGAAATGTATATTTATAGAGTTAGACATATAGACAAAGACAGGAGAAACAAAGATGAAACAGTATCTAGGTGATGGTTTATTGCTAATTACTGCGATTGTATGGGGGAGTGGATTTGTTGTTACTGCAATCGCATTGGAATATTTAACTGCTTATCAAGTGATGGCAGGGAGATTTGTTTTAGCTACAATTATATTAATTCTTCTATTTGGAAGGAAATTTAGAAAGTTTACGAAGTCAGTAGTTTGGAAAGGTGCTATATTGGGTGCAATCTTGTATACTGGATTTGCTTTGCAAACGGTTGGATTAGAATATACAACGCCATCTAAAAATGCCTTTCTTACAGCAGTTAATGTTGTTATTGTACCGGTAATTGCTTATTTTATTTATAAGAGAAAGATAGATCGATTTGAAGTGTGGGGGTCTATTATTGCCATAATGGGGATTGGCTTTCTTTCATTAGAAGGAACGATGACAATTAATATAGGTGACTTGCTTTCTCTAGCCTGTGCAGTGGCTTTTGCATTCGATATTTTTTATACGAATCACTTTGTAAAGAAGGAGGATGCAATCGCCCTTACGATTATGCAATTTATTACAGCATCATTTCTCGGTTTGGTTATGATTAGTATACGTGGGGAAATACCAACAACAATGGAGACGGAAGCGATTTACTCCATCATCTATTTAGCTGTCTTCTCTACAGCCATTGCATATCTATGTCAAAATATTGCTTTCCGATATACAACTGCAACGAAAGGGGCAATTATCCTTTCGTTAGAATCCTTCTTTGGAATGGTCTTATCGGTACTTATTCTCCATGAGATATTAACAGGTAGAATGATAGTAGGAGCTATATTAATTATGGCAGCAATTCTCATTGCAGAACTAAAGCCGTCTTTTCAAAAGAAACAATTGAGGAATTCATGAGAGGGGGATAAGGCATGACAGCTTTTAAAGAACTTACAGCTTATACAGAAAAAGTAAAAAATGAAATTCATGCATCAGGTTCCGCTTTAGTCATTATGAAGAATAATCAGATTGTACATGAATGGTATTCAGGTAGACATCATTTCGAAAGTGGTGCAAAAGCAATAAATGAATTTTCTCGGTTTAATGTTTATTCAGTACGAGTTACATATGTAAGTCTTGCGATAGCCATTGCTATATACGAAGGGGATATTGGTTTAGAAGATAAACTAAGTACATATCTAACCGAATATGATAGTGAAATTCTTGGCAATACAACTATAAGACATTTATTAACACGTAGTACAGGGTTAAAGTTTAGTAAGACAGAAGTTAAACAAGTTTTTGATGTTGGTACAAATCTGGAAGGGAAAAGACCGGAGATTCTAGCAAAGATTTTATTCCAAGCAACTGGTAAAACATTAAATGAAATCTTGTCAAAGCATGTGTTTCAACCTTTAGAATGGAAGAGTACTGGCTGGGTTACGGAAGGAAATGCAAATTTAGTAGGGAATATTAATTCCAAAGAAGGTTATCCAACATTACGATTAGGTTCGAATATAGGCGATGATCGTAACTTATATGTAAGTGCTAGAGAGTTAGCATATTGGGGTAACTTACATCTTCAAAAAGGGTTCATTGATGGAAAACAAATCCTACCAATGGAAGTTTTTGATTTTGCTACAACGATTCAAAGTCCGAACTCATTTCCTAAACATCTTCCGAAATTCGGTTTTTTATGGTGGATAAAAGATGGTGATGTTTCAGTCGATTATAATGAATTAGGAGCAGATTTACCAGAGGGTTCCTATCAAATACTTGGTGCATCAGGATGTTCTTGTACGGTTATTCCGAAATATAATACGGTAGCAGTAAGAATGTATAATCGAGTAAATGCCTCGGAATCGGGTTTTGATTACGTAAGAGATATTCAAACATTTGATAATTTAATAGTTTCAAGCATAAAAAAGCTCTAACGAAATGATAGAGCTTTTTTTACTTTTTTAACGCATAATCCAGTATTTCATCGTAAAGCTCATTCCAATGTGTATAATATTCCTCTACTTTATTAGGATTGATAAAGATTCTTTCACTAGATTCATAATTAGCTTTAAAATGATGGATTTGATCAATGTCCATACGATAGAATAATTGATACCCAACTTTAGGATAGGGACTACTTGGATCCCAGTTTACATTTTCGGAATGATCTACAATTATTTTTCCTAACAGAGTAATAGTTCCAGTTACATAACCTTCCTCATATGCTTCACGATGGATACATTGTTCCGGACTTTCGCCCTCTTCAATATGTCCACCTGGAAAATCCCAACCTCTATTGTCTAATTTAACTAATAGTAATTTATTATCTTGAAAACAAAATCCATGAACACTCGTAATTAGATCTCTTGGTGGAAGGTCATTGCCAGCACTCCAAGTTAATTTGACCAACGAATCTTCCCATTTTACATATTTAATCATCGATTCTTCTCCTACTTCATATATCTTGTTACTATTAACTCTATACTAACATTATTAATTATATTTTTAAAATTGTGTTAGTATTAAGAAAGAAAAGAACATGAATTTAACGAGGGGGAGAAACATGATACCACCAAAACATATAATTTCTGCAGCAACCATAGTAATAAATGAACAGAATGAAATTTTACTAATAAAAGGTCCACGTCGAGGATGGGAGATGCCAGGTGGTCAAGTCGAAGAAGGAGAATCACTGAAAGAAGCTGCGATAAGAGAAACGAAAGAAGAATCCGGAATTGATGTTGAAATTATAAAGTTCTGTGGAATCTTTCAAAATGTTAGCCGTTCTATCAGTAATACTCTATTTCTAGCTAAACCAATTGGAGGCGAACCAACGACAAGTGCTGAAAGTTTAGAAGTAGGCTTTTTTCCAATTAAAGAAGCATTAGATATGATAGAACTTGATAATTTCAGGCAACGAATTGAATATTGTTTAGATGAGAGTAAGCATCCTTTCTTAGTAGAGTTTAATTTATAAATTTCATTAGGAGGAAAATATGGAGTTTTATAGATTTGATAAAGATAATGGGAAGAAGATTACTCATTTTAATTCTGACTTTATTATGTCACGTATTATTCAAACAAACTCAAAAGCAAACATTGGCTGTATGCACTTAGGTGAATCTGGAATCGTTGGATATCATCAGGCAGTAGTACCTCAATTATTATTAGTTGTTGATGGGGAAGGGTATGTGCGTAATGAGGAAGATACATACCATTATGTGAAATCTGGAGATGCTGTCTTTTGGCAAAAGGATGAGTGGCATGAAACAAAAACAGTTGAAGGTATGTTAGTGATTGTCATTGAAAGTGAAGAACTAGATCCAAGTTTGTTTATGAAGTTAGCTAATATATAAAAAGTTCATTTTGGGGAAGGGAGAAGCAATTGAAGCAAAATCTTGAAAATAATATTATTGAAGCTTATAACAAGAAAGCGAAAGAAAGAGATTCAATTATAGTTCAAGATTGGAAGGTTAAAGAGCGAGACACTTTTTTAACATACTTAAAAAGCATTAATGCACAGAACATATTAGAAATTGGCGCAGGACCAGGTAAGGACAGTCTTTATTTTAAAGAACAAGGCTTAAGTCCTGTAAGTACGGACATATCACCGGAAATGGTAGAACTATGTAAGAAAAAGGGGTTAGATGCAAAGGTAATGGACTTTAAGCATCTTACCTTTCCTGATCACCATTTTGATGCTGTTTGGGCAATGAATTGTCTATTACATGTTCCTAAGAATGAGATAGGGTTAGTACTAACAGAAATAAAACGTGTATTAAAGCCGACTGGATTATTTTACATGGGAGTATATGGTGGAGAAGATTTTGAAGGGATATGGGAAGATGATTTTTACACACCGAAGCGGTTCTTTTCCTTTTATGAAGATGAAGCGATAAAGGATTTAGTATCAAAGTATTTTACAATCAAATCTTTTAATATAGTCCCTAAGGAAATAGTTAAGGGAAATTATCATTTCCAGTCGATTATATTGCAAAATGATTGAGTTGTGAGCATATAAAAAGTAAATGGTCGCAAAGGGATCTCCCTTATGCGACCAGGCAACTTATATTTTTATTTAGAGCTCATTTCCATAAAAGCATTTCCAACTGCTTCAATTGTTTGATCAATATCAGTCTCTGTATGCTCAGTTGTTATAAACCAAGCTTCATATTTAGACGGTGCTAGATTAATTCCTTGCTTTAACATTAATTTAAAGAATTTAGCAAATGCCTCGCCGTCAGAGTCTTCTGCACCTGCATAGTCAAATACTTCTTCCGTAGTTCCAAAGTAGATCGTTAATGCTCCGCGCAAGCGGTTAATAGATAATGGAATTCCATGTTCCTTAGCCTTGTCTTCAATGCCTTTTTCTAGTCTTGCCCCAAGTTCATCTAGCTTTTCATAAACGCCATCTTGTTTTAATACTTCTAAGCATGCAATTCCTGAAGCCATAGAAGCGGGATTTCCTGCCATTGTTCCTGCTTGGTAGGCTGGACCTAATGGAGCGACTTGTTCCATAATATCTTTTCTTCCACCATAAGCTCCTATCGGCAGGCCTCCACCAATAATTTTACCCATTGCAGTCATATCTGGTTCAATTCCATATACTTGTTGTGCACTACCATAGGTGAAGCGGAAGGCGGTAATCACTTCATCATAAATGACAAGTGCTCCTACTTCATGTGTTAAGTCGTTAACAGCTTGAAGGAAGCCTTCTTTCGGTTCAACGATTCCAAAATTACCGACGATTGGTTCCACTAATACACATGCTAGTTGATCGCCCCATTTATCTAGTGCATGCTTGTATGCATCAATATCATTAAATGGAACAGTAATCACATCTTGTGCTACAGACTTGGGAATCCCAGCTGAATCTGGAGTTCCAAGTGTAGAAGGACCTGATCCTGCTTGTACAAGAACTGCATCGAAATGTCCATGATAACTTCCTGCAAATTTAATAACTTTTGTTCGTCCAGTATACGCTCTAGCAACACGGATTGTTGTCATCACAGCTTCTGTACCAGAGTTTGTGAAGCGTACTTTTTCTAAAGATGGGATTGCTTCTTTTAGCATTTTTGCAAATCTATTTTCTAATGGTGTAGGAGTACCATATAACACCCCATTATCGGCAGCTTTTTTAATGGCTTCTGCAATATGTGGATGAGCATGCCCAGTAATAATTGGACCGTATGCTGCTAAATAATCAATATATTTATTTCCGTCGACATCCCAAAAATATGCTCCTTTTGCTCGCTCCATATAAACTGGGGCACCACCGCCAACTGCTTTATAGGCACGTGATGGTGAGTTAACACCACCAACAATATGCTGCTGAGCTTCTTCATGAAGTGCTTCAGATGTTTTGAAATTCATTATAATACCTCCATTATAAAATCCATATAGATACCGTTACCTATTTTAGCGTAGAGAACATGGAAAAGAAAATGACAAGCCTTCCGGTAATATTGCATAAGCTATAATAATGACCATTGAAAAGGGAGATAGTATGAGCATAATACCATGGCTATTAGTTATTGTAGTAAGTTATGTTATCGCAAAAAGTATATATGGATTCGTATTAGGAGAGAAGACAATACTAGGAATAAAAATGCAAGAAAGAAGATTTTCAGTGGAGATGTTTTATTCATTAATTATTACGTATACGATTGTTATTCTTGGATTTGGAATCATTTATTTTATTCTTTCCTTTGAAGGTATTTATTTAGTGGAGGGTGGAGAATTACGGCAAGTCAATGTTGTTGGGTCGATGATACATTCATTCTATTTTAGTGGTGTAACGATGTTAACTATCGGTTATGGAGACATCACTCCTATAGGGATAGGCAGATTAATAGCACTTATTGAAGCTCTAATCGGGTATGTACTTCCAACTGCATTTGTCATTCATCTTGTACACCAAGAACGAACACAAGGAAGTCAGGATAAGTCACATGATTAGAAACGAATGATTAGGAGTGTTATAGTAATTGTATAAGAAATGTTTGGAGGTATTATGATGACATTAGAAATTGGAAATGCTGCACCAACTTTTACTCTACCTAATCAAGATGGGGAAAATGTAAGTTTAGAAGATTTTAGAGGGAAACATGTTGTACTATATTTTTATCCAAAAGATATGACACCAGGCTGCACAACAGAGGCTTGTGATTTTCGTGACAATCATGAAAGCTTTGCAGAATTAAATGCAGTTATTATTGGGGTGAGTCCAGACCCAGTCGAAAGTCATCAGAAGTTTATTAATAAGCATGAACTTCCATTCTTATTATTAGCAGACGAATCTCATGAAGTAGCGGAAGCATATGATGTTTGGAAATTGAAAAAGAACTTTGGTAAAGAATATATGGGCATTGAACGCTCAACATTTATTATCGACAAAGAAGGAAACCTACAAAAAGAATACCGTAAAGTAAAAGTGGACGGACATGTAGAAGACGCATTAACCTTCATTCGAGAAAACTTAGAATAATAATTTACTTTAATAAGAGTACAAGAACTTAAGGAGTTCTTGTACTTTTTTGATTGGACTTATTTACCAGGTTCTATCCTCAAAAAGAACTATCTAGTATTACTATTATATTAATTAGTTATAAACATTCTCGGCCTCGAATAATATGAAGTAGTCAAGTATGAATATGTTAAGAGGGGTTTGAGAATAGGATGCTAGAGTCAGTTAAAGGAAAAACGAATTATTTTCATATTAATCTTTTTTTCTTATTTAAGAGAACAATAGATATAGTAGTAAGTACGATTTTATTAATCATGCTCTTTCCACTTTTCCTCTTTATATGTATAAAAATTGCAAAAAAAGAAGGCAGACCTATCTTTAAGAAAGAGCTTCAGGTTGGTAAGAACAATAAACCTTTTATCATGTGGTCATTTCGAACAATGACACTTGGTTCAAGAGTTATTCGCCAGTTACCTCCTTATCCTTTCCCGAAGTCATGGGAAAAAGGGGTACCTGATTATTTTAAGATTTCAAGAGATCATACTGTCACGCTAACTGATACTGGAGTATGGCTGAGTAAATACCGTCTAGATAAAATACCTCGCTTAATTAATGTAATACGTGGAGATATGAGTTTAGTAGGTCCCAGTCCGGAACGACCAGAGATTGCCAATTACTATAATAGGCAGCAAGAGAAACGTTTGAAAGTGAGACCCGGTTTAACCGGATATGCACAAATAAAAGGGGCTACTAATGAGAAGCACGGGCAGAAGATTGCTTATGATTTATACTATATAGAGAATTGCACATTTAAGTTGGATTGGAAAATCTTAGCCAAGGCAGTAAAGAATGTGTTCAAAAAGAAATAATAATTGATTGCCAGACTCGTAAGTAGAGTACTGGCAATTTGTTTTTTATACGATTTAGTTTTTATATTTGTTCAATCTATATTGAGTGTATATGATGGAAGTAGGCAAGAATTTTTTGAAGGGGGATGTATGAATATTGGTTATATTATTCACAGCTAAGCTAAGTGAAAAGCATAAGGAGAAATTAGTAGCGTTGTATTCTGAGGTGGAGTTTATTTTTGCAAATGATATACAGGAAGCGGAAAAACACTTGGATAAAGCAGAAGTGGTTGTTACTTATGGGGCAGATTTAGATGAAGAAAAATTAAGTAGAGCAACAAATCTCAAGTGGATCATGGTATTATCTGCAGGGGTGGATCAATTACCACTGAAACAAATTGAAGAACGAGGAATAGTTGTAACTAATTCAAGTGGTATTCATAAAGTGCAGATGGCAGAGTATACTATTTCTATGTTATTACAGGTGTATCGACAAGAGCAAACATTTTTTGAAAGTCAAAAAAACCATCACTGGAATAACTCAGTCAAAATTAAAGAAATTAGTGAGCAGACAATGCTTGTACTTGGTACTGGTGCAATTGGTGAGGAGATTGCTAGACTTGGAAAAGCTTTTCGTATGAAAACAATTGGGATCTCCCGCAGTGGTAACAAGGTAGATTATTTTGATGAAGTACATAAATTAGACAAGCTAATGGAAGTATTACCACAAGCTGATTTTGTCGTCTCTGTTTTACCTGGAACAAAGGAGACACAGTATCTATTAAATAAAGAACATTTTAAACAAATGAGAAATAGTGCAGTGTTTGTAAATATAGGAAGAGGAAATCTTGTAAAAAGCGAAGATATCCTTTATGCAATTCAGCAGGAAGAAATTGCCCATGTTATTCTAGATGTATTTGAACAAGAACCACTTCCAGAAGATCATCCTTTCTGGAATGAACCTAACATTACGATGACACCGCATATTTCTGGAAATTCACCAAAATATATGACACGTGCATTGGCAATCTTTGAAGAAAACCTGAATAAGTATATGAACGGCGATACTAATTATATTAATACAATTGATCCTTCAAGGGGGTATTAACTTGAGAATCTATACTAGATCTGGAGATAAAGGATTAACTTCTCTCGTCTATGGGAAAAGAGTACCGAAGAATGATTTACGGGTAGAGGCGTACGGAACTTGTGATGAAGCAAACTCAATGATCGGTCTAGCCACTAGTTTTCTTGAAAAGGAAACATGGGATAAAAAGGAAAAATTACTTGAACAACTGCATCGTATTCAGACGATTCTTTTCCATGTGGGTGCTGAGCTTGCAACCCCACCAGAAAAAGAAGTAATGTGGAAACTAAAGAAAGAACATATTGACGAACTGGAAAGTCAAATAGATGAGTGGGATAAAGAACTAACTCCACTGAAGCAATTCATTCTTCCCTCTGGTCATCAAGCATCCAGTGCACTCCATGTAGCGCGAACAGTCACTCGACGTGCAGAACGGATTGCTGTCGGATTAGTTGAAGAATTACAAAATCCACTCGTAGTTTCATACTTAAATCGATTATCCGATTATCTCTTTGTGACAGCAAGGTATGTGAATCAAGCTTTGGGTGGAACAGAATTACCATTGAAGGCGGATGTTTAATTCGTGAGACTTCCTTGAAATTTAAGAAGAAGTGATATTCTTTTTATTACCGATATATACTTATATTGACAAGAATCCGCAGATAAGCGTACACTATTTATAAAGATTATAAAATAATAATAGTGTAAGAAAGAATTTTTATGAAAGCGAGGTGCATGACGTGGCTGAAAGAAGACTACAAAAAGCGATTGATACATTAAAAGAATCAGGTGTACGAATTACACCACAGCGTCATGCGGTGCTTGACTATTTAATGAACTCACCTATACATCCAACAGCAGACGATATATATAAAGCACTAGAAGGAAAGTTTCCTAATATGAGTGTAGCAACTGTATATAATAATTTACGGGTACTACGGGAAAATGGGTTAGTCCGTGAATTAACCTATGGTGATGCATCCAGCCGTTTCGAGTGTAGTTTTACGGAACATTATCATATCATCTGTGAGGATTGCGGGAAAATTGTAGACTTCCACTATCCTTCCTTAGATGAAGTAGAATCACTCGCTGAAAAGATTACTGGATTTGACGTAAGTCACCATCGAATGGAAGTATATGGTACGTGTAGTGACTGTAAGCAAAAATAGTCAGAACGATATTAACTAGAAAGCCCTGTTACAAATTGTAACAGGGCTTATTTTATACCATTTGAACTTCTATCCATTCTTTAACACTGTTAATAAACCAAATTTTATCCAACTCAAAAAGATCATTTACATGTATTATTCTTTCCGATACTTTGCCTTCATCAATAAGAGATTCTCTAAAGGTACCTGGTAATAGACCACAAGAGATTGGAGGAGTATAAAGACTTCCATCCTTTTCAATAATGATATTTCCACGTGTGAATTCTGTCACTTCTTTTTGTTCATTCCAAAGTAAAACATCAAATACTTCAGGAAAATCACTTTTAGCATTTTCATAGACCGTTCGATTAGTTGTTTTATGATATAAGAAGATATCTTCTTTATTTATCGGTTGTTTTGCTAAGGAAACTAGCTGTTTGTGAAGAACTGGTGTTTCTCGAGTAATCTCAATGGAAGTCTCACCTTTATCATTGAGTAAGATACGAACTTTCCACCTACCTGTTGGATGTTGGTTTGCTAGTTTTGTTAACTCCAATACAATATCTTCATGAAATGCAAAGTGAAAATAGGCAGCAGAATTCTTTAGTCTATTTAGATGATAATCTAGTACAATATATTGTCCGTCAACTAAACCAATCGTTTCTAATAGTTGGAACTCACTTTTGTTCCTGGAAAGCACTTTTGTTTTCGTGAGAACTTCCTCATATTCTTCACTAGAATCGGAATCCCAAGTAATACCTCCACCAACACCATAAGTTGCATTACCATCACGATCAATAATAGCCGTCCGAATAGGGACATTAAATATTGCTTCTTTTTGTGGCGTGATATAACCTATTGCACCGCAATAAACATCGCGGGGTGTTGATTCTAAATCATTAATAATATTCATCGTACTAATTTTAGGTGCGCCAGTAATCGAACCGCATGGAAATAATGCCTTGAATATATTAACGATCGTTATGTTACTTTCTAATTCAGCTGTAATGGTCGAAGTCATTTGGTGAACAGTTGGATACTTTTCTATAGAGAATAATGCGGGCACATTAACTGTACCTGGTCTGGCGATTCTACCAAGGTCATTTCGTAATAAGTCAACAATCATCACATTCTCTGCACGATTCTTTTCCGAATGGTACAACCAGTCTGCAAGTTGGTCATCTTTTTCTTCCGTTTCCCCGCGACCAACTGTCCCTTTCATTGGTTTCACTGTAATATGATTATCTTTTAAATGAAAAAACAGTTCAGGGGAAGCGGATAATATCTTGTAGTCTCCTATATCTAGATAGGCACTATAATTGGCAACTTGTGAGTTTGCTAAATGTTGATAATATCCCAAGGGATCTCCGTGAAATTTAGCTTCCATTCGAATTGTATAATTTACTTGATATGTTTCTCCTTGCTGAATATGATTTCTTATTTCTTGTATAGCATCTTTGTATTCCTTGATCGTTGTATTTGGATCCCATGGTGAAGTATAGAAACTGTTAGTTCTTTCAGGGAAATTATTTGTTCGTTCCGAAAAAATACCAAACCAGAGTAGCGGCATCTTATAATTGGAGTGAATTTTCATTGTCTCTTCAAAAGCTGGTGCAGCCTCATACGAAAGAAAACCAGCAGCATAATATCCGTTATCAATTGCTTCCTCAACCCGTAACATAGCTGGTATTACTTCATCAACCGTATGAGCAACAATTATTTCAACTGGATTTTCGAATGTAGTTGGATTTTTTAAAAAGTCAAAATGGAGATAGACCAAAGCTCATTCTCCTTTCGAGAAAAAGTTATGTAATAATTCATGTCCACACTTTGATAGTATTGATTCAGGATGCCCTTGAATACCTTCTATTGGGTAAGTTTTATGTCTTAGTGCGGCAATATCACCATTATTAATAACGGCACTAACTTCCAAGCAATCTGGAAAATCATTTTTATCAACCATGAGAGAATGGTATCTAGTAATTTGCAATGGATTGGGCAAGCCGACAAACATACCTTTACTGTCATGGGTAATCAATGAGACTTTTCCATGGGTTGGCTGTTCTGCCTTTATTATTTTACCTCCGAATGCTTGAGCGATTATTTGGTGACCGAGACAAACACCTAGTATGGGATACTCTTTATGTAATTGTTTAACAACATCCAAACAAATTCCTGCAGAATCTGGATTCCCAGGTCCAGGGGATAGAAGTATGTGTGTTGGATTTAAGGATTGGATTTCTTCTATCGTTATTTCATTATTCCTTTTAACGACTACTGTTCTATTTAATTCGTATATGTATTGAACGAGGTTGTATGTAAATGAATCATAATTATCGATCAGGAGAATCATATAATTCCTCATTTCAGGTTAATTTAAAATCAATCATCTTCTATATATATGAAATAAAAATAGAATGCTAGACCTAGAAAAAACATCTACCAATAGGTAGATGTTAATTCATGAGGCTGCTCTGTTATTTTTTCTTTTCTTCACGCTTATATTTTCTAGAATTGTATTTTTCATCGAATTCCTTACCTTCTAAGTCCTTATCCATCGTAAGTGGTTGCTTACAGTGCATACATGCATCAACTCGTCCCAACATCTTAGTCGGTTTCTCGCATGATGGACAAATAATTGGTATAGCCTTTGTCGAAAGCATCCCAATCCAAAAATAAACGACCGTACTAAAAACAATAGCAAGAATACCTAAGATAAAGAAAATAACCATTGCCCATTCTGTCTTCTTAAATAATAACCCTATGTACATTAATCCGATTCCAAGAAAGACAAGAATTAAAGCAAATGAACGGATTTTATTTATTTTACTTGAGTACATTAATTGTGGTTCAGACATATACTGTTCCTCCTTATATAATACATGAACAGTATAGCATAATATAAGATGACAATAGAATTGTTTTCTGTCTTAATGGACAAAGTATAATATATAGTTGTACTTGGAATTTCAATAGTTAATAGGAATGTTTAATCCTTATCATACTTACTTTATTAACGACATATAAAAAAATGAACATATTCTATTGACATTGTTATATAGCCATGGTAAAGTAATATCTGTTGCTTAAATGAGTTGATTCATTTAACGACACTTAATAAAAAATATATCAAAAAAGTTGTTGACATAACATCTGATAACATGGTATATTAATCAAGTCGCTAATTTAACCGACCGATAACAAATGAAAAACAAACGAAAAAAGTTTTTTAAAAAAGTTATTGACATCGTATAGCCGACATGATATTATATAAAAGCTGTCACAAAAACAGCATTTAAGATTTTGCTCCTTGAAAACTGAACAAAACAACCAGTATGTAAGAAAAAACATACCCTGTTTTTTCTATTAAATAAATCTAAAGCTAGCGTGCTTTAGTAGCTAAGAATGTAATTGACTCGTTCA
>NZ_BMEY01000025.1 GCF_014637405.1 Ornithinibacillus halotolerans
TTATTTGATGTAGTGGTCGGGAAACCAACTATATCTTATCACGAAGAGAGGCCTTTTTTAATTTTAATACCACGCTATAAGCTCTCCGGAACCCCCGGCATAGCCAGGGGTTTTCAAATGACATAATTAAAAGACTGGCCTATTAGCCAGTCTTTCTATATTCATCAAGGGGGGAAGATGAAATTCAATATATAGTTTATCCAAATCGACCAGAAATATAATCTTCCGTACGGTTATCTTCTGGTTTTGTAAAGATTTTATCCGTTTTATCAAATTCAACTACTTCTCCATTTAGGAAGAAAGCTGTACGATCTGATATACGAGCAGCTTGTTGCATATTATGCGTAACAATAATAATTGAGTAATCTTTCTTTAATTCTTGTACAAGATCTTCAATTTTCAATGTTGATTTCGGATCTAATGCTGAAGTAGGTTCGTCCATTAAGATAACGTCTGGTTCTATTGCTAACGTACGGGCAATACATAAACGTTGCTGCTGCCCACCAGATAAACCATATGCATTCTCTTTAAGTCGATCCTTTACCTCATCCCAAATATAAGCTCCACGAAGGCTCTTTTCTACAATCTCATCAAGAACTTTTTTATTACGAATTCCATGGATTCTTGGACCATAGGCAATATTATCATAAATAGACTTTGGAAATGGATTTGGCTTTTGGAAAACCATCCCTACATGTGTACGTAGATCTTCTACTTTAAATGATTTATCTAGAATACTACGTCCTTTGTACATAATTTCACCTGTTGTACGTACAATTGGAACTAATTCTACCATGCGGTTTAATGTTTTTAAATAGGTAGATTTCCCACAACCAGATGGACCGATAATCGCTGTGACTTCTTTTTCATTTATTTTAAGATTAATATCCTTTAATGCATGTGTTTCACCATACCATAAATTTAAATCTTTCGTATCAAATACAATTTGTTCATCTCTACGTGCAGCAGATACTACACTTGTATCATTATTTACCATACTTATATTCTCCTTAACTGTTAAAAGACTCAAAACTTTTTCCTCCTCCGATTAGAAACGTTGTTGGAACTTATTTCGGATAAAGATTGCAGCGGAATTCAATACAAATAACAAGACTAATAACACAACAATTGTTGCTGCTGCAAGGTTTGCGTATTCTGCCACTAAAGATGAATCTAATGTCCAATAATAAATTTGCATTGGAAGTGCTGTAAATTTATCAAATATCCCTTCAGGAAATGGAATAATCAGCGCAGGAATTCCGATAACGGTTAATGGGGCAGTTTCACCAATAGCACGGGATAATGCTAGTATTGCACCAGTTAACATTCCCGGCAACGCCGCAGGTAATATTACATTCTTAATCGTTTGCCACTTCGTAGCTCCCATACCGTAAGATGCTTCACTCAAATAGCCTGGAACTGCTCGAATTGCTTCTTGAGCCGCTACAATTACAATCGGTAAGATTAGTAGAGATAATGTTAACCCTCCAGCTAAAATAATATTTCCCATTTCCATCGCACGAACAAATATAGTTAAACCTAAGATTCCATAAACAATAGATGGTACACCGGCTAGGTTTGAAATATTAGTTTGAATAATAGATTGAAAACGACCTTTCTTCGCGTAAAGTTCTAAATAAATAGCCGTACCAATACCTAATATTAGCGTTACAGGTGCAACAACAAGCATCATCCAAACCGTACCTAAAATAGCACCCATAATCCCTGCACGTTCAGCACTAGTCGATAGCTTACCAGTTAAGAAGTTCCAATCAATCCATCCAACACTATCAACAACAACACGATATATTAAAACTACTAAAACAATTAGTCCAAATAAAGTTGCTGCAAGGAATAATGACTTTAGAATATTATTTTTAGCAATTCGCGTCCCCATTCGTTTGGAAACTTGCTCCGTATCAATATATTTCATTTTAGTATTCCTCCCTAAACTTACGAGAGACATATCTTGCAAGTAGATTCATAATTAACGTAAATACAAATAATGTCATCGCTACTGCATACAGACTATAATAGATTGTTGTTCCTGCTGCAGCTTCTCCACCAGAAACCTCAACAATATATGCTGTCATTGTCTGCATGGACTGTGTAATATCGAATGTAAAGTTTTTGGAACTACCACTAGCAATCGTAACAATCATCGTTTCTCCAATTGCTCTAGAAATTCCTAGTACAAAAGAAGCAATAATTCCAGATAACGCTGCTGGCATAACAACTTTAAAAGTGGTTTCTAACTTAGTCGCACCTAATCCTAATGCACCTTCACGGATGGACTTAGGAACAGATGACATTGCATCTTCAGAAAGTGATGCAATCATTGGAATAATCATAATTCCCATCACAATACCTGGGCTTAAGATATTCGTTGCCGCAACATCCGGCCATATAGAGCGAATTAATGGAGTAACAAAAGTAAAAGCAAAGAATCCGTAAACAATCGTAGGAATACCCGCTAAAATTTCTAGCATTGGTTTCAATACTTTTCGGACACGATCCGACGCATATTCACTTAAATAAATTGCCGCCATCAGTCCAATTGGTCCTGCCACCAACATCGCAATTACAGAAGATATAATCGTTCCATTAATTAGAGGTAATACACCAAACTCTGGATTCTGACTCATTGGTTTTAGTACAGTACCAGTAAAGAATTCCCATATAGGAACTCGTTTAAAGAATTCGATCGTCTCAGACAATAAAGTTAACACAATTCCAACAGTTGTTAAGATAGTAATAATTGCAAACAAAAACAATAGCATCGGTATAAGCTTTTCAGTAATAGATGATAAACTTTTCGACTGTTTATTCTTCTGTATCATCCCTTTGACATCTAACGTCTCACGGTTTAGTTTACTGTTTGCTGCCATAATCTGCAGCTCTCCTTCCAAATCATAAAGTCACAATAAGATGAGAGCAAAAGTTGTGCCCTCATCTTATGATATATTGATCCTGAAAAATTCTATGTTAGTTTATTCAATTATTGTAATGCTTTTAACTCATCAGCAAGTGATTTTGCTTCTTCCTCAGGAATTGGAGCAAATCCAGTTTCCCCAGCGAGTCTGTTATTGTTCTCCATTACATAGATAGCAAAGTCAAGAACTTCTGGTTTTTCTTTTGCATTGTTCACGTTTAGGTAAGTGAATACAGGACGAGTGAAGCCTGCATAGTCACCATCTTCAGCGATTGTGTCAAGAGATGGTTCAACTGGACCATCGCCAAAGTCAATAGATACAGCGTTAAGCTTTTCTTTGTTGCTGTCATAGTATCCGAATCCGAAGAAACCGATAGAATTAACATCTTCACCTACAAGTGTTACTAGAGTAGAATATTCTTGTTGTAGGTTAATATCACTTACTAAATCTTGCTCTTCCATGATTGTTTCGTAGAAGAATTCATATGTTCCGTGGTTTTCGTTTGGACCATAAGTTTGAATTTTTTCATTTGGCCAGTCAGCATTTATGTCAGACCAGTTTACATAGTCACCTTTGAAAATAGAGATAACTTGTTCAGGTGTTAATTCAGTAGCCCAATCATTATCAGGATGTGTTACGATAGTTAATCCATCAAGTGCTACTTTTAATTCTTTAACTTCAATTCCAAGCTCGTCTGCTTTTGCTTGTTCTTCATCTTTGATGTAACGAGAAGCATCGTTAAAGTCTGTACCGTTTTCTTGTAAGAACTTTTCAAATCCAGCAGAAGTTCCTGCACGAGCCACTGTAACTGAAACTCCTTCTTGTTCATTAGTCATATACTCTTCAGCAATTCTTGACATTAATGGATAAACAGTACCTGATCCATCAATTGCAACTTCACCTTCTAATTCTTGAGAATCACCTTCATTAGCATTGTTATCTGAACCGTTATTTGTATTCTCTACATCTGAACCATTGTTACCAGATGCATCATTGTTTTCTTCCTTGTCTCCGCCACATGCAACTAGCACTACTGCTAAAGCTGCAACTACTAGAAACATTAAGTACTTTTTGAATTTCATCTAAATTGTCCTCCCCAAAGTGTCAATTTATATTTTGAAGGGCTATCCCCTCTCACATTTCTAAGTATAGGAGATGAATATTAAGCAGATATGTTGAAAATGTAAAGGGTTTGTAAATTTAAGCTTGATTAAAAATGTTTTAATATTAAGTCTTTTCTCCTATTTTGTATGTAAGCACCTTAAATTCAGTGGACATGATTCAAAATGTCATGATAAACTTTATATAAGAAATAAAAAGGGGAATTATTATTATGAACCTGTGGATGAGAAAACTAGCCGTTGCATTAATAGCTATTTTAACGTTAGGTTTATATACGCCTACTTATTTAATAGCTGATGAAGAAAATAATGAAGTTATCACTCCTAAAGAAAATGATAACCAAGAAATTGTTGCTGTTGAAGTACATTCTGAATCAGAAGAAGAATCGAACAGTATAGAATTCCTAACTGAGAAGGCAAAGGAACAAAGCTTTGCTAAATTCGGTCCGAAAATAACTAAAAAAGTTGAAAATGAATTTAATCAGATTATCTTACCTAATATAGAAAAAGCACTTCATTCAATCCTTGAAGACTCCGACCTTATGTATGTTTCCATTACAGAGCAACCTGCTAAAGGTTATGGGGAAAGAATCTTTAATGTATATAATGAACTTACTAAAGAAGATATTGCGAAATTCCATGTTAGACGTGACAATCGACCACAAGATGGATTCTGGTTTAACTTTCATTACCACTTAAAAGAAGATAATTTTGAAGCACATCATCTACTAGGTGAGATTTATTGGGATAAAAACACCCCACCAAAATGGATGTCGTAGCTAAAAAAACCTCCTAGTATTAGGAGGTTTTTTATTGTTGCTCATATAAATTCGTTAGCTGTACTTCCATTTCTTGTTGTGGGTCATCAAGTGGAAAAATTCTAGCCGTATTATTTTCATTCACTTGTTGTATATATACTTGTTTTCCATTATAAATAACATTTTTCATATCGGGAGATTGTGCTATTTCTTCTACTCGCAAACGATGCATCGAATTATCCTCCATTAAATAAAGATTGGACCTGTTTCATTTAATCCTTTTAAATCAACTTCTTGCTCTTGATTCATTGCATCAAGTGGAAAGATTTGTGCTTTATCTTCATTTACTTTTTGAATATATACTGGGATACCATGATAATGGACATTAACAAATACATCTGAATTAATGATTTGTTCTGCTCGATGAAGATCCAAATTACTCTCCTCCTATTCCTCATTGCACCTATATTTTTCACATTTCATATTGATTTATGTAAGGGTATATTGGGTGATTTTGAAATTAATTACCATTTCAATAAGGAATAGACGTAAATTAAGCTAAAACCATTTGCTTTTTCTTTAAGACAGCTTCATAGTTAATTATTAACTCATCGAATATTCGATCCCACGATTGTGTTACAGCATATTGCCTACCTTTTACCCCCATCTGTTTACGTTTTACTTCATTAGTTATTAACGATTCAATTGCTTTCGCAAAGTCTGTACTATTATTCTTTTCACACAATATTCCTGTTTCTTGATCTATAACTATCGTTCGAACACCACCAGAATTCGCACAAATGGCTGGAGTACTACTAGCTAAAGATTCTAAAACGACATTCCCGAAAGTTTCTGTTGGTGATGGGAAAACAAATAAATCTGCTGCTACATAGACATGCGCTAACTCTGTGCCTGTTAAAAAACCAGTAAAAGTCATTTGTTTGGGTGCTTTTTTTCTCAACTTTTCTTGTTCAGGTCCTTCTCCAACAACTAACCAATGCACTTGACTCTTCATTCTCTCAGGTAGTTGGGCGTGAATTTCTGGTAGAAGCAGGACATCCTTCTCAGGAGCTAAACGCCCTACATATAAAAGAATATAATCTTCCTTAATGTGATACGTATCTCGTACCAATTGTTTATTATAGTTCGGGTGAAATAAGGAACAATCAATACCTCTTGGCCAAATATCAAGTTTAGTAAATCCTCTTCTACTTAAATGTTCCTTTGTATCTATGGAGGGTACAAATATCTTTTGCATGGGACGATGAAACCAGCGCATATAACGCCATAATATTTTCGTTAAAAATTGTAAATCATAATATTCCAAATACTTATCAAAATCAGTATGATAAGAACCTACTAGTGGAATATTTAGCTTTTTGGCATAATGTAGCCCACAAAGCCCTACATTAAAAGGTGTTGCCACATGGATCATATCCGGCTGAAATTGGATTAACTCTTCTTTAACTTGTAACATATTCGGCAGTGCTAGCCTACATTCAGGATATAAGAAGAAGGGTAAGCTTTTAAACCGATGAACATCATTAGAATACAGACTTCCAATTGAACTAGTTGGGGCATATACTCTATATTCATGTCCCTTTTGTTCCAAGTAGTTGGTAAATCGTTTCAATGTTTTTGCCACACCGTTAACGTCAGGAGCAAATGTATCCGTAAATATAGCTATTTTCATGTTTGACCCTCCATCAATGTCATTTAAAGGAATAAACCATTCATTAATAGTTGATAAAATAAATTTCCAGTAAACGTACCAAGTAAACTCCCGACCAAAATATCAGAAGGGTAATGCAATCCTAGGTATACACGTGAGATGGCGACGCTAAATCCGATCGGCAGTAAAATTAATCCAAGTATTGGATACAAAAGAATAAATGGAATAATAATCGAGAATATTGCTGTTGTATGTCCAGAGGGAAAAGAGCAATCTGTTAAAGGATTCTCCAATACTTGACTGTTTTCGAGGACTAAATAAGGTCTTTTGCGCGGTAATAATTTCTTCACTAATGCAACTGGAAGATGACTACATAATAGAGACAAACCACTTGCAATTGCGGTTTGGCGAATGAAACCTGTTGTTAATACAATAAATATTAAGACGGTCATGATAGTTGTAGTTGCTCCACCCAAATGAGTTATATTACGAAAAAAACGATTTAAGATTTTGTGGTCAAAATAACTATTTATATAATGAAAGGATTTGCAATCTAAGGCATACATTGTTTCAACATATCTCACTGTTTAATACCACCTTCCGTCTTTTAAAAGGTAAGATAAAGTAAAATTACACTAAGAGAGACAATCACTTTACTAACAAGTTTCATTCTTCCACCTCCCTACAAAGAATACTTCTACCATCAGTGTAAAGTAGGAAGATTAATTTAATACAAATTTAGTGTGAACTTTCTGTAAATTCATCTATCCTATATACGCTTTTTAGACATAAAAAAACAACTAGCCAGTAGTCTAGCTAGTTGTTTTGATTAGCCTTCACTTGAGAATGTCTCTTTCACAACGATAGATTGGGTAATCCTTACTTTCTTCTGCTCTATAAAATCGTTTTCTTCAACAAGACCTAATTTCAAAGCAGATTCCAATTTATCTGTATCTGGAACTTTTCTTTCCACGATAAACTCTTTTAAGTTAAGTTCTTCTAATTTTTTTACAGTACCTTCTTCATCGTAATTTACGCTTGAACGTATTTGACGCTGCAATTTATACCGCCCACGTTGTATTTCTCCCTTTTCCTTTTTACCAAAAGAGTTATCCAACACGTCGTGAAACTTTTTCTTTAGTTCATTCATTGTTGTTTCTATTTCCTTTTTCTGTTTATTCAAGTCAAAATATCGTTTTATTTCTTCTTCTGTTATGTCTATTACTTCTTTCATATTCTCCCCTCCAATATTTCCCTTTTATCTATAACTATGTGAAAGTGGAGGACATCATTCCAAAAATAGGACAAACAGTTAGGAGAAAATAATACATATTTATAATCATAACGGAATATGATTGAGGAAAAATATATGGAGGTATGTCAATGAGTCCTAACATCATTAAAAAGGAGTCTTTTCACCTTATTGGATATAGCCTACCTACAAACTTACATGACGAAGAGGAAAGGGAAGTCATCAATCAGTCGATTATGCAATTGAAATCAGTTGAGGGGGAAATACCAAATAAAGTCCGTGATGACATATTAGTTCTTCAAATTTATCCACAAATGGAGCAGTTTAATCCTTTTATAAAGAAAGAAAGGCTTATTATCGGATTTGAAGTAAGTAAATTAGATCAAATCCCCCAAAATACAAACCTTTACACCATTGAAGAAAATATGTATGTTAAATGTAAGCATAGAGGTAATAGAACGGATATTTATAAAACATACGATTATTTGTATAATAACTGGTTGCATCAAAATCGATGTGTTCCTTTAGGATATGATATGGAAGTTTGGAATAAAAACGGGGAATCTAATATATGCATTGCTGTTAACAAGATTAGCTAAAACTTAAAAGCAATGTCCACCCTTCTACTGGTAAATACTAGAAAAGACCTAGGATAAGCTACTTAAACATTTCATATATATGTAAAAAATGAATAGGAGTGTGAAAACATGCATCCATCTAAATATTGGAAGAGTGGACTTATTGCTACTTTGTTTGTCATACTTACAGCTGTCTTACTTTTTGTTTCACAAGATCAATCTCAACCTGTGAATGCATCGACTGAAGTTGCTGCTCAATCACTTGCTGATAAACTGAATCAAATACTAAATAATCAGGCACTTGATGGCACAACAACAGGGGTCAGTGTACGTCATGCAGATTCAGGTGAACTACTATTTTCTTATTACGGAGATCACAGACTGCATCCTGCCTCTAATATGAAAATATTAACTACTATTGCAGCACTAGACACATTAGGGCCAGATTACCGCTTTTCCACGGAAGTATTAACGGACGGAAAATTAACAGGAAGTGTGCTTCAAGGAAACCTCTATTTAAAAGGAAAAGGTGACCCTACTCTCATGAAAGAAGATTTAGAGCAGTTTGCTATAGACTTAAAGCAACAGGGAATCCAACTAATTCGTGGTGGAATAATTGGTGATGACACTTGGTACGATGATGTACGTCTATCCCAAGATTTAAATTGGTCAGATGAACCATTTTATACAGGTGCACCAATTTCAGCTCTTACCCTTTCGCCAAATGAAGATTATGACGCAAGTACTGTAATTGTAGAGGTATTTCCTGCTGAAGAAATTGGGGACAAACCAATTGTTAAACTTACTCCACATACAGACTATGTAAATATCATTAATAAAGCAGAAACTACTCAATCCGACCATAGCCGTACTATTACCATTGAAAGAGAACACGGCTCCAACGATATTGTCATTGAAGGAGTTATACCAATAGGGGGGTCGAATGCTAGGTCATGGGTTTCGGTATGGGAACCAACAGGATATGCCGTAGATGTATTTAAGAAGGCACTAGAAGCTAATGAAATTAAGCTTATTGAAAATACCCGAACATCTACTGGTCCTACGCCATCTGATGCTACCTTATTAACTTCAAAAGAATCGATGAAATTAGAAGAACTACTTATTCCATTTATGAAGTTAAGTAATAATGGACATGGAGAAACATTAACTAAAGAAATGGGCAGAGTTGTCCATGATGAAGGAAGCTGGGATAAAGGCTTGGATGTAATGGAAGATGTTATCTCTCAATTCGGTGTTAATAACAATACCATTCTACTGCGAGATGGCTCTGGGATGTCACATAAAAATATGATTCCTGCGAATGAACTTTCACAATTACTGTTTGAAGTTCAAGGTGAAGAATGGTATCCAGCTTTTGAGAATTCACTACCAGTTGCTGGTCATCCAGAACGTCTTGTCGGTGGAACATTACGTTATCGAATGGCAGACACTCCTGCAGCAAATAATGTACTTGCAAAAACAGGATCTCTAACAGGAGTCTCCACTTTATCAGGTTATGTAACGACTAAAGATGGTGAAAAACTTACCTTCTCCATCATGGTAAACAACTTTTTAGGATCCTCCAGCGCCATAAGGGCCATTGAAGATGCAATAGCAACCGAATTAGCCAAACATGAATTTTAATATATCGTTTTGGATGCTATTTAAAATGTATTTGATAAATGAACAAACTCCACATTAGCCCCGGAAATATACGAAGACTCCAGTGGGAGAAAAGGCATAGGTGAGACCCCGCAGATGCACCTGCGTCTGCAAGTCATGCTATGAAGAAAGCTTCCTCGGTGCAAGGCAGCGAGGAAGCTTTTTCAAGTAGTAGCCTGGCTCACCAGCCGCCCACGGCAAGGTAGACACCGCGATGGTTCTTTCGAGCGGATGTCGCCCCTGTACTCGAAAGTGAAAGCGCAGTATATTTCCGGGGCGAGTTATGTGCACTAACATTGGTTATTCATTTTCTTAAAGATAGAAAAATTCGTCACTTTATGCCACTCTACATTTCTATAATTACTATTTGTAACTAAATAATAAATAATCATTCTTTATAGTTGCAATTAATTTATATGCATGTTAAGATTATTAATGTTGAATTCAAATATATTGAATTAAAGATAAATTAATTCATACTTCCTTTAATTCAAATAATAAAAACACATCCAAGAGGAGGAAATTAATTATGTTAAGAATTGGTATTGTTCAAGGTAGTGTACGTGAAGGTCGTAATGGTGCTGCAGTTGCAGACTGGACATTAAACTTCGCAAAAAATCGTAATGATGAAGGTGTAGAATATGAACTAGTAGACCTAGCTGATTACGATCTTGCTTTCTTAGGTTCTAAAGAATCTCAAACAGAAGAAGCAGGGGCTGCTGCAAAAGCATGGTCTGAAAAAATGGCTTCATTTGATGGCTATGTATTCATCACTCCAGAATACAACCACGCTGTAGGTGGCGCATTAAAAAATGCTTTAGATTATTTAAACCCAGAAGTTAACAATAAAGCTGCTGGTTTTGTTGGTTACGGTAGCCTTGGTGGTACTCGTGCACATGAAAACCTTCGTTTAATCTTAGGTGAATTACAAGTTGCTGACGTTCGTACGGCTGTTACTTTCTCATTAATGGCTGACTTCGAAAACTTCTCTGTTTTCAAACCAGCTGATTACCATGCTGACAATGCTAACGGAATGTTAGATCAAGTTATTGCATGGAGCCGTGCTCTTAAAACAGTTCGCTAATTAGAATAGAGGTAAATAAATATGGGATTTTGGAAAAATTTATTCGGAAAATCAACACAGGAAGATGCGGTTAAACCAGTTGTTGAACCATTAAAGGTTGCAGTCGTACTTGGTAGTGTTCGCGAAGGGCGCAACGGTGCAGCAGTTGCTAACTGGATGCTTAACTTTGCTAAAAACCGTAATGATGAAAGTGTAGTTTACGAATTAGTCGACTTAGCTAACTACAATATTGCATTCTTAGGTTCAAAAAAATCTCAAACAGAAGAAGCACAAGCAAATGCTAAAGCTTGGTCTGAAAAAATGGCTTCATATGATGGCTATATTTTTGTAACTCCAGAGTATAACCATGCAATTGGGGGCGCATTGAAAAATGCATTAGATTACTTGAATCCTGAAGTGAATAATAAAGTAGCGGGATTTGTTGGATACGGAAGTCTTGGCGGTACTCGTGCACATGAAAACCTTCGTCTAATCCTAGGTGAGCTTCAAGTTGCTGATGTTCGTACTGCTGTTACTTTCTCACTTATTTCTGACTTTGAGAACATGAGTGTATTTAAACCAGCAGATTACCATGCTGATAATGCTAATGAAATGTTAAATCAAGTTATTACTTGGGGTCGTGCTTTTAAAGAACTAAGATAATAATTGTAAAAGGTGCAACATACTTATCGTATGCTGCACCTTTTTTGTATTTATATGACAGAATTAATGTCGTTTACTCGGTAAGTTCGCTTTATTTCCACCACCTTGTCGCTTTCTAATTTGTTCATCTTTTCGTTTTCGTTCATTAAATTTTGTCACAAATGCTGAAGTATCTTCCAAGGCAAACCCTCCTTAACATTTTTTATTTAGTATTCCCTTTTATATTATGTTTCATGTGTATAGATATGGAAAAATTATACATAAAAAGAAGCGCTCTGCTATAGGCAAAGCGCTCCACTTATTAACTAAAATAAATCAAATAAATCTAGCATTGTTTTCTTTTTCTTTTTCTTATATCCATCGTATCCTTTGTGATATTCCTTTTTGTAATCAGGATATTTACGGAATTCCTTTTCATAGGAATCAAAGGTTTCTTCATAATATTTACGGTCTTCTTTCAAACCAGTCGTAATCTTTTCTAATTCTCCACGATCTAACCATACTCCTTTACAGTTAGGGCAAATGTCGATTAGAACGTTCTCTTTTTGAACTTCCTTCATCCTTACATTATCACAAACTGGACAGTTCATCTGATAATCACTCCTCAACTTCAACTAGGTCTTCTTTTACGATCTGTACTTGTTTTAAAGTTCTTCCATCGACTTCTAAAATCTTAAACATAAGATTATCTTTCTCTAGTACGTCCCCTTGTTGTGGAAATTGATTGAATTCAGTTAATAAATATCCAGAAAGCACGTCTTCTTCTTCTGGAATGTCTGTGTTAAAAATTGAATTTAATCGATGGAGTGTAATTTTTCCATCACAAATAATTTCTGTATCAGTTAATTTTTCTACTAACTTTTCACTTTCTAAATCCATCTCATCTTCGATTTCTAAACCAATCATCGCCTCGATAATATCTTCATGTGTAACGACACCCTCTGTTCCACCATATTCATCTAAAACAATTGCAAGGTGTTTCCTCTCACGTGTCATTTGACGAAAGACAAGTTCAATAGAATGAAACTCAAAGAATACCATAGGGTCGAGGTCACAATATTCTTCTAATTTTTTCTCTGGTTCAATGGACCAACTTAACAAATATTTCGAATGAAACACACCTATAATGTTATCTATATCTCCCTCATAAACAGGATATCTTGTATATTGATTTTGTATAACAATATCTCGCACTTCTTCATACGTAGCATCATGTGGAACAGCAACAATATCAATACGAGGTGTTTTCAATACATCCTTTACGTTTAAATCTTGGAAGTCAAGAACACCTTTTATTCGGTACGATTCTTCCCGTTTAAATGTCCCTTCTGTTCCAGCAATATCAACCATGGCACGTAAGTCCTCTTTAGAGATAGATACATCTTCATTATCATTCTTAGATAATACTTTAATAATTAAACCTGTTAATCTGTTTAACAAGAATGTTAATGGTTTGAAAATAATAGTAAAAAATCGTATTACTGGATAAACAACATAAGCAATTCTATCTGGAAAGGCTGCAGCAATAGACTTTGGTAATACTTCTGAAAAGACTATTATGGTGACTGTTAAGACCGCAGATCCAATTGCAACATTAAATCCATACTGATAAGCGAGCATTGTCACTAGTGTAGGAAGTAAAATGTTTGCAATATTGTTTCCAATAAGAATCGCAGTTATAAACTCACTTGGTTTTGAAACTAAATCCAATAATTTTTCTGATTTTTTATCATTATTACTTGCTTTTGTTTGTAACTTCATCTTATTCGCTGCGGTAAGTGCAGTTTCACTTCCTGAAAAGAAGAAGGATACAAACAATAAAATGATGATCGCAATGATCACAAGAAAGTTCCCCCTTAAAAATACAATCCCTATTTATAAATAATTACTTATCCAATATTTTATTTAGAACAACTTATATCATATTATAAATTTTCAAAGAATAAACGAATAACATCGGCTCCACCAATAAAGGTACCCAATGAACTACCAATATTGGCAAAAATGACAACTAATAATACTCGAGTAACCCTGTTATTCCAAAAGCCTTTAATACTATGAACATCATCAGAAAGCTTCTCAAAGTCCTCTACACTTGGCCGTTTAAAATAAGCTTGTACAAAACCAGCAAACCAACCGGCAGCCAGAAATGGCTCTAAAGAGGTTATAGGGGCTGCCACAAATGCAGTGAGAACTGCAAGTGGGTGACCAAATGCAATTAAAGTACCGAGTGCAGCTAGTGACCCGTTCCACAGTATCCAACTCATTACTTGAGCGAGTGCAGCATCTTTGTTCGTTACGAAGGTGAATACAATTAATGCAATAATAAATATCGGAATAGTCCAACCGATAATTTTGGGAATTTTCGACTTAGGTGGGACCTGCGACAACTTCTCAATATTATGGTCATTATAAATCTGTTTTTTTATTCCAGGAACATGGGCAGCACCAAGAACAGCAACTACTTTTTCTCCTGGAGCTTCTTTAATTTTTTGCGCAAGGTATTGGTCTCTTTCATCGATTAGAGGTGTTTTTAATTTCGGAAAAGTTTCTGTAAATTCATCTAACATCGAGTCAATCATATCTTGTGATTTCATCTTTTCAAGCTCTTCTTCTGTAATCGATTCCCTTGTAAAGATACTGAAGATAACTTGTGTCAGTAACATTAATTTACCTTTTAACCCAATACTGCTCCATATACGCGAGAATGTCGTTTGGATATTTCGATCAGCAAGTACTAAACTAGCGCCGACTTCTTCCGCTGATTCAATTCCCTGAATCATTTCTTGCCCAGGGTTAATACCAAACTGGTTTGCCATTCTTTTTTGAAATGAAGAGATTGCCAAATTCATAAGTAGTAAACTTGCTTTTTTATCTTTAATGACCTGAAAGATATCTGTTTCCTTCCATTTATTCCCTTCTGTAATTGATTTATACCGTCCTTCATCTAATTCAATACAGACAGAATCTGGATTCTCGGAAGTAATTACTTCTTTTACTTGTTCAGCACTATGTTTGGATACGTGTGCAGTTCCTATTAAGATAATTTCTTTTCCGTCTATTTGTAAACGGGATATATTCTCTTCCGACATTTTTTACCTTCCTTTTATCTAGCATATAAATTAATAATAAACTAGTTTGGTATAAATTTGAATAATTTTGTAAAGAAGAAAAAAACGCACCCTGGTGGGAACGCTAAACTTGCATATTCAATTTTATTATAGGGCACTCCTTATTTAATATGCTCTGGAGTACCCCAGACTACATAGTAGAAAGACTACTTCACAATTTCTGTCATAGGAAGGTAATTCATGCGCCATTGTAACCATTGTCTTTCCCTTGTTTTTCTCGGAAGAAATTGTCGAATATCATCTATATGGAAACCAACTTGTAGACGCTTCTCATCTAACATAATCGGACTTCTTAACAACCTTGGATGCTTATGAATTAATTCAAGCAACGCTTGTAAAGGTAGTGAATCAATATCGACATCAAGTTCTTTATAAACTTTGGATCGAGTAGATATAATCTCTTCCGTTCCTTCTACCGTTCTACTTAATATTTGTTGTAATTCCTTCACTGTTAATGGCTCTTTTAAAATATTGCGTTCAATAAAAGCGATATTATTCTTTCTAAACCATTCTTTTGCCTTTCTAGTTGATGAACAAGATGCTCCGTATATCATTACAGTCATATACCATTCCTCCAATTCTAAACTACATCTATCTTTACTTATTAGTTAACTGTTTATATACATGAATAAAATGTTTAGGAGATGATTTTACAGTATAGGAATAGACACCATGAGTGGTATGTAAATAAAGAAGCCCAGCTCCTTTACCACCAATTTCACGATAAGAAATATCCATCACTTCTTTTATCGGAAACTCACGGTGCTTACTTGTAATCTTATCGTCATACAAAGTAAGGATCCGTTTATGTTCTACATCTACTTGTTCCAGGCTGTTAACAGTTCTTTCAACCTTTACATATTCCTGTTCTGCAAGTATCATAAAATCCTCCTGCTTTTTAATCCATTAATCTATTCTCTTCTTCTAAGAAACGAATAAAGTGATTCATTGCAAATGCTGGTTGTTCTCTAACTTTTTTAATGTATCGGTCTTTCGCAAGGTCTCCGATGACATTGCTTTTCTTAATTCGTTTTACGATAAATTCTTCACTCATCTTTAAAATTTCTTTGCGCTGATGTTTTGCCTCCTTAGATAAGGCAAAACCAAAAGCACCCAATACTGCGTATAAAATTAGTGTAATTATTGTTCTCGTTTCAGGCATGATGACTAACTCAAAAAATAAATTGATAAGAGAGAAAGCAATTAACGGAAATGACCAGAAAGAATATTTAGATACTTTTTTCAGGAAAGGAGAAATTGTTTCATTCAATTTATCCACTTCCTTTTTAATAAAGCTTGGCATATTTGTCATGGGTAAATTCATCAATATTCCACCTTTACACTAAGATTGTCTTTCACGGAAAATCATAATATATTTTATTAATTCCAGTACGGCGATGAGAGTGCTTGCGACATAGGTTAATGCTGCAGCATTCAATACCTTCCCAACACCACGTTCTTCTTCATTTGTAATCATACCAAGTTCAACTAGTTTATTTTTTGCACGCCTTGAAGCATCGAATTCTACTGGTAACGTTATTAGTTGGAATAAAACAGCTAACGAGAATAAAACGATTCCAATTCCTATTAAATTAGTTGCTCGTAAGATAAATCCAGTTATTAATAAAAACGGTGCCATTTGTGATCCGATATTTGCTAATGGAAACAGTTTATGCCGCATCACTAACATAGAATAATGATTAGCATGTTGAATGGCGTGACCGACCTCATGAGCCGCTACTGCAAGAGATGATATGGAATTTCCACGATATACAGTTTCTGATAAACGAATTACCTTAGCTGTAGGATCATAATGGTCAGATAATGCTCCTTTTCGTGATAACTCAATTCTCACATGAGAAAGCCCCTCACTGTCCAAGATTTTTCTAGCTACTTCTAAACCTGTCAATGCAGATGATGCTCTATATTTTGTTCCCTTTCGAAAAGTCCCTTGCACGTTTGTTTGTGCCCACATTGCAAGTCCGAAAGCAATAATAATTAAAATATCCATTGGATGAAAGAACATGTCATATCCTCCTGATGTAGCAATTCTTTATAAAGACTTGACAATATCCTCCCAGATTTATACCTTCTCATAATATATACGAGATAACTTTGTATTTTGTTGCACATATTAGAAAATATTTTTACATTTCTGGGTTATGACATAAGTATAAAAAAAGAATATGAACTGAATATGAACTAAAAAGGACTATAAACAATTTTTTTGTTCATAGTCCTTTTTCATGTCTTATTGATTTATTGGAATATTGACAGTGAAGGTAGAACCTACGTCTTCTTCACTTTCCACATCAATGCTAAATTTGTGGATGGTTAGTATTTTCTTCACGATGGATAAACCGAGGCCATTTCCATCTATAGACCGATTTCTTGAACGGTCAACTTTATAAAATCTGCCAAATACACTTGCGAGCTCATCCTTCGGAATACCTATACCATAGTCTCTAACAGCTACTTTAATTTGGCCACTTTGAATACTAATACCGATTTGTATAATTTCATTTTCATTAGAATACTTTATTGCATTCGTAATGAGATTCAACCAAACCTGATCCATTAAATCCTTATCCGCATATATTTCCACTGGTTCTAAATCTAACTGAATATCAATATTCTTACTATTCCATTGTGGTTCTGTTGTTAAAATGGAATTTCTAATTTGTTCATCTAATCGATAGGAACTTGGATTATATGGATGATGTTCTGAATCAAGGGAGGCAATCCTGAGTAAGTTATCACTTAACCGCGACATGCGTTCGATCTCTTGATAAATGATTTGCAAGTATTCTTTTTGGTTTTCTCTCGGAACAACGTCATCCATAATCGCCTTTGTAAATCCTTTGATGGATGTTAGCGGAGATTGTATTTCATGGGACACATTACTTACAAAATCAGCTCGCATCGCATCAATTTTTTCTAACTCAGCAGTCATGTGGTTAAAGCTATCAATTAACTCGCCTACTTCATCTTGGTTTCTCCGATTCTTTTTCTCAATTCGAACAGAGAAATCTCCTTTTGCTATTTTCCTTGCCGCATGTGTCATTTTTCGAATTGGTTTAACTAAATAAGTAGAAGCTAAGAAGATTAATAAACTACCTATCAATAACACGATTACAAGAGAGACAAATATCCCTTGTTGAAGATCTTCAAATTCATCTTCATAATCTATTCTTGTTATTAAAGCATAATTCTCCCCTGAAACATCGATTGGAATACCAATTATTCGTGCAGAAGGATTGTTTTGATCGACGCGAACTACCGGATCATCAAAAGAGTGTTCTAAGATCTCATCAATATCCGCTTGATGAATTGGAATAGAGGAGTCTCCCTCCATTTTATAAATAATATGATCTCCGTCGGTAATGAGTACTTCAAAATCAAGATCATCAAATTCCTCGATTAAATTAGAGATATTTTCTGGTCCAGACATCTGAATGACTTCTGCCAGGACAATTGAAATCTTCGATAGTTCTTCTTTAAAGATTTTTTCTTTGTCTAACGAATATGGAGTTAATAAGTACGATAAACAGATACTAACTAATACCACTCCAATAAATGTACCAACGATTTTTAAGTACAAGCTTCTAACCATTTACTTCCTCCAAACGATATCCAAGCCCTCGTACAGTAGTAATATTAATTTCATCAAATTCAGCTAATTGTTCTCTGAGACGTTTAATGTGAACATCAACAGTTCGTTCGTCTCCTTGATAATCGTATCCCCATATTTTTTCGATTAATTGATTACGTGTAAATATCTTCCCCGGGGAACTCGCTAAAACAAATAAAAGTTCACTTTCTTTCTTTTTTAGTAAGACGGAATGAACTTCATTGTGTACTGTTAATCGCTCTTTATCTATAGTAACGGATCCGATATTGATCTTATCCTCCACACGAATGTTATATCGCTTTAATAAAGCTTCTACACGGAGAATTAATTCAACGGGATCAAATGGTTTAACTAAATAGTCATCCGTGCCTGAGCGAAAACCTTTTACTTTATCTTGTGACTCTCCTTTAGCGGTAACCATTAAGATCGGTATATCTAAATAATTACGTATATCTTGTGTTAGTTCATAACCGTCTACATGGGGCATCATAACATCAATGATAGCTAAATCTATAGGGTGCTTCCCTAATAAATCTATAGCAACTTGGCCATCTTCCGCCTCCACTACTTGATATTGACTATTCTCCAAATATAATCGAATTAATTTTCGAATATGTGCATCATCATCAACAACTAATATCGTATTCATCGCCTACTCACTTCCCATATAGTATCTACTGTTAGTTTAGCTTAGTAAACCTCTAGCGTAAATTACTAACTCCTTTAAAAAAACATAATTTATCATCAATATTTTTCCATATAAAAACAAATACTATGTCCAAATAATATAAAGGGGTGTTTATATGTTAGGAAAGTTAATGAAGTTTATGGTTGGTATCCTGTTCGTTGCTACCATTCTAACCGCATGTGGAAATGATAATGATAATGCTGGCGACACAGGAAATACAAATACAGGTACTGGTAACACGAATGACAATATTTCAAGTATTAGCACGGATACATCAAGTAAAGATTATCCGCATACCCAACCAATTAAAAAGCAAGAAGCAAAATATGATTTTAAGCCTGTACCTGAAGGCAAAGAGAATTTACCTAATGGTGACCGAGTACCCAATACAAACAACATTGCTAACGAACCACTTCGGGCACCACAAAATAATCAACAGCCACAAACTCAGCAACAACAACCAACTCAGCAGGCAGAAAATCATGGTTTAAGTGAATTCGAAAGTGAGGTTGTTACATTAACAAATCGAGAAAGAACACAGGCTGGATTAGCACCACTTGAAGTAGATACTGCCCTAAGCAATGTTGCTCGAGAGAAGTCGAATGATATGCATCGAAATAATTACTTCTCTCACACAAGCCCAACATATGGTTCACCGTTCGATATGATGCGTGATTTCGGGATTACTTATCAATCTGCAGGTGAAAATATTGCAGCCGGACAACAAACACCAGCAGAAGTAGTACAAGCATGGATGAACAGCCAAGGCCACCGTGAGAACATTCTAAATGGCAACTTTACTCATATTGGGGTTGGATATAATCCAGAAGGAAGACAATGGACACAGATGTTTATTCGTAAATAGAAGTTTAGTTAGGGTGCCATCACTGGTGAATGGCACCTTTTTAATGTCTTTTGATGGTGTCAGTGAGTTGAATTTTGTTCATTTTTCATTTTGTTCTAGAATATTGGGTGGAATGATGTATGAGGGTGCGCCATTTTTCATTTTGAAAACACCCGACCAGTGGGATAATGTATAAGAATGCGCCATTATTATACTTAGTTCTATTAGCAGTTGAATATAGATTATCCCTCCATTCAACTAATGGTTGATAGGTTTCTAGGCGAACCTATGCTATTCTCAAATTAACAGAGCGCACTGTTTAATTTATATTGGAGGGTACATCATTATGTTAAATAGTATCGTTATTGGTTCTTATATTTCTAAACTAAGAAAAGAGAAAGACTATACACAAGTTGAACTTGCAGAAAAAATTAACGTCAGCCACCAGGCAGTTTCCAAATGGGAAAAGGGAGACTCCATTCCGGACGTCGGAACACTTATTTTACTAGCAGAGGAATTTCAAGTATCAGTAGATGATTTATTAAATGGTGGAAAAAAAGAAGTAAAATCCTTTCATAATGTTGGGCCAATCATTCATAACGTCGTTAAACAAAATACAACGAAGGCAGCAGAAGCGTTAAATCAAGGGGATTCCAGTATTGATGAACTTATATCGATCGCACCTGTTCTTAAATCAAGTTCATTAGGAGATATAACTAAAAATATAGATGATCAAAAACTAGCATTCTCACATATTGTTCAGCTAGCACCGTTTTTAGATGAAGAGTCTTTAGAAGTACTTTTCACTAAAGTAAAGGATGATAACGATTATTCCGTTCGGGATATTGTTCATCTCGCACCATTTTTAAAAAGTGAACATCTTACCAATTTATTAATGGAAAAGCGTGATTCCATCAGTATTGGAGACATTGCTCACCTTGGGCCATTTATTGGCGAAGAAATCAACACATTAATTAAGGAGATGGACATAAAGGATGTTCCTTGGAATTTCATTGTCGGTCTTGCACCTTTTGTTGAACTTGAAACACTTCAACACCTAGTAGAAAAAGCGCTAGATAGTGAATTATCCTTTAATAAGGTGGTGGCGATTGCACCATTTTTAGACCAAGAAACAACTGATAATCTTGCATTACGTGTAAGCAAGGATGAAGCATTATCCCATCATTTAACTGCTATCGCGCCATTTGTAAGTAAATGGACTTTAGGTGAACTTGTAAAGGCAATCCCTTTAGATAGTCAAAGCATCATGGGAGTTGCGCCTTTTCTCGGGGGTGAAGAATTAGGGAAACTTATAGAAGATACTGATTTAACAAATATAAAGCCTCAGGGCTTAGCAAATCTCGCCCCATTTTTAAATCAGGAAACTTTAGTGAAGTTAATTACTAAATTAAAATAATAACTCGACAGCCAGTTCGTCACTGGCTGTTTTTTTATTTCCTTTAAAATATTTGGGACTTTTTTGATTTACAATCGTCATTACTAGTACAATCGATTGTAAGAGATTAAGAGAGGTGAAAGCCTTGGACGGAAATTTAGAAATGCCCATCTCTATCCACTCCTTGAGTCGCGACGAGGCAATCGAGTGGATTATGGATGAGTACGGAGAAGGTCTAAAACGATTCATATATATGTATGTAAAAAATCGAACACAGACAGATGACTTATTTCAAGATATTCTTCTTGTAGTCTATCAAAAACTCGATACCTATGAAGGTCGGGCATTACTTAAAAATTGGCTTTACCAGATTACAGCAAATAAGTGTAAAGACTATTTGCGTTCCCCTTTTCATCGACTATTTATTTGGAAAGAAGATTTGCTAGAAAAAGGGACGGATTCTACACCTGAAAGAGAGTACCTTTTGGATGAAAGAAAACGAGCTGTGATTGAGGCTATATTAGAACTACCAGTTAAATATCGTGAAGTGTTGATATTACAATATTATATGGAATTTAGTATTCAAGAAATGAGTGACTTATTAAAGACAAATCCATCAACGATTAAAACGCGAATTATGCGGGCAAAAGAAAAGTTGAAGCTTTTGTTAAAGGAGGATTTTCTTCATGAATAATCTTTCAAAAAGGGATTTTGATAAATACATTGGAAAGGACTCTTTCTATACCGAAGAAGATAAAGAACGATTCTTTAATCAGTCAGGTAAAACGAAACGCCGAAAGCACCTTATTCCTCAACTATTAACAGTAGCTTTCATTTTGGGAATCTTTATTGTAGGTGCCAACTTCATTCAAAATACAGTATTTCTTTCTTCTAATGACAATGTGGGGCCTGAGACGAGAATCGAACTCACCGAGGTAGACTCATTAGAAAAAATAAAAGAATACTACTACCAATTGACGCCTGGATTAGGGAGAGCAGAAGATTTAGGACTAGTAACAGAGGTAGATAAAACACTCGCCATTAAAGAAGGTTACGATTTGCATATAGACAAAATATGGTACAACTCTGAAAACATTCATGTTTACTATAGTATTGGTATTCCGGAAATAAAGACCGTCTATCAAAATTCGATTCCAGCGATTTCTAATCTTAAAATCTTAGGAGACGAAGATGGCCGTTTCCTTTCACAAGAATCTGGACCATCTGGGATTAACGAAAGTATACCAATATTTAACAAGCGTATTTACAACCATATATCATTATCTCCTCTTGAAAATCATAACTTTGAATCTATTGATCAAATAGAGGAGTTTGTATCCATTCAGGTTACAACAGAACTGGCATACAAGGACTATTATGATTTAGAGGAAATAGAAATCCCATTAAAATACAATGAGGATAAAATAAAGGAAACCGTAATAACTACCCCTATCAATGAAACGTTTATATTCCCAGGGGGAAGAATAGTAGTCGATCAGTTTGAGATGGGAGTTTCTAAAAATTATATTCACGGAGATATTTATTTGGATGAAGGGATACATCTGATGTATGGTGATGGGACAATTGATATTGGTACAGAGGATCCTTTATACCTGTACTTTTATAAGGAAGATCCAGATTCCACCGCTATCGTGATGGAAACAGATGCATTTAATCATGTGCCTGAAGAAGTTAATGTAAAAATTAATAGTCTAAGTTTATATGGGCAAGATGCCTTTAAGTTTTCCATAGATTTGGCGGATTACGGATATTTTAAGAATTACGAAAACCAAGATATAAAAGTTCATGAAAAAATAACGGAAATTAAAGATACTTCTATCTTCCTAGATAAATTATATGTTGATGAAGATGGATTAAGATTTTTCATTTTATTTGAACCTAAAAATAAAAACCAATCAATCCAACTCATACCTGGTTCTATCAATACTTATCAAGGTAATATAGGTCAAGATATACCTAATTTAATAACAGTTGTAAATGAACTAGGAGAACCCTCTGATGGTTCTGACATTTTCGGTACTAGAAGTATATACGAAGATTCTTCCTATGCACTGCAACTAATAAAGAGTTTTGTACAATCCTCGGAAAGAATTGATATTACCGTTGAAAATTTATCCTATCTAGTGAAGGTTAATAATCAATCGGTATGGTTTGAACTTAATAAAGAGTAAATATAATCCCGCAATGATAATTTGCGGGATTACTTATATTATGATGCTTTATCCTTTGTTACTAACTCTATCGACGGAGATTTCTCCTTCGTAATAATATGGAAACAAATTGCAGTGAAAACAAAACCTGCAATGAAGTTACCGATTGTTACAGGTATTTGATTCCACAACCACCAGTCACCAACTGTAATATCTGCCCCAAGCATCATCGCTGCTGGAATAACGAACATATTGACAACAGCATGTTCAAATCCTTGCCCAAAGAAGATAAATACAGGTATCCACATCGCTGCAATTTTTCCGATTGTTGAATGGGACGTAAATGCCATAATTGCCCCCATCGTAACCATCCAGTTACATAGTAGTGCTTTTACGAAAACAACGACATACCCACCGGCTCCTATTGCTTTATAGTCTACTGTCTTACTTTCAGCAACTGCGATAATTTTATCAATGACAAGTGATTCTGAAAGATGACCAAACTTTGTTATCGCAATCGTGAAGAGTATGGCATAAAAGATACTTCCAATTAAATTCCCAGTAAAAGCCCACGTAAAATTACGCAATATCTTTGGTGTTGTGACAAGCCCACGGAATTTTGCAATCGGAAGCATAGCAAATGATCCAGTTACTAATTCTAAGTTCAACAGCAATATCATGACAAACCCAGTTGGAAAGATAATGGCGCCAACAATATCCATTCCTGTTTGTGTAGATGCTTGATACGCAAGGGTTGTTGCATATCCTAAAAAGGCTCCTGATAATATTCCTTTAAGTAAAATATGTACGACAGATAAAGACGATTTCTTTTCTCCAGCTTTTGCAACTGATTGAATAACTTCATTTGGCTTAATATAATCCAATCTACTAACCTCCCGATTAACTAATTTTGCCATCATTTTATATGTGGGAAGGTTTTTTGCTTGTTAAAAATGTCACTAAAACATTCATGATAGCCAATAAGTCAAAAAGGAGTCAAAATTACGCCATTTTTTGATGCACCATTATTTTCAAGCCAATCTACTTAAATAACCTGGCCAGCGTTTCTAATAAACCACTATAATTTACCAACATATTCCAATCTAATAAATAGAGTGATACACTTTTAATAACAATTAGTCTTGGGGGGATTCTATTGGAACTTATATTAGGAACAGTTAGGTTAAATATCGGGGATATGTTTTTCCAATTATTCTTTTTCTTACTTATTTTATTTATCATTACACTAGTTATTCGATTATTCCGCTCCTCATCCAAAAAGAACAAGGAACAACTTGATAGAATTGAAGAAAAGCTAGATATTTTATTATCGAAACGAGAAAAATAGGTAGATTTAAATAACCTAGGGGGGATGATGAAATATGAGACTAATAGAGGAAATATTAAAAGAGTACTATCAAAGTTGGAATGATGGTTTCAAAACGAAGGATGATAGTAAAATTAGAAGTTTTATGTCTAGTAGCTTTACAGGATATTGGGCATTCTCAGACATTGAAAAGCCTGAAGTATATGACTATCATTATGATATTATCAATGTGTTAAATCAATATGACGGAAATACAATTAAAGAATTTAATGTTATTTCTAAAATTGAGCGGAAAGAAGGCAAAAACTTTTTAATTATTGGAACAGAAACTAGTAAGATCACAGGAGCTATCCATTCAGCCAAATGCATGTATGTCTGGCGATTAGAAAATGATAAATGGAAATTGGTCAGAGAATATATCGAAATGGAAAATTAAAAAATCACATCCTTACATAATTTCCTGACATTTGGTAAAAACTAACATGTATAACCCCGTTTATGGAGGGAAGTACATGAAATTTATTATTAAACTATCTTTAACGATGCTCTTTCTCTTTACTCTACTCTTGATAACGAATACAACATCCGCAAAAGAAGATTATCTAGGTGAAAATTCCATTTTTGAACAGGTTGGAGATATAGGAGAAAAAAGGGCTAATAAACTTGAATTAACTACTCCCGTGAATCAATCAATAAAGCTAGAAAATGAAACAATTCTATTTACAGAAAGTCTTTATGATGGTTCTAGCATACGTCTAGCCTATATAATTGAGACTACTCGAAAAAAGGGACAATCTTTTTCCAATCGACTAGTAGACGATGTTATCTTTACTAAAAACGGCGAACCATTAATGGTCAGCGGCATGAGTGCTAGTGGAGACTTTATAGATGATGGGGTCTATGCAGAAATCATTGATATTAGTTTTCACGAACCGATTCCCACATCATTTATGTTAGGTATCCAGTCCAGTAAAGATAAGTCTATTGATATAAACATTCCAATTGAGTTAAAGGGAGAAAGCAAAACTTTTCCAATCAATCAGTCGAAAGAATGGAATGGAAAACCATTCTCCTTTCAAGAAATTACATTTTACCCAACAATAACAGAAATACGAACGGAGACTTTAGTGGATGAGAGAGATAAACATTTGAATATCGGTTTGAAAGTAACGGATGAAAATGGCTACCTCCTTCAGCCACTAAAAGGAAGTAGTACTGGGGAACCAATCGTCAACGGCAAAATAAAAATTGTTTCTAGATATTACTTTGAACCATTCGAAACTATTCCAGATTCCCTTCATCTAAATCCATATGAACGTCAGTTTAATACTTACAAACCTCACACTGTACGTAAACAATGGAAAGGAAAAAGCTTTACCTTATCCCAAGGGGAGGCAGGAACCTTAACCATTCAAAATGTCAGTGTGAACGATAACCTACTTACAGTTACTTATGAAGTGAGTGGAGAGCAAAATTTCCAACAAGCTGCAACATTGTGGGTTGAGAATCGTGCTGGAGACCACTTACCAGAAAACTTCCCGCCAAAACAGCTTAGCAAAGGGACATTTCAGCTGACCTTTACTATAAAAGACAAGATAGAGGAGTATTTTATAGGCACGGCTGAGTTAACTCCTCTTGATTATGTGGAGGAGTTAGAAACTATTATCCAATTAAGTGACTAGTGTACCTAAAAGCATCTTTTTAGGTGCATTTTTTTTATTCTCGTTAGAATGAATGCTCTCGTGTTAGGTACTTGGGAGCTCTATTAGTCGATCGTGATATATCTGCTTCAAGGTAGTTAATGTTTGGAATCTACATTTTTAACCGTGATATGGCTTCTCTTGGTAGATGTTACTTGGGGTTTCAATCTTATCTTCCGTGAGACGGCTTCTCTCGGTAGTTATTACTCGGGGCTCTACTCTTTTCTTCCGTGAGACGACTCCTCTCGGTAGTTATTGCTCGGGGCTCTACTCTTTTCTTCCGTGAGACGACTCCTCTCGGTAGTATTACTCGGGGCTTTACTCTTTTCTTCCGTAAGAAGATTTCTCTCAGTAGTTATCACTCAAATCCCACTCACTTATTACCGTGATCCAACTCCCACCACTATAAAAAACAGAATAATATACCACAACCAATAGTTGTTTAATTATTCAAACAAGTATAAACTTATTATAATCTTTACCATCTCTACCTGAAGGGGTTTAAAAATAATGAATAATTCCAGCTATCGCTCGATCTGGCTCAGTAACGCCACATCCGAACTTGGTGGTGCGCTTTTTACTGCCTGTAACTCGATATTAATCTATCAATTAACTGGTTCGACAACAGCACTCGGATTAGTCTGGCTAATTTATTATATTTCCTCCTTCTTCATGCAACTTTTCATTGGTCCATACATCGACAGGTGGAGTCGAAAATGGACGATGATTTATTGCCAACTTACTAGAATGAGTATCATTTCTCTTCTTGTTATTACACTATTTTTAGATAGTTTCTCGTTAGCTTTTATTTACATTGTTCAAATTATCATCGGGGTGGTTATGCCTATATTTGCTCCAGCCAATCAAGCAATTCTACCGACAATATTGGAAAAGGATCAACTTGTAAAAGCAAACGCATCACTTGATAGTGTTAGACAAGTCATGGTGATTATGGGGCCAATTATTTCAGGTCTATTCGCTGATTTTGTAGCTGTTGAATGGGTACTAGTCATTATTGCTATTGCTTTTCTCATTAGTGCTATCATGCTATTAACCGTTCAAGAAGATTATAAAAGAAAAAAGATTAGAAAACCGTGGATACAAGAATTTCGAGAGGGGATGCAAACCTACTTCCATCATAGAATACTTGTATGGCTTGGAGTATTTTTTGGTTTTGTTCAATTTGGTGTTGGAGTGACGATCGTAACGACACTTCCCTTTATTACAGAAGTACTCTACCAGTCTAGAACTGCATTTGGGGTGTTTTTAGCTGGATTTCCTGTTGGTTATCTAATTGGTGCATTTATTAAGCAAAGACTTGGAAACATTCAAGGACTAGGGATACTATTCAGTTCTCTCTTCATTGGTGGATGCACATACCTTTCACTAGGCTTTACGCCATGGTACACATTGGCTGTTGGCACCGAAATTATAGCTGGTATAGTTATTGCGATTTTTAATATTTACAACATCACACTCATTCAACAAGTAATCCCGAATCAGTTAATGGGCAAAGTAACATCTGTACGTTTACTAATCATGAGAACAATGATGCCTCTAGGAATATTATTCGCAACGGTTACAGCTCCATTTGTCCATATTCGTACGATTTACATCATCATTGGGAGTATCATTTGCCTAACTGCGGTAGGTGGATATTTTTATTTAAAGAACAAAAAAATAGCAGCTAATTCTGCATAATCTTATATACTAACTCCTTTTCTATTAGCCCTTTACAAAAACGATTGAAAGATTCATAGCCTACATGGTAGGATATATAAATCAGTGTGTAGAGATATTGGTTTCCTTACAAACCAAAAATATATGTCGCATGATACGTCTGCCATCTGAAATATCTATTTGGAGATAAACATGATGCATGAGGAAACTCGATTACCTCGGAACGGAAAAGAATTTGCTTTATTTTTAGCGATTATATCCCTTCTTTCAGTGAATATTATCGCACCAATTATTATGGGATTTGAATTTGGATTCAGTAAGGACGTTTACGTTGACACTTTACAGATCCTTCCATTCGTCTGGATTTGTGTTATTTTACTTGTAACACTAGTAGCAAATCCTATCGTTAGTAAGCTTGTTCCGAAGTTTGTTCAACCAACAGATGGTTTTAATGCAAGAGTGTTATTTACCATCTTGTTTAGTGTAACAATCTTATCCATTCTTTTAACTGTAATTGGTTCTTGGATTGGCATGGGTGAAATTAGTATGGATCCTATTCGCAATTTCTTTTATGCTTGGCCCCGTAACTTTTTCATTGCCTTTTGGGTAGAAGTATTGATTGCTCAACCTATCGCACGATTCGCGATGAAACAATTACATGCAAGTCAAGCAAGAAAAACAGCAAATGCATAATAATAAATATGAAGAATCTAGCCGACTGGTTTTATATCAGTCGGCTTTTTATATATCAAATTTCTGTTATCTAGAACCCTTTTTATAAATTTTCCCACATAAAGTGCGATAATGTTAATAGGTACATCGTCTAAATAGATAGAGACAAAACAAAGGGGATTAAAGCGCTATGGATAAAGAGAAAATCATCACTGAATGGTTTTATCAATATAGTGATGACATATATAACTTCTTGATTTACCGCCTTGGCACGGCAGATGTCGAGGACTTAGTACAAGAAGTTTTCATACGAGCAATGAACGGAATGGACCAGTTCCAAGAGAATGCTAGTCCGAAAACTTGGTTATATAGTATTGCTAAAAATATGGCCATTGATGAAATACGGAGGAGAAATCGAAAAAAGTGGAAATCAATTATACCATTTCAATCTTTTCACGAACCGAGTACCGATGCCACACCAGAGAAATTACTTAATTTGAATGAAGAAAACAAAGAACTATATGATGCCATCTTATCTTTAAAATCTGGATATAAAGAAGTTCTCATTTTACGAGGCATCAAACTTTTTTCCGTTGCTGAAACAGCTGAAATACTAGGTTGGACAGAGAACAAAGTACGTTCTACTTATCACCGGTCTAAAAAGGCATTAAAGAATAAGTTAGGGGGCCATCTCCATGAATAAAGATAGTATTGAAAGGAAGCTGGAGACCATGCCACAAACAAAACTATCCCATGAAAAGAAAGATAAAATGTTGCAAACAATTATACAGCAGAGGGAAAGTAAACAACCACAAGGCAAGAAAAATTGGTTTGGCTGGCTAGCTCCAATTGGCGGAACCATTGTCGTTGCGATGTTAGTATGGATTATCGTAATTCCGAACTTCGATACAACTACGCCACAAGCTGAATACGTGGCAGAGGAGGAGCTGGCAAGTATTCAAAAGTTGTGGAAGTTTAGTGGGATGATTCAGCTTCCTACGTATGCACCGTTCACCGTGGGAGAGGTATATTATCAGGAACTTTTTGTTAATGGGATTGATGATATTTTAGAGGCTAAAGCAGAATTCCTCTTACCTCAGATTACTTACTTTTCCAGTGACAATCCTGACAATAAATTAATGACTGTTTATTTAACAAGTACAGATCACGACCATTTATATGAGGATATCGGTGAAGGAGAATATAATGAGATTGTAGAATTTGAAAATGGATTACAAGCAGAATATTACACTCCATCTAACGAAGTATCTCACTTTTCTTGGATAGAGGAAGGATATCATATAACTATTACTACGCTATCACCAGAAGATAATCCAATCTCATTAGAGGAAATAATAAAAGTTGCCGAGTCCTTTAAGTTGTATGAAATAACAGATGAAGAAAAGAAATTCTAATAAAATCCCCTATCTTTACTCTTAGATAGGGGATTTTTATTGTTTCATTTTATTTGAAAGTTTACATTAAGAATTAACAAATGAATTTTCATTTTTTTGAAACTTTTATAAAAGTTTTCCGTCTAAATCTAAATGTTCCAAAGGGGGTGTGCTTCATGGACTTGGAAAAACAGATAAAAGAGCTATATGAACAACACCATCATGAAATTTTCAGCTATATTTTCATCATGATTGGTGACTGGCAACAAGCAAGGGATTTAATGCAAGATACATTTGTAAAGGCATTTATGAATCATGATCGTTTTAGAGGAGATGCCAGTCCTAAAACTTGGCTATATCAAATTGCTCGTAATGTGTCGATTGACTACCTGCGAAAGAAAAAGCCCGTCGCCTATTATTTAGACTATTATTCACCTATTCTCTCTAAGCAACCTACACCTGACGAAGTTCTTCAAAAGAAAGAGAACGTAGAGTATTTATATTTAGCGCTTTTCAAGTTAAAGAAAGGATATAGGGATGTAATTGTACTACGCAAAGTCAATGAGTTTTCTATAAAAGAGACTGCATCGATTTTAAATTGGAAAGAAAGTCGTGTGAAAACGATGCTTCATCGTGGGCTTGAAGCACTACGAAAGGAATTAGTAAAGGAGGGATACACTAATGAAACCGTATGATGACAATCACTTGGATAAAGATTTACGTAGCTTACGTGATTTCAAACTGTCTGAACAAGAAACCTCTGAATCCTTTCAAGCAATACAAACAAGAGTACGAAAAGATAAGAATCGAGAAAAGGTCCGCTTCTATTTCAGTAAAACTATGGCTGCTTTTTCCACGGTAATTGTCTTATTAGTGGTTGGGTGGTTTTTGTATGACGTATTGAGCCCGGAATTTCAGCAAGCAACTCCTCAGTCAGCATCTAATATGATGGACGGAATTGAGTTGGAAATATCTCTTGAAAAGAAAACATATTCTTTGGATGAAGAGTTTATTGCAACAGTTAAGATAACCAACCACAATGACACCGAAAGAGTAGTTTATGTACCCACTCCAATTGATGTAGAAGATACTATTTCCGCTGTGATGGTCGAAAAGAAAGAGCAATTGCTATGGCGTATCCTACCGCCTCATTCAAATGAAGCATTACCGAATATACAAGGGCGTTCCTTCTATGACTATGTTAAAGTAACATTAGCTGTTAATGAAACGATTGAACAGAAATTTTACTGGAATAAGGAACTAATAGACCAAGCAAGTCAGCAAACTATTAATACTGGTCAAGGAGAATACTTAATTAGCACCTTAATTTTGCTAGATGAAATAACTAGTCAAGAAGATTACTATGAGCCAGAAAAACAATTGATTTCCAAGCTTGAGTTTACGGTTAATTATGGAAAGAAACAAAAGGATGTTTTTTCAAAAGATGACTGTCCAGACACGGATGATCCATGTATCAACGCGGTAACTGCTAATCATGCTGTAAGAGTATTTAGTGGTACATCAGTGCTTGAAATTGAAAATGAAAATGGGCAAATACGAATGACACATGGAGACTTTTTTGGAGAGATTGATGAATATCTTGATACGTTAGAGGTAACTAGTAATGGAGACATTATGCTTGATTATATCAATAAGGTTCCTGAGCATCTGGAAGTGTATTTCCTAGATAAGGATCTTGAAAGGATGGAAGAAGTTAGTCTAACTAAGAATACGTTTAATGCCCCTAATAAGTCGGGGACTTATATGTTTGAGATCTATGGGAAGTATGACAATGGAACAGTGCATCATTATTTGGAAGTAAAGGTGAAGTGAGTTAATACAAGGTAAAAGAGAAGAGCAAAGCAGCTTTACTTGGATTCTATACTCATGTACTTTTCTGCTCGTTTTATTTTCAATATGTTCATGAGAGCCTTTCTCATATACTTTTCATAGCGTTTTCTGAATGATTTGTTCATGAGAAGCTCTCTCATATACTTTTCAACGCTTTATCTGACTGAAATGTTCATGACAACCTCTCTCATATACTCTTTTAATCAAATTCTCCTTACAATGTTCATGAGAAGCTCTTACCCATAAAAAAAGACCATGGATACTCTCCATGGCCTTATCATTATTCGCCAGTCTCCGCAAATCTCTTTATCCGTTCCCCTATTTCATCACGAACACGTTGGAACACTAACCATTTTTCCTCATCGGTTCCTTCTGCTTTTGCTGGATCATCAAATCCCCAATGTTCTCTTCTTACATGCGATGGTGTCATTGGGCAACGATCTGATGCATCCCCACATAGTGTAACTGCCATTGTTGCATTGTTTAAATAGTCATTATCAATGATTTCAGATGCTTGATTAGAGATATCAATCCCTACTTCTTGCATTGCTTTTACAGCATTCGGATTTAGACCATGTGCTTCAATACCTGCACTCTTTACTTCCCACTCGTCACCGAGAATTTTTTTTGCCCATCCTTCCGCCATTTGGCTTCTGCAAGAGTTACCAGTACATAAAAAGTAAATTGTCTTTTTAGTCATTTTCCGTCTCCTTTTTAGATTGTAATTAGTGTTAGATATAGACCTAATAAAGTAATGAATAAGATTGGAATAGTTAAGATAATACCTGTTTTAAAATAAGTTCCCCAGGAGATTTTTACTCCCTTTTTAGATAGGACATGAAGCCATAACAAAGTAGCCAGGGAACCTATTGGAGTGATTTTCGGACCTAAATCTGAACCAATTACATTTGCATAAATTAACGCTTCTCTAATTACCCCGGTTGTATTAGTTTCTGCAATCGCAATTGCATCAATCATCACAGTTGGCATGTTATTCATAATGGATGATAGAATTGCTGCAATGAATCCCATAGAAATAGTTGCAACAAATAACCCTTGCTCCGCAGCCAATTGAATAACATCTGCTAATAAATCCGTTAACCCTGCATTTCTCAATCCAAAGACAACGACATACATTCCAATCGAGAAGAATACGATATTCCATGGCGCACCTTTAATGACTGCCCTCGTATTCACTTCTTCACTTCTTCTAGCAACAACCAAGAAAACAATGGCTATTACTCCTGCAACGATGGAAACAGGGAGATTAATAAATTCACTCACGAAGTAGCCTACTAATAAGACTCCTAATACATACCATGAGATATGGAAGAGCTTTTTATCCCGGATTGCTTCTGATGGGTGTTTCAATTGGGAAGTATCATAACTCCTCGGAATACTTTTTCTAAAATAGATTAATAGTACCGTAATTGTTGCAACTAGAGAGAAGATATTCGGTAGAATCATTCTCATCGCATATTCTACAAATCCAATATTGAAGAAGTCTGCTGATACAATGTTTACTAAGTTACTCACGACAAGTGGTAACGAAGTAGTATCTGCTATGAATCCACTTGCCATAATAAATGGAAGGACCATTTTTTCTTTAAAGTTTAAATTACGAACCATCGCTAGAACGATTGGTGTAAGAATTAGTGCTGCACCGTCATTAGCAAAGAATGCTGCAACGATAGCACCTAGTAAACTTACATAAATAAACATCTTGATGCCATTACCTTTTGCAGCCCTAGCCATATGGAGTGATGCCCATTCGAAAAATCCAATCTCATCTAATATTAAAGAAATAAGTATAATAGCTACAAAAGCCAATGTTGCGTTCCAGACAATACTTGTTACTTCCATAACATCATGAAAATCAACAACACCAACTAATAGTGCCAAGATTGCTCCACCACAGGCAGACCAACCGATATTTAATCCTTTCGGCTGCCAAATGACTAATACAATGGTGGCCAAAAAGATAAGAATTGCTAGTAAAATCGTTGCTGTCAAAGTTGTTCCCCCTTAAATGCTAACAACAAGAAATTCGGGTTCCTTGTTCTTCTAACGCTTTTAATTTATCGGCTTGACTTGGTAGTTGTTGAAGAATTTGTTCAATGAACGGATAATATTCATGTGTCTTGTTTATCGAGTAAAATATCCATTGTCCTCTACGTTCTTCTTTTACCAGTCCTAAGTCTCTTAACTTTCGTAGGTGTTGACTAATAGCTGGCTGACTTACTTTAAAGATTTCCACAAGTTCACACACACAGCAATCATAATGATCCATAATTTTCATCATAGTAAGGCGAGTTTTGTCACCTAATAGTTTCAAAATAGTTACTGTATCATCTATTTTCATAGTTGTTTTTAGCAATTTTATTCACCACCTCAATAATCGCTTTATAAGTATATAACTATTTGCTTATGAATGTAAAATAATCTCATTGTACAGTTTTTAATTTTCTTCTTTTATGAAAATCCATTAAAACGGGACATTGATTAATAACTTTAAGGTAAACATTGTATCATAGAAAAAAGGGAAGCGTGACGGGTTTACTGATAGCCCATCACGCTCGTGGTACTTGCATGTAAATCTTAAAATCAACTTGTAAAAACCAACTAATATTCCTCTAGATAAAAATAAACGCTGTAAACACCTTCGTACAAATGGACTCTATATAATCTATCCACTTATATTACTAAATCTAAACTTCAAGAAACTCAACGATACCATCAATCCACTGGCAGCTAATAATACGACCATACCTGTCTGTAGTTGTATAGAAGGATTGAAGAGCAATGTTGCAGTCTCTCTAGTAACTACTTTATGAATATCTACATAAGCAAATGGATTATAAGGGCTCTGCAAGAAATTCATTCCCGCATATGTTATTGCACCTAATAGGAACAGGGAAACTCCTGGATTTTTAATAAGTAAAGATAAAAAATAATAGAAGGAATATAAAAATATAACAAAGACAACAGAAAACAATAATACCTTTACCAAGTAATCTTGTAATTCAATGAAATGAAATAGATCCTCCATTGGATTTAATTCGTTATACTCGCTCCCATAAGGATTTGGCTCGGAGCCTTCATATACGAGAACAGGATATTTTAAACTTCCCATTCCTTTTGTAATTACGCCACAAAGGAAAGGAATTAATAGCATGAACACGGAATATCCAAGTGTTAATAATAATCCACTAAAATATTTCGCAGTGAACAATTTCCATTTCTGGTTGGGCAATGTTAAATAAAAATTAATACCCTTTTTCTTATTAGTCGTTTCTGTTGAAATATTATTTCCAAAAATAAAGCATCCGTTTAGTACAACGATAGGTATATAAAGGATCTGTATGAGTTGATATAAGAATGACAAACCAGTTGTCCCATAACGCCTAGTCATTGATTCCCACTGTTCTAGTGAATTTCCAGTAAAATTATCATAAACAGTTGGAAGAAACCCAACATGAATGTCATTTTGGATAAAAGGAACAATCTCATTTTCCATTAAAAGCTGTTTCTCCTCAAAACTAGCCCGTATAGTAAAATGCGATATTGCTTGTTCTTCTATGGAATAGGAGCTAATATCGGGATTTTCAACAAGATATGTTAGTGAATCTATTTCTTTTTGCAAAATTGCATTCCAACTCTCGTTTACGTAAAGATTTTTTAGCACTTCATAATTATTTAACCTCTCTTTAAAATAGTCAACCTCAGCAGCGATTTCTTCTACCTTTTCACTGTTTTTTCCTCCCTCGGTTTTTTCTATTTCAACCTCAAGTTCGCTAACATAACCTGCAAAGTCTGCAATATTATTTTCAACTTTAGTAATGTTTCCTCGATGGATATCTTCCGCGACGGAGACATTAAAATAATATAATGCTATGGAAGCAATTAGTGATAAAAACAATGCTGCCCATGTTGTCCTTTTTTTCATGTATTTCTTACATTCGAATAATAATGTAGCCATCATATTAGATCCCCCGCCTCTTATTGATAGCCATGGTTATAACGATAAGTAACACAGCTGACAAGAATGGAACGATTATCCCAGTAGGAAAATAGAGTTGTTCTTTTAAAATGACTAAATCAATAGATTGATAGGTAAAAGGGTTTTCGAATAAAGTAAATCCATTCGTTATCAAGATAAAACTACTAATAAATAATAATAGTACAACTAAATAAGTTAGAATTGTACTTCTTAATAAAAACCCCCAAAATACCACTAGAGCAATAGAGAAAATCATGAAAGATAAGCTATAAAGTATCGACTCCTTTATGTAAATATCAGTACTAATAAACATTTCTTGATCAGTAAATAGTGGATAGGTAAATATATCACCCTTATTTTTCCCAAATAAAGTTGGTAGAATATAAGAGATCAAAAACACTGTAGCTAGCCATACTATTCCGGAAAATAATAAACTAATAAACTTTACTATAATATAGCTACTCCTTGAAATTGGTAACGTATAGACCAACTGCATATTCTTATCCTCAAACTCTTTGGTGATGACTGTTCCAAGTACAAGCAGGATAAATAGAAACCCAAAGGTATTCAGTATCGTAGTAATCGTTTTTTTCATAAAAATAGATGTTTGTATCGACAGGTCCATATTCTCTTTGGGTAATTCTAAGGCTAGTAATCGCTCATTTAACTTAATCGTATCCTGCATATCCGAAATACCCATATTAAAGCTACCCTTCATCTCTTTGTAACGCATCCCCACATTATAAACAGCAATTTCCGCTTCTAGTTCAGCTTTCCAATTATTATTACGAATGAAATGAATCAACTCACTTAATTGGCGATACAGTTCTACCCCTACTTCCACTTTAGCTTCTAACTCAGGATCATCTGCTTTTTTTAGTTGCTCCCGATCACCCTCAATTTCTTGGGATACATCACGTAAATATTTCGAAAAATGTTCTACTTTCTGTGTGATTATCTTGTCTTGCTGAACGACATTCTTTACAAACATTCCACCAATGAACAATACAGTAAGAAGCAAAAAAACAAAGAAGGTTCTTGTCCTGGTTAGCTTTTTCATTTCAAATAGTAGTTGCTTCATTTTGGGAAACCTCACACTTCATATAATGATTCATATAACTTCTCCGAACCAGATATGACTTTTTGGATATCTACTATCTCAATAGCATGTTCTTTAATAGAATCAATAAGATTATTCAATGATTGGTTTTGCAACCGAACTTTTATTCCATTGTCTAACTCCTCTACTTGAAAGCCTTTCTCATTGAGAATTGTAATAGCCTTACTAGGTTCGGATAAAACTAAATGATAATTTACTAATTCATGATCGTTCATATCGACTTCAATTAACTTGCCATTCTTTAAGAATAAAATCCGCTTCGTTACCCGGTCGATTTCTGCTAAATTATGGGAGGAAAGAATAATGGTTGTTCCTTGCTCTGCCAACTCTAACAAAATCTTACGGATTAAAATTGCACTAGTTGGATCCAAGCCATTTAAAGGTTCATCAAGGAATATTAGTTTTGGCTTATTTACCATAGCCATCGCTAACAATAGATGTTGCTTCATTCCTAACGAGTAACTCCCTACTGTTTTCTTCAAGTAATTCTCCATCCCAACATACCCAGCTACTTCCGGTACTCTTTTTTTACTTAGTTTATGTATATCACAGAGGTATTTAAGATGATCATAACCAGTTAAGTAGTCAAATAGAATAGTATTATCCTGAAGATATGCTATTTCTTTAAACACTTGAAAACTCTTATTTGAATTTCCTAAAAGCTCTACATCTCCTGAATCTGCTGGTATTAGATTGGTAAGTACATTTAAAAAGGTTGTTTTTCCCACGCCATTTGGGCCCACCAATGCCCATATTCCTGGAGTATCAATTGTAAGGCTAATTCTATTTAATACTTTCTGCTTTTTATAGCTCTTTGAAAGATTACTTATAGATAAAATTGACAAAAGTATCCCCCTCTTTTAGATTCATAGCCTTTTACTATTTATGCAAAAATTAGTTAGATAATGGTACTTCAATTGGTTTGATTGTATAAGGTTGTTTAACAAGTTCTAACCAACCATCACTGTTTGCCATTCTATAAATATTAATTATTGGTGTGATTATAATTGATGTTGCCTCTTTATGGATAACTGTAGTTGTTATCCTAGTTTTGCTACGTCCCCTCTCGTCGAAATCTGTACTATGTACGCCCTCCCTATGAAGAATTGTTTCGTACTCATTCCCTAAATTATCAGCTACTATATAATCCACCTGTACACCACGCCACTCCTCTTCCTCCATAGAAATCGTACGTATATCTATCTTTTCGGATAAATAATAGGTTGTAGAAATAGGCGTTTCCGTCATCTTTACAGCAGATATTTTAATACCTTCTTCCTCCGTATTTACATTTTTATTAGCAAAAAGTTTGGACTCCTGCTCAAGTTCACTTAATGAAAACTCAAAAGACCAGTTGCCTGTAGTTGTATTGTTAGCATTATATAAATCTGTAATGGACACCCCTTCCCAGTTAACACGAAGCTCACTTGGCTTAGGTCCATCCATAAATTGATATATGGATACAACAGCATACTGATGGGCATTTATCTTTTCTACAATATAGTCTGATGAATATAAGTTTTTATATTTGTCATTTAATCCCTCAACAGCAAAATCTCCACCTAAAACGGGTCTTTTACCTAAATCCTTTGTACTATCAATCAAATAGGCAACAGTAATATCCTCTCCGTCATATACAGCATCTATTAAGGTTATTGTTATCCCGTTACTCTCCTTCGTTTGACCGATAAGAGTAGAGTGATCTCCATATCGTTCAAATACTGATTCCTGGCTATTATTTTTAAATAACTCATAAATACTTCCTACAAAAGGTAAGTTTGTTGCAAATGAAGGAAAAGAAAAACTTAATGTAGTAATCGCAGAGATAACTATAATTGCAACAACTGATACATTTCTAAAAAAGTGAGTTTTCTTTTTCTCTTTTATCCCTGCCTTTTGTAATCCAGTGCGAATCGATTGTTGGACATCTTCATGTGGAATATCAATTTGCTCATATAAATCCTGAAAGTATTTTTCCTTCACTTAACTCAGCCTCCTTCAATTTCTTTTTCAACTGCTCTTTTCCCCTATGTAGATATGTTTTCACCGTATTTTCCGGAACGCCCATAATAATAGCTATTTCTTTTATTGGAAGGTCACGAAAGTAAAACAAAATAATAGCATCCCGATATGTACCTTTTAAGTTATTAACCGCTCTTAATAGATCAATTTGTTCTACATTAAATTCATCTTGTTTTGCTAGGTATTGATCTATATTTTCAAGGGGAACTTCCCTTTTTCTTTTATTTAAGAACTCATAAGCAGTATTGATAAGAATTTTAGTTAGCCAAGTAGAAAAATATTTATTCTTTTTTAATGTCTTGATTGCTAAAAATGCTTTATAACTAGTCTCTTGGACAATATCTAAAGCATCTTCTCGATTACCAACATAAAGAAATGCTGTACGATATAATTGCTCACTATGTAATGTTAGAAGTTCCTCGAATGCTTCTATATCATTTGACTTTGCCTTCTTGACAAGTTTTAAATTGTGCATGCTTCCTCACCTTCCTGTCCATTAGATAGAGTTCTCATATGAAAAGTTTCAAAAACTTTTAAACATTAAAAAACGTGTTAAACTATTTTTAGTTTAACACGTTATAAATGGAATTTTTTCATTTATACAGATAGGAACCTCAATAATTAATAATGAAGTATTATCTTTTAAACACCCGATCCCCGTCATACGAATACACCGTCAACTTATCATCCACATACGTTTCCATATAAACCTTCCGACCCCACAATTGGTGTATATATGGTAGTACATTTTCAAGGTAGTGAAGATCAAGTTCTGTCCCCTCATAGCCATGCACCAAGTATAATTCGCCATTTCGCATATAATCTCCATCTACAACCGTAATATATGGAAACCCACCATTTACCCGCATCGAGACTAACTGGTCACGGATATTTTCATAATCCTTATCTGAAATCCGGTAATATGGACCTTGTTTTTCAAATAGATACAAATCTTCTCTTTCAACCAAATCCTTCGTAAGGTAGTTACGGATAAAGGATATATCGGATTCAATTTCACGCACTTCAAAGATTTTCTCTCGACCCGAGCCTACTTTTACACCACGTTCTTTCATTTCATCTGTTGGGTTATTGTAGCGTTCTTCTATATCCTCGAATATTTTTAGTCCAAGATAATATGGATTAATTTGTTGTTTGGATGGCTGTACGACGGCGGAGTTTAGTTTGGCAAATTCGATTGTCTCATCGGAGGTTAAGTCTAGTTCTCGCATGATGCGTTGATGCCAGTAGGAAGCCCAGCCTTCGTTCATGATTTTCGTTTCCAGTTGTGGCCAGAAATAAAGCATTTCTTCACGCATCATCGTAAGTATATCTCGCTGCCAGTCCTCTAGTTCTGTACTGTATTCCTCAATAAACAACAGTAAGTCCTTTTCTGGTTTAGGCGGAAATTTCTTTCTCCGCTTCACTCTCGGTTTAATTTCCTCCGAAGACTCATCTAAATCCCATAGGTCATCGTACGGCGATTTTGTTTTTTTAACTGGCGATTCCTCTTCTTCCCATTTATATTCTGGTAACTTCGGACGAACAATAGATGGATCAATATGCTCTTGGATCGCTAGAACTGCGTCTAGAAATTTTTCTACCTCGTCCTTACCATGTATCAATTCATATTGCGCAATCCGTTCCGCTGTAGCTGTCATACTTTCGACCATATCCCTTCTCGTATTGGAGAAGCGAACATTATTTTTGAAGAAATCACAATGAGCTAGAACATGGGCAATGATTAGTTTATTTTGGATTAGACTATTGGTATTTAGTAAAAAGGCATAGCAAGGGTCCGAATTAATGACAAGCTCGTAAATTTGACTTAGTCCTAAATCATATTGTAACTTCATCCGATGAAATTGTTTTCCAAAACTCCAATGAGAGAATCGTGTCGGCATTCCATATGCACCAAATGTATAGATAATTTCTGCTGGGCAAATCTCATAACGCATCGGATAGAAGTCTAGGCCAAATCCCTCTGCAATCTCTGTAATTTCTGCAATCGCTTTATGAAGCTCTTTTGAATCCGTCAATGATGATCCCTCCATATGTGCTTTATACAGTTTATGAGGAGGGAGTGAAAATGATGAACAAGTAATTTTAATCTAATAATCATGAACACTATTGCTAATTTAGAAGATAGTCTTTGATGAATCTGGCTAAGAATCTTCCTTTTTGGCAATGATTCAAATATAATTTATGTAAGGTGGTGATTAACTTGAGTTTACTAAATGAAGGGTTTAGCACTTATGAAGAATTTGAATTAGAACGAAAAAAGACGGATAAGAGACTAGAGTTTATCGATGGAATTATATATATGTCCCCATCCCCTAACATCAAACATCAAGAGATATCATCATACCTGCACGGGCAGCTATACAATTACTTTAAGGGCAGTAAATGTAAAGTATTTGCAGCACCCACAGATGTCGTCTTTAACAATGAAAGTAAGGATGAAAAAAAGAGGGTTATACCTGATCTATTTGTAGCCTGTAACCCAGATAACTTTACTGAAAATGAATATATTGGCGCCCCTGATTTTATTATTGAAATCTTGAGTCCTTCTAATAAGTCGTACGATATGGTTACGAAGTTGAATTTATATATGAATTTCGGTGTTAAAGAATACTGGATAGTAGACCCAATAGATAATCGAATTATGGTTTATTTCTTGGACGAAGGTATGGAAATTCAATTTAGTCTGGTTAACCTTGGTGAAGTTGTTACCTCGAAGCTATTTATTGGTTTTAGAATAAACACGAATGACCTATTTTAATATGAAAATCAAAAAGTATTAAAAACACTTGGCATTTGAAATCGCCAAGTGTTTTTATTCCCCATCTATTTAGAACTAACCATCACTTTACACATATTATTCGCTAGCTCAACTGGGTCCTCAACAGGTAGTCCTTCAATTAGGAGAGCTTGATTAAACAGTATATTTGTATATAGGTCAAGTTTTTCCTTATCATTGTCAAAAGCTTCCTTCAACGTTTGGAATACTTCATGGTTCGGATTAATTTCTAATACTTTTTCTGCCTTAATATTTTGATTATCAGGCATGGCATTAATTACTTTTTCCATCTCAATAGAAATTTCGCCATCTGCTGTTAAACAAACAGGGTGAGACCTTAAGCGTTTGGAAACTCGGACTTCTTTTACTTTCCCAGCTAATTTATCTTTCATATAATCAAATAGGTCTTTATTCTGAGCTGTTTCTTCTTCGGAGGCTTTTTCCTCTTCAGAATCAATTCCAAGATCATTGCTAGATACAGATTTGAATTCCTTTTCTTCATAGCTCATTAACACACGGATAGCAAATTCATCAATTTCCTCTGTGAAATAAAGAATTTCATATCCTTTATCCGCAACAAGTTCTGTTTGCGGAAGCTTATCAATGCGCTCGATGGATTCACCTGTCGCATAGTAAATGTATTTTTGTTCTTCTGGCATTCTAGATACATACTCTTTAAGCGTAACTAGCTTCTTCTCTTTCGATGAATAGAATAGGAGTAAATCTTTTAATGTATCTTTATTTGCACCGAATTCATTATAAACACCAAATTTTAACTGGCGACCAAATGCGTCAAAGAACTTCTCATATTTTTCACGGTCATCTCTTTGTAAACTTATTAGTTGTTGCTTAATTTTCTTATTTAGGTTTTTCTCAATAAGCTTTAGCTGTCTATCATGCTGTAGCATTTCACGAGATATATTAAGTGACAGATCCTCTGAATCAACTAGTCCTTTAACAAAACTAAAATGATCTGGAATTAAGTCTGCACATTTCTCCATGATTAATACGCCGTTAGAATATAGCTCCAAACCTTTTTCATACTCTTGGGAGTAATAATCAAATGGACGATTCTCTGGAATAAATAAAATGGAATTATAGCGAATGGTTCCATCAACACTAATGTGAATATGTTTTAATGGTTTGTCAAAGCCATAATGCTTTTCACGATAAAAGTTTTCATAGTCTTCATCTTTTAATTCGCTTTTATTTTTCTTCCAAATAGGAACCATACTATTGATGGTTTCTTCTTCTGTATACTCCACATATTCGTCACTATCATCTTCTTTTTTACTTTTCGTTACATCCATTTTAATTGGATAACGGATGAAGTCAGAATACTTCTTGATAATTTGTTTTAAGCGATATTCTTCTAAGTACTCATCATAATTTTCATCTTCCGTATTTTCTTTTAGCTTCAGGATGATTTCTGTACCAACTTTTTCTTTTTCAGTAGGTTCAATTGTATATCCTTCTGTTCCAGTAGATTCCCATTTATAAGCTTGGTCTGACCCAAGCGCCTTACTTATTACCGTTACATTATCAGCAACCATAAATGCAGCATAAAAACCAACACCAAATTGACCAATAATATCATGGCCATCTTTAATTTCATTTTCAGTTTTAAATGCTAGAGATCCACTTTTGGCGATAGTACCTAGATTTGTTTCTAGCTCTTCTTCTGTCATCCCAATCCCCGTATCCACAATCTTCAATGTACGAGATTCTTTATCCGCTTCTAGCTTTATATAGTAATCACTTTGATTAAATGTTAAATTCTCATCCGTCAGTGCTTTATAGTAAATCTTATCAATCGCATCACTTGCATTCGAAATTAATTCCCGAAGAAAAACTTCGCGTTGTGAGTAGATGGAGTTAATCATTAGTTCTAATAATCGTTTGGATTCTGCTTTAAACTCTTTTTTTCCCATTCTGAACATCTCCTTTTTAAATTTTAATAGGGATTATTAAAAGGACATTTTTATTTTAGCACTCTAAGCATGAGAGTGCTAATTTTTCTAACAAATAAATATCATATTTCTATTAGCTATGTCAATTAGCATGATTATCTTCGAATAATTCCATCTGAAATAGGAAAATTTAAAGGGAGGAGGGATGCTATGAGCCACCGATTCTTGGCAATTGAGGATTTTAACGAACTAATTCAGTCATGGAGCGGAAGACGAATTAAAGTAACCAAGCATGAAATGGATGATGTGGACCAAACGGAAATGACGTTAAATCAAGTGTCCTATGAACAAAACACTAGACGAATTGATGATTATGTTCCGATGCACAATTTGCTATTACATGGGGACGGACAAATTGAAACATTAGCTGCAATGAGTAATCAACCATTACCCTCATCTGTTTACGAAATTCCTCTAGAAAATAATACGATGTATGAATTTGATGGGGAGAAATTATTTATTACTACAGAGCGTGGGGTATATAAGATTGAGTTGACTTAACAATGAAAATGACTACCATTTTGTTTTGGTAGTCATTTTCATTGTTATGTATTTTTTCGTACAAGTGGAAGATAATCAAGTACTTCTTTTTACTGTAGAGCTTCATCGGACTTAGCACGATATAATTTCACAAGATAATAGAGGTTAATGAAAACAATACCTAAGTTCATAATCCCAACTGGTAATGCCCCAATTAAAAAACCATATAACGAGAACAGACCAGATCCAATCATATTGATCCATCTAAGTTTTAAAATAGAGCTCATTAATAAAGAAATAAGGACTATTAAGGAAGCTAAATACCCTAACCATTCTAACCAATTAATGTCCATAGTTTAATTAAACTCCTTCCCATGCGAGCCAACTGTATTTCTTGTTGTATTCTTGATGTAATAATTTTGAGAGTGTGTATCAACTTCATTTCATGCATTTTTTCTGGTGAAATGAACTTGAAAACGTGTATCAACTTCATTTCAAACATTTTTCTCAGCAAATTAAACTTGAGAACGCGCATCAACTTCATTTCATGCATTTTTCTCAGCAAATTAAACTCGAGAACGCGCATCAACTTCATTTCATGCATTTTTCTCAGCAAATTAAACTCGAGAACGCGCATCAACTTCATTTCA
>NZ_BMEY01000026.1 GCF_014637405.1 Ornithinibacillus halotolerans
AAATTAGAAACCATCGTTTTCATCTCTCCTTTGGGATAAGTAAATGGAAGTTCTGTGATAGGTATTTCCATTTTACTAGAAACGATGGTTTTTTTGTATTTAATGACTATTTACTATACTAGGCACCCATAATATTATTTCTTTATAAACATTTGTGTTGCGTAATGACCTTGTGATACATGTCCTACGCCAATATGTGTGAACTTTTCATTTAATATATTCGCTCGGTGCCCTGGGCTGTTCATCCAACCATTCACTACCGCTTCTGGTGTCGAATATCCATACGCAATATTCTCACCTGCAGCAGTATAACTTACTCCAAACTGCGACATCATATCGAATGGTGAACCATAAGTTGGGCTTTGGTGATCAAAATAACCAACATCGACCATATCCTTCGACTTATACCATGCCACTTCGCTTAATTTTGCATCAATCTTTAGTTCTGGTAACCCGTTATTTACTCTCTCGATATTCGTTAACCGAACAACTTCCCGTTCATAGGCACTAACACCTGGATAGCCTTTAGCATTTTGTTTCGGCTTTGTCGCTACTTTTTCCTTCTTATCCTCAGTCACGGAAGCCTTAGGTTTACTATTATTCTCTTGCTTCTTTTGTACAACCGTCTTTTGTTCTTCTTCTTTCACCTTTGCTTCAGCTTCAGCTTCAGCTTCCGCAATCCTACGTTTCTCCGCTTCTTTCGCTAATCGCTCTTGCTCTTCTTTTTCCTTAGCGATCCTTTCCTGTTCCCGCTTTTCTTCCTCTAGTCTTTGTCGCTCTTTTTTTTCTTTTCTTTTTTGCTCTTCTATATCTTGTAACACTTTCAAGTCTTTCGTGTCTTTATCCCATTCCTGTTGTTGTAAATCTTTCAAACTATGCTGGGAAACTAGTATTTCCTCTTTTGAAAGAATTTCTTTTCCAGTAAAAGAAAATACTAAAATGATAGCTACAGTAACTACTGCACTAAACATTACCAATCTAGTAGAAAGTTTCATCATAATTACCTCTTTTATAACAAAATTTGAGTCCATTATATCATAGAAGCTAGATTAATAGAGGTAATCGTCGAAATTTGTAATGATAGAGTAATATTCCGGCTATTAGTTGAAATAATTGTAATATCCTGCTAAAAACCCAATCAAAAAAAGACGACTCGAATGCTAAACGCACCAGAACCGTCTGAAACTTATTTTTATAACGCCTCTTTATTTCCCCACTTAAAATTCGTAAACATAAACGACAACACAATCGCTCCAATAGTACTTGGTAGTAAAATAAATGCAATAAATTGTAATGTGAACATATTACTTACTTCAAACAGACCATGAACAGGCCCCAGAATTTGTGTAGCGGTCATAATCGCAACATGAAACCCAATCGATGTCCACACACTTCCTGAAATCGCTCGAAATATACCTAAAATAATCGCAAAACCAGGTATGAATTGAATCTGTTCCATCGAATACATTGCTCCGATCAAGTAAGCAAATAAAGAAAAGAGCAATGTCTGTATGATAATGGTAGCCCAATGTGGAAATACGACATTTAAGTATTGATAAATATACCCTCTAAAAATAAATTCTTCTGGTAAAGCTTCCATAAAAAATACCGTAACAAACAATAATAAGATGCTCCATAACAAAGTATCGATATTAGAATTCAGTTTTAAGTCTACCCAACCTAACGAAATACAAATTACTAAACCAATAGCCGCTGGAACTATCCATAGAAAGAGTCCAAGAAGAAACGATTTTACATTCTGTTTAAGTGTTCCTTGCCCAAGTTGATTCCAGCTGAACCTATCATACTTAAGCATTGCGAATAAAAGTATAAACGTCAAAACGCTCGTAATTACCGCAATTAACAAATGACTAAATTGGCTATGTTCATCCTCCCAAAATAAATCGGTTAGAAATAAAACAAATCTCAAAATAGCTACGCCAGCTATTAACACGATAAAGACCCTTAGAACTAAATCCTTAAGATTAAATGGTGCTCTTTCCCCCATAAAATAACACTCCAAACATTAGAATAATTTACATAAGTAGTATATTCCAATCTTACTTACCTTAAGCCTGTAAGCACAAGAAAGAGCTCCACTTTCTTCTTACTAACTCGATAAAAAACTAAAACCCAAAAGTATCCTCTGGGTTTTAAAATATTATTAATCTTTTACCCTCTCACCAATTTCCCCCTAATCCGATTAGATCCTAACTCCACAACTAAAATAAGAACTACTAATCCGATTAAAATTGCGCCAACTTCATTCCAACGGTAAGCACTCATTGCGAAGATAAGAGGTGCTCCAATTCCACCGGCTCCAACTAACCCAAGCACGGATGCTTCTCGTAAATTCATATCGAAGCGGTAAATAATAATCGAAAGAAACATTGAAAACAACTGTGGAATGATGCCATATCTAATTTTTTCAAACGTCGTACAACCTATAGAGGTCATCGATTCTAATATACTAGTATCCAAATCTTCAATCGCATCAACGAATAGTTTCGCTAACATCCCAATAGATATTAAAGCAATCGTTAATACCCCAGCAAATGGCCCCTGACCTGTCACGCGAATGAACATTAGCCCATATACTAACGCAGGCACTGTTCGGATAAATATTAACAACAATCTAGTTAGCCATGCTATCGGAGATGGTACTACATTGGATGCGGATAAAAATGCTAATGGTACAGCTAAAATTGCACCAATTACTGTACCTAATATCGCAATAGCAATCGTTTCTAGCAATAAATACGGAACCCCTTGAGTTGTAAATGTCAATAACAATTCCAAATCCGGTGTGAAAATTCCAGCAATAATCGTGCTAGCTATTTCCCAGCCGCTACTCTCTACATTTTGTAAATTTACCGCTGTAAACGACCAGATAAATAATAGTAACAAAATGATCGTGATGAAAGTGAAATAGCGTTTATGATTAGGTGATGCATATAATTGTCTTTCGATTGTACCCATGTTCACCTTTCCCCTTTAAATCAACCTTTTTCTAAAATGTTCACTGATTCGTTCAATAAAAAATACGGTAATAACTAACATGAAGAGAATCATGCCAACACTCGGATAGTCTCGCCAGCCTAACCCTTCATTTAACAACAACCCTATTCCACCTGCACCAACATACCCTAATATAGCAGCATAACGAACATTTCCTTCAAAACAGAATAGAGCTGTCGATAAGAAATTCGGTGATACTTGTGGAAAAATAGCATAGCGGAATGCTTGCATGCGGTTCATACCAAGTGATTCCATCGCTTCAAACGAACCCATCTCCACATTTTCTATTTGTTCATATAACAGTTTTCCAACATAAGCTAATGTAAAAATAAAGATTGCGACAGTACCTGCCAATGTACCTAACCCAAAAATAAACGTCGCAATTAGTGCTGTGACTAAAGTTGGCAACGTTCGTAATAGACTAAGAAAAACTTTAGTACCGGAAACCAGTGCTCTATTTTTCACTACATTGGAAGAAGCTAGGTAAGCGACAGGAATCGCAACGACGGAACCAAGCACAGACCCGAGCAATGACATTTTTATCGTGTCAATTAACGGTTGCCAAATATGCGGAAAATAATCCCACTGTGGCGGAATCATTTCAAAAACTATAAAGAAAAATTCCTTCCATCTGTCCAGTAGAACGGATAATTCGAAATCCGTAAATTGGATGGAATAATATAATGCAAGAAAAAGTAAAACCAACACAATTGGCATACGTGACCTTTTCTGTTCGACTACTTTTCCATTTGGTAAAGCAATACGTTTAGGAGGGAAGATTTTATCATACATAAGCTTGTTCCCCTTCGACTGCCTGCTGTACTTCTCTTTCACCCTTATAAATGTAATCCAGTACCTCTTGTGTCACTGCCTCCGTCTTTCCATCAAAAACGATTTTCCCATCTCGTACACCAATAATTCTCTCTGCATATTGTAAAGCCATCTCTACATGGTGAATATTCATAATAACGGAGATTTTTAATTCTTCGTTAATCCGTTGAAAATCATCCATTACCTGCTTGGCCGTTACCGGATCAAGAGACGCAATTGGCTCATCTGCCAAAATAATATCTGGCTGTTGTGCTAGAGTTCGCGCTAAGGCGACCCGCTGTTGTTGACCACCAGATAATTGATCGACACGGACATAAGCTTTATCTAAAATCCCTACTTGGTCTAATGCAGTTAGCGCCTCTATTTTATGTTCTTTAGAGAAAATCCCCGTTACTTTCCTCCAAAAAGGAAGATCTGGTACGAAGGAAACAAGGACATTTTTTAAAACTGAGGTCCGTGTAACAAGGTTAAACGACTGAAAAATCATCCCAATTCGTTTCCTGAATGTTCGAATCTGCTTCCCTTTTAATGTATTAACTTCAACGCCATCTACGATTAGTTTTCCACTTGTTATATCATGCATCCGATTAATACAACGAATTAATGTCGATTTACCTGCTCCAGATAAACCAATAACCGCCACAAATTCGCCCTTGTCAATCTTAACATTCACATCTTGTAATGCTTTTACTTTATTTGAATAAATTTTTTCTACATGGATAAACTCAATCATCTATCATCCCAACCTTATTAAAAATGAGGCTAATCTCAAAAGGATGCCTCCCTAATGGAAGGGGCCAAACCCTTTTCTTGAGACAGCCTCATATATTTGTTTGATTCAAACAGTCTATTGTAGACTTTTTACAATTTCTTGCGCTTTGCGTTCATTATCATAATCCTCCGATGAAGCTGGTTGGTAGCCTTCATGATTGTAAATAGAAATGACTTCTTTTCCAGCATCTGTTTCTGCAATATTCATAAATGCAGTTTGGATAGCGGATTTTAAATCTTCGTCCATTATCTTAGAGTTTTTACTTACACTGATCGTGTCGTTATAAATGCCAGGAGTCACGCCAATGACATTCGTATCCTCCCAAATCGTCCCATCACCGTTCCAAGCATCTGCATTATCACGACGAGCATCTGCATATGTAACTAATACATCAATTTGACCAACAGCTAAGCGAGCAAAAGCACTCCCATATGAATCGGTTTGAACAACGTTATCAAGATCTGTAATTGTTTTATCAAAATTATCACTTAGCCAAATTGCTGGATAAATATATCCTGCCGGAGAAGAGGACGACATTACAGCCCATGATGCACTATTTACATCATCCCACGTTAATTCTTCCCCATTGTTAACTTTATCCGCTAATGCTTGTCCTATTTCAGATGGACCAGCAATTACTAATGCACGATAATAAGTCACTTGATTATCGGATGCTTCTGTTGGCTTATTATCATTCCAATATTTTGCATCGTCAGAATCATTGCTTAAACCTGCACGAGTCGCTGTTAACACAACTTCTGCACCGTCATCATATAATACGTATGTACCACCTGGGATAAGCCCAATATCAATCGTCCCTGCTGAAAGCCCTTCTCCAACTGCTTCATAGTTTGTACCTACTGTAATATCTACTTCTTCCACATCATATCCTAATGTTGCTAATTCATCTGTTAGCAATTCTTTCAAAGGTTCTGTAGCTGTAATAATCTCATCTGGCTCTCTTGATGGAACGAAGCCAATAGATAATGATTCAATTACTTGATTGCTAGATTCCGAATTATTATCGTTATTATTATTTGCAGCTGTTTCAGTAGAATTATTTTCATTCTTTTCCTTCGATTCCTTGTCATCGCTAGAATCACCACAAGCTGCCAAAGCGACAATAAATAATACCATTACTAGTGACAATAATACTTTTTTCAATTCGTATTCCTCCTTATGTAATGATTGTGACACCATCAATCATACTGTTGGAATATTAAGGAAGTATTAATAGTTTGTAAAATGATGGAAAAGGTCAGGTCTATTTTCATACTTAGTAGAATAATATATGCTAAACTTAACTTATAAGAGGAAAAAGGAGAATTCACATGAAACTAGTTGTCGCCATTGTTCAAGATCAAGATAGCCAAGCATTGATGAAAGTTCTTAACAAACATAATGTCCGTGCAACTAAATTATCTAGTACAGGTGGATTTTTACGTACCGGGAACACCACGTTTTTAATTGGAACAGAAGATAATCGGGTACTCGAGGTATTACGATTAATAGAAAAAACAGGAAAACAACGTGAGAAAGAAATCCCACCAATCTCCCCATTAGGAGGAAGCACAGAAGACTTTCTACCAGGTTATCGCGCACTAGTAGGAGGAGCAACCGTATTCGTCTTACCAATCGAACAATTTCATAGATTTTAAAAAAATTGGTGCCTGACACCTCCCGAAATTTGTCGAACTCTGGCAATATTCGGGTGGTGTCAGGCACCAAAGTTTATCTTTCCAATAGTATATACTCTTTCGTTTTTTCAATTGGTATATCATGCCTACTAGCAAATTCTATCTATGGGAGTTGAAATTTACGATACGAAAATTAAACCCTTTATAATTTTTCACTATCACACATCGATGCCATCAACCAACTCGTTTATATTTTAACATCTCAATTTGTTCATGACTAACAGTCTTCTTATATATAGTTAGCGTAAGTACTTGTATTTGAAATGTTAAAAATCCATCTGTAATTACTACTGTAAATACCATAAAAATAGTTAAAAATACAAATATCGCAAGTGGAATAAGGTAATAGAGCATCCAAATTTCAGTAACAGTAAACATAATGAACAATATTAACAATAAACTAGTAACTTGTAGCCATCTATTGGTCGTTGCTTTATATTTCAATACAACACCCCCTAGGAATATGAGAGCTTATTTCTCTTTTAACTGTTTTAGCAAATCTATTATTTCTGAATTTTGTTCGCTCATTTTTTTTAGAGTCACTTCGATGGATATTCCAGTAATAATGAGTACAATTATCCCTAATAAAATAATGATTTCCAAAATATCTCCGGCTTCCCTTCTTTTAAGGATAAATTTGAACAATTATCTCTTATAAACTTCGTCCACATTATCCCATACATAAATTAATTCATTTACTGTTTTTCCACCAATATTGATCGGTACTTTTTCTACTAATTTCGCACCATAATTTTCATAAAAGTAACGACTCTTATTATCCTCTAAAACTTCTACAAAGATCTTCTCATAACCACATTGCTTAAAATGCCGAAATAGTTCTTTAAACAGCATCTTTCCAATTCCTTGTCCTTGATATTCTTCTAGTAAATAAATCGAAGTTAAATCACTAGCATTTTCCTCTTTATTCGTTTCTCTCTTCCAGCCATCTGCAAAGCCAACAATTTGGCCGTCATTATTCTCAGCTACAATAACATAATTATCTTCACGTTTAATATTGTTCCTCCACAATTCTGTTCGCCGTTCATAAGATAATTTATTTAAGAAGTCATCTGGGATAATGCCTTTATAAGTCGTTCTCCAACTATCAACATGAACCTTTGCAATACTTGGTGCATCATGTAAATCCGCTCTTCTTATGTTCATCTTCACACCCCATTACGTAGAAATACTCCTAATCTAGCATCTTTTCTTATCACCTATTTCACTTACTCACAAACAATGATTTAATAGATTCCTTATAATGATAATAAAAGAAGAAACATGGAATAATAAATGAAATTAAACCTACTATATAAAGATTATAAATCACAAAGACCCAACCACCGAGAAGGTTCATTCCTGAGAATGTTAAAGAAGACCATAAGTATTTTTTATCCTTTACTACTTTAAATACATAAAGGCTCATTACGATAGAAAATAAGGCAATTAATATTGAAATTAAAATCACTATATTTCACCACCTAAAGAATTCTCTTATGCTTCCAATTTCTAAATTATTAGTACGTTTTCATACTAACACAATATTCCGACACTGTTATAAGTTTTTCCATAAGAAAAAGGATCAATTACTGTCCCCTCTGTTAACTCGTAAACTTTTGTAACAACATTACAATTCGCTCACCAGACATTCAATCTAATACATAAGTACCAGATTTTTAGCAAACCTTAATAATTGAGGTGAACATGATGTTTAAGAAGGTAGAGAAAATAATCGAAATTACCGCATGGATTGGTACTGTACTTTTACTAATTAAATTTGTTCCTAAACATAGAATCCGAGAAGCACAGGTTATTTTTTTATTTAAACAGGTCATTACATGGCTTTTTGGATTAATCGTCGTAGAAAAAAATCTAATTTCGTATCCTAAACGTTTATTTTTTAGTAAAACGAATAAATCTAGTTTTACTTTTGAATATTTTGTGTATCCCGCGCTATGTACCATATTTAACTTGTACTACCCAGAAAAGAAAAATAATTTAATCAAGCTGCTTTATTACTTTTTCCACTCTGGTCTTATTACAGCGTTCGAATTACTAATGCTCAAATATACGAAACTTATTAAGTACAAAAAATGGACTTGGTACTGGAGTCTATCTACAATTTGGTTCACCTATTATTTATCTCATCTATATCACAGTTGGTTTTTCAAAAAACAAATACAATCTTGATCTAGGTAGCAAAATTACCACTTTGCTACTCTTTTTTGCCTTACACATAATACAATGTAAGCGAGTTTATGTTCTATGTAATACTCATCGATATGGTCCTGTTTTTAAAACCTAGGCTTTCATATATATGAATCGCAGGATTCCCATCAAATACAGTTAAACGCACTTCGGAATACCCATCTTCTTTCAACTGTTCAATACCTGTTTTTATTAATTGTTTAGCAATACCTTTCCCTCTATAATCCTCTAACACAAATAGTTCATAAATAAATCCAACTTGCTTATCTAAAAAATGATCCTTGCTTCCTCCTAAAAGTATCCAACCCATTAACTTACCGTTTTCTGTTGCAATTAAGTAATAACCTCCCTTCTTTATAATAGGTTCCACCAATTTTCTCGCCTTTTCAATCGTTGGTTCTACTTCACCTAAAGTGCCTTCAATTATCGCCTGTGGAGAAAGTTCAAAAATCTGTTCCATTTCTATCTCATCTGGTTTTCTAATATCCATGTTACAAGTCACTCCATTCCATAACTAATAGAATATTACAGTACATTTCTGCTTCAATTAATCCCGCTTATTGTCGTTTATCACAAATGCTAACGTAATATTCCGAAAAATAAAATTAGAGTTATAGAAGTAAATCGAAAATTTACCCCTTTCAACAATGACTTTTTTGGCAACTCTATTGTCAATCTTACACTACGTCTTCATCCGCGGAGATTAGTAGTTAGTCAGAATAATTTAAGAAAGAAAACTATATAAAAAAGGACACTTCATTTTGTTAATGAGTGCGCCCACTTATAGATATTTATCACCTTTATACCTTCTACTTCCATTATACTACTTTCTATGGTTAATTTATAGACTATTCTTTTTGTAGTTCGGATACTATACTGTTATATACAAATCTAATGAAACATGAGGTGTATCCATATGAATGACAAAAAAGATGTATTAGATCTAGGTCCCTTCTTTCATGGTACAAAAGCAGCTCTAAAAATTGGCGATCTTTTAGAACCGCAACACTTATCCAATTATCAAAACAAAAAATCGAACTATATCTATTTTACAGCGACATTAGAAGCTGCAAAATGGGGTGCTGAATTAGCCAAATCTGAATCGAAGGAAAGAATATATATTGTAGAACCATTAGGTGATTTTGAAAATGATCCAAACTTAACCGACAAAAGATTCCCAGGAAACCCAACACGTTCCTACAGGTCTAAATCACCTTTGAAAATAATAGCAGAATTAGGCTCATGGGAAAGACATACGGATGAGCAAATTAATCAAATGCTAGCATCTTTACAAAAAATAACGGAAGAAGGTAAAAATGTAATTTACGATTAATCCTTCTTATATAAAGAGACAAAACTAACAAGTAGTGTCAGAAATACAGAAAACTCGTTCCTTACGATGTTGAGGAATCGAGTTTTATTTTTCACTTATTCAGGTAATCTGCCCATTTGTTATCTTGCGTGTAGCTTCATTTTATTTATGTAAAGCACATAATCCATTACTTAACATGAACTGTATTAATCGAATTATTATAAATAACTCTTCCAATAAAACATCTAAACATATTCTAAATTCTATTTAAGTTTATTTTTCCTTATTTCGTTTAATTCAGGAATTTGTTTATATATATCCGATATTTTATCTACAATTTCCAATTTCACTTTATCTCCACCATTACCTGAATTTGCAGTGTTAATAAAGCCATAAATTAGCCTTAACAATGATTTAGCATCCTCCTCATAAAGATGATTAACAGCATCAAGAGTATCCTCATATTCCTTTACATCATTAGTTTCTTTCAACGTTTCCACTCCAATTATTATTCAGTAATTTATCCCGTTAACTTAAAGGTTAATAAAAATAATTTCCTATTAATTACTATTTCCCTCTAACCACTTTATTGCCTCTACCTCTGCTTTCAAATATGTAGTTTTTACATCCGCAGGAATTGGACTATCGCCAAAAATTTGTCCATTCATAGTTTTCATATTTGCCACAGTTAAAACAATCATTGCACCGTCGGTTAAATTATACGTCATATTCGCTGTAGCATACCCAATTGAGGATGGACCAAAAGTTTTATCTAATTACTTATTAATTTTTTTCGGGATCACATAAGCAATAGAAGCAGAAAGAAAAGCAATAATTAAATTTGGTAAATAATTACTGTTATTCCCTAAAATAACTCCTTCTTGAGACAATTCACCTGCATTTCGGACATCAGATACATCTGGTGTATATATAAAGGTAAGGATCATTCCAAATAGAATGTGAAATAATGAAAATAATACAATAAAACTAATCGCAAAAATAATATATTTCTTCATTGTGTACACTCCTTTTGTATTGCCTTAATCCTAACTACGAACAATTAAAGTATAAAGTTTCACTATCTACTAATTTACTCCTAGAAGGAGATACTTAGATCAATTAAAAAAAGTGCTAAAAATGAATTAGCACTTTTTTGGTAAAATGATATATCTTTTTTGTTTAGAATAATTAGTCACTTTTTGTCATAACGAACCAACCTATCTTTCAATACCACACTGTATCAACTGGAGCAAGAGATAATTCTAAGTACTCAGCCATATATCGCATAAATTCTCTACAAAAATAATAGCAGTCCCAATTTGCAATTTTTCCATCTTGCCAGTCAATAGTGTTGACATCATATAACATTGGTTCATGTTCTGTCTTTTTAATAAATATGATAGTTTCTTTTCCAAATAAATATTGATGAATTGCATGTACATCCTGTATTTCCTCTAAATGGTTTGGATTTAGAGAGTATTTTAGGATTGTTTCTTTTCCATATTCCTTACTGTTCATCTCAACAAAACTAAATGTAGCATTTTCTTGAAGCATATTCGCAAGTCCGTTGAAATCCATTCGATTATATGCTGCAATAAATTCTTTTACATTTTCTGATTGAGCGATGACATTTGCATTCTTCATTTTCCCCCGATCAAACTCTCGAATCTCAGTAAGCTTTTTTCTTGCACGATTGAGAATTCCATTAATGGCACCTTCCGTACTGGCTAATAATTGCGCTACTTCTTTTGCCTTGAATTGAAATGATTCCATAAGTACAAATACAACTGCTTGTTTTGGGGTAAGGTTTTTTACTAACGATAATATTGCTTCATTTGCATCAAGGGGGTCAATGAAATCTTCTTTTATATCATTCTCTTCAATCTCTTGACTAGAAAACCTTCCACTTTTCCTACATTGATCAATCCAGTGATTAGAAGCTACCCGAAATAGATACGATTTTGTTTGCAATTTCTGTTGCCGATGAGATAAAGCAGATAAAGATGCAAATGACTTCAATAAAGTATCTTGTAGTAAGTCCTCTGCATCCCATGGTGTTCCTGTTAAACGCAAACAATAATGCCATAATTGATTTCGATATGGCTGAACAATTTTCCAATACTTTATCCATATATCCTTCGTCTCTTCACCTATTGCTTGTAAATTTGTCATAGTAAGCACCTCCTACTTATATAACGAATATACCCAGCTAAATCATACGCTCTTTTATAAACTTTTAGAAAGTGATAAATTGCAATACATTATTAAGTATTGATAGATGAAGTATTACGAAAAATTGCTAATTTGATTGATTATCTAAAAGATAGAAAGACATCAAAAACCCATAACGATTATTTATTTGTAAAGATTCGTGAGTTGGTGAATAAATTAATTTCTCTTTCCAATCCCACTCCCTACTTATTTTTAATCTCCTCCAATAAAGAAATAATCTTGTCATTCTGTTCGATAATCTTATTATGTTGCCTTCTAATTCCTGTAAAATCGAATAGAAACACGATTAATATGATAGCTATAAAGATGAGCATTATTATTTTCTCCCAACCTAACCTTAATTTAAGTTCTTCCCCCTAGAATACAACCCACATAAAAATTAATGTGCACTACACTGTTATATTGCAAATCGAATGAGCTTGCAAATTCCTCTTTCCCATACTTGCTCGCATATGTAAAAGAATAATAATGTTGACGAGTTGTTCTTAAGAAAATGGCGATTATAATTAATCACCTCTCCGCTTCACTCCAGCTTTTGTAACTGAATTTCTAATACTTCAATGTAGCAGCCCAAATTAATAAAAAGATAGGAGCTATAAAACAGATAACTAAAAGAATGACTGCTATCATTAAAGGAATGCTAGAATCCATTCCGACTGAATATCTGAGCAAGGCTTCGTTTGCTAGAATAAAGGTATTTAAACTTAAATATTGAATCAAGACTAATACTTTTTCCGCATTGGAAAACTGAATTTCTTTATTTGCCTCCGTTAAATTCACATAGTTCAACTTTTCAGGTTTTTTCACTAATAATCCAATAAACGCCCAAATGCCAATACTTAAAATAGGCATAATAAACAACATGTATTTTGGACCCCAATTATCTGGTGTATCATTTGTAAAATGTACCGCGATTTTTTCCGGAATATCTACCCATAAATTAAATAAATTAAGAATATGGTAGCCAAAAACAAAAATGGAAATTAAAAAAAGAGTTATTTTCACATGTTTTATTTTCATTTTATCACCTCTCGGATTTCAAGTTTTTCATACTAGAATGCAATATTTCCTGCTGTATGTTTATCACTTTTTCGACGTACGAGAAAAACCCACTCTTCATTCGTTACATACGAAATAATTCAAAAAATGTTTCAAATAAAATAAAATTTCAAAGCACAAAAAATGTAGTGCTATCCACGATGTGGTTAACACTACATTTAAACTATAATCACCGTTACTTAACTCTCCATTAGAACCTCAGCTATTCTCTCCCTTCCTCCCCTCTATCTCTTACCTCTATTCTTAATTCCTTGGCTTTATCCCGTATTTCGGTATTTAGTTCAGACATTTTACTACGTGTAAAAGTTTGAATTGCGTTATATCGTTTCCTTATTTCTTGATTAATATGAAGCTCAATCTGTTTATCAAATGCTAGCTCTTCCAATAAATAGTTTGATAATATGAAGAATTTTTCCCTCTCAAGATCTGATTTTTCATAGATTTTATTTTTCAAATCATGGACTTGGTTTAGCTTTTCTCGCTCCTTTGCGTAGTAATCATCAACATTATCAGATTGCCATGATAACCATGCCTTATCGAGTTCTCTTTTTTCTTGATTAAAAAATTCTTCTATCTCTTTTTGGGACTTAACCGTCAAGTACTTTCCTGCACCAGCATCCGCTATCTTCTTTAGTTCATTTTGTCCTTCATCATCTACATCAAAGCCAATAATATTAACGACTGCTTGCATATCGGATTGATTTAATTTCTCCGCTTCCTCTACAGGATTTCCACCACATGTCTCTAACCCGTCACTAACAATATATACGATGTTCTCAGCACCTTCTTCTGCCTTGTTTTGTATATCGTCATACGCTTTAGAAATAGATGCAGCTAACGGGGTTTGACCACCTGGTTTAACTCCTTCTAGCACTTCTCCAAATTTTGACTCATCATATGGTGCTAGTTCATAGACCACTTCAGTACTATTACAAGATTTTTCCTTATCACCAGCTTGCCCATCCCCTTCATTCCCATAAATTTGCAAAGAAACATTTACTTGTTCGGGAAGAATAGATACAAATGATTCGATTGCTTCTTTGGCAAGCTCCATTTTCGTTTTACCATCTAATGTTTCTTCCATACTTCCACTAGCATCCAATAATATCGCAACGTTGACTTCTTTCTCTATTGAAGCATTCGTTCCTTCTGATCCACTCCCATCTGGAGCTTCAGTCGGACCATCAAATGATGTGTCGAACTGGTTGATTTGTTCGTAAAGGTCTCGATAATCATCTGCGGCTAAAGCTAATATTTGTAAGTAATACTCTTCTCCAGTTAAATTACTATCTAGTTTAGCAAGAATTTCTTTAACTTTATCTTCGTCGTAATTGTCTTCCCCATATATTCCAGGTTCTAGTTGCATAATTTCCTGGGCGTCTTCTGTTTGAAATCGTTCTGTGTCCAGTTCATCATTCACGTCGTTTTCCGAGTTATCTTCGGCAGGTGATTCATTTTCTTCTATTTGTCCAGGTTCAGTATTGTTTCCATCTACAGTCTCGATATCGTCCGAATTATCATTGGAACAACCGAATAACAAGAATCCTAAGCTTATTATATAAAAAATCTGTCTAAACTTCATGCTCTCTTCACCCTAGCTTATTTTATTCTGGATCTGGGATTTCTACTTCTCCACCCCATTGTATAAACGTATTGGAAGTTCTTACCGTGAAATCTCCGCTCGTTCCAGTTGCTGCAAAATATGCCCCAAGATAATCGGATGTAATCCAGTACTCCCAATCTGTCAATACTGAAAGGCCCATATCTACCACATCATCCGAAGTCAGTTTCCACGCAATATCTACAAAAGCTTCACTATCTGGAGTCGATTCCTCCCCTACAACTGTCCATGTAGGAACAGCACCTAAATATTCGGCAATAAAGCGAGGATCAGAAAATACACGATATAGATCAATGAGTGAAGTTGCCATCATCACTTCTGGTTCTGTCGAATTTGAATCGGCTTGAATCCAACCAGTCCCCGTGTTCACCCAGCCTGTATCTTCTTTCAGTACAACACTAAATTCATTAGAATGAAGACTGAGTGAAAAGTTAGGATCCCATTTAAAATCAACGGTAGAAGAAAATCCTGTATCATCTCTTACTATGTGGCTTCCGGATTGCTGACTGATCATTGCTTCTACCACACAATCTGCTAATGTACTTCCATCTATTTCTTTACCTGCTTCAAATATAATCCCCTCACAGCTCGGATAATCACCACCAATTCCATCTGTATCGTTTGTTCCTGCCTGATCTTCTACTTCCGTATTATCATCCTCTGAATTATCTTCTTCCTCATTTGGTTCGTTATTTTGTTGGTCCTCGTCATTTTGGCTCGTATTTTTTTCGCCATTCTCTTGATTTTCCATGTTTTCGGTATCATCTGTTGAATTACATGCAACAAGAAGAAAAAACAGCATCATAAAAACAATTAGTTTTTTAATTAAACCCCTCACTTCGTCCGTTATAAAGAACAAGAATACCAAGCTATATTTACACAAACAAAAAATAAAAGCCTTTGTTCACTTTGGAATAAAGGCTCTGAATGTAATTTAATTGTAATAAATTCAGAAAAGTTAAACAATAGTTCTTTCTCCCTAATATCAGTTTTGAATATACGATGTAGACTAATTCATAATCCAATAACATCCATTTCATACTTGACCAAGCAATGCACACTTCCCCTTCCTACTAACTTCATAGAAAAGTCACTTTTATATAAGGTATATCAATAATTTCGTATGATAAACTATAATTATATTATCAATATATACGTTCTCAACTAGAAATGAGGGATCCTTAATGCAAGTAAGAGACTTTATGATTACGAAAGTGTATACCGTAAAACCAACCAATACCATTAAGGAATTGTTACAAATTTTATATTCGAATCGTATTGGTGGTGTTCCTGTAGTCGATGAACTAGGCCGTTTAATCGGTATGGTTTCTGATGGAGATGTTCTACGATATCTCGCGCCAAAGCCTGTAGGTTTCGCTGGACTTGTTTATATGATTGAAGACGGAGAAATTGAGGATGTCATTCAAGAAAAGCTAGGAACAGAAGTGAAAGAAATTATGACGAAAAGGAATCCAATCTACGTAGCACCTGATGAAGAATTTGAAAAAACACTTCGTTTAATATCCAGGCATCATTTCAAAAAACTGCCCGTTGTGAATGGAGCCGGTCGTGTAATTGGTGTTTTAAGCAGAGGAGATATCATCAGTAATATTTCTGAAAAAATCATTTCTTCTTAAAAAAAACTATTCGCTCCAGATACCTGTTGCGAATAGTTTCTTCTTTAGTTAGTTTTTATTAAGCTGTTTACTTTCGAACCGATTCTGCTACTTTCACAGTAACTTTTGATGATTCCTTTACTTCAACTTTAGATTTTACAAATAAAGAGAATAATAATACAAGTACGGAAATTCCACCAACAAAGTAAAAGGCATATTGGATACCTGCAGCTAGAATTTCTGGTTCAGATGCTGTAGGTGTGCTAGCTAATAAACTGTTTTGGCCAGCTGTGAATAGTGTAATGGCTATTGCTGTACCTGCTGCACCAGCTACTTGATTTAATGTATTCATTGCAGCCGAACCATCAGAATACAGTTCACGCGGTAATTGGTTCAATGCATTCGTTTGGGAAGGCATCATGACCATCGTTAATCCGAAGAATAGAATCATAAAAGCAACTAAAATTTGCCATACTGGTGTAGATGCTGAAATGACAGTAATAAACATGATATTTCCAATCACAATAATAACTGATCCAGTAATAACGAAGAAACGCGGTCCGAATTTATCGAATAAAGCTCCAACAATTGGAGATAAAACAAAGTTCACCGCATTACCAGGAAGTAATACTAACCCAGCCATCATTGCCGTTAATAATAACGCACCTTTTAAGTATAATGGCAATAATATTCCCGTAGATAAAATCATTAAAATACCTAAAAACATCATGACAGTCCCTAATGTAAACATTGGATATTTAAAAACACTCAAATTGACCATTGGTTGATCCATTCTCGTTTGGCGAAGACCGAATAATAAAAGTGAAATGATCCCTATTAATAATGGTCCCCATACTTGAGGTGATGTGATCGGTGCTGCTGCCATTGTTGCCAATGCATAGATTAACCCACCAAAACCAACTGTAGACAAACCAACCGATGTAAAATCAATTTTTGGTTTAGTAATCTCTGAGACATTTTCGATTTTTATAATCGCGGAAATGGTTAATAGTATATATAAAATTGCGCTAATCCAGAAAATGTAAGGCCAACCGAGCGTACTAATAATAACTCCAGAAAGTGTCGGTCCTAATGCAGGTCCTAACGTGATGACAAGTCCCATAATTCCCATAACTACTCCACGTTTATGGACTGGGAAGATAATTAGTAGAACACTAGTCATGACTGGGATTAAAATGCCAGTGCCTATCGCTTGAACAACACGTCCCATTAACAACATTATAAAGTCTAAAGCCAATGCCGCTAAGATCGTTCCAAGTAAAGAAAGAATAAGTCCTCCGATTACTAATTGTCTCGTACTGAACCATTTCATTAACAGTGCAGAAACAGGAACTAAAATTGCTAATACTAATAAATACCCTGTTGTTAACCATTGCGCCGTGGAAGCATAGATTGAAAATTGCTCCATAATATTGGATAATGCCATATTTAATGCTGTTTCTCCGAATAATCCAATAAATGTACCGAACATTAGTATAAATGCCATCATCTTTGGATTGTTAACGTTTACTGCTGTATTGCTCATGTAATTTGTACATCTCCTTCAAGTTTTTTCTTATTGTATTAAATGATATTGTCGTGGCTTGCTTATATTTTGTTAGAATGAATCCTCACTCCACTCTCCGGTAGATGCAGTCCATTTTAAAGCGATAAAATCTAGTATATTTCTGATTTCATTTGGAACTAATATCGTTTGTACATGCATTTCTAACTGGTAGACTTATAGAAGCAATCCGTGGTAGGGGTGATTTCTAACGAATTACTTCAATATGTAGAATGGTTTTATATTTTAATTCGTTGTCTTCAAACACTTCCACCATCTCTAATATGTTTCATTCCTTAGTAATCCTCCCCTACCAATCGGTATGAATCTAAGAATACCAATTATTTTTTCAGAAAGTCAAAGCTTTTTTGACTAGGAATGTTCCAGCGCGTTCACAATTTAGACACATTTACCTATATGAAAACGGTTTAGTATGAAAGCGCTCCAATTCCTTGTGAGACAAGTGTTTAGAACTAAGATTTTAATCTATTAATACTATATAAAATAATATGTATGGTAAATTTAACTAAATTAAATTAAGTTTCTGTTATTCTAACTTCATTAATATTTTTACAAACAAAAAAATGCGATCCTTTTTATTAGATCGCACGTTTCACATTTTACCAATTCATGAATTGTAATACCAAAGGCACTTATCTTATTTTATTTTATGAATTCACAAGGTCTGCAAATTTCCCCCGACATAAATTATATAAATCTTGTGGTGCTAATTTTACTTGCAGACCGATTTTCCCTGCACTAACAATCATATAGTCAAGTTTTTCAGCAGATGTATCGATATATGTAGGGAATAACTTTTTCATCCCAATCGGAGAACATCCACCTCGTATATAACCTGTTAAGCCAAGTAGTTCTTTCACTGGAATCATTTCCACTTTCTTCTCCCCAACTACCTTTGCTGCCTTTTTTAAATCTAATTCTTCCGTTACAGGTAATACAAAAACGAAATACTGATTTGCTCCTGCTGTTGCCACCAACGTTTTATACACATGCTCAGAAGGATAGCCTATTTTTTCAGAAACAGAGATACCATCTACCGCTTGGCCATCCTCTATCTCATACGATATTAATTCATAAACTACTTTATTTTTTTCTATTAATCGAACCGCATTTGTTTTTGTTAATTTTTTCGCCATTTCTTCCTACAACCTCACTCTAATAATTACATAGAATAGTATTCTTCACCTTATGGTTCTTGAAAACCAACCATTGCCATTAAAAACACGATAAGGTAGAAGCCTAATGCTAGGGTATTTACCCCAATTAAACATTTTCGTACATCACCTTTTATCCCAAACCAGCCAAAAATAATACCTATTGCACCAAATATAAAGGGTAAGTACAGACTTTTATTTAAAACAAAGGAAAAGGAATCACTAATAATTAGGATAATAATCAGTGCTGCCATAAGTAGTGATACGATTGAACATATCTTTTCCTTTATAGGTGATTTGCTCTTTGCAAAAAAATAATAACTCAATAAATAAAATAATCCAACCCATGATTTATGTTGTCCCCTTTGATTTCCCATTTTTCATTTACCTGTTCAGTTTCTATATTGCTCTCTTACCAATCTATTTTCTAGCTTTCCTGTTTTTGCATGAAACGATAGGTAAATCATATTCTTCCTACTCTTATCCCAACCAATTACTAATACAAGTGGAATGTTTTTATGTGGATCTTTCGTAAAACCGAAGTTGAATCCTTTCGCAAAAATATCTCCAGGATAAATTTCTGCTAACTTCTGAGCTTTCGTTAGTAACTCAGGTGTATCGTACTGTATATCCTCCACATTTGAAATAAAGTAACTTTCAGACATGGCATCTAATTCATCAGGCACATGAGCTGTTTCCCCTACTTTACCATTTTGAATAGTGACCAAATACCAATCTCTCTTTCCTGGAATACCGAATTGGATGTTCCAATATTTTCTTTTCCCATCCAACCCAGTTTGGCTTTCATCTTTATCAACACTTAGTCCGATATATAATTTGGCGTCTTTATTCCACTTTTGAGCCTCTTTATGTGCTAGTGCAGCCGCTTCCTTTAAAGTTAAACTTTGTTTTGGATGAGAACTATCTGTTTTCTCATTTTCAGGTGCATCGTTCCCATAGGTGCTAACTGAAAATGTGAATAATAATCCGAATATAATCGATATAATTGGATATAGTTTCATTTTACTCTCCTTTGATTTAGTATCAAAGGTTATTTTTCCCAATTCGTTGATAAAGTTTCAAAGGCAATTAATTCTTTTGTCGTTTGTTAACTTCCATGGAAATAAATTCAGTTAAATAGTTTGGCCTACACCCTTTGGATACTTTTTCATCTTTATAAAGACCTGTTTTCTCCAGACATATCTTCCAATGGAGATGTAATAAGGAAAGAGAACAGTAATAGAGTGGATCTAATTGAAGATTCTATAAATAAATAGCTAAACATGAAAAAAATCGGTTCCTCTCTTCGAAAGAAACCGATTTTTTTTAATGCAATTATTAGGATAATTTTGCTAAAATTTCACGTATAAACGCTGGTTCATCTTTAGGTGTTCTAGATGTAACTAGATTTTCACTAACAACAACTTCTTCATCACGATAATCTGCACCAGCTAGTTTTACATCATCACGAATTCCGATAAAGCTTGTTGCTTCTTTCCCCTTTAGAATATCAGCACTAATCATTACTTGTGGTCCATGACAAATACCAGCTATTAACTTACCGTCTTCATTGACTTCTTTCACAAAACGAACCACGGCGTCATTTACGCGTAACGCTTCTGGAGCTGCTCCACCAGGGATAACAACCGCATCAAAGTCAGCTGCCTTTACTTCCGATGCACCAACATCAGCTGTGTAAGAGACAGTTCCTTTCTTCCCTTTACATTCGGCACCTTTTTCTAATCCTACGATCACAGCCTCGTGTCCTGCTTCCTTTACTGCATCATATGGGTTTTTCATCTCAGAATCTTCAAACCCATTTGCTAGAAGAAACGCTACTTTTGCCATTTAATTACCTCCAGTAAAATAGTTGTTATCAAAGTAATTGTAATTAAACCATCCATAGAAAAGCAATTTATATGCTCAGTGCCCAGTGCTTAAGTGAAATATTTGATTCTTTTCTCAAGGAAAGATAAGGTGGGAAATACATAGACTAGGAGGTTTTAGGATGAAACATATGACATTAAACAATACCATTGAAATTCCAATTGTTGGTAGCGGTACTAATACATTCGGTAAAGAGGGTAATCAGTATACCGGTGCCTTAAGAGGTGACACCCAAGAGATTGACTGGGCAATTGCAAATGGCTACCGTCACTTTGATTCGGCTCAATTGTATAATAATGAAGAAGTTCTCGGAAAAGGACTAAAAAAATCCTCTATCCCACGTGAAGATTTCTTTATTACTACGAAGCTAAATACACGGGAAGGTTTCGGTGGTACTGATTGGGCACATGCTGAAATAAAGAAAAGTTTAGAGAAATTACAAACCGACTATGTTGATCAATTCCTTATCCATTTTCCATGGGATAACCATGATGAAATAGTGGAGGCATGGAACGTTTTAGAAGACTATTATAACCGTGGTGTTTTCAAATCGATTGGTGTATCGAACTTTGAGAAAGAGCATTTGGAATTAATCCTTGAACATGGCCACTTTAAGCCTGCAGTAAACCAAATTCCATCTTACATCGGTAAATGGAATGAAGATCTAATTGCTATTAATAAAAGTCAAGATATCGCAACGGTAGCCTGGTCCCCATTACGTGGTATCGATGAAAATGCTAAGCAGGTACTTGAAGAAATTGGTAATCAGTATGGAAAGACATACGCACAAGTAATCTTACGTTACCAAATTGAGCGTGATGTTATTGTCATCCCTAAATCTCATAATAAAGAACGCCAAGCACAAAATTTAGATATTTTTGACTTTAACCTAACATCAAACAATCGCGAACGTATAGCAAACCTATAACGGTGCCTCTATAACGGTGCCTGACACCGCCCGAAATTTGTCGAAGTTTGTCTTTTTAATTTCTTTGTTTTTACAATTAATATTTTTGATATACTTGATAAAAGAAATGACAAAGGAGTTAAAAATATAAAACGTACTCCCGAATCCCTCTTTGAGGATATCGCCCAGGATAACGAAGTCTTACAAATATTTAAGCATCATTCCCTACGAGTTATGGATCTATCTTCCATGCTTGCAAAAAAAGTAGGTTGTTATGATGATGACCTTAGAGTAGCTTCTTTTTTACATGACATTGGCAAAATGGGGATTGCAAAAGAAATCCTCCTGAAGCCAGGAAAATTATCCACCATAAAAAAATCATTGAAAGCCATTGCCACATTGGAAATACAATCGTTCGTAAAGAACTAGGTCGGACTCGAGCAGCTGAATTCATGCGTGATCACTATGAAAATCAGAACGGAACTGGATACCTACGCCGTTTAACCGGGGAAGACATTTCTCTCCAAGGGCGAATAATTCGTATATGTGACTCCTTTGATACGATGACATATGATGTACGAAATTATCAAACTACTGCTAAAATGAACTACAATGAGGCATTTGAAGAGTTAAAAAGATGTTCCTGGACTCAGTTTGATGGTAATTTAGTTGAAATGTTCATTGACTTACTCATTGAATTAGAACTCCAGAGTCATGGTATGATAGATATAATTCAAGCAAATTGATAACCCTACTGATTTTTTGTAGAAGAAAAGGGACAGTTTTTTTACTTTATGAAGTAAGTACAGTCCCTTTATTCTTGTTTTAAAGCCAATTTCCCTCAAAAAACTAGCCTTGAGTAGCGGCTTCATTTTCTCCTAATTCAACTTTTTACAACTTTTAATAATAGTGCTCAAAATCTAATGCATAAATTAAGGGAGACGAGAGAAATACTAATGACAGTATTTCCTATAAAAATAAAGAGACAAGGTATTATCCCTTGTCCCTACATACTTTTATTTTTCCCCACTTATTTTTACTAGAATCTTAGATTGGGTTTTGTCAGTGGTTAATGTTTCAAAACCTTTTTCTACAATATCATCCAGTTCGATTTCACTTGTTATGATACCTTGTGGTTTTAATTGACCTGAGCTCATTGCGTCAATTGTTTTTTGGAATGTTGTCGGTGTATATACGATAGATGATTTAATATTTACACCAGTATTTGTTAATTGTAATGGATTCCATTCGATTGCTCTTGCAAAGATGGAAACAATCATCATGACGCCACCAGGTTTAGTAGCATCGATTGCTTGTTTAAATGTAGGTGCAACACCTGCGACTTCAAAAGAAACATCTACTCCATCTGGAGCGATTTCACGTACAGCTTGCACTGGATCCACTTTCCCAGAGTTAATCACATGAGTAGCACCTAATTCTTTCGCTTTTTCCAATCTGCCTTCTGATAAATCTAGCGCAATAACAGTACTTGCCCCTGCAGCTTTTGCAGCGCTAATTTGCAATAGTCCAATTGGACCTGCACCAAATACAGCAACAGTATCACCTAATGATACACCGCTATCAATAGTAGCTTGTACAGCAACTGCTGTTGGTTCAACTAACGCACCATCTTGTAATGTTAAGTTATCTGCTAATCTATGAATATTGGAAACAGGAATATTTGCATATGTTGCAAAGCCACCATTACCATGTAATCCGATAAAATTAAAACCATCATAGCGATCAACTAGTTCATGTTTTTTACCGTATGTTAATGTCGGGTTAATGACAACACGGTCCCCTACTTTATAATCAGTTACTTTGGAACCAACTGCTTCCACCACACCTGCAAATTCATGGCCCATTGTTAATGGAGCTACTTCACCAGTTAGTTCTGCTTTTTCATTTACTGGAACGAACACTGGTCCTTCCTCATATTCATGCAAGTCACTTCCACAAATACCTGCCCATGCAACTTTTACTTTTACTTCATCTTCTCTCAATTCACGTAATTCTACTTCTTCCACACGAAGATTTTTAACACCATGCCATACTGCTGCTTTCATTATGTATTCCCCCTTGCTGTATTAAAAGTTTTTATTATTAGAATTCTATCTTATCTTATCATTACGTTTTACTTTTTTCAATTTTAATTACTTTGATAAAGTTTTTTAACTAAATCTATTTATCTACCTAACCGTCGCCTGTCGACCATCAACTGGTAATAATTGTCCAGTAATAAACTTAGAAGCGTCACTTGCAAGGAATACCATCGCTGGACCTAAGTCCTCATCTGGATCACCATATTTTCCACCTAACGGGATTTCCTTTTGATTTTCTTTATCCATTCCTTCCAATTGCTCAGGAGTTAGACGAGAACGAGCATCTTGATACATTGGCAGGAAATAAAATGTTAAAGAAATAAAGGTCAGATTAAAATCCAACCTTCTCCAAATACAACCCTTGAGCATCCGCCATTCGCCCTGTCTGAATTCGTTCTTTTGATTCGATAATACTTGGAATGGTAGCTGCGTCTTTCTCTCCTAGCCCTACTTCGATCAATGTCCCTACAATTTTTCTAACCATATTATAAAGGAAGCCATTTCCTCTTATTCTAATTTCAATAAATCCTTCATTCTCATTTATCTCTAAGGAATATATTTCACGAACCATCGACTTTTTCTTCGACTTCGCGTTGGAAAAGGATGTAAAGTCATGCTTGCCTAGGAAGTATTGAGATGCTTGTCTCATTTTTTCGATATCAAGCTTTTCTTCCACATGCATGCTGTATTTGCGCATAAATGGATGAGGATATTGCTCGTTCCAAATTTTATATACATACGTCTTATCCTTCGCATTATACCGTGCATGAAACCGTTCATGCTCTAACGTAACATCAACTACACTAATATCATTCGGAAGATAGCGGTTTAAATATTGCATTACTTCCTCTTCCGTGCTATTTTTCTTCATTTTAAAGTTAGCAATTTGTTCATACGCATGGACACCAGCGTCAGTTCGACTAGATCCGATGATTTCTATCTTTTCACCAGCTAATTCAGTTAATACATTTTCTATTTTCCCTTGAATGGTGTTGTCATTATTTCCAAGCCGTTGCCACCCTTTATATCTGGCACCGTCGTACTGAATCGTTAATTTATAATTATTCATTGCTATCTATCTCCTTCACTCTTCCTACTATGCCGTCTTCCAACATGACCTTTATTCCGTGTGGATGTGTCCTGGAATTCGTTAATATTTTTGATACGACACCGCTCGTTAACTTGCCTGTCCGTTGGTCTTGTTTTTTTACAACTTTTACGCTTAATCCTATTGTTATATTATTTCTATTAGTTCCTGGCATCGATTTGTCTCCCTTAATTGATGTCTAAGATGAATTGACTATTCTTTAGTATAACCTATACTCCCTTAACTCCCAATCAGTAACTTCCTGAGCAAATAATTGCCAACATTATTCTTAATCATTTACCATTATCATATCAAATATCGGCAAGTTACCACATCTTGCCCTTCAGAAGGATGATCTTATGCTACGTCCAATTCGGAGAGCTTACCAATTTGTTATGGATCACCCCATTAAGGATGGTCAATGCATACACCAACGTTATCTTATAAAGGAGCTACTTGGGGCTGGTAGCTATGGTATCGTGTATCTATGTGAAGACTTACAGACTCAGGACTGCAAAGTGGTTAAACAACTTCGACCTAGTAAGCGTAAAATGAAGAAAGAGCTTCAGCTATTCGAAAAGGAAAAAAGCCTTATTCAAAAACTTGATCATCCCCATATGCCAAAGTTCTACGAAGACTTTACTGAAAATGGAAATCTATTCTTTGTAATGAGCTTTATCGAGGGTGATAATCTTGATGAGGCAATCTTTTCCAAACAAATAAGCTTTCATGAACAAGAAGCTTTACAATTCGTTTCTAAATTACTTTCATTAGTTGAATACCTTCATCAAAGAAACATATATCATCTAGATTTAAGGATTCCAAATATCATCATTCAGAAGAACGAGCCATATGTAATAGATTTTGGGCTAGCAAAAGAAGTAATCGATCATGAAGTAGCAAAAGAAATGAAGCTCCAGGACTTTTATGACTTTGGGGATATTTTATTGTACTTACTTTATACAACATATCCTGCAAAAAAGAAAAAAGCCCTTCCATGGACAGAAGAACTTTCCTTACAACAAGAAACGGTCTATTTATTGAAGCGTTTATTACAAATTACTTCACCCTATACTACTATAGAAGACATTGGGATTGACTTTGATAAAGCAATGAAGGCAAATGAGTAGCAGAAATTTAACTAAACCAGCGTCTACGCTTGTAACGTTTACTTCCACTGAAAGGGTTGTGCTTATGCCCTCGACTGCTACTCCCGCCATAATAACGGCCAAACCTACGACTACTGCTACCCTTATAATAGTGTCTATGTCTCCGGCTACTACTTCCTGCCATATATTTAAGCTGTTTAATAATTTTTTTAAACATAGGATTCCTCACTTTACTCGTTGTATGTTCTAATTTTATTCTAACATACATGAATTTATCCAATGTTGTTTCACGCTTTTAATGGAACAATTACTAATTGTGTTTCCCACGGAGCAAAACCAAGCAAAAAATCATAAAATATAAGATAATAATAGTAGAAATAGTTACAAGTGAGAGAGGAGATTTGCATGATTGCATGTTTGCTAATTCACGGGTATACAGGTGGTCCATATGAATTAGGTCCACTTGCAGATTATTTGGATAAGCATACAGATTGGCATATCGTAGTGCCAACTCTAGCTGGTCACGGGACGGAGCTTCAATTGGAGGATACGACATATAAAGATTGGATAGATTCTGCAGAGAAATCGTTAATACAGCTAACGTCAAAGTATGATCAAATATATCTCATTGGTTTTTCCATGGGAGGTATGATTGCTGCCTATTTAGCAGCAAAGTATAATGTTAAAAAATTGGTCTTACTCGCCGCAGCCGGTAAATACCTCGATTTCAAACAGATTCATAAAGATATCCATGGGTTTATCAAAGAACGATTGAAAGGTGACTTGCAACATAATAAACTTTTCAACCATTATAAAAATAAGCTACCTCAAGTACCTTTTAAATCAAGCTTCGAATTTATGAAACTAGTGAATTATACACGTCCCTATTTAAAAGAAGTGGAAGTACCGGTTTTAATCGCCCAAGGACTTCAGGATGGATTAGTTCCTTATAAAACAGCTTATTACTTTGATGAAGAAATTAAATCCAAGCAAAAGGAACTCGTATTACTAGACCGCTCCAAGCATTTACTATGTTTAGGTGAGGATAAAGATACAGTTAATCAGATGGTTTATGAGTTTTTAATAAGGAATGACCATGAACAAATTCAAACTAAAATAAGTTAATTATAACTTCTGTGCTAGGCTTCATTACTCTGTTCGAGTCAAATGACCTAGCTTTTTCATTCTTTTTTAATCTACTTTTACTAGAGATTTGTATGAAGTAAATATGGACTCACCTTTAGAACATAGGGATTGATAGATTTTAAAAAGAAACCAATTTTTTATTTTGACTCTGTGAGATGGAGGACTATATATGGTGTTTTACATATTGGCCATTCTTGGCTTTATACTGGATCAAGCGACTAAACATATTGTTCGTCTTTACGTCGACATCAACGAAAGATTCACTCTATGGGGTATTGAATTTACTCATATTGAAAATAGTGGGATGGCGTGGATAGACTGTTGTATGGTGAAATGACAGATGTTATCATTCGTTCAGGTGGTGTTCTGAATATAGCTGACCACGCCATTGAACTTGGTGTTTTGCTACTCTTACTTTCCGTCATTACAGATTGGTTTAAAGAGAAGGGGATTATTTTGCTAAGAAAAGAAGTACTTCTATAACCCCACCCTTCCAACGAGGATACGATTTAATTATTCAATAAAGCCTAACTTGTAGGAATTTATTCTACTTCTTAGGCTTTTTATTATTCAATTAGATGAACAAATTTACTCAATAAATACCTAAGTGGTAATAATCTTTCATAGTTAGACAAAAACATAGTTATAAATAAAACTTTCTCCATCTGAATTCAGATATTTTCAAATCTAAGCACACTATGAAATAATACAACTAACTAAAAATGAAAAAGGAGTTACTTTAATGATTTCATTTGAAAATGTTAGTAAGAAGTACCAAGATGGAACAGCCGCGGTTGATTCCATCAGTTTTACGGTCCAAAAAGGAGAATTTTTTGTTTTGATTGGTCCCAGTGGTAGTGGGAAGACAACTACATTAAAAATGATGAACAAGCTCATTCCCCTTACAGAAGGATTTATTTATATCAATGGCAAAAAAATAAGTGATTATAACATTCATGAATTGCGTTGGAATATTGGGTATGTGCTCCAACAAATTGCCCTTTTTCCACATATGACGATTGAAGAAAACATTGCCATTGTACCGGAATTGAAAAACTGGCAAAAAGACAAAACAAGAAAACGAGTAACTGAATTATTACAGATGGTTGGTTTAGAACCAGAGGTTTACCGTAATCGAAAACCGAAAGAACTATCTGGTGGAGAACAACAACGAGTTGGTGTCGTTCGCGCCCTAGCTGCTGACCCAGATATCATTTTAATGGATGAGCCATTTAGTGCGCTTGATCCTATTAGTCGAGAAAAATTGCAAGAAGATATTATTCACCTACAAAAAGCAATCAAGAAAACCATTGTATTTGTGACACACGATATGAACGAAGCATTAAAGTTAGCCGATCGTATTTGTTTAATGAATCACGGGAAAATTGTCCAGGTTGGAACGCCTGAGGAGATTATTCATCATCCCAACAATAAATTTGTGAAAAATTTCGTCGGGAAATCAACCTCCTTACAATCTAGTTTTCTTTTAGAAGATATTTTGACACCTGTAGAAGATAAAAATCAGACCCCAACTATTCCAGTTTCAGCGACTTTAGAGGAAGTTTTAAAAGAATTATCGACACAAGAAGAAATCCTGGTAGAAAAAGATGGGATTGCAGTTGGTACGGTGAATAGACAATCGCTCATTCAGTATTTCTTCAGTGAATTAGGGAATGGAGGAAATGTGAATGACTAACTTAATAGAAGTATTTCAACGCCGACAAGATGAATTGATACAAGCATTATTAGAGCATATTCAGATTTCCTTTATTGCGTTATTTTTTGCGGTCGTTATTGCAGTACCTATAGGTATCTATTTAACAAAAAAAGTACGATTGGCCGAGAGTATAATTGGGATAACCGCTGTGTTACAGACAATTCCTTCTCTAGCGTTATTAGGATTAATGATTCCAATGTTTGGAATTGGGAAGATTCCCGCCATCATCGCCCTTGTTGTTTATGCCCTCCTCCCTATTCTACGTAATACGTATACAGGAATTAAAGAGGTAGACCCGTCATTAATAGAAGCTGCGAAAGCTATGGGGATGAACACAACGAAGCGATTAATAAAGGTAGAATTACCACTAGCCATGCCAGTTATTATGGCTGGAATCCGAACAGCTATGGTATTAATAGTTGGTACTGCTACACTTGCTGCTCTAATTGGAGCGGGAGGCTTAGGAGATATTATTTTACTCGGAATCGACCGCAATAATAGTTCATTAATTATCCTTGGTGCTATACCTGCAGCATTACTAGCGATTGCTTTTGATTTCTTATTACGAAGCATGCAAAAGCTAAGCTATAAAAAGTCATTAGCTACGATTGGTATCATAGTTGTGTTAACCGTTAGCATTATGGTTATACCTAGTTGGTTAAAAAATGACGAGGACCGCATTGTTATTGCTGGAAAACTAGGTTCTGAACCAGAAATTCTCATTAATATGTATAAAATATTAATTGAGGATGAAACGAATCTAATAGTTGAATTGGAGCCTAGTCTTGGAAAAACCTCTTTCCTATTTAATGCTTTACAGTCAGGTAGTATTGATATTTATCCTGAATTTACAGGAACAGCTGTCTCTCAATTTCTAAATGAAACAGCAGTAAGTAATGACAGACAAGAAGTTTACCAGCAGGCTTACGATGGTTTATTAGAACAATTTGATTTAGTTTTCCTTCAACCGATGCAATTTAACAACACATATGCATTAGCCGTTTCCTCACAATTTGCAGAAATCCATCAAGTGGAAACTATTTCTGATTTGCGTGGTATCGAAGAAGATGTAAAGGCTGGTTTTACGTTAGAATTTACGGATCGTGAAGATGGCTATATCGGAATCCAAAATTTATATGGATTAGTATTCCCTGATCTCGTTACGATGGAACCTAAACTACGTTACAACGCAATTGAACAAGGGGATATTAATTTACTTGATGCTTATTCTACAGATAGTGAATTGAGGAGATATAATTTAACCGTATTACAAGATGACCTGGAGCTATTCCCTCCATACCAAGGTGCACCTTTACTCAGGAAGGAAACGTTAGAATCCTTCCCTGAACTAGAGGATATTTTAAATCAACTCGCAGGCAAAATAACCGATGATGAAATGCGTGAAATGAACTATCAAGTTGCAGTGGAAGGAAAAAGTGCTAGTGAAGTAGCTCGAGAATTTCTGGAAGATGAAGGATTAATTGAGTGATTGTATAGTTGCAGAACTTCTACAATTTTAATTAACAAGCTTCTCCCCCTTTACAAAAGAAGGCTCTAGTAATTCATTAATAAGAATTACTAGAGCCTTTATTATCTATTAATCAATCGCCAAATCCCCAGCTGCTTTTACTTTCACTCTTGTAGCATTTCCTGGTAAATAAGCAAGCGGTACATTTTCCATATCGACAATTTCTACTTTTTCACTGTCAGCTCCTGCTTTAATTGTTTCCGTAATAGCTAACTGTTTTGCTTTGTTTAGAATCTCTTCTCTATTTTCTTTACTAATAGAAAAGATTTTTTCTATTTCACCACTTATTTGTGAAATTGCTGAGCCAATTGCATTTGCAACGCCACCATTTTCTGGTTGGTAAACTTTCGAAGCACCTTTTAATTTATCTGGGAACAGTACACTTCCTCCACCAACTAATACAACAGGAATATCGTCCCCACTTGTTTTCACTTTGTCGATTGCTTCTTCTACCATTTCAACCATCTGATTGTAAATCGCTTCTAACAGTTCTTTATCAAGATGTGCTACCCTATCCGGATTACCGAGATTCATTTTCCCTAAAGCTACAGCAACATCTGTTGTTGTAAGTGTGGAACCTCCAAATACAATTGCTTCCTCCAAAAGTCTATGACCAACACTGTCTGGCCCAATTGTAATGGAATCCCCATCTACACGGATAATAGTCCCTCCACCTAATCCAATTGAGTTAATATCTGGCATACGGAAGTTCGTACGCACCCCACCTAACTCAACTGCAATTGATGATTGTCTTGGGAATCCTTTTACTAACACCCCAACATCAGATGTTGTTCCACCGACATCAACGATGATAGCATCTTTGTTATCAGATAAGAAAGACGCACCACGTAAACTATTCGTTGGACCACAGGCAACCGTTAGAATCGGATATTTTAATGTATATTCTTTTGACATTAACGTTCCATCGTTTTGACAGAAGAAAACTTTTGCATCAATTCCATTATTTCCTAATGCTTTTTCAAAACCTTCTGCTGTCATTCTAGCAACATTAATAATAGAAGCATTAAGAATCGTAGCATTTTCTCTTTCTATTAAACCAATGCTTCCAACTTCACTAGATAGAGAAATAGATACGTCTTCCCCTAATACATCCCGTAAAATTTCTGCGGCTCTTAATTCATGCGTTTTGTTAACAGGTGAAAAAATGGATGTTACAGCTATAGAGTCTACGTTACCTTCTAATTCTTTAGCAATCGTACGAATATGATCCTCGTTTAAAATCGAAATTTCGTCACCATTAAATTCATGGCCACCCTCTACGATATACATATAGTTACCTAGGATATTTTTTAAATCATCTGGAACACCGGCAAGTGGTTTAATAGCAGTTCCGGCTGGAGCACCTATTCTAATAATCGCCACACGATTCAATTTCTTTCTTTCTACTATAGCATTCGTACATTGTGTCGTTCCGAGCATAGCAAATTTGATTTTTTCCCCATCAATGTTTGCTTCTTTCACTAACTGGTTAATCGTATTATAAATACCTGTTTCAACATCTTCAGTTGTCGGTGTTTTTAAAGAGTGTATGACATTCATTTGCTCATCTAAAAGCACACCATCTGTATTAGTACCACCAACATCAATACCTAAGCGATAATTCATTATTTACCCCTCGCTTTCATTAGATTTTCTACAGGTGTAAAGTCATGATCGTATCCGAAATAACGAGGACCTGCTACTTCAATTCCTTTTTCTGTACGCCATTTCTCATCAGCAGGTATACCAATTACGGTTACCCTTGCTCCATAACGTAGCCCTTCTGTTGTAACTGGTAATGCGGTTTCTGTGTCTAGTACACAGATTAAATCCGGTGTGATGCAAAGTACTTGGTCATCTGTTTTTGCAATAAGGTTCTCATTTTGGAATTCTAGGTAACAATTTTCACCTTTGTCGTTGCCTAATCCTTCGATTTTTGCTGTTCCACGGACAAAACCACCATCCGTATTTCGTTCAATATCCGTTACTTTACCAGTGAATAATGTAAAACCACCTAATAATTTCAATACTTCTTCGATTGGATTTTGCTTATTATATTTTGCTTCTTTTATCGTACGGCCAATGTTTTCTTCCAATGTTAACGAACGATAAATAGCTGATTCTTTTACTTGCTTTCCATTCATTGGATAAATAGCATTCATGATGGAACCGCCCATAACCATCGTTGCAGAGCGGGCAATTTTTTCAGCCCATTTCCCATCAATTGCATTTAAGACCATGTTATTTCCTTTTTCATCTGCTAACACCATTGGAGTTGTACTCACTCCATTTAAGTAAAATGTCACCATTTGTAATTCTGGGAAAGCTCGTCCCATCCCGTCTGCATCTACAACCGGTAATCCAATGGAAGCCGCTAGTGCAAGTGGTAATAGTGAGTTCACCCCACCCGCTTCAATCGGCATCGTTGCTTTAATCTTTTTATTCAACACTTTTTCTAATGCTTTAAAAGCTACAAGTGCTTCTTCCCCACTTGGTATCTTTTCTATCATGACAGTAGGTGCACCCATCATTGCAGAAGGAACAATAACATCATCATCTGCAATTTCATCGACATCTAATAATTGTACTGGACCATGCTCTTCAATTGCTTGCAGGGCCATCATTTTTCCAACAAATGGATCCCCTCCACCACCAGTACCTAATAACGCTGCTCCGATAGCGATATTTTCAATTTCTTCTTTTCCAATTAATCTCATGCTGCATCCTCCTTGATGGTTTCTGTTTTATTTTTCAAAAAATATCCAATAACTAGTTGCAAAATAAAGGCTACTAGAAATGCATCAATTCCAGATGAACCAGTTATACTAAATAAGCCAAACCCTGTTGGACTTGGTGTTGTCATAAATGCAATAATTGTTGCAACAACCCAAGTTAACATACTGTAAACTCTAATGTTTTCAATTTTATCGATATTGTTGTAATGATACACGCGATGTCTTAAAATAAAGTCTGCTGTATAAACTCCTCCAATTGGTGGGATTAACACACTTAGAACACTTAAGAATGGAATAAAATGATCGTAAATTCCAGCCACTGCTAAGGCAGTTCCAATTATCCCAGCAATGATCGTAATAATGTACTTCGGAACTTTTTTGAAAATAACTGAAAAGCCTAAAGAAGAAGAATAAATATTCGTATTATTCGTTGTCCATTGCGCAAGAATTAACACAAGCATTCCACCTGTTCCCCAGCCAATTCCAATCATAATTGCAACAACATCGACTTCACTTGTTGCCTTTGCAAGAATCGAGGCAATGATAAGGACAACACTATAACCGATAAAATAACTTAGAAACGATGAAATAACTGCATCTTTTGCTGTTTTTGCATATCTGGAAATATCAGGACCAATTATTGCACCAACTGCAAGTGACCCGATAACGGTAGAAATACCAACCCCAATTGTTAATGGATCTGCTGATAAAGCCATTCCATTTAATTCATCAAAAGTAAAACTTTTTGAAACGATGTAAGTTGATCCGATTAATAAGACAGCTAGTAATGGTACTGCAACAATACTTAATTTTTCAATTGCCGCGTATCCGATACAAGCAGTAAGTGTCATCAACGCGCCACCGATTATCATTAATAATGCCGGTGATACGTCTAAACCAAACACATCGACTATAACTTTATTTAAGCTGGAACCAAATAAATCAAGTTGTACCCCAAACCAACCAAATAAAGAAATAGCAATGACGACAGAAACTGCAATTGAACCATATCTTCCAAGTGCAAAGGAAGAAACTAATGCTGTAGATAAACCAGTTTTAGCCCCGACAATTACACAAAGTGCACTAAGTATTGATAAAAGAAAAGTACCAATTAATGAAACAATAATTGCCTCTTGTAAACTTAATCCACTACCTAATGCTCCACCAAGAGCAGTCGCGGATAGAGCGATAATTCCAGCAATCCACACCATCGTTTGTTTGAACCAACCTTGTCTTTTTTCCTCAGGAACTGCCGTTAATTCATAGTCTTCAATAAGTTTTTTGTTCTCCTCCATTTTGCACACTCCCTATTTTTAGTTGTAAGTATTGATTCATTAAGTTTGTTGCGTGCGTGAGATTGTTTTTCACATCTTCGTCGTTGTAGATAACGACACCCCAAAATAACCCATTCCCAAGAAAAATAAAGTGATCTATAATTTCTTTTACTTCTTTGTAATGTAGATGTGGATATCTAACTCGTATCTCATCTGTCAACTGTTCAACTAGCCATTCATTATAATTTTCTAGATACTTCTGTACTTCCACTTTAATTTCCGGAATTTCCGAATTTACCATCAACACATATGCCTGTGTTTCATCTTGATAAGAACGATGATGAAACACCAAGCTGTTGAATAATTCAGAAAATACAACGTTTATAGAAGTGTGCTGCTCTTTTTCAAAGACTGCCCTCATACTTGAAAAATGATGATTCAAAATCATCCTCATTGCTTCGATTACAAGCTCTTGTTTGTTTGGGAAAAAATGATAAATTGATGCTGGCTTAATTCCAACTTCTTCTGCTATTTTCCGCATGGAAGCACCTTGATAACCGAATTTTGCGACATTTTTAATAGTAGCTTGTACTAATTTTTCCTTAGTCATCTTCTCCCCCTAACTAACGTTTGTTAGGTAATGTTAGCACCCTTTTTCTATATCGTCAATATATTTTCAAAATTTATTTAAATTGAATTATCATGAAAATGCTTACAATTTATACTACATCTGAATGCAGCTTTTTATCTTTTGTTTTTGCAGTTAGTGGTGGTGGATCTGAAATTTTCCTGAAATGGGCGTTCATTGGGGATGAGTGATGGTTGTTTTGAATTTATTACTGTAACAGGCAGTCGTTTAGGCGATCAGTGACGATTGGTCCGAATTTTCCACCATAACGGGCACTCATTAAGGTGATGAGTGACGGTTGGTCCAAAATTTTCACCGCAACGGGCAGTCATTACGGTGATGAGTGACGGTTGAACAGAATTTTCCACCGCAACGGGCACTCATCCCAAATAAATTGGGGACAGTACCTATTTTCTTGGACTGTCCCCCATTCCTAACCTACTTACTGTCCAAATGCCCAGATATTTCATACTGCTTACTCCACAATGAGAATTCCTTCGTGTAAACTGATGTGCATACTTCTATATCATTCTTAAACTCTTCTAAAACTGGAAGTTGATTGGCAATTGTCGAACCTCTAAACACTGAAAGCATGATTTTATGACTACCTTCAATTGTTTTCACATAATTATATAATTCTTGTCTTTTATGTTGCGGGATATCATACAACTCAACAAAATCATCCTTCTCTGTTTCCAAATACTGATTTGTTAATTCTCGCAATTTGTTATCTTTCAACACATACAGTCCAACCATCACTAGCGCATCTTCCAACATATTTTCTACTGTTGGAATCCATGTGACACGTTTTTCTACCATTTCTTTATGCTCACTGAATATATCCATTGGTACTAACACCCAAGCTGGACGATTATTTTCAGAAAGATATAATACATGGGATATATTCAAAATGCCTCCATCATATGAATGTTTCTGACCAACTAAAATTTGTGCAGTAAACGTACCCATACTACATTCCTCCTATTTTGCTAGTATTTTTTAATATATTGATATACTTAACAAGACTAGATACATAGTCTTCAGACAAGTAACCTTTGGCTCCTCTTAAAATTTCCATTTCATAAGCAATAGGTGGCACAACTTCTTCTTGTTTTCTTTTGACTGTAAATGTTAATGCTTCTATTTCTAGACCATCTAGAAGAAATCTAACAAAAGTTGGACGATAGACATGTGGTGCACCTTCTCTTCCGTACAAATAATTTAAAGCCTCACGATCAATCTTATAAATCTTACCTTCAACTACTCCACCATCTTCCACAATATCAGCTCGACCTAAGCCATCAAATGTTGAACGGTGTGTAAATTTTAAGGAATAGTTAGGCAGTACCCCAACTCCAACGACCTCCTTAAAGTATCTCTCTACACCTGCTTTTTTAAATCGAAGGCTATCCATACAGCTACCATATGCAAAATAAAGAAACGAATCATTTTGCTTTAGCAAGTTGTATTCCTTCCAATCTCCATTAGAGATTTTCTTTTTCAATAGACTATCCAGATGAGCAACATATACGTAAGCACGATATTTTCCTTTATCTGTATAAATAATTTGCTCCAATCGATTGTATAAATTATTGACACCACCTTCTTGATAGCCCTCAAGTTCATCCAGTCTAGCTAGGTCGGTATCGCTCACTTCATAAAGTTCACCGTACACTATAGAACTATTGGAAGGTGCTAAAGCCGGGTAACTCATTCCTGTATCAAATAAAACTCCATTCGTCCATGCTTGTTCCGCGAGACATTTAGCATCTTTCAACAAGTAATCATTTCTTTCTCCACGGCGCAATGTTCCATAAACAAAAACCTTCAACATATTACCAACTCCTTTACTTTGATAATCTAAGTATAAAAAAGAAAGGTTGGGACTCACCCAACCTTACTGAATTCGTGTTGTTACAATGACATTAATAGAATTCCAAATATATCCTTGCCCTCGTTTGGAGATTATTGGATTTTCTTCTACTCCTATACAACGCCTCAACTTTTGATTTATGTTTGATATATATGATTTTACCGTTTTCGGATTCGGGTTATTCTTTTTTTCTTCCCACACCTTTCTGGCAATATCATCTATTGTAACTGGGGTTTTTCGTTCTAAAATATATCTTAAAATCTCCGCTTCTCTTCTTGGAAACACTAGCGTATCCGCAGGTCCTGTGAAAGTTGCTCGAAATTCGACAAGATCTAATTTCCCTTGATTAGAATCAACTTCATTATTGAAGTCTTGAGAAGTTTCAAATGTCATTAATTCACTTGTTCCATCTGGATAATGAGCTATTGTACGAAATTCCCCATTTTGCGTAATCAGTGCTTTTGCCTCTTTTATTTCAGTCGAAAAATCATTTTCTTTATCCAATTGGTTAGCTCGTTCGAAATTTTCATATGCCTTTCCATCATCAGCTAAATAATAGTAAGCTTTAGACAAAGACAAATGTGTTCGGATTAATTTCGTATTCGATAATTCTTCCTTATTTATCTTTTCAAAATAACGTACCGACTTTTGATGACGACCTAATTCATAATGAATATGTCCTAATCGATAAAGAGATTCAATATGGTTTGGAAAAATCTCTAACACTTCTTTAAATAACTTCTCTGCATTCATTAAGTTCATATCCACTAGCTTTTGATCCGTTCCACTTTTTACTAATAAATTAGCAAGTTCTATTTTGTATGTTGGATTTTCCGGATATTCCTGTAATAATTTACGATATAGTTGTATGCCTTGAGTTAGCCAGGCAGATTCATCAATCAATCCCTCTTTATTTTTCCAGTTCATTATTTGCTTTTGCAAAGGATATTCCTCCTTATGGGTTTAGCCCTTTAGTCCCTTTTACGCCGCCCTACCAATTATCTTATGGCCAATTCTTTCCATACTTGGTATAAAAAACTATAATATGTTCACCGCATCCTTTGTAAGTGCTATAGTCATTCTTTACTATGGACTGTTAAATATCTTATTAGCACCAGGTGATCCATGGGCAATGTTCCCAGCGTTTGTCGTACTTTGGTGGTCACTGACAATTTATCATGTCAAGAGAAGGTCATACTTTTCATACTCCGTGAGTGCCACTATCTTTATAAGTCTATTTTTTATTTGCATTAATGTATAATTCCCCAGTTTGCCAACCAAAGCTATTACTAGTTAGTTGATTTTCCCAGTTATGCACTAATATCCGTATGATTTTCTTCTTCACACTCTCCAACCATACATATGCAATAATTGTTCGATTGAATACTACATTGTTTGATGACGACTTTGACTAATCACACTAAATAAAAACAAAAAAAGAAAGTTCATGCAATATAACTTTCCCTTCCTTCCTGTTCCTCTATTGTATTAATCACCTAACTCTACCACTCTAATCCCACTTCCTAAACGATACCTCAAGAATAAACTCATTGTCACGGACATAAGCAACTGCTTTTCCGCCTTGTATCGTAATCAATTGTTGAACAATATGAAGGCCTAATCCAAGCTGGTTCCCGGTTCTACTTTGGTCTAATCGAAATGTTCGATTAAAAATATGGTGAAGTTCTGAAACATTTAACTCCCCCACATCATTTACTGCCCGTAACGTAATATATTCTTCTTCCTCGATAAAGCTAATCTTTAAATAACTCTTTGCATAGTGTAAAGCATTCTGAACAATGTTGGTTACTATCCGAACGAGTGCTTTATGATCCGCAAGTACTGGGTACATTTGCCCTTCTTCCAGATTCACATCTAAGTGCTTTTTCTCCATTTCATCATAGAATAATAACATCGTTTCGCCAACTACTTGATTTAAAAGTTGTTTTTCCATTAATAGCTTCTTATCGGAGGAGTCAAGCTGAGAAATTTCATAAAACAAATCAACAATCATTGTAAGATTATCTATCTTTTTTTGAATGATCGTTAAATACTCTTGTCGTTCCGCTTCCGAAATAGAAGGATCTGTTAATAACTCTGAAAATCCTTGAATGGATGTGATTGGTGTACGCAAATCATGAGAGATATTCGTAATTTCTTGTTTTAATTCCTTCTCTTTTCGTTCGATCGACTGTTGATTTTGTTTATAGGATTGAATAAGCTGATTGATTTCTGAAGCAAACCGGGCTAAGTTTTTATTTTGTGTATTTGTACGAACTAATTCATTTGTTCCGAAGTTCTCATTGATGTTCTTTACTTGTTTCGTCATCTTCCGGATGTCCCATTGGAGTAATAGAATCCTCATACCTGCTACAAAAAGTAAGAAAATCAAAATTCCTATAATCAACCAGCTATCCACTTCCATACATCCCTTCACATCAATCGATGTTTTGTTTTGAAAATCTATTTGTCGCAACTAGTAATGCAATTAAGGTTATCATCGTACCAACTAGCCAATATTTTAAATCTAGTTGCATGGCATTATCTACATAGTTTGATAAATTATCACTTAATAGAAAGCTCGGTGCATATTGATATAACTCATCTAATCCTGAAAATGGACGAAAAATGACTCGTAGCAAATTGCTAGAGTATCCATACATAAACACGAGTATGATAACCATAAGGACATCTCCCACATGAAGCATCTTTAATGAATGAGTTAGAACAAATCCACTAAGCACAATCGGAGCCATATTTATACATGCAATAAGAAAATTTTGGACGGAGTCTTGATTACTTGTTAGCATCGTTTCCCCGAGCACAATGGTTAATATAATCCCAACAACACAGACAAGTACAAAATAACTTAAACTTAAGATTAACTTAGACCAAAAAATAGTATTTCGTGATATTCCAAAAGAAATAGATTGTTTCAGTAGGGACAAATCTTTCCCAGTTAAAGCAGAATTATACAGTACTCCAATGATGATAATGACTACTCCTGAAGCAATTACATTGGAATTGAAAAACTCACTCGTACCATATGGGAAATTTGCGTCCGTCTTATCAAAATAGTATAGTATCCAACCAGCCGCAGATATCAACCCAAAACAAATCATAGTCGTTACATATAAGCCTTTTTTACGTAGAAGACGATAGGATTCACTTTTCATATAATTAATCATTATTTTTCCCCTCCACTAATCCTAAGAAATATTCTTCTAGATTCAGTGCTTCCATGCGGAATTCTTTCACCATTACACCATGTTCAACTAACATATGATTAATGCTTCCACCTTTTTCCACATGATTTTCAATAATGATTTGGTTATTTGGTAGAACTTTAAATTGGATATCTGCATATGCTTGTTCCAGTAAACGAGCTGCTTTTGCAGAATCATCAACGGTTAGTAATAACTGCTTTCTACTCTTTTGTTCCAGTGATTCTCGCGTTAAATCTTCTACGATAACGCCATTTTTAATGAATACGAACCGTTTTGCTAGTAATTTTAATTCCGTTAATATGTGACTGGAAATTAAGATCGTTATTTGATTTTCTTCATTAAGTTTCATTAATAGTTTGCGGATTTCCATTATTCCTTCTACATCTAAGCCGTTAATTGGCTCATCCAGAACTAAACAATCAGGACTGCTTAACAGACAAAGTGCAATGCCTAGTCGTTGCTTCATCCCCATAGAATAGTCTTGAAACTTTTTTCTCTTTTCGTTTGCTAGCCCAACAATTTCTAGCACTGTGTATATACGTTTTTTGTCAGCAATACCACGTTGAATACGAAAGTACTCCAAGTTTTGAATTGCTGTAAAATCCGGGAAAAATGTAGGTGTTTCAATCATAAATCCCATTCTCTTTCTCGCATAATCTAGATCTTTACCAGATTTACCAAATAATTGAATCTCACCCATTGTTGGCAATAGTTGACCAGCAAGTAGTTTTAACATAGTTGACTTTCCAGCACCATTTTTTCCAATTAGTGCACAGATTTCCCCTTTTCTTAAGGAGAAATTAAGTGGTTTAATCACTTCAACGTCTTTAAACTTTTTCGTAAGTCGATATGTCTGTATAATACTATCCATCTCTTTGACTCCTTTACTTAACTTCTTATACATACAGTTTAGCTTACAAGATTTTAATATCCTTTAAGCAAAACATAAAGAATTCATAAAGAAGTCACACGAGCATGAACCCAGCACCCCAAATTGTCTTAATATATTCTTCAGATGTTAATTCAGAAAACTTCTTCCGGAGATTAGAAACGTGAACGCTAATCGTATTATCATCACCATAATATGTACCTTTCCAAATGCTTTCGTATATTTCCTTTTTAGACAGTGCCCGTTCAGGGTTTTGCATGAAAAATGAAATCATATCAAACTCAGCATTAGTCAACTGCAACTCGTGCCCATTTAAGGTCACTAATCGTTCTTCAATATTATTCTTCAGTCCACGCCACTCTAGTTCTGTTTGCTGTGTAGGGAGAAAACTAGCTTTCCGTAATTGTACTTCGACTCTAGCCAATACTTCCTCTTGGTGGAATGGTTTCGTTATATAATCGTCTGCACCCATTTTTAATACTTGGACTTTATTCTCTATATCGCTTTTTGCAGATATTACAATGATTGGTATGGAACTCTTCTCCCTCACTTCGCGGATGAGTTCTTCCCCACTTTTCCCTGGTAACATCAAATCTAACAAAATTAAATCAAACGTATTATTTTGTAACTGCAACAAGCCTTCTGTACCGGAATATGCTTGAACTGTTTCGATATTGGCTTTCCTTAAAATGACACGTAGCAACATACTAATTTCTTGATCATCTTCTATAATTAATATTTTTTTACCAGTTTCCATTGCAATCACCTGTTTTTATTAAAATTGTGCTTTACGTTACCGTTATACAACGTTACTCTATTAAGTTAAACTATTAACCTCTTTTTATATTAGCATAATTTTCTAATAGGATAATTTGATTTATTTAAAAATCTAAAAAATTAGAATGCACTTCTGAAGTCTTAACTTAATAAATAAAAACTAGCACGGTGATTATGTAGTACTCACTGTGCTAGTTTCATACGAAAGAGAAATGGTCTGCCATAATTCTCATTCACAACGTGTTATTCTCTCCACATCACATCTTAAGTTGTAAAAGTGCACAATTAACGGATGTGTATCTGTAGGGAAATTTAATTTTTCTAATCTTCGTTTGCCTAATCTTCTATCCAACATCGAATATGCCCTAATAATGACATTATCTGAATTCATTGCTTGCTCAATAGACAGAGATCCATATTCCATAAATGGAACATAAAGGTGATAACTGCCAAAAATGTTTTGATTAATCATGATTTGTTCAGCAGTTTCTGATGCCTTGATTAGTTCTTGTCGTTCTTTGGAATTAAACATGTCGTTCCAATCCGGATGATAAGGAATTTCTTCTAACTGCTTTTCTTCTTTCATTTGTTGGTATAGTTTCTCATGCTTTACCACATATGTAAGGTCAGAAGCACTTAATATTTCTTTCTTATCAAAGGTAATCCATACCCTGCTTGGTCCATCATGGGATTTCCGATAGATTGTTGCATATATTTGGATTCTTCCTTTTAATTTGTCACATAAAAAACGTTCTAAGGTTGTTTTTGTTTTACTCCATTGCATAACTCTCACCATCACTACTCTATAAGAATTTAAACCTAAATTTGTATCAATAACCATTAAATAAAGATATGTAATTATCACTAAGGTAGTTTAAGATCAACCTTATACATCACATCTTCATATACATCCACATATCGTCCTTTAACCCCTAATTTTACTACCTCAATAAAATACCCAATTTGAAAAACATCCTCATCCTGGGCATTTTTAAAAATTAGTTTATAATCTGGTGATGGATAATCCATATCTGCAGTGGAATGGGTTATCGCCTTGTTAAGCTCCTCTATTAGTTCATCAATCCACTCTTTATCCTCAATAGTGGTGACGAAGGAATTATCCTTCCATACATATACTTCAATACTCATTATCTCTTCAGTTAAATCGAGATTCTTATTTTGACATCCTACGAGACTGATGATCAGAAACAAAATAACAAACAGAACTCCTCTTTTCATAATCACACTCCAAAAAAGTTTCTATTAACTCTTGTCAATTTCTAACCGTTCAGGACAGATACACCTAAAATTTTCTTTAATACGTTTATATTTCGATTATACAATATAGTAGCATCCACATTCGACGTTTTCCAAGCTATATACTCATGCTATATTTTCACTTTTTTTCGGACTCGTTACTAACCTTTCTAAGGAAAGTGATTAGTTGATCATCGGTTTCCTTTGCAGAAGTTCCGAGCCAAATTAAATGACCCCATGTATCTAGCATAATAATTGGAGAAGATGGAATATGATCATGTGCAGTATGTGCATGTTCGATAGGTACCGAACGATCATGGTTACTATTCTTAAATGTTATACAAGTCATAATCAAAACCACCAGTGTGAACTGGTGGTTTGCTCTGCGGCTTGAAGCCTCTGTTACCGGCCTTGGCCTTAAAGGCCCACTGAATGGTTTCCCCTTACGCACCACATCCACACACTGATTCTAAAGA
>NZ_BMEY01000027.1 GCF_014637405.1 Ornithinibacillus halotolerans
TTATTTGATGTAGTGGTCGGGAAACCAACTATATCTTATCACGAAGAGAGGCCTTTCTTAATTTTAATACCACGCTATAAGCTCTCCGGAACCCCCGGCATAGCCAGGGGTTTTCAAATGACATAAACAAAATGACGAGATTACATCCAGGTGATCTCGTCATCATTTTATTTAAATACTGTATTTTTCTCTTGCTCCCATAGCTTGAGTCTCACCGGTACATTGGGGACCGGTTCCTTATCCCGACCTCATGGGAAAATCTGGGATGGATTTCCTGTCCCTAAGTCCCACTCTTCCATATTTCCGGTTGATCAAATTAAAGTATTTAATGGTAAAGCACAAGCAATTTTAGGCGAACGATCTAGTGGATATCCACAGCTTGAGGTCTATTTCACTAATGGACAAGAGTTTTTTGGATTTGAATCAAAGCGAGTAGTAAGGAATTGGATTAAAGCAATTGATCAAGTTGTGTTGGGGCAAGACCCAGTAATAGATAGATTAGACAATTTAACAATACCAGGGACAGAATTTATTACCAGTACTATAAAGGATACGATTAATACGGTTAAAGATGTATTAGGAAAAACCCCAATAAAAGTCTCCCAAAAATGCGAATCTTGTGGAGCGCCTATTTCGGGTTTGGAGGGTCAAGTCATTAGTTGCCAATATTGCGATACGAATCAACAATTGAAATCGAAATGAGTAGGATAAATGATAAAATGAGCATTTCAAAGAATTAATTATAAGAAAAAAAGAAGATTAGCTTTTTTATTAGTAGTTCCGATAACGGGGAGATAAAGAAAAATTGTTTTTTTTAATGTTTTCCAAATTTTAGTTGTAATTTATTTTACAAATATGTACAATTCACTTATATACAAAACGAAACGAGGTCATTGCAATGCAGGCAAAAGTCTTTTTTATTAGCGCAGCAGTTGCTGTAATAGGAACTTTATTACCTTGGGTAGATGCAGGTTTATTTAGTGCAAAAGGTATTGACGGAGATGGTATGATTATTGTTTTATTAGTAGCTGCTAGCTTAGTTATTCATTTTATTTTTAGACAAAAAAAACCATTAGTCATCAATATTACACCTATAGTTGTTGGCGGGCTTTCTTTGATTATTACTATCATTGCATTTTTCAATGTTTCTTCACTGTCTTCAGAAGCTTTAATAGGAGAATTTGTCAGCCATGGAGCAGGATTATACCTATCCACATTTGGTGCTATTGGCATTTTCGTTTCCGGTATTATTGGCTTTAAAAATCCACCAGCGGTAGAAACTGTTGCAGAAATAGAAGAAGAGAATAAAATCAGTTAAAAGGTACTTCAAAAATGTTACATAAGTAAAGGAACTTTATTTACGTAAGTAGCGCGGATAACTTGGAGAATCACGTTAAATTTCATACCAAAAAAACAACGCTATTAACACGATAAATAACAAACAAAAATGCTTGGATTATTCAAAGCATTTTTTTATTTCTCTTTATTACTCTTATTCTACTATTGCACCCATTACTTCGCGTACATTCTTTCACCATTTCAATAGAGTAAAGACAATTGATACATAATCAAATCACCTTTAAATAAAACTTCGTAATGTCTCCTAAGACTTTTATCAAATTGCTTAGCGTGGAGATTCGATTTACTATGCTTTCTCTTAGAAAAACATCAGTAAAATAAAACCAATAGATATTATTTCTCAATATGCTATAATGAAACATTGGTAACAATAATGAGGAGGAATATTTTTATATGGTTGTAGAAGTTGGAAGTAAGGTACAAGGTAAAGTAACAGGCATCACTAATTTTGGAGCATTCGTTGAATTATCAGAAGGAGTAACAGGTCTTGTGCATATCAGCGAAGTAGCAGATAGCTATGTAAAAGACGTTAATGACCATCTCAAAGTAGGCGATCAGATTGAAGTAAAAGTGATTAGTGAGAAGGAAGGGAAAATTTCTTTATCAATCAAAAAAGCTATAGAAAAACCCCAAGAACAAATCTCCACTTATTCAAAACGTCCATCGCGACATGGAAGACCAAACAGCCATTCCAAAGATTTTCGTTCTAAAGGAAATTTCAAACCAAAAGAAAGTTTTGAAGATAAAATGGCTAGTTTCTTAAAGGCTAGTGAAGAAAATTTATCAACACTCAAACGTAGCACCGAATCAAAGCGCGGTGGTAGAGGCGGTAGACGCGGATAACCTAAATTTGTTTTGTCATTAAGATCATATAGGAGTAGTATCAGGATGGTGCGGATTTACAAGAATTTGCCCATTATAAAAACCTCAATTTTATCTATGAGATATAAAGATAATATTGAGGTTTATTTTTTAACTAAATCACCCTTTAGTGAATTAAGAATCTGAATTAATGTAATTTGATATACACACTATCTTTATAAATTATTAATCAATGAATTAGCAATTTTAATAGCATCTTCTTTTGTAAATTTATTTTCTTTTTTTTCAACTGTTTCAAAGTCCCACGTTACAAGCCCAACGCTATACCGCATTACATATTCATCATTCGGGATTGGAATTTCCCAATTGATAAATATTTCATCATTTTTATCAGAGAAATAACCTGTAATGCCTTTATCTAACTTAATTTCTTCTTTTCCTATTTTTGGTGTAACTTCAGATCTTCCCGACACAATAACTTTTATACTTTGATCATCCCCGTAATACATCACTTCTATGACATCACCCATATACATATTATCAACTTTGACTTCCTTTATTTCTATTGGTATGTCGCTTAATGTAGGAACAACAAAACTTTCTGGATCACGTACTGGATTTTCTTTATAGGCTTTAAACAAATAGGGATACTTTTTAAATAAAGCCTTTACAGAGGGAGTTAAATCTGTATGGTCAATGTTAGCATTTATATTTGTTTTTGAGTTTTCATTGTTATCTACTTCATTGCCAACAGATTCATTAGGATTATTCTCGGTTTTTGAAGAACAACCTACTATTAGGGCAGTTATGAACAGAAGTAATATAACAATAAAACCATATACCCTTTTCTTCATTTAATACACTCCTCTTTAGTATTCCCTTCTTAAACAAACCTTCTCCGTTACTTCAATAACTCTATAACTCAACAATAACATAATATTCCAATATATTTTCAAATAAATAAAAAAGACGATCTAATTTTAATACCGCCTTGTTCAACTCTTGCACCGATTACTTGAATAAGGTTTTGGCATTTATCAAGCATACTTATAAAGCATTTTATTATTTTATTTTATGAATTTACGGAAGGCCACTTTCTATTCAATTGAACGCTTAATAAAAACAGTATTATATTATAAATGCAAAACCCAACTAGTAATAGTACTGCTTCGTCTGTATAACTTATCGGACCTAATCCACTATGACTATTAAAATAATCTTCTTCTGTTTTATAGTAAATCCAAACCATACTTGAAATAGAAACATAAAAAAATATTAGAAGTGCAGATTTTATATAAAGTAAAATTTTGTTCTTTGAAGAAATAACACACATAGTATATAAAAAAATAACACCATACACTAGCATAAAAATGATTATGTCAGAAATCCCGATTAGTTCCAATTTACTGCCTCCTTATTAAACAATCCTGCCCCGTTAACTTACGAACATTTCTTCACAAACACTTATCTAAATAATATCATATTTGTTAATAAATTCTAAATTACCTTACAACTCATCAAGAAATTAACTAACTAAATCGTACATCAATGCTTAACGTTAATTAAACATGAAATTATTGATTTAATAACAAAAAATGTAGTGCTAAACCCTATGTGATTTAGCACTACATTTGTACTTCTATTATATATGAAGACTATGAATTCGTATGAATCATTATACTATCTTTCACCAATAATGGTTTTGTTCTTCCCTGAATTCTTGGCCTGGTATAAAGCTAAATCCGCTCCTTTAAATAGTTCCTCCTTATTCATACCAGCTACGAGCTTCTCTACTCCTATACTAACGGTAACACCTTTACCATTTAAATCATCAAAAGCCAGGTTAGAAATCCTCTCTCTGATCTTTTCAACCTTTTGAATAACTTCTTTCGTGGATGGGCCTATCGTAATAATTGCAAATTCCTCACCACCATAACGGGATGGAAAATCATCACCTTCCATCTGTGATTCTATCAATTTGGCAACCTCTATAATGACATAATCTCCGGCCCGATGTCCGTATGTATCATTGATTGATTTAAAGTTATCAATGTCCAGAATTGCTAGATGAACATTTAATTTTTCTGGTGAATCAAAACTAAAAATGGATTCCAGATGTTCATGAAATGAGCGGTGGTTATATAGGTCCGTTACTGGGTCAATCCGTGTCAGACTTTCCATCTGTATAGTTTTAGTAAATAACTCTTGTTTTTCCTTCTCTGCCTCAATTAATTTATTCGCTACTTGATAACTGTGTTTGATCAGCTTGAATAATAACAGTGTGACACCAATTAACATAGTAATCATAAAGATTAATTCTGATTTCAGAATAGCTGGTCGGATGGTATCTGAAAAAATGTAAATAAATAAAAAAGAGAAAAGTGCTAGATAAAAGGCAAATAACAACAGCTTAGTCTTATAGAAATATAAAGATATTAATACAGGTACTACTAACAATAAAAGAGCCATTGGTAATGTTTGCAATCCCATGATAATAATATCAATAATAATCGTAATAAATACCATTAACCAATATTCTAAGTGTTTTAATTTCGTTTTATACAATATCTCTAATATTACCATGACAACGACCAATTGGATGGTTGGAGGTACAATTATTTCCTTCACAAACGACCATTTATCATATGCTGTGAAAATAAGATTTGTACTTGTTCCTACGATATATAAACCAACACCAATCCATAAAATATTTAAAATATCTCTGATTAAAGAATAGGTATTGATAACCTCTTTGCTATTCATAAATTTCCTCCAAGTCACAGCAACACAACTAACCGCTAGTGATAACCACGATAAATAAGAAAACGTCGTCTTTCCTAACGGATCGTAAAATTTATATTCGTTCTCCTATACCTATTATAGTACTCTGATTAATTGTTATAAAGATTTTAACGCTAGACAAAATTATCCAAAAATTAACTTAAACTTTAATTACTGTTCTAGTTGCGGATGTCTAAAAAATGGGTCGAACGTTAATCTTAGTTGGAAATTAAAACGTCGAGATTATCTTGTGGTAATCTCGACACGATATTATTTAGTACTCTCAATTATTCATGTTCTACTTCTCTCTTCCACCCTATCCACTACTTTAAATAGAAACTGATAAATTACTAGAAAAGCTTCCTCTAATGTAATCTCCTCATTAAACTCTTCTACATAATCCAAAGCAATATTCAAATCCCACATGCCATCCTTTTGATTGAATATCAATTCGAATCTCGCATCATCTCCTTGCAATTCTTCACTCAACGTTTCTTTTAGAGATGACTGAAATTTCTGCTGCATTTTTAATCCTACCAAGACGTCGTATGTTCCAAAGACATCACTCACTTCCAACGAAACCGCATCAACACCGATTAGTTCAAACCAATTCGATTCTAAGTATAGGAATTCATTCTTCTGTTTTTGCAGGTAGTCAATTGGCTGTTCTAAAAAGGCAAATGATTCAATAGAAAGTGTTTCTTCTGTTTCTTTATTACATCTTTCCAAGTAAGCATCTTTAAAACGTGTTTTTGGATCTTTTTCTAATAATGTAAGCTCATTCGGTATTAACGCATAACTTTTCAGGTAATCCATTTCTTCTTGATAAAGTTCAATCTTTTGTGGCTCTTCACTAACCAATCGTGTTATATATTGTTTCATTCGTTTTTGTAACATTGGTATATCCTCCTGAAATTGCCTTTCGTATTTTCGCACTCATCGAGTACGTTTTCCTGAATTGCGTTTTGGTCGAGTATTTTTCGATTTTCTATTGGAAGAAGTCGTTGCTAGTCTCCGTCCGTCTCTCCTGTGACCTTTAGAATTTTTAGCTTCTTTTCTCTTCTCACGGTTTACTCTTTCATAATCCTCGCGATCAGGAATACTAATTCCTTTAATTACCTGTATGTCGAATTTTTTCTGAATCCCTTTTTCAATCATGCGTAGGAACTCCATATCTTTAGGAGCGACTAACGTAATAGCAAGCCCCTCTCCACCTGCACGGCCAGTCCGTCCAATTCGGTGAATATAGCTTTCCGCATCCTGTGGTATATCATAATTATAAACATGTGTTACCCCTTCTACATCAAGTCCTCTTGCCGCAACATCTGTCGCAACTAAGACTTGAGTTTTCGCCTCACGAAAACGTTTCATCGCTTTTTCACGTTTCGATTGGGATAAATCTCCATGTAGCTCATCAGAATTATAACCATTTGCAACTAATGCATCATGAAGTTTTTTAGCTCGAATTTTTGTACGACAGAAAATAATCGCTAAAAATGGACGATGTTCTTCGATTAAATGGAATAACGTTGCTTGCTTTCTTCTATCGGTTGTTTCAATAACAACTTGTATAATTTCATCAACCGTCACAGTTTTTTCCTTTACTTCGATGAAATCTGGATCTTTCATGTATTTGTTAGCTAAGGTGCGAATTTCTTTAGGCATAGTTGCAGAGAACAGCATTGTTTGTCTAGTAGATAGCGTCTCATAAATGATGTCGTCTACCTCTGGGAGGAAACCCATATGTAACATTTGGTCAGCCTCATCTATCACTAGCATCTGAACTGTTGAAAGATCGATAGTTCCCCGGCGAATGTGGTCTAATAATCGACCAGGCGTGGCAACAACAATATGCTGAGCACCTTTTAGCTTCTTTAATTGATGCGCCACATCTTGACCACCATATACCGCTAACGTATTGATACCTTCTACATTTTCAACCATTCTCTTAATTTCTTTTGATATTTGCTGCGCTAATTCTCTAGTTGGAGTTAAAATAAGTGCTTGAACATCGGACATGCGTACATCAATTTTTTCTAAGATAGGAAGTACAAAAGCCAGCGTCTTTCCGGTTCCTGTTTGCGCTTTTGCAATAACATCCTTCCCTTCCAGTACGGATGGAATCGTCCGTTCTTGGATGGGAGTTGGAGTTACTATTCCTAATGACTTTAATGTATGATTAATCTCTTTTCGAATTCCAAGTTGTAAAAAGTCAGCCAAGTCTATTCACGTCTCTTTTCTTCTATTATTGCCATATTTTTCTGGAGGCTTGTTTACTATAGCATAATTTTAGTATTTGCAGAGCGAATGGGATTATTATTAATTGAAAAGGTGCCTGACACCACCCGAAAAATGTCGAATGTTCGACAAATTTCGGGTGGTGTCAGACACTCTCATGCTCCAAATGAACCATCAGAACTATCCTTCTGTATCCTTTTACAGTTTCCCTTCATTATTTAATTTAAATTTATACCTAGTTTATAAGTGACAAGAACTTTTTCACAATGTTAGTATGGGAAGTATGTGTTTTTTGGGGAGTATTTTTGCCCATAAAACAGTAAAATCCATTGCAGGAGTCCCAAAGCAGTTTCCGATAAATAGTTAATACAAATGAGACAGCTCATTATATTATTTGTTATTTATGCTAACTACATTGGTTTCTGGAAATAAAGGAGATGGTGTTTTCTAGTAGGTTTAGTCAGTTTTATTTTTTTATTATTCGAGTAGTTAATAAAAGGAGGTAAATATGGGTTTCAAAGGTTTATTAAGTAAAATGAAGAATATTGGTCCTGGAACGATTGTTGCAGCTGCCATTGTGGGACCAGGGACGATTGCGACAGCATCACAGACAGATGCAGAATTTGGTTATACTCTTATTTGGGCGGTTGTATTTTCATTAATTGCAACGATGATTTTACAAGAAATGTCAACTAGACTAGGTGTCGTATCACGTATTGATTTAGGTAGAGCCTTTCGAGAGCAATTTAATAACCGAGTATTAAAAACGATAACTATAACACTAGTTATCTCGGCAATAACGATTGGAAATGCAGCTTATGAGGCAGGTAATATTACTGGTGGTGCAATTGGTTTGGCAACTATTACTAATATTCCTGTTAATGTTTGGGGAGTTGTTGTAGGACTCGTTGCCGGATTATTCCTTTGGTTTGGAAATTATAAAACGATCGAAAAAGCATTTGTTGTTTTAATATTAGCAATGAGTTTGAGCTTTTTCTTAACCGCAATCGTAGTGAAACCTGATTTAAGTGAAATGGTAGCTGGATTTATACCTACTATTCCAGATGGAACAACATTACTTGTCGTTTCATTAATTGGAACTACGATTGTGCCATATACCTTATTCTTACAGTCTTCTACCGTACAAGAACGGTGGAAAGATAAATCAGGACTGGCGGAAAGTAGATTTGATATTATCTTTTCCCTCCTAATTGTGATAGTAATAACCATTTCGGTGATGGTGTCTGCTGCTGTTGCTTTCCCAGCTGGGACAGGTATAAGTAATCCGACTGAAATGGCTATTCAATTAGAACCATTACTAGGTTCATGGGCAAAATATATTTTCTCTATTGGAATATTTGCAGCCGGAGTAACATCCGCCATGACCGCGCCATTAGCAGCGGCTTATGCTACAGCTGGTGTCCTTGGCTGGAGTAGAGATCTTAAATCTGGTCGTTTTCGTTTTATTTGGGTATCTATATTAGCTATCGGGGTTATTTTCTCGGCAATTGGTTACAGCCCAATACAACTTATTTTATTCGCACAATATGCAAACGGACTAATCCTTCCAGTTATTGTTTTACTATTAATGTTCGTTATGAACAATAAACGCCTACTTGGCGAAAATACGAATCCACAATGGATCAACATTGCTGGCTGGACAATCTTTGCTATTACTCTACTACTCTCTCTTAACTCATTTGGAATATTGTAAAGTTAAGATGAATTGAAATCAAAAGTGCCTGACACCTCCCGAAAAATGTCGAACATTCGACATTTTTCGGGAGGTGTCAGGCACCACCAACTTCTATTTATCTATTATNTTGAGCCATATTTTCAAACATTGTTCCTGGTTTTCCATAGTTGCAATATGGATCAATCGAAATTCCTCCACGTGGGGTGAATTTTGCCCATACTTCGATATATCGTGGATCCATTAATTCAATTAAGTCTTTCATAATCAAGTTCACACAATCCTCATGGTATGCGCCATGATTACGGAAGCTAAACATATATAACTTCAATGACTTACTTTCTACCATTCTCTTATCTGGAATGTAAGAAATGTAGATCGTAGCAAAGTCCGGTTGACCAGTCATTGGACATAGGCTCGTAAACTCTGGAATATTAAATTTAACGAAGTAATTATTCTCTTGATGTTGGTTTTCGAATGTCTCTAGTACACTCGGATCGTAATCATATTCATATTTTGTGTTTTGATTTCCTAATAATGTAAGATCTTTTGTATCACTATGTTTCATTATTATTTTCCTCCTACTCTTATTTTGCTGCCTGTACAGCTGGTGTTTTTGTCGGTTTAAAGTCGGTTATATTCGGTTCATAGATTCCAAGTTTCATAACGAAATGTCTAATTCCTCCAGCAACAATTAATTGCATCAACACTTTCGCCACCCACTGTCCAGCAACTGCATACGGAACTAACTCCCATGACACGTATCCAAGCCCTAATGGCCCAATTCCAATAATGACAAACACTGCCGAATCTAAAAATCCTGCCACAATACCGGAATACAGTACACGTCTTACAAATGGTAGTTTGAATCGTGTATAAATTTCCGTATCCGCTGTCTCAGAAATGATGAAGCTAAGTGTGGAAGCAAATACGACCCATAATGCATCCCCTAATAAATGACTCGTAATGGCTGACAACGCCAGTGCTGTCGCAATCCACATATACGTTTTCCCGCGGCCATATTTATTTTGCACCATGTCACGCATGACAAGTGTCAAACCAATAAATAATGTCCCATACGGAATAATAAACAAACCAAGATTCAGTGGGGCGAACTTCGCTGTAATGACATTTGCTAGAACGATAGATAATAAGTAAATGAGAATTCTATACATGGGCACGACCTCCTGCTAAGTAAGCATCCAGGCCTTGTTTTCGTAGTTTACAAGATGGACATTCTCCACATCCATCCCCAATGATCCCGTTATAACAGGTCGTTGTATGCTCTCTAATATAATTTAGTCTTCCCATTTCATCCGCCATTTGCCAAACTCCTGCTTTATCTATCCACATTAATGGCGTATGTATTTCAAAATTGTGGTCCATCGCCAGATTTAACGTCAGATTTAGTGATTTAATAAAATTATCCCGACAATCTGGATAACCACTAAAGTCGGTCTGACTTACTCCTGTAATAATATGTCTTGCACCAATGCTTCTAGCAACAACGGCTGCAAACGATAGGAAGAGATGATTTCTTCCTGGAACAAATGTGTTGGGCACTTCCCCTGACTCGTCGATGGCGATATCTTTTCGCGTCATCGCATTATCGGTCAGTTGATTAAGCAAATTCATATCGAGAATCGTATGCTTAACCCCAAGATCTCTCGCGATTCTTTTCGCTGAATCGAGTTCTGAGCTATTTCTTTGCCCATACAAAAAAGTGACGGTTTCAACGTGATCAAATTTCTCCAAAGCCCAAAGGAGACATGTCGTTGAATCTTGCCCGCCACTAAATACTACAACTGCTTTTTCCATGATGTATTCCTCCCTAGTTTTGTTTAAAGAGGGGATGGTTTCGAACCCTCTGCGTTAACAGTATACCGTATTATTTTCGATTAGCAAACTTTAAGATGGTTCCGGGTACGTAAATCTTTGACGATAAACACCCCTTCCCATAATATAAAAGAATAAACAGAATGTTAGGGTGAATACAATGAAGATCTTATTAGTCGAGGATGACCGCACGATTGCGTCGGGGTTAAAGTTTTCCTTGAAACAAGAGGAATTCGAGACAATCCTTTGTCATGATGCAGCTGCGGCAACCGATATCATTCAACATCAACTAGAAGATATAGACTTATGCCTCTTTGACTTAAACTTACCAGACGGTAATGGTTATGATTTGTGTGAACGTGTAAAAAAACAGAGTGATATCCCGGTTATCTTCTTAACGGCCTATGACGATGAAGTGAATGTCGTGATGGGACTGGATATGGGAGCAGATGATTATATTACGAAGCCCTTCCGAATTCGGGAGCTTATTTCTAGAATCAAGTCCGTTCTGCGCCGCTACCATCGTCCAGGACAAACGAAAAATATTATTAATATCAAAGAAATTCAGGTAAATACGCTCGAAGGAAAAGTGTATAAAAACGGAACCGAAATACTACTAACTGCCTTAGAATACCGTCTCTTCCTTATTTTCGCGAATCATATTGGACAAGTCCTTACCAGGTCACAGCTGCTTGACCGAATTTGGGATGTAGCTGGTGATTTTGTCAATGACAATACATTGACGGTCTATATTAAACGTTTACGGGAAAAATTAGAAGACGATCCACAGAACCCGACCTTAATCAAAACGGTTCGCGGGATGGGCTACAAGGTTGGTGACTAAGTTGCTTCGTAATCGCGAGATTCAAATTATATTAATCATTCTTTTTTCTATTACAATTATCGGAACTTTTGTAGCAGGTTTTCTCTTTTCTAGAAGTGCAGCACTTTTCGTACTTGGAATATCCCTACTCCTCATCCTGTGCATGTATCTTTTCACAAGATGGCGTTACAAAGAAATTGAGAAACTATCCGGATACTTGCAGCAAATTTCAAACGGTGATTTTCGGTTAGACGTTCGGGATAATTACGAAGGAGAACTGAGTCTGTTAAAAAGTAACATTTACAAAGTAACGAAGATGTTATCCGATCAAGGAATGGTATTACATGAAGATAAAGCAAAATTAACCGATGCGATTTCTGATATCTCCCATCAATTAAAAACTCCCCTCACCTCGATGGCGGTGATGGCAGATTTATTGTATGAAACAAAATTAGAAGATGAAAAACGACGAGAATTTACTCGCAATATTCAAGTCCAGCTCGAACGGATGGAATGGCTCGTTTCTTCCTTATTAAAACTGTCCAAGATTGATGCAGGTACAATTTTCTTTAAAAAAGAACCGGTGTCCGTCCCCACCCTTATTGAAAAGGCATTAGATCCGTTATTAGTGCCAATGGATATAAAGATGCAAACGTATTCGATAACTGGCGAGGAGCACACATCATTTGTCGGTGACTTCAACTGGACGGTCGAAGCACTCATCAATATTATTAAAAACTGTGTCGAACATACACCAGAACAAGGTCATATCGCTATTTCCTTTTCCGAGAATGCATTATTTACCGAAGTCATCATTGCCGATAACGGTAAAGGCATTCCAAAAGATGAACTACCATACATATTCAAGCGGTTCTACAAAGGAAAAAACGCGAGTGATGATAGTGTCGGCATCGGCCTAGCTATGGCACATAGTATTATTACGAGTCAAAAAGGAGCAATTGAAGTAACAAGTGATTTGCAAGCTGGGACAACGTTTCATATTAAATTTTATAAGCAGGTTATTTGATAGCAGATAAAAATAAAGATGATCAGTTGTTAGCATAAAAAAATAGCGTCAAGCCATCTTGACGCTATTCCTATTATTATATTTCTACCCCCACTCTGCCCCATGTTCACGAATAAATTTAATCTCCTTCCGATAATGTTCTAGATGCCCTTCATCGATCATCTTTTGAAAAGCAGCATCTCCTTCTTGTGCTCTATTGATCGGTATACTTACAAAATCCTTCTAACTGTAATAAAACCGTCTCTAATTAATTATCTTCGTAACCATCTATTTTATCAGAATACTTCTATTTTTATAACCTCTTTTCCAAAAATTACAATACAGAGCTTAAAAACGCTTGAGTACGCTCCTCTTTTGGTTGGTCAAATACTTCTTCAGGACTTCCATACTCAACAATTTTCCCGTCATGCATGTAGACTACCCAATCCGCAACTTCTTTTGCAAAGCCCATTTCATGGGTAACAACGACCATTGTCATTCCTTCCTCTGCTAATTCTTTCATCGTTGCTAGTACTTCCCCAACTAGTTCCGGGTCAAGGGCAGATGTTGGCTCATCAAATAACATGACTTCCGGTTCCATCGCTAAAGCTCTTGCAATTGCTACACGCTGCTTTTGCCCACCGGATAAGGTCGACGGATATACATCATACTTATCCCCTAAACCAACCTTATCTAATAGCATCTTTCCTTTTTCAATTGCTTTTGACTTAGGAATCCCTTTCACTTGTGTCGGTGCTTCGATAATATTTTCAATGACTGTTTTATGTGGAAATAAGTTAAAATGTTGAAACACCATCCCAACACGTTCACGAACCTTATTTAAGTCATGGGTTTTCTTTTCAATTGGTTCTCCATCGAGGATGATTATCCCACTATCCTTCATTTCAAGGAAATTAAGGCAGCGTAGGAGCGTACTTTTTCCGGAACCACTAGCACCTACTAATACGACAACTTCACTTTCCTTAACGGTAAAGTCAATATCTTTTAGGACATGTAAATCACCAAACGACTTATTTAAGTTTTCTACTCGAATCATTTCTTGATTTTTACTCATCTTTTCGCTCCTTTCTTAATCACTTCTCGCTAATTTTTTCTCAATGTAACGAACAACTAACGTTAAGACTAGTACGATGACTAGGTAATAGACAGCTACAACTAGGAAGTAAGTCAAGTAATCAAAGTGGTTTGATCCTTCTGAACTTGCCACACCAAATAATTCTTGAAAACCAATAAATGATACTAAAGAAGAATCCTTTACACCGATAATAAATTGGTTCCCTAGAGATGGAACTGCTCGGCGAAATGCTTGGGGTAATATAATTCTTCGCATCGTCTTCCCAGCTGTCATCCCTAATGATCGACCTGCTTCTGTTTGTCCTTTATCAATCGATTGAATTGAGCCGCGAATAATCTCAGCAATATATGCCCCATTGTGGAATGCTAGACCGGCAACTCCAGCCCAGAACATTGGTATTAACATAATTTCAACCAATCCATAGAACAGCACAAAGATTTGTACGATAAGTGGCGTACCACGAACAATCCAAATATAAACATCAGCAATCCACTGTAATGGTTTTATTTTGGAGATTTTTAATATGGCAATAAATAAACCAATGAAAAATGCAACGATAAGGGAGGCAACGGATAATTGGAGGGTTTTCCATAAACCATGTAAAAATAAATCATAACTACCTATAAATACTTCTATAAAATGCGACAAATAATTTCAACTCCTTATTTAAAAGGAATGTGTGCTAGACACACACATTCCATGAGATTACTCCATTTCATCTGGTTCTTGTGTAATGTCTACGCCAATCCACTCAATCGATAACTCTGCAAGTTCTCCACTATCTTTTAATTCTTGTAATGCTTCATCAATTGCTTTTAGAAGCGCTTCGTTATCTTTCGCAACAGCTATTGCTTGTTCACTCACACCTAACTGGCCGCGATTTTCTACTTCTAATCCATTTTCAATCGCCGTTTGACCAGTAATATCATCAGTAATTACAGCATCATGGTGACCGGCTGCTAATGATTGTAATGCCACGACATCACTATCTACTTCCGGAATATTATCTGTGTACTCTTGAGCCATTTCGATGTAGGTGGAACCTCTCGAAACGGAAATTTCCTTCCCTTTTAAGTCATCCGCTGACTGGATATCACTATCAGGTCGTGTATAAATTACCGGGCCAGAATAGTAATAAGGCTCAGAGAAGTTAACTTCTTTTAAGCGATCTTCCGTTATCGTATGACTTGCAACGGCAATATCATAACGGCCTTCCTTCACCCCTGTTACAATTCCAGAAAACTTTGCTTTTTGTTGCACAGCCTCTAAGCCAAGCTTCTCTGCAATTGCTTCAGCAACAGCGATATCGAAACCAATCATCTTTTGTCCTTCCATATAACTAAACGGTTTAAATTCCCCAGATGCAGCAAACGTTAATTTACCATCTTTCACGAGATCAAATTCTGAACCATTATTTCCACTACTCGAATCATCGTTATTACTTGAATCCGAACCACAAGCAGCTAGAAAAAACATAAGTAAAGCGAAAAATAGTGCAATTTTCAGTTTTCTCATTCCATAAACAATCCCCTCATTTAATTTTTGAAACTTTGATTCCCTTGTCTAAGGTTCCCTTAAAATTATAGCAATTATCTAAATTGGACACGAATTCCAAATTTAAGGATAATTACTCTTCGTTTTTGAAGGAAATCCATTAAACTTAAATAGCTTAACGATTCTTACGTATGCTGTAATATTTTTTAATATACTTTGTCATACTCGGGATTTAGTTTTATAGGGGATGTGCAGTGTGGGGTGTAAAGTAGCATTGTGACAGCATTAACTCGCCATTTACAAAATTAGCTGTGGCGATTCCTTTTTATGGGGAGAAAGTGCTCTGTAGTAGATGCCGGGGTGATTGTATGCATGTCTGTCAACTTCATTTCTAGCAAGATACTTAGCAAATTAAACTCGAGATTGCTTATCAACTTCATTTCGTACAATATTCTTATCAAAATAAACTCGACCCTCCCTATCAACTTCATTCATAAAGATCTTCTGCCATTGTAAACTCGATACCCCCCTAACAACAAAAAAATAACCCAGTTCCATAAACTGGGTTATTACCACATCTATTAAATCAACGTTTATTCAATAGATTATATTCTACTAACAACACTCCCTTCAGCAGTTAACTTTTCCTTTAAGGGGTAGCGTCAGGAAAATGCGAATTTACAACGCTAAGCCCATTTTCAAGACGATTCCCCCAGTTTTAACAACGTTAAGAAAGTTTCAATGGTCTTAAAGAATCTAACGAGACCATTTTCTCCGAATTAAAATGGTATTCTCCAAGTAAATTTAATATGTTCCCAACCTAGAGGTGACATATGGTGCAATAATTCTTCATTAAAACTACCTGACCGTTTTTGATATTCAACTGCCTTTGTTAGATGTAAAGTATTCCAGATACTGATGGCATTGATAATTATGTTTAAGGCACTGGCCCTTTGCAATTGATGCTGTATGGTTCGTTCCCTAAGCTCGCCTTGTTTTCCGAAGAAAATAGCTCTTGCCAGTCCATTCATGGCTTCTCCTTTATTCAATCCTTTTTGTATTTTTCTTCTTAATGATTCATCCGAAATATAATTCAAAATAAAGATCGTTTTTTCTATTCGGCCCATCTCACGTAAGGCGGTAGCCAAGCTGTTTTGTCTTGAATAAGAACCTAATTTCCCCATAATAAGGGATGCTGAAACTGTTCCTTCCCTTATAGAATGAGCTAATCGCAAAACATCCTCATAATTCTCTTTAATGACCTTTGTATTTATTTGTCCACGTAAAATGACTTCTAATTTTGGATACTCACTTGCCTTATCTATTGTAAATAATTTCGAGTCTGATAAATCTCGTATTCTTGGAGCAAATTTAAATCCTAATAAATGGGTCAGTCCGAATATTTGGTCTGTGTAACCAGCTTTAATTGTACTAGTATTAGAAGTAGTTATTAACGTATCTTGCGATAGTAACTACTTCTTTTATATTTCATTAAAGAATTATTATTTGTACTATTAAATTTATGAATATATAGTATCTTACGAATTAGGGGGTGGAATGTTGAAAGTACAAGAAGTTCTCATTCAAGAGAAGAAAAGATATCTGTTAATTGATAAGAGAGGCTATCCGGTCATACCGGTTGCAAAGTATATAAAGTATTTAGATAACATTGGAAAAGCTGAAAATACACTAAAGTCATACTGTTACCATCTAAAGCTTTATTTTCAATTCCTAGAGGAAAGTCGGTTAAGATATCAAGAAGTGAACCTTGATATCTTGGCTCAATTCATCGGTTGGCTGAGAATTCCCGATCAATCTACAAAAGTCATTTACTTTGAAGAAACCTTAGCTAAACGATCAGAAAGAATAGAAATCCATATAAAAAAAGTCGAATCCATCAAGGATATCGGCTTTTTTAGATTGAAATTTGCTTAGCGTACAAAATTTCCGAAATGTTGGCTGTACCCCTAAAATAAATCATCTGATTCAATGAAATGTAATGCCTATCATCACCTATTTTTATATGTACCTCAGACGAATTCCTATACCTCCGTTACTCTTCGATCATATTGTATTTGTACGAGGTGGTGTAAAATGTTTAAATTATATTTAGATCCTGGTCACGGGGGAGTGGACCCAGGAGCTATTGGCAATGGGATGCAGGAAAAAGAAATTACCTTAAATATTTCCCATAGCATCCGAAATCTCTTGGAAAACCATTATGAAGGCCTGCAAATTAAAATGAGTAGAACAGCAGATATTACGCGCAGCTTGAAAGAACGTACAGATGATGCGAATGCTTGGGGTGCAGATTATTTTCTATCCATCCACGTTAATGCATTTAACGGTTCAGCTCATGGGTATGAAGATTATATTCATAACAGTTTGTCTGATTCATCGAGAACAGCGTTAATTCGGGACATTATGCATGAAGAAATTGTCAAAGTAAATAACTTGCATAACCGTGGTAAAAAAAAGGCCGATTTCCATGTACTGCGAGAAACCAGAATGCCCGCTTTATTAACGGAGAACGGATTTATTGATCATGCAAGCGATGCCCAAAAACTAAGGGACCCGAATTGGCGGCAAGCGGTTGTCCAAGGGCATGTTAATGGGTTAGCACGCGCATTTAATTTGAAGAGAAAATCGACTAATCTGAAAAGCAATATGGCTATTAAACGTGTAATTGTTGACGGTGTGCAAGTAGGGGCTTACGCAGAAGAAGAAAATGTGTTGAGAACTGTACAACGCAACCTGAGAACAGCACAAAGGATTATTATTGAAAATGTGTAGTTTCGTTGGGATAACGGTTGCTTGACTGCAAGCACGTTAAAGTTTTATCAAAATGGATAGCTAGGCTGGATGAACAAAATATACGCTAAGCCTTTGATGTGACGGGCTTAGCATTTTTTTCTTGCTCTAAGTTGGTCCGGCCGATATAAGCCAGGACTAGCTTAATATCAGATGAATAGAACGAAGTTGTTGAGGGAATTATAGCTCATGATGTTTCTATTTCCAATTGTTGGATTTGAGGTGAGCTTTTGCCTAAGATTACTCCTATTCAGTCATACATGATTATTATGCTTTCGGTTGGATTAATGAACCACGTTATTATTATCCCTTTACTACTAGAAGCATCAAAGCGAGATGCCTGGCTCGTAGTGCTTCTTGTTTTTGTCGCTTCACCTGTTTGGATTGGTTGCTTGAACTACATCATTCAAAACATGAACAATCAACACATTAAAAAGTGGCTAGATCAGCACTTTGGAAAGTTTTTATCTGCAATCTTAGTGATTATTTATAGTTTGTTATTATGGCTCATGGGCTTTATTTCCTTAAAAGATACTCTAACATGGACAATCGCATCTTACTTGCCGCAAACACCGATACTAGTTCTTGCGGGAACCACACTTGTTGCATGCTTCTTTGCTGCTTTTCAAGGACTCCGTACAATTGCAATTGTGAGCGGAATATTGTTGCCATTTGTTGTTATTCTAGGTCATCTTGTGGCGATTGCCAATTTTCAGTTTAAAGATTATACCCTGCTTTTTCCTTTGTTAGAAAACGGGACAACTCCATTATGGAAAGGTGTTCCTTACGTTGCCGGGGGATTGCTGGAGTTGTCTTTCTTGATGTTGCTGATTCAGCACAAATTAACAAAAAAAACAGGATTTAAAAGCTTGATGTTGATGTGCTTCATCCTTACAGGACTTACGTTAGGACCATTAATGGGATCGATTGCTATATTTGGCCCTGATGAAGCGGCTAACCAAAGATACCCCGCTTACGCTCAATGGAGAAGCGTTAGACTGGGAGAATATGTGGAGCATGTCGATTTTTTTTCGATTTACCAGTGGCTATCCGGTACATTCATTCGTGTGTCCCTTTCTATCTATCTCTTGGGAGAATTGTGGAATTTACAAAAACGCAGATGGTTACCTGTGTTATTTGGCGCATTGGCCATGCTTGTTGCCATTTTGCTGCCGATGAGCGACATGGCTTTTCTAGACTTGTTAGGAAGGTTTTATTTTCCTTCATTTTGTATCTTTACAGTAGGGACCTTGATCCTGTATGTTGGTCGAATGATCATCTCAAGAATTCGCCAAAAGGAGTGACTAGCTAGGATGAATAAACTATTCCGACGAATGAAAAGATTATTTGGAAATCAGGGGGCAGAAAGCAAGAGGCCATCGCCTAATACAGAGGCAACAGTCTTGCAACCACTTAATGAACAATCACTCATCCAACACTTTAAAATGTGTCAAGATGTTAAGCACCATGTTTACAAATTAAACCCTGATGATGAACAATCGAGAATCCTATTGCTTTATTGTGAGGGGTTAAGTGACAACCAAACATTCATTCATGAAACTGTGCTTCCTCATTTGACCCGATTTTATGAAAACAATGGTTTTCATCATCAGGAGGAAATGGTCGAGTCGAGCCAACTACAATTAGAGTTCGTTACTCTTGAAGAGTGGGAGCAAACGGCCGAAACGGATATTTTTGAAGGCAAACTGCTTTTGTTTATTCCGACCCTACGCTCCTTATTCTCCCTCGATATCTCAAAAAAACCAGCGCGAAATCCGGAAGAATCCAGTATTGAGGTCTCGGTACGTGGACCAAAGGATGGATTTGTGGAAGAACTTGGAGTCAATGTGGCGTTAATTCGGAAACGAATCAAATCAACCAGTATGGTTTATGAAACGAAAAAAGTAGGCGTTCGCACGAAAACAACCGTTGCGATTCTATACATGCGTGACATTGTTGATCCTAAGATTGTTCAAGATGTAAAGAATAAATTAGATGATCTTCACATTGACGGAGCGTTTAGCGCCACTCAGCTAGAAGAATTAATGGAACCGACAAAAGCATTATTTCCTTTGATGGGGTATACAGGCAGACCAGACTTTACCGTTAACTGTATGCTAAATGGCCGTGTAGCGTTGATTGTGGATGGTACACCAGCTGCGTTGATTGCGCCTGCCAATTTATTTTTGCTTGTGAAAGCACCCGAAGATATCCACTTTGCTGCTTTGTCAGCTACATTTGGTCAAACGCTTCGTTTACTTGGTTTGTCCGTATCGCTACTGCTTCCTGCATTTTTTGTTGCCATTCTTTCCTATCATCAAGATCAGCTGCCCTATTATCTGCTTGCCACTTTGGGGATTAACCGGTTGGGAATCCCTTTTGATGTGGCAACTGAAATGTTTATTGCACTTATCTTCTTAGAAATCCTGCGGGAAGCTGGTACCCGACTCCCTTCTGCGGTCGGCAGCACGGTAACGGTTGTAGGAGGACTTATCCTGGGGGATGCAGCCATTCGTGCAGGATTCTTATCCCCTGGTATTGTTGTCATCGGAGCAATTACACAGATCTTTGGTTCAACTTTATCGAGCCTATCATTGGCTGGAACAATTAGTATCTTACGCTTTTTTCTTTTCATTCTGTCTGCCATGCTTGGCATTTATGGCTTCTTTCTTGGATTATTTATTGTGCTCAGCCATTTAGCCTCATTGCGTTCATTCGGCTTGCCTTACTTGGCCCCAATATCATCTCCATTTAAAGACTTGGCCAACGCTTTGTTCCGACTACCTTGGCCATGGCGAAACACTCGACCGGACATGTTGAAGACACGAGATTCTACAAGGCAAGGGGACAGGCATAAATGAGGAGATATAAAAGTATGGTTGCACTTTTCCTTCTTCTCACCCTTACCGGTTGCTGGAGCAGATATGAAGTGCAAAACATGAACTATGCTACGGCTGTTGGAATAGACTATGTCGATGGTCAATACACCTTATATGTGCAATTGCTTGATTTCTCGACAGTGGCCAAGCTGGAGGGACAGCAAAAAGCGGAGCAGCCCCCGGTTTGGGTGGGCAAAGGCGAAGGTTCCTCGTTTACGGAGGCGGCAAATGATTTGTACAGTACATCACAACAACGCTTAAACTTGGGACAAATCTCTGCCATTTTGTTCAGCGAGAGATTGATGAAGGAAAACAAAGTCGGAGAAGTGCTGGAATTGATCAATCGTTATCGTGAAATAAGGTACTTGGCCTGGCTGTTTAGCACAAGAGAGCCTCTTGAAGAAATCTTGCTGGCAACTCCATTTTTTAGATTACCGCCAAAGGCATCCATTCTTCACAATCCCGAGCAAAGTTTCAGACAGTTCTCTATCCTTGCTCCGGTCCGCCTGCAACAATTTGTACTGGACTCAAACGAAAAGGCTAGAACCAGTTATATACCGGAATTATCGCTTCGCAAAGGTCAATGGCAGGAAAGTAATAAACCAAAAGAGCAGCTTAGATATTCAGGCGTACAAGTATATGATCTAAACAATTATTATGGACGAATGGATCTTAAGGATTTGTCGGGAATGCCCTGGCTAAGTACTCACACGATCCGAGTACCTCTTGATTTGTTTACCGAAGAGAAGCTTGCGGCTATTCTTGTCGCAGAAAAACCCAAATATGAAGTGACTCCTATTGTGAAATTGAACAAGGCGTATTTCGATATTTCAGTAAAAGTGAAGGCGGGGATCAATGAATTGCATACGGACCTTACCGAAAAGGAACTCACACAAATGGCTCAGGAAAAAATAGAGGAGCAAATCCGCAAAACGTATCAAACTGCTTTTAAAGAGGGTATAGATATTTACAATTTGGGCGAATCTTTGTATCGCAAACATCCACATCAATGGAAGAGCATTGCCACAGGAAAACAGCAACTCGTTTTAAACCCAGATTCCCTGCGCCATGTAAAGGTTGAGGTGAATATTGTTTACCCTGGAAGATATAAATTACATGAACATGGTGAATCCACCTCGTGATTCTGGCAAGTGAAATTATTAACTCACCTTGCTTCTTCTGCTTAGCGTTGGGGAAGCAAGGTTTTTGTTTCCCAAAAAATAGTTTAACGTTGTAAATCCGCATTTTCCTGACGGAACCCCTTTAATATATTAGCCACTTCAACCGGGTTAGTAATCGGAAGAAAATGGTGTCCATTAGAAATGATTTTAACAGCTTGATCCGAATGTACTTTTTTAAATTCTTCCACTTTCCCATTACTGAAATCATCTAAACTATGTTCTGCTACTAGCAACAAGAAAGGCTTGTCCACTTTTTGTTTTAAGCAAAAGTCTGTCTTCGTTACTTCTTTTGATAAACTATTTAACGCTACTTCATTACTATGGTGTTTGTACACATGATCCTGCAAGACAAAATTATTCAACAGATACGTGTTAAAATTTTCCCGTACTTCTTCTGTTAACCCTTCCATCGAATTAGTAGTTTCACGTACGGCTTCTTCGAGGTCCTCTAATCGTTCAATTATTGGTAGTTGAATTTCTTCATCAAAATCTTCTCGTTCTCCTAGGAAATAGTAACCTCCATCTAATAAAGTTAAAGACGAGACATAATCTGGATATGCAGAATAAAATGCCTGTATGATCCAACCTCCAATGGAATTGCCGATAAAATGTGCGGTTGAAATCTTCCATTCTTCCATTAAATTTCTAATGTCTTTTATATATGTAGTTATCGAATAATCTTCTTGCTCAGTTTGATTATGCCCTGGTAAATCGATAGCAATCATTCTATATTCCTTCATATATTTAGATAGAATTTCATAAGTCTCTTTTCTTTCACCAAGCGCTGGTAGAGCGATAATTGTTTTATCACTATCTTTTTCTCCATATACCGTATAACATAACATTAGATTTCCCCCATTTGTCTTAAGTTGTTTTATTTACTATATCAAAATATGGAACAATCTTCTTTAAATATATCCAAGTTTCTAATAATAGTTAACATAAAAAGCGATAACGACTATTTCTTCTTATTATTCAAGTCCTTGATTACCCTTATCGCTTCATCAATATGAATAACTGGGATTAGCTCTATATTCAATCCCTGTTCTTCTTTAACTTCTACCGCTTCCTCCATATTAGTGCTCGGTAAAATGACATATGGAAACTCACTCTCTTCAGAACTAATTAATTTTCCCTTTATACCCCCTACCTCTAATACTTCACCAGATGGATTAATTGCTCCTGTGACTCCAAAATCTAGATTATTGGTTATTTCTAATTTATTAACTAATGCAGATAGAGCCAACCCCAACCCTGCACTATTTCCATCTATATCCTCTCTTTGTAAAAAATCATCAATGACTGCTGTGTCACCACCCAAATATTCCGATACATTTTCCCCTGTTATTGCAAAATCATCCTTTTTTAAACCAAGCATACTCATTAGTTCCGTATTTTTACTACGGTAGCGATCCATATTGGTGATTTTTCTAAACTGATGACAGGCTGAAATTGTCTTTCATACGTTTCGATAATTAAATTCTCATCTTCTATATATGGAACTTCAAAACTTCTTACTGTCAGAATGTGAATGCCAGATCCTTCCACTGCTTCAATCGGTTCAGCGACACTATTGACAATAAATGTAAACGGTTCAAAGTAAATTAATCGATATTCATAGATGAGAATTAAGGTAACTAGAACGATTGAAAAGACATACTTTCTAACAACCTTTTTTTCTTTACGATATATAAAATATAATCCTACAAAAAATAAAAATAGCAGTAAGAGAAATGTGATAAATACAAAACTATTAATGAGATCCAAATAGTAAAGGATCCACATCATGACATATAATCCCATCAATGTTAAACCAAATAGTGCATCCTTGAACCATTGACTTATCATATAATCTCTCCCCCCTCACATCCTAGTACTATACTTTTAATTCTTCCGATTGGATTACTAAGGCGGTTAATCCTTCGTCACTTCCACTTAAGTGGCCTTCCCCTTTGTTCCAAAATACCCCTTCACCACTTTTAAGATAAACCTTTTTCTTATCTTCACCTTCCACCCATCCCTCGCCATTTACAACGACAAACAACTGGGGTACTGGTGCTTGATGGTATCCAACGACACCACCTTTTTCAATATGAATTAGTCCGATATTTGTTGGTTCTTCCGTCTTCATTATTTTTGAATATGTAGATAAAATTGAATCATAGTTATTTATTTCGTTTCCTGCCGCTTTCCCGAAATTTACTATTTGCATGTACTCTTGATCACCTTTCACGTAAACTAACTTTATATCAGTTTAATACTACCATATTTTTCTAATAACAATGGGAAATTTTATAAAAAGGTGACCCAAAATTGGCTGACTAATTGTTTATAAACTATAAGTAGTATCTTAAAGTGGTAGTACAATTAAGAAGGATATCACACCTTTTGTGTCGAACTATAAGTAATGCAATCATAATGAAAGTGAGGTTCATGCTTTGTGTCCATAGTCAGAATGACAGATACTTTATTAACTCGTTACAAAAATCAAATCAAAAAGCACCATCCTTTCATCGTAGGTATTGATGGGCTAGGTGGAGCTGGGAAGACTACCATTATAAAGAAACTAAGCGAAGAACTTGAAGATAAAGGTTATCATGTAATAACAATACATATCGATGATCATATTGTTGAATCTAGCAAACGATATAATACAGGAAATGAAGAGTGGTATGAATATTACTATCTTCAATGGGATATTAATTTGTTACAACTCGAACTTTTCCAAGCATTATACGATGGCAAGAAACTAATAAATTTACCCTATTATAATAAATCAACAGACACTGTATCCATTAAACAAATAAACATAACCCCCACCTCAATCATCATTATTGAAGGTATTTTTATTCAAAGACAGGAATGGAGAACGTATTTTGACTTTGTTATCTTTATTGACTGCCCTTATAAAGTAAGAACGGAAAGGGTTTTAAATCGAGACCTTTATATTGGAGACTATCAAAGTAGATTAAACAAATATCAAAGGAGATATTGGATAGCCGAAGAACACTATATGAAAACGGAAAATCCTTTAGAAAAAGCAGATGTCATATATGAATGGTTTTTTAACAAAACTAGCAATATTTTCGTATTGTACTTTAAACTAACTTAATGCAATAATACATTGAATCGAACTTCCATATAAATGGATTTTCAGTTTTTTCAACTTTAACAACATAGCCAATACCAAAAAAATAAAGACCACCAAATTGATGATCCAATACGACGCCTTTTATCTAGTATTAATTACAGCTCTATTAGTCATTCACTTCTAGCAAATTTCATTAATAAAAAACTAATTAAATAAATAACACAAGATACACCAAATAATGCAAAAACCCCAGGTGTTAGAACTAAATACAGACTAGCAGGTAACGCCCAAACAAAAGCAATGAACAACAATATTGGTCTAGTTGTAAGAGCAGCAAATATAGCTAAACAGGCAGGAAGTAAGAGCATAAATAATGTTGTTAACATCGGCTCAGCTTCAAATTGATTTGAATAGGGATTAAAGAAGTTTAGGATTATCCAAAGAATTATGGTAAATAGACCGCCGAGTATACCTAACAATTTTGATGTCATTCTAATTGGTAACCCTCCTTTCGTTTCTACAAAACAAGAAAAGAAATTTAGGAATTGAACAATTCTATTGTTACATTCCCGTATCCAAATCAACTTCTACACATTCTAATTCCTCACTAGCAAAGAGTGCCTCCATTAACTCTTTATTTCCACCTACTAAGGTAAAATCGGCATCATAATTCGTATGCAGGCACCAACTTTTATCTTCTGCCCACCAATATGTTGGCGAACCAAGACCAATATGATCACCCTTATGATACATGGATAAAACATCATCCAGTTTCCCAAAATAGAATAGCCCCGTTTCGAAATCTTGGAAATCATGAAATTCATTAATCACTTTTAAATAATCATATTTAAAATAACATTGTTCATGTTTTGTAAAAGGCTTGAAAATAGAAACTAATTCACGTAGCGTATTTTCATCCGTACTACCTTCGCCGCCTAAGATTAAATATCGAGGATATCCCCCTAAAGCAGAAGCAAGTGTAGAGCTACTTATCTCTTTTGTGTATGGTAAGTTATACTTTTCAGCCAATGTCTTAAACGTAGTTCTTTTTCCATAATTAAAATCCATCGGTTTATCTTCCGAAGGGGGTTCGCTTTGGCTGTAAAATATCGATTCATCCTTTATGTTTTTATCAAGATAGACCGGATGTAGAATTTTGCAATAGTATTCATATCTATTAGGCATTAGGTTTAAAACTTTAGGACTATCCTCACTATCAAAATGAATTCTAACTGTCTCCTCTTTAATCCAATTGAATTCGTTAACATCTTTTAGCCTTAACATGATATCACCTCGTAATTGGATAATAGATTCCTATACAGATCTCCTAATTTATAATAGGAATAAGACTTTCATTATTTATTGATTTAACCAAACGAGGTGATCGAATTAAAAGTGATAAAAGCAAGAATACCAAAGGATTGAATCGTAATCCCAACAATACTAAATATAAAACCAGCTGTAGCTAAACCCCTACCATTTTCATTTGCTGTTTTTCTTGAGAATACAAGACCAATAATACCAGGGACTAATCCAATCAATGGTAGAACAATAGAAAATATACCAAGTGTTAATGAAATGGTAGATTTACTGTTTGTATCCACTCTTCCACTCATTTCTCTTCCCCCTTCCTTTATATGTATTTGACCGTATTATATAGACAGATTTGACATATGACTAATCTATTTATATTTAAATATAACTACATGACAATCCTCACATCTTAATGCTGGTATTTTACCTAATTTAATATATGCTTTATTTACTAATACTTCACCTCCAATGTCAGTAAATACCGAATCAGGCGATTCTGACCAACTTATTCGGCGAGTTGAAAAAATATAGCCCTGTTTTAGCTCATTCCTGCATTCAGGACATTTTTGAGCATCATCCATAATGAATTACACCAACCTTTCACATCTCCATATTTTCGATTTGTCAATCTTATAATCCGCACCGAATACATAATACCTACACTTCAACACTAACTAATTCCAAAAGAATTTCTTCTATTACATTAGAAAAATTTGCTTCTTTCCAAAGGGTTACAGCATTACGTACCCCATACTTTTCAATTAATCTATTTACAACAATATAACCAATATAATAACCTAAACGCATGTAACCAAAATGTTTACCACCATTAATTGAAAACCACTCACGGAAAATCTCAGTTGGCGACTGTCCTTTATAGTCCTTGATGAAGGTAGTTAAAATATTTGTTAGATTGTCTTGGGCAAATTTCAACCAATCTTTCTCACGATCAAAATAGCCATAACTAAAATAAACAGACTCCTCTGCAATGGTTACTTGTTTCGAAAAATAGGTTGCGCACCCTTCTTGTAATAGCCAAACAAGTGGATCATTCCAATTTATTTTTGACCAATTTATCTCCGCTTGATCGGATAAAAAATTGTGTAAAGCATGACCAAATTCATGTGCAATAATCACGTTCAAATGTTCATCCTTAGAAGAAAGCCTTTCTAAACAAAATGTAACATCAGGTATAAATTGACGGTGTGTATAAGCATTTGATCCATATAAGCCAACTATAATATGTACTTCTTTCTGAAAGTCAAAATCGTACTTTTGTTTATAACATAAAAGTACTTGTTTGATTATTTTCTCGATTTTACTATTGGATAATTTAATGTCATTTAATTGCTCTGGATATTTTTCAATAGCTATCTTTTTCTTCTCATCTACATTTTTACAATGATATAAGAAGTATTCCTTAAAGTGTGTTGCGTATTTCTCATGATATTGATTTATAAAATGCTCTGTCGGAGTGAAATTACTCAAAAAATATGGAACGGTATTGTGAATTTTCATTTTTGGTCCCCCTAATAATTCTATTCCCTTCACTTAGTCTGCCTTTAATCCTTGCACCATCTTCACCATTATTAACCCAACATTATTTAAAAGTAAGATAGTTCTGAAAATCGATACAGTCAATATAAGTGTTGATAAAAAACCTACAGACATTAAAGTTATTAACTTTCGTTTGTTTTTTGGCGTTCTTGAAAGCTCAATTGACACGGCAATCCATAAGATAATAGAAATGATCGCTACAATGGTAGTAACATTTGTAGACACATTTAAGCCTCCTAAGTTAAAACCTTTTCCGTTATATTTCTAAGATTGATATTCCCCTATAACTCTATATTTATTGTACCTATGTTCTATTATTTCCTCAGCTGTATAAGAGGAAAATTCAAGCAATGAGTTTTTAATAACATTTCGTACTTCCACTACTTGTTTTTTGAGATCATTATGTGCGCCACCCTTAGGCTCAAGTACTATTTCATCAATTACTTCCAACTCTTTCAGATCATCTGCCGTAATTTTCATCGTATTGGCGGCTTCCTGCCCTTTTGTACTATCTTTCCATAAAATAGTTGCTGCAGATTCAGGAGCAATGACAGAGAACCAAGTATTCTCCAACATATGTATGTGATTTCCAACGCCTATAGCTAAAGCTCCTCCACTCGCACCTTCTCCAATAACAATACAAATGATAGGTACTTGTAGCCCAGCCATTTCTAGAAGGTTTTCTGCAATTGCACGTGATTGTCCTCTTTCTTCAGCCTCTTTTCCGGGAAAAGCACCTTTTGTATCAATAAAAGTAATTACTGGGCGATTAAATTTCTCAGCCTGTTTCATCAATCTTAGTGCTTTTCTGTAGCCTTCAGGATTGGGCATCCCGAAATTTCTTCGTATATTCTCTTTTGTATCTCTTCCTCTTTGTTGTCCAATTATCGTGACAGGTATGTCTTCAAAAAAGGCAACGCCACCAACAATGGCTTGGTCATCGCCAAAATAGCGGTCTCCGTGTAATTCGATAAAATTATCAAATAATAATGGGATATAATCTAGGGTAGTTGGTCTTTTAGGGTGTCTGGCAATTTGTACTCTCTGCCAAGGGGTTAAATTACTGTAGATTTCTTCTTCTAACTTTTCAATTCTTTGTTTAAACATGTTAATTTCAACTGATAATTCAACTTGATTTGATTCCGATAAATTTTCCAGTTCGTGAAGTTTTTCTCTCAGTTCAACCAATGGTTTTTCAAACTCTAAATAAATATTTATTTGATACACCTCCAGTATAAATGTTTATTTATATATTCGATATTTTTTTATAAAAACATTCTAATAATAGTTTGATTTCTAGTTCGATCATCTTATGGACTAAAATATAGAAATAAAAAAGACGATCACATTGGAATCACCTTGTACATAACTTACTTCTTCTTCTCGTAAATTGCTACTGCTATAGTAGAAAGACCTGCTACTATCGCTAATGGTAAAGCCTTTGCCATATGGAATTCTGGGATATAGCTTTGAAAATATACGATTAATAACGCAAGAATGGAAAGTGCCATTATACTTATTAGTAAAAATCTTATTATATTACTCATACCGTCCTCCTTCCTATGTAATGAAATCCCATAAATTAATTTTATTTTTACGACTAAAAACCATTTGAATCTCGATTTTCATTGTTAAAATAACCTGTCTCACTACTTCAACAACTCAACAATCCTGTACTAACATAATTTTCTAAAAATTATTATAACTAAAAAAGCGACCTAGTTTTAAGGCCGCTTTTGTAAACTATTAACTCATCCCGTTAGAGGATTGGAAGCTATTTAGCTTCATATCATTCCACATGAAGTAACAATTGATCTAAATTGATTATTTTTATTTTCCTTTTTGGTAACTGTGTGATCAATCCAAGTTCTTCTAGAGCAGTAAATTTCCGACTGATTGTTTCTGGTGTGGTACCAAGATACGAGGCTAAATCCTTTTTGGACATTGGTAAAGTAACGGTCGGACTATTGCCACTTCCCTTTTCTACATTCTCAGCTAAAAAGGAAATAATCCGAGATTCTACATTCTCAGTCGCTACTTGTGTCGTTTGTTTTTCTGAATTCTTCAAACGCATCGTTACTTCTGACAGGATTTTTATAGAAATCTGGGGATATTCCAACAAATACTTCTGTAAATCCTCTCGTTTAATTAAACATATAGATGTATTTTGAATTGCTTCTGCATAATTTTCATGAATACTTCCTGGTTGGAATATGGCCACTTCACCGGTAAAGTCACCGGGATTTAATATGCGCACAAGTTGTTCTTTTCCAGATTCCGATAAATGGTAAATTCGCGCCTTACCTGAATTAATAATGTATAAAGTATCATCTTTCTCCCCTGCACGGAATAACATTTCCCCTTTTTGTAGATGAACTGACTTAATAGATTCTGCAATTAAATTCATTTGTTCCTCTTCCAGATGGTTGAAAATGGGAACGATACGAATACATTCTCCATGCCCATGTTGGTGATGACAACATTGGTTTTGTTCCAACATAAACTCTCCTTTTAGAAAGAGGTTGGGACAAAAGCTTTTTCTACATAGTAAAAACCGAATTATACGATTTCGGAGCAACTAACCCGCTCGGGAAATATACTTCGCTTTCCGCGGGCGGCTGGTGAGCCTCCTCGTGCTATCGCACTGTGGGGTCTCACCGATGCCTTTCCTCCCGCAGGAGTCTACGTATATTTCCCGAGCTAATGTATCGTATTGTTCGGCTTTGAAATTAGAAATTTAGTTTTGTCCCAGCCCCTTTATTATAATAACTCAACTACGCAGGTTTCACCTTTGATTTAACAACAGCATATCCTAAGTCTTCAATTGCCTTTTCGATCTCATGAATAGCAACTATTTCTGATTCAAAATCCACTTTTACTTTACTAGCATTGAATAATACTTTTAAGCTACCTTTCTCAACACCATTTATACGTTTTACCGCATTTTCAATCTTTTGCATACAAGATGGACAAGATAATGTTTCTAATTGAATTACTGCTTTTTGCATAATTGATTCATCCTTTCATGTTAGCTTTGTTTTTTCACTTCTTCTTTACAATTTAAGTATAGATCAATTTCAATGAATTGGAATTGACGCCAATCAAGTTTTAGGAAAATTGTTAGGAATTTACCGCTTCTTACCTAAGTAATTTCCACTTATCGTTTGTCAAATTTTCTTCTCATTCTAATTATCCTCGCAAACGATATCGAAGCAATCGCATACCATTCAAGATGACTACTAAAATACTTGCTTCATGAACTAACATCCCAATAGACATATTCATCCATTCACTAAATAAGAGACTCGCAAGTAGGATTAATACGACACCAACTGCAATGGTGATGTTCTGTTTCATATTTCTAGAAGTATATTTTGTTAAGCCTAAAGCATGTGGTAAACGACTAAAGTCTGAATTTATTAAGACAACATCCGAAGTTTCAATCGCAACGTCTGTTCCACTTCCCATGGCAATTCCGATGTCTGCCAAGGCTAATGAAGGACTATCATTTACTCCATCACCAACAAAGGCAACTTTTTGCCCATTTGCTTGTAATTTTTCGATAAATGCAGATTTTTCTTCTGGAAGCATATGACCATATGCTTCTGTTAACCCAAGTTCACGTGCTACTAAATCTACCGTTCCTTGATTGTCCCCGGAAAGAACGACTAGGTTTTTAACCCCTAGCATTTTTAAGTTTTGAAGCTGTTCTTTAACACCTGGACGGATTTGATCGCGAATACCCATTATAACTTTTAATTCACCGTCTACCGCGGTTAAAACTAGTGAATTCCCATTTTTCTCCAATCGTTCTATGTCATCTATTGCCTTCTCGCTTAACTTTACCATTTCTCTTTCCATTAAAGCTACATTACCAACAGCCACAAGGTGACCATTTACTTTTGTTACAATCCCGCAGCCTTTAACGACTTCAGTTTCTTCTACGGGAAAAGAAGGCTTCTCGCCAATATCTTGTAAGACAGCTTTTGCTAATGGGTGATCCGATTCTCGTTCTACACTTGCCAAGTATGCAAGAACTTCGTCGGTATTATTTCCGAAAAATTCTCTTTCGGCAACTGCAGGGTTACCTATAGTCAATGTTCCAGTTTTATCAAAAACGAACGTATCCACTCTGCTTAAATCATTGATCACTTCACTGCCTTTTAATAGTATTCCATGACGTGCACCGTTCCCTATACCAGCGACATTCGATACTGGAACCCCAATAACCAATGCACCAGGACAACCTAATACAAGAATTGTAATAGCAAGTTCCATATCTTTTGTAAATAAGAAAACAATAAAACCAAGGAATAGAACAGCTGGAGTATAGTATTTTGCAAATCTATCTATGAATCGTTCTGCTTCCGATTTGGAATCCTGTGCCTCTTCTACTAATTCAATAATTCTTCCAAATGTTGTATCTTCTCCAATACGATCTGCTCGAATATGAAGTGTTCCATTTTCCAAAATCGTTCCAGCAAATACTTCCGAATCAATCTTTTTCGTAACAGGTACTGATTCACCGGTGATACTTGCTTCATTAATATGCCCTTCACCAAATAACACTGTTCCATCGACTGGAATTTTTGCACCGGTTTTGACTAATAGAATGTCATCTTTGTCCACAACATCAACGTCTACTTCTACAAATTTTCCATTTTCCATTTGCTTTAGAGCACTTTCAGGGGCCATCTCTGTTAATTCTTTAATGGCAGAACGTGTTTTGTTTAATGTTCGTTGTTCTAAATAGGAACCGAATAAGAATAAAAAGGTAACAATAGCTGACTCCTCATAGTTTTTAATTAAAATTGCCCCAATCACAGCAATCGTGACTAAGACATCAATACTTATAACTTTTACTTTCAATGCTTGATAGGCTTGAATTGCAATCGGAGCTACACCAACAATAGATGCAGTGAAGAGTGACCAATGGAATAAAGTGATATTATCTAATCCAAATCGACTAAAGAATCCGAAGACAATTAAAATGGCACTAACAAGTGTAATGAAATTCTTTTTACTTAATATAATTCTCTGCATATCGAACACCTCCATCTTTATGTTCTTATAAACTCCTTGTTGCTGACTCTAGTATAGGATGTTTAAAAGAAATAAAAATTGATGGAAGTCAAGTTCTCATTTAATTTTCAGCAGACTACCAAAAGAAAAAGAACAGCAAACTAAAACGCTCAGAAAAAAATTCTGAGCGTTTTAAATTTAGTTATGAATTTATAAAGTCATATTCAAATTCTCTTTATCACTAAACCATACAAACCAAGTAGTATTTGAATCGAGCTAAGGAATAGAAATTGTACGCCGGGCTATTATCCTCCCACTTTTCTGCTTTCTCCGCTTCTTTTTCCTTACAACCTACCATAATTAAAAACATACTAAATAGAATCACAATGATCAGTTTTTTACGCAAAAGAACCTCTCTTTCTTCAAAAACCGCCCTGTTTTTAATCACAATTCCGTATTAACATAATATTCTAAAAAATATACGAAAAGTTGGTATTGTGATTCATTTGTTATTTATGGAAAAGGTATAACCATCCAGCCGAGAAAGAACATGCACACTATAAACAATCCTATATATGCACATAATCCTAGTCCCCATAATCCAAGTGACCTGCTTCTTTTATTAAAGGAAGAAAACGCTCCACTGATAATCGCAGGATATAAAAGTAAGGAAAAGTTATCCATTAATGGTACTTGGTATCCAGATATAAGCGAAATATTAATAAACAATAATGTAAGGAGTCCTAATACAATACTCAACCATCCTAATCCTTGGAAAAACGTCATTTTCACCTTTCCCAATTCCATAATTTCACCTCTCCCAATTTCATATGACGAACCATAGTTAAATCTCTTAATGATACAATTTCGGCTTTAGGCCCTGTAACTACTACACCATAAGTTTTAAAACCATTTGCTTCGATATACTGGATTCGTTCCTCTAATTCAAGATTTTTATGTGATGACACTTTCACTGCGATATCTTCATAAGGCTCGATTTCCTTTAACATCATTAAAAATGTTTCCTCATGAGAGGTTGAGTCTCGGAATGGCGACCAGTATGTTTGATCACGTTGTACCGGGTAGCCAATCGGAGAAACAATGTCCCCATCAGCACTTACCATGTCGTCTTCTGTACCTGTATAAATAGCAGCCCAAGTCACATCGACCGAATTCATTTCTTTGACAATATCTTTAACATTATATAGATCATCGAAAGAGAGATAAGCTTCAACAACCGTTTCATCAGGTAATCCGCTAAGCACACGCCATTCTACCTCGGTTGGAAACTCAACTGTATGATTTGGATGAACAATCCATTGATTTGTTTCTGTTGGATTCTTAGGGTATATCTTCTCTACATGCGAAATGGTGTCACTTTTAACTAAATCATTTAAAACAAATGTTAGATCATAGCTTTTCGCTGGGTAAAAATCGACACCAATTTGTTTATATTGCTCGAATGACAACCCCATAGAGAATATGGAAAAATCCATATCAAACTCCATTTCCTCTAAAGTAGTGTTCGGCTCCGTAATATAGAGGGTCTTACTTGCAACGTCCATCAAGGTTGTCGACTTTGTTCCGAACGCATAATACATAAAAGTAAATATATAACAGGTTGGGATTATCATTAATACAATGGATAAAGTTGTCAGAATCAATTTCCACTTAGAAAAGTTAATTGCTCGTTTGACGTTTTTTGTACCATTGTTCACTTGCTGTCCACTCGATTTTGCTTTTTTCAACAATTTTTCATAGGCATCCATTATCCTTCCTCCTTCGTTAACATCTTTCGTAGCTTTTTTCTACCTCGTGATACATGACTTTTTAATGTATTCAATTTAATATTTAAAATATTAGCTGCTTGTTCATATGTACAATCATGGACATCACATAGTAGAATTGCCTGTTTTTCCATTGGGTTTATTTTATCTAAATACCCTAGCAACTCTTCATAGGAATTGTTCTCTGTAACAATGTTTTCTGGTGTATTAAAATCTTTTTGAGTAAACTTATCCGTTATGACGTAACGTTTTTCTTTCCTAGTTCGGTCAATAAACGTGTAATATCCTACTTTAAAAAGCCATGGCTTAATTTCATCAATATCATTTGCTAAAAGAGCGATGTGAGCCTTTATAAATGTTTCTTGCAGCAGATCTTCTGTTTCTGCATGGTTACGCGTTAATGAAAACAAGTAGCGATATAAGTCATTAAAGTACATCACATATATTTGTTCAAGATCCATCCCCCTCCACCTTTCATCCAATCCTCGTTTCAGATTAATAAAAAGTTGCAGGAATATCAAAATTTTTGTATTAACAATCTATTCCGTTAGGTTTTCTAATAGCAGCATACTTGTAACCTAATCCTTTCCCTTAAGTGAATAAATTGTCACTTTCGAGTCACCTTAAAGTCATACTGGTTGGATATACTGAATGCACAGTCAAAATTGATGGAGGTATTTTAATGAATATATTAGAAGTGAAAAATCTAACCAAAGTATATGGAAAAGGTGAAACAGCGGTAAAAGCACTTGATGATGTATCGTTTTCCGTAAAAAAAGGCGACTTTGTTTGTATTATAGGTCCATCTGGATCCGGAAAGTCAACTTTACTTCATTTATTAGGTGGAGTTGATCGACCATCAAGTGGAAAAGTGCTCATTGATGATACGGATATTTATAACTTAAATGAAACACAACTAGCCATTTTTAGAAGAAGACAAATTGGCTTAATCTATCAGTTTTATAATCTTATCCCTATTTTATCCGTGGAAGAAAATATTAAATTACCAATGCTATTAGATGAGCAGAAAGTAGATGAAAAGCAGTTTACTAATATTACAGAAACATTAGGATTGAACAAACGTCTAACCCACTTACCAAACCAGCTTTCCGGTGGACAGCAACAACGGGTATCTATTGGACGTGCATTAATTAGTAACCCTGCTATAATGCTAGCCGATGAACCAACTGGGAACCTGGATAGTAAAAACAGTGAAGAAATTATGGAACTACTGAAAATGTTTAATAAAACGTACAATCAGACGTTGATTGTTATTACACATGATGAGCGAATCGCACTCCAAGCTGACCGCATTATTTCAATTGAAGATGGTAAAGTTGCTAAAGATGAGGTCATTCGCCCATGAATATTGTCAATAAAGTCACGATCCGCCATTTGAAAGAGAATAAACGTCGCACACTTGTCACGATTATTGGAGTTATTATATCGGTTGCCATGATTACTGCGGTTTCAACGCTTGGAGCATCCTTTTTAGATCTGATGATTCGCCAACATATTTCTACGGATGGAGAATGGCATGTCCAATATAAAGATGTTCAAAAAGAACAAATCAAAGCAATCCAAGAAGATTCCGACACAAAAAGCTTAGCGCTCTCTAGTGATAGCTACGCTTATTTAGAAGACTCGGCAAATTCGAGTAAACCTTATTTATTCTTTCAATACTACAATGAAGCTGGAATGGAACAATTTCCGATTACAGTAGTTGATGGAAGACTACCAGAGAATGAACATGAAATTGCTATTTCTAAGGAAATTATTACGAATGCAAAAGTAGATTATAAAATTGGTGATGAGCTAACCGTTGAAGTTGGAGAACGTGTGGATCTATCTGAAAACGATCTCTTAACTCAAGGTTACCCGTTAAGACGTGATGAGAATGGTCTTGCGGAAGAGATTGTCATTAACGACAATAAAACGGTAACCATTGTAGGAATGATTAAACAGCCAACATGGGAACCGAGTTGGGCACCTGGATACACGGTGATTGGTTATGTTGACGAAACAACTATCACAGAGAAAAATCCAGTTGATGCATTCGTAGTATTAGATAAGTTGAACGGTTCACTGTATGATCATGCGACATCACTGGCTGATACACATGGTATAGAATCGGTTAATTTTAATAGTGATTTATTACGCTATTACGGCATCACAAAGAATGACAACTTACGCCTTACCCTATTTTCATTAGCCGGTATTATTATGGCTGTTATTATTATCGGTTCTGTCGCGTTGATTTATAATGCATTCGCCATTAGTGTGTCTGAACGGGCTAGACATTTAGGAATGCTATCCAGTGTTGGCGCAACGAAAAAACAAAAACGAAATTCTGTCTTTTTTGAAGGGGCTGTTATTGGTGCAATTAGTATTCCTATTGGGATTCTCTCTGGTATAGCAGGAATTGGCGTTACCTTCCTTTATATTAATACGTATTTAGATGGGGCTCTTGGTAGTTCAGTAGATCTAGAGTTAGTTGTGACACCTGCTTCTATCTTAATAGCTTGTGTTATTTCGATTGTGACAATTTTCATTTCAACATATTGGCCTGCAAGAAAGGCATCGAAAATCTCAGCGATTGATGCCATTCGCCAAACGCAAGATATTAAGTTATCTGGTAAAGCAGTTAAAACATCCATGCTTGTTCGTAAAGTTTTTGGTATTGAAGCAGAAATTGGTTTAAAAAATATGAAACGAAATAAGAAAAGGTATGTAGCAACGTTATTCTCGTTAGTTATTAGCATTGTGTTATTTTTATCCGTCATATTTTTTACGAATAACATTAAAAAGTCACTGGAAATGACACAAAACGATTATCAGTATGATATTCTGATCTACGGTAACGGTGATATAGAGAAGGAAGATCTTGCAAAGTTTACAACATTAGAACATGTTACCAACTATACGATATCTGAAGAAGCTTCAGGGCATATAGAAACTCTAGTTGATGAGGCAAACATTTCCCCACAAATGAAGAAACTGTTAGAAGAAGAAATACTTGCTATAGAGGACGGAAAGTATAGCTACTATGTTACTTTAGAAAGTTTAGATGATGCTAGCTTCGAGGCTTATGCGGAAGAAATTGGTGTCGATCCGAATGATTTTGTCGGACAAGACACTCCTGTTGGCATCGTCATTGAAGAAATTTCTTATGAAGATGGTATGACTGGTAAGTTAATAGAAACGAAAGCAATTGAAGCAGAACTTGGCTACACATTAGATATCAAGGAATATTCTTACAGTGATATGGAGATGGAAGAGCCAGTATCAGAATTCGTCGGATCTATTCAGATTGGTGCACTGACGAATATTGTCCCAATGGGTGTAAATACAGTTGGTCTAGGGGGAATTAACATCATTATCCCACAGTCCACAATGGCTGAACTGGATGTAGATACAGTACCATATCTTTATTTAACTAGCTCAGACCCAATTGCAACACAAGCAGCTATTGAAGAATTAAATGATCTGAATCTTTATGTATATAACATCCATGAACGTAGACAACAAGAGGAACAAATGCTACTATTCATGTCCATTTTCATCTATGGGTTCATTACACTTATTTCGTTAATTTCAGTTGCAAATATTTTCAACACGATTTCGACTAGTATTGGGTTGCGTAAAAGAGAATTTGCTATGCTGCGTTCTGTTGGAATGACGCCAAAAGGATTTAATAAAATGATTCATTATGAAAGTATTTTCTACGGTGTGAAAGCATTAGCTTACGGTCTACCAATTAGTGTGCTCGTCATGCTGGCCATCCACTACTCGGTAAACCACACGTTTGAATATGGTTTTCAGTTACCATGGATAAGCATTCTTTTCGTTATCTTTACGATTTTCCTAATCGTCGGCTCCGCCATGCTATACGCAACAGCCAAAATAAAAAAAGAAAACATAATAGATGGATTAAAACAAGAAAACATCTAAAACAAAGGAAAACAGGTGCCTGACACCTCCCGAAAAATGTCGAACGTTCGTCGACAAAATTCGGGAGGTGTCAGGCACCAACATTTTACACCATGTTAACGATGGTGTTTATCCATTCAGAATCTTCATGAACTTCTAGTTTTTCACAAAGTATATGGTGGGCCTTCTTAAATTCGGGAACGATGCTTTTCATCACTTTTAGCATTTCAACTGGATCTCTATTACATTCCCAACTATCTAGCAGTGATAACTGCCAATTCTCTAACTCACTTCTACTTCCTTCATATTTGGCCCAATCACCGAACGTATTTGGCTGTTTTCCGGAAATCATATACCAAGCAGTACACATAGAGAGCCGCAATTTATCAATACAATTTAAAGCATAATAATACTCTCCTCGCATTGCTCTTCTATATGCTTCATGTAAATACGCAAAGAATTTTGTTCTCCAAATCTCAAATTCTTCTACTGTCGGTTTATAAGTAAGAGCCATAGACTGTGCTAATGTATCAGCTAACCTTCCATTCGTATCCTTGACAATCTTTATGTTCTGTAACCATGTAGATGGCTTGATATTTTCTAGAGTATAATAAAAGATATCAACCTTTACAAAACAACTATAGTGAGCAACCGTATAAATGGATGACGGATATAAGTCTTCAAAATAAAGTACGTCTCCCCAGCTCTTTGCCCGCTTATTTTTATTTGTAATAAAGTCCTTTATGTATTCCTGTTTGACAACAATCCTCAAGTCAATATCCGAGAAAACATCTGTATTTTCATTCCCAATTGATCCACCATAAAAAAATGCCAGAACTTTATCATCACCTAATAAGTCACGTTGAATGGCATCTAGTAGTTTTTGGCGACTTTGAGGCAATACTAAATCTCTTTCCTTATGATTATTTACTAATCCCACACATAAAAAACACTCTCCCTATTTAAGGCTTTATATTTATAATTCGGTAAAACCCAATTTTATCCTTCTTTCCTAACATACAACAACTATTTTTGTTTAAAATTCCTAACTTCTACCAACATCTTTCGCTTCGCATAGATAAGAAAAACAAATTGAATGATTACATATATACCTGCAATCATGAAAAACTGGAACAAGATTACTGGATTTGCAATCACCCCTCCCATATCCTTTGCCAATGCAATGATGTATAGTAAAGCAATCACAATACCGAGTAAAGTTGGCAGAATAAATATAGTAGTAATCTCTTGAGACAGTAATTTCTTTACTTCTTTACTAGTAATCCCAATACGATAAAGTTTGAGAATTCTTTGCCTATCTTTATCTACTTCCGAGAATAATTGAATGTACAGTAAAAGAAATGATCCAATAGAAAATAAAATATTTAAAAATATAGCTATAAAAAAATGAATACCATCTCTTTCCAATCGATTGACATAACTGTCTACTCGTGAAGTAATTGAAAAGAGTTCTTCTTGAAACTCACCTAAACTATTTAAAGCAGGTGTTTGGGCATTATAATTTATAAAAGCTTGTTCTAATTCAACGACTGCCTCTTCCGATAACTCCCAATTTTCCACGTTAAGCAAGTGGAAATCCGCTTCGAGACCATCGATGTTTTCCTTTAACGTAACGAATTCCTCATCATTTATAATGAAAAATTCACCTAAATAATTAAACTGCAAATCTCCAATCTTTTGTTCGTAATTATAAACTACATCGTTACCATTAATTGAGAAGTGTAAATCATAACCGTAAAATACATTTTCAAGATCACTTGCCGTCCCGTTTAAATGATAAATCAGTTCGTTAGTCTCCAATTCACGTGATTCTCCGGCAAATTCATTGTATTTGCTTAAGGGCATAAAAGTAATTTGATGAATACCATATGAATCTCTTTGAAAGATAAAATAGATTGGTAGTGAGAAGTGTTCCTGGACATTATTATCATGTCTCTCAAAAACAGAATATACTTCTTCCCTCGTTAAATTATTCTTCGTTTCCGTTGAAATATAGCTAACATCAAATGGATTATTTTGAATTGCTTCTTTCCCCGCCTCCGTATAGTTACTATAAATAATCGTGCTATAAAGGAGTGTAACCATAATCATTACCGTAACTAGTGTCACCATCGTTGTAAACTGCCTATATTTATAATCCATGTTTGTTAGATAGAGTATATTTCGATAATAAAAATCCTTATTCTTTTTTATAAGAGCGATTAGGAACGAAGTCAATTGATTTAATGCAATGTACAAGCCAAGAAACGTTCCTATCGCCCAAAGTAATAGATAATCGCCCCCATCAGTTATCGTCACGAAAAGTCCAATAATCGAACCAATAATAATAGCTACACCAATCCCACCAATGGCTGGATGTTTGTAAGCTGTATTTTCTGTTTCTTTCTCCGTCTTTAAGTTTTGGATTATATTCTTTCTCATCGTTAAATATAATGATTGTCCTGTAGCTACAATAAACACAAGAAAAAAAGCACCAATTGTGTAAATAAACATTTTTACATTTAACTGAAAAGAAATTTCTTGAATACCAACACTTTTTAATAGGAACCAAAAAAAGAACTTTGAAAATACTGCTCCCATACCAAGTCCTTTAAAAACTGCTACTACAGCAATTGCACTATTTTCCAACAAAAGCAATTTAACGATATCACGGTTCGTCATCCCAAGCGTCATAAATAAACCAAACTCACTGCGCCTTTTTTTCATAAAAAGATGATGGGCGTAGGTGATAAAAAATACAGTAAATATAATAAGGGCAGCACCGGGGATTCCTAGTATGGATTGAAGTCCTTCTGTATATTTGATGGCAACGAGTTGTTCATTCAAGTATACGGTTAGAAATATAAAGAAAAACATGACAGCCAAACTATTGTATGTCAGATAAAAAAAATATTTCTTATAGTGATATTTCACCATTTTCCAAACAACTTGATTAAATGTCATGGTGACTCCCTCCCAAAAGGGCATGGTGAACCATGATCTCATTGAAAAATTGTTTTCGATCCGATTTCTTTTCAATACTTGAATGGACCGTTCCGTCTCTAATAAAGACTACTCGATGACAATAGCTTGCAGCAAAAACATCATGGGTCACCAGGAGTACGGTTGTTGATAGTTCCTGTACTACTCTTTCCAAACACTCCATGATTGCTGTTGAGGATTTAGAGTCTAAATTTCCTGTCGGTTCATCAGCAAATATTATCTGTGGTTCATTTACTAAAGCTCTACTTACTGCTGCTCTTTGCTGTTGTCCACCTGAAACATTGTATGGATATTTATTTAAAATGGATTCAATCTGAAATAACTTTGCAAGGTATTGTACCTTCTCTTCCATTTCAGCTGATTTTTTCTTTTCCAGTATCATTGGAAGCATGATGTTTTCCTTTACAGTTAGACTTTCTAACAAATTAAAGTCTTGAAATATATACCCTAACGATGTACGACGAAATTGTCCTAAAGCATCGCCCTTCATATCATTTAGATTCTGGCCCCTTATTACTATCTCACCAGAGGTGGGCTTATCAATTCCACTTAATATATTTAATAATGTTGTTTTACCACTACCAGAAGGTCCCATAATAGCAATGAACTCCCCTTCATCAACTGAAAGTTCAATGTTATTTAATGCAGTAGTAGCCCCATCAACATGAGGTTCACCATAAACTTTCACGACGTTCCTAACTTCTAAAATATTCATGAATTCCCCCTCCTTTTAATACAGGTGCCTGACACCTCCCGAAAAATGTCGAACGTTCGTCGACAAAATTCGGGAGGTGTCAGCGTATAATGGTAAATAAGTCAACCATCGTTTTTGCCTAAAAAAGGCCGACCTTAAGTAAAACTCTTAAAAGTAATTTTTAAAAAGTTCTTCTATCACAGAACCTTTATGATGGAACTCT
>NZ_BMEY01000028.1 GCF_014637405.1 Ornithinibacillus halotolerans
GCATCTTAAGATGGATGCAGAGGATTCATCTTGATTCAAGGGAATTTAATAATTTTTTAAAAGCCTCTTCATTGGGGAGGGGGAACCTATATCTAAAATTACAGATTCTACTAATAAAAATGTGTTCAATTGAAGATAGTCATGGTGAAAATATAATTTAAAAAGGAAAAAGAAGATTGAATCCCCAAGGGAGACACACCTGCCCCGCGACTTCATTCTTCTATGGCAATCAAAAATTTTGCGTTAGTAGATAAATATAATTATAAGAAGGCACAATAAGCTGATTATCCTGCTTATTGTGCCTTCTTTCCNCTGCTTCTAACTTTTTTGTACAACAGGTAACTTCACATAAGTTTTATACTGTTTTCCGTGATAAATTCGTTGTGTGGCTTTTATATTATCTATGTCAGTTGCTGGATTTTCGCCAGTGTTACTGTTCGGAAAGACAAAACTATCCGCACTAGATGTGATGGTAAGACGAATACGATGTCCTTTTTGGAACGTATTTGCAATTTTAGATGTACGTATCATATACTCTTCAACTTTTCCTGGTTCTAATAGGACTTCTTTATCATAACCGTTACGGAATCGAGCACGTATTACACCGTCTGCTAGCTTGATAGAGTTACCAGCTGCGTCTACATCTGTTAAACGAACGACCCAATCGGTATCTCTCGCGGAACTTGATGCAAAAAAATTCACATAGATATCACCAGCAATTGTTAACGGTTCATCCAGTGGATCGGATGTGTAGACGAGCACATCCGATCGCTTTTCAACGTCTTTATAATTGGCTGGAACACCAATTTCGTTTTCGGAAAGGTCGATTAAATGTGGTGCTGGGTTTTCTGGATCATAAATGAATTCATCATATCCATCCTGTGTACTTTCTTTAAACGATAGCTTACCATCTTCATCAGATGAGACTGCATTTCCATTACCACTTACGTATATTTCTTTCCAAGCAACCTTTTCAGGTGGCCATTGGTTTGCGGTTGTCCAAGCATTATCTCCATTAACATAGTATTCCACGACTGGACTTGCATCGATGTTGTTCTCAATTCCTTTTAGTTTTCGGTCAAACCATAATTGGTAATGGAGATCCATGTCATAACGAATGGCATTATTACCTAGTGCAATACCTTGAATGTCCCTAGTTGTGTTCCCGTTATGCATCCATGGGCCAAGGATAATTTTCTTATTTTCGCTTGGATAATTTTCAACCACTTCTAATGCTTCAGTTGTCCCCATTCCATTATCATCATACCATCCGGATACAATCATGGCGGGAGCTTTTATTTTGTCTTTATATTGATACCAATCAGACTGAAGCCAAAATTCATCATTGGTTGGGTGAGACATCCAATCATCCCAAAACGCAACATCTTTTCCTAATGCACGTTTAGGGATATCTTTTAATGGGCGGATTTTAACAACCTCATCCCAGTCATTACGGACCATATTTTCTGGCTTAAATTCTTTTTCAACCATCGCAAATGCCCAGGCTAATGCACCGGAAACAAGGGTACCGCCTTTTCTAGGAATATCAATAAACGGACTTCCTGCTGTTACGATACTAACCATTGCCTTCAGATGTGGGTTGCCACTTGCTGCAGCTGCCCATTGAACATACCCACCATAGGAAGCACCAATCATTCCAATGTTTCCATCGCACCAAGGTTGGTCGGCAATCCAGTCTAATGTGTCATCTCCATCCTCAATTTCGGAAGCCATAGGAATCCAATCGCCCTCGGAATCCTCTCTTCCACGCGTATCTTGAATGACAACACCATATCCACGTTGGATAAAATTCGTATAGGAACGGGAATACATTGATTTTCCATAAGGTGTTCTTACTAAAATTACTGGTACTGGACCGTCTACTCCTTTTGGAAGCCAAACATCTGTCGCTAGTTTGATCGTATCTCTCATTTCTACCATAACGGTCTCATGAAGATGTATTCCGAAGCCTGCCTTCGAAATGTTGTTTTGGTTCCAAAGTTTTACTGGTGTATACTCTTCAAAACCCTCTTTCACGAAAACACTACAATTTTCTCTTGATATACTAATGAATGCTACAGGCTCGTTATTAACCGTTACTACATCAAGTGGGTATTTTTTTTGCCTTTCAACCCATGTGTTTTCATCGTGTTTTTGATAGGTAGCTCCCCAAGAAGTTAGGACTTCTTTGGTATCCTGTTGAAAAAGTTGCCTAAATTCATCCAAGTGCTTTGCGATAGTTAGTAGGTTAATATGATAGTAGTTTTCAAGTTCCGTAGCTTTATCTTCATTTAAACGGACAGGTTCTTGCCATTGATTAGTCATGACGTTTCGTTCTTTGAATTCAACGTCACTTCCATGCAAGCGTATTGTTGCATCGTGTATACCAGACCGATATAGTTTGAAATTCTCCATAAAAATTCTCCTCTAATTACGGATTGCCCCGCCAAACGAGTTAGCGGAGCAGTTCGTGTATTCTTATGCTCCTATGAGCGCTTTAATTAAGTAAGCTGTTCCAATACCTAAGTAGTTACCTAGCACGGAACCGATAACACCAATGACAACAGCAATACTTACTAGTGATTTCCAGCCAGCAGAAGCGGCTACTAGAGCAGAAGTTGCGCCGTCTGCAATCGATGCAACGATAGAGATAATTACATATTGATAATCGATTTTAAATATACGACAAACGATTGCATGTAATAATAAAGTAAGTACAATAACAACAAAACAGAATAGAGCAATGACTAAAGTAGAACTTAGGAAATCTTGGATATTTACCATATAACCGATAATGGTTAGGAAGAATAGGGCTACGAAAAGTCCTAGATCCATATTTCCTTTAAGTTTCTTCACTGGTCCAAGCTGTGCGACAGCTACTGCAATCGTTGTAACAAATAGAATCTTCGCAGCGCTTTGGAATGAATCTGGGAATAGTCCAGCAAGAGAAGTTGAAAGTGCTACGATAACGAAAGCAATTCCGAAGCTCCATGCAATATGTTGGATGCTCCATTTTTTCTCTTCTAAAAATCCATCTTCCGATTCTTCAGCGCCGCCCTCTAGTGCATTTGCTTGTAGAGAGTATGGCCATACTTTTTGGAACCATTTCGATTTTGCGGCAATTGCCGGGAAGGCGAACATTAGGATTAATGTCGGGATCCCAATCACATAGTCAGCAGCATTTGCAGCAGCAAAAGTAGTTGGAGATGCGTTCAATCCATAACCGATAGCAGTTAAGTTGGAGCTACCACCTGTGTATGTACCAACAAACATTCCAGCAATCTTCCAGCCTTCATCAATCATTGGAGCAAAGATTAAACCTGCAATAAATGTTACAAAAGCTACACTAGTTGCAGCAATCAACATAGCGAAAATCGGTTTCTTCGATAATTTAAGCATTGCTTTAATATCAACACTTAATAACATTAGAGCGATGGATAGTGGAACGGCATAGGTTGCCACGACACCATATACTTCTGCGCTGAATGGTACTATTCTCGTATTGGCTAAAATAATACTAATAATAATAACGATAAGTGCTGGACCAAACATTTTTAATCCTTTAAATCGTTGTAGATAAAATCCTAATGCTACAGTGATGGCCATAATGGCTAGTAGACTTTCTGTACTTGTGAATAATGCATCCATGTTCTCTCTCTCCTTTTATGTGTAAGCAATGTAGAATATAATATATTAAAGATTTAAATCGATGCCTAGTCCAGGTGTGTCTGGAAGGATAATCTTCCCGTTATTTAATTGTAATCCACCATTAATTCCGATATCTTTGACATATAAAAAACTATCCATATCTGCTTCGGTAATATTTTTCTTAGCGGCTACTAAACTAGCACCTGCTGTAATAGCAATCTTGCTTTCTAGCATGCAGCCTACCATACATTGAATACCAGCTGCTTCTGCAATGTTATTAATACTCATTGCCTTATAGAGGCCACCTGATTTCATCAGTTTAATATTAATGACATCAGCAGCTTGTTTCTTGGCCACTTGGAAAGCATCTACTGGCGAATGGACTGATTCATCTGCCATCACAGGAAGGCTTACTTTTTGTCTCACATATGCCATGCCATCGATATCCCAAAAAGGTAATGGTTGTTCAACAGCCTCCACTTGGTATCTTTCCACAGTATTGATTACTTTTACTGCATCTGCTACTGTCCACCCTTGATTGGCATCCATTCGTAAACGTATTGATGGGCCAACTGCTTCACGAATACGCGCTACCGCCTCGATATCTTGTTCGGGGTTAAGACCAGCTTTAATTTTTAAAATTGAGAAGCCTTGAGCAACTCGTTCTTTCGCCTCGTTCGCCATCGTTTCCGGTGTATTAATGCCAATCGTCACATCTGTTTGGAAAGAATTACTGTAGCCACCTAACACCTGATAGAGTGGGGCATTCATGTATTTCCCTTTTAAATCAAATAAGGCAATATCTAGTGCTGCCTTTGCTGCAGTGTTCCCAACAATCGTCCTGTCCATCAACTCGTGAATAACTTCTATGTTTAATGGATTCTGACCGATGATTCGATTTCCAAGCAGTTGTGCAGTAGAAATAGCTGTTTCTAACGTTTCTCCTGTTACATATTCAAAAGGAGCTCCCTCACCAATTCCATAAATTCCCTCATCAGTTTCTACTTTGACAAGTAAGGTTTCCACATTTTCAATGGTTCCGAGAGCAACAGTAAATGGCTTGAATAGTTCTAATTTTAATTTTTCAACTTTGATATTTGTAATTTTCATGCTGTACCAACCTTTCTTGATTTTCCATTTTTAATCAAATAGTAGGACGGTTCAGTTTTATCTTTGTAAAAGATGACTAAAGGTGTCCTTCTGCTTTCCTTGTTGTTAATTGTCCTCCTTTTTTTAAAATAGTAAAACTATTCGATAAAATTCTCAAAAATTAAATTAACTGTAATTATACGCTCATAAGAAATAATTTCAACCCTTTTTATTCATTTTTGTAAATAATTTGATATATTTATATATTTGTTTTATAAACGGTCAGTGTAACTTATTAAGGAAGATGGGAGAAGATGGACCCTAATGCCCAAATATTATTTTTTGAAAATGAAGACGAATTGAATGAATTGGTCATTACAAAGGATGCTTACTACGATGTAAGTGGATATACAAGTTAACGAGTGCTTTAATAAAAATCTAAGCTATAAGACTGATAAGCGACCAGTCGTGATATTATGATTATTGAAATTGACGGGTATTATCATCAAGCTTTACTTACAGGTGAAAAATGTTCTAAACAACAACTAAAGAAAAATATTTACAAACAAAAAAGTTAACCTATGATATAAAAGACCTTCCTAATGTATTTTGTAGACTACATAACTTTGAACAATTACCTTATGACGTTGATGTTGAAGTTGAATTTGTTATTGACAGTGATACAGATAGAATTTATTCACTTTCAGATTAAGCTAACGGGGGCTTTACTAATATAAGGAGAAGTGAAGTATGAAAAAACATTGCTGTGAGGATATGAACTATCATGCAAATTTAAAGTGTGATATACATGAAAACTCATTTGAATGTCCTGATAAAATAATTATTTTTGATGAAAAAGATAATGACTACGGATTAATCATTCATGATGGAGGTTCTTCAAGTATAGGAATTGATTTTTGTCCGTGGTGTGGTTCGAGATTATAATATGTTGTTCAACGAACGGGTGCTTTACGACAATAGTATTGCACCCTTATTCAATTAGCGGAGCAGCTTAGTGAAAGGTAAGATAGTTTGACTTAAAGGGCACATAGATCGATGGTAAGGTAAGATAGTTTGGCATTAAGGTCACATAAGTTGATACTAAGGTAAGATAGTTTGGCTTAAAGGGCATAAAGATCAATGGAAGAGTAGTGCATCTCCTTCTGGTGAAGCCAAGAAGCAAATAAATACTTTACTCTTTCAGCCAAGTTATTTATATTTCGAAGGTAGGGAAGAAAAATGATTGAATTAAGAAAAATTACCCCGATAATTTTGAGGTAGTGTTGGAGTTAAGCATAACAGACGAGCAGAAAGGAAATGTGGATTCCAGCATATATTGTTTGGCTAAAGCCTATGTAAAGATACTCAACGACGAAAAACCTCCTATGATCTTTGCTATATGCAAAATGATGAAGTCATAGGATATGTCGATATTGGATTTTACGAACTGGCGGAAAGTTCAATTTTAAGTGAAAAATATGGAGATAAATCTACTTATGGACTTAATCGTTTTATGATTGATAAAAAGCATCAAGGCAAAGGATTTGGCAAACAAGCAATGATGAAAGTTATTGATTATATAAAGTCGTTTCCACAAGGAAAAGCTGATGCAGTTTCTACTTCATATTGGATGGTAAACGATGCCGTCCGGAAGTTGTTTGCGTCTGTCGGATTCGTTGAAACAGGAGCAATATGGGATGGACAAACAGGGGGTAATTGGAATGCAGAAAGAAAAGATATAGAGTATGCAGAAGTAGGTGCCAGACTCGGATTATAAAGCTAACAATTTGAATAGTGCATCGTACAGTATGAGATACAACAAGAGATCGACTTTATGAAAGAACCAGAATTATCATTGGAGATGAAAGTGATGGAAAAAGAGTTAGGTAATGCAATTGATTTACGGAAGAATGGAAATTACAAAGAATCTAACGAGCTACTTTTAAAATTGGTACAGGAGTTTCCTGATCATGCATCGATTAACTATCAGTGTGCTTGGAGTTTTGACTTATTAGGAGAAGAAGCGAAAGCAGTCCCTTTTTATGAAAAAGCAATCAGGTTAGGGTTGCCTTCAATGGAACTGGAAGGTGCCTTATTGGGATTAGGTAGTACATATAGAACATTAGGCGAATATGAAAAATCAAAAAGTACTTTATTAAAAGGAATCGAATTATTCCCCAATAATAAAGCAATTCAAACGTTCTATGCGATGACCTTATATAATTTGCACGAACATAGTAAAGCAATGGAGTTGCTACTAAAATGCTTAATAGAAACAACAAAAGACCCTGAAATTATAAGTTATCAAAAAGCAATTGATTTCTATTCGGATAAATTAGATGAAGTTTGGAAGTAGTGGTATTTTAATGGAAGAGTATAGTATAAAAAATTAAAAACGCAGAGGATGATGAAACCTCTGCGTTTTTGTGGCTAAAGCTGGTGATTTAAGAAATTTCACGATTAGTTAATGCTATCCGGGACAACAAACCTGTCCCCACGCTCATACTATAAGGCATCTTTGATTAGCTTCTTATAGTACATAACAGAAAGTATCCCAAAGATAGAATACAAGAGTGTATACAGTACCATGACAATAATCATCGGTGTCCATAATTCGGTGCCGAAGAAGAACCAGCCTGATTTTACGGCAAAGTAACTATGGCATAATCCGACAACGAGTGGTATTCCGAAGTTAAATAGTTGCTTAATCTTGATTCCATTAAGTAATTCTGTTTTCGTATAGCCTAATTTTCTTAATATAGAATAACTCGGTTTTTCTTGTTCTCCCTCATCCATTTGTTTGAAGTAAAGGATACATCCGGAAGTAATTAAAAATGTTAACCCTAGAAAGCCAACAACAAACATTGCAAATCCCATATCCTGTTTTTGATGGATAAAGTGATCAAGTTGTGACTCATGTCCCGACCACTCACTTACACCAGTAGAATGGAAAATCTCATTTGACTTCACGATATCCGCTTTATCTACTATATTTACGCCAATCGATACCGAAAATGGGTTATGCACTTCTGGATTGGGGTCGTTCTTTATTTGTTGAAACATTTCTTCATCAACTATGACAGCTGGAAAGCCGCTATTCGTCAAACGTAACGGGATAATATAGTGATCATGAATATCTATTAATTCCAAGTCATAGGAATCAGTTGTTCCCAATACAGTAAAATTCCCTGTATGAAAGGTCATCATTGTTCGAATCGTTGCATGAGTTTTCGCTAATACGGCTTCATCCTCTGAAACATCTATCCCTTCGACCTGCGTGTCTGGTATAAAAGTTAGTGGGATATTCAAATCATCATGTGCCAACATCTCATCCATGTCGGTTTCGATAATATTTGTTCCATTCACGGCTGCGGTGAAGATGTCCATCTCCGTAACAGAATAGGAAATGCCCATTTCGTCTAGTGTATCCGTAAATTGTTTAGCATGAGCTCTATCTGGGATAGAAAAATCATACACGATAAACTCTTTCGCTTGCTTTTCTGCAGAATAATAAGAAATATACATGAGTGATAGCAAGCCAATAGCTAGAGCAGAAACTGTCGTTACAATGGTTAACAGTAACGAATTCGACCGCATCCGAAACATAATCGATGATAAGGATAAGACCTTATTCACGGAGAGATAGCCATTATCTTTTTTTCGAATGAGATAAAAAAGAAATCGAACAGATCCTTTATAAAAGAAATACGTCCCTACAATAACGGAACCGAGGATCAATAGCATGACCAAAAACAAATGAAACATATACTTGCCATTGAACATTTGTGATGACAAATAATAACCAAATATAATTAAGCCGAGCCCGAGAATACCGATGATAATTTCCAATATGGAAACCTTATAACGCTTCTCTTCTGTTTTTGATGTAGCATGGAACAGAGAAAGAATCCGTTGTCGTTTAATAAAAACATAGTTAATAGCTGCAATAATGAAATAGATAGCGGCAAAAATAACAACTGTTTGAATCAATGCTTCCATAGAAAACGTTAACGCTGCTACTTCATCTATCCCGATGATTTTCAATAAAATCATCATAATCAATTTAGAGGAGGAAAATCCGAGAAATATCCCTACAATCATCGAACCAAAATAAAGAATAAAATTCTCTACACTAATAATCCGAAAAATACGGGCTTTTGAAATACCAACTAATTGATATAATCCAATTTCCTTTCCTCTTCGTTTAATAAAAAGGTTATTCGCGTAAATAAGAAAAATAGCGACAATAGTAACTAACAAAACCGAACCTGCTTTTATTCCCGCTTCCCCTTTAATGGTACCTGATGCCACGTCCATTGCAGGATCATACTGAAGTGTAACAAAAGCAAAATACAGTGCAACACTAAACACAAGGGCAAAGACATACAAATAATAATTTTTAAGATTCTTAAGCAAACTCCTAAAAATGAGAGACTTAAAGCTCATGCTGCACCCCACCTAACACACCTTGTGTTTTGATGATGTCCTGGAAGAACGCCTGCCTTGAATCCTCTCCTCGATTTAACTTTGTGAAAATCTGTCCATCCTTAATAAAGATGACACGACTACAGTAGCTCGCAGCTGAAGGATCATGTGTTACCATCACAATCGTAGCAGCCAGCTTTTCATTTAAGTCACTTAATTTCTTAAGCAAATCTGCTGCTGATTTGGAATCCAGTGCACCTGTAGGCTCGTCGGCAAAAATAATACTAGGCTCATGGACGAATGCACGCGCTGCGGATGCTCGTTGTTTCTGCCCCCCAGAAATTTCATTTGGATATTTATCCTGTACATCCATAATTCCTAATTCCTTTACGACCCGTTCAAACATCAATTGTGCTTCTTTTTTCGGAATTTTATTTACCGTTAGTGGGAGCATTATATTTTCTTTCACCGTTAGTGTATCTAGTAGATGATACTCTTGAAAGATAAATCCTAAGTGACGTTTTCTAAATTCGGCTAATTGTTTATCTTTCATCGAAGTAAACTCTTTTCCCTCCACTCGAATGGAGCCTTGGGTAACACGGTCTATGGAAGAAAGAACATTGAGTAATGTCGTTTTACCTGAACCAGAAGGACCCATGATTCCTACAAATTCACCCTTCACTACCTCCAAGTCAATCCCTTTTAACACCTCTTGCCGATTCCACTTATTTCCATAACTCTTTACTATTTTATTTGCCTCTAATATCCGCATCTACTTCAAACCCCTTTCTATCTTTAGAATAAACGGCGTTCGATATTTTTTCCTTCGAATACCCGAACAAAATAAGGAAGCATGTGACAATATTGTCACATGCTTGATATTTCTAGGAAATCATTCTTCCTAGGGAAAATTAAGGAAACAGTTGTCCCCTTACCATAACTAGAATCAATCGTAATCTTTATCTTCAAAGCTTGAGAAACTTTCTTTGTTAGAAATAGCCCCATCCCGGTTGCCTGATGGTCCTTATGATCAGTGGTCGACGTAAATCCTTTCTCGAAAATACGTGGTAAATCCTTCACTGCTATTCCACGACCATAATCTCTAATGGTTAACACGACATGACCATTCTTAGAAAAACTAGTAATCTCGACATCGGATTGTTCACTATATTTCACTGCATTCGTCAAAATCTGCCTAATGATAAAAGGCAGCCATTTTGAATCCGAGAGAACCATCTGTTTGTCCAAGGATAAGTCAAACCCAATCCCTTTTTGAAAACACCAAGATTTTAGTCCTTGAATTTCTTGCGTAATAATTCTTTCTATATCAATTTGCTCGATATAAAGATCGTTTTCCATGGAAGGGAGGCGGCGATGATGTAATTGCTGATCCAGTAATAAATGTATTCGTAGCCACTCAAACATTAATTGTTCTTTTAATTTTTGGTCTTCTACTTTTTCAAGCATTAATTTTATAGTGGTAAGAGGGGTTTTTACTTCATGGATCCAAGCCAGTAATTCATCTTTTTCTTGCTCAATATGGATAATATGGCGACTTATTTCATGCTTAGAAAAATTAACTTGTTGTTTGATAGCATGTTCTACGATTCTTTCAAATGGAGTATTTCCATCTTGTATTATTTCCATATCAACTTGAGGATCCCAATCTTTTAAACGTCGATAGTAAGAGCTTTCTCTACGGTATTGTATGAATAAAAACAACAGAAATAATATTAGCGATAAGAAGACTACATATAAGATAGAATTAAAATGTAGGGAAGGATCTAAATATCCTACTAGAAGAAATAACCCCAAAAGCATGCCAATAAATAGAATCCAAGTCAATCGCTCGACGATAAAATCTTTAATCATTCATTTATATCCTCTTCTATAGCCATATAACCTTGCCCAACCTTTGTTTCAATATATTTTCCTAACCCAATTTCCTCTAATCGCTTACGCAACCGGTTAACATTTACTGTTAATGTATTATCACTAACAAACCGCTCATCATCCCATAATCGTTTAATAAGCTCCTCACGACTAACGATTTGGTTCGTGTGTTCGAGTAAGACTTTTAAAATATGTATTTCGTTTTTTGTTAATTCAATCGTACCTGAACGATGTTGTACCGTTCCTTTGACATAGTCAACCGTTGCATTATTCCAAACCTTTATCATTACTTGTTGTTCCATACTGTAGTTATATACACGTCTTAATACAGCTTGGACTTTGGCAATGAGGACTTCAAAATGAAATGGCTTTTGTACGAAGTCATCTGCACCAAGTTGCATCGCCATCACCATATCGGTTGGATGATCCCGGGAGGATAAAAATATGATTGGCACTTTTGAATGACTTCGTATTTTTCTACACCAATGAAAACCATCGAACTTTGGTAATTGAATATCGATGATTACTAAGTCAGGGTTTACCTCCGTGAATTCTTTCATGACCCTACTAAAATCATTAATACCATACACATCATATGACCATTGTGCCAACCGTTCTTGTATTTCGTTATATAAACTTAAATCATCTTCTATGAGTAAGATTTTAAACAATCCAATCACCGTTTCTATTAGTCTATTAATCTTATTTTATATTAGAAAAGAGTGCCTGTCACTTTAAGGGGACAGGCAACATGTATCGTAAGACAACACCTCAGAAATCTGCAATTTTAAAACCTTTCAAAAAAATAATTAAATAACTATTGTAAAGCGTTTACATATGATTTATACTATTACTAAATCGGTTTAGTAAATCGGTTTAGTAGAGAAAGATGAACAAGAGATAGATGAATAAGTTTCATGGGAGCAGAGAAATGAAAACGGTAACTATTACTGATGTTGCAAAACATGCGGGGGTTTCTAAAAGTACGGTTTCTCAGTACTTAAATAAGCGGTATGATTACATGGCTGAAAAAACGAAGAAAAAGATTGAACAAGCCATTGAAGAATTAGGGTATCAGCCGAATTTCTTGGCGAGAAGTTTAAAGCAAAAGTCGACGACAACAATCGGTGTCATTACTGCAAACATACTTCATGTATTTTCAACGCAAGTTATTCGTGCGATCGAGGACTTTTGTAATCAACATGATTTTCATGTCATTGTTTGTAACGCAGATGATGATGCGGAAAAAGAAAAGAAATATATGGATATGCTTCGGGCAAAACAAGTAGACGGGATCATCATTTTTCCAACTGGTGATAATGTCGAAACGTATAATCAAATGCTAAAAGAGAATTATCCGATTGTCTTTGTTGACCGGTATGTACCTGGACTAGAGGTAAGTGCTATTTTACTAGATAATATGAAAGCGTCAACAATGGCAGTTAACGAATTTACTAGAAATGGTTATGAAAAAATTGGCTTAATTTTGCCGGAAAATCCAGAGCTTATCACCCCAAGACGGGAGCGAATACTTGGGTATAAGGAAGCGATGAAAGCGAATGGACTTACTATCAATCCGGAATATATCCAGAGTACAGAAGTGAAGAATATGCAACAAGCGCTTGATACGTTACTCGCATTACCGGATCCGCCAAATGCCATTATCGCGGGGAATGACTTGGCACTCTATGAGGTCCTAAAATATACGAAAGAAAAAGAGATTCATATTCCGAAAGATTTGGGAATTGTTGCAATTGATGATGTGCCTTTTGCCAATCTCTATTATCCAGCAATTACATCCATTGCCCAACCTGCGTTTGAAATGGGGACAAAGGCAGCCTATCTACTATTCGAAAAAATTAATAAACAAAATACATCAAGTGAAGAAGTATTTCGTTTTGAACCAGAACTCATTGTTCGTTCTTCTTTAATAGAATCTACTAGGAACGAAGGAAAGGGAGTTGTTACGAGTGAAGGAAATAATTAAAGCGGTTGCAACAGAAATCTCTACCGTATTAGAACGAGTGAAAGAAGAAGAAGTCGTTCAATTACATGATGAACTAACAACGGCCAATCGAGTATTCATCGCGGGAACTGGCCGCTCTGGCTTAATTGGAAAAGTATTCGGGATGCGATTAATGCATAAAGGGTACGACGTGTTTATTGTCGGCGAAACGACAACACCAAGTATTGGGTCTGGAGATCTTCTTTTACTTATCTCCGGTTCAGGAAATACAGGAACACTAGTAAACTTTGCCAACAAAGCAAAAGAAACTGGAGCAAAGGTTGCTTTAGTGACGACGGCTGCGGATTCTAAAATTGGAAAAGTGAGTGATTGTGTCGTCACTATTCCAGCAGCTACGAAGAAACGTAATCCAGAAGAACCAACAACGATCCAGCCATTAGGTAGTCAATTTGACCAGTCTGCCCATTTATTACTAGATGCTTTAATTGTGTATAACATGGAAAAAAGTGGGGATCAAGACCACGAAAAACTAAAAGGTAGACATGCTAATTTGGAATAACAGAAAGAAGGATTGCAGATGAATGTGTTAGAGAAATTAAAAGAAAATCCAATTGTAGCCGTGATTCGGAAAGCGGATGAAAGTAATATCGTTCCAATTATCGAGGCATTATCTCGAGGTGGGGTGAAGGCGGTTGAAATTACAGCAGAAACACCAAGAGTAACGAATCTAGTAGAGAAAGCGGTTGCTGCATTTGATGATGATGTATTAATCGGTGTTGGTACGGTGTTAGATCCGGAAACAGCACGAGCAACGATTATTGCTGGAGCTAAGTTCATTGTCTCGCCAACGGTTAATGTCGACACATTACGGTTAACGAATCGTTACGGGGTATTAAATATTTCTGGTGCGTTAACACCGACGGAAATTTTAACGGCGTATGAAAACGGTGCTCAGATGGTCAAAGTTTTCCCAGCTAATGTGTTTGGGCCGGACTACATTAAGAGTGTCCATGGTCCACTACCTCACATTCCACTCATGGTTACAGGTGGGATCACATTGGAAAACATGAATGATTACTTTACAAAAGGGGGGATGGCCGTCGGTATCGGTAGTAATCTAGTAAATGTAAGTAAATTACAAACAGAAGAAGATTATCAACAATTGACGAATACAGCAAGACAATATATAGACGAGTTTAATAAGATCAAGCAAGGATAATTATTTACACAAAATTTGGGGGTAAAACATAATGACAAAGAAGATGAAGTTTTTAGCATTTAGTTTAATTTTATTTGTTTCGCTAGTATTAGCTGCATGTGGTGATGATAGCTCAAATAGTGAAGATGGCAAAATCAAAATTATCGCAGCACATAACCAAACAGACCAAGAAAATCCATACCAAGCTGGTTTATTAGAATTTAAAGAAGTTGCTGAAGCGGAATCAGATGGAAAAATTGAAGTAGAAGTTCATGCAGGTACAATTGGTACGGAAGAATCCGAATTAGTAGAAAAACTTAAACTTGGTGCAGCGGATGTTGTCCTTGTATCACCTGGTTTCATGACATCAACAGGAATTAAAGAAGTAGACTTATTCGCATTACCGTATTTATTTGAAAGCTATGATCACTGGGAAACAGTTGTAGATGGTGAAGTTGGTCAAAAGATGGCGGAATTAATTAATGAAAAATCGAACAATGATTTCAAACTAGTTGGTTACTGGTCTGCAGGTGTTCGTCACTATTATGGAAGTAAGCCACTTAACTCGATGGATGACTTAAAGGGTATGACAATTAGAACACAAACATCTGGTATTGTTGCTGATTATTGGAAACAAGCTGGTGCTGTTCCAACAGACGTGGCATGGGGTGAATTATATCAAGCGCTACAACAAGACGTTGTAAAATCAGCAGAAAATGCATACCCATACTTTGTACAACAGAACCACCATACAACAAATAATGGTAAATTTATCACAGAAACTGGCCATGACTATACAACTAGATTCTTACTTGTAAATGGGAAAAAATTTGATTCTTTAACTGAAGAACAACAAAATGCGATTCTTGCAGCAGCAGAAGCATCTGTTGAAGCAGAGAGAGAAGCAGTTTATAAACAAGAAGAAGAGTATAAACAAAAAGCTATCGATGAAGGTGCAGAGGTTAATGAAATTGATCGTACTCCATTTATCGAGTTAGCAAAACCATTACAAGATCAAGCTGCTAAAGACATTGGCGCAGAAGAACTATTAAAACAAATTAGAGAAACAGAATAATCATAAATGATTATTTAGCTAAAGGTTGGGGCAATACTAGCCCCCCTTTAGTTTTATAGGAGGATTACGATGAAACGCTTTGTTAACATACTTGAGAAAATACAGATCACGTTAGGGGTTATGTTTTTATCCGTCTTCTTTATCGTAATTTTGTATCAAATAACCACTAGACATTTAGGTATATCTGCCATATGGACAGTAGAAATGGCCTCAAATACATTTATTTGGGCTATGTTTATGGGTGCTGCAGTTATGGTAAACCGTCGCGAACACTTCAATTTCGATATTCTTCTGAAAAAATTAACGGGTAAAAAATTAATTTCTGTAAAGTTATTTAATGATTTAGTTTTATTACTATTTAATTCTGCGATTTTTGTCTATGGTATTCAAGTTTGCCAACAGTTCTGGAACTACAATTGGACATCGATACCAGAATTAAAAATGGGCTATGTTTGGATTGCGATACCAATTATGGGTGGAACGATGGTTATTTATACGATTAACCATATGATTGGTCATCTGAAGGAATGGAAAGGGGGACAAGCATAATGGGATTCATACTGCTTGGTTTATTCATCATTTTAATGCTGATTGGAGTCCCTATCGCCTTTGTTATTGGGATTGTCGCTTTATTAGGAATCATGAACATTCCATATGTTCCTGAGATTACCGTTCCAATGAAAATGTTAAACGGACTAGACTCTTTCGTATTATTAGCTGTTCCTTTATTCATTCTAGCAGCTAACTTAATGAATTCTGGTAAAATTTCTACTAAACTAATTGAATTAGCTCTTGCACTTGTTGGTTCTATTCGTGGTGGACTAGCTCATGCGAATATACTAGTTTCAATGCTTTTCGCTGGTGTATCTGGAGCATCCCAAGCAGATACAGCAGGCGTAGGGAAGATTTTAATTCCTAGTATGAAGAAAAATGGGTATGATACGGAGACAGCAGTTGCAGTAACAGCAGCTTCTTCCACAGTCGGTGTTGTTATTCCACCTAGTATTCCAATGATTATTTTTGCTGGGATCGCTAACGCTTCCGTTGGTGCACTATTTTTAGGTGGAATTGTCCCTGGTATTTTAATTGGACTAGGAATGATGGTATTCATCTACATTGTGGCTCTTAAACGAAACTATCCGAAGTCCAAACGAGCAGAACTTAGTAAACTTATTAAGTTATCTCTAGAATCGGCTCCAGCATTATTCACCATCATTATTATTATTGGTGGAATCACGACAGGAATCTTTACGGCAACAGAAGCAGCAGCAATTGCTTCCTTATATACACTATTAATTAGTATGTTTTTCTATAAAACATTGAAACTAAAAGATATACCAAAGATTCTTTTTGATACATTGGCACTAAGCTCATTATCTTTATTTGCTTTAGCGGCTGCAAGTGCGCTTGGTGAATTAATGAGTTACTATCAGTTAAGTGCTCTTGCTCAAGATTTCTTTGCTAATAATATTGGTTCTAAAGCAGTATTCTTAATTATTATCATTGCATTCTTCCTATTTATTGGTACATTTATGGATGCGATTCCAGCGATGATCTTGTTTGTGCCGGTAATCTTACCATCTGCAACAGCGTTTGGTATTGATCCTGTTCACTTAGGATTAATTGTTGTTATTACATTAGCGGTTGGACTAATTACGCCACCTTATGGATTATGTTTATTATTGGCATCGAAAATTGGAGAGATGTCAATCGAACGCTCCTTTGTGGCAGTGCTTCCTTATATTGCGATTATCCTAGTCGTGCTCCTATTTGTCGCGTTCTTCCCGGATATTGCATTCTTTATACCGAAGCTAATTAATCCGAGCTTATTTTAGATAGAATGGGATATAAATAACTCCAGTCCAGTTGCTGGAGTTATTTACTTCCTATGGGAAAGGAGACATTATAATGGAACAATTAGAGATGTACAAAAAGTTAGCTGGTGAAAAGGCTGTAGAATATATTGAGGATGGGATGACGATAGGACTAGGTTCCGGATCCACTGTTTATTGGATGATGAAAAAGGTCAGTGAACTTGTGAAAGATGGTCTAACTATACAAGGTGTACCGACATCGAAACGAACAGAAGGCTGGGCAAAGGAATTTGGCATCCCGTTAGTTGATTTCTCAAACGTGGAAAAAATTGATGTAGCAATTGATGGGGCAGATGAAATCGATTCTGAACTTCAGTTGGCAAAAGGTGGAGGCGGTTCCCTCGTTAGAGAGAAAATCGTAGATATCCTTGCAGAAAAGTTTATCGTAATTGCTGATAAAACGAAATTAGTAAAAACGCTCGGGAAATTTCCATTACCAGTAGAAGTGGTGCCATTTGGCTATGAAGTCACTGCGAAGCGAATTGCTAATTTAGGGGCTACACCTGTTTTGAGGATGAAGGATGGAAAGGTTTTTGTTTCTGATAATGGCAATTATATTTTAGATTGTCAATTCCAAGCCATTGAGCAACCCGAACTTCTTCATGAAGAGATCAAAGGATTAGTAGGTGTTGTGGAAACAGGGCTATTCGTTAATATGGCGGATATTGTCATTATTGGAAATGAACAAGGTACGGAGATTATTACCAAGAACAGATAACAGCATTGTCGGATAACAGGAGGAACTAACATGAACGATATCATTACAATTGGGGAAGCGATGATTGTTTTTGATCCATCGGCGACAGGTCCATTACGATTTGTAAATTCATTTGATAAAAAAGTCGGTGGAGCGGAGTTGAATTTTGCGATTGGCTGCACGAGGCTTGGTCTGAAGTCCGGTTGGATTAGTCGGTTAGGGAAGGACGAGTTTGGTACACATATCCGCAATTTTGCAAGAGGTGAAGGAGTGGATGTATCCCAGGTTGACTTCGTGGAAGGATATCCTACCTCTTTAAATTTTAAAGAAATTATGGAGGATGGTTCTGTCCGGACTTTTTACTACCGGGATAAATCACCAACATTAACGTTAACTCCAGAAGATTTAGATGAGTCCTATTTTAAAAATGCAAAGGTTCTACATTTGACAGGAATCTATCCAGCGATTGATCCTGTTAATCGACGTGTCTTTGAAAAAGCAATAAGCTTGGCTAAAAAGCATGGTGTGAAAGTGTCCTTCGATCCGAATATTCGTTTGAAATTATGGAGCAAGGAAGAAGCAAGAGACTATCTTTCTGAAATTCTACCACATGTAGACATTTTACTAGCAGGCGATGAAGAAATGGAAATAATCTGGGGAGTGAAAGACCCAGAGGCGATTATTCGTAAAGCGAAGGAAATCGGAATTACTTATGTCGCTATTAAGCAAGGAGACAAAGGTTCTGTTGGCTATTATAATGATGAAGTGATTAAGGTAGAAGCGAAGAAAGCGAGAAAAGTAGTCGACACAGTTGGTGCTGGTGATGGGTTTAATGCAGGATTTATGTATGGTGTATTAAACGGCTGGGATCTGAAAAAGTCACTAGAATTTGGTAACACCGTTGGGGCAATGGTTGTCAGTGTAAAAGGTGATAATGAAGGATTACCATATTTAGAAGATGTAAAAATCTTTCTAGGTGAAAAGGAAAATATAGAAAGATGAGGAGTGTTTTACAAATGAACTTACAATTAGCATTGGATCGTTTAACAAAAGAAGAATGCCTACGTATTATTGATGAGACTAGAGAATCGATTGATTGGATCGAAGTTGGTACGAGTGTTATTAAGGAATACGGGATGGCGTTTGTCCGTGAAGTAAAAAAAGCATACCCAGAAAAGGTAATCGTTACAGATATGAAGACGATGGATGCGGGCGGACATGAAGCTATTCAAGCGTTTGAAGCAGGAGCAGATATTACAACAGTGATGGCTTTATCTTCCGACTTAACGATTTCAGATATGATGAAAGTAGCAAAAGAATATAACACGAGAATCATGGTAGATTTACTGGAAGTATCGAATCCAGAGCGAATCAAGGAATTAGAAAAACTAGGTGTCGATTTAGTCAGTCTTCACATCGGAAAAGACAAGCAGCGTGAAGGGAAATTCGATGTAAGTCACTTCGCCCTAGTTGAAGATTTTCCATTTGAGGTAACCGTTGCTGGTGGGATTGATTTGGGAACACTGCCAGATGTATTAGAAAAAGCACCAAATACAGTAATCGTAGGAAGTGCGATTACAAAGGCAGAAAAGCCAGGTGAAGTTGCAGCGGAAATGAAACGATTAATGAATGAGTTTGCAAACAAAAACTAAACGAACAGAGCTGGTTTTCTATTTGTGGAAAACCAGCTGTTTTAAACTTATCAATTATATAAGGGGTTGAGGAAATGAATTTTGGTACGGTTGGAACGAGCTGGATAACCTCTTCTTTTATTCAAGCATCACAGGAAGTAAATAACTTCACGCTCACTGCTGTTTATTCCCGTTCCGAACAGAAGGTAAAGGATTTTGCAGAAAAACATCAAGCTCCTTTTGTATATACAGACTTGGAGGAAATGGCTAAGAGTGATAAATTAGACTGTATTTATATCGCATCTCCAAATTCTTTACACTTTGAGCAGGCAAAGTTATTTCTACAACATAAAAAACATGTTATCTGTGAAAAACCTATATTTTCAAATACGAAAGAATTTCAAGAAGCATTTCAAGTAGCAGAGGAAAACGGTGTATATTTATTTGAGGCGATCCGAAACATTCATACGCCTAATTTCGAAGTGTTAAAACATGCAGTTGAAAAAATTGGTCCTGTCACTTCCACTATTCTCCATCGAAATCGTTATTCTTCTAAATATAAAGAATACCTTGCTGGTGGTAGACCAAATGTATTTACTGCGGAATTTTCAGGGGGAGCACTTACGGATTTGGGAATATATCCTTTAGCTCTTGCGGTTAGCCTGTTTGGAAAACCGAAGCAGGTCTCCTATGTTGCTAATATGTTGGAGTCTGGAGTAGATGGGAGCGGAACACTTACCTTAGAATATGATAATTTTGTCTCTACAGTCATGTGTTCTAAAATCTCCACATCCTATATCCCGTGCGAAATTCAAGGAGAAAATGGAAGTATTCTTTTTGATGATGCTGGGTCGATATTGGATATGAAATATATTGATAACTCTTCTGGTCAGGAAGAACCTATACAGACGTATAGTTTAGAAGATAATATGCAGTATGAAATCACTAACTTTTTACAGATTATTACCAGTCAAAACAATGAGGAATATAATCGATTAAAAGAACTGAGCTTACTCACACTTTCCATCACAGAAGAAGCACGAAAGCAGAATAATATTATTTATGGTAGTGAGAGGTAGGAAGGATAGCATGGGGATGATTCTCATGCTTCTTTTTACGTTTGGTAAGTTGCGTTCTATCCAGTAATATTAGATATAGATTAAGCATTATTTTCCTTACGTGGAGGGAAGAAGACAATGAGTGAAAAACCAATTATTGCCATTCCAATGGGGGATCCAGCAGGAATTGGCCCTGAAATTACAGCAAAAGCGTTAAACAATAAAGAGATTTATGATATGTGCAAACCTCTAGTGGTAGGGGATTTACGTGTTCTGGAAAAAGCAATACAGATTGTAGAAAAGGATTTACAAGTCAATGTTATTGCATCTCCAGAAGAAGGACTGTACGAATATGGAACGATTGATTTAATTGACCTTCAAAACATTAATATGGATGAACTAGAATATGGCGTCGTTCAAGCACAATGTGGTCGCGCAGCTTACGAATACGTGGAAACTTCTGTAACGCTAGCTAAAACAGGTAGCGTACAAGCGTTAGCGACAACACCGATTAATAAAGAATCGCTAAAAGCAGCAGGAGTTCCTTATATTGGGCATACAGAAATGCTCGAGTCCCTAACCAATACGAAAGATCCATTAACGATGTTTCAAGTTCGTGATTTGCGGATATTTTTCTTAACACGTCACTTATCCTTAAAAGATGCAATAACGCAAATGACAAAAGAACGGATTCGTGATTATCTTGTTCGCTGTGATCAAGCCCTCGAGCGTCTAGGTGTGGAGAAACGAAAAATTGCTGTCGCAGCATTAAATCCACATGGTGGGGAAGGTGGCCTATTTGGAATGGAAGAAGTAGAAGAAATCGTTCCAGGTATTGAAGCAGCCGTACAACATGGAATTAATGCCGTTGGTCCAGTTCCAGCAGACTCTGTTTTTTACCAGGCATTACAAGGAAATTATGATGCCGTCTTATCTCTATATCATGATCAAGGGCATATTGCTGCCAAGATGACCGACTTTCACCGAACTATCTCGATTACAAATGGGTTACCATTTTTAAGAACATCTGTCGACCATGGTACCGCATTTGACATCGCTGGGAAAAACGTTGCATCAAGTGTTAGTTTGGAAGAAAGTATCAAATTAGCAGCAGAGTATGCACCGAAGTTTACAAGAGAAACGATTGAATAAGTTTTAGAAAATCTCTAGACTAAAGAACGGGCGTACTATCTTCTTGTGGAGATAGTGCGCCTGTTTAATTATATTTTATTTATGGTTGATTAACTTTAACTTAAGGCCAATACCAATACTGTTCGCCATATGGATATTCGATTCCGCTATCGAGATGGATATACGTACCTCCATTATAAGCCCCACTAAACCCGGAAGATTTCGCTGCATTTAATAGAGTGGTTAAGGAAACACCAGGAGCTTTAATATCAGCGGCAACCCCATACATATGCATGCTGTTATAATAAGCATTTGGAATTCGATTATTCAGGGCAACACTTCTAAATCCAGAATTGATGACGATTGGTTTGTTTCCAATTTTAACGCGAACGGCTTCGAGTTTATACATCTGTCTCCGAACATTTTCTCTAACCGTCGTAGCGGATACTTTTCCACCACTAAAGACACTGCCATCAGTTGAGTAAAATTCACTATACGCAAAGTTCTTCGTTCCAGTTGAACGTTCTAAACTATTTAATTTTGCCTGTGTAGCAGGACCAACAATTCCATCTGCTACTAATCCGTAAGCCCTTTGGAATCGCTTGACCGCTGCTTTTGTAGCAGGACCAAAATGTCCATCAACCGCGAGATATGTTTTTCTAGGGGAATCTGCAGCCCAGCCAGCTACTCTTATTTGTAGCTCTCGCACATCATTTCCACTGGAACCTTCTTGTAGCGTACGAGTCCAGTTATAGGCAGACGCTTCATTCGTATCAAAAACGGTCATGGCTAGTGAAATCAAGATTGTAAATCCAATTACACTAACTAACATTTTAAAGGCTTTTTTCATATTGTTACCTCCCAAGAATAGTGTTGGTAAGTACAAAACTTATATAAATTGAATTCCGATCAGGCTTCTTTCGCTTACCCCTTCCTGTTAGTTAGCAGAAATTAATTATGTAGAGACGCGATTTAATAGTAGATATTTTGTTGTGGTTTGATGAGGTAAAGGAGTATTACTTTTAGTGGAATTTAACAGTTAACAGAAAAAAAGGTAATGAAATTCGCCTTAAATCACACCTCCTTATTGCGGAATAATCCTAATTTAATAAGTTTTGTAGTCGGAGTTATCTTACCATGTAGAGGTACGGGATGATATTCGTCAAAAGTGCTAAATGTGAGGGGGGACTTCTGTAGGGAAAATGGGAAGTGGGGTGGGTCTTTTTGCTATTACAGCATAACATGTGTAGGGATTGTACTCATGCTAAGGCGGGGCAAATCTTTAGCAAATTACTTCACATGTTGGCTGTCCCCGTAAATGAGTTAGTTTCCATCGATATTAGTATGTTAGATAAATTGAGCAATAGAACAGAAATCTATTGTAATAGTTATTAACCTACTAAGTCTATAATGTTCTAATTCAGTATTAGTAATGTATTTTAGTGAGTAATTGAGTCATGTAGATAATATTTAATAAAGAATATATGAAGCCTAAAAGATTAATCGTATTTATTGGGAATGATGTAGGTAGTTTGTACATTATATTGTATGTTTTAAAGGAGTAGTTCTAATAGTTTTGATACTGGCGTATGTTATTTAATGAGTAAAAATAATAGTAAAAAAAGCGTAGGTACTAATAATTATCTTTATTAATAGTAAAGGTTGTTATATCAATTTAATGTTTGATATTAGTAAATCTGATAGCTATAATTTATTTAAACAAATTTTTCTTGCTAGGAGTGAGAGGAAATGGGATTGTATGATAAGGATATACGGATTATATTAATGAATGAGTTTTTCAAAACACCAGAATTCATAAATGACCCAAGCACGATTATAGTACATGAGTTAGACGTTTGTTCTGGATCTGCAATCATGGATATAGCGGTCATCAATGGTAAAATACATGGGTTTGAAATCAAAAGCGAACATGATACACTAGAACGACTTCAAACCCAAGTTAATTATTATAATAAAGTGTTTGACACTGTAACTTTAGTTGTTTCTGAGAAACACTTAAACAAGGCTGTAGAAATAGTTCCTAAGTGGTGGGGTATTTATAGTGTGAATAGCAGTAATAAAGATAATACATTTAAAGTAAATGTCATCAAAGAACCAAAACTAAATGATTCTGTAAGTATCTTTAACCTTTGTCTGATGCTTTGGAAACCAGAGTTAATAAGCTTATTAAGTCAAAATGGTATTACCAAGGGTATTAATAGTAAAACTAGAAGAGACTTGTCTAAGATAGTCACTGAGTCAATAGATTCTGAGACTATTGTGACCTTTGTTAAGTCAACTTTGAAAAATCGAAAATCCTGGAAAGCTCATTCACTACAACTGTTATATGATGAGAAACAGCATTTGTTACCCAATTAGTGTTACCACCTGGTCCGACCTTTTTTTCTGGATTGTCTTTAACATGGCCCAACGCTCTTTCCATGATATCATAATCACCGAATGAAAAGTCTTCACCAAAGTAATATTGAGAATTATAAATAGATTGAGCTAGTGACTGGTGATTTTTTATCCATTCCTTCGTTTCATTATTTCTTTGTCCTTTTGAAATCCAGTAACTATCATCTGTAGTGTATCTAGCCTTGGGAAGTATCCCGTATCTTAACCTTGAAAAATCTATCTCAGAGTCAGTAAATTTCGTTACACCGTAATCTGAGTAACTAATAAAATCTCTTAAATCATTATAATCTTTTGAACTCACTAACATTTCAAAGATCTTAATATCATATCTTGTATAAAAGGCTTCACCACCAGATGGTATGTTTGAGAGATCATCTGGGAAAGAAGTAATTCCAATTATAATATTTTGGAAACTTGAGTTTCTAATATAATCTCCAAGAACCCGTTTTAGTTCCGCGAATTGTCTGTTGGCACTGCTTCTATCCTCCACAAGTCCTAAATCTAATAAAATACTTACTTTTAACCCATGTTTACTTTTCCATGTATCAAGTAATGAAAATATTTTCTCGTATGAATCGCCTTCAAAGTCAACAGGAATGGGAACTTTTACAAGTATTTCTGAACTTATCTCGATGAAATTATTAGACCTATATTTAAATTCATCATAAGACAAAACAGGAAATATTGATAATTCTTCACGGGCTGCTTGGAATATTAGATTTTCTAAGTATCCCTCACTTCCTTCTTCGATATAGCTGCAGTCATAATAAATTCTATTAATTCCGTGTAATTCCTTAGTAAATGAAATTATATTTGAAAAATCATCTGGTTCAACTATTTCAATTATTGGTGCTATTCCATCCTTAATATCATCTGATAGCTTAGTTAGTGCTTGTTTTTCACCGGATTTCCATTTTAAAATCGGAAAGTATTTAGCTTTTGACACCTGACTTCCTCCCTTTTTAAATATTTTTCGAAGTTACTTCGTTTCTTATAGTTCTATTTAAATCACCCCCTTTAATAGGTTTAAAAAAAGAAAAACAACATGAAAAAATGTCATGTTGTTTTTCTGGTTAGAATACCCATATATTTCAAAATATTAGTTTTTACCTAAACCATCTTTTAGTTTGTGGTTTAACTACGTTACTTTCTTTAACTTTAATTTTTCTCTTTATTATAAGTTATTTATGATAGGTATTTTGTATAAGTCAATAATACTACAAAAGTTATATGAAATCACTCTTATATTTCAGTATTATATGTAGTAACTACTAGGCTTCCTCTCTGTCATTTTTTATTGCTATAAATTTCTCTTTTATGTCAAATATACAAAGTGATATAGCTATTGCAGCGAAAGGTAGAAAATAGTTGTATCTTGTCATTATTTCCGTACTTTCTATGTTAATCGGTATTATTACTGATAAACCAATCGAAATAAAAAGAAGAAGACTTCCAAAAGTTCTATGTAATTGCTTTACTAATTCAGATATAACCATCCCAAAAGCAAAAATATTAAATCCAAAGTAAACAGCTATAGGTATCTCGTTCTGATATACAGCAGCAACTGCACCCATCACAAGTATTAAAAAGATAATTCCGTAAAAAATCATATCTTTATCTATATTTCCTTTGCTACTCATTTGGGACATGGGGACAGGCATCATGTCCCGGAGGTTGAAAATAAAGAGAGGTGATCAAATGAGTAAGAAGCTCAGTAATGAACAAAAAAAGAAAGTAAAAGCTTTTATAGAAGAAAAAAAGAAGAATTCTAAACCTGTAACAATCAAAGGAATTAATTTAAAAAACGGTGAACCATTTGAATACAAGCTCTATGGAGATAAAGACATTAAATAACTATCTAATAGTAAAAAAATGATTATGACTTCAGTAAGTTAGTATGGATCTTTTTACGTAAAGAGAGTGAGTAGACAATAGTTCAGGCAACATGTCCCAAGTTCCAAGGGGGCATGTTTTTTGCTTAAGTTTTGTCGAATTATAGCAGTATCTTGCAATTTTTTACTCATTAAGTGATGAAGTTTGTCGAATTATATTGAAAAGTAACTTATATAGTAAAGTTAATGAATAAATTTTCCCAATAACAAATTCTCTTACATTCATTTACGATGTAGTTGAGAGGTGTACTAAACATGAACAACAACCAAACTGTCCTAAGTGTCAAGAAATTAACTAAAGTGTATCAACGTGCTGATAAAAAAGTCGAAGCTTTAAAGGATGTTGATTTCCAATTATTTAAAGGTGAGTTTCTAGCTATCATGGGAACGAGTGGATCAGGTAAAAGTACATTATTGAATATATTAGGTGCTATGGATGAGCCAACATCAGGTGAGATTGATTTTAGTGGAGTAGTAGATCATCAGAATATATTTAAAGAACCATATGCAACAACTTATCGCCGGGAGAATATTGGGTTTGTCTTCCAATCGTTTCACCTGTTAAAGGATTTAACGGTAGAGGAAAATATTGCAATGCCTCTAATCTTAAAAAATGTAGATTTCGCTACGATAGAAGAGAAAGTAAATGAATTGCTAGAGTTAGTACAATTAACGAAATGGCGAAAGCATCGTCCATTAGAACTTTCCGGTGGACAACAACAGCGGGTGGCCATTTGCCGAGCATTAATTACCTCACCACCTCTTATTCTAGCGGATGAACCAACTGGTAATTTAGACTTTAATACGTCTCACAGTATTCTAGATATATTTAAGGAAATTAATAAATCAATGCGTCAAAGTATTGTCCTTGTGACACATGAGCCATATGTTGCTTCGTTTGCGGATAGGGTACTCTTTTTTCATGATGGACGTATTAAAAATGAATATCAATGTCGAGAAGACTCATCGGATATGGAGCGGATTATGCATGAATTCAAACGTATTCTGGAGAGTCCGCTATGATTAAATCGGTTAAACAACTGGCCGGACGCTTTTTGCGAGAGAACAAATTTATCGTCGTTTCTTCCATCATTGGCGTGATGTTATCGATCGTCATTATTAATACATTGCTCATGTTCATCATCGATGGGAAGCAATTACTCGTAGAAGATGTACAGCAACAATATGGAGAGATGGATGTATCGGTTGGATACGATGCTTATCAGGATCACTATATTGATTCCGAATTAATGGAAGAGATTGTATCAAATGAGGTGGAAGCATATTCGAAAGTTTGGATTACGCCTTTACACTTGGACGAAATGGGTGAGGAGATTCTCGCTCTAGGGGTGGAGAATGATTCATTAGCAAAAGGGAGATATCATTTTCAAACGGATTTGAAGAGTGAAGATGTCATCATGCCTGAAAGACTAGCAGCAAATCTAGGGATTCAACTAGGTGATACGATAACGGTTGAAAGTAAAGCATTTACCGTAAAAGAAATACTTCGCGATAATAGTATGTTAGAAGAAATACAGCAAGATTATATCATCATGCCGAGGAGTTCTATACAAGAACTAGATGGTCAACGTACAAATGAAGCGACAACGATTTTAATTAAGTTACAGCCTGGTTCCGATTTGCTTGCCTATATCAATAAATTTAGACAATTGGATCCAATGTTAACCATGGAAGTAGCACAAGCAGATTCTTTTGAAGAAGTAAATTTAAACTTGCTTAATCAGTTTATCATTGTATTGTCCCTGCTCATATTAGTAATTACTTCTTTAATCCTAATTTCGAATTTCGATATTTTCTTATATAAATATAAGAACCAATTAGCGATTTTACGTTCGATGGGTGCGACTAGAGGTCAAGTATTTCACATCATTCTTTTACAAACGATTGTGATTAATGTTATTGGTGCTGGGTTAGGGTTGTTGTTTACTTTTGTTAGTTATCGTTTATTAAAGTCCTGGATGGAATATTTATTTTCGATATCCGTTGCAGATGCAGGAGTAAATATTGGGATTGCTTTCGTCGTTACGATAAGCTGTATGACTATCATTCAACTGTTTATGCTGTATCCTTCGATTAAAAGCACGAAAATACTACCGATGGTTGTTATGCAAGATAATGAAAAGCTAGATATACCATACCGTAATGTCATTAAATGGACCGGACTAATATCGATCATAGGTGGTGGACTATTTTTACTAATCGGAGCGCTATCATCAAACTTAGCCCTATTCATACTACTCGGTGTCTTCTTATTTTTAATAGGCTTTTATTGTCTATTTCCAATTTATCTTTCGAAAGTATTCGAACTAATAGCACCTATCATCAATCGTATATTCGGGCGTGTTTCTTATTTATCTGTGAAAAATCTAATTCCACAAGTAAGGAAGAATATGTTTATTATCCTAGGGATTAGTCTAATGATGACGATTTCGGTCTTTGGTTCAACCGTGATGAAATCGATTCATATGAACCAGCAATCCTATATTCAGGATCAACACCGAGCTGATATTATTATCAAAAATGAAGTTGGAATAAACGCCAATTTGGACAGGGAACTTTTGAGGGATGAAATAGGGAAGATAAACGAAGTAAAGAGTATCAGTATGCAAAGTACATACAGTGAGGCCATGCTGAGAAAAGATAATCAATCGATTCCATTGGATTATGCCTTTGCAGATTTGAAAGAACTAATCGAACAAGGATTAGTTGAGCCCTTTGAATGGGACAAGAATGTCATCATTATCGAAGAACAATTCGCTGCGATGAATGGAATAAAGATTGGTGATACGTTAGAAATTCAAATGTGGAATTTAGATAACGAATCGTTTTCAGGTGATGTAACGGTCGCTTCAATAGCTGAAAATATGCCTGATTGGGGTAGTATGCTCATCGATTGGAACAATACCGTATTTGAATTCTCTAATGCTACTTTTGGTATCGCATTTGTTCAAACAGACCATATAGAACAAACGATGGAGCAATTAGAGGCAGTGGAGCAGAAGTATCCGGAGCTCAGCATAAGTAATCTCAACCAAGCATTAGAGCAAGCTGATAAGATGTTTATCCAACGTTGGTATATTCTTATTATTGTCTTATTTATCATTATGTTTAGTGTGTTACTAGGAGTGGTTAATACATTAATTAATACTATTCATATGAAAAGAAAAGAATTTGCGGTGTTACGAGCAGTATCCTTAACGAAAAAGGAACTAAGGAAATTTATTTTAACACAAGTCTTTCTCTATATATCCATGGGGATGGTATCAGGTTTTATAATCGGAGTTATCTTAGTCTATGCGATACGATTAATTGATCCAGTGCCTATGTATGTTGATGTGTTGCTTTTAATTAGTATTATCCTTATATCCATCATCGTGATTTTATCGGTATTGGTACCTTTTATTAATAGGATTGGGAAATATCCTCTTTTGCAGGAATTAACCGAAGAAAATAAATAGAAAATGGTATATAATGGAATCAGGTAAAATAGTCAATAAAATTAAAATAGACAGAAAAATGGAAATGCTAATGAAAAGAAACTAGGGGGGAATCAAACTGGATTTAGGGAAGCGCTTATTCTTTTATCGAAAAAAGAATAAATTAACTCAAGAAGTACTTGCCAAGGGGATTTGCTCTGTATCGTATTACAGTAAAATTGAATCCGGGCAAGTAACCCCAAGTACGGAAATAATTAATCTATTAGCTGACCGATTAGGTGCTCCTTCTTCAGAACTTCTATTAGATAAGGATTCACTATTACGTATAAAGGAGAAATTTAACGCATTTTCTTATGATCTAAGACTGAATCGTATCGATGGAGCACAGGCACATTATGAAGATATGATGAGTGAATTCGCAGATAATAGGAATCCTTCTATTCATTTGATTGTTATATTAGCCCACCTTAGAATGTCCATCTTACATAACGATAATCGGAAAGCTGAACGTTACTATAAAAAAGCGGAAAAATTAATCGATTATCTTGATGAAGAAATGACTACAGAATACCAACGAATATGTGGGTTGTATCATTATTTATTAGGTGATTTAGAGGAAGCCTTAACTTACTTGAAACAAGTAGAAAAAGCAACAGACTATCCATTAATGGAGGAAATTTACTATCTTTTGTCGCTAATATATAGTAGACAAAATGAATTATATCTTTCTACTTATTATGCAGAAAAAGCTTTAGAAACTTTTGTTGCAAAGATGGATTATAAGCAATGTACGAACTGTAATTTAATTCTTGGAGTAAACTACTATAAATTAGAGAAGTACGATAAAGCACTAGAAATTTACCATAATATACTAGAACAAGAGAAGGATAATTATTCCTTAAAAGCAAAAGTTTTTCATAACATTGGCCTACTATATTCCAAGCGTGGGCAAAGTGAACTAGCAATAAAATATTATCAAGAAAGTATTGTTTTGAAGGATAAGAAAGCAACGAAACCGAAGACGATCTATTTAATAGCAAAGGAATATTATCGTCTTAACGAGAAAAAACTTGCGGAGACATGGGCAATGAAGGGGCTATTTCTTGCGAAAGAGTTCCGTGATAAAGAATATGAAATTAAATTACAAGTGTTAATCCTTTTAATAACAAATCAAGACATTGATCTGTATATAAAGAATGTTGCTATGCCATTTTTTAAACAGAGAGGTGACTCTGATTCGGTAAGAGAATTTATTAAACTATTAACAAATAATTATGAGGAAAATAAAAAGTTTAAAGAAGCCTATTTCTTATTAAAAGAATATATAAATATTTAATGGAGGTATGAAAGATGAAATATTTAAGACTAATTTTAATGGTAACAGTAACTCTATTATTTTTCACGGTCACGGAAGAAAGTGTCGTAGCGCTTAATGATGAAGTGATTGTAGGAACATTAGGAGATGAAGAGTTGCCAGATCCGATACATAGGTATGTGGTAGAGAAGTAATTGGGGCATGGGGAAGAGGTTGTAAGTCTAAAATAAAAGTAAGCTAGTGTAAGTTCGGTACAATACCGAATTTCACACTAGCTTACTTTTTTATTTAAAAGGGTATTTAATAGTTAGCCCTGATTCAGTGTGGCCAGAAACTAACAATGTCGCGTTATTAATGATTTTCAATATCTCATTCTGGATATGGTCCAGGCTCTGTCTCATGTTCATTGTTTGGTGAAACCATTCCATCATTAATAGAAAGCGCATAATTAGCAGGTGATGTAATAAAAGATAAGGCCAGTATGAATAGTAGCATACGTACAAATTTTTTCATTTGTTATTCCTCCGTTATTCATTGTAAATTGATTTCAATATGTGATTAGCTTTACGATAATACTTTGCTGCTTGCTTATATCGTCTTTCATCGTAGTAGTGGTCTGCTAAAAGATGAAAATAGATTTGTTTTTGGTAGTATAATCTGTTTTTCTCTAAGTATGGAAATACTTCATTCAGTAAGATTTTCTCTAATTGGTGGCCATTATGATGCAAGAGTAATTGTTCATAAATTTCAAAGTCATAGGTGAGACTAGACTTTTCCATATGTTCGGTCTCTATTCGTTCTTTCCCTTTTTGCAACCAGAAAATAGCATTCGGGTAATCTCTCATTTTATAGTATTCTTTCATTAAACTACTTATAGGGGTTAGTATGTTTATATTTGGGGTGTATGTACCAGGATGTGTTTCATAACTTTTTTTAAAATGTTCAATGGCATTCATATGGTCCCCTATTGAGGAGTATAGAGCCCCGATATTTTGATTGGAGAGGGAAATTAGTTTAGGATTGTTTAGTGATACTCCAATCTTTATGGCCATCTCATAACTTTCTTTTGCTTTTTCCACTTCATTATTTCGTCTGTAACATATTCCTAATAAAATATGGCAATAGGCACATCGAAATAAATCGTATTGGCTTTGATAGTATTTTAGCGCCTCTAACGCATAAGGAAAAGCTATGTGAACTTGTCTAATCTTACTCGCAGTATTTCCAATAAGATAAAACAAATTACTAATTTCCTCTTCTTTATAAAAGAGTTCATCATGAATTAGGTTTTCGGCAGATTGAAACAACTCCAATGCTTCGTAATAAGAACATTTTGAGTAAAAATACTCACCTCTAAATTTATAGAAATAATATTTTTCCAATTTATTGAAAGTGCTTTTTATCCTTAGCAGATTTTGTAGTTGTTTAGCAGCTCGATCCGCTTGATTCGTAAGCATGAAGTATCGAAGCTTATTTATTTCTATTAAATTCACAAGTAATTCACTAGAATACAATTCGGTTTGGCTATCGATCTCTTCAAAGAGTTCTTTTGCTTGATTTCTGTCTCCCGAAAGCAAGCTTTTAAACCACTGTTTACACTTTTCAAAGTCTGCATCAAATTCTGTAATGACATTTGGATCAATACCTAACTTTTTACATAGTAATCCAGTAATTTCTGGATTAGGCATTGTACTTCCACTTTCTATTTTGGATAAGTAAGAAAAAGAAATAATTCCTTCTGCCAATTCCGTTTGCGTTAGTCCTTTTTGGATACGAAAGTATTTTATTTTTTGCCCGATATGATACAACAAGTCACCTCCCCTCACTACTTTAATTATAAGAATAATAAGTAAATATTACCAGGCAAAAAGCACCATTTTCTAATAATTCAAATTTTCCTGAAGGGGGTAAGGTTAAGGGGTAAAAAGGTGGTTTTATGAGGAAAATTTTCCTTGGAAATGGATAAATTTTGCGTTTAGTTTGGGGACAGTCCCCTTCAAACCGTTTTTCTACTGTATGAACAGGCACTATCTTTTCTTGAGTAGGAAATAGGATAGGAAAGTAGGAAATTTTTCGTCTGTTTTTTCCTACTTTCAGACATAGACTTTCCCAACATTATCAGAAAATATAGTATGTTATAATTAGTGCAAAATTACTAATCGAGTGGAAAACGGGACTTATTTTTCTTTATCAGATCAGCGATTGAATGTATTAGGTGAAAGGGGATTATTGATGCAGCTACTTAAAAGCGGATTAATTAGGGGAGTAATTCTATTTGCTATTTTGCTTGTATATTCCTTGATATATGAAGGAATTGAAGAAACTTTTAATCTATATATTTATAACGCTATTATCGCATTTTTATTAGGATTAACTAGCATTATATATCAAATAGAACAATGGCAGTATTGGAAACAGATTTTGGCTCATTATTTATCCATGCTCATAACAGTTTTTCCAATTTTACTAATAAGTGGTCATTATCCGGTCAATTCCTTTAGTGATGTATGGCATGTGTATATGCAGTTTAATAAGGCAGGGATCGCGTTATTTATCGTGACATTCGTTATGTTTAACTTGTTCAGATGGTTTGGTAATCGGAATTCGGAAGAGGCTTAGAGGGTGAGGTAGAAAAGTAGAGGGATGGTTCAGATAGAACCGTCCCTCTACTTTTCTAATATAGGTGTCTTTATATAGGTGTCTGACACCTCCCGAAGTTTGTTGGTTTTTGTCGAAAGTGTTTTTCTTACACAAATTGTTTAAAAATTTGGCTCTCATAGGTGGTTTTGGTACTTGAATTACACACGTGACTAGTGATTTGGGATGGGATAACATTTATATAATAACTGGTGCGATTAGCCTAGTTATGGGATGAACGATCTTTGAAAATGGGGTGGGGTCGATGAGGTTTGTATCGTGGAGAAGGATTTTCATTTTAACTATATTTTTCACGGTAATTAGTGGTTGCCAAGACGAAATAATTAGTGTAGACGATCTTGGGATTACGAGTATTGCAACATATAAAGATGAAGAAACAGAGATATCGTATTTTGTTGTTACAATTCAACCAGAGAAGAAGATAACTCTCCATGCCGCAGAACTAGACGGTCATTATAATGAAGTGGCCGGCCAAGCAATGGAATATAAAAAAGATTTTACGATCGAAAGTTGGGAAAGTAGTAAGAAGTTTGAATTGCCGATGGAAGTTATGGAGAATGAACAAATTCGAATTCTCTTTATGTCTGACAATCCAGAGGTTGATGTCAGTCTAGTAGAAGGTGTTTATTTTAATGTAAATGGAGAGTGGCTGAAGCGCGAATTCAAGCAAGGGGATAAATGATTTTTTGTCTTTTTTCATAATTTACAATTTTTTACCAAAATGGTAATGTTTAAATATGCAAGATTGTGAGAGACCAGGAGGTAAAAATGACTATTTCATTCGGTAAGATTATTAAGATGAAGAGAATGGAAAAAGCGATTACGCAAGAAGAGCTTTGTGTTGGGATCTGTACACCATCTTATTTAAGTAGAATAGAAAATAATCGGGTAATTGCTGATGAGCATATTTATACATTATTATTTCAACGACTTGGTATGGATGTTCCCAAAAACGATAATCCGATCGATGTCGATGAGGAACTAGAGTTAGTTTATAAGAAGTTAGTAAGGAGCGAAGAGGTAACGGAAGCGGATATGATGAAGCTAGAGTCATTGGCCAATCGAGCTGGAGGAGACGCCATCATGAAATATGAGCTTGTCTATTGTAAGTATTTAATCCGCAATAGAGAGTTTGATTCGGCTTATAAAAGGTTGCGCCAAATGGACGAAATGATTCAAAAGAAATTGGATCGTACGTATTTCATCTATATTAATAATTATTTAATCTATCATTCTTTTAATCGAGAATATGAGAAGGCTGTACAGATTTCTAATCAGCTTATTCAAACTTCGGGTTATAGACACTTAGGGGATGCTTATGAGTTAGGAATCTTTTTTTATAACCTCGCCTTTAATTATAAAAACATATATGAGTATAATGAGGCCATTCATTATGTAACTGAGGCTTTACAACTTTTTAATGAGAATTATCTTTTGGAGCATGCGATAGATTGCCAAATCATATTAGGGATTTGCTATAACAATATTCACAAATGGGACGAATCGATTCGTGCCTACCGTCATGCCAAAAAGATACTTACCTATTTACCAGAAGAAGAGCATGAACATTATCAAGGGATGATTTATAATAATCTCGGGAATTGCTATGAAAATCAAGAAGATTATCATCAGGCAATAAAGTATTATCTTGAATCCTTAAAATATGAAAGAAAAATTAGCAAAGAAAATAATAAGATGATTACGTATATTAACTTAGTTCGTTGCTATTATAAGCTCGATCAATGGACAGAAGCGATCAATTGGCTAGAGCATGCTTTTAAACATTGTAGTAAACTGACGGATAAACTATATGTCTATCAAATTCGTATCTTTCAAAGTGTGTTATTCCACGTTCCTACGATGGAAGAAATCATTGCTTTACAAAACGAAACGGTAGAGTATTTTAAGGAACAAAAACGGTGGAGCTTAGTTATTTTTTATGGCGAGCTATTTGCTCAGATGTATGAACAGGCTAATCATCATAAAAAAGCCAATCAGATGTATAAGCAAATTATGAGATCGCAAGAGTGTATAAGGTTAGGGAGTTAAGAGTGGGGGATACCCTAGTAAAAACAACGCTTGGAAAAAATTCAAGCGTTGTTTAGTTCTGTTTATTTTTCTTCTTGAACTAGCGCACGCGTTAGCTAAAGAAGATTCTATTTGACTCTCTCTAAATTTTTTAATAAATATGGAACAGAATTTTTATATATATCACTAATTGATTCATTTGTTCCAAGAAATCATCATCACTATCGGGAGATCCAATATTTACTCAAAATCTTTTGGAGTGGGGTTGCCGATAACCCCACAACCACCTAAAAAAATAAGCAGGATACAAAGTTGAAATAGAATTTTTGGGAAAAACATTCTACTACAGTTTTCCATCATCATTTTCCTCCTGTTCTGTATTACTATATAATTATAAGTCAATTCATAATATTTTTTGAATAAATCTTTAGAATGTATAAATATTTGTAACCTTTTCTAATGCTCATTCGATTAATATGATGAGTAGCAAAAAAGGAGGGATGATCTTGACTAATTCAACTGAGTTAAATGGAGATATAGAACTAATTTATCAGAGGCATTATTTGGACGTGTATAAATTCTTGATTTGTTTTGTTGGTAATCGTAACGAAGCAGAAGATTTAACTCAGGAAGTTTTTATTAGGGTTCTTAAAAATAGTTCGAATTTTAATTACCAATCAAAATTATCTACCTGGATTCTTTCTATAGCAAAGCATACAGCAATTGATCACCTCAGAAGAAAAAAATTTACTTCTATATTCAAAGATAGCTTTTTTAATCAAATTCCCGAAGAGAGCAACAATCCCGAACAAGTAGTAGACGAGAAGGAAAACAAGGAACTAATAAGGGCAGCGATCACATCCTTAAAGCCCCACTATAGAGCTGTTGTCATACTTAGGGGAATTAATGAATTCTCCATTAGAGAAACAGCAGAAATACTAGGTTGTAAGGAATCTAAGGTGAAAGTAGATTATCATCGTGCTTTAAAAATACTTAGACGGAAACTAATACCGTCAAGGGAGGTTTTCGAAAATGCAAACGGATAAGGAGCTATTAGACAACATAAAGAATTCTTTTGAGTTGGAACCTAGGCCTGAGTTTGTGCGAGAAACAAAGCGAAAATTAATTACTGAGGCGAATAGAAGTAATAAACGATACCAATTTCAAAAGAAAATGAAATATACCCTCGCTACAGCTCTAACGTTAACTTTCATTATATGGTTGTCATTTTACAATGGAACAGAATATGTAACCAGTTCTTTTCAAACATTGTTATCAACAATAAATCAAAAAAATACTGTGAATACCCCTATAAATAGTTCAGAACCAACCGTTTTTATATACCATACACACAATACAGAGTCCTTTATGCCTCTTCTTGATATAGAAGATCCAGATAAAGCACACGATGATGAGAAGAATATTACGATGGTCGGAAAACATCTTGCTAACTTATTAGAACAGGAAGGAATCCCCACTCTACACGATAATACTGATATTATGAAGCAAATTGAAAATGATGGATTGCAATACAACGAATCTTACAGCCTATCTAGGGAGATAGTTAAAGACGTTTTAGACAAGCACGAGAATTTAAAATTAGTGCTAGATATACACAGAGACTCCATAGATAGAGATAGTACTACGACGAACATAGACGAGGCTGAAGTGCCGAAAATATCCATTATTATATCAGAGAATAATTCTAAATATGAAGAGAACCTGAAAGTTGCCGAACTATTCCACGAGACATTGGAGAATAAGTATCCAGGTGTTTCAAGAGGAGTTTCAACGACAGAAGGTTCAAATTCAGGTATATACAATCAAGATTTATTTCAAAACTCATTGTTAATTCAAATAGGTGGTATTGGTAATACTTTAGAGGAAGAATATAAAGGCGCAAAGATTCTCTCTGAAGTCATTATTGATATCCTTGATAAATTAGAATAGAAACAAAAAGTCAGACTAAAAAAAGACGATTTATTTATTTAAATCGTCTTTTTTCTTTCCATCTCGGATAGCAATTTATTTACTTAATAAACAGCCCTGCAATTTCATCTTTATCATTAAACGAAATCGTGTATACACGATTTAAATTACTATACTTTGCAATGACGACAGTGACATAAAGGCCATCTTGTTCATCAACGGATGTTTTTTCAAACGCTACAAAATCACCGGATTCCTCAAGAACAGGAGTAAATTGGTTCATATTTTCTAATGATAATCCTTGTTCCATTGTTTCATCAAACATCGCATGGACTTCTTCATATTTATGTTCATTTAATAACGATACGACTTCTTCTGCTTTTTCACTATATTTTTCGGTATTGGGATCTGAATCATCCGAACCGCATGCAACAAGTACGAGCATCAATGCAATGATAAACATTGGTAAGATTAGTTTCTTCATGAAAACATATTCCTCCTTTTTAATAAAAAGCTGTAGCTAATAACAACTAGTGCAGTTACTGCTAAGGAAACTTCGGAAGCAATTAATACATGGTTTGTGGACTCGAATATAAGTGGGAATATTCCTATTAACGTATCGATGAATCCATGAATGAAAATGGCTAGGACTACAAATAGAAATTTCCTCTGTATCACACCATGTAATACAATGATCGATAGTCCGATATGTAGCATTAGTGCAAAGAAACGTTCGGTGCCACCTATAAGAAAGTCTATATTGTAAAAGGTGGCTAGGGGAGAGAACAACATACTGATTGCACTAATACCTACAAACCAAACAGCCTCTATTCCACCATGACCTGTACCAAATAAAAAGCCAGCTTGAAAGCTCCTTTGCTTCATAAAAAAGCGCATCATGATATAACGTGCCAGCTCTTCCACAATTCCTGCTGACAAACCGATTGCGATAGCAAATAAGACGGGATTCATAATGCTAAGCATGGAATAGGTGGTGCTATGACTTTGTAAGTAATCTAAAAGTGGGAGGCGGAATAAAAGCTGCGAAATAACAAATGCCAATACACCTAGAAAGAAGGGTATGTAGTGCCTTTTGACACAGGCATAAATTAATGCGAAAAGTGGTATTCCAATACTAATACAGATGGAAAAAATAATACCGAACACGATTGTATAGTCTCCTTCATCAGATTAGGCTTTTAATCGTGCTGCCCAGATTAAGTTGTAAATTAACACGATTGGAATGAAGACCAGTAAGGCAATAGATAGGACAATGAAAATAGTTGTATTCGCATCGATGGCATATAGTAGAAATGCCTCATTAGCAGATAGAAATGTTAAAAATGCTAAGTGTTGAATAACGATGATAACCTTTTTCGCCATATTATATTGCATATCTCGGTTATTATCCGTTAAATTAATGTAATTTAACTTATCTGGATGTTTCGCAAGTAACCCTAATAACCACCAAATTAATAGACCGATTACTGGCATGATCAGTAACATAAATTTAGGTCCCCAACCATCGGGTTCACCATTCGTAAAGTGGATGGCGATCTCGTCTGGAACATCCGCCCATGCAACAACTAGATGGATGATGTGGCCGATGAGGGCAATGATAGAAACTAACGCTAAAAATTTAGACAACCCATTACTTTTCCTCATGTTTTTCTTCCCTTCGATTGTTATGACTTTGTTTCTTAGATTTGGCAATTACCATCTTTACACGTTCGATTAGAAATATAGAATCTATTTTTGGCTACAAGTTTATAACCTAATGATCCAATCTGCGTTATTTTTAAAAGGTAGAGAAAAAAACGAATGAAAGGATTAGGCCTAATTCTCTTATTAATTTCTACGATAGTAGAAAACCCCTTATAAACACGCTCCCCATCAAAGGAATGCATTTCTTCCGAAAGGTTATCTTTGTAATCCGCCATTTCCATCGGAATATTTTCTCTAAAGGAAGAAAACTTTAATAAGTTGTTCTTATCCTTCTTCATCCATTTGTTCACCGTTTGTCTGCAATAGGAACAATTCCCATCATAATAAACAGTTAAAGTATTAAGCATTTTTATTAACCTCGCTCACATGTATTCGTTATGAACATATTCACCTGGTTCCAATGAAAAGTTATTTTTCTATTGATGAGTTGTCGTTATGAAGCACCATCTCCTCTGTTTGATAACCAAATATAGTGACTATTATACATAATTGGAATTTACTTTCAATACTTTGGACGGGTTGCCCAATAAGAACTTATGTTCGTGTCGAAAGTGGCTAAAAAGGCACCTTTTTTGTACGAAGTTTGTCGAACTGTTATTCGACTTTCACAAAATTGTAAGGCTTTTTATGTGGTAGATTAGTATGTGTAAAAATTTCCAAGGGAGGTATTTTCACTTTATGAAACGCAAAAACAAAGGATTTCTAATCGTTTACTTTATCGCTTTTCTGACTTTCTTCTATGTTTCTATTGCACCAGTTTTACCTCCAAGTCCGATCAAAATTCCAGATGCAGTATCAGCAAAAGTTATGGAGTATTTTCCACAAGGGTGGGGATTTTTTAGTAAAGATCCAAGAGAGAGCTATTTCTATGTCATTGATTTGGAATCAGAAGAACTAGGCGCTCACTGGCCTAATATGACACTGAAAAATTGGGCTGGCTTAAAACGATTTGGACGTTCTCAAGGGATTGAGATGGGGAGAATCTTCGCGCAAGTTGGAGACCAAGCGATGACAGAATGTGAACTAACACCAGTCGAATGCCTTAAAAATGAAGAGAATGTAATTCATGTCACAAACGATTCACCATCCCCAACGATAAAAGGGGATATCGGAATTGTCGTCCAGGAAAGTGTTCCTTGGGCTTGGGCAAAGAAAGTGGATAAAGAAGATATGCCTTCTAAGATTGTGAGGTTAAACGTCGATGTTCAAAGTAATTAACGAAAAAATCAATCATTCCGTTTTAAATTTTAATCCGTTAAGTAATGTATATGGGCTTGCCCGATCATTTATCGCGCTAGGTACGTTAGTCACCCTTTTATTTAATTCTACCGATACATTGTTTCGTCCGATGGCTGGAATCGATGATTACCCTTCAGGTATCGGGGCAATTAGTTTATTCAATCTAGTTCCTAATGAAACGATTTATCTCACGATTGTGAAATGGTTGTTTGTCATTGGTCTAATCGTCATTATGTCTGGTTGGCGCCCACGTTATACCGGAATACTGCACTGGTACATAGCTTATAGTTTCAATACTGCTGCAGCGACGCTTGATGGTGGGGACCAAGTAGCAGTTGTGCTTACGTTCTTATTAATCCCTATTACACTAGCAGATTCAAGGAAATGGCACTGGGATCGGGCTGACCTTCCTAGTGAAGGACATAAAGTGTTTACCGCAGTTCCGTATTTCTTTATTCGAGTCCAGGTTGCGGTGATTTATTTTCATTCCACGATTGCCAAGTTATTTAATCCAGAGTGGAGAGATGGTACGGCGGTTTACTATTATTTGAACGATCCAATGTTAGGACTAAATGACATCTTTCTAACACTAGTAAATCCAATATTAAATGGTCCTCTCGTCGTATTACCAACATGGGGGACGTTAATTTTACAGTTTGTGCTGTTTGCAGCCTTTTTCGCTCCGAAGAGTGCATGGAATTATTACTTAATTATCGGTATTGTAATGCACGAAATATTCGCTTTAATGCTAGGACTAGCTAGCTTCTCTATCACTATGATTGGCGCATTAATTCTGTATTTACGACCGCTTGATCAACCATTCAAATTCTTTAAAGGGGGGGATGCTTATAAAGAAGAAGAACCAATTTATTTAGAACGGGCTAGTTAATAAAAAAAATATAATTAAAATTTTTAGGAGGAGAACAAGATGAAAAGAATTTTATCTGTATTAGTTTCATTCGCGTTAATATTATCGATATTACCGCTAAATGTATTTGCTGCTGGGGATTCAGCAAATGCAAAACAATATTCGGGTGAAGAATTATTAAAAGGAATTATCTTTGGAGTCGGTGACGCTGCCAAAGATATGGGTGTATGGACTGACGAAGAATTTGAAATAAACAACAGCAAGGAGGTAATCGAGCAAGTTGATCTTTTAGTTGGCGAAATTGGTCAACTAGATGCAACATTCTTTGATCGATTTGAAGAGAATATCTACTCTAGTAACTATGTGAAATTAGAGAAGAATTTTACAGAGCTTAATAGTTTGCTTGATAAAGCAATCGAAAACTTAGTTGACCGTAGCGAACTAGGAATTGATACGACAACTGCTTCCAAGGATGGAATCGGGTTGAATGCAGTGGCAGCGGTAGGATGGCTCGTATATGCAGGTGCTGCAGTGACAACTGGGGCAGCAGTAACTCATGTTGTTGTAGCAACAGCTGGAGGAGCAGCAGCAGCATATCTAGTAATTTATGGGGAGAAATACTTCTGGGGTCCTGACTCTGTAAACGATAAAACGACTCAACTAGTAAAAGAACAATTCATCGATAAGATTATTACTACTTTTAACTAAGTTCATCGTTTTACAACCGATAAAAACGGATCCGGGGATTGAAAAAGTGGACAAAGGAACGGTTCTCATGCTTGTTTTAAAATTGTAACTGGCCCGGGAGCATAAGAAGAACGAAATCGCTTTGCGATGGCTCAAAACCTAAAAACCCAAACCCATAATAATGTAATGAAGATTCATAAATAATACACAAAAAAAGAAAAAGTATGCTCTATTTTATGGTATTGTTTTAT
>NZ_BMEY01000029.1 GCF_014637405.1 Ornithinibacillus halotolerans
AATTAATAGAGGAGGAGCTCTGGTTGCCTTGAAAATTTGTGGATATATTTTTCTTATAATACGTGGTATAATTTTCATAGAAAAAGTATGCCTTTCTATTTGGTTGTTTTGTTTGGCGATAAAACAACACCATAAAATAGAGCATACTTTTTCTTTTTTTGTGTATTATTTATGAATCTTCATTACATTATTATGGGTTTGGGTTTTTAGGTTTTGAGCCATCGCAAAGCGATTTCGTTCTTCTTGCGCTTCAATCAGTCTCTTTAAATGCTTTAAATGATGAGAATTAAGGAAAGAATCTATTCCTCCCTAACTGACCAAAAATTAAATCATTATTAAGAAGAAGTAACCTATTCTAAGCTTTATTGATTGGAAGAAGGTTACTTTTTTCTTTATTTGCAGAAAGAATTTAAACCTATATGTAGCATAAGTACCGTCCCCATGTTCAAACTTTTAACTGTGGACGTATCCCATTTTGTGATTGAAAAACAAGTGCAGCGGACGGCGTGGTGTTTGTTGATGGGGGTAGAACGAAGGGAGTGTTTGTTGGTGGTGGAGGCCAGTATTATCTAATTTAAGTTAAAATCATAAACCCAGTTAGTGTCAATTAAATGGTATGAGTCCTGTTAAGTATCGAACTCATACCATGCTAATTGCTTTATTATTGATGCCTACCTTTTTGGGTATATTTATGCTTCCCTTATTGCTAAAATTCATATGCGTAGTGACAAGCAACTAATTGCTTATTTACTTTACTCTCAAGTTCTGGCTCCACTTCCCGACATAAATCTGTTGCTAACGGACATCTTGTACTGAATCGGCAACCTTTTGGGGGATTTATAGGACTTGGTAAGTCGCCTTTTAAAATAATACGTTCTCTTTGGCGCTGCTCCCTTGGATTAGGTACTGGAATTGCTGATAATAGCGCTCTTGTATAAGGGTGGGCTGGATTTTCATATATATCTTTTGTATCACCCAACTCTACAATTTTGCCGAGGTACATAACAGCTACACGATCGCTAATATGACGTACCACCGATAAATCATGAGATATAAACATATATGTTAACTGATACTCTTCTTGTAAATCTTGGAGCAAATTAACAACTTGAGATTGCACTGATACATCTAGAGCAGATACAGGTTCATCACAAACTACAAATTTTGGATTAATGGTTAAAGCACGAGCTATTCCGATTCTTTGTCTTTGTCCTCCTGAGAACTCATGTGGATACTTGGAATAGTAATGTGTTTCTAATCCAACACGTTCTAATAAAGATTCAACTTTATCCTTTCTTTCGGCTGACGAACCAGCTTTATTTACTCTCAACGGTTCACCAACAATTTCACCTATCTTTAACTTAGGGTTCAATGAGGCGTATGGATCTTGAAAAACAATTTGCATTTGTCTTCTAAAACTTTTTAGTTTCCCATCGCTGAGATTAGTAATATCCTGACCATCAAAAACGATATTACCTGAAGTAGGTTTTTGTAGTCTTATAATATTTCTACCCAATGTAGACTTACCACAACCTGATTCTCCAACTACCCCTATTGTTTCTCCTTCTCTTATATTGAAAGAAATCCCATCAATTGCTTTAACTTCTTGACCTGAGCTTTTAAAGAAAGATCTACTTACCGAAAAGTATTTTTTTAAATCCTTTATTTCTATTAGAGTTTTTTCATCTTCCGGAATTACTACCTTTTCTTCAGCAAGCAATTAAATCACCTCTTTCTTTTTTAGCTCTTTATAATTCCAACATGCTACTTTCCTACTCTCATCAATTATTTCTAATGTCGGTTCCGTTTCTTTACACAAATCAGTAGCAAAAGGACAACGCGGATGAAAGCGACACCCTTTTGGCAAATTTGTAGCATTTGGAATTGTACCCTCTATAGTTTTCATTCGTTCAATTGCACCATCGACCGAGGGCATAGCTTCTAATAAACCGAGTGTATAAGGATGCAATGGTTCCTCAAAAATTTGCCATACATCTGCTTCCTCAACAACAGCACCAGCATACATAACTACGACCCGATCCGCAACATCCGCAACTACTCCAAGATCATGTGTTATAAATAGAATAGACATATTGGTATCTTTTTTTAATTCCTTCATTACCTCTAGAACTTGGGCTTGTATCGTTACATCAAGTGCAGTTGTTGGTTCATCTGCTATAAGCAACCTTGGATTACAAGAAAGTGCCATTGCAATCATAACCCTCTGTCTCATACCACCTGATAATTGATGTGGATATTCATGAATCCTTTGTTGAGGGGATGGTATTCCAACTTTCTCTAATGCTTTAACAGCATATTTTAGTGCCTCTTTTTTACTCATCTTCCTATGATAACGCAGACCTTCTGATACTTGATCTCCAATGGTATACACAGGATTCAACGAAGTCATAGGCTCTTGGAATATCATTGCCATTTCTTGCCCACGGATATTACGCATCTCTTTAGAAGACTTTTCTAATAGATTCTCTCCGTTTAACAATATTTCACCTGTCTCAACAGTACTGATTTGTTTCGGTAACAATCCCATAATACTAAGTGATGTAACACTTTTTCCTGAACCGGATTCTCCAACAATACATACAGTTTCTCCTTGATTAATTGAAAATGTAGCGTTGCTAACTGCTGTTAATTTTCCATTTTCTGTTGAGAAAGAAACAGTTAAATCTTTTACTACAAGTGTTTCATCAGACATAGGATTATTTCCCCCTTGATTCAATCGGCATGGACTCTGTAATTAATTGTCCTGGTTCAGTTGGCCAATAGCGGTGACCAAGTGCTGCAATATATGAATTATCTTCAGGACAATATATTTCCTCCACAACCTTCCCAAATAGGTTCATAATTGATCCAATTTTATCACCTTTATTTAGAATATCTCCAACATTGCACTCTGGAACGAATAACCCACCTTCTTTTGTAAAAACAAAGGAGGCATTCCCAACAATCAAATATTCATCCAGTTTCGGTGGTTCACCAGGAATCATTTCATAAGCTTGCATAGCGTACTTGATGGATTTCTTAAAAAGCTCTTCATGTTGTTCCGTTACGTTTCCGCCACCACATTCAACAGTAACAGTAGGGATGTTTAAATCCATCACACTTGCAGTGATAGTACCTCCAGTTCCTGATTCTCCTTCAGAGCGCCAAATAAATTTCGACCCTAATTTCTTTGCTAAATCCATTGATTTTAAAGCTGTTTCCGTTTTATCATCATCAATAATGACATAGTATGGTACCTCTGCTCCGATTCCACCTGAATGGAAATCAAGAACCACATCTGCCGTTTCACGGATAACTTGAATTAACTCATAAGCTAATCTATGACTATATGAACCGTTTGGGTCTCCAGGAAAAATACGATTTAAGTTGGCACCGTCTAACGGCGAAATGCGATTCCTATCTTTAAAAGAAGGAAGATTGACAACTGGAACCCCAACAAATGTTCCTTTTAAACTATTAGTATCTAACTCTTGAAAGTACCGAATAATAGAAGCCGCACCACCATACTCTTCACCATGGATACAGCCATGCACCCATAGAGTTGGTCCATCTTCTTGTCCTGCAGCTACTAATACAGGGATGAGAAATGGACTGCCATCTGTATCTGTCCCTACTTGAATATACCCTTTCTTTTTTTCACCCTTTATAACTTCAACTGTACCAACTTTCATTAATTGAATACCTCCTAATGATAATTTTCGGGAAATCTAGTAATAAACACTAGATTTCCCTTCCATCTTTAAGTAGACTAACAGTTTAAGAATATGTTTCTGCTATTAGTCTCCCCATCTCAGTTGGCCAATAGCGATGGCCAGTAGCAGCTAGAAAAGAATTGTCTTCCTTACAACGAATTTCTTCTAGTACTTCACCATGTAAATTAATAATCGTACCAATTAAGTCACCCTTATTTAATTTCGAACCAGCTTCACAAGCAGGAACAAACAATCCACCAGCAGGCGAGAATATAAAATCACCTTTTGTATATACTTCATATTCGTCAAATTCAACTGGGTCCCCATCTAACATCTCTAATGCTTTCATTCCATTTTTAATCGACGTTTTAAATAGTTCCTCGTGTTCTTCCGTGACTACTCCGCCACCAACCTCTACGGTAACCGTTGGAATGCCAGCATTCATCACATAGTCTGTAACCGTCCCATTAACAGAGTTGGTTGAATCGGTTACCCATACAATCTTTGTTCCCATACGTTCAGATAACCAGCGGGATTTCTTGGCAGCTTCACTATCTCCACCTTTACAAATTGTAAAAAATGGGCAATAAAGAGCAATTCCTCCTGAATGTAAATCAAATAGGTAATCTGCATGATTAATGATCAATTCTTGTATTTTATCAGCCAACCTCAAACTATACGTACCATTTGGATCTCCTGGAAATACACGATTTAAATTTGCGCCATCCAATGGAGAAATGCGACTACGGTCTTTATAAGATGGTAGATTCACAACTGGGACCCCAATAAATGTTCCTTTTAGACTATCTACATTTAACTCCTGAAAAAAGCGAATGATAGATGCAGCACCCCCAAATTCATCTCCATGGATACAACCTTGCACCCAAACAACTGGTCCATCTTCCTTTCCCGTGGCTATTAGAACAGGGATTTGAAACGGTGAACCATCTATATCACTTCCAAATTGTATATATCCCTCTGTCTTTTCCCCAGGTAGAATTTGCGCTGTTCCAATTTTATTCATATTTCTCCTCCTATCAGTTATTTTTTGTAAAATGCATCCCGTACGATGATGTACTCATCTAATCGCGGGGCAAACCCTTGTACTCCTTTTCTTACCCCTACCATATGAGGTTCATAATATAGAGGGAAAGTTGGTTTTTCTTCATATAATATCTTTTGTATTTGCTTAAATAACTCTATTGCTTCTTCATCATCCATGGTTTTAATTGCTTCATCCATCAAAGCATCTACTTCTGAATTGGAGTATCCACCTTCTGCAGTATCAGAGTAATAATATCCTTTCCAATGTGTTAGTGGGTCAATTGTCAAGTCAGCAACACCAATGTAATAAATGTCATATGCCAATTCATCCATCTTTGGAACGTAGGAACTAAACTCTAGCGTTTCAAGTTCAACATTTATTCCTGCAGCTTCTAGCATCCCTGCTGTTGCTTCGACTATTTGTTGGTCCATTGCATAACGGCCGACAGGTCCACCCATTTTTATCACTGAACCATCATAACCAATTTCATCTAGTAAAGCTTTGGCCTTTTCAACATCTGCTTCTGGAATTGATAAACTATCCTCGAATCCAATAGTACCTGGTGGGGAAACCGATGAACCAGCAATAGTATTTCCACCAAGGATGTTATCTACTAGTGCTTGTCGATCAATTGCTAAAGAGATTGCATCTCTAAATTCTTGCTTAGCCATCCATTCATTGGCGTAATTAGCAACAAACATGTTAACACGTAATGTTTCAGTAATGTGCATTTCTAGATTCGGATCATCAGATACTGTATTTACTTTATCCGCTGAAATATTTTCTGCAATGTGTATGTCTCCTCGCTGAAGAGCTGCTAAACGGACAGCATTCTCAGGCATGATACGAAACTCAATATTCTCTGTCACACCTTTTTCTCCCCAATAATCGTCAAATCTAGTTAGCTTAACATTATTATTAGCAACATACTCTACAACCTGATAAGGACCTGTCCCTACAGGCTCTACATTAAAACGATCCCCTAAATCTTTCACCGCATTTGGTTCTACTATAGGAACTTGAGTCAAAGAACTAAGCAATCCACGAGTAGGTGTTTTCGTTTTAATGTAAAGAACATAGTCACCTTCTGTTGTAATTTCATCGATTTCACTCAACCATATGGTCATTGGTGTATTAAATGAAGGATCCAGTATAGATTCAAAGGTAAATTTAACTGATTCAGCAGTTAAAGGCTCTCCATTATGGAATGTAACACCTTCTCTTATAGTAAACTTCCAAGTTAAATCATCCACGTTTTCAAAGGACTCTGCTAATATACCTTCAATTGATACTTTTCCATCTTCTATTTTTCTAAACACTAGCGGCTCAAAAATATGAGAGTTAATACTATACCCTGGTCCTGACCATGTTTTACGAGGATCGAGCGATGTAGGGTCTGCACCAGTACCAACAATTAGCGTGTCTGTTGCAGCAGTCTCTCCTCCATTAGAATCATTGGAATTAGATTCATCACCACATGCAACTAATAGTACTGCAAGTAATAGGGAAAAAATAAACGGAATAAATAATTTTTTCTTCATAGAAATACCTCCTCGTTTATATTTATTCAAAACAAAAGTCGTTACTCTACCCCACGCCCCCTCTTTCGTAAAGTTTACTTGCTATATATCTTTATATTGCAACTATAATTAATCATTTTGGATCGAGTACATCTCGTAACCCATCACCAAACAAATTAGCACTTAATGCAACGACCATTAACATTAATCCAGGAAAGATTGCAATCCACCATGCGTCAGTCATATATTCTCTTCCATCTGCTAACATGCCTCCCCATGTAGGAATACTAGATGGTACTCCTAATCCCAAGAAGCTTAAGGAGGATTCTGCTATGATTAACGTGGCAACTTGAAAACTTGCCACAACGATAAATGGTGAAATAATATTTGGTAAAATGTGTCTCGTCAGTATAGAAACAGTGTTTGTCCCTGCCGCTTTTGTTGCTTCGATGTATTCCAAATTTTTTATTGATAATACGGAGCTTCTAACTACCCTTGCATAACTTATCCAACTTGTAATCGAAAGAACTAGTACAATATTGATTATGCTTGGTCCTAATACTGCTACCATAGTAAGAGCAAGTAGAATAAAGGGAAATGCTAGCTGAATATCTACTAATCTCATTAAAAGATTATCAACACGTCCACCAATATAGCCTGAAACGAGACCAACAATTAGTCCTATTAATCCTCCTATAAATACAGCTCCTAATGCTACCATGATAGAAATACGTGACCCATAAATTAAACGACTTAAAACATCTCTCCCTAATTGATCCGTTCCTAAAAGGTGAACTAAACCTTCTGCATTTTCCCAACCAGGTGGCATAAGACGTGCTGTTATATTCTGGGTGTTTGGATCCATGGGCGCCAGTACTGGTGCTAGTATCGCTACAATGATAGCTATGATGAGCAAAAGAAACCCAACTAGAACAGTCTTTCTTCTGGCCAATCTTCTTAAGAACAATCTCATTACACCACTACCTCCTCTATGAATCTACTACAATTCTTCTATCAATAATTACGTACAGAATATCAATAATAAGGTTGATTAGCACAAACACAATCGCAGCAATAATGATGAGTGACTGAATCATTGGGTAATCTCGAAATTGTATAGATTGTACTGTAAGGAACCCTAAGCCTGGCCATGAGAAAATAAATTCTGTGATAATAGCTCCACCTAACAATTGCCCTGTCTGCAAGCCTATCATCGTAATGGTAGGAATTAATGAATTTTTCAATACATGTTTAAACATTACAATCCTACCTGGTAAACCTTTTGCATGTGCAGTTCGTATGTAATCATTGCTCAATACATCTAATGTACTTGAACGCATTAACCTAGCTATTAATGCAAGTTGGTAAACTGCTAAAGTAAAAGCAGGCAAGATAACGTGTGCACCTGTTCCATAACCTGAAGTTGGTAGGAGATTTAATTGTACAGCGATGAATAATATTAACATCATACCTAGCCAGTAACTTGGTACAGATTGCCCTAATAGTGCTAGCACACTAACAACACTATCTATGAAGGTATTTTTTCGTGATGCAGCTATTAAGCCCAATGGAATCCCTATTACAATAGCAATTATCATAGCCCAGAAAACAAGATACATAGTTGCAGGTAAGTGAGAAAGAATCAATTCCATTGATGGAAGGCCCCTACTGATTGAATCCCCAAAGTCAAAGGTTAACATTTGCTTAATATACTCTAAGTATTGAAGAATAATAGGTTCATTTAATCCCATCTCTTCACGCATTTGTTCAATTTCTGCTTCTGTAGCGTTTTCTGATAACATCATTGAAGCTGGGTCTCCCGGAATAATCCTTAATAAGACAAAAGCTATGGCGGAAGCACCTATTAATACAATGAAGGCTTGTAATACCCTACGGACAATAAATCTCCCCAACTTGTTCACCTCGATTAAATAGTTTTAGTATTATTTAATTATTTTCAATAAAATTAAGTAATACTTGATTTTTATGATAATTTTTAATAAATATTACACTATATTATTTTAAATTGCAAGTATATTTTAAATATTTATTAAAAAACAATTTTAAAGAATATATAATACATATTAGATTAGAAAGTTGATTTTGCTTTCTATATTTTACCTTTCTACAATCCTTGCTTTAATTATTATTAGAAATAAAAAAAGAGCCTCAATCTAACTTGAGGCTCTCTCTACTCTTGTTTCTGGTCTGTATTTATAATTGGAGGACTAGCCGCCCATAGAGTAACTGCTCTGGCATTTGATTCATTTACCCATCCGTGTGGAAGACTACCTGGGAAATATATACTATCACCTGCTTCTACTTCATAGGACTCATCCCCAAGTAATAACGTTAACTCTCCTTCTAGAATGTACCCTACTTCCTCTGTCTCATTAACATATAGTTGATCACTACGACCACCTGGTTCAATGATAATCATATGCATTTCAATATCTTTTTTAATATGACTTGGACTTAATAAATAAACTTCTGACTTTTCAGAAGGACTATGAAGTTTTATTCTATCACCTTTTTTAACAATAAAATCTTCCCTTTGCTGAGTTGGTTCCTCAAAAAAACTAACTAATGGAACCCGTAAGACTTCACTAATCTTTTTTAAAGTATTTATCGATGGATTAGCAACATCTCTCTCTATTTGACTGATAAAACTTGGTGTACAGTTTGATAGCTCTGCTAACTCTTTTAATGACATATTTTTTTCAGTTCTTAATTCCCGAATTTTAATACCAATATTCACAATAAACTACCATCCCTTTCACTTACTTTACCCATATTACTCTCTTGTTTTTCTCTCTAAACCATTTATTATTTAATAACACTTTAATTTTAACACTAATTTTATAAAAATAAATAATTATTAATTTTTTTAGAATTTGATTTTATTATTAAATAATACTTAAACATTTGCATGGTAAAAAATAAGTGCTTGTAATTCACCTATTTAAAGGTAACTTACAAGCACTTTATAGAAAGGGGAGATGCGATTATAGTTTTTCTCTTGATTCAACAGGAATAGATTCTGCCATTAACTGTCCTGGTTCAGTCGGCCAGTATTTATTTCCGACTGCTGCAATGTACGAGTTATCCTCAGGACAAATTAATTCTTCTACAATCTGACCATATAAATTCATAATGGAACCAATTTTGTCTCCCTTATTTAGATAGTCACCTACCTTACATGCAGGAATAAATAATCCTCCTTCTTTTGTAACAAAGAACGTTGCATTACCAATAATAGTGTATTCCTCCTGTACTGGTGGTTCTCCTGGTAGCATATTACATGCTTGCATGGCATATTTTATAGCTTTTTTAAAATCACGCTCATCTTCATCAGAAAGGGTACCACCACCACACTCCACTGTAACAGTAGGTATTTTCTCCTGTACAAGACTTGCTGAAACAGTTCCACCAGTACCTGCTTCGCCTTTTGCACGCCAAATAACCTCTGATCCCATCCTTTTCGCAATTCTCATTGATTCTTTCGCGGTATCGGATTGGTCATCTTTAACGATCATATAAAAAGGTACATTAGCATCAAGGCCACCAGAGTGAAGATCTATAACAACATCTGCTGAATCTTTCATTACTTCTAATAATATATGTGCTAGCCTATGGCTGTACGTTCCATTTGGATTTCCCGGAAAGATTCGATTAAGATTTTCCCCGTCTAATGGTGAATTACGGTGGCGTGCTTTAAAAGCTGGTAAATTTGTTACTGGCACACCTACAAACGTACCTGATAGCTCACTTATTTCTAATTCATGAAAATAATTGATAATAGATGCTGCTCCTCCATATTCTCCACCATGAATACATCCATGGACCCAAAAAGTAGGTCCCTCTTTCTCCCCTGATGCGATTAATACAGGTATATGAAAAGGAGTACCATCGATGTCAGTACCAGCTTGTATACTCCCCATTGTTTTTTCCCCTGGAATTACCTGAGCTGTTCCTATTGTCTTCATTTAAACTTCCTCCTCATTTTTTATATTAATTTATAGTAAACTCCATATGTAGTTGACATAAATAGAGTATCTGTATCTGTACTATAATTACGATTACGGTATTGGAAAGTGTAAAACACTATACTTTCCTTTTTCACCTTGAGGTAAATAAAGCATTACTTCCTAATTTATTTATTCAGCATTTGAACATGAAGATGAAATGAGCATCCGTTTGGTGGATTCATTGGACTAGTAAGCTCCTCTTTCAAACACGATACATTTAAGTATCTTTTTCTAACATTGCCTCTTTTTAAGTATAATTTAAATATTATAGACAATCATACAATATAAATTAAATAATTACAATATTTAATTTATATTTAAATTATATAATATTCAGTATTATCTTGGGGTAACTGTAATGACAGGCTTTTTCCCGCCATTTTTAGAACTATCTTACTTACGTTAGATTTAAGTAATAATTCATTTGCAATTTAGAGATTACTTACATGTTAATAGATAATAGAAAAATAAACTGAGTAGTAAGACCATATACTCTCTCTTACTTACACAGTTTATTCTACACTCAAAAAAAGTGAGCGTGGGGAAAGTCACAACGCTCACTAACTTATTTTACTGTAATTAAATAGAAGAATTTTCAATGAAGCTCTCTCAATCTACTGCTTCCAATATCCATATTAGTAGCTCTGGCTCAAATATCATTGGTTCCTGATATTCTTCTTAAAGGGACATAGGGACAGGATCCTTGTCTCTATATCCATTAATAAACACAAGAACATTCTCTCTGTTTTATATCATAATTTCGGGACGTGGTGCCTGTCCCCATGTCCATTATTTAAAAAATATTCCTGCTTTCATTTATATAATCGAACGAACCTGGGAAAAAGGGGCATATCATTGCATGAATTTTTCATTTTAATCATAGATTTTCATGTGATGTTGAATCGTTTCTAAGTGATGATGTGAGTTGTTATGAGGCCCTAAGTGGGGATGAGATGTCGGGAAAGAGCCATGGTGCCTATCCCCTTGTCCATAAAAAAAGACACCCTGCTTAAACAAGATGTCTATGGCTTGTATTCTATTCCACTTTCTATATATCTTTCTACAAATTGGAATGCTGCATCTAATGTGTGAACATCATAATTATCTTGTCGTTGTCTCCAATCTCCTGGTACATGGTGATGATGATGTGGTTCTGTATTAACTCTAAGTTCTTCAGGTGTACTTGGATCGTTGTGAGGATCATTTCCCCAAGCTGATATATGGCTGAAAAGCTTACCTTTTTTTGGAATGATGATTTTCCATTTATATTGATACCTTGTCACTAAACCATCTTTATATTTCTCATATGCCTCTAGTCCAGTTATTCCATGAACTGGATGTTCTTTCAGCGGAAATAAAATAGAAAGTTTATTATTTGTCTGTTTGTAACTATCAAATATAGAATCACGTTCTCTTAAGTTGACATAGTTTTGAATAAATGGGCGTATTTATCGGTGATTTCTTCAATATCGGCAGGATAGAGTTTGATAGATTGGTGAATGTTAGATTGTAGGTTTTTGCTCAAGTCAAATGTCCTCCATCAACTTTGCCAACAACATTTCTTTTTCGTCTTCTAAATCTTGCCAATCATAATAATCCGCACGATCTTCCATTTCAACGATATTATAATCTCCAAATGCTTCCTGCCAAGTTCTCACTCCATACTTTAATTGTAGCTCTAATAACTCTTCATTGATTTCACTAATACGCTCTTTAGGAGACTGATTTTGTAGTTTTCTTTTTTGTGCTAACGCCTTCACTTTAATTGTATAGGATGTATCTTTCCATAATTGTATCGCATGTTTGGGAATCTTTTTATGACTATTTGTATCTACTTCTTCCAATCCTTGTTTTATATATTTGTTTATTGTTACTGTCGATACACCAAGCTCTTTTGCAGCTTCCGTTGGAGTCAATAGATAATCTTTATGATAGTTGAATGTGATTTGCTTCCCACCAATCTCATAGTACCAATACTCTAGATTGTGTTTAAACTTTCCGAATTCGAAGTCAGAACAAGGGTTATTTATTTCGTCAAAAACAGTTAGCCAAGCATTTAACTTTTGGAGATTTTTTTGTGAACTGACATAAGAATGATTGTAATCAACAGGCTTGATCTTAATGTCTGTTAATCGATCATCAAAAATGTCTCTCATTGTAACGATTAAATAATTCAGAATATAACTCGTTTCCTTTTCAATCTTGGCTATATTATTACTATGAAATGCTTCATGGATGTCTTTTTTTGTCTCTTCTAGAACAGCTACACTCATAAAATCCATCCTCCCCTCACCTCCATTATAGTTATTGGTTTATGATAAATCAATATAGTTAATTAACGATATATGATTATCATTAAGATATTATAACCATTCCCATAAAAATTAGTTCCTATTCATCAGAAAAACAAACATCATCAACACAGCCAAACGCTTCATTCGGTAATCTGATGGAAGGTTCCCTCTTATTCGATGTTTAATTTGTTTCTAATTGAAGATGTAGGTTGTTATGAGGCCATATACGGGGAGAAGAAAGGGGACATCGAGTACGGTTTAATGTCCCTAGGCAGATTATGGTTCAAACTCAAATTTTCAGATAAGTCAGCTTATTACCTATGAATTAACACGAGATTATGGTTTAATAAAATTTGTATTCACTAAAGTACTTATAAAATATTGAGTAGGTGTTTATATGGATATTTTCTTTCAAATTCTAGTAAATGTTATAATACCTGTCTTTTTCTTAATAGGTGTAGGTGCTATCCTTCACCGAATATTTAACTTCGATATCAATACGTTATCCAAGTTGAATATGTACTTATTTCTGCCTACATTATGTTTTGTGAATATCTATGAAAATAAGATCGAAGGCGATACATTATTATATATTTTCATATTTTTAGTCTTACAATCTGGCGTTCTAATGATATTAAGTGCATGGATATCAAAGATAGCTAAATTTGATAGTGGAACTACTTCCGTTTTTAAAAATAGTGTTGTACTGATTAATTCAGGAAATTTTGGAATACCAGTTAGTCAACTTGTATTTAGTCATAACCCACTGGGAGCTTCTATTCAAATTACGGTGATGATATTTCAAAACCTACTTACCTATACATACGGTTTATTCAATTCGATTTCAGCAGACAGTAATAATAGATTAAAAGCAATTGTTGAATTTTTAAAAAATCCGGTGATCTATGCCTTTATATTAGGTCTTGGTCTACATGCACTGAATGTAAAAATTCCAGGTTTTATTTGGGTACCTATTAACAATATCTCTGATGCCTTTTTGGCAGTGGCACTTATCACATTAGGAGTTCAAAGTGCTTTTATAAAAATTAATCGCTTTCCGTTACCATTAATACTTAGTTTATTTGGTCGCTTAATCCTTGCGCCAGCAATAGCCCTTCTTATTATTTTTGTTTTGAACCTCGAAGGCACAACAGCACAAGCATTGTTTATAGCTAGTTCATTTCCAACCTCTAGAAATAGTGCTCTTCTAGCCTTAGAATATAAAAATTCTCCAGAATATGCTGCTCAAACAGTATTAATGTCTACGATATTTAGCATGATTACTGTATCAATAGTCGTTTATTTATCAACGATACTATTTTAAAGAATGCATTCGACAAAAACCAACAAACTTCGGGAGGTGTCAGGCACCTTCCGAAGAGGCACCACTATAAAAAATATGGATAGTCCTCAATTGAAAATTTCTATTTTACCCCCCTGGGTTCTTTGCCTATAATCAAAATGAGAGCGCTATCAAATTAAAGGGGGATATACAATTTGAAGAAAAATCTATTTCTTATCGCAATATCATTAACCATATTATTAATACTTGGTGCATGTAGTGATAGTAGCAGTGGAACAACCGATGGAGAGTGGACTCCTGAAAAATCCATTGAGATTGTAGCACCATCTGGCGCAGGCGGTGGCTGGGATACAACAGCTCGTATGGCTGCAAAGGTATTTGACGAAGAAGGAATTATTGATCAGAACATTGGAGTAGTCAATAAAACCGGTGGCGGAGGAGCAGTTGGTTGGGCTTATATAGCTAACTATGATGGTGACCCATATCACCTATTTGTTGCATCTCCACCAATCATTGATGTGCCATTAAGTGGACAATCGGAGTATGACCATACTGATTTTACGCCAATTGCAAACATCATTGCAGATTATGGGGCGTTTGTCGTTAAAGCAGATGCAAAATGGGATACATTACCGGAATTATTTGATGATCTGAAAGAGGATCCTTCGAGCATAACAGTAATTGGATCGTCTTCCCCTGGAAGTATGGACCATTTACAGTTTGTACGTTTTGCGAAAGCTTATGGTGTAGATGTTAAAGATATTAAATATGTTTCAGAACAAGATGGTGGAGAATTGACTGCTCTTCTAAATGGAAGTGTTGACGTCTTCTCAACTGGGGTTGCAGAAACAGTTGAACAAGTTCGGGCAGGAAATGTAAAAGTACTTGCTGTGACTTCCGAAGAAAGACTTCAAGGTGATGTTTTCTCTGATTTCCCAACGGCGAAAGAACAAGGAATTGATGAGACATTTGTAAACTGGAGAGGTTTCTTTGGACCACCTAATATGGATGAAGAGGCAAGAAAATATTATGAAAATGCCTTTAAGGAACTTAGTGACAATGATGCATGGAAAGAAATCCGAGCACAATATGGTTGGGATGAAATGTTTATGGGAAGTGAAGAGTTTGCGAAATTCTTAGATGAGCAACTCGACGTTACGAAAGAACTCCTAGATGAACTAGGGCTGACTGAATAAGAACATAAAATCTCACTTAATAAGAGGAATGACTTATGCATTCCTCTTATTTAAATGGAGGGAAAGTTAATTGATAAAATCAAAAAATAAGCTAGCAGCAACTATTATCTTCGTCATATCCATTGTATATATGTTTTTCGCAATTAGATTACCTGCGTACGATTTAGTACCTGTTGATTCGGATGTCGTTCCCTATGTATTAGGAGTGTTACTTTTAATATTGTCTATTATTCTATTTTTTGAAAAGGATCCTAAGAGCGAAGACGAGGAAGGCGCTATTAAGATTGATAAAAGCGCATTAAAGATGCTTACCTTCATTGCTGTAATTTTTATTCTATATGCTATTCTTTTTGAAGTACTTGGATTTATCGTTTCATCCACTTTATTTATATTTGTTAGTAGCCTTGCTCTAGGGTATAAAAAGACAATGGTAAACGTTATTGTTTCCATTACTACTCCTATTGTATTTTATTATATTTTCGACTTACTACAAATTTCATTACCTAAAGGGATATTACCATTTTTGTAGGAGATTAGGGGGAAAAGAATGGACATTTTAAATGGCATATCGCAGGGACTTCAAGTAGCTTTAAGTCTTGAAGGAATATTATTTGTATTAATCGGTGTCCTAATAGGTACCTTAATTGGGATGATTCCAGGACTTGGTCCAATTACTGCTATAGGTGTAATGATTCCAATTTCTTATGGGATGGATATACACCTTGCACTTATTATGATGGCAGGAGTATATTATGGAGCTGTATTTGGCGGGTCAACATCTTCTATCCTACTAAATGCTCCTGGTATTGAAGGAACTATTGCAACTTCTTTTGATGGTTATCCAATGGCTCAACAAGGAAAAGCTGGGAAAGCATTGGCAATTGCAGCTATCTGTTCTTTTGTAGGTGGGACGGTTGGAATTATTTTATTAATGTCTTTAGCACCTGCATTAGCTACGGTCGCAATCGCCTTTGGACCAGCTGAATATTTTGCCTTAATGCTTCTAGCACTCATGGCGATTACAAGTCTATCGGACGGATCCATGTCTAAGGCATTAATATCAGGAGTATTAGGTTTTATGGTTGCCACCGTAGGGATTGATGGACAAACAGGAACGCCTCGATTTACGTTTGGAAATATTAATCTATTAGATGGAATTGAATTTTTAGTTATCGGTCTCGGATTATTTGCGATTGCAGAGGTAGCTATCTTAATTATCAATCGGAATAATAAATCGCAAACAAAACTGCATAAAATTGGCTCCCTTCGTTTAACAAAGCAGGACTTTAAAGAAATGAGAGGACCAATGTCTAGACAATCATTAGTTGGATTTCTAATTGGTGTCTTACCAGGTGCAGGTGCAACGATTGCCTCCTTTATTGGATACACATCCGAGAAAAAACTAGCGAAAAAACCAGAAGAATTCGGAAAGGGATCGGTAGCTGGGCTAGCAGGACCGGAAACAGCCAATAATGCCGCAACTAGTGGAGCATTTGTACCGCTGTTAAGTCTTGGTATTCCCGGTTCTGGAACAACCGCTGTCATGTTAGGAGCATTTCTTGTCATGGGAATTCAGCCAGGACCATTACTTATGACAGAACAACCGACATTGTTTTGGGCAATCATTATTAGTATGTATATCGGAAATATTTTTCTATTAATCTTAAATCTACCATTAATTCCGTATATATCCAAAATATTATTAATACCACGTCCGATGTTAATTTCTTTAGTTATCTTTTTCTGTGTGATTGGAATCTATACACTAAGCTTTAACGTATTTGATTTATATTTATTACTATTCTTTGGTGTTATTGGATTTTTGATGAAATTAGTCAAGATTCCACCTGCCCCCTTCATCCTAGCATTCATTTTAGGAGATATGATGGAGCAGTCACTTAGAAAGGCACTTACTATTTCAAATGGTAACTTATCCATTTTTGTTGAAAGACCAATTGCAATGTCTCTATTAATTGTATCTTTATTATCGTTAGTTATCCCACCATTATTTAGGTACTTCAAGAGAAAAAATGCAAGTGCATAAAGAACAATTAAATTGGTTGCTAACTATTTTGCAGAACAGTCTTTTACTGGAGGAATACAATTGAAGAACATACTACTAATTACGTTAGGTGGAACAATTTCTGCACAGGGAATGAATAGATTAGATTTAAAGGACTATACATCCGGTTCAATTCAAGGGGATTTTTACTTGGAAAATATCCCTGAGATAAAGGACATAGCCAACATTGAGGTACTGCCTGTTGATAATGTAAGTAGTACACAAATTAATGGTACACATTGGATCCAACTAAAAAAGGATATTGAATACTATTTAAATGAAAAAGAATTTGATGGAGTTGTCATCACTCATGGGACGAATACGTTAGAAGAGACAGCATATTTTCTACATTTAGCGGTTAACACTTCTAAACCCATTGTTCTTGTTGGCTCACAGCGACCTTACACAGCTATAAGTTCTGATGCGCAGTTAAATTTAATCCATGCAATTAGAGTGGCAGCTCATCCAGACTCCCATCAAAAAGGGGTACTAGTAGCATTTAATAATAAAATTCATAGTGCCAGAGAAGTAACAAAGGTTGATACGTATGATATCGATGGCTTTCAATCTGGGGTAATGGGATGCTTAGGATATATTGATGCAGCACATGAAGTTGTATATTACCGTAATCCTTTACGAAAGCATACGATCTATTCCGATCTATCAAAAATAGAAATAAATGATCTACCAAAAGTGGAGATTGTTTATTCTTATGCTGGTGCTAGTGGCGAGATCATTAAAACAATAGTGGAAAGTAATAAATATCAAGGAATTGTTATGGCAGGAACCGGTGCTGGGAGGTTTTCCAAGCTTGAAGAGGAAGCACTAAAAATTGCGGTAGAAAAAGGAATGCATGTCGTGCGAAGTAGTAGAGTTGGGAATGGCAGGGTAATTGATATTCAGCCGTATGATCAATTAAGAGCAATTAGTGCTGATAACTTAAATCCCCAAAAGGCCCGAATTTTACTTGCCCTCGCATCACTTGTATATTCTGATAGAGAGTCGATTCAAAAGTTATTTTATCACTATTAAGTTCTTGGCGAGATGAGGGATTCTAAAAGGGCTCTAGTATAAATCGAGTCCTTTTAGAATGTATTCGTGTAATCAAATGTTAAGTCAGAGGTGTGCTCTTTTAAGTATTCTAAAAACTCTCGGACAGGAGGAAAATGTAATGTCTTCTTCCGACAATATGCCCATGTATCGCGTTTCACTAACTGATGATTAGAGTCATAGAGATTTTGTATCGTTAGTTCTTTTTCATTCATTAAGCAGATCCCTGGTAAGATGGTGTATCCAAGTCCTACACGAGCCATTTCCTTTGCAGTTTCTAAGCTGTGCACACTCATGGATATCTTACTTGGCTTCGTAAATATGTCCTTCCACCATGCCTCTACAATTCCCTTTAGATAGCTATCCATCTCATATTCAATCCCCGGATGATTAGGTAATTCTACTAAATCTATTTTTGTTTTTGATACGATATTAATAGGTTCTGAAACTAATAAATACTGTTCCTCTTCCCAAACATGTTCACCTCTTAAAATCGCAATATGTACATCCCCAGCTGTGAAGTGCTTGAATATTTTCGAGCTTAATCCTGTTATTATTTCAAAATTAACCTCCGGATAAATCGATTGGAATTCCTTCAGTATGGTCGGTAAAATATATTGTCCAAAAGTAGAAGCTACGCCGAGTTTTATCGTACCACGAATGCTTTTCTCCATTAGTTGTATTTCATCGAGAGTCGTTTCGATATTTCTTAAATTTTCCTTTGCCATCTTGATGATCAGTTCACCTTCTGGGGTTGGAATAAGACCTGATCGATCACGAATAAAGATTTCCGTATTGAAGAATGTTTCAATTTGTCTTAGTTTATAGGTTAGATTTGGCTGTGAAATAAATAACTTCTCAGCTGCCTTTGTCATATTTCTCTCTTCGTCAAGCATGAGTAATAGTGCATAATCTTTTTTATACATAAGAAGGAATCTCCTTTATATTGTTTTACTTTTGCACTAGTTAAATAAACTACCACTTTAAAGGGGCCCTTACATTATGGAATAGCAGTTAAGTGATTGTATACTCCATAGCCAAACTAGTTATCTTCATATATACTCCAAAAATTCTAAAAATACAACTAAATTGCGTGGTTTTGGGAGTTTGGATGGTGGAAGAGAAGGCTATTTATTTTTAAAACTACTTTCGACAAAAACCAACAAAATTCGGGAGGTGTCAGGCACCTAAACAAATTGCAGTTTATTTTCTAATTCAATTCATGTAAGAATCTCAACTCTTGGCCCTTTAGTTACGCAATCAATATGTACATCAGCTTTAATTGTTCCACCAAATGTATGGTTAGATCCAAATGCAACATGAATCGTATCATATGCCTTTTCGTCTTCTAGTATGTTTCCGGTTATACGTGCAGCGTAATTCGTTCCTATCCCAAGTTCAGCAAGCATTCGTCCATCTCCTTCACCTAATAGAGACAATAATAATGCTCCCTCTTTACCAGTGGCAGCAACAAGCTTTCCCTCTTTAACAGTTAAAACAACAGGAGAACTTAATAACCCAATCCCTGCTATCGAACCATTAATTTCTATTTTCCCTTCAGCCTTTCCTTCCACAGGTGCTATAAAAGCTTCACCAGATGGTAAATTACCAGAATCAGCTTTCTTTCGGAATACTCCTGTACTTGGAACACCACTACGTCCATCAACTGGGATATCCAGTTTAAAATTAACGCCAGTGTAGATGGTGACCGAACGTGCAGTATCCAACTTCTCGGTCATTTCAAGTGTTTCCTTTTCCACAATACTATAATCGGCACTCATAGCACCATGAAGGAACATATCTTCCGTAATACCAGGCATCGTTATGACACTAATTCCACTTTCATTCGCTTTTCTACGTGCGACCGTATGGGTGAGTGAATGTTTCGTTAAACAAAATACTAAATCATATGAAAGCATAGCATTTGCTGCATCGTCTGGGGGTTCCTCCCCTGACTTTCTTCTATCTTCCATAATATGTAGAGTTACATTCCATTTATCGTTTTTCAATGCATCAGCAAATTTTTTCCCTAAATCTTCTGTACTATGATCCGTTAAGACAAAAATAGATATATCTTTTTCTACAGAGAAATTATTCTTCATTAGCGTGGATACTACTTCTTGAAATGTTCCCATTCCTTCTTCCTCCCCTTCTTTGTGTTACGTATACGCTAGATAATACAAATATTAAAGCAATAATGGTTCCTTTACCAAGCGATTCATCTAACAAGGCCACGCCAAGGAATATAGTAGTAATTGGCATTAGAAATGTTATCAATAAAGCAAAAACTGGTCCTCCGCTTTTTACTAAATAGAAAAAAATCACATTTCCAATTCCAGAATTAAAAACTCCGAGGATGATTAGAGCTAATAAATTTTTTGAATCACCTAATCCTTGGTAGCTTGATGGCTGTACCCATAGCATAAAAATTCCGGCAAATATACACCCTACCAACATTGTAACAAAAGATAATGTAAATACAGAAACATGCGTTAAAAATTTTGTAATTAGAATCGAAGACAGCGCATAAAAACATGCTGCAATTAAAAGCAATCCAGCACTACTATATTGAAACCCTACCTGAGGTCCACCACCCAAATTAAATGAAATAATAATCCCAGTAAAGCCAATGATTACTCCTAAGAGCTCCTGCCAACGGATTTTAACCTTTAAAATAAGAATACTAAATAGCAATCCAAATATAGGACCCGTTGCATTCAAGACAGCACTTATAGTAGTATCTAACCCTTGTTGGCTATAACTCATTAATATCCAAGGAACTCCTGCATTTAATAAAGCAATTCCTAAAAGGATCGGTATCTTTTTAAATTCTTGTTGATCTCGTTTCCATATAAAAAACGGCAGCAAAGCAATCCCGCCAAATAAACAACGGAAAAATACAATCGATACTGGGTGTAAATCAGGTAACACTATTTTTGTAAAAAAAAATGTTGATCCCCATAATAAACTCAACACTAATAGAGCAATAATTGGCATAAAATCACATCTCCAAATATAGATAGATCCGGTAGAACCGGATCTAATTTAAAGAACATATTCTGCTGCAATTCGTGCGGTTAATGTTCTTGGAAGGATAACTGGCCCTCCAAATACTTGTTTTACCTCTTGTTTTTGGATTTCGTTATAGCCCATACAATCCAAAACAATTACGTCTGCACCCTTTTTCTTAAGCTTTTCTCCCGCTCCCTTTATATCGCTTTCTTCATACGGAGAAGCTACTTCAACAAAGATATCCATTTTGAGATTTTTCCATTTTCCTATTAGGGATTCGCGTTGTTCCTCAAGTGGGATAATAAGTCCCAGATTCCCATTTTTTTGAATTGCTTGTAGAGAGTGACTTAGTACCTTATCAGGATAAATAATGGGCTTGGTAGTCGTTAAAGTTGGAAAGTCACCAGTACATAGCATAATGATAACATCCGCTTCCTCTTCCAAAGCTGTTAACTCCTGCTGTAGTAAAGGGAGGAGCTTATCTTTTGCTATTTTCACGCTCTTCCCATTTCGTAACCTTGAAATATATGTTGTACTAGAGAGTTCTGGAGCAATTTCTTCCAAAGTTTCCTCTGTTAAACTATCTAATCCACCACGTTCTATTATTTGAATCTCGTTTCCTAAAATGGCTTGAATAGAAGGTGTCACATCTGTACGTGGAGATTGGCCGATTGTTAAAACTCCTACTTTACCATTTACCATCTACTTGTTCCCCAATGTTTGTAAATGTTTCATAGAACCATATAAAGATTCTAAGTGATTAAACTCTTTTACATCATAGAATTCAAATTGTTTTTGTGTATATTCTTTGGCTACTTCTACACAAAAGCGAACTGCTTCTGCAATATCTACTTCATGACTAGCTCCTGTCCCACAACCAGGAACAGCTGTCTTTGCTACAATAGCCACACCTACAACTGGTGCATCGGTAGCAACTGCTGGTTGAAGTATACTATTAATATGGTAGACATCATTACCATATGGCGTAATGTCCTGAGTAGTAACAGCAAATGTAACAGGAAGGTCACCAGTTGTCATTTCCATAATTCGGACTAAATCATCATTAAATTTAAGTATATAACCAGATTTAACGGTTGGAGAAATAGCAAAACCGCGATGATTAAATACTTTATTTCCTTTTGTAGTATCAATAGACAATACCGCATCCATCTCAGGTGTCACTTCATATTGATTCATCGTTAAAATATCAACTGGTGACCCCATAAAATCAACTGGTTCATGCGGCTCAGTTGGAGCATTCGGACAAATATGTGTTGTCACGCAAACATCACCAGGCAAACGGTCCCCCTTGGTAGCCATAGTAGAAAGTTTTAATGCTGTTGCAACTGCTGCAATCGCACCATCTCCATCAGAAACCAACCCGATACGGCTAGGGCGAGCACCAAGTCCCCCTAGTCTACCTACAATCCCTAAGGTAGGTGCATCTCCACCAACCAACTTTCCATTTGTACCCTTGATAACAATTTTTACAAAGTCAGTTGATCCTTTCTCACCTTTAACTGTTTGATATGATGCTTCTACAAACTCATTTCCTTCAAAAAGTTCGACTATCATTTGTCCATTCGCACTGGAATCATCAACTAATTCCATTACTTCCATTGTATATTTTAATGACATGAACAATCCGCTCCTTTAGATGATTTCCTTTTGAATAATTGGTTCTATATTTTTTAGTAATTTCTCATTGAACATGGTAGAGCTTAATAATAGATTTTCCTTTGGTACCGAAATAACAGCAATATTAACTCCTTCTCTCATTTCAGCACTAACGATTGGCATCCCTGTATCTACATCAAACGTCATAAGTAAGTCTGGGAACGTTCCTTTTCTTACTCCTTGAATTTCTGCAGTCATATATTCATTCCAAAACGTTAACTCTAAGTCGTCTACACGAACAATCCCTACATCAAATCCACCCTGTTCCTTTAATTCAAATTCACTAACTTTACCGGAATGTATAACACGGCCTTTCAAATGAGAAGCTACTGCTTCGATACGATCTGGTCCTTCAGGTACAGAGAAAAATACTTCACCTAACTCAATTGCTTGTGTAATTCCTCCGACTGCAGCATGTTCTTTAATGTAGTTAACATTAACCGGATTTCGGCATACTGCAACCATTCCACCAGCTAATACGGAAACATTTCGAACTGTGTTGGAGGAGATATCTAAATTGCCAATTACGGAACCAGCAACTCTTTTCTCCCCTTTACCACCGGCATACGTTTGAAGAGATTCATATCCTTCCACTTCCGATAGATTCATAGAACCCATCGAACCTGTTGGATGTGCACGCCCATTACTCGGTGCATCAATAACAGGTAACCCAACTGCCGCCGCTTGTAACCATCCATTAATAGTTGTTGCTGCTCCATTTTCATTTGTCATTAGTGCTTTTAGCGGATGACTTAATTCCTTTTGCATCCTTTTCACTGTATCTACCAATTGATCCGCATCAACATATATTTCTTTTGCTGATGGAGCACCAACAAGTGAAACACATGCGACATAATCTTCAGGTGATAAATCATCAACTGTAATTAATTCAGGTGTTCCTAAGGTGAAGGCTTGTTCTGCTTTTTCTAGACCATCTTTAATCCAGCCACCACCACCTCCTCCTAAAATACAACCACCATACACGGCATGTTTTGCATCTTCCAAAGTTAATAATCTTCTCGTCATACTATCCGTCTCCTTTTACTTTGCCTTCCAAATGGAAGAGAAGAAACTATAAATGGCGTCACCGGCAATAAATCCTGCAGCCATAGTGAACATGGTATTTTCAGATTCTGGTCCTTTAATTTTCAGTACGATAACTCGGATTAATATACCAGCTAGCACAGCCCATCCTGCAATAGGATTTGTAATTAGTAGACCGGTAGCTAATAGAATTCCCATTTGTCTTTTTGAACCACCAATTAATTGAATAATTGCTCCTGGGATGGCCCAAAGTAAAAGCAACATACCTACGTTCCCTGATAAACCTGACTCAATGGTTACCGCATACGTTCTGTCAACCGGTGGAACTAAATCCTGTTCAAAGAAATTATTAGCGAACAATGCAACCATGACAATTGCAACACCAAATCCAATTAACGCACTCTTCAACTGTAATTTACGTCCATACAGTTCTTGTTGAACTGTTGCCCCCTTACGTAGTAGATAACCCGTTTTCAAGTCATATCCTAAATCTGCAAAAGCAGGACCAGTTGCTGCTGTGTAACCCGTCAATAATGCTAATGCAATTGGCGGAAACCCTAGTAGCATTCCAACAATAAGAGAAATTAATGTTACAGCAAATGCTGGGAACCACCCAGAGTGCATGGCAGCAATACCTACAATAATTTCTGTGACAATAGCTGCAGCAGCAGCAAATAATACAAAAAGAACAACTTGTAGGAAAGACATCTCAGCAAGCAATCCACCCATTACAGCTACAATGGTTGCTCCCACGATGTATAATGCGAACCCTAACCCAAATCCTTTTTGCATATCTTTTTCTGTACGGGTATATTCATGTTGTTCTCCAGATTCCCGGGCTTCTTCTTTCTTCTTGTTTCTTATCTTGATAAAAGCTGAAATGAATTGGAATAGCGCAACGACACCTGCACCAATCATCATTCCATGTGGAATATAATAATCACCTAGACTAACTCCAAAAAGCGGATCCGCATATCCCGTTAGTAACAGACCAACGCCAAACATTGTTAAAGCCCATATATTACCTATAAAAGCAACACCAAAGGCCGACATAGATATTCCTAAATAAGATCCTGCTAATCCACCGAGAATTCCTACTCCTAAGATTTTTGCTTTTTTGCCACCTTCATCACCAGCTTTTAATGCTTCCGCTGTAGCTACACCTGGTGGCCATGTTTCATCTGCACCAAAGAATTTCGTATCAAATACTTTGTAAAGTACAAATGCATCAATCAATAATGCCATCCCTGCACCTATTAGCATTGGAACAATAAGTTCAGGTAGTCCCATTACATATGGAATACCAACTGGAATTAACAAACTATTTGCTGCGCCAAACGTTGCAGCTGAGATAGAGGTTTGAACCAAATTTTGATTTTCTAGAGAACGATACTTGTAAAATATTTGCATTGGAATTCTTGCTATAAGCATTGCAATCAATGCACCGATAATCGATGTATTTGGAGTTATCCCTAATGAAGTTATTAATTGCATACCGATAATGGCACCAAAAACAGAAATTAAGATTGAAAAAACGATAAACGATAAATCAAATGTTTTATTGTTCACCTTGTTTCCCCCCTTTTATTATTTGATAAGCTATTCCTTGAGCCTCGACCAAATCGATAACAGGAACAGCTATTTGATTTGCTAAATAATCCTTTAATCGGATAGTAGAAAAACCGGTACAAGCAAACAAAATAGTATCTGCACCAGTATCCACAACATTTTGTACTAGTCTGAGCAGTTCCGCCTTAGCATCTTCTCTAAATAAATCCGTTGTCTTTCGCAGAGTAGGAGAGAAAGAATAGGAGTAATATTTCTCCCCTAATTCTTGTTTCATGCGTAAAGGTGGTTTATCAGTTATCCCAATAATACCGACCTTACTTCCTACCATACTTGCTGCATGAGCACCACATACTCCTGCGCCAAGAACTGGTATATTAACATTTCTTCTTGCTTCCTCTAAAGCTGGATCAGCAGCACAACTTATAGTAAGTACATCTACCTTCCCTTCATCTTCCATTTGTTTTGCAAGTTCAATAATTTTAGGTATTGCTATTTCTTCTGAACTATCATCATAAATTCCATTTGGTTGTGATGGAATACACCTTGAAATCGAATCTAAGTGATAAAGCTCTTGTAGTCGCTTTCCATGTTCCTGTAAAACATCCTCTTGATTTGTGGTTAACACACGGATTATCCCTATCATACTAGTCCACCCCTTTTTTTAAATTATAAATTTTTAGATAATTATAGGGAATGTAAAATCTGAGAAAGATATTGTTCAAAACATTTCTCACATTAGTACGAATTTTTATGTAATACAAAAAATACCCTATGGTAACTAACCACAGGGTCTCTAATTTAAATTATGATAAATCCTTTAACATCAAGCAAAAACGTAAAATAAATCGATTCATGGAATCATCTAAATCCATATTTAATAGTTCCTCAATTCGCTTTATGCGATATGTCATGGTTCTACGATGAATAAATAACGACTCTGAAGAACGAGTAACATTACCATTTTCATCTAAATAAACCTTTAGTGTTTTTAATAATTCTCCTTGATCATTCTCCAGAGGATTTAGGAGATTTCGAGCATATTTTACCGAGAACTTATCGTTAGTCAGCTTTATTAATATTTCATAAATTCCAAGTTTATCAAACGTATATACGGATTCTCTCGGTTTGATTTTCATCCCAATTTCCATTGTTTTGCGAACAGAATTAAGACTTTCTATAAAGCTGGTCGGCGTTTTCATATAAGGGCTTATTGCTATACGAATATTCTCATTCGCCTCTTTTTCATTTTGTTTTTTTATAATCAATGACCACTGATCAAGCATTTCTGGATAAGATTTTTCATCACCGAAAATTAAAGCAAAAAAACTATTATGTTTTTCAAAAAGTACTACTTCAGAATGAGAAATCTGATTTACTATATCTATCAACTTTCTTCTTACTAAACTAGTATAATCAATTAAATAGGAGGAGGAATAATCAAAAATGGCCAGCCAGCTCGCTTCAAATTGTACAATGCTAATCACCTTATTTGAATTAGCGGATTCTAATTTTTGAAATAATCTATCCATCAATTTCACATCATCTAGCCGCTCCCGCTGCAGAAACAATTGATCACTTAAAAATAACTTACTAAATTTATTACTTAATTCCGATATTCTACTAGACTTATCAAACATAAAGTCATTTGTATATGGAACATGCATAATAGCAAACACTTGGTTCTGAGATGTTAATGGTATTAGAAGTCGATTACGAAAACCATGTATTTTAAATACGGAAAATCCTGTTTGTAAGAAATCCTCCGTCCAAGATTGAATAATCTCTCTAAAAGACGGATAATCTGGAAGAGAGAAAATCGTCGTACTTTTTCTCCATCCATCGGAAAGAAAACCCTCTGAAGCATATAAAAGTCTTCCTTCTAGATCTTCAATATAAATATTGCTTTTTACAATGTCTTTCATTTTATTTAGTATTTCTGGAATAGATATGAGATTTGAATTTCCTATTTCTAATAACGGATTTAGTATGAAATCCTCTTTTTTCCGTTTCTCGTTATATATTTTTTCGTACAGAGGAGTTAGTATTTTAATATAGGAAACATCTTTAGGAATTGATATGATAGGAAAATCATTTTCATTTGCCATATCAATTACTTGTTTTGGCAATTCCTCAATAAAACGACCGAGTTTTATAACAATTCCAGAAGCCTTTATATTAATCAAATCTTTTACAACTTTAATCTGTTTTTCGGGTTCGTCCTTTATTGAATAAAAAGCCGTCATAACCAAAACACCAGGAGTGATCCAGTCAGAAACCTCAGGAACTTCCATGACTTCAACATAATTTACGTTACGATTAATTCCCTGAACACCTGCTATTACTACACCTTTTTGCAGTTCACCTATGTGTAACGTATCCTGAACATTCATATCATTCACTCCTTTTTTACTATATTAATCTATTATACGATATATTGTCGAAATTCGCGTCGGTTTTTAATGTAAATTCATGCAATATTGGAACAAAGAGCCTGTCCCCACGCCACTCTCCATTCGACAAATTCCAACAAACTTCGGGAGGTGTCAGGCACCTAAATACCATGTCCGTCCCCCACCCCAATTTGATAGAATCGCAAAACTCTAGTATAATTTCCTAAATCAACCAATCTACACACAAAAGGATGAATGCCATGAAACGACTATTTAATCTGTTTATCATTCTCATGATGAGTATTATGCTTACGGCTTGTGCTGGAATTGATTTATTATTTGATGATGAAATCGAATCTAATCAGGGAGCGGAAGAAGCAGATTCGAGTAGCGATTTAAGCGAAGATGGTTATTACACAAGCAAGGAAGAAGTCTCCCTTTACATCCATACATTCGGTAAACTTCCTAGGAATTATATTACGAAGGCTGAGGCGCGTGAGTTAGGCTGGGAGGCTAGTGAAGGAAATCTTTGGGAAGTAACAGATCAGAAAAGCATTGGCGGAGATCGATTTGGCAACAGAGAGGGAAATCTTCCAGATAAAGAAGGAAGACAGTACTTCGAAGCTGATATCAATTATGAAGGTGGCTACCGTGGTGCAGAGCGCATCGTCTATTCTAATGATGGATTAATTTACTATACCGCGGACCACTATGAAACATTTACCTTATTATATGGAGATGAATAAGATGACACTTGTTACATTGGATGGAAAAACCATGCAGAAAAAAGAAGATGTTCATGCCTACTTAAAATCAAAGCTGAATCTACCTGAGTATTACGGTAATAATCTTGATGCCCTGTGGGATGTTTTGAGTACCTTAGATGATTCAATGGAGATTCATTTTATTCATTCTAAGCAAATGCTTGAGTGTCTTGGAAATTATGGAACAGCACTTTTGAAAGTGTTTGAAGATGCAGCAAATGAGAATTCGAATATTAAATTTAGAGTAATATCTTAGTTTATCGGCGCCTTTCACTTCCCGCTTTTTATAAATAAACAAGTTCTAAAAAGCTATTTGTATTAAAACGTATTTCGTTCTAATACAAATAGCTTTTGTTTATTCGACAAAAACCAACAAACTTCGGGAGGTGTCAGGCACCCAAATCTTGCATTAAACTGTAAAATTAATCATTACTTTTCAAACCACTTCATAAACTCTTTTTGTGTTAACTCTTCAACTATTTCTACTGCACTCCCGCCTAAATAATCATCTGATAGTATCTCGGTTTTATAGACTTGATATTTTGATCCATCATTTACTGATGGTGTTACATAGTATAACGAACTACCATCCACATCCCACTTCAAGCCATAAATATCTTCAAAAGCAAAGGAAGCACTATGACTTTGTTTATTTAAATCCATTTCTAGATGATATATATTGACTCGCGCATTATCAGCGCTTCCACTTATGAAAGCAACCAAATTTTCGGTGGGAGACCATGCAATTCCATGAGGCCTCTTATAGCCATCATAGTCACTTCCATACCCAATATTATCCGATAAGTTTATAACATCCCCTGTTTCCAAACTAATAACATAAACCTTAATGCTGCCATCTTTAGCTTTAACATCATAACTTAAATATTGTTTATTGTAAGAGAGTTGAAATCCTCGAATGGTACTTTCTTTATCAGGAAGTTCCACTTCAAAGATATTATTATTACTATTAATATGTAATACTCCATCATTTACAGAAAAATTATATCCGTCCATTTCAATAGTTTCATTATTATTTTCATATTCAATTACATAACGGTTATCATAATAATTTATTTCCTCAGAACATCCCATTAGAAGTATGGAAATCAGCAAAAATAATATGATATTTAATAAGATCCTTCTCAAGCAGTTCAACCACCTTTATAAAATTTAGTACTTTATATGTAAAATATAGCATAGCTTCAATGAATATTGGTGTCTGACACCTCCCGGGTTTTGTCACTAAATGTCGAACAGCAATCGAAACCCCATCAAAAAAAGCTATTTGATTGCGAGGGAGAACCTACCGCAATCAAATAGCTCTAATTCATTCGACAAAATCTAACAAACTTCGGGAGGTGTCAGGCACCTCCCCCACCAAAGCCTCCAAAAAAGCAGTCTATTTCTCCAACCACTCATCTACTGTTTCTGGATTGGCTTCTACCCAGTCTTCTGCCAACTCTCTTAATGACTTCCCACTATCCAAATCCATAATCCATGTTTCCACCATTTCTAAAGTCAGTTCCATATTTGAGAACAACTTATAAGCTGTTGGTGATTCTTCTTTCAGACTTGGTGTAACGGCAATTTGAACATCATCCATTTTCCATGTATTAAGTGGATCCTCTAAGAATTTAATGTCAAAATGAACAAACATTGGGTGAGGACGCCAAGCATTAAATGCAATAGCTTCTTTATTTTTAATCATGCTATCTACTTGTGCAAGCATGATGGCAACACTACTATTCTGTATGATAAAGTCGTCCATTCCATAAGTTTCTACCATTTCTTCTGTCGTCAAAGCCATACCACTACCAGGCTCAATTGCATAAATTTCATGATTAAAAAGCTCTGGATTATTAGCAACATCTTCAATAGAATTAATATCCTCTAGATAAGTTGGTACACCTATTCCCATAGGCATATCCGAGTATAACGTACCAGCTATCTCAAACGAACCGCCATACTTTTCGATATAATCTTTATGTAAATTTGGGCTCCAAACATCGATAAAAGCATCTATATCCTGACCTGAAAGAGCTTCATATAAGATTCCTACTTCAGCTTCTTCAATTTCCACTTTAAAACCTTCTTGTTCCAAAATGACTTGTGATAAATAGGCAGGTACAGTCGAATAATCATATGGATCTAACCCAATCTTCAACTCTGTTTTCTCATCTTCAAGGTCGTTTCCTGGTGCTTCATTACTTGCATCGTTATCTCCCCCACAAGCCACCAGTAAAAGCGACACCATTACTCCAATCAATACTAAACTAAATACGTGTTTTCTTGAATTTTTAAAGATACAAAATCTTCCTCTCCACTTTTTTTAATAGACGTTTTCCATAGTAACACATTACCCGAAAAACTAAAAATATAAACTCTTCTGACTATTGGGAATGTTTGAGAGGAAGACATTATTTTGTTCACTTCATTATTATAAATAATTGCAAAAAATCCTAATAAAAAATCGGCTATTTTCTTCTGATCTGCTGCTCAAAATAGACACCCTTCGTAAACAAGATGTCTATGGTTTGTATTCTATTCCGCTTTGAATGAAATAGAAAGAGAGGTAATAGAAATGAACAAAAGTAGAAAATTAAAACTGCAATCAAACTATACTCCGTATCCTATTAATGATGAAGATGATGAAGTATATAGAAATGGTATTTTTCAAATTAATATTACTAAAATTATCGAGCAAATCCGTAGCGGAAAACTACTCCCTGAAAAGGAACAAATACATGTCCAAGACTGGTTTAAAACACACTTCCATGGTTCCATTAATGAGGACCATTTACCCTCTGTTGATGTCACAAAGACAATTATTCAAGCAGAAATTAGCCCTGATATGTACACGATCATGGGCGGAAACCACCGGGTGGAAAAGGCCTATCGTGAAGGTACTCCATATATCGACTCTTTCAAATTAAGAGTAGAGCAGATCCTTCCTTATTTTAAAGAAACTCGAGGTTATGAGACGTTTGTGGGGTACTGGAATTCTAAAGTGGATGACAAAGAGCTTGGGACAAACAGCTAGGAAATAAGCTCACCTATGGTTAGGATTAATATATGCAGAATAATCATAAATAAGCGCAAGAACCGTCCCCATGCTTGTTCACAGCGCAATCAAGGATTGCTGTTTCTTTAATGGATTGTTAGGGCGAGTTGTGTAATAGTTATGCAGTGCCTTAAACGTTGGGTTACTCGCTACCAATGGCCTTACTGCCATATATAGGGATTTACGCAGTTTCTTTCTACCGCGTTTGCTAATTCTGGTTTGACCTTTAAATTTTCCAGAGCTGTGTTCTCGCAATGAGAGGCCTGCCATATTTACCAGTTGTTGAGGATGATTGTATTTCGTAATATCCCCTACTTCTGAGAAAAAGGACGCAACTGTCGTTGTTCCAAGCCCTTTAATGTCTGTCATTTCCTTGGCACCAGGGATTTCATTTATTAGCTCGGCAATTTCTTGATCCAGCTCTTCTAGCTGTTGATTGTATAATTCATATTGATCTAAAAGGCTGTGTAATTCCTTCTTGGCAAAACGTAGGCCGATATATCAATTAATCGTATATGTAAATGACACGCACCTAGTAGGTGAATGGCGATCAGATGTGCCTTCCTTGTATAAGTATAAAGTATATGAGAAGAATCATCTATTTACCAAGGAATATTGGGGCGGATATGTTAGGCATAATCGAATCCATCGAAAAGTATTAAATCAGGATGGAAAGCTAGTGAAGGATGAATTTGTTACTGAAAATCATGCTATTATGATGTATGAGCCATTGCTTGAAGAGCCAAAGACAAATAAATAAGCACCCAGCATGATGCTATGGGTGCTTGGATAATTCTAATGTATTAATCCACTAATCCCATCCGAAAAGCCATCGACACTATTTGCGTTCTGTTCTTCGCTTTTAACTTTATCATGAGATTTTGTATATAGTCTCTAATCGTATATTCGCTTAAAAAAAGAAGCTCAGCCATTTCTTTGTTTCTATAACCTTCTGAGAGCAGATGTAAAATAGCTAATTCTTTATTAGTCAATTCTAATGGATATTTAAAACCTCTACCAAGCTGTCTTCTAGATAGATACATCCCTAACCGCTTTCCAGCAATTTCTAATATATCAAGGAATACTTTGGTACATTCAAAACTCTCTCCGCGCTGGTCTAATGTAAGCCAACCATATAATTGTTGTTCGTAAATGATTGGAATAAAGATGATAGAAGAAAGGTTAAACCATTCAATGGCAACCTGTTGCACGTAAGGATCTGGCTTCTTCAGGAATAATGGTCTCTTGAGTGAAAAAACCGGCTCTGCTTCAATGTTCCCCCGTAATAACTGTACTTTTTCTAATTCCTCACCTATAACTCCTGAAAACTCCTTTAACCAAGGGTTATAACTGATAAACACACAACGTTTAAACCCAAAAATTTCTTCTGCTCGAGTTATTAAATATGGTAAATCATCGGTACCGTTACATTGTATAAGATTTTCATTAAAAGCATCTAATTGCAACATATATTTTTGCTTTTCTTCCAATACTAAGGGAGGATTCTCTATCCATTGCAGGTAATAAGTGATAAATTTACTTTGCAAATCTTGATGTAATTTTACTAATTCTACCTTATGTGGATGATTTTGATGTGAAACTACATTCTGAAAAGATCCCATGAAAATTTCTAGAAATACCTGTGATGATGTAACGGGTATATCGTTACTATGCATTTGTATCCAATGGGATAGATCTTCTTCTTTAATCTTTGTATTCTTTAACTGGGTTAACAAGAATAATGAAAAAGCTGATATCATATTCTTTAGTTGCTGTTTAACTACCTTATCTAAGTCGTTGTTTTTCTCGATAAGCACCATGGCATTACGCATTAGTTCATCCCGATAGATTTTATTAAATAACAAGTATTGGAATTCTATTTTTTTCATATTTCACCTACATTTGTATAATAATTACGTATAGTTTTCCCTATAAATATAGGTACATTATGGCATAATAGTCCTATAAAATTAAAGAGTAAAGTCTTATTACTATAGACTATCTAGAAAAACAAAGGAGAATGAACATGAACTACAAAAAAGTAATGGTTGCAGGTAGTGGTGTGTTAGGGAGTCAGATTGCATTTCAAACTGCATTTTTTGGATATAATGTAAATGTATACGATATTAGTGACGATGCTATTCAATCAGCAAAAGAACGTTTAACGAAATTGAAAGCGGTTTATGCAGATTATTTTAATAGTGAAGAGAAAGCAGAAGCTGCATACGGTCGTTTATCCTTCAGCATAGACTTAGCAGAATCTGTTTCGAATGTAGATTTAGTAATTGAAGCTGTACCTGAAGTAGTACAAATTAAACAAGATTTTTATAACAAGCTTGCCGCTGTGGCACCAGAGAAAACGGTATTTGTTTCTAACTCGTCTACCATGTTACCAAGTCAATTTGCTGAGTTTACTGGTCGTCCAGAGAAATTCTTAGCATTACACTTCGCTAACACTATCTATAAGAATAACACTGCAGAAATTATGGGACATGCAGGTACTGACCCTAAGTATACGGAGGAAGTAACTGAATTCGCACGTACAATTGGTATGATTCCATTTGTTGTAAAGAAAGAGCAACCGGGTTATATCTTGAACTCTTTATTAGTACCTTTCCTAAATGCTGGTCTATCGCTTTGGGCGAATGATATTGCAGAGCCACAAACTATTGATAAAAACTGGATGATTTCTACAGGCGCACCACATGGTCCATTCGCTATTCTTGATATAATTGGTATGGAAACACCGTATAACCTAAATTTAGCAAAATCAGAATTAGATCCGAATTATAAATTAATTGCAGAGAAATTAAAAAAAGAAATGATTGACCAAGGTAAAATGGGACAAGCAACTGGTGAGGGTTTCTACACATATCCGAACCCAGCATTCCTAGAGGCGGATTTCTTAAAACAAAACTAATCAAAAAAGAACATAGGGACGGTTCTTGCGCTCATAATCTAAATAGAAAACACAAAAAGAAGCATGAGAACCGTCCCCATGCTTCATTCATAATTGACCAAAAAGAAAAAACCCCAACTTACTAGGGGCTTTTTAACGGATTTATATATATATTTTAATTTTAAAATCTTATAACATAGATTAAATATGACACCAAAAGACAAATCCATTGTAAAGATGCAAGGAAGAATAAAGTTTCTATTGCATAGTTTGGATCACTAAGCACTAGAATCATAATAAAAGGAATCATTAATATGGAAATGATACCTGATACTATAAGACTTTTAGAAAGTACACTTACTTGATATTCATCGTATTTTTTTCTTCTTTTAATAAAAATAAAAACTATGATAATACTTGTTAAAACGATTATTAAGTACCCTATAAATCTCATATTACCTGATTTAATAAAGCTGGACCAAGCGTTCCAAAACAAGACATTAAGAGTTTGTTGATGTGAAAGCATTCTTAAAAATTCTATATGATCCGCAGTAAAAATAAATACAAAAGAATAGAATGTAGATATAAGACCAATAAATAGTACATTTACAACAGGTTTTTTTAATAGATTCATTTTCGGTCACTCTCCCTAAACTCGAATAGTTCCTCAATCGACATATTAAAGAACTTCGCTAAATCATAAGCTAGCCAAATTGAGGGATCAAACTTGTTTTTTTCAATTGCATTAATTGCTTGACGTGACACATTTACCTTCTCACCCAATTGAGCTTGAGTTAAACCTAAACTTTCTCTTAACTCTTTCACCCTATTTTTCAATCTTCACTCCTCCTATGTAAGGTTAACCTTACATAAAAAATAACAGAATACATTTCCTCTGTCAAGTAAACCTTACATATTTTTTTAGTTTTTGTTATTAACTCCATCCTCTCAAAATCCTTCCTTCTATATTAGAGGGAATCAACCGCTCTGCCATAACAGGGAATATAACGTTACAAAAAAAGCTTAGGAAGAGTTTTACTTACACTCTCTCAAAGCTTTTATTTTTCCACATTAAAGAATCCATTACTTGAGTCATGTTATCTTACTTATTTTCATTACTTTATCTGCATTAACGGAATAAGTAATTCCACTATCCGTTCGTATCCACTATCTTTGGATGCAAGCCATCTCTCGTATAGGTTGTCAGATTTAAATGATTAATCCCACTTTCTCAATACAGATCAATGACAGGCAGACTTTATAATGCTCCAATCTCATGTGTCGCATCAACAAATTGTAAAAGGCTCATTCCCTTATCATTTGTCATTCCCTCGTTGTAGTTATAATTTCGCTGAGGAGGAGTAATCAAATAGATATTAATACGTGGATTCGAGCCTAAGATATACTCAATTAAACGCTGATAGGCACCGTAAAATGTCATGATGTCAAAGAAATTGCCAACTTGTGAAATCTGTCCCAAATCCCTACCCCTAGCATAAACATTTGTTCCACCTAAAATCGTAACAATATCATATGAGGAATAGTCGATACCAGTACCTACCAAGAACACAGGGACAGTTCTTGCGCTCATAATCTAAATAGAAAACACAAAAGGATGCTCGAGAATCGTACCTGTGCTCCACTCTTCCAAAAACAAAAGAAGAACCATTTCATAAAAAATGATTCTTCAAACTTGTACTACCTCTTATCTTTTTTTGTCCTAATTTGACCACGGTAATCCTTATAAATTTCTCTTAATCCTAATTTCTCTGCCTTTTCATAGATTCTTTGCGTCCGCTCATGTGATTGGTGAAGGGATTGATTTCTTCTTTCTAATAAGTCCATTTTCTTTTCTGATGTAATCATGAATCCCCCTCCTTCTTATTTATGTTTATTCTATCATAATAATGCGCCAACGCACACATATCAGCGTAAAATCTTATCGACCGTTCGTCATCATGGGTAAATCCATTCTTATGTTCACTTTGAATATTTAGTACCCCAAAAACTTCGTCACCAATTTTTATGGGTACTCCAAGGATGGACCCATATTCATGCTTTGGTGCAATTTCCCCTTCAAAGAATTTACTATTCTTAATATCGTTAATTAATACTGTTTGACCATATGACCACACATGTCCCGCAAACCCCTCATTTTTTCGAAATTTACGTTTTCTTGATGATGAAGTATATAGAAATGGTATTTTTCAATTTAATATTACTAAGATTTTGAAACATATTCGTAATGGAAAACTACTCCCTGAAAAGGAACAAATACATGTTCAAGACTGGTTTAAATCCCGTTTTCATGGTTCCATTAATGAGGACCAGTTACCCGCTGTTGATGTCACAAAGACTGTTATTCAAGCAGAAATTAGCCCTGACATGTACACGATCATGGACGGAAACCACCGGATGGAAAAGGCCTATGGTGAAGGGATTCCCTATATCGACTCTTACAAATTAACAGTAAAGCAAATCCTTCCCTATTTTATAGATAGTCGAGGCTATGAGACGTTTGTGGCGTCTGGTATTCTAAAGTAGATGACAAAGAAGCTTGGGATAAACTGCGAAGGAAATAAGCTCACCTATGGTAGGATTAATATATACAGAATAATCACAAATAAGCGCGAGAACCGTCCCCACGCCCCACGCTTCCACCAAATGATAGGGTTACGACATTTTTTAGCCCCACGCTTCCACCAAATGATAGGGTTACGACATTTTTTATAAACACTATAAATATCATCAAACATGACTATTTTCTGTAATTTATTAGAGAAGTTGTCCATTCGCCGCTGGTACATTAAATCCCAATATGTATCATAATCCTCTACTGCTAAATAGGAATCTTTTATACAAGAATCCGCTTCCAGATGCGGATAGAAGTATTCATCGTCAGATTCATAGTTTAATATAGGCTGTAGTTCATCTTCTAATTGTTTAGGATTCAGATGGCGAAAAAAATCAGACTGACGTTTTTTAATAAAATGGATCAAATAACCAATATTGTCTCCTACATCCACACTTTCCTTATTCAATAACTTTTTCTCTACTTCTTTGTATGCTTTTCTCACTTCATTGCTTGGAATCCCCATCGAATAATTTTCAAATTTTGGAAGTTTTATTTTCTCCCTCCTAGATTCCTGTTTCGTTTATGGGGATGTACCCCTAGTACTCGTGTCCCCACGGACATTATTTCACTACATATAAGATAGGATATTTTTATAGGGTAGTAAAGGAGACTCGTTCTGTTTTACATCAAAATTAGGGACACTCTATTTCAATATTTTCACAGAAAATAAGTAGCATAGCTACTAAACTTTTATACCAATATGATATCTACAAATTCTACTAATATGGGATATAAATGATATACGTATAGAAGTATTGCAATGGTGATGAAAAAAAAGATATGACATGATAGCTAGCTATATGTCATCCACAATAGTTGTTTTTATATTGTGTTTTATATTGTGTTTTATATTGTCCTGAGTTGAATTCGTTTAATTTAAATTATTATTCAAAATATATTAAGATTAAAGTAAAGTATAAAAAACGTGTTACCTAGCTTTTTAAGGGGGAGAAATTATTGGAAAAAGTTGTATCATCTGAACTTTGGAAGACCGTATTATGTAAGAATGTAATAAGGATAGATTTTCAAGGAGGAAATAAGTATTGCAGAAATAATAATTGTCAATGCGATGAATTAGATATACCATTCGAAAACCTTTTCGAATTTTATGCACATATCTTTTCTATATTTGATCGAATGAATACAGAATATCTAGCAAGCTATTTAATTGATAATTTTGATCAATTCAATATACATTTTGATTCAGTTAACAAAACAATTGAACGATATGAGGATGCCTTTTATTTTCTGGAAGCAGATGAACTTAGCATGAGTAAAGATTTATTTAAAGATATTAAAATGATTTTGCAGGATTCGACTACCACTCAATTATTATTAGTAAAACTTTTCTCATTACTTATAGCAATAGACCGGCTATTTGGTAAATTAATACAAGAACGTCCAGTTGAAGAGTTGTATACTTTGTTTCCACATGTAACTTCCTCAGGAATTCTAGTACATAAGATTCCTTCTAGTGTCCAGGAAAACTTTCATGATATAGAAAATGAGCTAACTACTGAATCACTAAACGACCCTAATGAAAGTATAGTATATCAACATATACGAAATGTAACCTCAATCTCGATTGAACTAAGTTACGATAGTAGATTTGTTAAGCTTCAAGAGAAATATAACCAACCGCTTTCAGAAAAAAGGCTCGAGGAAATAAGCATTGGTTTTATTCCAATTGAATTGGAATTTAAGAATTATCAATTTGATCGGGATAACAAAACGGAAAACTTAGAATCTTTTAACGTAAAACACTTTAAATCCTCTCACTATAGTGAGAGTCTTATAAATAAATTCGTAACACTATTGAAATCAAACTCAGATTTTATAATCTCCTCAGAGTTAAACACAGAATTAAAAGTCCAAAACAGACTTAAAGATGAACTAAAAAAAGAAAATTATATGACAAGCTTAATATTTCCAGGTACCTTTCATGTTAGAGGTAACGAAGTAGATTTAGAGTCGCTTTTTAACAACAGTTATATAAACTATTCCCAAACATTAACATGCAAAGGCGAAACCTTAGGAAACGTAATAAAAACAAATCCATATAAAGAAATCTTTAATGGAGTAGAGAAAGTAGAGAATATATCTCCTGGTAGAGAAATAATATTCTATGATACACATTTAGGTCGAATTGCTGTTTTGATTTGTGCAGATTTACTCAATGATAATTTGATTTATACTATCACTAGATGTGGTACGAATATCGTCTTTGTTATGGCAATGCACAGTAACCCGTCTGGCGGCCAATTTGAAGATTATATACATAAACTAGGGAACGTTAGTAAATCAATAGTTATTATTTGCAACTACCCATTACCTAAGGATAATTCACAATCTAATGTAGTAACAAAATATGTATATCTTCCAAGCAAAGGCATTAAACCCTGGAAATCATGTTCCCATGAAATTGAAGTTAAGAAAATGGGAGATATACTAAAAAAACATTGCAAAAATTAATACAATAATATAAAATTTAAGAAAATGAACTGTTAATGAACTATTGGAGGCGGTTATATGTTTAAGGAAAAATCTATGGAAGAAATACTAAAAATCATTGATAAGACCGGTAATAACCTAAATTCCAATCAATTCAAAGAAGCAGAGATAAAACTATACTTAATTTCGAAAATTATAAACGATAATCTGAATAAAAATTCCTTTAAGAATTTAGAGGAAATCTATAAAGAAATCGAATTACTCAAAGTAGACAAGGAAAGTTTGGACAAAAAAAGTTACTTACAAGGGAAGATCTATACTATTACTGAGACCTTATCCCATAGCTTAAAGGAACATAAAACTAATCAAAAAATATTAAGCGTTAAAAATAGCAAGTGGCATAGGGACTTTTTATACACAATAAAGGAAAAACGTTATGTTACTAATTCTGAATTATGTAAGATCTATAACCTAAAGAAGAACAACACAAGTAATATTCTAAATAACCTAAAAAACAAACTACTCATTAATTCAGTCAAGATAGGTCGGAATATCTATTATTCCATTACTTCAGAGGGTTTAGTTATTTGTGATAAGTTAAAGTTAACTGAACCAAATTATTCTTTTAGCTATGATTATAATGATGATGAATCAAACTTTAATGATACCTATGTAGATTTAGTTAGAGACAATCAAGTCTTATATTCAAGTGAGGAGAGTTTAAGGGAATCTAATAATTATAATTCTGTTGTTATAGATTCAATTCAATTAGTCGCAGAGACTGAAAAATACTACGAAATTACAAAGGAGAGTGCTCTTTAATGGATGAAAATGTAATTAGAAAGATCTCCAGTTGGTTAATTAGTTTAAATGATAATGAAATTGAAAAAGTATTGAAAAGTTTAGATAGCAGCTCAAAGGAATTCTCAAAATATATAATTAAAAACCACCCTAATATAAACGATGGTCTACAAAATTTATTCAAAGAAGTTCGTAGTATGCTAAAAGAAAATAAATACGAAGAAGCAATCATAGATGAATTAACATCTAAAGGAATTGACATTTATTTTTCTAAAAAAGTAGTTAACCATTTAAAGAAACAATTACAGCCTCACTTTGATGCTTCGGCTTTAAGACAAGTATCTTTCGAGAAATATTCAGATATAGTAGATAAAATTATAATGAAAATGCTCGTGGAACGATACTACAGCTCTCCCATTAAATTAAGTGAGGAGCTTGAAGGGGATATTGTAAAAAAAGAGGATATTATTAAGTCCTATAAAGTAATTATGAACATATTATCTGTATTCTTCTTTAAAAATCTAGGATTTTACGAACTTTCCAATCTTTGTAGAGATGTATTTGGATTTGACCAAGAACGATCAAATTATTTAATAAATTACTTGAAACAAAAAGAAATCTTTGATAAAATCGAGTCCTATTTTCTCTTTGAAAGGATTAATAATTTAGTCCAAAGAGAAATTAGTAAAGCACAAGACTAATACTACATTTATAATATAAAAATTTATTAATTATTACCTTTAATAAATGTTTTTTATTATGAATCAGATGAGCGGTTTGTATAAATAATTTTAACTATCGTTTGTGAAAGATAGAGCCACCGTTTGTAGAGTTGAAATAAACTAATCTTCAATTGTTCTCTTTATCCAAATGAGACAGTGTCAAAAACAGAATTTTTTAATATTAGATGTATACCTTATTCTTTATATTTTATGGAAGCAATTGGGTCCAGAAAACCAATCACAAAGGGATTTCCATGATATAAAATCCATACACCACAAAATTTACTCGATTTATCAGTGAACAAACGAGGCTGGGACAAAACTAGCCAGAAAGTAATAAAAAACTGGTTCCAAGCGATTGAAAATTGCTTGGAACCAGTTTTTTTGAAATCATTTCCATTTCCTAAACTAGATTTGCCGTTTTTGGCGGTATA
>NZ_BMEY01000030.1 GCF_014637405.1 Ornithinibacillus halotolerans
ATAAAACAATACCATAAAATAGAGCATACTTTTTCTTTTTTTGTGTATTATTTATGAATCTTCATTACATTATTATGGGTTTGGGTTTTTAGGTTTTGAGCCATCGCAAAGCGATTTCGTTCTTCTTGTGCTCCCGAATGAAGTGTAAGAACCTTCGCCGATTCAGCTTCTTTCCGCTATTGCTTTCATTAACTTATCCATCTCTTCATTCGAGAGGGTAACTCCTTTACCCATCTTCTCATGGTTCGGTGCCCAATCTCGAATGTCATACTTTGGTTCCCGACCATTCCAACTAACTAGATTAAGTTCTTTCGTCCAACCTTTGGGTGATTCGGATAACACAACAATTTCTTCCGTAATTTCAAATTTAATATCAGCCATGCATATGCATCCTTTCTGTATATACGATTAGAATTCCTAATTAATTTGGACAAGAATCGTCCTATGATTCACTCTCTATCCCATTCCCAATTACAATCAGGACATTTCCATTTCATCGTTCGATCCTTCTCCAAATCATACATCCCTATTTTTCGTGTGAAATGAGTTGCACGGTAGTGTTTCTGTTCATCTTCTGGAATTGGATCACCTTGTAGGGAAGCGTTACAATGAGGACATTTTTCGTTAAAGTATTGCATCAGAATTCTCCTCTTATATGTAATGTAGTAATAATAACATAAGGACGATTCTAATGCTTCAAAAAGAAGCGCCAGAACCGCCCCTTGTTCTTCAATAAGAAATTAATAAGTATGAAATGGAATAAACTTACTGGAAAAAAATATATTGAACTATTAAACAAAATTTAATGAAGGAGTGATGGCATGGCAAAAATGGTGATTATGTATGAGCAACCGAAGGATAAGGAAAAGTTTGATGAGCATTATTTTAATGTTCATGTACCACTTGGCAAAAAATTACCGAATATAATCAATAGCTCGGTCGAACGTGTCGTTGATTCACAGAATACCGACTTAAACTTGTATCTTATCACGATTATCGAATTCGAAAATTTAGAGAAACTAAAAGAAGCATTCGAGAGTCCTGAAGCAAGAGAAAACGAAGCAGATTTCCAGAATTTCTTTCATTTCTTGGAAAAGCCTCCGATAATTACGATTATTGATTAAACTAGGAAACATAGGGACGGTTCTGATGCTTCATTTTGAAGCGCCAAAACCGTCCCATCGATTACTTCTTTCCTATTATGTATATTGGTATCAGCTCTTTTCAATTGCTCGATTCATTTATTTTTCCATAATTGTTCGATTAAAATGGCAAGCATGGTACCGACTAAAAGGCCGTTACTCATGATTGGTTGCATCATGGATGGAAGAGCTTGAAATACTTGTGACGGTAAAAACATCGTCCCCATCCCGACTAAATAAGCAACCCCAATAATGGTTATTTTTCTATTATCTAAATGTTCCGATGCTAAATTTCTAATACCTAATCCAACGAGTTGGATAAAGGATGCCATTATTGCTGCATTAGCAATCGGCGAAGGAATGCTAGAAATAAATGAAATAATTGGCGGGAAAAACGAAACGATAATTAATAAAATCGAAGCATAAAGGAATGGTGCTTTTCGTTTTTGATTCGTTAACGTAACAAACCCAGAACTAGCTGCTAAAGGAACATTACCTATTACTGAAAATACACCCGATAGCCCATGATTGATGCCTGTTAATACCGTTCCTTGATTCAATTGTCTACCACTATCATTATGGTTCAATTCCAATGTCTGATTCATGGCAACAATAGAAGCAACGAGATTGGAAATAATAATAATTGCTAAAATAAACGAAATGGGAATGACGCTAAGATCAAATGTCGGCTTGCCGAAAGCGAACATTTCAGGAACGGAAAATAAGCCGATATGTACAGAAGGAACTTGTACACCAACAACTAAGATATAGATTATCCAACCAATGACAATACCAATTAATATCGCATAGTTTTTTAACCATCGCCATCGAAGCAACGATAAACCAAGGATTAAAACAAATGTTAAAAATGCGATGGTAGCTTCCATAACCTGTATCGTACTCGAATCCCCTTCAATTCCAAGCATTCCTTTCAAAAATGTACCACTTAATTGGACAGTTAAGAGTAAGAAGAATATACCGGTTACTAATGGTGTGAATATAGGTAATAACTTTTGAGCAATTTTAAACACACCAAATAAAAATAAAAAGATTCCAGTAACGATTAAGATAGCCATAAGGTTCTGTAATGTTCCGGTTAGCGACATTCCATTTTGCATACCTGTAAAGGCCATCACGGCAAAGACACTTACCCAAAGTCCAGCAGGCCCTTCTACAATTGGAAGCCTGTGACCAAACAATCCTTGTAAAAGAGAAGCAATCCCTACAGCAAAAAATGAACGCTGCATTAACCCTGCTATTTCTTCAAAATTCATTTCAAAAATGACACCAATAACAATTGGTAACGCTACGATGCCTGCTAATAAAAACACAAACCATTGTAATGTTTCCATTGCTGTGTTGGAGAATGTGCTTTTACTCAATCTAAACACTCCTACTTTTATAAAATTCTTACGTGTTAATACCCGCTAATACACATCCATAGAAAAAAGTATGATTGCATAAACAATCTTTCCTACTCCACTGATTTATCATACCATAAGCTAATTATATTAGTTCCAAAAAGGATTAGGTATTCCTGTTTTTCTTATTGGTAAGGCTGTCTGGGACTATGGGACAGGTTCTTGCCCCACAGTCCAGAAGAAAATGCGGGGACATATTTCCTCTACCGTCCCACTAGTGCTTCTTTACGATGGGTTTTAATCTCCTTAACTGAATGGATAAAGCTTATAGTCACAGCCCCTTTTAATACATACATTCTCCCAATCCTAATCTAGAATTATCTACCATATATGAAGCAAAACCCCACTAAACAACCCCCTTCTCCAAATACTCCCTCAACATCTCCCCAGCATCCTTCTCATCCTCATCATCCACAACATCAACCTTTACACTACTCTTCTTCCTCTCCCAAAACCAATCCGGCACCACCTCATCACTTCTAGCAAATTTCTTCTGCTCTGCACGTCCACTAACCATGCCTTCCTTCCTCTCTCTTTCTCGCAAAACTTCCACAGAAGTAATCCCTTGTTTCACCCAAGAATTCAAAATCCCTTTCACATAACCAAAGTTATACTTAGCTCGTTCAATCGCACGTTTCATTCCTTCCAGTACTAGTTCTTCACCAAGATCATCTACCCAATTCATGATATCCTCAGCTACAAATGGAGTTAGTAATCCAAAATTCTCCCCGTAAAATGCAAGCACTCTGGATGACTCGTTTCTATCAATCTCACTTTTCGCATCGTACTGCAAAGTAGTAGGATTTTGTTTAGTATTTTCTTGTTTAATTAAAGGGTCCTTGCCTAGGTCCGTACTGTGGTTCATGCAGTGGTTCGCATCATCGTTCACATGAGGTTCAACCCTTGCTTCACACGTGTTCTCTCCATCAGAAACCTCCACTCCAGCTCCACCACCACAAAACCCAGTTTCCAAATGTATTCGCTTCATCTTATAAACAGGGGCCAAATTACTCCCTCTTGACTCATGTTCAATTAACCCACGCTCTACCAATTCCTTACGGGCACGTTTAAAGGAACTATCTGTCAGTCCTGCCTTTACTTTCAAAATCATACCTGGAACAGTAAATGCCTCTGCCCATGCTGCTTTATTATTAATATGTAATAATGTGTTCCATAAACTAACCGCAGATGCTGATAATGGTTCCCTTTCTACTAGATCATAAAATGCATTAATCTCCTTAATATAATTCATTACGATTCCTACCTTTCTATTAATCTAAAATTGGGGGCAGTCCACCTAGTGGGGACTGTCCCCTTTACACTTCAAATAGTCCTGACTCACGCAGTTTTTTTCTTGCCTGCTTGGCCCAACCCTTTACCGCATCCACCGTGACCTCTTCTTTTTCCGCAATCTCTTTTTGGGAATAGCCTTGGATGACATAATACTGGACCCACTTCCATTGATTCTCTGTGAGGATGTTCTTGATCTCCTCCCATAGCTTTGGATCTTCCACCTCGATTCCTTGCATTGTCGGAAGTGGCCCATTACTAGTGGAAGAACGGTTACCATCATGGCTTTCTATCGATTTCCTCTCGATATATGCCTGGTCATTTTCCTGTTCTCTTGTTTTACTCCGCAACATATCGATCAATCGATTTCGAATGATGTAGTTGAAATATGTTGCCATCTGTCCTTTATCTGGCTCGTACTTCTTATACGCGTTCCAGAGCGCATAAATTCCCTCTACGTAAAACTCATTATGTGGATCCCGAATGTTCAATCTATGAATTTGATAATGAATACGATTTTTATTCTGGTTATAAATTTCTTCAAAACTAAACTTGTTAGTTCCTCTTACCACTCCTTTAAACAGATTCTGCCGGCACCATTACGATAGAATGATTTGAAATATTTGTCATCTGACCTAACTTTGTCTAATTTGTGCAGAAAAAGCATTTTTTCCTAGGGAAAATTGAATTTTGAAGAGTAGTTTAGCTTTCAAAATTGAATTTTAGGAACGGTTTTTGAAGTTAGGGCATATTTGAATTTTATAAAAAATCTTCAGTAATTCTCTTATTCCTCACAAACTCCCACGCTCGTGTGTGGTGAATTTCTAACCTTCTTATGACAATTGGTTCAAAAAGGTTGTGCACTAATGGAAAAAGTACATAAAGAGATACTTAAGAAGATAATTGGTGGGGAGCTTAAAAGATTCCGAGAGAATGAAATTGACATGACGCAGGAGGAATTTTCAGAGATAACTGGACTCGGACCGAAGCATATTGGTGATATTGAAAATGGGAAAAAGGAAATTCAAATAGACACGATATTCAAATTGTATAATGCTGGGTTTGATGTAAATAAAGCATATGAAAAGGTTAAAAAAGAATTTAAGGATAAAGGCATTGATATCACAAAGAAATAGTGTAATGAGGTTGTTGGTAAATGGAAGGTTTATTGACGGTTAAAATACTAGAACACTATCAAATAAATGAAAGAACAATGGCTATTATTCCAGCAAATCAACTAAACTATCAATCCATTGTTATTGAAGCAGAAGTAAAGCTATACATAAAGAAAACCCCTTTTGAAATTATCAAGAGGGGTTGTTTAGAGAACTTTTCCTCGTATGAAGGTAGAAGAGATGCTGTAACACATCTTACTGGATATAAGAGAAAAGTTCCCATTCCAATTAGTGTTCATCGTAATATCTTTGTCTTTCCAACACATGCGGTGAAGGACTTAGATTGTTGTTGGATATTTTATCATCATGTAGAGAGTATTGTTGAGCAGAAACCAAACATAAAACAATCCGTGATTTTGTTTAAAGATGGTTCTGAGTTTATAGTAAATGTATCAAAATCGGAGTTGTTAAAGCAGTTGGAAAGGACAACCTTTCTGTTATCATTAGTTAGATAGTGCCTTTCTTTGGAATTAACTCATGAAAAGATTCATGTCGGTCCAGGATTTCTCTGTATGTACCTCTGTCGATGACCATGAAAATAACATATGGACTGTAGCATTTTTGGTGCACAATTGTATAGTTTTCATCTAAGTAAACTAGATCACTCATTCGGTACATTTTACGACAATGTGGGCAATGTATCCGATCGAAATCATGTTGCATTGGGCGGACCTCCTGTCTTTATGAGGTTATTTAGTAAATTCTCCATGGATGGGGGAAATCCTGCTCTAATGCTATTACTAGATACAAGTAATAGCATATAAAACAAACATTGTGAACGATGTCATAATGCCTGTTTTTATATTTTTTTAATAAGCTTTTCTATATATACCTTAGATACTCGTGGTCGGGGTTGAAAAAACTTAATTGTTATCAAATTTAAAGGTTTCAGCCAGCCATATGTTATATTAAGAAAGAATCAATCAATCATTATTTTAGTAATTATTATCTGCATTATTAGTATTTTAATTTCTTTGTCTCTTTTTTAATATCTTTATAAATGCTGTACTGGGTTCTACTCATAATTCTTTTCTTAGAGTAATTTATATAATTGTCTATATCATTATTTTTCGCTCTAGAAATATAGATAGACTTACAAGAATTAACAAGCGTATTAACTTTTATTAGATAATAGTTATTTTCACTAAAAAAAATAACTTCATCATCTTCTAAATATTTGTCTGTCAAGATGTATTTTAAAGAATTATTCGAAACAAAAGATAATATCTTAGAGATAGACTCCCTGCCTTCAACCTTTGTTTCATTTAGTATGTTATAAAAATCAAAATCATTGACTTCTTCATTAAATAGTACACCACCAAAATGTAATATGAGTGTATCGTATGGGACACTAGCTGTTATTGTTCTCTTTTTTCGATTAAACTTTAAAGTAACACTCCTAGTCTTTGAATTAAAGCTTTTATATTTAATTCCTAATTTTAACAAGTGATCATTTAAATTTTTTAATGTTTCCTCCATTAAGTTTTCTTCATATATTCGATGCAATGTTCCCCAGCTCAAAAAGCCACCATCATTTCTTATCATATCTAAAACTTCAGCTTTCCTATTATTTATTAGCCATAGCAATATGTCCCGATTAGCAATATGTTGTTTATGCATGTTTTCCTTAATATGTTCGTCAATTTCACTTTTAATAAAATTAACCTTAATCCACTCTCTTTTTATGTCTTTTATATCCCTTTTCTTTAATTCTACAAATTCGTTATAATATCGTGAAACTATGTTTCTCTGATTCTCCCACTTTTCGTTTAGATGTGTAGGTAGGATAATTGGTAAATTTCTAATGAAATCTTTTGAACTATCTACAAATTTACGTATCCCTGGAATAGTAGTCTCGACATCTTGCCTTCTAGCTGCTTTTTCACTTTCTTTTTTAGCCCACTCTAGTGTACCTACAACTTCATCTCCAAACTCTTTAGCACATTCTGATCCAATTACCAGTTTATTTCCATTCATAATATTGACAATTCTATGTTCATATCTAAGAGGTTTATTGCCACATAAATCACAACTTCTTCCCAAAATCTTATAATTTATACCCAAGTCATTAAAAGGCTTATCTTCTGATATATTCCATTCGCGTTGACATGCAATCAATAAATTATCAATATAAGACAATACATCACTTAGTTCTTTATATACCTCTACATCTTCCATGGTGATACTATTATTTCTCTTTAAAAATAGGAAAAGGTTTTTATATCTATCACTCTTCGCACCTTCACTTCTAAATAATAATTCCCTTTGCTTTTCTGTTATAATCTTTGTCATTCAATTACCACCCCTTATAAAAAAGCCACTAACTCTTGTGTGTTAGTGACTCTTGTTGTAAAAAAATAATGTAAAATAACATTTAGACAATTAATTCTTTTCATATTCAATTATTAGTAATTCTATTAGTGTTTAGAAGTTAAACTAGTAATTATTACTATAGTTTTTATGGGGCTACTATAATATTCCTCCTTTTAATATCAATATTTTATAAATGAGAGTTCATATACTTAAATATAGTTTACCAATATTATACTTTATACTATTTCTAATATAATCTTTGTATTGTTTTTATTTTTCAATAATTTACGTTAGTTTAATATAATTTGTGTAACTACAAATATTAAAAATTATGTTGTATTTTAGTATACTATAAATTAACGAGTAACTCATCTTTTTTATAAATTACCTTTCTCGCTCCCTTAAATTCACTATCATTTAATTGAGTAATAGCTTTCTTCCAGATTTGATAAACATTATGTTTTTTTGATTGTCCATCTTAATATAGCTTTACATTATGAAAATCATACTCATCTCCACACTTTGCTAGTGCCTGTTGCGTTTCAATAAAATAATCTTTCCAGATTCCGTAACTTCATATAGATTCTTTTCATATTCTTTTATTGCAATTTTTTGTTTCGTCAAAATCCCCTCCGCATCCTCTGCCATTATAAAAGCTTGTCTTTAACCATTGCATTTCCTTCTCGACATAAAATCTTTAAACTTATTATCAATGTCCAGATCAATATTTGGATTAAGGTGTTTATTACGATACTCTTTTTTTCAATCTCGTTAGAACAAGTTAGATTTCTCTATTCATCTATTAATCTATTGATAAGTTTGTGGTCTTTCAAATGCCATTATTTATGCTCTCTCATCTCTAAATAAAAATAAAAAAACATCAGTATTATTTAGCTCAGATTATCTATTAAAATAGTAACCTTTTTAATTACTGATTCTTTAATAACTTCAACTAATCTAATACAAGAATTTGATACTCTATATTTAGAAATAAATCACATACAAAATATTCTGTATTTATTTAGAGAAAAGTGGTATAATTTGTCAGAACTATTAATTAAATTAAGGAGGTAGAAAAAATGGTTAGATGTACAGCACCAGTAAGAGGTCATCGCTCAGCGAGTGCCGCAGCAAACTGTCCAGCGTGCAGCGGCCGATATACCCGCTATAGTAGTGGTGGCGGATACAGGTCCTACTCGCCCTCATCTTACACCTCGTCTATTGGAAGTGGAGCTAGCCGAAGCAGCGGAAGAGGTTCCGCACGTAGTTTAAAACCAACTTGGTCAGGAGCAGGTTCATCCATACTGTACACGGTTGAAGAAGTTCGTACACTAACACCAGTCCGAAAAAGTGTCGAAAAATTAGCAGATCAGCCCGATCTTCGGGATGTCTTCCTCTGCCACGCGTGGGACGACCGACAGGGGGCCGCCAAGGAGCTACACGATCTGCTTGAGTCGAGTGGTGTCTCCGTCTGGTTCAGCGAGAAAGACGTTGGGCTTGGTGCCCCGTTGCTACGCACAATCGACAAAGGTTTGGCGAACTCACGAGTAGGAATTGTGCTGGTGACGCCTGCATTGCTACGCCGCCTCCCAGCAGAGGGTATCGCCGACAAAGAGCTTTCGGCATTGCTCGCGCGTGAGCGACTCGTTCCGATAGTGCATGAGACAACGTACGAAGCTCTCCGTGAGGTTAGTCCCTTGCTTGGATCACGTAGCGGCTTGAACACAGCAGAAGAGCCGATGACAGAGGTCGCAGCCAAGCTTGCAGAACTAGTCGCACTTTAAGCTCTGATTGGTATACCCAAATTTGCTATTAAGTGAGGGCTACATAGACTCATTAATTAGAAATCTCGGTTGTGCCAATATTTAAATCCAATGCAAATGCATTGGATTTATTCTTTGTCGCGAATACAATAAATGAAAAAGGGGGACAGCACACTAGTCCTGTGCCACATTTTTTAATACATGTTTATTGGCAAATTCACCCTGTCGCTTTTCCCTCTATATTTCTATACAAAAATCCCTCTCCCTACTTATACTTCCTCTTAATCTTCGGCACAATCTCTGGTAATACCTTCATAAGCTCCATATTATGTTCCAATAGGTTACTAGTTTTTGGGTTGTCAATTGAGTCATAATCAACATTACTTGTTAATTCATCGATGTAAGGAATCTCCTTTGGATTGACTGATGAATAGGCTTCTACCGATTTTTCAAAAATTATTTCATTAAGTCCCCACTCTTGGGACACGGTATAAATTTCATTCTTTAATTTGTTTCGTTTCCATGCTTCATATGCTTCATCAAAGTTCACATCACTAGCTACATTCCCAGGTTCTAATTCTTCTTCAACAAATTGCTTTAGTAGCTCTGCTTGATCAAAATCACCCATATTACTTAATTCTTCAATATGTTGATAAATGATCCGTAATGTTTCTGCATCTACTGTTTGTTTTCCATCTGTTGAAGTGGCTTTATCCCCGATTAATTGAATAATATAATTCGCATCAATTTTTTGTGTGCCAGCTAGCTTTGCTTCACCTAAAGGTAATACTGGTAAATCTTCTGGATCATCGTCTGGGTTATCATCTCTCGTTACGTTACGATAGGCACCAACATAACGCAGCCATTCATGTTCTGTTATACCGAATGCTTCATCTTCCCAAGCAAATTCATAATATTGCTGAATCGTATTTAACTGCCTATTTGCCTTTTTAAAAGCTTTTACGAAGATTTCCTTTGCCTCTTCATCTCTTTCTAAGGCTTGCCATGCCGTTGGGTCTTGTAGAATCTCCATCACTTCTTGTGAGTATTTTACAAATTCATCTACTGCTTCAGGATAGGGCTCTACAATTGCTTTACTACTCTTTCCGCCACTTCCATATAAAATTAATGCATCATTTACTGTTTCTTCTGTTATTCTTGGGTACTGGAAGTTGACAATTGTTCCAAATTCCTTTTCTTTTCCATATATTCGGTTTGTGCGTGAATAGGCTTGAATTAATCCTTGTAGTGCAAGTGAACGATCCACATATAACGTGTTAATAAACTTAGAATCATAACCTGTTAGTAACTGATCTGCAACAATTACAAGGTCAATGTTTTTCGGATTCCGACCACTTCCACCACGTGTTGCTCGTTCAACGAGATCTTCGTAATACGCATCTTCACCTCGTCGTTTATCGCCGTATGCATATTCAATTCCAGTGAAAGCTGCATAATCTTTGAACATCGTTTTAATTAATTCTGGGTCGGTAGGTTCTTTATCAGCATCTGTTCCAAAACTAAATGTCATCGCCACGTTAATAGCAATATCATCACGTTCCGCTAATTGCTTTTTAAACTCTTCATAGTAAGCAATTACTCGATGTTTAAATGCAACCGTTAAAATGGCATTGAAAACCTTATGTTGTGATTGGTCTTCCCAGTTGTTTAAAATTTCCTCAACCACTCTCGGAATATGTGTCTCATCTTGATAAAATAAGATTTTACGTTTCTTTGCTTCTTTTTCTACTTCTAACTCAGAAAGTTCATATACTTCTCGTTCCAATTTTCTTTTTGGGGTGTCAGGTTGTTCATCTAACTTATATTCAACAATTTTTTCGCGTAATGTTTCGTAACTTTCAAACTCCCCGGTATTTATGTAGTCAACATGAAAGCCTAATACGTTTTTATCTGCAATTGCTTCATCTATCGTATATTGATGTAATAGTGGCCCGAATAGCTTTTCCGTTGTATCGATGAGTTCACTCTTCTCATTGACCATTCCTTTAATCTTATTCTCGTCAAATAACGGTGTCCCAGTAAAACCATAGAACAGACCATTTTTCCGGAAGTAATTTTTAATGGTTACCATCATGTCACCCATTGTAGTTCGGTGAGCTTCATCAATAATAAAGACAATTTTCTTACTTGCTAAACTTTCATCCTTCGCTTCAATTAAATCTTTCACCAGATTATTTAATTTAAATGTTGTCGTTACAACGATACCTGTACTAGCAGAGGTTAAAAGTTTACGCAACTGATAGGTATGTGATGTGTCATCAACGGTTACTGACTCGTATTGAGCATATGCTTTGAAATTATCACTCGTACGACTGTCGAGTTCCTTCCGATCCACTAAGAAAACAACGTTATCAAATCCAGCTCTAGTTGATAAAAATAAAGCGGTTTTAAAACTGGTAATCGTTTTACCAGAACCTGTTGTATGCCAAATAAATCCACCATGAGGAATTTTATCCTCATTATCCCACCCTAGTGCAGCACCTTCGACAGCTTGTAAGGCATGTACTTGATAAGAGCGTAATAACATATGTTTACGATTTTCTTCTTCTCTTGCTTCATCAATGACTAAGTAATCGCCAACCATTTGGTGTGCCATCGGAATCATTAAGAAATGACCAATGACATCTTCCCAATGGTTAATCGGTTTATTATATTTGTCTGCCCAATGAAAAACAAAGCTTGGATTAAACGCTTTGATTGACTTTGGTGTTGCAAAGTAACGTGTAGCTACTTCCGACGTCATCACCATCATTTGTGAAAACGCCATGAAATTGTTCACAAATTCACCATCAGCATAATACCGTTTAAACTGATTAAATGCTTCTTCTAACGATTTATCTGTACGCTTTTGTTCAATATTAATGAGTGGTAGACCATTAATGAGTAAAACAATATCAAAACGATTTCCATTCGGTGTTTCTACTTCTCTTGCAATATTATAGCTCGAATCCCCACCACGCACTTGTGCCTTTTTAAAGATGGTCAATGTAATTTGTTCGCGTGTAACGTCTGGATGAGAATCTCGATAAATCCCATCAATTTTCCCAGTTGATTGTTCCATTGCTAATAACTTTGCCGCTTCATAACTGTTTTCAATTTGCGATACTTTTGTCATCACTTGTGCAAATTCATTATCTGTTAAAGGAACACTTTCCAAGACATCCGCATTCATTCGGTTTAGTTCCTTGCGCCAATTATTGACTAGATCTTGTACCGTTACTCTTTGTTTATTCCCATTAAGAAAATCTGGTGCGTTCCATTTGTATTGTTGTAGTTTTGCAACAAACTTTTCTTGAAAAGCTTTTTCTGCTGCATTCTTTCGCCCATTACTCATTGAATAGCCTCCTCTCTACACAAACATTTCTTCTAAATAAGCCTCTTTCATTTGCTTTAGTTTTTCTAGCTTTTTTTCTTCGGTTGTAATTTGATTATCTAAGTTTGTAAAGAACAACGATAACATTTCTAGCTCTTTTATATTATTTGAAATAAGTATTTCTATGTTTGACATTACATTATTCATAAGCTTTGGATTTCCAACCTTAGAAACATGTTTCCATGCCTCTAAATCAAGTATTTCTGCGACAGCCTTACAAGCGTATCCTTCTTTAGAAATAAGTACACCATTAACATTCGTACTATAGAATTTACCTTCTCTGTAATTAACTGTACCAGCATTAGCTCCGTCAGTAGTCCAAGTAATAGCTGTGTCAAATAAATAAGCAGAATAATAACCTAATAGACCATTATTTTGGGTTTGTGAGGAATATACCGGATATTGTGAAGTCTTACTCTGTTTTTTTTCAATTTTTGTGGTTGAAAGTACATTACCTCTTGTCACTTGAAATATATCCCCTACTCTTCGCCTTACCCATTTCTCTTCAAATCCCTCAAATCTTCTTTTCGGTACGGTTTCGCCTTCTTGTGGGAACATTTCGGTTAAATATGCAGACTTTAAAGCTTTTACTTTTGCGATTTTTCGTTCTTGATTTGCAATTCTTTCATCTAAAACCCTAAAAAACTCACCGATTTTTTGTTGCTCTTTAATATGTGGATAATATAACGTAATGTTCATTAAATCTTCATTATAAAGATGAACAACAGAAGACCCTTGAGCACGCTTAATCAATTCTTTCTGAAGTGTTCCGTTTGATATACTTAACGCTAGAAATACAGGGTCTAACTCATTTGATGTTTTAATTATATTTAAATCTCCACCAAGAATTATATTAGCCTTTGCAATCACTGATGCCCTTGCAATATCTTCCTTGGATTCACCAGAAGAAGGAACTACCACTTCCCCACCTTTACTTACTACAGAGTTTTCTTGTTTTACTGTGTAGGTGTCTACACTATTTATGATAGTTTCATACTTTGTGTATAACCTACCATATAAAATTAATGGATCTCCTGAGTTTTTAAGGTCGTCCTTTGAATAGCCTCTTCCCTTTGAAAAAACTGATAGTTCCTCTAGTTTGCTTGCTTTCCAGTCTCCTACATAGCCCGCAATTCTTCTCTTCGGAACTAACCTTTTCTCTGTCATCATTTTGTCACCACCAATTCTTGCAGCATCGCTTCAAATTTCTCTTCTAGTGATTTACTTTCTTCTTCAATCGTTTCTAATGTATCAGCATATCTTTCTTCTAAATCTTTCAATATATCCAGTTCATTTCTAAGAGGTACTTCTACAAGTTTTGTGATGTCTTCAATTAATGAACCAAACCACTTTTTATACACGAGTTGATCAATTTCTTCATTCGTTAAGTTTTCAATTCTTTCATCAACTTGTTCAGTTAATGCTTTTTCTTTTTCTCTTATTGCTTTGTTTAAAGATGATTTTTCATCCAATAGTTTTCTAACCTTGTCTAATAAAACATATTCATCAGTATCTTTTTCAACCTTCTTTAATTCTGCTTTTACCGCTGATAAAGTAAAGTCGTCTTCTCTAGGATTTAATGCATCTCCCAAAATTTGCGATTCTTCACTTTCTTCTACCTTTGCTGCTTCAACGAGTTCATTTATTTCATCATTATTAGCTGCTAAAGCTTCTTTTTGTGTTTCCATATCACGTAGTTCTTCTGTATAGAGTTCCTTTAATATAAGTTCATTTGGAACAATTGCTCCAACCCAACCATCTTGTTCTGTTCGCTTCGTTTTACCAGAACCTTTTGTAACCATATTCGCTTCACGTGTTTTTCCTACTGTATAAAAGTCACTTATAGCAATTTTCTCTGTATCTTGGGACAGTGTATTTTCCCATAACTCCGCAATAATTTGATAACCATCATACGTGTCAACGTGATTAAATTGTTTTAATAGCTGTTTAATTTCCGATAACATTTCATCTTTTAACGGTTCAATGTCATTCACATCAGCTACTGTTTTAAGCTTTTCCCAATATGTATCCATATAGGAATGCGTAACTTCTGTTAATGCTTGGATTTGTTTTTGTACGTTTTCATGTGTTAACACTTTTTCTGTTAAGTTTTCAACTGATTGTGTTAATTCTACATAACCTGGACGGACTTCAGTAAGCGCATCATATAAAACATCTTTCGTCATGTCGTGTAGTACTGTTAGTGTATTAATCTGGCTTAATGGGATGCCACCATACAAATGGGCATCTACATCATGGGCAATCTCTTCTTCGACTGCTTCAATATAACGTGGAATATTTAAATTATATTCATTTTCTATGATGTCTTTTTTAGTTGCTTTATAACTATATCCCGGTTCACTCGTGCGTTCGATATATGTATCTACAATTTTAGCGATATCCTTTTCTTGTAAGACGTGCTGCTTCCCTTCTTTTACAAACGATTTAGAAGCATCAATCATAAGAACAGGTTCATCTAACTTTCGGTTCTTTTTCAAGATCATCACAATTACAGGAATGCCTGTATTTGTAAATAATTTATCTGGTAATCCAATGATTGTATCAATATGGTTTTTATCTAATAATCGTTTACGAATTTCCCCTTCTGCTCCTCCACGGAATAACACACCATGTGGAAGTACAATGGCCATCGTACCTTCTTGACCTAGATGGAATAAACCGTGTAATAAAAATGCATAGTCACCTTTAGAATCTGGTGGTAAAACACCTGCAACTTCAAATCGTGGGTCTGTTACTTTTAAGTCTTCTTGATTCCAATTTTTAACGGAATAAGGTGGATTCATCACGACCGCATCAAACTGAACACCCTCATTGGGACGTTCTGGATCTTCTGGCCAATCTTGACCTAATGTATCACCATTTTTTACCGTCATTTTCTCCGGTCGAACACCGTGTAATAATAAATTCATTCGTGTTAAGTTATATGTAGCTGTATTTTTTTCTTGCCCATAATAATGGAGATCCTTTCGGTTATCTTCTGTTAAATATCGACTAACCGTTAAAAGTAATGAGCCCGATCCAACAGTTGGGTCATAAATTGATCTTACCTTCGTAGTTTTAGCAACGATTTGTGCCATGACTTCACTAACTTGTCGTGGCGTATAGAACTCCCCAGCTTTCTTCCCTGATTCCATCGCAAACTGACCGATTAAATATTCGTAAGCATCCCCTAACACATCACCTTTTTGGAGTGCCACCATATTTAAATCAGCAAATAATTCAATTAATTTACGTATGTTTTTACTTCGAGCGTTCAAGTTACTTCCTAAGGCCGTGTCTGTTAAATCAATTGTAGAACTAGAAAATAGTCCTTTAAAATCATCGATATCTCCAGTTGTAGCAACCGTACGTTCGAAACTTTGTAAGCTTTCTGTTACCTTCTCTAATTCAAATGTTCCTTCACGAATATCTTTTAACCATGTCTGGTATAAGTGTTTCGGTAAAACATAATATCCAAGGACATTCTGAATCATATTGATGAGATTATCCCCATAGCTTGCATAAGCCTCTTCATAAGATTGAACAATTTCCTCTTCAGTCCCTTTAGCACCACTTGTTTTGACAAATGTTTCAAGTGTTTTATCACTAAGGAATTTATAGAACATTAACCCTAACATATAATCTTTATAACGGCTGGCATCCATAGAACCACGAAGGTCATTGGCACCATCCCATAGTCTTCTTTTAATATCATCTGAAGTAATCATTTCATTTCCTCCCTGTTTGTGCGTACGTTCTAATTTATAGTTTTTAAATGTACTAAGTAATATATAGTCTCTACTACCTATTTTAGTCGTTAGTTGAAGAAATGGGAAATAGGTTGATTTTAGTTTGCTTTGTTTATACTAACGATTTGGCGAACAGCTATTTTGTTAGAATCTTTCCCATTAATTAAATATTTTATTTCTTTTTGTACTTTATCATCTTACCTGGAAGTTCATAAACAAATCTAAGTAGCATTTCCGTAAACTCCAGTAATTCAACAGCATCATCTTTACTTATGCTCGGAATTTCATGTGTAGCTTCATTTCCCTTTTTTCTAATAATATCAACCCATTCTCTGCTATTAGGTGGAATATAATAATTTTCCTCTAAATAATCCACATAATAAGCAAAGCTCTTCCCTGCTTCTGCTCCCTGCGATACTGAAATATTCATCAACATTTTTCTACAGGACAAAACAGCGGAGGTAAACGCATTAACAGAAATACAGTTTCTTGCTTCGTTGTACAATTGCTCTATATCATTAGGTAAAAATTCTATATTATTACCAAATAATTCACCAGGTACTTGTTCATCTGATGAATACTTTTTAAATGTCGGTTTATTACAATTAGGACAAATATAAATATATGCAAAAGTATTTTTCCCATCGTTACTTTGGCATTTATATCCACTTGATGGCCCAGCAGCTTTCCCACAATATCCACATTTATAAGATACTCTTTTAAAAGTTACTATACTTGAATACCAAGATCCCCCTAAACTATTGGTCATATTAATACCCCTTTCCTTTAACAAATTCAACAATAACATCTTAAATAAACTCTTCTAAATTTTTTTAACCTATAAAACCACTTTTTAATAATGTCTTAACAATTTAATTCTAAATTTTCTTAATTATCATAAGACCATATATAATTCACCAACTGAGAAAAGTCCAATATTTGGACTCTGGAACTGTGGGATTTGTTTCTAATACTAATAATGATAATAACGTTAAATACAAAACAGTTTTTATGTCACCACGTCCCTTCTAAAAATTACACCTTAGGAATATCAATAATATCCCAAGAAGTAATAATACCTAGTAATTTTTCTGTTTGTTTTCCGCTATGTGTAATAAAAAGTGCTTCCAACCGCTCACCTTTATCTAAATTGTTCTTAAAAAGCTCTTCGGCTTCAAAGATATTTGTATCCCTACTAATAAATTTATAGTTAGATTTATATTCCTCAAAAGGCAGCACATCTTCATTTTTTGCATCTCTTATTGAAATAATATCTTCCTCAATATTACTTGCTAACCAATTTGAAATTCCGTTTGTAGTCAACAGCCCTTCAAATGCTTGACCCTTATAGATAGGAAACTGGGAATACTTTTGTTCATCTATGAATTCAAGAACATATGAAAGAGGATCAGATACTTGGAATGATTGAACGCTCCTAGCAAACTCCGGAATAACTGTTCTTGGTTTAGTTATCCGCTCCTCTATCGTCTCAATTTTCTCCACTGTCGAATCATGCGGTTCAGCAATCACAAATTCTGGTTTTGTCCGTTGATGAACGATTGCATTTCTAAGTTCTGCAAACTCTAGTAAATCCACTCGGTATCGTCTGATTGCAGCACCATCTTTCGTTTGACTTAACTGCTCAACTTTATTTTTAAATGTTATGTATTCACTACTACCGATCTTTTTGTTTAGCATTTCTTCTATTCTATTAAATGAGTTTATAAATCTCTCGGAGTTTTTGCTCATCGTATTACCCCCTACCTGTGTTTGTTTTTATATAATTTAGTTCCCTGAATAGTAAAATTATGTATATACTTCTAGTTTACTAGAATTAGGGAAAAAATACATCTTAGTGCATAAGGGTAAATCAACATAAAAACACTCCTAATACAAAAGATGATATAATAATCACAAAATTACTAACTTAAGGGGGAGAATAAATTGAAGGAGCCTACTGGATATTGGACATTTTACTGTAACCCGAAAAGGTGGTACATCGACGACTTTATCCGTTCTGGAGAAACCGAAGATACCTTCTCTGTTTCTGACTTTCATCGTAATTATTTTAAAGAAGGGCAGTTCGGAGTTATTAGAGTTGGGCGTGATAAACGAACTTTGAAAGAACTTGCAGGTAGAAATCGCCTTCAAAGTGGCGTATATGCAATCGTTGAAATACTAGGTGAGCCTAAACTAATGAAAAGTACGAAAAAAGGATATTGGGCAGAAGAAAGTGATGGAGACAAAGAAAAGTATAGAGTCCCTATCCGTTACGTTAAAACGTTATTAGATAACCCAGTTCTATTAGAGGAATTAGACCTCCCCGCGGATGCGTATGATCAACATTTAGTTAGAGGCCAACAAGCATCCACTATGCCATTGAATCCCCTAACTTTCCATACAATTATTGATTTAATTGGAGGTTACGAGACTATTAGCTTGCTTGAAAAAGATACTCTACCTGGGGAGTTTGCTTTAGATGAGGTAATATTAGAAGGTGCAAAGAAGCATGTTACAGTCAATGCTTATGAACGAAATCCTCTAGCAAGAAAAAGATGTCTAGACCATTATGGCTACAACTGCACCGTATGCGACTTTAACTTCTACGAGGTATATGGTGATATTGGCAAAGATTTTATTCATGTACATCATTTAACGGAATTAAGCTCAATTGGTGAGGAATACAAAGTAGATCCCATCAAAGACCTACGCCCAGTCTGCCCGAATTGTCATGCGATGTTACATAGGAGGAAGCCGGCTTATGGGATTGAGGAGTTGAGGGGGATGGTGAAGTAGCCAACACATAGACGGCTCTGGTGCTTCATATTGAGGCATCGAACCGTCCTTGTAGTCCAGCTTTTCTCGATAAATGTAATACATTCGATAAACCATGGGAAGTGTATTGGAACTTTATCTGGTTATATAAATATTAATATTTCTTTTATCACAAACCCATTCCAATGCTGGATCTCCTTCTGAACAAATTATTAAAGGTGTTATTTTAGATAGACCGTATTCATGTTCAAACATATCTACTCCAGCTATTACCTGCCCTATAACTAATCTATTAAGCTTTGTCTTTACTTCAATTAATTCAATGGAATGACTTAATGATAAGTAATCTTGTATACTTTCTTTCTTACTTAGTCTAAAAATGCCAGCTTGCAACTGTTCATTTTCAATTCTAACCCCATCTATACGCCTTACTTTGGATCCTTTAGGCCAATTACCAATACCTCTTGGTGAACCAACTGGAACTTCTACGAATATTGTACCTTGTCTTTCTTCCCAGTATTGTTGTAGTAATTGATCCTCGTTAGATTTGGGAATCCACTTTTCCATAAAAAACCACCCTTATTTTTTTCAAAGTAATGGATATCATATTGCATCAATATGATTGTCATCTTGAATAAATTTGTTTCCTGATTCAATATAGTTAATGAAATTATCGTATAGATAATTATATGGTATGATTTTAAACCACCTAGGCTCACTTTTTAATATCCTATTAAAATCATTTTGTATTTCATCTTCAACTTTTCCAATTATACCTATACCAATAGGATGATTTACTTGAACTCCATACCTCTCTTCAACGTATTTCCTATGTTCGTATTCATCAAAGTACTCTACATAATCATTTAACTGATCTTTAAGAGAATGAACTTCGGCTTTTAAACCTGTCCTAGTTTTATCTATATTTTTAATTAAATTTTTATTCGCTTTCTTATAATCAATTATTGTCCATTTTTTTTCAAATATATCAAATGCAATTAAATCCGGCTTTAGATCATGAGCATACTTAGACAATAAGTTCTTTAATTCTATTTGATGCTTTAGATTTGTTAAATTAAGAGATTCAGTTAATATTACCGGATTGTTCTCAAGAAACTTATCAATAGTTAATTCACCAACAGTGTTATCGTAAATTAACTTCAAAAAATTACTTGCTATTTCTTTTAATGACTGAATATAAGAATGTTTACCTCTTTCATTCTCACTGGCCTCATTATTATATTTTTGAAAGTTATAACTGGTACTACTAATTTCGTTTGCTAGTTTTAAAGTATTTTTGTTTCTTTCTTTTAAACTTGCTTCCCCCAAGACTAGTGCATACTCAAAATTTATTTTTACACCATATCCTAAATCAAAACTAGTTCCTGAAAATGTGACTTCAGTAAATTCACCTTCTATATGAATGAAAGGAAGTATGCCACGGGAATTTTTTTCATAATGAAAAGAATAATTACCTGACTTGCCACTTTCAAGAATAAACAAAAAAACTTTAGGCACAGAATAATATATTACTCTTACCTCAGTTTCTTTAAATTCTTTAAAAACATTGGGTAATGAGTCATCTAAATTAACTCCTAAATTTTCATAAACTCTTTTTAGCTCAGTAAAAGAATCCATTAAATTATCAATGAAATCTTTTGCTTTTCTTTCTGCAATACCAGTATTCAAACTAATTCACCTTACCTTAGAATCTATTTAATTCTCCAATTATTTATAGAGGTAAATAATTGACAATGGTTACTTGTTTGCCACACCATCTTTAACTTAGCTAAGTGTTCCCTTTTGTTGTTAAAGTTATGTACTCACTACTATTATTTTTCTGTTCAGCACTTCCTTATTTATATTAAATGAGTAAATTTTTCGGGGGGGTGTCCATAGTATTACCTCTGTGTTTTTTATAATTTAGCTCTATGTATAGAAAATTATATGTATTTATTACTATTTTACTAGATTTATTTAAAATATACATCATTGCTTATTAACACAAATTATATATCCCAATTATGAGAAATTGGTCAAACAGAAAAGACGGTTCTGAACATTCAAATTGAAGAACCAGAACCGTAACTATAAATACAAGTTATTCTCTTAGATAAACCCTTTCCTCTTTAACTCTTCAATCATCTTTAAATCTTCATCTGTTGGAGTAGGAGGTTGTACTTGTTGGGTTGGAAATTCCGGTTTATTTAATCCCCAGTCATTAAGTAGGTTGAGTAACTCATCGGAAATTCTAATATCTCTTTCTCGAATCTCATCAAGGCCCCAATCGTTATGTTCCTCAGCAAGATCGATTAATATCTTGACTCTTGATTTTTTGTAACTCTCTTGTTTCTTTTTAAAGAATCCATTGCTTGCAATAATGTTTAACTTTTTCTCAAAAGGAATCTTATTCCCTATATGTTCCACTAACTCTTTTACTTCTTCATCAGAATTGCTTGGAAAATAACTTGATTGCCATTTCTGTGGAAGAATATGCTCTATTTCCCACTTTTCGGGTAGAAGCTCGTCTTGTCTTTGATAGGCAAGAATCTTCAATATCATACGAACAGTATTGCGGTGAGCTATCTTAATCTTCCCTCTTAATTCCTGTTCATCTACTGTTGCAAAATCAAATCTTGGCGTAGGCGATTTAATAATTTCAGAGTTTAAATTCAAGATACCTCTCTTAACAGCATTAATAGTTGGTGTAACTATATACCGAGCTGCCAAAACTGCGAGTAGTTTCTTAAGGAATTTCAAGAATAAATCTTCAAAATCTGGAGTACCATGATATTTAAGATAGTAAATAACTACTGGATACTTCCAAAATTCATTGGGATAAGAAGATAACCCATCAAGTACTTTTTTAATTTCTATATTCTTCGACCAGTCTTCATCCTCTATTTCTAAACGATTATTAACTACTAGCCATAAATTAAGCACCGTTTCTAGGTTGCTCATAACGTCCTTCTTATATAACTGCTCAAACTGATTCCTGGAGTAGTATTTCCTTATCCCTGGAGTTGTTGTATTTCTATCGTTTTCTAATGCTCTCAAATAAAACATATAATAGTAAAATAATTTTTGAATACTTTCATTTGCATTAGTAGCTGTGTAATCAAGTTGTTGCCAGCGATCAATAAACTCTTTCTTCCCTTTAGAATCCAATTGATTATAAATCTTTGCTTTAAAAATATCTGCATCAGATAATGCTAACCCTCTATCGTTTAGAGTTGAGAAGATTGTTAACGCTGTATCTTGTGAATCTGCGGTAATTGGTAATAATATTGCTTTGTTTAGAACATTTCGGATGAACCAGAAAAATAGCTCTGGTTCATTCAAAGCATAATTCTCTATTAATTCAGCAAATAATTTATAGTTTATAGAATAGTTATCTTTTGCACCTTCTTCAATAGTACCATTTACAAGAATATTGGCGAATGTTTTGTTTCCTTCATCCCCCATTACCCTCGATTCAATAAGAGTTTTTTCGTAATCAACTTCAGCAGTTAATTCATCCTGTTCCCACAGTGCTGATTCGATCTGCCCTTTAAAATTCTTCACTTCTTTTGTTTCTGTCATTGAACTAAGTTTTGAATAAAGTGCTCGAAGCAATAAAAATAAAGAAGTGATGCGTTGTTGACCATCTATAATTTCCTGTTCACTGTTCTCATTTTCATAAGAGACAATTGTTCCTAAAAAATATGTACTTTCATTATTATTCGCGGTGTACTCCACTAAATCATCAAAGAGTGTTTGAATTTGCTCATCAGACCATGCATACGGACGTTGATACTCAGGGATAATGAATTTATTAACTTTGCCTGTTTCTAATAATTGTTTGACACTTTGTTTGTTCACTTCAATTGTTGTAGCCATAATATCCTCCAATCTATATAATTTTACTTTTTAATTATTATCTGTCACATTTAGTTTCTTTCAACCAATCGTCCTTATCTATATTCTTTTCCCCCTCCTCCTCATATTAGACCCATTCCCACCAAACTTTTCCCTCTTTTTTCTATTCCCGTCACTATTAGGTGAATATTTATATGCATATAGATCCGAATAATAAAAGTCTATTTTCCTTAATTCTTCTGGACTTAATTTACCAATTGGTTGCTTTTTCACTTTATTTTTATGTATTTTTTGTTGAGGTATTCTACTCAATACTTTTTTCTTATTCTTGATTTGGGGTAGTATTTTAGATTCAAAATAATCCTTTGATACTTGATTATTAACATTTGACCTTATTTGAAATTGAGTAGATTCATAGTTTAATAGGTACATATTGTTAAGTTCTTTAATCATGTTAATAGAATATATTCTTTCAATCTCAGTTTTAAAATGCTCATCCTTAAATTTAATACTTACCATATCTCTCCTTAAATCTTCACGATTATCGATAACATCCTTAAGGAAAGATAAATTAATCTCCAGTTTTTGACGATTATTTCCAAATTTTAATGATAATTCATATCTTTTCCCATTTAATTTTAAATTCTTTTTGGTTACATTTGTTATCAGGACACTGTGCTTTATACGACTTTGATCTAGTACTTTAAAGTTAACTTTGATATTTACCTTCTCATCTCCCATGGAATCAACGTCCTTTTTCTTCTAATCAATAATCATATAGATAATTCTAACAATTGAAAGCGTACTTATTTTAATATTTAGTGTAACTTATTTGCTAGTAAAACTCAGATACTATGAAAATGTCTTTTTCCAAATTCGGTAATTTACTCAAATAGCTAGCTTACAACTTAACTTAGTTAATTTTCATTAATAATATCTTTCAAGAATTTCTTAAACTTAACAAATGTAGAATTGAATTTTTCTAAGCATTCTTCGATTGATTGATAATTTTCAAGATTAAGTGTCGCAGTTAACCGCATTAAATCCTTATTTCTAGACCCAGGTGTTAAACTGATGTCACATCCAAGAAGTTTTTCTAAATTAGAATGATAGTTTTCTCCAATTTCCTTAATTAATTGGGCAATTTCAGGATTGTAAGATTCTATAAACATAGATGCTGTATTTTCTTTCTTTTTATATGCAAACACAAAACGCCAAGGCATATTTAAAAATTGATGTCCAACAAAATAATCTCTCTTCCCACCATAATTTGCAGTATAATCTGTTTGCGAGTTAATGAAACTAGATACGCCTTGTAAGAAATCAGAAATATTTTTGTCTACGTTTATTCTACGATTGTTTGGAATCTTTTTCTTTATATAATAATCTTCCAATTTATATGGTGGAATAATTTGATTTATATCTACTAAAATGTCATCGTCCAACTTATACGGTTTCATTGTTATACATTTTATATCTAGGTCATTTTCATATAGCCATGTGCATACTGACAAGATTCTTTTATCTATCTCGTTACCAACTATTATAATTCGCTGGCTATTGTTAAGAACTGCATTCAGTTCCTCCTCATTATCTACATTTAGGAACTCGATTAATTCTTCTTTTGCCTCTATTTCATAACCAAAACGAATTAAATATTCCATATAAATTTCCAAAATATCTTGTGGACTTAGTCTTGCACAATATGATGCATACTTTAAAGCTTGAAACTCCACCTGACTACCCGTATAGTCCCTTTTCACTTCAATGATTACTAGATTCCCTTCCCTATCTACTGCCAACAAATCAAGCCTTTCATTCACTTCAAACTTGTCATATTCATGTCCTATAATAAGTAAATCTTCTCCTAATACTTCCGGCTTGTGTCTTATCCATTCCTCAATATGTTGTCTTTCCTTAATATCATTCTCAAAAAAGGTAGTCTCTTTAACTTCCTCAAGTTTGTTAGTAGATGTGTTCAATTTATACATAAGATTGCCTCCTTAATTTAATATAGAAATTTCGACTTCGACTCGTATACTCTATGAACGGTGATAATACTTCTACTACCAGAAATAGAATTTGATTAAAAGTATATGTACACGCTATTTAAATACCTATTATATAGAGTTACTAGTAACAGCCGGCATCCCTTGAAAGTGCTTTATTATTTTCTACATTTACTGTTACTTCCTTAAACTCTAAAACTAACAAAATGTTTATTCTAATTAAACCTTCCCCGTATACCTACACTTCGGAAACCCACTACACCCCAAAAACTCCCCATACTTCCCTTTCCTTTTAACCAAATCCGAATTACACTTAGGACATTTTGACTTATCAAAATATGTTACCTTACTCTTTGCTATATCCAATTTCACTTCTTGAACATGCTGTTTACTGATTTGCCTTTTCTCTTTCTTATCTGATACAACCAGCTTGTCCAATTTACTATGTATATCTTTAATACTCGCATCATCGAGAACGCCTACATTTTTCTCTTTAATAGTTTTATATAATTTACTAAAATGAATAACCCTTGCTCGCGTAAACTCTTCTTTGAATTTAAAAGTGGATTGGTTTGAAAATGCAATGATAGAGATGAACAACTTTCTTTCTATACCTAGGTAATTCTCTAGGGCCTTAATATGCCCAGCGTTTTGCCAAATTGGATTAAACAATTTCTCTTTCCGCTTATAAATAACCTGTGTCCAGTATTTACTTTTTTCACTACCAAAAATCCATCCATTATATGCCTTTGTTTCAATGACAAAGATTCCATATGGTGATACGACAACATGGTCAACTTGTGTTGTTTTATTATCTTCCGTTGGCACATATAAATCATGATAGATTTTGTACTGACTCTCATCTAATCGACTTAGAAGTGCGTTAACACGCTTTTCACCAATACTACCTTTTATAGTGGCGAAATTACTATTAAGATAAAATAAGCCATAGAATACCAATGCTAATAATAAAAAGAAAAACAACATGAATTTAATCCCCCTAGTTAGATGCAAAAACACTAATTAAATATTATTTTGTATAATCCAATATTACCATAATTATTTAAATTTTTAAGTAAATTTACCTATTAACCTAGTAGAGCGGGATAGAATAGCTTTCCGTTCCTAGCATTGTTTGCTACTATTTATACAGAATACTTTAAGTTAATCAGTGGAGGAATTACAAATGGCAGAACAAAATAAGAAAACATTATCTGGATTAAGCTTAAACATTTGGAAACAGGATGAACATACAATACATATCAATGTACAAAATCCTCATGACGGAAAAGATTCTTGGTTAACTAGTATTGAACACACGGATAAGCATGACGGGAAGCAGATGGCAAGAACGCATAATAATTTGTTTAGAGATTTGAAGTCTATATTAGAAGAAAATGGGAAATGGTAGATTAAAAAAATAACCGGTCATACTTGGGTATGGCCGATTATACACCTTTTCGTAAATAATTAACTCGATCTTTACATTATGAAAATACATTAATTAAGATACTCTTTTGTTATTGCTTGCCATAACTTAAGCCCTTCTTCATATTTTAACGATACCATGGTAGGTGCTAGTACGATTTTCCTACCAATAATATCATTAATATCCGAAGATGTAATTGGATTAAATAACATTTCGAATCGATTTAGATTCATATAATATTCTTCATCAGGATGTAACCCATCTTCATTAAGATAATCTGCTACTTCGACTACCCCTGTTGCTATACCTCTAGCAATTATTCCTTTGCCATTACTATAAAGAAAAACTAGATCGTTTGGTAGTATTTGATGTATTTTCTCTTTCCAAGGAGAAAAATAAGCAGCACACTTCTCATTTTCTAACATATCCACTTCTGTCTCTCCACCAGGTCGATTTGTTAAATTAGTGTTAATGATATAAGCTTTTCTCACTTTCTCTACACTCCCCATCAAAAATGTTTGAAGGTATTTTAAATCTCCTTACTTAAACCCATATTTCTTATTTATCCTCATAGCAATTCCCCCTAGAAATGCATCCACTGTCATATCTTCAACTTCCCTTGTATACCATGCAAGTTTAGCTCCTTTATGCTCCCCATTATAATTCACTTCTAAAGGCCAAAATGTTTTTGTCGCATTTGTATAATCAAAGTGAATGTACAATTCTTTCCCTTTTGGGCATTCCAGAATTACTTTATACAAAGGATTTTTCCCTTCTGAGTTAAACTTTACTTTTCTAATTTTCGCTTGCATGTAATTCACCCCTTAATTTCTCTATTATTCATATATTCCAACCACCGCATTTTCCCTTTAATTGGTGGAGGACTCGCATGATAATAAAACGGCTCTTTTTCATGTTCCATCCCTATTATCCTATCTTCGGGAAGACATTGCAGTGCTTGTTCTGCTAGTTTTTTGATACTCGGATCGGTCCCCCATGCAAGAATAATTGGTCCATTAATTTTAGATATAGTTCGCTTTAGTTCCGGACATCTCTTCGGTGAAAAAATACTATGACTATCAAATTTGTACTTCTTAACATCCTTTAGTTCTTTCTTGAAATCATCCATATTACCAGCACGTATATCGGATAGATTAATCAATAACACTTTGTTCCATTGCTTTAACTTCATAAAACGCATAATTTGATATTGGGTATTGTCAGTCTGAGCGAGGGTGAAATTTATTGGTGATTGACCGACAGTTACTTGTGGAATTTCATAGGTTGAGAGTTTAGGCATGCATTTACCTGGATTAATTAGTACAAATAAAGCATCGTATTTTTCTTGAGTCTTCCTATCTTTCTTGTAGATTTGTGCGTAATTTCTACATTCAAATACTTTACCGTTTATTACTATATTGTAAAAGCTCCCTTCTACTTCAAATTCTTTCTTTAATAAATCAGCTTTTAAGAAATCCATTTAAACACCTCCATAGATATTTTCTAAGCAGTAATTCTATGGCTGTATATTCTATTTTAGTGGATAAATACAGAGAAATAAATGTATATCCCAATAATATTGTTATGGTATAAGGTAAATTCCATTGTCTCTTATTAATTTTACCCGATTAATATGTAAACAGAGTTTTCTCATTCATTTTATACTTTGATATTCTTTATATACATATAATATGGTTAACTAACAAAATAAGGGACTGTGGGACAGGGTTCTTGTCCCAATCCATGAGAAATCTATGACAATCTTCTGTCCTCACGTTCCACTGGATGTCAGCTTAACTTTTAATAGAGTACCTAAAATAAAGAGCCTCGAAAACTACGTCAAGAATTATTTCATCAAACTCTTCCTTCGAGATATTCACTGATGATAAGAACTTCTTATTCTTTTTAAATGACTTCCACAAAAGTTTTTTATCCTTATCATCTAATTTAATTTTATATAAAAGATTTGATAATGCGATTATCAAATCTTTATATGAGGAAAATAAAACTCCATAAGCTTTACCGGCACCTTCAGAAATAAATCTGCTGAAGTCTTCTTCAGTATACTTTGGTTGCAAACCTAATATCGGATTTACAAGCAGCTGTGTTGCTGCTGACATCAAATTCACATAAGCTCCTAATTCATACTGCTGAGCTTCAGTCATTTGATTATAATCCACTCCAAATGATTCTATCTTTTCAATAGCATCGTAGAGTTTAACACTTTCGTCTTTAATACGAGATATGCGTTCATTAAGCTCGACAATTGCTAGTTCATATGATTTAATATCTCGCTTACTTATCAATGTAAATATGTTTTCAAGTCGATTCTTATCACTTTTAGTCTTCCAAAAAAGGAGTCCACTACCCAAAAGTGCAATGCTTGCAATTGCCCAACCAACTGGTCCAGCAAGGGCTAAGAAAGCATTTCCGGCTGCCATACCTCCACCACCTGCTGCAAGTGCTCCACCACCTAACCACGCTAATGCGGCATTAGTGGCTGCAGCACCACTTAAAGCGGATATAGCCGTACCTGTTGATGCAACACCGAAAGTTGTAGCTATTCCCATTGCTGCAGTAGGACCAAGGGCGGCTACTGCAACTCCTGCACCAACACCTGCTACACCTTTTCCAGCATTCTTGGCGACAGCATTTTTATAACCTGACTCAATCTTTTCAGCCTGATGTTTCCAATTCAAACGAACTTCTTTCAGCTTTTTATATTCTAAGTGTTTCTGACTTGGCACGTTTCTAATTTTATCAAATAGCACCTGAATATCGTTTAGTGCTGTATAAAGATTACTAGTATATTTCCCAAGCTCTACTATTTTATCATTTGTCTTTTTGATGGCAGATTCAGCTTGTTCTTGAGCAATCTGTAATTTTGATTTTTTCTTACTCACTTTTTTTTCCTCCCAAAAAATAAGAATCTATTTCGTTCTTATTTTTTAGTATTTTATTATTTGGCACATTTCTCTTTTTAGCTAATATAACAGTTTTTTCAAAAGCGCGTATATACATATCACTATCCTGGAAATCAGTTACAAAGTTCAAAAGATTTTTATCCCTATATAACTCTGATAATAATTTAAGTCCCTCAATATAATCTTCTACAACTAATTTTTCTTTTCTCGCAAAGATTATCTTTCTTTCTGCTTTTTGTATGCCAATATCACGCTTAACTTCACCGTATAAGGAAATAGTAAGTCGTCCAACACCTGCGATATTAAGACGCAAGAAAAACTCAGTTGGATTAAAAGATCCTCCACCTTTTACAAGACCATGAACAGTAGCATCACCTATATCTACAAGGCAAAACGTCCCATGTGCAACAGTCAACATTCTTTTAATAGTTGGATTTGAAAAAGGCTTACACTTTTCCCACATAAGTGAAAACGAACGAGTTTCTTTATCGGTTTCAGTAAAGTATTTAATAAGTCTTCTAATAGCATAAACTAGTCGAACTAACATCTCGTTTATTAAAACTGGAATGGCTTGAGTCGACTGGAATCGTGCATCAAATCCTTCTTCATAAATATTTATAGCTAGCTCGTTTATTGAGTTATCAAACTGTGAAACTGGTATATTCAAAGACCTTTTTATTGCAATAATATCATTTGTCCATGTCCAGAAAGGAGAGGGAATCCCCATTCCACGGCCCTTACTACTTGATGAGCCAGACATATCAGATATTAAATGACCAATCCAATTAACAAATGCACAATATAATTTGCTTGATATATCGTTTCCTCTTAACTCAAATTTTCCATCTGCATCTGCTAAGGATATAAGTTCACCATCGGAAATAAAATGCGAAGAATTAGTAAACTGGTCTAATATAGAAAAGAACAAACCAAGCAAACTAGGATTATGTGCGAGTGATTTAAAATGATGATTTGTTGGATTTAATCCAAAAATAAAACTTGCAGCATCACCAGCTCCACGCTGGTCATATGGAATTTTAAACTTTTTTTCAAGATAACGGATTGCTGAAGATAAAGAGTTCTCACCATTATCTTTCCATTTGCACTTTCTAGCAAAATCGGTTGTTCGATCTGCAAACCATTTATCAGTAATATTTCCGAGGGGTGATTCTCCAGGCTTACCAACCAAGAAAATATCAATAATACCACACAATGCACCTGAACTTGCAGCTAGTATATAGTCCAATTTGTCACAATTAGGCTTTAGGCATTGAATTGATTCAATTGTTTCATCTAAATTATCTATTTCTAATTCTGCTTGGTTTAGTGCATCGAAAATAGACGATGTGAAGTCATATTCACCATCGCCAACGTTCATCTCAAGCAACAATTTTGTATTTTGTTTTTCTCTAAGTTTCTCCCCCACCTATACACACCTCAATATCAACTATTTTGTTCTTCCTAGGATTGTGAAAAGAATTTTAAACTCTTCACCCTGATGGGGCTAACAAGTAATAATATCATAATCTACATATACCGATAATACTAGAAAAATTAACATAATTTCTAAATATTAACACCTCTAAATTATTTTATATTCCAACAAGAATTTCGGAATGTAACAAACTTTCATTTATTTTTGGTACTGCTCCCGTCCAACAAAAAACCCGTAAACATTGTTGTATTAACATTTGCGATGGGACATTTGGGCCATTGTCGACACGTAACTTGCCCTCGAGGTGCGATTCACCGGTATTTTTAGAAAATTTATGGCGGACATTGGGGACAGGTTTCTTGTCCCGACCTCATGGGTAATTCTGGGATGGATTTCCTGTCCCCAAGTCCCACCCACTAACCGAACTGGCTAGTGTTTTTAAATAATCAAAGCAACTATTTTCTTTTGGATTACTCAACGTAGTTTGCTCAATCGTAATTGCTGAAGCAGGATATATTTTATTAAATCCGCTGTTAAAAATAATCTTTATGTACGTACCAAAATCTAAGATGGTGTTAATACCTGAAATAGGTTGGTCATTTTCATAAACAATACTCGTAGTAGAGTCGATAATATTTGGATCACGAAGCCAAATTACATTATGTTCGTTATATGTATATACTTTTTGATTGTTATAATACTGAATATCCCATTTACCTTGATTATACTTACAGTAGTAAATTTGTTCTGTTTTATCTTCCTTCTTTATTAATATTAGATTTTCTTTTATATTCAAACTTAATAACACCTCTAACTTGTCTACTCTAAATAGTGTTTCGTTTGTATTTCATAGTAGGACTGTGGAACGGGTTTAAATACCCTAGGAAATGAGAATTAAGACATAATTCCTGTCTTATCGCCACTTCTAATTGTTTTCTCCTATAGAATAAATCCACTAATATAATCCAATCTTAACATAATTGTTTTAATCTTTGAGTAAATATTCTTATATCCTAACGCAAGGGTCATAACCCAGTATTCACCCCGCCAACTTCTCCAGCTCTTGATTAATAATGACACGTAGTACCGCCTACACATTTCTGCAGCGTATTCTTTGGGAATTGTTTTTTACATGTATAGGTAGTATTTAACATAGAATATATAATTAAATCATTAAGAAAGGATGAATTTAAATGGGATTATTTGACGGAATGATGGGTAATGCATCAGAAATAAAGACTGCTGATGCTGAAAAGGAACTGAAAGAATTATTATCCGAATCGGAACATGTTGAGCATGCGTATAAATTAATACGAGATTTGATTATTTTTACAGACAGAAGATTAATATTGGTGGACAAACAAGGTGTTACGAGGAAAAAGACGGAGTATCATTCCATTCCATACAAAAGTATTACGCATTTTTCCGTTGAAACGGCAGGAACCTTTGATTTAGAGGCTGAACTTAAATTGTGGGTATCAGGTAGTGGCACACCAATTCAAAAGAATTTCAACAAACAATTAAATATTTATAAAGTACAAAGTGTACTTGCGGAGTATGTGTGCCGTTAGAAATGATCAGCTGGCCAATCTTACCTGGAGGCCAGCTGTCATTTAATTGAGGTGAAGCACCTTGACAATTTTTGTATTTATCATTTAAGCTGCTTGCCTAGTCTGAAAACATGAGAACGATACCTATCTACCTTCCCGTTCAAACCAGACTACTATCCCATCGCCAAATCCACTCGTTCTTAATACCACCCCAAAATCCTCTACATCAGCAGGGACTATAAAATCTAATATCGCATGCATCTTTCCGTTTAAATATTTATTTTCATCCCAACCTTCTACTTCAAGGATTGTCACATTCTCGGGATAATATTTTTCCTCACCGACGCGAATCGTAAATTCATGCTTTGGCCGCATTAGATAGGACGCTGAACGTGAATCCTCTATAACTTCAAAGGTAAATTCAATAGAAATATTCTTCATTCCATCTTCTGCTGGAGGCTGTTTACTTTCCACCTCTGTAGCACTATAAGATAGATACCACATAATGTGCTGGCCCTATTTCTAATGCGATATATTCCCCGAGCATAGAGGTATACATAATCCCTCTTAGCCGAAAAGTAATATATAAGAATACTGCCAGAAGAGATGTTGGTAATGCAATAGAAATTACCGAAAGGAGACTGCGTTTCCACTTACCTATAAAATGATTAAATGCCATTCGGTTAATCCCTTTTGCTCGAAACAATCGCTTACTAGTGCTGGAAATCTCTCCTGAACGCATCGCTTCATAAGGTGAGATATTTCGTGTAAGTACCATTGGAATAACTGCTCCAAGCATATAGATAACGAGCCCAAATAAACCAGTCCATAGGAAACGTGTAAACGTTATTGTCGTTTCACTCGATATATGAACAAAGCCAAGCATCATCCAGGAAATGATTGCTACAAATAAACCGATAATGCTAGATTCGATAAATAATAATCTACTTAATTGACCTGGACGCCAGCCGATGGAAAGTAATACAGCAAACTCCTTTCGTCTCGCTAGTAAATTAACAATTCCGGATGCCCATACATAGACAATAGCTACAGCAATAACACTCGCAACTACCCCTGAAAAACCAATCTTTGTTTCTCTAAAAATAGAAATCGATGAACCAATATTCACCCACGGTTGTTGAAACCAGCCAATATCACTTTCCCCATTTAATCCGGGGACAAAAGTCAATGCCAATTGTGGGGATGAACCTAGCGTAATATCAGTAATCAACCCAGTTCTACTCTCAATTTCAGCTGCTACCTTTTCCAAGATTTCCTGGCTCTCATCACTTAAATCTGTAACTCCCGCGACTTTTATTCGAATAGCCGAAATTGGCTTATCGCCTAATATTTTCTCAGCTGCTTCGATTGTCGTAAGCATGCCTGGTGGTTCTGTGAGAAAATTATTCGGATCCCCAATTGGCTGTAATAGTTTCGGAGGATTCACCGGATTCCCATCCTTATCCATGACAAACTCCGCAGTTGCAGGTCGGTACGTTTCCATAGGAAGTTCGGTAGTTGGATCCTTTGAGATCGTTAGTTTGCTAGCATCATAGAAACCGATCCAATTAGGTTTAATTTTAGGAAAATTAATAAATTCCTCTTCAATTAAAACAGGTTCACGATAGGACTCTTTATCTCTGTACCTTGCAACTACATCCTCCCCATTTTGAACTGGTACCACTTGATACGTATATGGCCATCTGTCTGCATAGGGACTTGCAATTTCCTGATACTCCAATGGACTAGGCTTAAAAACAACGCTCGTAATATTATCCGCGCCAGATTCACCAACGATATTGTCAGTTTCTTCCTCCTCTAACTCTACCGGTATGACTTCACCAGTTTCCCAATCAACACCCGTATTTTTATTAATAAACGAACGAAATGCCTCTTCACCAGTATAAGTAAACGTCTCCACAACTTCTGCTTCAATCGAATGTAAATAATCATCCGCACTTTTTTCTCTTACCTCTTCCAATACTTCATCTGCATTCTCTTCACTAATAGGGATATGTAAACGCTCAAATGTAATCGTTTCCACTTTATCGACAAATGTTTGTTGGTTTACTATGACTGGAAATTCATGATGTCCTCCATTTATTGGATCATAATAATACTCGTCAGATTCTTCAAAAAACCTACTCGTCCCTAAGGGTATTATTGCCTTATCTAAACCGACTAGCTTTGCTTCTTGTTCTGGATCAATTCCAGCTAAAAGCGAATCAGACCTAACCGTTATATCTAGACTAGGAGCACCAACTCCATAATCCAGTTTATTGAAATAATCCCAATTAACATTATGGGGAAAATGATAATTTCTAACTTCTGTTTGCTCATATAGCCCATTATTAATCGTCGTTTCCGTTATCTTTCTGTAAATGCCAGGCCCTTCTATTTCTACATCTCCATAATGAACTTCATAGGATGCATAGCCAATGAGAGAAATCGGAGCCGCAACCGCTATACCTGGAATATCCTTAATTGTTTCATACTGTTCAATACTAATTCCACCACTTAGACCACTTAAGTAGTTCGGTTCTAATAACTTCTTCTCCTCTGTCACACTGTGTGTACCCTCTGGTCGAACAATAATATCATAGGAAGCAGACCACCGCTGTTGTAACGTATCTACAATGGTTCCTTTATTTGTTTCCGACAATCCAATTAAATAGGTAAGCCCCGCACTAATAATAAAAGCGCCTACGATAAGTAGAATAAACCGTTCCTTCCGCCGCCACCAATTCTGCCAAATAAAACGAATCACGGTGCTACACCCACTTTATCTGAAATCACCACACCATCTTTCATGGAAATAATGCGATTGGCTTTAGCAGCTAGTTGAGGGTCATGGGTTACAAATAAGACACCACACCCTTCCTGTTCATTTAAGTCTTTCAATAAATCATAAATACGCTCTCCTGTTTCCGTATCCAAATTACCGGTTGGCTCATCAGCAAGCAACCAACTTGGTTTATGAACAATCGCACGGGCAATTGCGACTCGTTGTTGCTGACCACCTGATAACTGAGACGGAAGTGAATTCATTTTATCTTGAAGCCCTACTTGTTCAAGGACTTCTTTCGCACGTTCTAATTTGTTGTATGGGACTTTTCTAGAAAACAATGGAGTGAGCACATTTTCTATTGCGGTTAATGTAGGAAGTAGATGAAACTGTTGAAAGATGAAGCCTATCTCTTGAAAGCGAAAATCTGCTATTTTACTTTTACTCTTTTTTAAAATCTCTTCACCGTCATAAGTAATGAAACCTTTGCTAGGCTTGTCTAGTGTACCAAGAAGACTTAGTAATGTAGATTTCCCTGAACCAGATGGACCAATAATCGCGGTAAACTCTCCTTTTTCAAAGGCCAAATCAACATTCTTTAATGCAATTGTTTTTGTTCCATCCCCTTTAAACGATTTCTCCACATGCTGACAAATTATCTTTTGAATCAAATTGTTACCCCCTCTTTCATACATAATCTTTTTCTTATTTATTCATACAATATCCTATTTTACAAAAGTGTGTCAATCTATTGTTTTAACTTTTCAGACAATTAATAAGGTTGTAGACAGTTCCCAAGCTCAAAACATAGCACCCGGTGTTTCGACAAAATTCGGGTGAAGTCAGACACCAAAGGGGTCTTAGATGTTTTTGATGTTTTTGATGTTACTTTTCCCCGTCCCTCGTACTAGTATCACGTCAAATAAAAAAAGACAAAGGTATAGTATATTTACTAGACTTTTGTCCTTTAGGATTTAATTATTAATTATTGGATTAAGTTAATCCGAATAGTTAATTAAGTACTTATTTATCATCTTTCAAAATCTTAATATAATCTCTGGCACCATGTAAGATGCGATAAATATAAACCGTATTATTCATAATTCGATAAAATGCCACATACGGATCAATATTTAACATACGGAACTCGTAATATTTAATTAGCTTATGGTCTAATTTATTTCCTAACTTCGGAAAACTAGTTAATTGTTCCAGATTAGAAAAGATTTTATCCATCATATTATAAGCAGCCTCAGGGTTATCAAGCAAGATATAATCAAAAATCTCATCTATATCATTATTTGCTTCTGGTAGAACTTCAACCTTGTAATTTTCCATCAATCTTTTCCTTTATTCTCTTTTTCACATTATCAAGAGGAACTGCTTTTTCACCAAATAAACGCTGCTCTTCTGCAATAAGTAGCTTTTCTTTTAACTCAAGGATTGCTTCTCTTTTTTCAAATGCTTCTATACTCATCACAACAAGATCACCCTCTCCATTCTTTGTAATATATACAGGTTCAGCCTTCTCACGTGCTAAATCAGAGATCTCTTTATAATTATTTCGGAGTGTAGTTGATGATTTAATTAACAATACGATCCCTCCAATTGTAAAGTAATATGATTATTCTACATTTATTATATGTTTATTTATATATGTATGCAATAAAGTGTTTGATCAACTTGTAGCTTTGAAGCAGGGGGACGATTCTCATGCTTCAGGTAATTCATTCTTAATGTGATACTGTCTTTTAATTTAAAGCACCCATCCCCACATCTGCTCTAACTCATATTAACCATCACCCTCCCCCGCTCATACCATAGTTAAAAAATGGAGTTGATCAGCTTGGTAAAATGGATTAATGTTTCCACTACTAAACATGAATTAAAGCTTTTTGATGGTAGTACGCTTATCAAAACGTATCCTATTGCAGTTGGTAAGATGGTTACCCCGACACCTTTTGGTTCCTATAAAATAGTGAACAAACAAGCTAATCCTGGAGGTCCTTATGGTGCATTTTGGATGGGTTTATCCAAACCCCATTATGGGATACACGGAACTAATAACCCTTCTTCAATTGGGAAAGATGTCTCACTTGGGTGTATTCGAATGTTTAACGAAGATGTTCTGGACCTCTCTTCTAGAGTTTCTATTGGTACCGATGTAGTTATTCGAAGATAATGTGGTGATACCGTTAAATATTAGGACCTGAAAGGAGCGGGAATAATGTATTTCTTAAATCTGTTTCTAAAGAAGGGCGTACCTTTCAAGAAGTATTCCATACCTATACACATACAAAGAAGAATATTGTAATAGCTATTCTTTCTTGTTTTGCAGCTATCTTTCAGGCTGCTGGTGGCTTACTACCAGGAATAGGATATTTGATAAGTCCACTGGCTACTGCGCCAGTCCTACTATGTTGCTTATTTTCTATTTCCCCTGGAGGACTATCTTATCTTCTTACCATCCTCTTATTAATTATTATTGAGCCAACGGAACTTATCATATTTCCTTTCACAACAGGGCTTTTAGGATTAGGGTTAGGCGTTGCTTTTTACTTATTCAAGAAAAGAATTACGATTATACTAGCTGGTTCCATGACACTAACCGTAGGGATTATGAGTTTACTATTTATTTTTCAGGTTCCTATTTTGGGTCCAGTTGGCTCAAGCACCTTTTCCTTTCTTAATGCAGGTATGATATTTATCTTTTCATTCCTTTATAGTTGGTTATGGGTTGAAATTGCATTAATTCTTATAAAACGTTTAAAGGTAATTATGAAATAGTGTTTTTCTGACATAGATAACTACCTATGGAATAATTTCAAAGATTCTACCTTGGTTTAGGTCTGTTACGTTGGAAGTTCGATACGTTCCTAAAAATAATTTACTTTGATTCAGATTTGCCCCCAAACAAACATAATACGATGATTCTGAACCAAAATCATGATCAATTTGAATTTCATGAAAATCACTCTGACTACCATCAGCTCTCGCCGATGTATAGGCTAAGGCACCTCTCGCCGGCGTAGATGCTTTTTTGACAAAGTCAGTAAAGACAACATTCCCCGTCAATCCTGGAATACTAGTCCCCATATAAGCTTGCACCCCTGTTAGTGCTGTCCCAGCAAATTTATCTGGCCTAGGGTCTTCATGGAAATAACTTGTCAATGGTTGAATATGATTCCCTGAAAGTGCCACTGCTTCTTCATAATATGCAGTAATTTTTTGTGTGATTTCCGGATTGTTTGTGCATTCTCGAATTATTGGTGTAGGAAAATTACCTTCCCAACCACGCCAGCCCAAATTAACTATTCCTCTTATTTTTGGTTGTGATTGATTTGTATAGGCCTGAACTAATTGACTAACCCGAACTGGATGATAATGTATGAAAGAATAAATGGACTCCACCAATTCCTGTCCAACTTGCCCAACATACTTTATATAGTGATTAGCTAACCTCTGATAAGAAATTCCAGGAATATTCCGCACACCTTTTACAATGACAGTTAATGTTTCCTGCATGGATGGAGGGAGTTCATCAAAACGGGTAACAATGGGGGGATTAGTAGTTTGCAAGTTTCTTTGTATATCCATTTCGATTATTTTTCCGGCTATCTCCATGTCATTCTGTGCAAGATTAAATGGGTCAAAGCCAGATCCACCATCTCCAGTAGTTAGAACTAATCTCCCTGTTTCCGGGGAAAAGGTTAAGCTATTTACCCCATTATGATTCATAAATGGCCTTCTTAAATTAAGTAACGTACGGCGCTTCATAGATTTACCATTTGTTTGAACAATCCACTCTTCCACTGTATCAATATGATCATAGTTTGCTTCCCTATTTGTCCATTGTAAATTCTGTGTTTTCGGGTCACATGGTTCTGGCTCAAATGGATCAGGTAGAGCTCCTGGTCCTTGTGTTCCAGCTAAGGAATAATGAATATAAAATAATCCGTTGGAAGTAAAGTTAGGATGAAATGCCAGTCCTAACAATCCACGTTCATCATATCCACCATTCGTACCTAACTGGATAACACGTGAACGGATATCTAAGAAATTCACTATTTCCTCGTTCCCGATATAAAAAATCTCCCCTACTTGTGTAGCAATAAATAATCTTTCCCTTGTGTCACCAGGAAGTATTGCCGTTTTCAAAACGGTAGGTAAATTAATTCTACTTACTAATGGTTGTAACCGAACCTTTACGCTTACCATCTTACAACCCCCTCCTTGTTATTTTGCCTCTTTTAAGAATATGACTAGGAGGGTTTAATTAGAAGCGCGGGGAAGCTGGGATGGTTCTCTTGCTTACTATTAAGTAAGAACCTTCCCTCTGCCTCCACTCACTTTAAAAGTTACAGCCATAAAAAACACTTGAAAAAATCACCCATAACTAGTAAACTATTAAAAGTGTTCCAATTTAATATATAATATCTGTATAACCTCAGAATATGGCTTGAGGGTCTCTACCAGGAACCTTAAAATCCTGATTACAGAAAATGAACTTGATTTCATTTTTTGTAATCGGGATTTTTTTATTTTTAATCAATTATTTTTTACAAACATCAAGAGAAAGGACGAGAATGAAGAATATGAATATAAAAGTTTTTATCCTAGCATTATCAACTATATCAGCAGGACTTGTTGAATTGATCATTGGTGGCATCCTTCCAACAGTCGCAGCTGATTTAAATATTTCATTAGGATCCGCTGGCCAACTAATCACTATTTTCGCACTTATTTATGCTATTGCCGGTCCAGTGTTATTAGTTCTCACTAGCAAAATCGAACGTAAAAAGTTATATCAAATCTCCTTAATTATCTTTTTCATCAGCAATATTATGACTTACTTCAGTCCCAATTTTACCCTTATCATGATTGCGAGGGTTTTAAGTGCCATGAGTACAGCACTTATCGTTGTGTTATCGTTAACGATTGCTGCAAAAATTGTTGCACCAACACATCGAGCAAAGGCAGTGGGTCTTATTTATATGGGAATTAGCTCATCACTAGTCATGGGTGTGCCACTTGGAATTATCATTTCCGATGCATTTGGCTGGCGTGTTATATTTCTTGGAATTGCTATTTTATCGGTAGGTTCCTTTGTACTAATTTCTATCTTTTTAGAGCGAATCGAGGGAGAAAACACGACTCCTCTTTCACAACAACTCAAGGCTGTTGCTAGCTTTAAAATAGGTAGTGCACACCTTGCTACCATGTTTTTGTTAGCCGGGCATTATACGATATATGCGTACTTTACACCATTCTTAGAGACAGAACTTCATCTGAATTCCAGTTGGATCAGTCTTTGTTATCTGTTATTCGGGATTGCGGCAGTAAGTGGTGGAGCATTCGGTGGAATTCTTTCCGATTCAATTGGAGCTAAGAAAAGCATCATCGTTGTTATTAGCTTGTTTGCTACGGTACTGTTCTTATTACCATTTACTACTTTTTCACTTGTAGTATTTCTACCTGTAATGATGGTTTGGGGAGCGCTAAGTTGGAGTCTATCTCCTCCTCAGCAAAGCTACCTCATTGAAACAGATCCTGCAACATCAGATATTCAGCAGAGCTTTAATAATTCAGCACTACAAATTGGAATCTCTCTTGGCTCTGCATTTGGTGGTATCGTGCTAAATGAAACTGGAACGATAGCTCACATGTCCTGGTTTGGAGGAGCCATTGTCATCCTTTCCTTGCTATGTGCTATCTTTTCTTTAACAAGAAAACCAAAAGAAAGTACGAATACAGTCTTAGTTTCGGATGTATAATCAAAAGTGCTTAAAAAAAGTGCCTGACACCACCCGAAAAATGTCGACGTTCGACAAATTTCGGGTGGTGTCAGGCACCGTTATATTCATTACCTTCATTTGTGCCAGGTACCTAAAAGGTATATTATTTAATCTTATTTAGTCTTAAGTACCTATAGAATTTTAGCCCCAATATTCTTTTCTTATACAATCCGCGCAAATCGTTATCACATTTCCATATTGGTCTGTTCTTTGCTCAGCATTACCATAAGCCTGCTTTCCACATTTTTCACATCTGTTCATTATGTACCCTCCCTGATGTATTTAACTACATATAATAATGATACTTTTCAGGAAAGTTGTACTATGACTATTTAACTAGTTTATTAGTAATAAAAGATATGTAAATCTAAGTTGGAAATCAAAACCACCAGTGTGAACTGGTGGTTTGCTCTGCGGCTTGAAGCCTCTGTTACCGGCCTTGGCCTTAAAGGCCCACTGAATGGTTTCCCCTTACGCACCACATCCACACACTGATTCTAAAGA
>NZ_BMEY01000031.1 GCF_014637405.1 Ornithinibacillus halotolerans
AACAAGGGCGACGAACATTTAGGAACATCACCTATCAGGTAGGAAAGTCTCTGGCTCATAATAATCCGGATATGAATCTGCGGTACAAAAAACTTCTAGAACGCGGAAAGTACTGTGGACAAGCATATATTGCACTTGGGAACCGAATGATAAGACTTGCATTTTCCATGATAAGAAATAAGAAGCTATACCATACAACTAATGAGGATTATCAATTAGTAGATGAACTTTCTAAGAAAATACGCAGCGCTAATGTAAAACGATTCTATGACAGATTTGTAATATTTAACACTTCACAATCAGCTTAACATTTGATTTGAAATATATTATTAAGAAACTAAAAATATGGAACTCTTCTAGGACGTTAAATCACATTGTTTTTGGGTGTCGGAGGCGATAAGACCTCGAGTGTCAGCGTTATGGATCTTGTCCTATAAATACGAATAATACGTGAAAAACGAAGTTTATATTTACTAGGTGGTATCCCTGTAGGATGAAAATGCAAGATCCTTTTCACGATCTAGAAGAGTTCCATCATAAAGGTTCTGTGATAGAAGAACTTTTTAAAAAATACTTTTAAGAGTTTTACTTAAGGTCGGCCTTTTTTAGGCAAAAACGATGGTTGACTTATTTACCATTATACGCTGACACCTCCCGAAAAAACTCGGATTTTGTCGAAAAAGCTATTCGTTTGTTTATACAGACGAGTAGCTTTTTTATTGAAGGAAGAATCAGTTGCGTTTTACTACATTTTGTCCAGGATATGAAAAGTGGGAAAATAACCCAGTCCTATTGACTATAAAATATAGAATTTTTCATTTTTATATCATACAATAGTAATATGCGGTAGGGTTTTTGTTTCCTATTAATTAAATGTTGGTGTGAACATTCAATTATCTGAAGGAGGAACGAGTAATGAAAAAAATTATTAATGACCCTAATTTAGTTGTACAGGACATGTTAGAAGGATTTGTGTACGCGCATCCAAATGAGGTAAAGGTATTACCGAATACGACTGTCGTAGTTCGGAAGGATGCCCCCGTTTCAAACAAGGTTGGTTTAGTAAGTGGTGGTGGAAGTGGCCACGAGCCGGCACATGCTGGTTATGTTGGAGCAGGGATGTTAGATGCAGCGGTTGCTGGAGAAGTATTTACATCACCAACTCCGGATCAAGTTTTTGAAGCAATTAAAGCTGTCGATGGTGGTGCAGGTGTCTTATTAATTATTAAAAACTACACTGGTGACGTCATGAACTTTGAAATGGCAGCAGAACTAGCGGAAGCAGAAGGAATTAATGTGCAGCAAGTAATTGTCAATGACGATGTGGCGGTCGAGGATAGTTCCTTTACGACAGGGCGTCGCGGTATTGCAGGTACGGTCTTTGTACATAAAATTGCTGGTGCAAAAGCTAGCCAGGGTGCATCTTTAGAAGAAGTGAAGGCCGTCGCAGAAAAAACAATCGCCAATGTCCGTTCCATCGGGATGGCATTAACTCCTTGTATTGTTCCTGCAGCTGGAGAACCAAGTTTTGAACTGAATGAAAATGAAATGGAAATCGGAATTGGTATTCACGGTGAGCCAGGCATTGAACGAAAAGCGATTGCAACAGCCGATGAAATTGCAACTGAGTTAACCGAGAAAATATTAGATGATATGAACCTTTCTAGTGGAGAAGAAGTTGCCGTCATGATTAACGGTCTAGGCTCGACACCAGAAATGGAACTATATGTCGTTAATAAAAAAGTACATGAAATTCTAAAAGATAAAGGAATTAACGTTTATGACACCTTTGTTGGTGAGTTTATGACTTCCTTAGAAATGGCTGGTTGTTCAGTCACTCTATTAAAAGTGGACGACGAGTTAAAAGAACTTTTAGATGCAGAATCCAAAGCACCAGCATTTCGCAAATAGATAGGAGGAGTCATCATGGAATTACAAGTAGCAGACGTCATACAATGGATGGAAAAGTCCAATGATTCGATACAAGCAAACAAAGATTACTTATCATCGTTGGATCGTGCGATTGGGGATGGGGACCATGGCATTAACATGGCTCGTGGTTTTCAAGAGGTTGTGAGTAAACTAACAACTTCCGACTATCAAACGGTTTCTGATGTATTGAAAGATGTTTCCATGACCTTATTATCGAAAGTAGGTGGTGCATCTGGTCCATTATTTGGAACGGCCTTTTTAAAAATGTCTACAACGGTAAAAGGGATGGAGAAAGTGGATGCGAATCAGCTAGGAGAAGCTTTCCAAGAAGCATTAAACGGAATCAAGTTACGTGGGAAGGCAAATAAAGGGGATAAAACCCTTGTTGATGTTTGGGAACCAGTCGTGGAGTTTTTCAAATCAAGTGATTCCATCGATGCAAATGCTTTAGCGGAAGTAGCCAAACAGGCGATGGAATCAACGAAAGAGTTAGAAGCGAGAAGAGGTCGTGCTGCCTATTTAAAGGAACGGTCGATAGGACACTTGGATCCTGGTTCGGTTTCTTCCTATTATATTTTCACTGCCCTTTCCGAAGTGCTACAGAAAGGGGCGTAAACAGATGACAAATGTTGGCATCGTGCTCATTTCACATAGTGCAAAAGTTGTGGAAGGGATATACGATATAATTACCCAGATGGTTCCGAATGTGAAGGTCGAACTTGCTGGTGGAACAGATGATGGAGAAATTGGTACGAGTGTGGAGAAGATTTTACAAGCGATTGATCGGACTCATCATGAAAAAGGGGTGCTCCTCTTTTACGATATTGGAAGTGCCTTGATGAATGCCGAGCTAGCCGTCGAAATGACCGAACACGAGAATGTTGCCATTGCCGAAGCCCCCCTACTAGAAGGAGCCTTCGTCGCAGCAGTGGAATCCGGCATGGGGAAAACGTTGGAGGAAGTAAAAGAAGCAGCGGAAAGTGTGTAGATGCTATCTCTTAGGATGGTAGGGATAGCATACTATGTTGCATCCTTATTGCTCATTATCTGTTATGTATATTATGATGAGGTTGGGACAAAAGTATTTCTATCTTAGGTATATTCGAACACTAAAGTTAGTGCATCTAACCCGCCCCGGAAATATACTTCGCTTTCACTTTCGAGTACAGGGGCGACATCCGCTCGAAAGAACCATCGCGGTGTCTACCTTGCCGTGGGCGGCTGGTGAGCCTCCTCAGAGCTATCGCTCTTGCGGGGTCTCACCGATGCCTTTCCTCCCACAGGACAAGGAACGCTTCGGTAGCGAAACATCGCACGCAGAAAAAGCGGTTTCCTTTTTCAAGGAGTCTCCGTATATTTCCGGGGCTAATATAGTGCTTGTTCGACTTTTACCTCCTATTATAAAATTTTCCAACCACTTGTTCTGTAAAAATAGGACAATAATCCGTCCTCAAATAGTAAAATTGGAGTGTCATTATGGGTAGTCTTGAAAATTACGTTATTCCGGTACTCCGGGAAATGAAACAATTCGAAAAATTACTGCATAGTCAACATGAGATCATAATCTTTTTGGAAACACGTCTATCTCAATTAAAAGACTTAGTTGATGTTGCACATAAACATAATAAAAAAGTATTCGTCCATGCCGATCTTGTGCAAGGTCTTAAATCGGATGAGTATGGCATGGAATATTTAATCCGAAATATAAAAGTAGATGGAATCATCTCCACCCGAGGAAAAACGATTTCCTTTGTAAAAAAACATAATGTCATCGGTATTTTACGTTTATTTGCTTTAGATAGCCATGCACTGGATCATAATTTAAGTATGTGTCAACGGGTTCAGCCAGATTACATCGAAGTATTACCTGGTATCGTCCCGCAAATTCTCACCGAAGTGCATGAAAGAACAGGAATACCTGTTATTGCCGGAGGACTGATTCGTACAAAGGAAGATGTTACCCTTGCCTTTGAAAACGGAGCGAAAGCAGTGAGTACATCAGATCCAGAGCTTTGGAATTTAGGTTGAAAATTATTCCAAAAATTGTATTGACAACGTTTTCATAGTTAGGTAGAATACAATTAACAAGTTCATACATGTGACCGAGACTATTGAGCCCACACTTTTTGTGTATTTTCGAAGGGAAATACGCAATATTAAGTGTGGGTTTTTTTGTATTTATTTCACGTGTAGATAACTTGATACGAAATCATAATTAGGAGAGGTGAATTGGTATGTCAGAATTTACTGCAGAACTTATTGGCACCATGATTCTCATTATTTTTGGTGGTGGCGTAGTGGCTACCAACATATTAAACAAGTCAAAAGGTAATGGCGGAGGTTGGGTCCTGATTACAATTGGATGGGGACTTGCTGTTGCCCTTGCAGTCTATGCGGTTGGAAGTGTATCGGGTGCACATGTAAACCCAGCAGTTACACTAGCATTTGCTGCGATTGGTGATTTTCCTTGGGATAAAGTGCCCGCCTATTTATCTGCTCAATTAATTGGGGCAATCATTGGAGCAATCATCGTATTCTTTGCATTTTTACCACATTGGAGAGAAACAGAAGATCAAGGCACGAAATTAGGTGTCTTCGCAACTGGACCAGCTGTACGTAGCCCACTAGCCAATATGGTTACGGAAATGATTGGTACATTTGTCTTAATTCTTGGCTTATTATTTATCGGTATTAATGAATTTACAGAAGGGTTAAACCCACTTGTTGTAGGACTATTAATTGTTGCAATCGGGATGTCTATAGGTGGTCCGACTGGTTATGCGATTAACCCAGCTCGTGATCTTGGACCACGAATTGCACATGCCATTCTTCCTATTCCAGGTAAAGGAAATTCGGATTGGGGCTATGCATGGATTCCAATTGCAGGACCAATCGTTGGTGGTATTTATGGGGCATTCTTCTATAAAGCTTTCTTTGACGGAGATTTTTCGGTAGGATTTTGGGTATGGAGTGCCATTGTAGCAATTATTTTACTAGCTGCAGCATCTACCGAACTATCAAAAGGAAACAAAGCTATTAAAAAAGTATCAAAAGCTTCTTAATTATAGAAAGGGGATATCAAGATGGGGAAATATATTTTATCATTAGACCAAGGTACAACAAGTTCTCGGGCGATTTTATTTAATCATGCTGGGGAGATTGTTGAAACCGCTCAAAAAGAATTTGAACAGTTCTTTCCAAAGCCAGGCTGGGTAGAGCATGATGCAAATGAAATTTGGACATCTGTGCTAAGTTGTATTGCAGAAGTATTAAGAAAGGCAGACGTTAACCCGGACCAAATTGCAGGAATTGGTATTACGAATCAGCGGGAAACAACGGTTGTATGGGATAAAGAAACGGGTAAACCAATATACAAAGCAATTGTTTGGCAATCTCGTCAAACCGAAGGCATTGTACAAACATTAAGAGAAAAAGGCTATAATGATCTATTTAAAGAAAAAACGGGATTATTACTAGATCCATACTTCTCGGGTACAAAAGTAAAATGGATTTTAGATAATGTCGAAGGTGCTAGAGAGAAAGCAGAGAAAGGCGAGCTACAGTTTGGTACGATCGATACGTGGCTTGTGTACAAATTGTCTGGTGGAAAAGCACATGTAACAGACTATTCCAATGCTTCTCGTACATTAATGTTTAATATTTATGATTTACAATGGGATGATGAGTTATTAGAAATCCTTACTGTTCCAAAAAGCATGCTACCAGAAGTAAAACAATCATCTGAAGTGTATGCGCATACCGTTGATTATCATTTCTTCGGCCATGAAGTACCAATTGCTGGTATTGCAGGAGATCAACAAGCCGCATTATTCGGGCAAGCTTGTTTTGAAGAAGGAATGGTGAAAAATACGTACGGTACTGGTGGATTCCTATTAATGAATACTGGGGAAAAAGGAGTTCAATCCAAAAATGGTCTACTAACTACATTAGCATGGGGTGTTGATGGAAAAGTAGAATATGCGTTAGAAGGTAGTATTTTCGTTTCCGGTTCAGCGATCCAATGGCTTCGTGATGGATTAAAAGTAATCGACAATACGCCAGAGAGTGAAGATTATGCGACGAGAGTAGATTCTACAGATGGTGTTTATGTTGTTCCTGCGTTCGTTGGCCTTGGTGCTCCATATTGGGATAGTGAAGCACGTGGAGCAGTATTTGGTCTAACTCGCGGTACGACGAGAGAGCATTTTGTTCGTGCTACTCTGGAATCGCTTACGTATCAAACGAAGGACGTTGTCGATGCGATGGTTGCTGACTCAGGGATTGATTTGAAATCATTACGCGTTGACGGTGGCGCTGTAAAAAATAACTTCCTCATGCAGTTCCAAAGTGATCTACTTGGAGTGGAAGTGGAGCGTCCCGTAATAAATGAAACAACCGCATTAGGAGCAGCATATCTGGCAGGATTAGCTGTTGGCTATTGGAAAGATAAAGAAGAAATCGCTAAACAATGGAAAGTGGAACGTACGTTTACACCAGACACAACGAATGAAGTTCGTGACCAACTATATAGCGGCTGGCAAAAAGCTGTCGAAGCTGCAAGAGTCTTTAAATAACAAATCGTTTGATAGAACTTGTCCGTGGTATCTTATTCTCCTACTCACACCTAGGAGAACCTACCGCATACATAGGTACCATAAAAAGTTCTGTTCATACTAATTGTTATATGTTATAATGTAGTTAAGTTAATATGTCGGACGGAGAATCTCGAGAGACCACAAGACTCTATATTTTATAGAGTGTTTTGTGGTCTCTCTTTTTTGTCCCATGACATATATCAAATTTGACTATCCTATTAGGAGTGATATTTTATGTTTTCAAGCTTGAATAGAAACGATATAAAAACGAATATAAACAACGAATCCCTTGATTTACTTGTCATTGGTGGAGGAATAACTGGAGCTGGTATTGCATTAGATGCGACAACAAGAGGAATGAAAGTAGCATTAGTGGAAATGCAAGATTTTGCAGGTGGGACATCATCCAGATCAACGAAGCTTGTCCATGGTGGCTTACGTTATTTAAAGCAGTTTGAAATTGGTGTCGTTGCTGAGACAGGGAAAGAGCGGGCTATCGTATATGAAAATGGACCTCACGTGACAACTCCAGAATGGATGATGCTTCCATTTTATAAGGGAGGAACATTCGGCCCATTTCTAACGAATATCGGCTTACGGGTATATGACTTTTTAGCTGGCGTAAAGAAAAGTGAAAGAAGAAAAATGTTTGACCGAGAAGAAGCACTAAGAAGAGAACCATTATTAAAAGCGAACAACTTAAAAGGGGCAGGCTTTTATGTGGAGTATAAAACAGATGATGCTCGCCTAACGATGGAAGTAATGAAGAAAGCGGTTGAAAAAGGTGCCCTAGCGATCAACTATATGAAAGTGACAAACTTTATTTATGAAAATAATAAAGTGATAGGCGTGGAAGTGACCGACCAAATTGATGGGTCTACACAACAGATTTTCACGAAGAGAATTGTAAGTGCAGCAGGTCCATGGGTAGATACGTTACGTGAATTAGATCAATCGAAACAGGGTAAATATTTACACTTAACAAAAGGAATCCATCTTGTGTTTGATGGGAAACGTTTCCCATTAAAACAAGCGATTTACTTTGATACGCCGGATGGTCGTATGGTCTTTGCGATTCCTCGTGAAGGAAAAACATATGTTGGAACGACCGATACAGTTTACAATGGGGATATTGCCCGTCCAACGATGACAAAAGAAGATCGGGATTATGTGTTAAAAGCGATTGATTATATGTTTCCGGATGTAAAAATAACCGCAGAAGATGTGGAGTCGAGTTGGGCTGGATTACGTCCACTAATTCATGAAGAAGGGAAAGACCCTTCAGAAATTTCTCGTAAGGATGAGATCTTCGTTTCTGACTCTGGCTTTATTTCTATCGCTGGTGGTAAATTAACTGGTTATCGAAAAATGGCCGAAAGTATTGTGGACTTAGTTGGAAAACAATTACATGAAGAAGAAGGACGTTCATTCCCAAGTTCCCAAACGAAAGAACTACGAATTTCTGGTGGGGATGTCGGTGGCTCAAAAGGATTTGAGAAATTTGTCCCGTTAAACGTAGCAAAAGGTGTGGAATTAGGATTAGATGCAGAGACAGCGAGAAGTCTAGTATTACGCTATGGTTCCAATATCGATGTTATCTATGACTTATATTTACAAGGCCTAGAGAAAGCTTCAGCTGAAAATATGAATCCAGTCGTCTATGCAATGCTACGTTATTCTATTGAAAATGAATTAGCCTATAAACCAGTAGACTTCTTTATTAGACGGACCGGAGCATTATTCTTCCATATCGATTGGGTCCAAGAACATAAAGAACAAGTTATTGCCTATATGGCTAACGTATTCCAATGGACAGAAAACCAAACAAAAGAATACCAAACCGAACTCGAACAATATATCTATGAAGCAACACATCCAGTAGAGTAAAAATTTTGGGGGACAGTCCCTTTGCGAAGTGATTCGGAGAGGGACTGTCCCCCTTCTTATGATAATATTGAGATGTTAGAATAGTAAAATAAGATACTTCATCACTGAAGGTTGTGAGCGCTTTGAAACTACGAAATAAAGTATTTATGACATTTGCAATATTAGTCTTAGTTCCTTTAAGTATTATTACGTTTGTTGTCTATGGAATATTTTCAACGTCTAAGTTAGAGGATGTAACAAGAAATACAGAAAATACGATTGTTCAATTAAATAATAGTTTGGACTTAATGATAGATGATGCAGCAAGATCAACATTGTCGGTACTATACAACAAACAATTGATTCAAATTTTAACAGAATATAGTAATGCTTCTCAGGAAGGTTTCATCAGTAATGAGGACAAAAATACTTTTTCCCTTTTCTTGTCTGGAATTATGTATAAACGCGAGGCATTTCACGGTGTACATGTCTTTTCTACTAAAGGACATACTTTTAGTCATATGGAACGAGGCTCAATAAGTGAGTATATCAATTTAAGTGAACAACCATGGTATCAAGCAGTAAAAGATGCAGATGGTAGTTGGATATTGTATCCTGAATCGAAGCAATCTTACTATAGAAAAAATAGTAATAATTATGTTAGCTTTATTCGTCTATTAAAAGATCCCGATGATCTACAAGAAATTGGAATAATAAAAGTAGATTTTAGTCCAAATTACTTAGAAAAGTTAACGGAACAAATGCCAGGAAAGGATTGGCAAATTTTCAGTGATGGAAGAGCACTATTTAGCAAATCTAGTAAACGTTTATTGGATAAATGTACAAGCAACCATACGTGGGTGAACAATGGGAATCAAGAATATTTCTGTATCACCCATACATCGTTATCGAGTGGAATTCAAATAAATAATGTCATTCCTAAAGATTACTTATACCAGGACATTAAGGAATTTGGTCAATCGTTAATTCTAGTCATTATTTTGAGTTTAGTCGGTACGGTGATCTTATCATTTTACGTATCCAAATATTTGCTGAAACCATTTGAACTCTTGAAGAATAGAATTAGAGATTTCCATAATAATAAAATAAATCAGATTGATGATAACTTCACAGGAGAATTTGCGGAGTTAAGTGGTACGTATAATAATATGTTGTCTGAAATTAATCAATTAGTAGAAGAAGTATACGAGTTAAATACGAAAAATGCGGAATCAGAGTATAAAACATTACAATCAAAAATGGATCCTCATTTTATTTTTAACACGTTAGAATCCATAAATATGACAGCCCTTATAAAAAAGCAGTTTGACATTTCGGATATGGTTTCTGAATTAGGGAGTTTAATACGTTACCGATTAAACAATGAAGATACGTTTATTCCATTGCAAGCAGAAATAAACTTTTCCAAGTCGTACATCGCTTTATTAAAGTATAGACTAGGAGAAAAACTACACGTACAGTGGGACATTGCTTCAGATGTAACAACATTTCTTATTCCAAAGTATTTAATTCAACCTTTAATTGAGAATGCAGTTAAACACGGATTTATGGATAAACCTCTCTCTATTCACGTAACCGTCAAGGTAGAAGGTAAGGTTCTAGAAATTTCGGTACAAGATAATGGTAGAGGTATACCAGAGGAAAAGCGAGTTAAGATTCAGGAAAATCTATCAACCTTAGAAAGTAATAAACTTAGTAGTGTTCAATCAGAAAATGGTAATGGATTAGCTTTAGTTAATATATCAAGAAGGTTAATGCTTATCTATGGTTCAAACTATCACTTACAAGTTCATTCCATACCGTTTACCAATACAATTATTAAAGCGAAAATTCCGGTGCAAAGGGGGGATTTATATGAAGAAAATAATGATCGTAGAAGATGAAAAAGTGATTAGACAAGGGATAAAAGTCTTGTTGGAAGAAGTATTCACTGGCTATCAAGTATTCTGGGAAGCTGAAAATGGAAAAAGGGCATTAGAAATCATCAATACAGAAGTTCCAGATATTATCTTGTCTGATATTCGAATGCCCGAGATGGATGGCCTTCAGTTTTTATCATTCTTACAAGATAAACTCCCCGACGTACCTGTTATTGTGATTAGTGGGTACGATGATTTTTCCTATGTACGAGAGGCATTTAAACTTGGGGTAAAAGATTATCTATTAAAACCAATTAAAAGAAGTGAACTTGCTAGTGTCTTGAAAAAAATTGAACAAGAAGATAAAACCCTTGCTTTTAAAGGTGATCCTGCGGTTATTCGTCAGATTAAAGAACTAATTGAGCAACATCTAGAGGGCGATTTATCGTTAAAATTTATCTCGAACACATTAAATTTACATCCAAATTATATTAGCCAAACGTTCAAAGAATATACGCATGTTAATTTATCTGACTATATTGTCGCGAGAAGGATGGAGAAGGCGAAAGAATTACTTTCTCAGACCAACTTAAAAATATATGATATTGCTTTTCTTTCTGGCTATCCAAATGCGAAACATTTTTCTTCTGTCTTTAAAAAGCACTTTGGTAAGACGCCACAACAATTTAAAAATGAAGTTCTATAAACAGAAATCTTAATAAATCAAACCAAATCTTAAGATACCTGTATTGTTAAGCGCTTACATGCTGACTATCATTAAATGTACATAATGGAAAAAGAAGGGAGGTAGCCTCGTTTTAAGAAGGAAAATATGTATTAAAAATGATTGAAAGGGGAGAAATTCAATTGAAATTACTCAAAAAATTATCCATCTTTCTAGTGATTGTTTTAGTAGTTACAAATATTCCAATTGTACATGCAGCAGAAAAAGAGGGACTTGCTAAATTAGTATTAGTGCCTTTAGATGATCGTCCAGCAAATGTATATTTTCCTCAGCAGGTTGGTAATTCTGCGGGTATACAAGTTATAACTCCACCAAAAGAGATTATCGGGTATTTTAATACACCAGGAAATAGTGAAGAAATAGTGGAATGGGTATTAAATAATGCGGAAGATGCCGATGGATTTGTGCTATCAAGCAGTATGCTAGCTTATGGTGGATTAATTGCTTCTAGAACTGGTGAGAAACCACTTGATGATGCTTTAGAAGGTATTGAGGTAATTAAAGAATTACAGGAAAGATATCCAAATAAACCAATCTACGTGTATGATACGATACAGCGATTGGCAATTTCTGCGTTAAGTGAAGAGTCTTTAATATACTATAACCAGATTAGGGAATGGGCCATACTGTATGATAAAGTCCACAATTTAGGTTTTGAAGAGGATAGAGAGAGATTAGAAGAATTGGAAGCTATCATTCCGGAAGAAGTACTTGATGATTATCTACGTGCTCGTGCAAGGAATCATGAAGTGAATAAAAGATTAATAGATTGGTCGGCAAACGGCTATATTGATTATTTGGTCTTAGCACAGGATGATGCAGCTCCACACGGATTACATCGAGCAGAAAGAGAACTGTTAGTTGAACGAGTAAACGAACTTAATATTCAAGATAAAGTTTCCATCTTCCCAGGGGCAGATGAGGTTGATGTTGTTTTAGTATCAAGATTTGTAGCAGAATTCTTTCAGGAGTCTCCAACATATTTTATAGAGTATGGCGGAATTCATGGGAAAGATTGGATGGCACCACTTGAAGATACTACATTTGATGAAAATGTGGAAAAACATATCCTATCTGCTGGTGCGAAGATAACAACTGATGAAGAACTAGCTGATATACATCTTATTCTAAATACCCCAACTGAAGTGGGAGGGGAACGATCTTCCGACATAGAAAACATGGTTCATAGAATCAAAGAATTAATCGATGCCAATAAGGAAGTAGCTATAGGGGATGTACTCCTTGTCAATAAAGCAGATGAAGAGTTTGTTACAATACTAGCTGATACGGTGGATTTAACGAAAATTCTATCCTATAGTGGATGGAATACAGCTGGTAATGCGCTTGGTATAACAGTGGGTCATGCAACTGCTAGAGATGTTTTTCTAAAACAAAAATCAGGTTTTGGCGTTCCTGTATACAAAGAAACTGCCAAAGCTCATTATGAGTTTCTATTACATCGTTTTGCAAAGGATCAAGGCTATAAAAACGTCGTTCAGCCACTTGCAAATAATTTTATTCGGGAAATTGGAGCTGATCAATGGAATTTAGTCGAGCATTATGATGTGGTCAACCAATTTGTAACGGAGCAATTAACAGCAGAAACACTCAACTGGTATAGTCATTTTGACGGTAAAAGGGTTTATATCGGTTCTAGAGGGAATAAAGATTTTTATAGTACAATAGAAGGTCTAGAATCCATTCATGTTGAACTTCCATGGCCAAGAACGTTTGAAGCGGAACTAGAACCAATATTAAATCTGAAATAGATAGGAAATGCTGTTGAATTCATCTCCATGTGTCATGATTCAACAGCATTTTTAAATGGGAGCATTTTTGATTCAATATCTTAAGATTTTAAACTAAATCTTAAGATAACTGCATTTTAAAGCGTTTACATTGTTGCTATCATTGAAATATATGGAAGGGGGAAAATTATGAAAAAGTTTTTATTGATCAGTTTTATGATACTAGTTACCTTACTTGCAGCATGTGGAGATAAGAGTTCTTCTGATAATGGCGGCAGTAAAGATAGAGATGTAGTCGAACTAACCTTCACAACATGGGGAAGTGAAGGGCATATTGCAATGTATGAAGAACTATTAGAAGAGTTTTACGAGGAGAATCCGAATATTAAAGTAAAAATCGAGAGTATTCCTCATGCAGATTATCAACAGAAACTATCTGTTTTAGCTGCAGGGAATGAGTTGCCAGATGTAGGTTGGGTAGCTGAAAGAATGGTACCTCAATTTATTAACAACCAAATTCTTCGTGAGATTACTGAAATTACAGAAGATAAGGAATTTGATTTTGAGGATTATATTCCATCTACATTAGAACTATGGCAACATGACGGAGGTTTATATGGATTACCGTTCTCCACACCTCCAATGATCATCTATTATAATAAGACAATGTTTGAAGATGCTGGTGTAGAAACACCGAATGAATTAGCTGCTAAAGGTGAATGGACTTGGGAACAATTCGAGGAAGTAGCGAAAGCAATTTCGACAGGTGAAGGTGTAAATCGCAAATATGGAGCAAGATTATTCAATGAGTGGACGAACTTTGCTACGATGCCATCTCATACATTCTCATATGGTGGAGAAATGTTCTCTGATGATATGAGTTCATTTGAATGGAATTCAGATGAAGGGATTGCAACTTTTGAACTTCTGAATCGCATGATGTTTGAAGATAAGTCCCACGTACCACCAGGTGAGAATGTAAACTTTGAAAGTGGAAATGTTGGGATGTTCACGTTCATGTATAGTTACATTGCGAACGTAAGAGGAATCACTGATTTTGAATGGGATATTGCACCACTACCAAAAGGACCAGAAGGCCGTGTACCTTTATTAGGTCAAGCGGGTCTAGCAGCCTTTGAAGGTAGTGATCATCCTGAAGAAGCATTGAAATTATTACAATTCTTAGGTTCAAAAACAGGAATCCAAGCTTCATCTCAATTCTTTGTACCAGCACGTAAAAGTGTATTGGAGTCAGATGAGTTTATCAATGTAGAAAATAATCCGCCAAGAGAGTCAATCGAATTAGCGGTTATTAATGAAATGGGTAATGGATTTATTTATCCACTTCATGAAGATTGGGCAAAGATTGAAAGTGAAATCGTAAGTGGGTTCGATAAATTATTTGCACAAATGGCTACTCCAGAAGAGATACTAGCTGAAATGGAAGAAAAAATAAACCCATTATTACAGTAACAAAGGAGAGAACGGTTTATGCCGTTCTCTTTCCATAGGTACTAAAAATTTCAATAGAGGTGACATTCGATGATAAATAGACTAGACGAATTATTAGCTAATCCAAATCTACCAATTGTAGTCAGTTTGCCAGAAAATAAATTAGAATTAGCGGAAGCAGCAATAGAAGCAGGTGCAGATGCATTAAAGTTTCATATTCATGTTAATCATCGTGCAAGTGGAAATGTGTTTCATGGGTTAGAGGAATATAGAGATGTGTTTACTGCCGTAAGAGAAAAATTTGATGGCCCAATTGGAATCGTGATTGGTGATGAAATTAACAAAGTAAATGAAGTAGATCTTCAAGCATTAAAAGAAGTTGGGTTTGATTACTACTCGCTTTATGCGAAACATGTAACTTCAAAACTATTATTACAAGATCAATTAGCACAAACTGTTGCTGTTGATGATCAATTTGACCCTACCCATGCAAAAGCTTTGGAAGTGCTGAATTTAAAAGCTTTAGAGATTTCAATTGTAAAAGGGGAAAATTATGGTAGTCCTCTTCATTTAGAGGATATTGTCGCATACATAAATTATCGAAAAAATACCGACTTACCACTGATTGTTCCTTCCCAGAAAAAACTAGTTTCATCGGATTTAAAAGTTCTTCGCGATATTGGAATGAATGCGGTTATGGTGGGTGCAGTTACAATTGGAAAAACAAAAGAATCCATCTATCAAACTATTTCAGAATTCAAAGCGTATTTAGCTAATCTTAACTAATGCAAGGATGATCATATGCTGAACAACAAAGGAAAACCAAAAAAAACATTTAGTGCAAAACGAGGGGAAGCTATCGCAGGTTGGTTGTTTATTTCCCCGATGGTTGTAGGATTTACCATTTTTATGTTTGCTCCTTTAGCCTATGCATTTTTTATGAGTTTGCATGAATGGCCATTGTTAGGGGAACAGGCATATATTGGACTAGAGAATTATCGAAACATGATGGAGGATGCATCGTTTAGTAATTCGTTAAAAGTAACAATCTTATTTAGTCTAGGGCTTGTTCCACTAAATATAATATTAGCGCTGTTTTTAGCGAATTTATTAAAAGAAAAGTTCTGGGGAATTGGCTTTTTTAGAACGGCAATTTTCGTGCCAGTCATGACTTCACTTGTTGTCTGGGCTATTGTATGGAAATACCTATTAGCTCCGGAATTAGGATTTATTAATCAAATGCTTGGATGGATAGGCATTAATGGTCCGAGTTGGTTATTAAATCCAGATACTGCTCTTCCTTCGGTTATTGTTGTGAGTGTTCTAAAGAACGTGGGATTAAATATGATTCTATTTCTTACTGCTATGCAACAAGTTCCGAAAGAGTTATATGAAGCGGCAGAGTTGGATGGGGCTAATAACTTTACTAAATTTCGTAATATTACATTCCCATTGATTACTCCGACAGTATTCTTAACATTAATCATTACGACAATTGGTGCAATGAAGATATTTGGTCAAGTGTACGTCATGACAAATGGTGGTCCAGGAGAAAGTACGAAGGTGCTAGTTTACTATATTTGGGAGACAGCGTTTAAGTTGTTCGACATGGGGTATGCTTCCGCACTAGCATTTGTATTATTCTTTATACTACTAATATTTACAATCATATCTTGGGTTGTTCGTAAAAGGTGGGTATTCTATGAAGACTAAACGACAATTAACATTTAAATATATATCCCTTTCTATCATTACACTAGTGATGATTGGCCCATTGATATGGATGATTGCAACGTCATTAAAAGAAAGATCTCGAATATTCACCCAGTTCTTTCCAAATCCAATTAGATGGGAGAACTATACGGATGTCCTACAAAATGGATCTTATTTAAATCAGTATTGGAATAGTATATATATTGCGCTATTAGTAACTATATTTGTTTTACTATTTGCATCAATGGCAGGTTATGCATTTGCTAGACTTAACTTTCCAGGTAAAAACATTGTATTTATTTTACTTCTAAGTGTCATGATGATACCACCCGAAGTAACAATAATACCATTGTTTTTATTCATGAGAGATTTAGATTTAATTAATACACATATCCCTTTAATTATCTTGCCTATATTTGGTGCACCGGGTGCTTTTGGAATTTTCCTAATGCGACAATTCTTTATTGCATTACCGAAAGAATTAGAAGAAGCGGCTGTTATGGACGGGTGTTCGCGCTTTAAAATATATTGGAAAATTTTCTTACCATTATCAGTTCCTGCGCTATCAACATTGACAATCTTTACATTTTTAACAAACTGGGATGAATTTTTATATCCACTAATCTTTATTAATGATAGGGATTTAATGACTCTACCAGTTGGATTGTCATTGTTTACCGATGAAACTGGTACTGCATGGGAGCATCTGATGAGTGCGACAACACTTGCTACGATTCCGTTATTAATCATTTTCTTCTTTGCTCAGAAGAAGTTTATTGAAGGAATGACAGCAGGAAGTATCAAATAGGGTATTGGAGGAGATTTTTAATGAGTTTAGAAAACTTGTATTATTATAGACCGATAGAAAAGAAAAGCAACCCAGAGCATTTTGAACGAGATTTAGTAATATATGGAGGAACATCTGCTGCAATTACAGCTGCAATTCAAGCAAGAAAGTCTGGTTTATCTGTGATTATTGCAGAGTTTGGCCGATTTATTGGTGGGATGACTGCAAGTGGACTAGGAGCAACAGATTTGGGAGCTGAAGCAGCACTTGGTGGACTTTCAAAGGAGTTCTATAATCGTGTATCTAAATATTATGGTGAAGAAAAACAATATAAATTTGAGCCAAAAGTTGCCATGGAAATCTATAAAAAATGGCTTAAGGAATATGAAATTGAAGTTATCTATCAGCAGCGCCTGGAAGAAGTCGTAATGGAGAATGGCGAGCTCAAAAAACTCATTATGGAAGATGGGAATTCCTATACGGGTAAAGTTTTTATTGATGCGACTTATGAAGGGGATTTATTAGCAAAATCAAATGTCTCTTATTTTGTCGGCCGAGAATCAAATGCAACGTATAAGGAAATTTATAATGGAGTGCAATTTAACGGTCAACATCATAAGTTTGAAACATGGATTGATCCCTATGTAATTGAAGGGAATAAAGAGAGTGGTTATTTAAAAGGAATTACCGAAACAGATATGGACTTGTTAGGATACAACGGGCAGGGAGATAAGCGAATTCAGGCATATAATTTCCGGGTTTGTCTGACAAGAGATGATGATAATAAAATTCCTTTTCCAAAACCGAAAAACTATGACCCAGATCGATATATGTTGTTATTACGTTATATACATGCCGGATTTTGGGATGCGATGAATCTTCATACAATGCTTCCAAATGGCAAAACAGATTTAAATAATTTTGGTGGATTTTCTTCGGATAATATTGGAATGAATTACGATTGGCCAGATGGTTCGTATAAAACTCGTGAAGAAATTTTCCAAGACCATGTTACGTATAATCTAGGGATGTTATATTTCTTAAGTAATGATAAACGCGTACCTAAAGTTGTTCGTGATGAAGTATCCGAATGGGGATTGCCAAAAGATGAGTTTGTCGAAACAGGCCATTGGCCACATCAGTTATATATCCGTGAAGGAAGAAGAATGATTTCAGATTATGTCATGACGGATCATAACTGTCTAGGTACGCAGACTGTGGCGGACTCCATTGGTTTAGCCTCGTATCAAATGGATTCCCATCATGTACGAAGAGTGGTTATTGACGGGAGAGTTGTGAATGAAGGGGACATCCAAATTCCTGTATCTCCATTTGCCATATCTTATCAATCTATTAGACCAAAGGCTGAGGAATGCACCAATCTTCTAGTACCAGTATGTCTATCCAGTTCACATATCGCATATGGATCGATAAGGATGGAACCAGTCTTTATGATGTTAGGTCAATCGGCAGCAGTAGCAGCAAGTTTGAGTATTAAAAAGGAAACTACTGTTCAAGACGTGAATTATGAGGAATTAAGAGAAGAATTGTTACAGGCAGGACAAGTTTTAGAATGGGATGATTCAATTAAAGATGACCCAATTGAGAGAATGAAAGAGACATTTGGGAAAGAGACAATGAGGATATAATGTACGATAGGGGGGACAGTCCCTCTGTGAAGTGATTCACAGAGGGACTGTTCCCCCTCCTTTTATGCTATATTAATAGTAAAATAGTCTTATAGAAAAGAAGGGGTGATTGTTTGGCTAGTACTTATATCCCGCAGTACTTATTTTCGGGGCTTATTCGACGAGTCCATACGTTAGAAGGGAAAGAGATGCCACCTTTCTATCAATTTAACCGAGATGATATTGTAATGGAAGCGAAAGGATTAGACCAACTTTTAACACAGTTTCCTCAAGATGAGGGAACGGTTGTTGTTTGGTTTGTTATGGAAGAATCGATTCCGAAGAAGCATACATATTCTCTCCTATCTGAACTGGATTCCCTCCTGTCCGATGTGATAGATAGTGAGAAATGGGAGTTAATCATTCAATTAATTCCAGGACAAACCCCATACAAAGGAACGGAAATGTTAATGGAAGCGGAGCGACTTGTTCATCAACTGGCGGTGAAATATCCATTTGATATATTTGCACAAATTGTTGGTTTCGGTCACCCTATCCCATTTCAGACTTTGTTTTTAGAAGGGGTCAGGCAGTTTGAAAACCGCTATGCGTCTGTTTATTGGGAAAATAATCAAGTCGAGATTTTACATACAACGATTAAACAAACTATGGATAGCTGGATGGCGGAGTTTCGTAACTTCATTATTGATCATGATTATCAAGCCGCATTAGAAATTATTACAGATATTGAACAAACTAAAGTTGTACAAGGAATAAAGTGTTTATTACAGATGATGGTGGACCGGTTTAACTTTTCCTTTGACCTCGCATTGGCACATGTAAAGGAAGCAAAGTCCCACTTACCTAATCATGATGTCATGAATACAACAGAAGCAATATTAATGAGGCTATTATCTCAGAATCAAGCAGAACAGGACTTAGCGAGAATACAAGAATTGTTTCGTCAAATTGATGTGTTTATCGAAATTGATGATATGCCATCGTTTCTTGTCCGTTTTTACCGGGTGCGAGAAGCTATCCTCTATTATTTATTCCAACATGGCCGAACGAGTAACGACTCATCTGGCCATAAGAATATTACGAAAGGTCATTTTTTAGAAAAGCTTGCTAAACTTGATGAGCAATATTTGTCTGGGGAAGTAGATGGAAATTACGGGGCATATTTTTATATTAAAAGTGCCAATGTGACAAATACGTTAGAAGCAAGGAACAAAAGCTTTCTTGGGCATAGCCGAAAACAAGTAAACACGTCTGGAGTTTGGAAGTCTTATAATGGCATGAAATCTAGTCCGTACCAAGCGAAACTTCGCTTTACCATTGATTCCAAAATTATGATGCGTGATTTAGGAATAGAGGAAGATGAGAACATTCCCCAAATAAATAAGTATTTACTACAAGTAAGTTCACAAATGGAAAAGCAGGTGGTTCCAAATGGCTGAGGTCATCCTTCACCAATGGCAGAATAATGATCAAGTTCAGGAAAGGTTTCCGTATTTAGAAGATATGGTAGAAACCATCCTTCAACAACAAAAAAATACTGAGGAAGTTCAGTTGTTCCTGTTCCAACTGGAGGATAGGCACGAAATAGATAAAGAGAAAATCGAGTACTATTTTCGTGTTACTTATGAGATTAACTTTACCGTACAAGTTGTAACAATATCTGCAACCATGTCCTATGAACAGACTTCTGATTTTCTCCTGGAGTTATTGAAGAGAGAAATCACTAAGCATGATCGAATTTATCTTCATTTAGGACAGGGAAATGGAAGTTTTCAGCATGTGCTTTCACATTTATGTCTTCAGCATTATCACGCACAATCTGTGTTATTAATGGGGAATGGTTTCACCGTAGAATATTTTATTCGCATTCCAGTAACCGAGCGAATGTCGGATTATCAGTTTTATCACCATGTTCAGGAGTTCTTACATTCTGGTAATTATCAATCAGCGAAACGAATGTTGAAGACCCGTTATAATCATAAACGAATTAATCATTTATTAGATTTTGGTACGAATTTGTTTTCACTAGAAACGACACTGGCATCTAATCCGAAGCTAGATATGTTCGATTATTTAGGGGAAACGTTACGGACATTAGATAATGATCCAGAAGAAATTGCTTATGTAAAATCAATGAAGGGCATTCGTCACTATGATCAAACAGCATTTATCAAATACCTTTACAATTATGCGTCGTTTCTATATGAAAATGAAGATTTAGTTGATTTTATCGTCCTTTATTACCGACTTGTCGAGGAAACATTATTATATGCGATTGGTTGGGACTATGATGACCGAAGTATGAATCATACGAACTTCAAAAAAAGAGAACATGCAACATATGTATTAGACTTTCCGAATTGGTGGTTCAGTCGCCATTTTTATAAATATAACCAAGCGTTAAGAGAAGAGATTGCCCGTATTGAAAAGAAACATCGTGGACGGGTATATAGAAGTGGGCATACATTCATTGGGATGGAACATTTATCGGAGCGGGATCGTTATTTTGTGAATGTCTACTTGCAGTTTAATGACCGGGAACTGATTCATTTATTAGATCTCCGTCATGAAGGTGTCAGTGGACATGGATTTGCAGATTTTTCTATCGAAAAGTTTACCACGATATGTGGTGGGGTTTCTCCTCTTGCGAAAGTAGAACCAATCTTGGAGGAATTGGGTTTGCGTCCCGAGCATTCCTTATTTAAGTTAATTGGTAAGGTTGTCTTAGGGGAGTTAGGAAAAATGGAAACGGATGTATTAATGAAGCAATAAGGTGAAGGTTACCGAAAAAAGAAGGAATTATTACATTACAGTAGGCAATCTGATGATAAACGATAGGAATGATGACAACGTTGGACAATACCCAAAAGTATGAGAATGCTAGAAAAATAGAGAAGGCGATAAAGTTTTATATCGTCGTTTTTATCTGCTATATGTATCTTTATTTATTTACTGAATGGCTATGGCATGAATTGAATGAGATAAAGGTACTGTTTTTACCTATTCATGTACCAATTTACGGTCTTTTAGCCTTTTTCTTAGTCAAGCAATATTTACTGGATAATCGAAGTATTTTTCAATTTTTGTTCCATGACGAGTCTGATGATGACGAATGGATTTTTCGATTTACGAAGAACCTAGGGATTATCATCTTATATTTTATGTTTCAATTGTTTTTTTCTCTGTATTTCTTTCCCGATTTTTTAGAGTTATCGATATTAGATGTTCCTTTATATATTCCTTTTTATCTTACGAACGCCATATTGATTACTAGAGTATATCGAATGCTTTATGAGGATGAGTATCGTTTGAAGCGGAAGGGGTAAAGAAAAGGGTTGTTCTTTGGACTGAGAACAACCCTTTTTCTATTACATTACCTATTCATAACCATATCTACTAATCTTCCTCTGCTGGTTCAAAGTCTTCTAGGGAATCTTCTTCCATATAAGTTGGAACTGCTAATCCGATTTTAGCCCCTTCAAAGTTTGCTCCTAAATCTTCAAATCGGCCTTCGTATTCTTCATACAAAGCACCATGTGTAGTTGGTATCCAAGGAGAAAGAGATGCATCGGCCTCACCATTTGCAATGGAAACAAATAGTACAGCTGGATCTACTGGTGTTAATTTCGCATCATAGCCATGTTGTTCCAATACAATTCGTGCGACATTCCCAGTGAAAAACACTTCATCCCATTGTGTGGAGATGAGATCGATGGAAGTACCATCTACTGGATCAATGCCTTCGATCCATGTATTCACCGTATCTTGATTTTCTTCCACCCAAATTTGTGCTACTTCTTCTATTTCTAACCCTTCCTCATTCGCTTTTAGTAATGCAGCTTCGATTTCGGGTACTTCAAAGTGGATCCGATCCAGAATTTCGTAAGCATCTGGCATATCCTCTTTTAAATCTAATCGTGTAATTGTTGTTGCATGCTGTTCTTGACCAAAGATTCCTTTAGGATCTTCTAAATATTTCAAATCCCATTTCGCAAACATATAGTGAGGTGACCATGCTGTAATCATGATAGGCTCCTCTTTTTGATAAGCCTCATCTAATGCAGATAGCATGGCACCGGTAGAAGACGTTGTTTGTTCCCAATCGGCAAGATTTTCATATTCTTCAATAACTTGGTTGTTCAGTTCCGTTTGACCTGCACCTGGTTCTAGACCCGTAATCTCGAAATTCATCTGTTCACTGACGGTTTGATTTTCATCTGAACTACAACCTGCTACAACAAGGGATAATGATAAACCTGTGATTACCCCTAACTTTTTCCAATTAAACAAAAATAGTCACTCCTCTAAATTCTTTTCATGTTTTCAAGCATCTAAGATGGTAAAAAATATGCTTTCTTATTAATGGTATGTCTTTTATAATAGATGCCGCAAATTGCATTTCTTCTGTTTATTGTTCATAAAAATGAAATAAAGAGAGTGTACGATACACGAGAAACAAAAAACGTTAATTAACTAAATAATGCTTTGATAATCACTCTAATTCTTGAGATAAGGGGAAAATATAGGTAGAAATTTCGATCTAAAATTAACAGTTAGAAAAGTTTGGGTTTTGTAATAAATAGTATGCAAGAAGGTCATACTCATGCTATATTGATAAAAAAGAGACGTACGTAATAAAATGAAAAATCACGTAGAATGCCATGTATTGAATAAGGGAATAGACTTTTAAAGGAGCGTTGTGATGAAAAAGGTAGCTTACTTCATTATTATTGTGGGGATTATCTTTATTGGGATTGGTTGTTATGAACTTATTACCTCCAATGTGAATCATAATCGGGCACTTGCCGATGCGAAGTCTCTACTAGAAAAGCCAGCATATGATGGGGAGGAAAAAGGAACCAATGGGAAAGAGGATACACCTGTATTTCCGAAAAATTTTAACCCTGCACAAGGAGAGACGGTTGGCGTATTACATATACCTAAACTGGAAGCGGACCTTGCTATCATCGAAGGAACCGATCCTAATGAATTAGCAAAAGGAGTGGGGCATTATAAAGGAACTACCTACCCACTTCAGAAAGATCAAATTGTGTTGTCTGGTCATAGGGAAACAGTGTTTCGGAGAATGGGAGAATTAGAACTGGGGGATAAGTTAGTTATCCAACTTCCTTATGGGAAGTTTACGTATGAAATCGTCCATACGAAGATTGTTCCTGCAGACGACCGGACAATCATTGTTCCAACCGCACCAGAAGAAGTGCTTACGTTAACAACTTGTTATCCTTTTCATTATCTTGGCGATGCTCCTGATCGGTATATCATTACTGCTCATCCTGTTTGGACGGAGCAGGGAGAGTAATGAAAGCTTGGTGCTTCCTTAGTAGGAGTAGCACCAAGCTTTTTTAATGAAAAAGTCTACTCTATCGAACTAACAGTGTATTTCTACTCTTCCTCCATCACCTTATTCGTACTCTTTCGGTGGTCGTATCGTTCGGAAATTTGTATTTTATAGGCTAGGTTTTTTTGATAATCTTTGGAGAAAACACAAGAATAGAGCACATCTAATAAGAAACCAATGGAGTTATTGGAACTAAAGCTGCCAATTTTGGAATACAGTTTTTCCCTTGTTGTAATACGGAATACGCAATCTGCTTGTTTACTTAATGTATTGTCCCCAATGCTCGTTAAGGCAATAATCGGTGTTTTTCTTCGTTGCAATAATGGCAGAATATTATGGGAGACAAGACTTTCCCCACTATAAGAAATAATAATAGCTACCGTACGGACATCTGAACTTGCTGCTTCAAATTCTGAATCGACATTACAAATACTAACTCGCTTCCCAATCCGGTTCATATGTGCTTTGAAATCATGACAAAGAATTAGGTTATTATTAATACCAAAAATCTTAATTTCCTCTGCATGATTTAATAGCGTGGTCGCTTTTTGCAAATCCTCATATTTTAAAAGGGATAATGTGTCTTTAATCGTATTTTGGTGTAAGGTGGCCATTTTATTGGCGATATTCAGTAGATGATCATGTTCATGAAATGGATAATTGGCATCCACATCTGTGAAATGACTATTGACATATTCCATCTCTTGAAGAAAATCGTCCTTCAGTTCAATCCATCCATTGTAGCCAAGCTTTTTTGCAATTCGAATTAACGTAGAAGGATGTGTATACGTTTCTTCTGCGATTTGTTTCGTTGTTTTGTCTCGAATTAATTCGAGTTTATCGAACATATACGTAATAATGGTTCTTTCCGAAGGGGAAAAGATATCTTCTTTCATTTTTTCCGTTAATAACATTTCGCATCACCTATGTTTACTATACCAATTTGTAAATGATATTTACAAAAATAATCATTTTTTGTAAACGAATCTGTAAATTGAAAATGATAATCCCGGTAATTGGTTGTTTCTCTTTTATATCGATTTATAATAAAGATGTAGTTGTGAAAGCCTTAACAAAATAATATGTTGATATAAACTGAAGGAGGAATAATGAATGACTAAAGGTGTTAAAATTGTAACCATTGGTGGCGGAAGTAGTTATACCCCTGAACTTATGGAAGGATTTATTAAACGATATGATGAACTTCCAATTCGTGAAATTTGGCTTGTTGATATAGAAGATGGAAAAGAAAAACTAGAAACGGTAGGAACGATGGCGCAAAGAATGTGGGATGCTTCTCCTTATGATGTGAAAGTTCATCTTACATTAGATCGCCGTGAAGCATTAAAAGATGCTGACTTTGTTACAACGCAATTCCGTGTTGGCTTATTAGATGCACGTATTAAAGACGAACGTATTCCACTTTCTTATGGAATGGTAGGACAAGAAACAAACGGTGCAGGTGGTATCTTCAAAGCATTCCGTACCATTCCTGTTATTTTAGACATTGTAGAAGATATGAAAGAATTATGTCCAAATGCATGGTTAATTAACTTTACGAACCCTGCCGGTATGGTGACTGATGCAGTTGTCCGTTATGGAAAATGGGATAAAGTGCTTGGATTATGTAATGTTCCAGTTGGAGCGATGATGGCTGAACCGGAATTAATTGGCAAAACTTTAGATGAACTTGTTTATTCCTTTGCAGGTATTAACCATTTCCATTGGCATCGTGTGAGAGATTTACAAGGGAATGATGTAACTGGTGAAATCATTGAAAAAATGTACAGCAATGATTCGGGAATCCCAGCGAATATTCATGATATACCTTTCTTCCTTGACCAGGTAAAACAAATGAATATGATTCCTTGTGGCTATCACCGTTATTACTACCGTACAGAAGAAATGTTGAATCATATGCTTGAGGAATACAATGATCCAGCGGTAGGAACTCGTGCTCAACAAGTAAAACAAACTGAAGCGGAATTATTCGAACTGTATAAAGATCCTAACTTAGATCATAAGCCAGAACAGTTATCGAAACGTGGCGGTGCCCATTATTCTGATGCAGCTTGTGAAACAATCGCATCGATCTATGCAAACAAAAATACGCATATTGTCGTATCTACTAAAAACAATGGTGCTGTGCCAGACCTTCCAGCTGATACGGTTGTGGAAGTATCTGCTTATATTGGTGCTGCAGGTGCGAGACCAATCGCATTTGGTGAACTTCCAGCAGCAGAAAAAGGTTGGTTACAAGTAATGAAAAATATGGAACAAGTAGTAGAAGAAGCTGCAGTAACAGGTAATTATGCACTAGCGTTACAAGCATTTACTATTAATCCATTAATTCCAAGTGGAGAGACAGCAAAACGAGTTCTCGATGAGCTATTAATCGCCCATAAGAAATATCTTCCACAGTTTGCAGATAAGATCGCAGAATTAGAAGCAGCTGGCGTAACTGTGAAAGACGATATTGCTAGAGAATTAGCTTAATAGAGATTTTAGAGTGACAGGTGTTCTGGAAAGAGCACCTGTTTTTGTATATTGACAGCTGTTAATTCGTTATTTTGGGAGAGAGAACGGGACGAAATGAGGAATGGCGGGGGTTTAATACTTCATTTTGAATAAAGTAATGGCCAGAAATGAAGAATGGTGCGATTTAATCCATCATTTTGATTGAAGTAATGGTCTGAAATGAAGAATGGCGCAGTTCCATCCATCATTTTGACTGAGAGAATGACTTGAGATGAAGAATGGCGGGGTTCCATCCATCATTTTGAAAGAAGTAATGACTTGAAATGAAGAATGGCGGGGGTTTAATACTTCATTTTGAAAGAAGTAATGGCTTGAAATGAAGAATGGCCCGGTCTTATCCATCATTTTGACAGAGAGAATGACTTGAAATGAAAAATGGCGGGGTTCCATCCATCATTTTGAAAGATATAATGGCTTGAAATAAAGAATGGGTCGGTTCCATCTATCATTTTGAATGAAAAAATGACCCGAAATGAGGAATGGCCCGGTCTTATCCATCATTTTGACTGAGAGAATGACCTGAAATGAAGAATGGCGCGTTTTAATCCATCATTTTGCATGAAGTAATGACCCGAAATGAAGAATGACGCGGTTCCATCCATCATTTTGCATGAGAAAATGACCTAAAATGAAGAATGGTCCGGTTCTAAAAAGCATTTTGAATGACTGTTTCCATATCAACGGAAGAGATTGCTTTCTTGGAAGATGTATATGTACCACATCCAGTAAGTGGATTTGGTTTGAAATAATTGAAAGGCCGTTTCCTCATTGAGAAGAAACGGCCTTTTTAATGGAACAAGGACTTATGTCCAGTCCCTTTATTGTTGGTTAACTTTTAATGGTTCTAATACTAGTGTGTTTATAGCATGTGCTACCCCACTTTCATTATTAGATTTCGTCGTGAAATCTGCGATGTCTTTTACTTTCGGGATGGCATTGCCCATTGCAACACCACATCCTGCATATTGAATCATCGGTAAATCATTACCATTATCCCCGATACACATCACTTCTTCTTGCTTAATTCCAAGAGTTTCTGCCAATTGTTTGACAGCATTTCCTTTGTTCGCTTGTGGGTGAACAAATTCAAGGAAATATGGTGAACTTTGTACAATTGTATACTGATCATAGAGTTCTTTTGGAAGGGATTGGATCGTTTTTGTTAATTGTTCTGGATGATCAATATACATTACCTTTGGAAACGAAGTAGTAGCGTCTACTTCATCTACTTGGCGGTAATGTAACGGTATTTTATTTAAAAACGATTCTAAAACCGTGTAATCACTAATATCAGCGTTCGGTGTGTAAAGTCCTTTTGCATCAAAGAAATGCATTGGTGTATCTAATTCTTTACTAACCGTGTAGAGATTCACTAAATCATCATGTGTTAATGATAATTCAGAAACAACTTCATTTGTATCTGTTGCTTGTACGAAAGCCCCATTATAGGCAATGGCATAATCTCCAGCTTCATTTAAGTTCAGTTCTTCAATATATTTCTTCATCCCGCCAATAGGTCGACCAGAACAAAGTACAATTTTAACACCGAGTCGTTTGGCTTCTGTGAGTGTTTCTTTTACATCATTTGGTACTTCATGATGATCATTTAAAAGTGTGCCATCCATATCAATCGCTATTAATTTATACATAGAATACCCCTATCTCTCGTTGATAGTTTTATTATAACAGAATTCTAGAATAGTGGATGCAATCAATTCAGATTGCTGGTGAAATTGTCGAATTCCGTCAATTACTGTTGATTTCTTATGAAATGATATAAAATGGTAGTATCGACTAGTTTCTTTTGCCTAGATTGTAAGGAGAATTATCTCTATAAAATAGATGCGGAGGGATTAAATGCTTTCCAATCGAATGATTCATATTTTGAAAGTATTAATAGCTACAAAAGTACCTATTACGAGTGATGATCTTGCTAATCGAATTCAAGTTACATCAAGGACCATCCGGAATGATATAAAGGAACTTAATGAAATTTTATTAATAAGTGGTGGGGTTATTAAGTCAACGAGAGGAATTGGTTATGAACTAGAAATAAAGGATCAAAAGAAGTTTAAACTATTTTTACAAGAAATGACGAATGATTCTCATGCTACTAATCAAACACCGAATACACCTGAAGAGCGGGTTCATCATATTGTTAGAAAGCTATTATTAGAAAATGGCTATATCAAATTAGATGATCTTGCGGATGATTTATATATTAGTAAATCTACCTTACAACATGACTTAATTGAAGTACGACGAATTTTAAATACATTTAAGCTTGAACTCGAGAGCAAACCATATCATGGTGTAAAAGTAATTGGTAATGAAATGAATTTGCGCTTTTGCTTATCCGAATACCTTTTTAATCGGAAAGAATTAATGATGTATAAGGAATATCAGATGGACTTCATTTTACCAGAAGAAGATATGAAGCGTATTCAATCGATTCTTATTGAAGAGATCAAACATACAGATATTGAGATGTCAGATGTTGCTTTGCATAATTTAAGCATCCATTTTGCGATTGCGTGTAAACGAATTCACGATGGCAATTATGTATTGCTTGCGCCTGATGAATTTGAAGGAATTTGTCACACAACGGAATACGAAGTTGCTAAACAAATCGTATCGAAAATTGAATCAGCTTTTCATGTTTCATTTCCAGAGACAGAGATTGCGTATATTGCCATTCATCTTTTAGGTACGAAAAAAATAGCTAGCAGGAATTTAAATAGACAAGAGTTCGAGTCATTTGTTGAGCGTGATTTACGGGATACGATACAAGAAATTATTCAAAAGATTGATGACCGTTTTCACCTCCAATTAAAAAACGATAATGAGCTGTATATTTCCTTAAGCCTCCATTTAAAGCCGGCCATTAACCGACTACAATTCGGGATGAATATGAGAAATCCGATGCTAGAAGAGATTAAAGCGAAATATCCACTAGCGTTCGAAGCGGGAATTCTGGCTGGGAAAGTGTTAGAGGAAAGACTAGCGGTTCATATTGATGAAGATGAAATTGGTTATATTGCGTTACACATTAGTGTGGCTATGGAACGACAGAAGATGAATCAAGATGTGAAACGCTGTATGATCGTTTGTGCGACGGGTACAGGAAGTGCCATGTTATTAAAATACAAATTACAAGCGAAGTATTTTCATCAACTAATCGTTGTAGACACGATCGAATATTATCGGTTAAATGAGACGCCGTTGAAGAATATCGATTTTATCATTACAACTATTCCGATAGAGGAAGAGGTACCCGTTCCTGTTGTTTATGTAAGAACGATATTAGGTTCAGACGACTTTATGAAAATTGAACAATATTTACATGACCGAAATGAAAATAAGATTACCTATTTAAAAGAGGACCTTATTTTTCTACAAGAGGACTTAGGAACGCAAGAGAAGGTAATCAAATTTTTAGTACATGAACTTGAAGATGCTGGATATGTAACTAGTGATTTCGGAGCATCGGTTATTGAAAGGGAGAAGTTGTCACCAACAAGCTTTGGTAATCTGGTAGCGATGCCCCATCCGATGGAATCCTTTACCGAAGAAACATTTTGGACAATCTGTACATTGAAAAGACCGATTGAATGGAGTGGGAATCGAGTCCAATTCGTTTGTCTCTTAAGTATTGGTAAACATGATACGAACTTACAAGGGATGTATGAATATTTAATTAGCATTATCGAAAATGAACAGATTGTAAAACAGTTAATTTCCTGTAAGGATAAAAAGGAATTTATTGAGACATTAAATAGAAGTTACGATAGATAATGTTGTATGCGTGTACAAAGGGTGCTCGTTAGCATAGTTGCTGGCGGGGCCCTTTTTTATGTTTTACCAAATCCAATCCTCTTATTTTCCATATCATATACCCTTTTCCGTTACGCAAAGGAAAAAGTATGGATTCAAGTGTATGCGTTTTCAGTTTATGATAAAGACATAGCAAGAGAGAGAAAAAATGAAATGATAATCTAATTCTTTACTTCAGGAGGGAACAAGATGGGTATAGAAGAAATTAGTTTTAATATTATCTTAAATGGCGGTAATGCTCGTAGTTTAGCAATGGAAGCCATTGAACTAGCGAAAGCAGATGATTATGAAGCTGCTGAGAAAAAATTAGAAGAAGCAAATGAAGAGTTAGGAAAAGCACACCGCGCACAAACAGACCTAATCCAAGGGGAAGCACGTGGGGAAAAGACAGAAATTCGTTTATTACTTATTCATGCGCAAGATCATTTAATGAATGCGATGACCGTTTTAGACCTTGGTCGTGAAATTGTAGCGCTTCACCAGAAAATTAACTAATTGATTTAAACTTAAAAATGAAAGTGGTTACAAAAAAGTTTCATACGAAGGAGTGGAACGCAATTGTTACATGAAAATTTAAAAGCCTTTCCAGAAAACTTCCTATGGGGTGCAGCATCAGCAGCCTACCAAGTAGAAGGGGCATGGGATGTAGATGGAAAAGGAGTATCGAACTGGGATAAATTTGTACGAATTCCTGGTAAAACATTCAAAGGAACAAATGGTGATGTAGCGGTTGATCATTATCATCGCTATAAAGAAGATATTGCGCTAATGGCAGAAATGGGAATGAAGACATACCGTTTCTCAGTAGCTTGGGCACGAATCTTCCCTAATGGAAGTGGAGAAGTAAACGAAAAAGGGCTTGCATTTTATAATGACTTAATTGATGAGTTATTAGAGCATAACATTGAGCCGATTTTAACAATCTACCATTGGGATTTACCACAAGCACTTCAAGATAAGTATGGTGGTTGGGAATCAAGAGAAATCGTAGAGGATTTCCGAAATTACTGTATTACTTTATATAAAGCATACGGCGATCGCGTGAAATATTGGGTTTCTTTAAATGAACAAAATATCTTCACAAGACTTGGCTACCAAACAGCCATGCACCCACCTGGTGTGAAAGATGATAAGTTGTTTTATCAAGTGAATCACCATGCGAGCTTAGCGAACGCTGTAGCGATTAAAGAGTTCCGTACGTATGTACCAGACGGAAAAATTGGTCCGAGCTTTGCTTACTCACCAGCTTATGCTGCTACATCAAAACCAGAAGATATTCTTGCAGCAGAAAATGCAGAAGAATTATCGAATCACTGGTGGATGGATGTCTATGCATGGGGAGAATATCCAAAAGCATCTTGGGAGTATCTGGAACGTAAAGGATTAGCTCCACAAGTTGAGAAAGGCGATTTTGCTTTATTAAAAGAAGGAAAGCCTGACTTTATGGGTGTGAATTATTACCAAACAACAACGTTTGAGAAAAACCCACTTGATGGTGTGACAATGGAAGGAACTTTTAATACGACAGGGAAAAAGGGAACAATGGAAGATACCGGTATTCCTGGACTATTTAAAACCATTACGAACGAGAACTTAGAGCGCACGAACTGGGATTGGAATATCGATCCACAAGGACTACGTATTGGCCTTCGTCGCATTACGAATCGTTATGGATTACCTATTCTAATTAGTGAAAACGGTTTAGGTGAATATGACAAAGTAGAAGAAGACGGTACGATTCAAGATGGTTATCGTATCGAGTATATTCGCACCCACTTAAAAGCAGTACAAGAAGCAATTACGGATGGTGTGGAAATGATTGGTTATTGTGTATGGTCATTCACGGATCTTTTAAGCTGGTTAAATGGATTCCAAAAGCGTTACGGATTTGTTTACGTAAACCAACATGAAGAAGGCGAACATGATCTTCGTCGCATCAAGAAGAAGAGCTTTTATTGGTATAAAGAAGTTATTGAAAGTAATGGAGAAAATCTATAAAACGATAAAGGTTTTCTAAACTAACAAATAAAATTTTTGGAGGTATGTAACATGAGAAAGGCGTTAATTATTTGTGCAGGTGGTATGTCATCTTCATTAATGGCTAAGAAGACAATGGAATACTTGAAAGGAAAAGGGCATGATATTCTAATCGATGCTACTGGTTCCAATGATGGTGCGAAAAAGATTGAATCAAGTGATTTTGAATTATTCTTAGTTAGCCCACAAACAAAAATGTACTATAAAAAATTAAAAGAAACTGGTGACCGTGCAGGTAAGCCTGTTATTAACATCCCACCACAAGCGTATGTTCCAATTCCAATGGGTGTGGAAAAATTAGCTAACGTTATCTTAGAAGGACTTCCGAAAGAATAATAGATGAAAGTAAATATAAAACGCTTCTTCGCTACTAGATTGCCAGTAGCGAAGAGCTAAATTAGTAAAAGAGGGATACTATGAAAACGGATGGAATGGCACTCTATGAACAAAACAGAAAAAAATTAAGTGTAAAAACGATGTACTTTAATCGCTATTTACTAGTACGTTATGTTTCTGCCTTATTCTTTTTTACAAATTTATACTGGTTAATTTCATTGGTCATGAGCGATTCATCACTATTCATTATCCCGTTAGCTGTTTTAATCGTATTTGTGATTGCTGCTTACGAACAAGTGAAATTATACAGTAGTCATACGAACGATGCGAAACTGACAAAATTTAGTATTATGTTTCAACTAATAACAAATATAGCTTTACTATTACCGACTTATTTTTCTTCAACGTTTACAAAGTTGTATCCGTTCTTAATTGATCAAGTACCGTCTAAATTATTTGTTACATTCTTTTTAGTAATAGGGATTTTATTCAGTTTGATTCTCGTTAAACGCCTAAACAAGATTAAGCGAAATGAGGACAAGCACTATCAACGAATTAAAGAATACGAAGCGATCATTAATAAAAAATAGACACAGAAAAGGGGAAATATGATGGAAAACGAAAACAAAATGTTTGCGTTTTTAGAAAAATATCTACTAGGTCCCATGGGAAAAGTTGCTTCCTTCCGTATTGTACGTGCGGTAATGGCAGCGGGTATGGCTTCCATTCCATTTGTAATCGTAGGATCTATGTTCCTAGTATTTAACGTTTTACCTTTAACATTTACATTTTTAGAAGGTTTCTACAATAGTACGTTCTTTAAAGTAAGTGACTTATATATGTTAGCGAATAAGTCTACGATGGGTATATTAGCATTATACTTTGGCCTTGTAATTGGTTATGAGTATACGAAGATTTACGCTGAAGAAGAAGACTTAAATCTAAACCCATTGAATGGTGCTTTACTTTCCTTATTTGCTTTCTTTATGACTGTTCCACAAATTGTTTTAGAAGATGGAAAAATGTCTTTAGTTCATTCACTTGAAGAAGGTAATATCATTGTTCATGGTTGGGAAATGGTTGCCGATGGTGTTAGTCGCCTAGGAGCAATCGGAATATTTACAGCTATTATCATGTCTGTTATTTCTGTTCAATTGTATCGACTATGTGTGAAGAAAAATTGGGTTATTAAAATGCCAGAAGCAGTTCCTGAAGGGGTATCTCGTTCATTCACTGCATTAATTCCAGCATTTTTAGTTGCATTTGTCGTATTAATTCTTAACGGTATTTTAATTGCATTAGGTACAGATATCTTTAAACTTGTAGCCATTCCATTCGGATTCGTTGTTAACTTAACGCATAGTTGGGCAGGTACGATGGTCATTTACTTCCTAATTAGTGCACTTTGGATTGTAGGGATCCATGGAGCAACGATTATTATGGGATTCTTAACACCAATCTTCCTAGCAAATATGCAATCGAATATTGATGGTTCAAACATTCCATTCGCTGGTGAATTCAGTAATGCATTCGTAACAGCTGGTGGTTCTGGTGCTACATTAGGTTTAGTATTATTTATCGCATTCGCTGCTAAATCAAAACAATTAAAAGTACTAGGTAAAGCATCACTTGCTCCTGGACTATTTAATATTAATGAACCAATTATCTTTGGGTTACCAATTGTTTATAACCCGTTCTTAGCAATTCCATTCTTCCTTGCGCCAATGGCTGCAGCGACAGTAGGTTACTTCGCTATTAAGTTAGAAATTATTCCAGCAGTTATTGCGATGATGCCTTGGCCAACTCCATTAGGTGCTGGTGCATTTATTAGTACAGGTGGATCATTTATGGCAATTATCGTAGCAATTATCTGTGCTCTAGTAGCGTTTATCGTATGGCTTCCATTCATTAAGATGTACGATAGTAAACTAGTGAAACAAGAGCAAGGGGAAGAATCTTTAATTTAATTGATATGAAGAGATGAAAAATAACTTGTAATATATCATTCTAGTTTATTAGAAATAGTTTTAATTGTGGATGGGGTATAACTGATTTTAACAAAAGTAAAACTGAACATTAAAGTGAGCGCATCTAACCCGCCCCGGAAATATACTTCGCTTTCCGCAGGCGGCTGGTGAGCCTCCTCGTGCTAGCGCACTGTGGGGTCTCACCGATGCCTTTCCTCCTGCTGGAGTCTCCGTATATTTCCGGGGCTAATGTGGTGATCGTTCATAATTTACTACCCTTAATTAGGTTATATTCCATCCCTCATCAAACCGTAGCACTATATGTGGTACGGTTTTATTATGTCATTTGAAAACCCCTGGCTATGCCGGGGGTTCCGGAGAGCTTATAGCGTGGTATTAAAATTAAAAAAGGCCTCTCTTCGTGATAAGATATAGTTGGTTTCCCGACCACTACATCAA
>NZ_BMEY01000032.1 GCF_014637405.1 Ornithinibacillus halotolerans
TTGATGTAGTGGTCGGGAAACCAACTATATCTTATCACGAAGAGAGGCCTTTTTAATTTTAATACCACGCTATAAGCTCTCCGGAACCCCCGGCATAGCCAGGGGTTTTCAAATGACATAATAAAAGGCGCTCATTAAAAATGAGCGGCACTTTTATCCTTGACTATTTTCTTTATAATCACATTTCGTACAAACAATTTGAGTTTCCTTTTTATTGCGTTTCTCTACTAATAGCGAATCGCATTTTGGACATGGTCTCGATATCGGTTTATCCCATGAAACAAAATCACACTCTGGAAAACGATCACAACCATAAAATATTCGTCGTTTCTTCGAGCTTCTTTCCACAACGTTACCTTCATTACATTTCGGACAATCAACACCAATTTCTTTTAAGATTGGTTTTGTATTTCTACACTCTGGGAAATTGGAACACGCTAAAAATTTGCCATATCTCCCCATCTTATAAACCATTTCATGCCCACAGTTTTCACAATCGATTCCAGCTGGTTCATCTTTAATTTCAATTTTTTCCATTTCTTCTTCTGCTTTTTTAAGTCTCTCTTGAAAGCCATCATAGAAATCATCGATAATATGAACCCATTCTACTTTTCCTTCTTCGATAGCGTCTAAATCATTTTCCATTTTCGCTGTAAACTCTGCATCAATGATTTCTGGGAAGAATTCGGTCAATATTTCAACAACAATTGTTCCTAACTCAGTTGGGACAAATCGTTTATTGTCCATCGTTACATAATAACGTCTCTGTATCGTATCTAATGTTGGTGCATATGTTGATGGACGACCAATTCCAAGCTCTTCCATTGTTTTGACTAATCTTGCTTCTGTGTACCTCGGTGGTGGCTGTGTAAAATGTTGGTTAGGAACGATTTCGTTTGCTTCTACAATCATCCCTTCTTCTAAGTTAGGGAGGAACTTGTCATCCGCTTTATTATTATCATCCGTACCCTCTACATATACTTTCATAAACCCTTTAAATTTAACTTTTGATCCTGTAGCACGGAATTCTACATTATTATTTATCAGTTGGACGGACATCGTATCGAGTATAGCAGGTGCCATTTGACTTGCTAAGAAACGTTCCCAAATTAATTTATATAGACGCAATTGATCTCTAGATAAGACTGCTTTTAAGGAACTTGGTTCTCTAAGCACTGAAGTTGGACGAATTGCCTCATGGGCGTCTTGGGTATTCTCTTTTTGTTTTTCTTTTCGTGCTTGACCAAGAAATTCACTGCCAAATTTGTCCTGAATATATTCCGTTGCCTCTTTTTTAGCAGTATCTGATATCCGAGTTGAATCTGTACGCATATATGTTATTAATCCAGTTGTTCCGCCTTGAGATTTCCCAAGGTCAATCCCTTCGTATAACTGCTGTGCTAACATCATCGTTTTCTTAGCTCGGAAGTTCAACTTTCGAGCAGCTTCCTGTTGTAAAGAAGAAGTTGTAAATGGCAATGCAGGATTTCTTTTTCTTTCCCTTTTAGTAACCTTTTCTATCTTAAACTGTTTATCTATTAATTTTTCTAAAATGGAATTAACTTCTTCTTCCGTGGATAGTTCCATCTTTTTACCATCAACACCATAAAAAGCACCTTCAAAAACTTCTTTATCCATTTGGAATGTTGATTCAATAGACCAATATTCTTCCGGTTGAAAATTATTAATTTCATTTTCTCTATCAATAATAAGCTTTAAAGCAACCGATTGCACACGACCAGCACTTAAACCTTTTTTCACTTTTTTCCATAGTAATGGACTTATGTTATATCCAACTAAACGGTCAAGTACCCTACGTGCCTGCTGTGCATCTACTAAATCCATATCGATGGAACGAGGATGTTTAAATGATTCTTTAATCGCATCTTTTGTAATTTCATTAAAGACAACACGGCATTGTGAATGTTCATCCACTTTAAGTGCATGAGCTAAGTGCCAAGCAATTGCTTCCCCTTCACGATCCGGGTCGGCTGCGAGATATACTTTTTTTGCCTTTTTAGCGGCTTTTTTTAAATCCTTTAAAATATCACCTTTACCACGTATTGTAATATATTTAGGTTTATAGCCCTCTTCCACATTAACACCCATCTGACTTTTCGGTAAATCAATGACATGACCCATGGAGGCTTTAACTTTATACTTTTTTCCTAAATATCGTTCAATAGTTTTTGCTTTTGCAGGTGATTCTACAATAACGAGATAATCTGTCATTCTCTTCCTCCTTAACTGAGGTAACGAAAAACCTAGTACATAAAAATCCTAAATCATTCGTGTCCTAAAATTGCTATACTTCCTAATGTAAGAATAGATGGTAAAAATGTCAACATTTTCAGATTATACACTAAAATATTTTATTCTATAAAATTAATTTAATTATCAATAGAAATCCTAACTAATATTAAATATATACGTTATAAATGTCAAACATACACTATATTATTTCATATTACCCTTGTACTTTACTCCAATGAACCCCTTCATTTTCCCAATCCTTAATAATATCTTTATGTGATATTACTAATTTTGCACCATCTTGTATCAGTTTTAGACATCCAATGGCTTGCTTCATATGAGGTGAACCAGGTACCGCATATACATCTCTTCCTTGATCAAGTGCTTGGTCTACCGTTATCATTGTTCCGCTTCTCTCTGTTGCTTCTATTACCAATGTTGCAAAACTTAATCCGCTTATAATTCGATTTCTCTCTGGAAAATGGTATTTTCTAGGGGGTACATCTGGTGGATATTCCGTTATCACTAAACCTGATGACGTAATCTGATGAAATAACTGCTCATTTTCTTTTGGATAAATATGATGGAATCCACTTCCTAAAATTGCTATTGTTTTGCCACCGTTAGATAATGCCATTTGATGTGCAAGACTATCTACTCCTTTAGCCATCCCACTAATAATTACCCATTTTTCGTTAACTAACGGAAGAACAATATGTTTCATCTTAGAGAAAGCATGATTGGAAGGGTTTCTAGTACCTATTACACTAATGGAAGGTATTTTATGAAGTAACTTATTATCGCCAGCAGTATACAAAACGATTGGAGCATCTTTTATTGTTTTTAACATATCTGGATAATTTTCGTCAATGATTGTAATAGTAGTATATCGAGAATTATCTGCTATGGCTTCTTGCATAATTTTATAATTATGCATATCTTGATATAACATGTGAGCATATTTACTTTCTATTAAAAGATATTCACTAATTTGAGAAGGTGTTAAGAAGAAAATTTTGTTTAACGAAGGGTCCATTTGAAGTAAACGACGAAGTTTTGTTCTGGATAGTCCACGACAACGATGTAAATGAAGTAATCTTTGTCGAATCGCTTGAAACAATTTGTCACTTCCTTTTCTTGGATATAGGGAAAGAACCTAAAAGGCAATCTTTTAGGTTCTAATTAACTTAATGTGTTTTACACTTTTCTGCTAAACCTTTTTCTTGTAGTACACGAATCATTGTTTCTCCAATGACTGCTGGAGTTTCTGCTACTTCAATTCCGCATTCATTCATAACGCGAATCTTTTCTTCGGCAGTACCTTTACCACCAGAGATAATTGCTCCTGCATGTCCCATGCGTTTTCCTGGAGGTGCAGTTGCTCCACCAATGAAGCCAACAACTGGTTTAGTCATATTTGCTTTAACCCATTCAGCAGCTTCTTCTTCGGCAGTTCCACCAATTTCTCCGATCATTACAACAGCATACGTTTCAGGGTCTTCATTAAATGCTTGTAGTACATCAATAAAGTTTGTACCGTTAACTGGATCTCCACCAATACCTACTGCAGTAGTCTGACCATAACCAGCTTGTGATAGTTGATGAACAGCTTCATAAGTTAACGTTCCTGAACGAGATACAACTCCAATATGTCCTTTTGTATGAATGTACCCTGGCATTATACCAATTTTACACTCATCTGGAGAGATAACACCAGGACAGTTTGGACCAATTAAACGTGTTTTCTTTCCTTCCATATAACGTTTAACTTTCACCATATCCAATACTGGAATATGCTCAGTAATACAAATTACTAGATCTAACTCAGCATCTACAGCTTCAACAATTGCATCTGCTGCAAAAGGAGCTGGAACATAGATAACAGATGCAGTTGCACCAGTAACATCTACAGCTTCTTGTACTGTATTAAATACTGGAACACCTTCTACTTCTGTACCGCCTTTTTTCGGGGTCACACCACCAACAATTTTTGTACCGTATTCAAGCATTTGTTTAGTATGGAATCTAGCGGTTCCTCCAGTAATACCTTGGACAATTACTTTCGTATCTTTATTAACATATACACTCATGCTACGTCCGTCCTTTCTATAAAACTAGACTATTAAATTAAAAGATTTTAGTTTTTTAAGCACCTTTAACTAAGGATACAATCTTCTCTGCGCCATCAGCCATAGAATCTGCAGGAATAATGTTTAATCCAGATTCGTTTAGAATCTTCTTCCCTAAATCAACGTTTGTTCCTTCTAAACGAACTACTAATGGTAAGTTTAACCCTACTTGTTTAGTAGCTTCCACAACACCTTCAGCAATTACGTCACACTTCATAATTCCACCGAAAATATTAACAAAAATACCTTGTACATTCTTATCGGACAAGATAATTTTGAATGCTTCAGTAACTTTCTCTGCTGTTGCACCGCCACCAACGTCAAGGAAGTTAGCCGGTTCCCCGCCATAGTGTTTAATGATGTCCATGGTAGACATAGCAAGACCTGCACCATTCACCATACATCCAATATTACCGTCTAATGCTACATAACTTAAATCATATTTGGAAGCTTCAATTTCTTTTTCATCTTCTTCGTCTAAATCACGGTATTCTATTACATCTTTCTGACGATATAAAGCGTTATCATCAAAGTTTAATTTTGCATCAAGTGCTAAAACTTCACCATCACCTGTAGTTACTAGTGGGTTAATTTCAGCAATTGAACAATCTTTTTCAACAAATGCTTGATATAGACCTGTCATAAATTTAACAGCTTTATTTAATAATTCATCAGGAATATTCATATTAAATGCTAGTCTACGAGCTTGATAAGGAAGAAGTCCTACTACAGGATCAATAACTTCTTTAAAAATCTTTTCAGGAGTTTCTGCCGCAACTTCCTCTATTTCTGTACCGCCTTCTTCTGACCCCATCATAACAACTCGAGAAGTAGCACGATCTAAAACAACACCAACATAATATTCTTTTTTAATATCGCAGCCTTCTTCAATTAGTAAACGCTTAACTTCTTTGCCCTCTGGTCCCGTTTGGTGTGTTACTAATGTTTTACCAAGAATTTCATTTGCATATGTACGAACTTCATCCAAATTCTTAGCAACTTTTACACCGCCAGCTTTACCACGTCCACCAGCATGTATTTGTGCTTTGACAACAGTAACTGAAGATCCTAATTTTTCAGCCGCTTCTACAGCTTCATCTACTGTATAGGCAACATAGCCATTAGGAACTTTTACACCATACGTGCGTAAAATTTCTTTCCCTTGATATTCATGAATATTCATTCTTTGTCCTCCCATCAAAATCACTGCATGTTTATTGTATTAAAAATAAGAAATTTGCACAAGGAAAGCGCTATATAATTTGTCATAAATTATTCGTTATTTACTTTCTCTTTATCAATGTGATAAATAAAAGCAAAAACTTCAGCTACTGCTTGATATAATTCTTCAGGTATCTTTTCATTAATATCTAATTCAGATAACAATTCGACTAGGGTTTTATCTTCTAGTATTGGAATATTATTGTCAGTTGCCTTTTTAATAATATTCTCTGCAATTAAACCTTTTCCTGTTGCCTTTATTGTTGGTGCATAATCTTTATCAGATTCATAACTTAATGCAATTGCTTTTTTTCTACTATGTTTCATATTCGAAAATCCACTCCTATAGGTATTTCCTTATTAGCTTTATTGACTAAATTTGTTTTATTACCATTTTGCTGATTACTAGTAAATTGGTGATAAGTGATACTAGAAAGGTGGTACCCTATCTTATCTAATCCTTCTTTCAATAATGGCTTTACAGAATTTGCTATATGAGTTAATGGATGGTCATTCATAATTTGTAAAGAAATGGTTCGCTTTTGTACATGCATTTCAATAATAGTTTCGTTAATATGTTCCAGATCTAACATAAAAACAACCTTACAATAATCTGGATCAATTTCTCCTTTGCTGTTCTTCTTCCCTTGGAATGATATCGAAAGATCATTTTTCAGTCCTAACCCTTGTCCTGGTATAAGTAAGTTAGCTTGGAGAAATTTTTCAGTATCATGAACAGACTGTATTTGTAATCCATTTATATATTGTAAAAATTTATCTGCCATCCCTTTTACTGAATTATCATTCACGCTCATTAATTGTAGTAATAGTCCTTTCAATGTAAAAGTAGGATTTTGATTATCCTTGTAGATAGTCTTTTCGTATTGCAAACCGACATCATTGGTAATCATTTTAATTTGCTCCATGAAAAGTGCCTTCATATACTCGTGATACAACTTTGCCAATTGAGGTGTATTTTCTATTTTAGCAAGCCTTTCCATGCTTACAATATAATCTCTTATCTTAATTGGATCATCCGCAATCTCTATTTGTTCTTTTAAGATTAAATGATAGAATTGCTCCAGGTCATTTTTAATTTTGTGAAAGGTTCCATCTAATATAGCCTCGTTACGATGGTTAAGAGTTTGAATGGTATCATTCCATTTTGTTAGAAAAGAATTTGCTTTCTCTCTTATATCTTCATAATTTGACAGAATATGAACCAAAGTCTGTCTATCAAATTGAAAGCCATTATTATGTGCTTGGTTGGCTGGACTTATCCAGTCTTCAAACACACTATCTAGCTGAATTAATCCTAATTCCTTTACTAATTGGTAATAATCACGATTAGCAGCAATAAGTTGAACGAAATTTTTAGGAACTTTATTCGTCTTACCTAATAAATCATCTATACGTCTTACCCTATTTTGGTTCATTAATTCTAGACCATTCTTGTTAGCAGACAGTTCAGTAATTAATGCATGAAATTTTTTAGAAAAACTACTTGTCCAAGTGCTCTCAATAGCGGTATATACTTCTAATGAAATTGGTAGATTATTTCTAATCATCTCTAATAGAATGACTTTTGTTAAAGACTTCGAATCAGAAGCACTTAATATGTCGATCGCTTGCTTGATTTGTTTTGGGTCTATTACTATTTCCTTTTGAAACAACTGTTGAATAAAATCTTCATTTACTTTTGAATATTTCACTCCTATATAATTCAACAGTTTATGTAAGGAATAAGCTCTTTTTCGTTCTAACGATTCACCAATTACCTTTAACTGAATAATACTTCCTTTCGTCATTACTTGGAAATAGTAGTTAGAACCAACAGATAAGGGGGCTTCCAATTGAGCATTTAATGATGTATTTCCTAGTTGGATCTGTGCAGTATTATTAGGATAAAACTTTAGAACACGCCCAGGTATAATTTGTCCCACTTTAAGAGTCTGTATAGGTTCTTTAACAGATTGCGAATTAGCGAATAACGTTCGTTGAATATTCAAGTCATATCACTCACTTTAAGTTGTCTTTTATTGGTGCAAAAGATGTACGATGGTACGGACTAATTCCGTATTCTCTTAATCTATCAATATGAAGTTTCGTACCATAACCCATATTAGATGCAAAGTCATACATTGGATACTCCACGTGAATCTCTCTCATTAGGCGGTCACGAGTTACTTTTGCTAAAATACTCGCCGCGGCAATAGACACACTTTTCGCGTCCCCTTTAACAATGGATTCCGATGAACATGTTAAACCTTCGAGTGGCACAGCATCGATTAACACGTGATCGGCTTGAGGGTTTAATTGCGCTATTGCTTCTCTCATTGCTAATTTTGTTGCTTCATAGATGTTAATATTATCAATAACGTCATTTTGAACAATCGAAATTCCATAACTTATTGCATGTTCTATTATATATTCAAAAAATTCTTCTCTTTTTGGTTCACTTAATTGCTTCGAATCGTTTAGACCTAATAATTTAAAATCTGTTGGTAGAATAACAGCTGCAGCTACAACAGGACCAGCAAGTGGGCCTCTTCCAGCTTCATCAACTCCAGCTACATACGTTTTTCCATTAGCATAACTATTTCGTTCGTATGTAAACATTTTTTCCTGTAATATTTCTAATTCTTTTTCTTTTAATTTCTTCTTTTCATAAGCTTTAATAATTTGTTGAACACCTTTACGCGGATCATTTCGTAGTAATGCAATTTCATGAGCAGTAAGTTGATTCTCTTTAAAGCGTGTTTTTATTTCTGTTATTGGTCTGTTCTCCATGTGATCACCTTATTTCTATTTTTATATCGGTAAAATAAATAAAAAATAAAAGACATCCATCAAAGCGATGCATGTCTTATTAATCTTCTATCGGTTTCTCAAGTGTAATATTACCGAGACGACCCGTTCTTAAATCACGAATGATAATTTCTGCTACTTTATCAAAATTCACATGTCCTCCGCTTTCCAGTGCACCACGTAATTTTCCGATTTTCACGAAAATATCCCACATATCTTCTTCATGTTCTTGGATACCATACCGTTCCATTAGTTGGTTTGGATAATGTTCTTTCATATAGTTGATTACAAAAGCAACAATGTCCTGCAATGATAATAATTGATCTTTTATCGTTCCTATTGCTGCTAAACGATATCCGACTAATTGATCTTCAAATTTCGGCCAAAGTATCCCAGGTGTATCCAATAGCTCAAAATCTTTTTTTACTTTAATCCATAGTTGTTGCTTAGTAACACCAGGACGATCTCCTACTTTAGCAATTTTCTTGTTGGCGAGACGATTAATTAAAGTTGATTTTCCTACATTAGGTATCCCTACAATCATCGCCCTTGCAGGTCTTGGCTTGATCCCTTTTTTCATTAATTTTTCTAATTTCTCTTGTCCTAGTTCCTTAGCAAGTTGAATAACTCGGTTAATATCACTTTTGTCATTCACATTAACAGCTAGTGCAGGAATATCATTCTTCTTGAAATAATCAATCCATTCATTCGTAACCTTAGTATCTGCAAGATCTCGTTTCATTAGCAAAATCATCTTCGACTTATTTTGTAACACTTGATGAAGCATTGGATTTTGCGATGATAATGGTGCCCTAGCATCTACTAACTCCATTACAAAATCAACAAGTTTTAATTTCTCTTCAATTTCTCTTCTTGCTTTAGCCATGTGGCCTGGAAACCATTGAATTGTCATTGTTTTCCTACTCTCCTATAAACTTAAAACGATCAAACGGCCAATAAATAACACTTGCTTTTCCTACTATTTGGTCAATTGGTATTGGACCAAGTAATCTACTGTCCGTTGAATTCGTTCGATTATCTCCTAATACAAAAACATGTCCCTCAGGTATTGTAGTGTAATTCCCTCTTAGTTCTTCTAGAGTAAAATCATTTGTTATTACATGTTCCGTGTTATTTGCGAAGAACTTTTCTTCTATAGGCTCACCATTTATGTATAATATATTATCTTTATAGGCAACATGCTCACCAGGAGTTGCAATAACACGTTTTATAAAGTCTTTCTGTTCATTAGCATGGAATACAACGATATCAAATCGTTCTAGTTCATCTACCCGATAAACGAACTTATTAACAATCATCTGATCTCTATCATGCAATGTTGGCTGCATGGAAGGTCCATCCACTATGATTGGTGTAAATAAAAAGGTTCTAACAAGGAATGCTAGTCCAAATGCAATTAAGAGTGCCTTTATCCAATCCGACCACTCGCTTTTTCCTTTTGCCATATCCTTCCCTCCAATACCAACTAGTTATCCATTTTATTATATATTATTCCCTATCTTTTTTTCATTTTTTATTAAGTAAAAAGGAGCTTGAATAAAATACCAAGCTCCTTTCTAAGTACATTCTTCGATTTCTTTTTTTAGCGACGTTCTTTAATACGTGCTGCTTTTCCACGTAGGTTACGAAGATAGTATAGTTTCGCACGACGTACAATACCACGACGTACTACTTCGATTTTATCAACACGAGGTGAATGTACTGGGAAAGTACGCTCTACACCTACACCATAAGAAATTTTTCTTACTGTAAATGTCTCGCTGATTCCACCGTTTTGACGTTTGATAACGACACCTTCGAAAACCTGGATACGTTCACGAGTTCCTTCAACAACTTTAACGTGAACTTTAACAGTATCTCCTGCGCGGAAATCAGGATGATCGTTACGAAGCTGATCTTTTGTGATTTCTTCGATTAATTTTTGCATCCTGCTTCACTCCTTCCAAACCAATGCTCATAATATATAAAATAACAGCGGAACATCGTTTATACGTACTTAACTACTTTAAGCACAATAATTAATATAACATAATTAAGACTACAGTTCAACTAGAATTATAAAAACTAGTGTACATATTTTTGCTATATTATAATCAATTATCTGTTTCTTCTATGCGCTGCAACATTTTTTTATCTTCTTCTGTTAAAGGATAATTTTCTAGTAAATCTCTTCTACGTTGGTACGTTCTTTTTAAAGATTCTTCTCTTCGCCATGCTTCTATTTTAGCGTGATCTCCGGATAAAAGTACTTCAGGTACCTTCATCCCTCTGAAATCCTGTGGTCTAGTATAATGTGGATGTTCTAATAATCCAGTCGAAAATGAATCCTGTCTAGCTGAATCCTCATTCCCTAAAACATCAGGTAATAAACGTACTACACTATCTACTACTACTAAAGCGCCTAACTCTCCACCTGTTAAGACAAAATCACCTATCGAAATCTCATCCGTGATTAAGTGCTCGCGAATTCGTTCATCATACCCTTCATAATGGCCACAAATAATAATCAAATGCTCTTCTTTAGCAAATTCCTCTGCCTTCTTTTGAGAATATCTCTCTCCTTGAGGGCACATTAAAACAATTCTTGGTTTCGTTTTAAGATCTCCTGTAATTGCATTGACTGCATCAAATATTGGTTGAGGAGATAGTACCATACCAGCTCCACCACCGTAAGGATAATCATCTACTTTATTATGTTTGTTTTCTGTGTAGTCACGAAAATTTACTAGATTATATGTGAATTTTTCTTTTTCCTGTGCCTTGCCTAAAATGGAGGAATTCAATACACTTTCAAGCATCTCTGGAAATAAGGTTAGAATATCAATTTGCATTAATCAAGCAATCCTTCCATTGGTACTATTACAACTTGTTTTTGTTTCACATCTACTTCAGTGACGACGTCTGCTATATAAGGTATTAAGAGGTCTTTCCCTTTCGGTCGCTGTACTACCCATACATCATTAGCCCCTGGTGAAAGAATCTCTTTTATTTTCCCTATGACTTCTCCGTCTGAAGTCATTACTTCACAACCAATTATTTCATGGTAATAAAATTCATTTTCTTCTAATTCGGTTAACTGTGATTCTGAAATCTTTAATAATGAACCTTTAAAATGTTCTACATCATTAATATTATCCAAACCTTCAAAACGAACTAAATCAAAACCTTTATGTATTCTATGGCCATCAATGGTTAATTCTTTCACTATTTTATTGTCAGTTACTAAGTATAGAGTATTACCTTTTTCAAAGCGGTCATCAAAATCACTAATACGTAATACTTTAACTTCTCCGCGAATTCCATGTGTATTAATTATTTTTCCAACTGTAAATAATTTATTATTCATCTATTCTCACCTGCTAATTATCGATTCGGACAACAATGCCGTCTTTCACAATGATTGCTGTTTCCCCTGTTATATCATTCCAATGCGTTCCAACATTTACCTCAACGAGAGCTTCAACTTCTTTTTCAACAATTTCGCTTCCAATTTCTAGCATATCCAATTGTTCTATTTTAAACTCGGCTAACTTTATTTTCTCCTTGCGATTCTTTATTTCTTGTTGGAAACGATCATGTAGTTCTGTTTTTGAGATATTTTTTTTGTTTTGTAATTTCCTTTGCTCAAACAGTAATTGTTGACACTCTTGTTCAAGTCGCATTTTATGTTTAACAAAATTATCCTTTAAGGCTGCTTTACTATTTTCTGTAAGTACTTGTTTAATAATGACTTTTTTCAAGATATTCATTCGATTTCCTCACCCCTCGATTCACCATATAGGTGTTTTTTATATAGGAGGTTGTTCTATTCGGAATACAATAAGATTCGTAATATTTATTCCTCTATGTGAGAAAAGAGGCTTACTCATAAAAGATCGCCCCCTTTATATACAACATTTAGCGTAATATACTATTTGTTGTATCAAAGGGGCAGAACTTTTGCTAGTTGAGTTAGCCTCTTTACATGATATCTAGATAGACTCTTTTTTTAGAATCTGTTTTAGCTGCATAAACAACTGTTCGAATCGCTTTTGCTATACGACCATTTTTACCGATTACCTTACCAACATCACTTTGATTAACAGTGAGATGATAAACAATTTTTGTTTCTTCTTCTCTTTCTGTTACTGTAACATCTTCTGGATAGTCGACCAATGGTGCAACAATTGATTCAATTAGGGCTTTCATGATATCACACTACTTTACTTATTAGTTTTTTGTTCGTGGAATTTCTTCATGATGCCTTCTTTTGAGAATAGGTTACGTACTGTATCACTTGGTTTAGCACCTTTTGTCATCCAATCAAGTGCTTTTTCTTCATCTATTTTAACTTCAACTGGATCAACTACAGGGTTATATGTTCCAATTTGTTCAATAGAACGTCCGTCACGAGGAGAACGTGAATCTGCTACTACAATACGATAGAAAGGATTTCTTTTAGAACCCATACGTTTTAAACGAATTTTTACTGCCATTACTTGCACCTCCATTAATTTGCTCTCACAAGAATTGATTGTATCAGAAAGTTTTTAGTCTGTAAAGTGTTTTTACATTACATCTTGTTTTTTGTCATGATTTAATCTAATTTATTTCATTCTATCCTTATCCGCAGCCCGTATACACTTCGCTTTCCGTGGGCGGCTGGTGAGCCTCCTCAGAGCTAACGCTCTTGCGGGGTCTCACCGAAGCCTATCCTCCCACAGGAGTCTCCGTGTATACGGGCTGCTCATAGCAAAAAACAAATTTAAATTTCTCTCTTAATAAATGAAAAATAGATTTACAATAAAATTTATTAAAAAGGATTAAATGGCATTTTGAATCCTTTGCCTTTTTTGCCTTTTTGCATGTTGGTCATTTGTTTCATCATTTTTTTCATTTCTTCAAATTGTTTTAGTAGACGGTTGACTTGGGATACGTTTGTTCCAGATCCTTTTGCGATTCGCTTTTTACGACTTGCATTCATTATGCTTGGATCTTGCCGTTCTTTTTTTGTCATAGATTGTATAATTGCTTCGACATGGGCTAATTGCTTTTCATCAAATTGTACATTTTTTAGCCCTTTCATCTTATTAGCTCCTGGGATCATTGCTAGTAAATCATCTAGTGGTCCCATTTTTTTAACTTGACTCATTTGATCAAGAAAATCGTCAAATGTAAATGTTGCTGTACGCATTTTTTCTTGTAGTTCTTTCGCTTGTTTTTCATCAACATTCGCCTGAGCTTTTTCAATAAGTGTCAAAACATCGCCCATTCCTAAAATACGAGAAGCCATACGTTCAGGATGGAATGCTTCTAATTGATCTAGTTTTTCTCCCATACCAGCAAATTTTATAGATTTTCCTGTGACTGCTTTAATAGATAATGCAGCCCCACCACGAGTATCGCCATCTAACTTAGTTAAAACAACTCCAGTAACATCTAGTTGTTCATTAAAGCTTTCAGCAACATTAACAGCATCTTGACCTGTCATCGCATCAACCACTAAGAAAATTTCATCAGGATTTACTAGTTCTTTAATATCCGTTAATTCTTGCATTAAATCTGAATCCACATGAAGACGTCCTGCTGTATCAATTAGCACATAATCATGGTGATCTTCTTTTGCTTTTTCAATAGCTTTTTTGGCGATATCTACAGGATTTGCTTCCGTACCCATAGAGAATACCGGCATACTCAATTGACCACCAAGTGTTTCTAACTGCTTAATAGCTGCTGGACGATAAACATCACATGCAACTAATAATGGAGACCGATTATATTTCTTTCTAAGTAGATTAGCCAATTTTCCTGTTGTCGTTGTTTTACCAGCACCTTGCAGTCCGACCATCATAATTACGGTTGGTGGTTTATCGCTAACTGCAATCTTACTCTGTTCTCCACCCATTAATTCGGTTAATTCTTCTTTTACAACTTTAATTACTTGTTGGCCAGGTGTTAGACTTTCCATTACTTCTTGACCAACAGCACGCTCTTTAATCCGTTTAATTAAATCTTTTACAACTTTAAAGTTAACATCTGCCTCGAGAAGTGCTAAGCGGATTTCTCTTGTCATTTCCTTTACATCTTGCTCTGATACTTTCCCCTTACCAGTTATCTTCTTAATCGTATTCTGGAGGCGGTCAGCTAATCCCTCAAATGCCATTAAGGTGTCCCCCTAATCTAATTCTTTTAATTGATGAATATACTTTTTTAGTTCTTCATTATTACTGGAAGAAACAATCTCTTCAATTTTTTTAATTAACTTCAAGCGTTTTTCGAATTTCTCATATAAATGAAGTTTTTCTTCATAAGATTCTAACATGGACTCAGTTCGTTTTATATTGTCATACACTGCTTGACGAGAAACATTAGCCGTTTCTGATATTTCCCCCAACGAATAATCTTCCAGATAGTACATTTCCATATAACCCAGTTGTTTTGGGGTTAGCAATGCTTGGTAAAAATCTAATAAATAATTTATTCTAGTCGTTTTCTCTAGCATTCTCCCACCCCTTGTTAAGTGAAAATCCTTTACAATCAATCATAACGAACAGTACTTTCTTTTGCAAGCGTAAACCGCCTAGCTCTCAGCCTGTTCTTCTAACATATCTGCAAAGAGACCATATACAAATGCATTAGCATCAAACTTCTGTAAGTCCTCTGCCTTTTCACCTAATCCAACAAATTTAACAGGTATATTCATTTCATTTCTAATAGCTAATACTATTCCACCTTTAGCTGTTCCATCAAGTTTCGTAAGAACTATCCCTGTTACATCTGTTGCTTCTGAGAATGTCTTTGCTTGATTAAGAGCATTTTGTCCAGTAGTTGCATCCAATACTAGTAATACTTCATGCGGAGCTCCAGGAATTTCTCTTTCAATTACTCTCTTTACTTTTGCTAATTCATTCATCAAGTTTACTTTATTTTGTAATCTACCAGCAGTATCACAAAGTAGTACATCTACATTCCTTGATTTTGCTGCTTTTATAGCATCAAAAATTACAGCAGCTGGATCACTGCCCTCATTTTGTTTAATCACTTCTACTCCAGCACGCTCGCCCCATATCTCTAACTGCTCAATTGCCCCAGCTCGGAAAGTATCACCAGCAGCAAGCATGACTGTTTTCCCTTCAGCTTTTAATTGGTGTGCTAACTTTCCTATGGAAGTTGTTTTCCCTACTCCATTAACTCCAACAACTAACACAACAGAAAGCCCACTACTTTGAATATTTAATGCTTCAATTTCCTCATTATCATCGCCATAATAAATTTCTACTAATTTCTCGGAAATTACTTCTTTAACTTCCATCGTATCCTTGATATTACGACGTTGTACTTCAAAGCGAAGCTCATCAATCAAATCCATTACTGTATTAACTCCGACATCGGCAGTAATTAGCACTTCTTCAAGCTCTTCAAAAAAATCCTCATCAACCTTACGATATCTTGCAATTAAATCATTAATTCTACCAGAGAAAGATTTCCTTGTCTTTTCCATTCCTTTTTTATATTTTGTAGAAACTTCTTCTTGGTTTTCTTGTTTAAATTTACTTTTTAGCTTTTGAAAAAAACTCATTAATCATGCTCTCCTTTATGACTGTATTAACTCTTTTGTTTCTTCTAATCGTACAGACACTAATCGTGAAACGCCAGACTCCTGCATAGTAACACCATACAATACATCTGCTTGCTCCATCGTACCTTGTCTATGTGTAATTACAATAAATTGAGTTTCTTCACTATATTGTTTCACATATTTGGCAAATCGAACTACATTCGCTTCATCTAAGGCAGCCTCTACCTCATCAAGAACACAAAAAGGAACCGGACGAACGCGTAATATTGCAAATAATAGTGCAATCGCAGTTAACGCACGCTCTCCACCTGATAACAGACCTAGATTTTGTAATTTTTTACCTGGTGGTTGGGCAATAATATCGACACCAGTATCTAATAAATTACTAGGTTCTGTTAATTTTAGTTCAGCATGACCGCCACCAAATAATTCTTTAAAAACTACTGAAAATTCTTCTTTTATTTGGGCGAAGGTCGCACCAAATAATTGTTCCATTTCATCGTCCATTTCTTTAATAGCTGCAAATAACGTTTCTTTTGCTTCCACTAAATCATCTTTTTGTTCTGTTAAAAATGAGTAACGCTCAAATATTCGTTCATATTCATCAATTGCTCCAAGATTTACATGACCTAAACGTTCAATTCTAGCTTTTATTTCAGATACAATTTGTTTTGCTTCATCAATATTGTCTACTTTTTTATAATCTAGTTTTGCTCGTTCAAATGTAATCATGTAGTCAGTTTGTAATACAGATAATCGATTTTCAAGTTCTACATCAAGCCTAGTTGACTTCACTTCTTTTTCTTGGATTTTTGTTAGCAATAACTGATGGTTCTTATTCTCTTCTTTTAATTCTCTTTCTTCATCTTGCATTTTTTGCGTACGTATCATTCTTTCCGAACGTAATTGTTGTATTTGTGTCGTTATTGAATTCTTCTCTTCATTTTTTTCTGTGAGCTTTTCATTTATTTCCTCTTCTGTTTCTTCCGATGAGGATATTTCAATTAATTCTTGTAGTTCTGTTGAGATTGATTCAAACTTGTCCATTAAATCATCTAATCGATTAGTTAAACCTGTCACTTTCTCTTGTTGATTTTTAATTCTTTGTTCCTGTTCAGCAAGTTGAACCTGATAATCATGAAAATCATTTGTCAGTTGTTCTTGATTTTCTTTAAACTCAACTTCCTGCTGTGAAAGTATATCGATTTGTTTTTGGAAGGATACTAACTTCTCGTCAATTTCAAGTAGTTCTTGTTCTAATAATTTATCTCTTTCCTGAAGATTAGTTAAATCATATTCAAATTGTGTTTTATCTTGGTCATAAACAGTAAGATTATCTTGTAAGGAAGAAAGTTTCAATTCCACTTCCTTTTGAAGAGACCTAACTTCCTGTAATCTACGCTGTTCATCATTAAAGCTTGTTTCTAGACTAGCTAATTGTTGTTCTACATCCACTAAATCTTCTTTTTGTTTATGCACTTCTCTTTCAAATGCTATTGCGCGAGTGGAATAGTTATCTAGTTTTTCTGTTAATTCTTGTAAGTCTTTTTCTCTTGTAAATAAAGAAGAATTGGTTTTCTTTTGTGCTCCTCCAGACATAGAACCGCCTGGGTTCACTACATCCCCATCAAGAGTGACGATACGAAATCTTCTCAGTACAGTTTTTGCAATATCATTAGCATCTTTCAACGTTTTTGCAACAATGACATGACCCATTAAATGGTCAACAGCTTTTTGAAATGCTGGATTAGTTGTAATTAATTTACCCGCGATCCCGATATAGCCTGGATGGGATTCAATTTGTTGTATGACATTGCTTGGAATATTTCTAGGTTGGATTGATCCTAAAGGTAAAAATGTTGCTCTCCCACTATTTGTTTGCTTCAACCAACTAATGGCATTCCGAGCAGATAAGTCATCCTCTACGACAATATGCTGTGCTTGCCCACCTAATACAGTTTCTATTGCAGTAATATATGATTTAGGTACATCAATTAGTTCGATTACGGCACCGTGTATTTGTGCTAATTTCCCTTCTTCTCTTGCTTTTAATATAGCTTTTACCCCTTGGAAAAATCCTTGAAAATCCTCTTTCATATCTTCAAGCATTTCTTTTTTAGACTTTATCTTTTCAATATATTGATAGCCTTGAAATAGCTTTGTTTGAGCATCTTGATATAGATTTCTTTTTGATTCAAGTTCTTTTTTCAATTCTCTTATTTTAGTTTCTTTTTCTTGATAGGACTCTTCTGCATCTTGAAGTTGTTGCGTATTGTTCTTCAATTGTTGCTGATATGATTCACGAAGGACAATTAAATCTTGAAATTTTTCTAATTGCTTCGACTTCTTAATATTTATTTGTTCAAGTTGACTCGCAATCGATTGTCTCTCATTTCGCTTTGCAGCTTGTTTACTAAGATACTCAATGTATTCCGATTTTAACTCTTCAATTTGTTTATGAATCGTATCTTTATCAGTTGTTAATTTAATTTTTAAATCATTTACTAATTGTTTTGTTTTATTTTTTAATTGTTGAAGTTCTTGTAGTAGATTATTTTCATTAGCTAACTCTGCTTCCAACTGTTGAATTTGTTCGGAATACTCTTGTTTTTGAATTTCTAATTTCTCTTTATTTTCACTGAAGTGTTTTGAGCGTTCATGAAAAATTTGTTTTCGACCTTCGTACTTCTCAAGTTGTTGCGTTGCAACTAGAAGACGTTCCTGCAACTCTGTAATTTTATGATCGATTTTTTCGACATCTTGTCTTTCCGTTGTCAGTCGTGCTTCTCTCTTCTGAATTTGTGTCTGGAAAGTAATTTCATCCAATTTAGCAGCTTCGATTTCATTTAATAGACCTTGCCATTCGTCATGTAACAGTTCTATCTCCGTAATGAGCAACGAAATTTCTTGTTGTTTTAATATATCTTTTTCCTTTAAATATTCTTTTGCTTTTTCAGCTTGATTCTTTAAAGGTTCTAATTGACTTTCTAATTCATAGATAATATCTTCGACACGGTTCAAATTTTCCTGGGTTTCTGCTAATTTATATTCAGCTTTTTTCTTCCGTTGTTTATATTTAAGAACACCTGCAGCTTCTTCAAATATAGTTCTTCTTTCTTCTGCTTTAGAACTTAAGATTTCTTCTACTTTCCCTTGACTAATGATGGAGAATGCTTCTTTTCCTAGTCCAGAATCTAGAAATAAATCCACAATATCTTTAAGTCTACAAGATTGTTTATTAATATAAAATTCACTTTCGCCTGAGCGATAAACTCGGCGTGTCACACTAACTTCATCATAATCAAGAGGTAGGGCCTGATCAGTGTTATCTAGGACTAAAGTTACTTCAGCTACATTTAACGGTTTTCTCGTGTCACTACCTTGGAATATGATATCTTCCATCTTTACCCCACGTAGAGATTTAGCTGACTGTTCACCGAGTACCCAACGTATCGCATCCGTAATATTACTCTTTCCGCTTCCATTCGGACCGACAACAGCAGTAACTCCAGGAACGAAATCTACGTTAATCCTTTCGGCAAATGATTTAAATCCAACACTCTCTATACGCTTTAAAAACATAAACATTTCTCCTATTTAGAAACGAATCTCCCATAAGGGTTCCATTCCCCTTTTTCTCTATTAAAAATATCTAATTAATTGGCTTTTTAATGCATTTATTTTATCATAAAGATAGAAACAAAAGAAGAGCACACCATATATTAACCAATTTTAAACTCGCAAAATTATGACTTTGAGGTGTCTTATGAATTTAAACAACCCAACGAAAGAAAATCTAGCTTTTATTTTAAATGAATTAGCTGAACGTTTGTCTGTTGCTAATCGTTCCTTGATGGATCCAGAGGATTACGATTTAGCCAAATATGATGAGATTAAATTTATGTATGATATTGTTGTTCAAAAAGGAAATTTTTCAGCAACAGAAATACATGCTTTCATTGAGGAATTAAGAAATGTAAGGAAATAAAAAAATCCTGAACAAAGGATAAGGAGGTTTTCCAATTGGAGAACCTCCTTACTCTATCATATAGTTAACTTATCCAATGCTTTCTTTGCCGCACGTTGTTCCGCTTCTTTTTTTGTACGTCCTAATCCCTCACCAACCACCTCATCGTTAATTAGTAATTCAGCAATGAATTCTTTATTATGCGATGGCCCTTTTTCATCCACAATTTTATATTCTATTTTTTTATTTTTATCTTGTTGTACCAATTCTTGCAACTTACTTTTATAATCCATCCCATGCGAAAAAGCACCAGTGTCAATTTTAGGGAAGACATGTTTTTCCAAAAATTGTAAAGCCACATCAAAACCTTGATCCAAATAAACTGCACCTAAGAAAGCTTCAAACACATCTGCGAGTAATGCAGGACGACTTCTTCCTCCTGTCATCTCTTCCCCTTTACCAAGTAATATATGCTCACCAAAATTTAAACTTCTAGCAAAACTTTCTAATGAAGGCTCACAAACAATTGCTGCACGGAGTTTCGTCATTTCACCTTCTGGCATAGTAGGATATTTGCGATATAAGTATTGGGACACACCCAGTTCTAATACAGCATCTCCTAGAAATTCTAGTCTTTCGTTATCAGATGCATGTTGGTTCCGATGCTCATTCACATAAGATGAATGTGTAAACGCTTGTTTAATAATGTCAACATTATGGAATTTTATATTTAGTAAGTTCTCTAACTTCACTTTGTCCATTCGTACTTGCCACCTCTTGTTGATATATGGAAAAGTCCCGCATTATGCGAGACCTCCTTAGTATTAGCCCTGTAAATTGTTTATGTAATCTACAGCATCACCAACAGTATTTATCTTTTCAGCTTCTTCATCTGCGATTTCCATATCAAACTCATCCTCAAGTTCCATAACAAGTTCAACAACATCTAGTGAGTCAGCATCTAGATCCTCTTTGAATGAAGCTTCTAAAGTTACTTTAGATTCATCTACATCAAGTTTATCAACAATAATTTCTTTTACACGATCAAATACATCTGCCAAAACGTTCACCTCCTTTCAAAGAAAAATACTATATTACATTACCATACCACCGTCGATATGAATAGTCTGTCCAGTAATATAATTTGCATCATCAGACGCTAAAAATCGAACTACTTTTGCAACATCTTCAGGTTGTCCAAATTTAGCAAGAGGTATGAGACTTAACATTCCCTCTTTTTGTTCGTCTGTCAATTGATCAGTCATGTCTGTGGAAATAAACCCTGGAGCAATAGCATTGACTAAGATATTTCGTGACGCTAGCTCTTTCGCAGTGGTTTTCGTTAATCCAATAACTCCTGCTTTAGCTGCCACATAATTCGCCTGTCCGGGATTACCACTAACACCGACAATTGAAGCCACATTAATTATTCTTCCAGAACGCTGTTTCATCATTTGCCGAGTAACTGCTTTCGTACACATAAATACCCCTTTTAAGTTCGTATTTATAACTTGGTCAAATTCAGTTTCTTTCATTCTCATTAATAAGTTATCTCGAGTAATACCGGCATTATTAACAAGAATATCCACTCTACCAAATGAATCGATCGTTTGTTTTATCATTTCCTTAACTTGCTCTTCATTGGCAACATCTGCTTGTACTTTAATAGATTGTACCCCTAAACGTTCTATTTCTTCCACAACTTCTTGCGCTTTCTGTTCATTACCTGCATAGTTAACAACAACATTTGCGCCTTGTTTAGCAAGTTCAATGGCTATCGATTTGCCTATTCCTCTAGATCCGCCAGTTACAATTGCTGTTTTCCCACTTAACATTTACTATTCACCTCGATACCATGTAATAAAATTATTCAAGGATGCTTGATCTTGGATTGTAAAGATTGTAGCTTTACGATCGATCTTTTTCACAAGTCCACTTAGTACTTTACCATTACCAACTTCTACAAAAGCATCTACACCTTGAACCATCATATTCCGAATGGAGTCTTCAAATCTTACTGGTGAATACAGTTGCTTTAGAAGTAATTCCTTAATTTCAGATTGATTATTTACCGGTCCTGCTGTTACATTTGCGTAAACAGGTACCTGTGCATCATTAATTGTTACCTTGTCTAGATACTTGGCAAAGTCTTCATTGGCAGTTTTCATTAATCTAGAGTGGAATGGTCCACTTACATTAAGTGGAATAATACGTTTTGCTCCATTTTGTTTCAATAAATCAGAAGCTATTTCAACTCCTGCTCTAGAACCCGAAATAACAACTTGGCCAGGACAATTAATGTTAGCAACATCTACAATTTCTTCTTGAATATCATTAATTACTTCCTCAATCGTTTGGGCAGATAATCCCAACACTGCTGCCATTGTTCCTTGTCCTTTTGGGAATGCCTCTTCCATTAATCGCCCACGTGTTGCCACTAAGGGAAGCGCCTCTTCTAGTGTTAGGGAACCAGCAGCAACAAGGGCACTATACTCACCTAAGCTATGCCCGACAACCATTGAAGGATGGATATCTTCTTCTTGAAGCAATTGATGAATCGCTATACTTGAAAGCAATAATGCAGGTTGTGCATTTTCTGTTTCGGTAAGTTCTTCTCCTGGTCCTTCAAACATTAATTTACGAAGGTCTTTGTCAGTAACAAGATTTGCTTTTTCGTAAAGGGATGGAATGTTCGGAAACGCATCATGTATATCTTGCCCCATCCCAACGGATTGGGATCCTTGACCCGGAAACATAAAAGCTAGTTTTTTCATTGATTCCCCTCCTCAGCCTGCATAGATTCGATTGTAGCTTTTATAGTGTCTATTACTTGATTATCTACCATATTGCACGTCTGTTTAATTGCACTGAAAATCGCCCTGCTATTAGAAGAACCATGAGCTTTGACTACAGGTGCAGCTAGTCCAAATAATGCAGCTCCTCCATATTCGGAGTAATCTAACTTATCTTTTAAACCTTTTAAATCATTTTTTATTAATCCTGCTGCAAGTTTTGTTTTCATTGATGACATAAACGTGTCTTTTATCATGGAGAACAGTGAAGATGCGGTCCCTTCAATTGTTTTAAGGGCAATATTCCCACTAAAACCATCTGTTACTACAACATCCGCAACTCCGGTTAATAAATCACGTGCCTCCACATTCCCCACAAAATTGATTGGTGCTTTTGACATGAGCTCATACGCTTTTTTTGTAAGCTCATTTCCTTTACCAGCTTCCGTACCAACATTTAATAAACCGATTCTAGGGTTTGCTATAGCTCGTACCTTTTCTGCATAAACCGAACCCATAATAGCATATTGCAATAAATGATTGGGCTTTGCATCCACATTTGCTCCGACATCTAGCATTAAAAATCCTTTCCCATCAATTGTAGGAAATGTAGGACTTAATGCTGGTCTATCAATTCCTGGAATTCGGCCGACAACAAATAATCCAGCACTCATTAGTGCACCAGTATTCCCAGCAGAAATACATGCATCAACTCTGTTTTCTTTTACTTCTTCTGCCATTTTTACTAGAGATGAATTCTTCTTTCGGCGTACTGCTCTAACTGGTTCATCTTCGCCTGTAATTACTTGATCCGCATGTACAATTTCTATTCGCTCTGTTTCAGTTAAATACTGCTTTATTTTCCCTTCATCTCCTACAAGTTTGATATGAAGGTTATCAATATGCTTTACAGCCTCCATTGCACCAAGTACGATTTCTTTTGGTGCATGGTCACCACCCATAGCATCTATAGCAATTTTCATGAAAGATTCTCCTTTTTATCTGTCGACCGGTACATATGGAATTCACCAGAAAAGACTTTTTCACTTTCTACAAAACTATCAACTTGAACAATAGATAATCCTTTTTCACTTTCACCTTGAACAAAGGCCTTCGCTACTACACGTTCCCCTTGAAGTACCTGCCTTTTAAAGTTTAGAACTGATTTTGCAGTAAGTGCTAGTTCATCGTTGATTACCGCTACTGCAAGGGAATTAGCTTGTGCAAATAGATGATGTCCTCTTGCGATATTATTTCTCGTGAAAACATGTTCTTTTCCAATATCCAAAATGGAAATTGCTCGTTTATCCAACTCTAAATCAATTATTTCACCTATAACATCTTCAATTGGTAAGGATTTTACAGTTTCATTCCATTGATTTTTAGCAACAGTCTTAATTCTTTCTCGTAATTCAGGAATAGACAATTCCATTCGATCTAATCTTATTGTTTGTATACTAACATCGAATTTTTTTGCTAATTCTTCATCTGTTATAAAAGGTGTCTCTTCGATCGTTTCCCTAAGTTTCTCTTGTCTCTTTACTTTTGGTATCCTCATTAAAGCACCATCCACTTAAATTATATTTTAACAATAATCACCATTATTATGACTTGGTACTAATAGTAATATATAACACCTCATTTATTTATGCAAGCAAGAACTAATCAAGAACTGTATCGAATACTCCCTCATTTTCTAGAAATAGTTGTAGATTTTTATATTTAGGGTCTGACTCTAGTAAATTAAATTCAATAATTTCTTGAGCATCCGTTCTTGCTGTTTCTAATGCACGATAATCATGAATCATATCAGCAACTTTGAAGTCCGGTACTCCACTTTGCTTCGTACCAAAAAAATCTCCCGGTCCACGTAATTTTAGATCTGCTTCTGATAGTTCAAAACCATTATTCGTCTCTGTCATAATTCGCATTCTTTCTTTACCTGTATCACTTTTTGGATCGGCAATTAATATACAGTAACTCTGCTTATCTCCTCGGCCAACCCTTCCTCTTAATTGATGGAGTTGAGATAACCCAAATCGTTCTGCATCATAAATTACCATAATAGTTGCATTAGGTACATTCACTCCGACTTCCACTACTGTGGTAGATACAAGCACCTGTACTTTGTTTTCTGCAAAATCTTTCATTACCTCTTCCTTTTCTGCTGAGGAAAGTCGCCCATGCATTAACCCCACTTGTATCGATGGAGGATAATATGCCACTAATTGATTATATAAATCAACTGCATCTTGAATATCCAATTTATCGGATTCTTCTATTAGAGGGCATATTAAATATGCTTGCTCTCCTTGTTCGACATGTTTAGAGATAAAATTTAACACACGATCAAAGGTGTTTGCTTTCGTCCAATATGTTTCTATTTCTTTTCTACCTGCAGGCATTTCATCAATTACCGAAACGTCCATATCTCCAAACGCTGTAATGGCTAAAGTTCTAGGTATTGGGGTTGCAGTCATAAATAATACGTCTGGTTGTAGCCCCTTGTTACTTAATGCTCTTCTTTGTTCTACCCCAAAACGATGCTGTTCATCAACAACAACTAGACCTAAATCATGAAAGTGCACATCATCTTGAATTAACGCATGTGTTCCAACTAATATATGTACATCATTATTTTCTAATTTAGTTAATACTTCTTTTCTTCGCTTTCCTTTTATTGAACCAGTTAAAAGTTCAATCTGTGCTAAATCACCAAACATTTCCCTTAAAGACTGAATATGTTGTTCAGCTAAAATCTCAGTCGGCACCATTAAAGCACCTTGCTTATTCGCTGTTACGGCAGCGTATAATGCCATCGCAGCCACTGCAGTTTTACCTGATCCGACATCACCTTGTAATAGTCGGTTCATTCGATAAGGAGATTTCAAATCATTTAAAATTTGTTGTAAAGATTTAGCTTGTGCATTCGTTAATTTAAATGGAAAACGATTAATAAATTGATGCAGCTTCTCAGTGTCAAATTTCACTACATTACCAAGTGAGACTTCACGATTTCTCTTTCTTAAAATTTGAATTTTCAATTGAAATAATAAAAATTCTTCATACGTAAATCTTCTCCTAGCATGTTTTAATAAGATTCGATTTTCTGGGAAGTGCATCGTTTTTAATGCATCTTTTCTAATAGGAATCTTGTAGGATAGAAGCATATCCTCAGGTAAGATTTCTTCTACAAAATGACTATAATCTTGAATTGCTTGTTGGATTGCTTTCTTTAAGCGAAAGCTCGTAACCTCACCTCTGACAGAATAAATCGGTTGAATTTCAGTGGAATTTTCCATGGAGCCTTTTTGATAATTGCTGACAGTAATTTGTAATCGATGGGCATCCCATTTACCTGTTAATGTAACAACATCACCAATTTTTAATTGATTTTTGGCAAAAGCCCTGTTAAACATGACTGCTTTAACAGCAATATTATCTATTTCAACATTAAAAGTAAGTCGGGATTTTTTCCTACCATAAAAGGAAAGAGAAGGGGTATTCAATACCCTTCCCTCTATAGTAACTCTATCCTCGTGAATTAACTCCTCTAGTGGGAGAATTTCAATAACATCATATCTTGATGGAAAATAAAATAATAGATCACTAATTGTAATAATATTTAAGGACTGTAATGCTTCAGCAAATTTTTCTCCAACACCCTTTATATTAACGACAGAACTTTCTAACATTGCATATCACTCTTTTCTAAACTCCGAAAATCTTTTCTTTTAAAAATCTTCCCGTTGGTGTATCTGCAAGACCACCTTCACCAGTTTCCCGTAAAGAGGAAGGCATTTGTTGCCCAATACGATACATTGCTCCAATAACTTCATCACAAGGAATCCGACTTTTCACACCCGCTAGTGCCATATCAGCAGAGACAACTGCTAAGGCTGAACCTCCTGCATTTCGTTTTACACAAGGTACTTCTACTAAACCTGCAACAGGATCACAAACAAGTCCGAGCATGTTTTTCAAAGTCATAGCAAATGCCTCAGCTGATTCACTTGGAGTTCCTCCTGCCATTTCCACAATCGCAGCTGATGCCATTGCTCCTGCAGAACCAACTTCTGCTTGACAACCACCTGCAGCTCCTGAAATGAAAGCATTATTAGCAACAACTAAACCAAATGCACCTGCAGTAAATAAATAACGAATCATTTGTTCTCTAGTAGGATTTAATTGTTCTTTCACAGCAAATAATGTTCCAGGCACAACTCCTGCACTACCAGCTGTTGGTGTTGCACAAATAACTCCCATAGCTGCATTCACTTCATTCGTCCCCATCGCTTTACTTACTGCATCGAGCATGACATACCCTGATAATGGCGTATGCTTTTTCATGTAGTCTTGGATTTTTACTGCATCTCCTCCAGTTAATCCGGTAACAGAATGAACTCCTTTTAAACTATCTGCGACTGCCTTCTCCATTACTTGAAGATTACGTTCCATCTCATTAAAAACTTCTTCACGTGTTTTATTTTTAATATCCATCTCTTGCCGAATCATTACTTCAGAGATTAGCAAGTTTTCCTTTTCCGCTATCTCTACTAATTCACGAACTGTACGGAACATATATATTCTCCCCTCTAGCTAACTATTTTAGCAATTTGAATAATGTGGTCTGCCTTTTCTAATTCTAGTAAAACATCATCATCTACATTCTGATCTGTTTCAATGACCATTAATGCTTCTTTTCCAACATCTTTCCGATTTACTTCCATATGGCCGATATTAATCTCATGTTTTGCTAGTATTTTAGTTACCGAAGCAATTGCCCCAAAACGATCATTATGCATGATTAAGATTGCAGGATGGTTACCCGACAATCGCAATTCAAAACCATTAAGTTCAGTGATTTCAACTTTACCTCCACCAATAGATATCCCAATAATTTCTAATCGCTCTTTACCATCTCCAGTAATAATTCGAACTGTATTAGGGTGATTGGTTTTCGCACTATCTTCAATAAACTCAATTTGCATTCCTTTTTCTCTTGCTATATCTAACGCTTTACTCATGCGTGTATCATCAGTATCAAATCCAAGAAGTCCGCCTGCTAAAGCAAAATCCGTTCCATGGCCCTGATAGGTTTTTGCAAAGGAACCATATAAGTGAATTTTTGCCCATGTTGGTTCACTTCCTAATAAGTTTCTAGCAGCTAATCCAATTCTAGCAGCTCCTGCAGTATGTGAACTTGATGGACCTACCATAACAGGTCCAATAATATCAAAAACAGAATTAAATTTCATTTAGACACCGCCCCCGCGAGACTTTTTTATAGCTATTGTAAATTATATCAAAAAGTCCTATAATAATCATTTGTGGATTGTATAAATTTATAGTTTAATTGATTATTTTTATAATCGGGTGGGAGAGGGACAAGAAATTATAGGAGAATAACATGCCTTTATTTTCTAAGAATACAAACTTTAAAAATGAAATTATTGCTGGTGTTATTGGTTATTTAACTACGGTGTATATTATTGTTGTTAATGGCTCGATTCTTAACGAAGCAGGGCTTTCATTAGAAGCTGGAATGCTAGCTACAATTCTAGCAAGTTTTGTAGGAACATTAATCATGGGATTATTTGGGAAGTTGCCTTTAATTATTATTCCTGGCATGGGTATAAATGCACTATTTGCTTATTCCATTGTTCAGAGTAGTGGTCTTTCCTTCCAAGAGGGCTTAGCAGTTGTTCTAGTTGCTTCTGTTTTATTTTTAGTAACAGCTTTCACTAAATTGGGAGTACTATTAAAAGAGGCTATCCCTAATTCATTAAAACATGCAATCAGTGTAGGATTAGGTCTCTTCCTCATACTAATAGGACTTGAAAAAAGTGGATTAATTACAAATGGTGAAAGTACAATTGTAGCTATTGGTGATTTTAGTTCACCAGTTATATTTGTAAGCATAATAACATTGTTTATTGCCATTTTTCTATTCGTTCGAAATGTACCGGCAAACTTTTTATTAACTATGGTAATCGGGACTATTTTATCAGCTTTATTCGGCATAATCGAACCAAGTACAAGTATTAATGGATTTTCTGGTGATTTTATTTATATGCCAGCATTTACAGCTTTAGATGAGCTATCTTTTTGGCTTGCTGTATTTCCGTTAGCTATGATTCTTATCTTTGAAAATATGGGATTAATTAATGGACAATTGACAATGTTAGGTAGAGAAAAATCATACGATAAAAGCTATCAAACAACAGCGATTTCTTCATTGACTTGTGCTTTTCTAGGTACATCTCCAACTGTATCTGCAGCTGAAAATGCTGCTGTTATTGCATCCAAAGGGAGAACTGGCCTCACTGCTGTTATAGCAAGTTTAATGTTCCTTGCAACGATTTTTATTATACCTTGGATCACAATGATACCGAATGTTGCAATTAGCCCTATTTTAATTATCGTTGGATTTATTATGGTACAAAATATCCGCCATATCCCATTAGATAATTTGTCTGAAGCTATTCCAGCATTTTTAGTAGTTGTTATGATACCATTCACTTATAGCATTGCAGATGGTATGGCATTTGGTTTTATTGCGTATCCAATTGTAAAAATTGCTTTGGGTAAGCAAAAAGAACTATCTACTGCAATTATTGTTATCTCATTGTTATTCATTTGCGATTTCGCATTAAAAATTGCAGGTATTTAAAAAAGAGGCTGGGACAAAACTAGCCAGAAAGTAATAAAAAACTGGTTCCAAGCGATTGAAAATTGCTTGGAACCAGTTTTTTTGAAATCATTTCCATTTCCTAAACTAGATTTGCCGTTTTTGG
>NZ_BMEY01000033.1 GCF_014637405.1 Ornithinibacillus halotolerans
TCAATAAATTAGAAACCATCGTTTTCATCTCTCCTTTGGGATAAGTAAATGGAAGTTCTGTGATAGGTATTTCCATTTTACTAGAAACGATGGTTTTTTTGTATTTAATGACTATTTACTATACTAGACACCAAAAAATACCGCACCAAAAAAAAGGGGGGACTGTCCCCCCTTAAATATTCACCCTTGTACCACACGTTTCTTTCTGCGGTTTGTCTCTTCTACTGGGATTGTTCCGTTTTCGATTCCTAATTCGTCTAGCCATCTGCGGTAGGCGATTGTTAGGGCATCTGATTTTAGATGCATTTCTGCTTGTAAATCTAGTGGTAACAGTTCTGGTTTTTGACTTTCTACAACATCCAAATCTTGATAGAAAATAATATCTTGGAACTCTCTGAATGGTTCATCCGGTTTATCTAAATCATAATTTCTCGTTAGAAGCATGAATACTCTTGTCTGTTCATGATCCTCTTGATTGACCGTAACTAAAATAGTAAATTCTTCATCGGAACCTTCTGTTGTTTTCGTAAATCTAGCAGTTGTCGGGCTTAATATTTCATATACATAGTCGGAATAGCCACCCTTAGAACGTCCATCGGCATTTGGTTGATAGACTGGGATTTTACTCGTAATGAAACGACCATCAATAAAGTTCACTTCATAGTCAACAACTTCAGCATGATCTGCATCCCCTAACATCCCTTCATGGACGAACATTAAATGGGCGACATCAAGGAAGTTCTCGATAATTCGAGGTGCATTTGCCTTTACTTCATACGGTCCACAAATTATCGTGCGGTACCCTTCTTGGTCATATTCAGGATACTTAATTAATGGTGCTGGCTCATCGCCTAAATTTACCCAAATGAGACCTAAATATTCCTCACAATGATACACCGTAGCTCTTGCTTTTTTTGGTATTGGTCGCTCACAAGGGAGGGCAGGAATTTTTACACATACGCCTTCTGAATTGTATTCCCAAGCATGATAAGCACAGACGAGATTTCCGTTCACTACTTTTCCAAGGGAAAGGGCTGCCCCACGATGGATACATAAGTCTTTAAAGGCATGAACTCCTTTTTCATTTCGGAAAATAACGACCCGTTCACCAAGGACGTAAACTTGTTTTGGATCTTCTCCTAATTCTTCAGCAATACAAACTGGATGCCAGTCATTCCATAATTTATCTTGTTGCATAGGACATTTCTCCTCCACTCTGAACTGTTTTTACATCATCTAATTTCTGGGGTAGTACGACATTAAGAACTAGTGCACCAATTGCCCCAACAGCAGTACCACTAGATACAAAGTAAGTAACAATGCTAGGTAAACCAGATAGAATTTCTGCCGGAATTAAGACAGCGAATAACGCTAACATGACCGGTACACCAATAACAATCATATTTCTTTCTGTAAATGGAGCATTTTTGATTACTTTAAACCCATTCATCATGATAGCGACACATAAAATAGCAAAAACACCATTAATGACAACAGAAGGAACACTAGCAATGACACTCATAAATTTTGGCATCATTCCTAGTAGGACGAGCATCATTCCACCAGCAATAATCGGTTTACGGCTTTTCACTCCAGTAATGGCAATGATTCCAGCATTGGAGGAATATCCTGTCACAGGTGTTCCACCGAAAAGGGAGCCTACTAAACAACCTAATCCTTCCCCGAATGCACCGCCATTTAGTCGTTTCTCATCTAGTTTTTCATCGGCTACTTCTCCTACTGTAAACCATGTACCTGTTGTTTCGATGACGATAATTAAATAGATTGCTAGCATAATAAGAATTGCTTCTAATTCAAAAGTTGGCACGCCAAATGCAAAAATACTAGGAAGTGCAAACCAAGCAGCATCCTTCACAGGTGAAAAATCAACTAAACCATAAAATCCAGCAACGATTGTTCCAATGCCTAATGCTAGAATGACAGAAGCAATTTTTACAAACTTGAATCGTGTCGTCATTTTTTCCCCAATATACATGCAAACAATTAAAACGGCTGCGGTAATAAAGGCAATGAGTATGNACAATTACTGTTCCAGCTACAATTGGTGGGATAAATTTTTTAACGAGCTTACTAAATAATTTTAGTGGGCGACCGATTAAAGCAATAAGTAATGCCCCTGGTATTAAACTACCAATCATTGCTGGGATTCCAGCTGTCGTACCAATTGCTGCTAAAGCACTAATTGGTACGAAGGAAGGACCTTGCATGACAGGAAGCTTCATCGCAAAGCCGGCTTGAATTAATGTTGCAATTCCACAAGCGATAAATGTCATTTGAACTAATAATGCAGTGTCTGCGACAGAAAAAGATAATAACCCTGCCAAAATAATCGGAGGGATGAAAAGATCCATTGCTAAAACATGTTGTAGGCCAACAAAGAATGACTTTCCTGCTGAAATAGTGCTTCCTTCTTTTTCTTGTTTGCTAGTTGTACCATTCATTGATTAACTCCTCCTAGTTTTATAATCCTTCGTCCCATATAATCCCTACAGAAAAAAGCTCGAAATACATGCTATCTATGAAAAAAGCATGTACTTCGAGCTAAAAGTTCGAATGTGGAAATACACCTATCCTATGTAGATGTGATCCGTACTCGCTTTCCATAGTCAGTTTATTTACGGTAAACCGGTAGAAACTTGCAGGCCATATCCCCGCGATTATATGAAAAACATATTAAGTTTGGTTTTAGTATAACATCTATATTTTCAAATTCAACAACTTTTTTTAAATAGATGAAAAGTTTCTGCGTGAAATCAGTGTTAACAACTTGATGTATATGGCTTTTTTTGTCTCATAAAAAAATATGCATCTTCAAGTGGACATCTTTTTCTACTTCGCTTATAATGTGTTCATATTACAAAACACGAACATTAAGGTGATGATTATGATTAATTATTCGTATATTTTTCAAGGGACAGCTTTTACTAGTAAGTCAGTTAACGAGATAACTATTTATAAAGATTATTTATTTTTAGTAGATGAAGATGGGTTTATTCAGGAATTGGTGTCACCAAAAGATGAGCGCTATTCGCTAATTGTTGATGAGTGTGCAGGGAGGGAAAACTTCTACCGTTTGAAGGAAGGGCAGTATTTCCTACCTGGTTTTGTGGACCTTCATATCCATGCACCACAATGGGCGCAAAATGGAACGGCATTAGATCTGCCTTTATATGATTGGTTACATACGTATACTTTTCCCCTAGAGGCAAAATTCGCTAATGCCGATTTTGCGAAGGAAGTATACGAAGACCTAGTTTCCACATTACTTGCTAATGGTACGACGACAGCTCTTTATTATGCGACCATTCATAAAGAGTCTAGTTACTTATTAGCCGAGATTTGTGCAAATCTTGGGCAGCGTGGATTAGTTGGAAAGGTTGTCGCAGATGATCCAGAACAAAATCCGGATTACTACCGGGATGAGGACGCAAAAACTGCCTTACTGGATACCGAGGAATTTATTTTAGCTGTAAACGAACTAAATGAAACAACGAAACAAGGGGTGTATCCTGTTGTGACGCCACGATTTATTCCTAGTTGTTCGGATGATGTGTTAAAAGGATTAGGGGAATTAGCGGCGAAATATAATACCCATGTTCAATCCCATTGTAGTGAAAGTGATTGGGAGCACCAATATGTGAAAGAGCGATTTGGCAACAATGATGCTTATTCATTACATGAATTTGGACTGTTAGGTGAAAAATCTGTCATGGCCCATTGTAATCACTTAGAAGAAGAGGATGTCGATTTATTCGTAAAAACAGGTACAGCGATAGGCCATTGTCCCTTATCCAATGCTTATTTTGCTAATGGTGTCCTTCCTCTTGCTCGTTTTCTTTCCAAAGGGGTTGAAATTGGACTAGGTACAGATATTTCCGCTGGGGCAAGCCCAAGTCTTTATGATAACGCAAAACAAGCGGTAGTCTCCTCGAGAATGTTAGAAGATGGAGTAGATACTTCTCTATTAGCTGAACAACGTGGAGTTAAAAATTCACGGATTACGATCAATGAAGCCTTTTATTTAGCAACTGCAGGTGGCGGTGAATCGTTAAGCTTACCAGTTGGCCGCATCGAAAAAGGCTATGCATGGGATATTCAAATCGTGGACACAAAGGTGGTAGGAAATAGGTTGCCGATTTTTGATTTGAATGAGGAGCTTTACGACATTTTTCAAAAAATCATGTACCTTGTAAAACCAGAGAATATTAAAGAGGTTTGGGTACAGGGGGAAAAGGTACATTCGAGGTAAGGTTTTATGACAGTTAAATGGTGATTTCCGGTACTTCACAACAGTTTTCACGTTGTATACATCACTCCATTTGGATACAATGTATACGAGGTGATGGTGTTGGATAATGAAAAAATGATTAGAAAGCAAATTTATCTAGAACCTGAACAGAATAAGCTAGTAAAACAATTATCAGCGCGTTTTGGGAAAACAGAGGCAGAAATTATTAGAGAAGCAATTGATGATTACTTAATACACCATAGAGGCGAAGAGGGAGATCCCCTATTGGAATTAGCTGGTGTTGTGAAGAATCATATAACAGACGGATCCACATCACATGATGAAGCTATTTATTTCGATAAAAAAGAAGACTTACATGAAAAGAAGTAAACTATTTATTGATACAGGGGCATGGTTAGCGTTAATGGTGGAGTCGGATCAATTTCATCATAAAGCGAATTCGTATTTAAGAAGCTTGGATTTGTCTGTTAAACGATACACATCAACATTTGTTATTGCAGAGACTTATACTTGGTTACGATATAGGGTGGGCTTTCAGTCTGCTCATTTTTTTCTTGATGTTATAAAACGTTCCAAAGCAAGTGGTGCCTTAGATGTTATAGAAGGTGATATAGACATCCTTGAATTAGCCGAACAATTATTGAAAGATTTTTCGGACAAACGCCTGTCCTATGTTGACGCTGTTAGTATGGCAATCATGAAACATAAACAAATCAATAAGGTTTTTGGATTTGATCACCACTTCTATGTGATGGAATTTGAAGTTGTTCCTGTGTAAGAGAAAATTGTGATGATAGCTTACCGCTCTTAATACTAATATAAAAAAGTAATTGCCCCTACTTGACCAAAATGGGGCTGTTTTTTTATGGGGACAGTCCCCACTCCTTGGATAACCGTATGATTTTTGGGAAAAATATTCCGACAAGCAAAAAGGTAATAAGAATCCTTTCGTTGAATCAAGCGACTAACGGTGGGTCCAAATCGAAAGGATAATCCTTGTTACGCTTTACTTGTAGTCAATTTATAAGGAGTGTCAAATTAGATGAAGAAGCCTTACTATTTATTACTTTGTTTCCTTGCATTTATTAGCTTAGTAGCATGTACTGGACAGAATGATGATAATGAAGCGGATGAAAATAATGGGGTGGAGGCACCTAATAACGAAGAGCCTATGGAAGAGGAAAACGAAGAGTCTCCAGATGCCGGTGATGAAGGAGATCCCTCGGTTGGCGAAGAGGATTCCTCAGATGCAGAAGATAATGACTCCAATGAGCAGGCAGTCTATGAGAATGAAATATTTAAAGATGTAGCTGTTTCAGAAATGGGGGATCTATACGTTGTAACGGGAAAAGCACAAGTATTTGAAGGGGTGTTCCAATACAAACTGCAGGACGAGGATGACAAAGTATTGCTTGAGGACAACTACCAAACCGATGGTGCCCCAGCTTGGGGAGACTTCGAAATTTCCATTGAAAAAAGTCTCATTAACACGAATAATAACGTATTTCTCGAGTTATTCGTCTACTCCGCAAAAGACGGAGAAAAAATCAATCAATTAGAAATACCCATACCATAAAAGAGGGAGACAGAGCCAAGAGGTGCCTGACACCTCCCGGAATATGTCGAATTATGTCAAAAGAGGGACAGTCCCCGCTTTCACGCTTTAGCGTTGCGGGGGACTGTCCCTCTTAAAAAACTATTCCACTTTCCCACTAACGACCATTTTCTTTAAATAATGATACAATCCATTTTTTTCATACGATAATTCGGTTACTTCGTCGGCTTGTGCTTTGACATGGTCTTCGGCGTTTTGCATTGCAACGGCATGGCCTGCAAATGCGAACATCGGAAGGTCATTTTCGCTGTCGCCAACCGCAAGTAAGTTTTCTTTAGAAATACCATATTCATTCAACAACAACTCAATTCCAGTTGCCTTTGATACTCCACCAACCATAATCTCCACATTATGAAGAGATGAGGAAGACGTTGAGAAGTCTGTTTCTTCCTTCAATACTTCTAGTCGATCTTTCCACGCATTAATTTTCGCTGTGTCGACACTAAAGAAATACGCTTTGACAATTCCATCATAGTGTAATTCATTGACCCATTTAATGTTCGCCGCGAGCGCATTTTTACGAGAGTTCAATTCATTTTCCAATAGCGTTTCTGGCAATTCTTTCTCTAATTCCGCTGCGAAATAGGGTTTATCTTCTATTAATGCGAAGCGGGATCCTTCCATTGGATGGACTTCATAATACATTTTATTTTCTCTCGCTTCCGCAATCACCATCTTAAGTAGATCTTCTGCTAACGCATGTTGGGCCAATTGTTTATCAATGCAACGAGCACCCATTCCGTTTGCCGTTACATAGCCATCAACTTCAAATCCATTAGGTAAAACATCTAATATTTCTTTTTCCGTACGACCAGTTGCTAAAAAGACCTTGATTCCATCACTACGAAACTGTTTTAATAAAGTGATTAACGATTCTTCAATCTGACCTTCTGGATTGAGTAATGTTCCATCCATATCCAAGGCAATCGCTTGTATATTCATCCAATCTCCTACCTTCTCTAGTCATAATAAGTTTGCCTACTTTCTATTATAGAAGATATCAGATATAGAATGGGAAATGATGAGCACAATTCATGTTCAGGGTATACTAACAAAGATTGGGTTCAAATGTGATTGATAGTACATATGAAAGCGTAATACAATTAAATCAGGAAGTGGAGGACAAAATCTTGATAGATCAACGCTCCTATATTTTATTTAAAGAAGTCACTTCGTATAAACAAATTACTAAATCAGAAGTGATGAGAAAACTTGGTCTGACCGAGCGACAGCTACACTATGATTTAGATAAATTGAATGGATTTCTGGAAGGTCATGATCTTCCAAATATCACCGTCGAGAATAACTTGATTTTAATTCCGGAAGAGTTAAGAGGAGTAAATGAATCAGGCATTCTGACGAATATCGATTCCAATACATTTATTATTTCGGAGCAAGACCGGGTATATGCCATTTTTCTGTACACATTTATTCGTAAAGAAGCGGTGTCGAATTACCATTATCAATTACTACTTGGAGTTAGTAAAAATACGGCACTCGCAGATGTGAAACGGGTAAAGGAACTGTGTAAGGAATGGAATGTGGAATGGGTTTATTCGAGAGTGAATGGGTACCATGCGAATGGGACCGAGATGGATAAACTAAGACTAGCTGCTTATTGTAGTGACACGTTATTTTCACAACCGCTTGGGAAAGAAACATTAATTCTGATCTTAAAGAGCTGGGGTTTTGAGAAGGAAATCGTTTATACGAAAGAAATCGTCGATGAACTGCTAAACGCGTATTCCTTTAAATTAGTAAAAAGCAGAAAAAATGAAATGCTCATCCGACTAACCTTTTTCCGAGTTCGAACTGCTAAAGGAGAACTTCTGTTTAAAGATTATGAGAAACAAATTATTAGTAGACAAAGTGTTTTTCAATTAGGAAAAGCAATTGCTGAACGGTTATTTGGTAACCCAACCGATGAGACCTATTACATCACGTTGCAATTGTTAGCTTGTCTACAAGAAGTCGATGCAGAAGAAAATCCGACTTTAGCACAACTAGCGGATCGAATTATTGCCGAATTCGAGAAAGTGACATTGTTACCACTGGAAAATAAGTCATTTTTAAGAAAGAGTTTATACAATCATCTCGTACCAGCTTTCTTCCGTATTTCCTTTGGGATCCCATTAGTGAATCCGTTAAAAGAAAGAATTAAGGAAGAATACAGAGATTTGTTTGAGTTTGTCCATCAAGCATTAGCCCCACTGACGATGTGGACAGGTCGAAACATTAGTGAAGAGGAAATTGGTTATTTTACGATTCACTTTGGTGGTCATTTGAATGAAGATAAACGGAAACGAACGCAAACATTACGGGCGTTAATTGTCTGTTCGAGTGGAATTAGTTCCTCGATGATGTTAAAAGCACAATTACGGCAAATGTTTCCGGACATGGAGTTTTTAAGTATTCATTCGATCCATGAACTAGCCGATGTATCGCCAAAACGTTACGATATGATTTTTTCGACTGTAGAAGCAACATCACTCGATAAACCATTTTATGTTGTGAAACCATTGCTTTCTCAAATTGAGAAAAATTACTTGATTCAACAAGTGGCAGATGACTTTCCAACATTGAATGTGAGAAATATTTCCGTGGACAGATTAATGGATGTCATTGCCAAGTATGCCGATATCCATGATGAAAACGGCTTGTTCTCAGAACTAGTTAATTTACTATATTTTAAAAACATAAATAAAGGGAGAATTTCACCTATGCTTTCAGAACTACTAACAGAAGATATGATTCAATTTACTGATGCAGATTTAGGATGGAAGGATGCAATTGCTGAAGTATCTAGCCCACTACTTACTTCAGGTAAAATTGAACAAAGCTATATTGATGCGATGATTAAAAGTGTTGAAGATGTGGGACCATATATTCATATTGGAAAAGGAATCGCTATCCCACACGCTCGCCCAGAAGCTGGTGTAAATGAAATTGGAATGTCTTTCCTACGTGCAAAGAAACCAGTTCATCTATTAGATCAAGAAGAGCATGCGATTGATATTTTCATCACGATTGCAGCGATTGATAATGAGGCACATCTTAAAGCATTATCTCATTTAACAAAAATTTTAGCTGATGATAGTAAACTTACTCAATTAAAAGCAGCAAACTCAGCTGCTGAAATAATAAATATAATCAAAGAAGGAGAAGAGTAAAAATGAAAATTATGACAGTATGTGGACATGGATTAGGAACTAGCTTTATGGTGGAAATGAACATTAAGAACGTATTAAAAGAGTTAGGTGTAACAGGTGTAGAAGTAGATCACTCTGACTTAAGCTCTGTAGGACCTGGAGATGCAGATGTATTCTTCTTAGCAAAAGATATTGCAGAAGGTGGATCGCACTTAGGTGAAGTAGTTGTTCTAAACAACATTATTGATATGGATGAATTAAGAGAAAAAGTAACAGCAGTAATGAAAGAAAAAGGTCTAATTTAATCATTAAAATTAAATAGAAATAGGGGGAAAAAACATGAATTCATTTTTAAGTACGTTAGTTGACATTTTAAGTCAGCCAGCAATACTTGTAGCACTAATCGCTTTAATCGGATTATTACTACAACGTAAAAAGCTTTCTGACACGATTAAAGGAACGACAAAAACATTTGTAGGGTTCCTCGTCATTTCTGCTGGTGCTGGTATTTTAGGTGTAGCACTAGAACCATTTGGTGCGATGTTCCAAGAAGCATTTAATGTTTCTGGGGTTGTTCCAAATAACGAGGCAATCGTTGGGCTAGCTCTAACTGAGTATGGTACAACAACTGCTCTTATTATGTTCTTTGGTATGATTGTTAATATTTTAATTGCTCGTTTTACACGTTTTAAATATATTTTCTTAACTGGTCACCATACGCTTTATATGGCATGTATGTTAGCAGTTATTATGGCTGTAGCAGGATTCAGTACGCCGGCATTAATTGCAGCTGGTTCTGTAGCTTTAGGTATCATCATGGCTTTATCTCCTGCAATTTTACAACCATTCATGCGCCAATTAACTGGTCATGACAATGTTGCACTAGGTCACTTCAGTGCAGTTGGTTATGCAATCAGTGGTTTAGTTGGTAAAGCGGTTAAAGGGAAAAAAGAAGTTGTATCTACAGAAAAAATCAACTTCCCACAAGGTCTTGGATTCTTACGTGATAGTACAGTAAGTATTGCATTGACTATGGCAATTATTTATCTTATCGTTGCAATCTTTGCTGGTCCAACATTTATCCAATCCGAGCTAAGTGATGGAACAAACTTCTTAGTGTTCTCAGTTATTCAAGCTGGTAACTTCGCAGCTGGTGTGTTCATTATTTTAGCTGGTGTTCGTTTAGTATTAGCAGAGATCGTACCTGCTTTCCAAGGTATCTCTACTAAACTAGTACCAAATTCAAAACCTGCACTAGACGTGCCAATTGTATTCACATATGCACCAAACGCAGTATTAATTGGTTTCTTCTCTAGTTTTGTAGGTGGACTTGTTTCTATGGTTGTTATGGCATTCACAGGTAGTGTCATCATTTTACCTGGTGTTGTACCACACTTCTTCACAGGTGCAGCTGCTGGGGTATTCGGTAACGCAACTGGTGGGGTTCGAGGAGCTATCCTTGGATCATTCGTGAACGGTATTATTATCTCGTTCTTACCAGTATTCTTAATGCCAGTTCTTGGAGATCTAGGATTTGCTAATTCTACATTCTCTGATGCTGACTTTGGTGTTGCAGGTATTTTCTTCGGGTCTCTAGCTAACTACTTCGGAACGATGGCAATTGTTATCAGTCTAGTAGTAATTCTAGTACTAATGGCTATTCCATATAAGAAGAAAGCTGCTGCTAAAAACTAATTTTTATAAGCTTTTCGGTGAGAAGCTAATGTAAACCTACGACCCGAATACAGGACACTTCATCTGGGGAGGAATGTATTCGGGTCGTTTTACTATAAAACACATCTAGGAGGATATGAACTTTGACAAAACTATCTGATCTATCCATTAATACAATTCGTACATTAACGATTGACAGTGTGGAGAAAGCACAACATGGCCATGCTGGTATGCCAATGGGGGCTGCACCAATGGCCTACTCTTTATGGAAAAACTTTTTAAATGTAAATCCATCAAACCCTACATGGTTTAACCGTGACCGCTTTGTTTTATCCGCTGGACATGGCTCTAATCTTCTTTATAATTTACTTCATTTAACTGGTTTCGATGTTTCTTTAGATGACTTGAAAAATACTCGTCAATGGGGAAGTAAAACACCAGGACATCCTGAATATGGACATACGCCAGGTGTTGAAGCGACAACTGGTCCACTTGGCCAAGGTATCCCTGTAACGGTTGGGATGGCAATTGCGGAAAGATATTTAGCGGAGACGTATAATCGTGATGGCTTCCCAGTTGTTGACCATTACACGTATACGATTTGTGGTGATGGGGACTTAATGGAAGGGGTAGCATATGAAGCAGCATCTCTTGCTGGTCATTTAGGTCTTGGACGTTTAATCGTTCTTTATGATTCGAATGATATTAGTCTAGATGGCGACTTAAATATTTCCTTCTCAGAAGATATTCAACAACGTTTCGAGTCGATGAAGTGGCAATATCTTCGTGTGGAAGATGGAAATGATGTGGCTGCTGTTCAAGCTGCGATCGAAGAAGCACGTCTTGATGAAAATCGTCCAACGATTATCGAAGTGAAGACAACAATTGGCTTTGGTTCCCCAACTTTACAAGGAACACATAAAGCACATAGTAACCCGTTAGGAAAAGAAGAAATTAAACGTACGAAAGAATTCCTAGGTTGGGAATATGAAGAAGAATTCCATGTACCAGAAGAAGTGTATGAAGACTTTAGTTCTGTTCGTACGAATGGAATCGAGAAAGAAGCACAATGGAATCAATTATTTACTGAATATGAAAAAGCTTATCCGAATGAAGCGCGTGAATTGAAGCGTATTATTGCTGGTGAGCTACCAGAAAATTGGGATGCGAATCTTCCAGAATTTGCAGAAGGAGAGTCCGTTGCAACGAGAGCATCCGCAAGTAAAGTATTAAATGCGCTAGCTGATGTTTTCCCAGAATTAGTTGGTGGAGCTGCTGATTTAAACTCTTCTACACAAGCAAAACTAAACAACTATGGTGATTTCCAAAAAGGAAATTATGCAGGTCGTAACGTATGGTTTGGTGTTCGTGAATTTGCAATGGGGGCAATTGCTAATGGAATGGCACTTCACCATTTAAAACCATTCGTAAGTACGTTCTTTGTATTCTCGGATTACGTACGTCCAGCGATTCGTTTGGCATCTCTCATGAACGTACCAGTAACATATGTGTTTACACATGATAGTGTAGCGGTTGGTGCGGATGGACCGACACACCAACCAGTTGAGCATTTAGCATCATTCCGTGCGATGCCTGGCCTTACGGTTCTACGTCCAGCTGATGCAAATGAAGCAAAAGAAGCATGGAAAATTGCTGTAACAAGCGATAATCCAACGATGCTTGTATTAGGTAGACAAGGATTACCAACCCTTAGCGAAACTAGTAAACTAGCTAGTGTTGGTGTAGCAAAAGGTGCTTATGTCGTTTCTCCAGCTAAAGAAGAAGCAACTGGTATTCTAATTGCTGCTGGTTCAGAAGTGAATCTAGCAATTCAAGCACAACAAGAATTAGCTGATCTTGGTGTCCATGTTAATGTTGTCAGCATGCCATCATGGGATCTGTTTGATAAACAGTCTGATGACTATAAAGAATCTGTCCTACCTAGCCATTTAACAAAACGCCTATCGATTGAAATGGGATCCAAACTAGGTTGGAGAGAATATGTTGGTACACAAGGTGCTGTCATGAGCATCGACACATTCGGCGCATCCGCTCCAGGAGACGAAGTCATCGCTCGCTACGGCTTCACCGTAGAGAATGTGGTGGAGCAATTTAAGAAATTATAATAAGGTGCCCTTTTATAGGTGCCTGACACCTCCCGAAAAAGCTCGGATTTTGTCGAAAAGCTATTCGTTTGTTTGAAACAGACGAATAGCTTTTTTGTGTTTTCGGTGAGAAGGCGGGATAGCTTTTTATAACAATTTCTTCCCTTGTAAATCCTCTTATGTAAAATATCGCGCTATCAACTTAACAAACTATTAATAATCGTTTAATAGTTTTTTGTTATTCTGAAAGTCGAAGTATGTCTAAGCATTTACAAAGGAGGAGAATAATGGGAAACATGTTGAAGCGATTTTTAATTGGTTTTTTATCTGTTCTTCTGGTTCTTCAGCCGTTTTTGTCAACAAGTGAAGCGATTGCTGCTGAATGGAATACAGAGGTAATTGAGACGATTTACAATGAAGAAGAAACTCTTATTGCTCCAGGATTAACACAAACAACATTGCATGCCTCCAGTCATCGTGGAGAACAAAGAATGTCCATGTTAACCGTAGATTTAAATGAGGAACATTTGTCTATTGAATCAGGTATTGCTCATAATAGCTATCCTGGATTACAGCCTTTGACAAAACAAGCACAATTAGTCTCTACTGAGGGGCATCAAGTTGTCGGTGCAGTGAATGCAGACTTTTTTAATACGAGTATTGGAACAGTGTCTGGTCTATTTATACATAAAGGTCAATTATTGAATACGAGTACACGTCCTGCTTTTGGGATGACAGCGGATGGAAGTCCTGTCATTGGTGTGCCACAGATGAATCATTTTGTGAAGGCAGCCGACCAATCGTTTGATGTTACTAGTATAAATACTACTCGTGGAACAAATAATTTAATTGTATTTACTCCAGAATATGGTGAATCAACATCCACGAATCCATATGGTGCAGAAGTGATTTTGGAAAATGTGGAAGGGAATGTTCATCAGCCTGGGACAGTAACGGCTACAGTGAAAGAAGTAATTAGTGGGGTGGGGAATGCACCACTGGAAGAAGGAACGATTGTTTTATCTGGTCATGGTACAGCAAACTCCTTCTTAAAAAATAACTTCACTAAAGGTGAACAAGTCGAAATTACATTAAGCTTAACAGAGCCATGGAATGAAGTGGTTGAAGCGGTAGGTGGTAATCCGATTCTTGTTGAATCTGGTAATCTAGCAAACTTAGCAAGTGATGCTTTCAACAATGCGGTTGCCCCTCGAACGGCAGTAGGTATTAAAGCAGACGGTAGTCTCTTTTTCTTAGTAATAGATGGACGTCAGCCGGGATATAGTGAGGGAGTTACGATTCATGAGTTAGCAGAAATCATGCTCGATTTAGGAGCAGTGGAAGCAATTAATCTAGATGGTGGTGGTTCATCGACATTAGCTGCAAGACAACCAGGGGATGCTACGTTATCGGTTGTCAATTCCCCATCCGATGGGTCAGAAAGAAGTATTGCCAACTCACTTTTTATCGTTAGTTCAGCTCCAACGGGTACATTAACTAGTTTATCTGTTAGTCCACAAAAGGCGTTACTTTTAGCGAATAGTCATATGAATTTCGAAGCAAGTGGATTAGATGCAGCACATAATCCAGTAAAACTTGCTGAACCAGTAAGTTGGTCAGTGGATGGTGCTGGTTCCATTTCTACGGATGGAACATTTACTGCAGGAAGTTCTGCTAGTACAGGTACGGTAACTGCTACTTCAGGCGATGCTGTTGGAAGTACAACAGTAGAAGTGGTCGATGAGATTGATGACATACAACTTCCGCAAGCAGAATTAACATTAGATCGTGGCGGCGAATTTAATTTAGCTGCAAAAGCATTTAAAAATAAACGAGAAGTGATTCTTGACCAAGATCAACTGCAGTGGGAAGTCGAAGGCGACGTAGGTGAAATTGATGAGAATGGCTATTTCATCGCAACCGATAAATCAGCGATTGGTACTGTAACGGTTTCATATGGTAATGTCGAAGATACGATTGAAATCGAAGTTGGTAAAATGCCAATTATCTTAGAAGACTTTGAAAATGGCATTGATCATTGGACAAAGAGTGGGGCGCGATACAACACGATAGATATTCGCCAAACCACATACCCAGAACCAGCAAGATTTGGTGATCATGCATTACAAATCGATTATGATTTTGTAGGAACACAAGGTACTTCTGGAGCTTATGCGTATCCGAAAGAGGATATTGTGATCGAAGGATATCCAGAATCGATTGGAATGTGGGTATATGGAGATGGGAAAGGGCATTGGCTACGGGCGCAATTAAAAGATGGCGATGGGAATGCATTCCCAATTGACTTTGCAGCAAAAGTAGATTGGGTAGGCTGGAAGTATGTCGATGCGCCAATCCCAACTGGTAAATCGACACCATTGAAAATTGATTTAGCTGTCCGTTATATGGAAACGAGTAATGCCAATAAAAATGCTGGAACGATTTATGTCGATAATATTCGTGCCGTGTACGGGGAAACAAATGACGACTTAACTAATCCTACTTTGTCCGATATATATCCAGCTGCTGGGGAAGAATTAACGGATAACGTCCTAGAAATCTCAGCAATAGCTACGGATGATATAGAAGGGACAGGCATTAATCCAGACAGAATCGAAATGACGATTGATGGTCAAGCAGTAACCCCTTCCTATGACGAAGCAACTGGTGAAATTAGTTATGTTCCAGAACATCCTTTTGCAGATGGGATTCATATTGTTGATTTAAAAGTTCAAGATAACTTCGGGAACCCAGTAGAAAAAACATGGAATTTCACGGTCAATACAGGAAGTGCTTCGTTAACGATGGAAACGCCAGAAAAGGTGTATGCTGGTAATCAATTAGATATCACAATTTCTGCAAATGAAATGCAAGATATGTACGGTTCACGAGTCGTCTTTTCGTATGATCCGAGTAAAATGACGATCGTTGACCAGGAAGTTGATGTAGAAGGTATTCAAATCGGGGTTAGCGAAAAAGTAAAACAAGCAACCATTATTACGAATGAAGTAAACGAAGAACAAGGCGAAATTATTTTTGAAGTGAAAGATTTAGATAGGATTAGTGAAATAGATGAGGAGGAAGCACTTCTTACTATTACCGCTAACGTGAAATCGGATGCCGTGGATGATGTACGGTTGGATTGGGTAGAAGGGGCAATCTGGTTAAATAGCAATAAAGAATTAGCTCTACCGATGAATCTACCGGATTTTGAAACAGAAATTAGTTATGGATTACAGGTAGATGTTGGCGTATTAGCGATTAATAAAACAGCTGAGATTAAAGTCACTGATGAAAATGGTGAACCAGTATCCGGTGCCGGTGTCTTTGTTAGAGGAGACATTAATCAAGTAGCAATGATTAAGAGTGCTGTTGCTAATCTATATCGTGAAAAGGATACTCAATCAGAAGTAGTTGCGACAGGAAATGAATTTGAGCGATTCCTACTAGTGGAACAAGCGGATGATTGGTTAAAAGTGAAACAAAGAAATGGAAATATTGGTTGGATAGAAGCAAAAGATGCAACAGTTTCCTTATGGGGACAACCTTTAGGAACGACGAATAATGATGGTGTATTAAGAACGAACCTATTAACGTTAGCAACTGGAGATTATCAGCTACAAGCGAAAAAAGGTACGGATTACAGTGTGAACACAACGAAAACAGTTAAACCTTTGCTTGGAACAACGACGCCAGAACAACTTGTCTTAACTTGGGAACATAGTCCGAAGACGACACAAAGCTTTACATGGAGAACATCTCCAGACGTGGTCGATTCAGTTGTTCAAATCGTTGAGCGAGATCAGTTCACTAGTTTTGATGCAGATAATGTGGTCGAGCTAGAAGGAACTAGTTTCCTACATGAAACAGATCTTGGTGTGAAACAGATGCATGAAGTTGATGCGATGGATCTAACACCAGGTACAGCATATGTTTATCGTGTTGGAGATGGAACAGATGCTGGATGGAGTGAAGAAGGAACATTTACGACAGAACCAGAGGAAGATGAGGCGTTCTCCTTTATCTTTACATCTGATACCCAATCCATTGCTAATGGTTCCGATGTAAATGGATACGGAATTTGGGGAGAAATCTTCGGTAAATCTTTACAAGAATATCCAGATGCCAAATTCATGCTATTATCTGGTGATATCGTAGACTATGGTGATCAACAAATTCATTGGGAACACTGGTTTGACGCAGCAAAAGATTACCTTCCGAATGTGAATATGGTTCCTGTTCTAGGAAACCATGATGTTATTGGTACAGGGAATGACAACTTTAAAGCACAATTCCAATTACCACGAAATGGTCCAGAAGGGGAAGTAGAACAAGCTTATTCCTTTGACTATGGAAACATGCACTTAGCCGTATTAAATACGGAAGGTGACTTACAAAAACAAGCAGAATGGCTTATTGAAGACATGAAGAATTCAGATAAGGATTGGAAAATTGTTTCTTTCCACCGTTCTCCATATCATAGCCATGAATCTAGAGGTAGTGATGATGTTCGTAAAGCGTGGACATGGGCGTTTGATGAAGTAGGAATCGACCTTGTATTATCCGGACATGATCATGCGTACATGCGTAGCTGGCCACTTTATAATGATGAAATCGTGGGTGAAGGGGAAGGAACTACCTATATTATTGGTGGTTCTGCAGGTCCAAAATTCTATCAAATGGGTGACCAAGAATGGATTCGTGTTGGATTTGATGACAACATTCAAATTTACTCTGGCGTAACGATCGATGGAAATGAATTATCCTTTAAAGTAACAACGAGAGATGGCGATACTGTTGATGCATTTACAATGGTAAAACCGGAAGAACCAGAGGAACCGGGTGAAGAACCGGTTAATCCTGGAGAAGACCCTAATCCGGGAGAAGATGAAGACACTGGTGAAGAGCCTAGAGAAGATTCTTCCAATGATGACGATACGAATTCAGATGATGAATCCGATTCGGAGGACAACGAGAACGCAGAAGATGAACAAAGTAAAGAAGAATCTGAGGATGGATTTGGACCAGATAAAGATTCGAACAATGGATCGGAATCGGAAGAAACATCAAGTCAGATTTCAAATGATGTTACAGATAAGGAAAAAGATGCAACATCAAAAGAAGGTAAGGAATTACCGAATACTGCAACGAACATGTACCGTTATTTAGCAATTGGAATCGGATTGTTAATGATTGGTATTGCTATGATAATCGTTCGACGTAAAAGAATGATAAATTAGAAGGATTGGATAATATAACCCCCTAGCTGATGTTTGGCTAGGGGGTTTTTAAGTGTGGGTAAGCGCATGGATGGTTCAGAGCCATTGGATGGAAGTACCCTTTTTCAGAAGCTTCGGACGGTTCTTGTGCTTACTTCTTCCACGCTAAGGTTCTTATTTTCGATGCCTACTCCAATGTCGAGGGGCAGGCTCCTAATCCATCGTTACTTCCTAATTGGGAAGTATGCAACATTCGGCAATCTTCGAGCTTTTTCGGGAGGTGTCAGACACCTAAAAGAGACACTTTAAAGTAGTCTCTTTAAAGGCTCACTCCATATAGGCGCTTTGAAAAACTTGACGGATGGGTTTTATTAGCATAGATTGGAGTTAATAGAATAATAGAAAATTTAGGTTGGTTTGGTAATTTTGCCAAATCATTAAAAGGGAAGTCCGGTGTAATTCCGGCGCGGTCCCGCCACTGTAAATGGGAGTTATCTATTGATTATCCACTGTCTAACGATGGGAAGGAAATAGATGCAATGATCATGAGCCAGGAGACCTGCCTAATTTTTCACCATAAAACCTACGAGGATAGGGAGGTGTGTTGATACGAAAGGCTATTGGTATGACTAAAGTCTCACCATACATAGTACTGACTTTTTACGCACATAACATCTCTTTAGTAGAGATGTTTTTTTATTGGAATTGAACAGATGACAAGGAGGAAAAATAATGAGGAAGTCTATTAAACTAGTAAACTATTTCCTAATCATTCTAATGGTTCTTGCACCGTTTTTCACACTAGGAACGACCGTAACAGCGGCACAAAGCCAAACAATAACAGCGGAATCCGAGAAAAATCATACGATTGAGCATTCTATCACCATTTCAGAGGAAACGAATGAGATTCCACTTCCATTAGTAGATGTAGAGATTGAAGAAGGGGATACCGTAATCGATGCCTTAATTAAGGCTACAGAAGAATATGAAATTCCGTTATCCTACATTGGCGAAGAATCCAGTGTATATGTAGAAGGTATTGATGATGTATATGAATTTGACCGTGGTCCTGGCAGTGGCTGGATGTATCGTGTAAACGGGATTTTCCCGAACCGAGGAGCAGGGGTTATTAAACTAGTACCAGGTGACCGAGTAGAATGGCTTTATACTACAAACCTTGGTCAGGATATCGGTGCAGATTTAAAACCTTTTCGAGATAATTTAGATCCTACTATTCTCGTTAATGGGATGACAGATGGGGAAACCGTAAATGAAAAACACCTTACCTTCTCTGTTCATGCCACAAGTTATTTTGGTACGACATTAGTACCTACTGTAACAGTCAATGATGTTGAGATTACTCCATCTGAGGAATCGAGCTATACGTCAACATTACAAGAAGGAACCAACACAATTTCCATTGACACCGAAGATAAAGAAGGACGTCAAACTACCCAAACCTATACGATCCAGTATGAAAAGGTAGAAGAAAAACCAACACCAGGTGAAAATGAGGAAACAGAATTCAATTACGAGCAACTGACCACGGCAATCGAGAAAGCAAGTTCCTTCATACTCGAAAAAGGCGTGTATAGCGAATGGGAAGCAATCGGCTTAGCCAAAGCTGGTAAAGTGGTTCCGAATGATTATTTAACCGTTTTCCACGAAAATGTACAAAGCCAGATCATTCAGGCACTCGAAAATGGGCGTATAAAGATTACTGATATCGAACGTATTGCCATCGCAGCTGTTGCAGTTGGTTTAGACCCGAGGGATTTGAATGGTCTGAACTTAATCGAGTTAATTTATAACAGCCCTGAGCGTCGTGGCGGCTTTGATACGATGACATTCCAAGGTAATAATGGCCCGATATTTGCATTAATTGCACTCGATACGAAAAACTTCCCGGTGCCAGAAGATGCGAAATGGACAAGGCAAGGATTAATCGATGAATTATTACGTACGCAAAATGAGGATGGAAGCTGGTCACTGAACGAAATGTTTGCTACTCCAAGTGTGGATATTACCGGGATGGCACTAATTGGACTAAGTCCTTATAAAGATCAGCCAGCAGTTCGTGATGCTTTAGACCGAGCAGTTGATTGGTTATCCAGTGTTCAATCAGACAATGGTGGCTTTGACGGTGGGGATTTTATAGGTGGAATTACGAGTGAAGCAACCTCACAGGTTATTATCGGATTAACTGCTTATGGGATAGACCCAACTGCAGAAATCTTTACGAAAAATGGCCATAACCTCATCACGCATTTACTAGAATTTCAAAATCCAGATGGCGGTTTCAAACATACACATGATTACGATTACTCTGATCCAATGGCAACAGAACAAGCATTACAAGCAATCGTAGCTTATGACAGCTTCTTAAATGGAAAAGGTAGTATCTATCATTTTGGCCAACTGAATGAGGAAGTACCTGGTGAAGATGAAGACGAGGAAGAAGAAAATGGAAATGAGCAAGAAGATGCTGGAAACGACGAGGAATCCGGAGCGCATACGGATGACCAAGAAAAAGAAGAAAATGCAGAAGATAAGAAAGACGACCAAGAAGAAACTGAAAATCCTGGAGAGAATGACGAAAAAGGTACTGTTTCAAAAGAAGATAATGAGGACTCACTGAAGGATGACAAGAAAGAACAAGTTACTACAACTGATGTCACAAAAGGTAAAAAACTACCAAACACTTCAGCCAATTTTTATAATTTTATTCTTATCGGTATGACAATCATGTTTATTGGTGGTCTCTTGTTAGTCCTTCACTTCAGAAAACAGCGTAAACAAGTTTCTTAAGAAAGGATGGTTTCATGTCAAATTGGTGGAAGCGCTGGGCACTTCTCTTTTTCATTGTCTCGCTATTAATCATTACTGGTTGTAATTCATCGCTCGACATGCCTTTATCCAAAGAAGAGGCAAGTCAGACTGCAGCCCTCGAAAAAGAGGAGAACGTTTCATCAGGAGATGTTAAGGAAGAGAAGGAGAACCTGGCTAAAGACGCTACTCCTACGGTAAAGAATGATACTAGAATAGAGAGGAATAAAAAGGTAGAAGACATTTCCAAGCACGAAGAGGAAAGTAGCACCTCCTCTAATCAAAAGAGCGAATCATCCAATCCTAGATCAGAAACAAAGTCAGAGAAGAAACAACAACCAGATTCAACGAACAATACGGAAACATCCAAGAAAAAAACAGATAACGACACATCGGAAAAAAAGGAAACAAATCAACCAAACCATAAAAAGGAAGACAACACTGCTTCTGAGAACAATTCTTCTGAATCCGAACCGAATGATACAGAGCCAGAAGCAACACCAGCTAATACAATCGTTTTTTCTATTGTTATTTCCGAGGAAACGAATGAAATACCACTACCACCAACCGAAATGGAGATAGAAGAAGGTGATACGGTATTACAGGCACTAATTAACATTACAAAAGAAAAACGGATTCAAATGGATTATCGAGGCGGACAAGGGGCAACTGCCTATGTAGAAGGAATTGATAATGTCTATGAATTTGACCGGGGACAAGGTAGTGGCTGGATGTATCGAGTAAATGGCATTTTTCCAGACCGGGGTGCCGGCGTTGTCCCACTTTTACCAGGTGACCGTGTCGAGTGGCTTTATACGACAAATTTAGGCGTTGATCTAGGAGCAAATTTACAGCCGTTTCGCCGCTAGAGAGCATTTAGTGATGGGGTACTTTTGGTTGGGTTGGCAAAAACCATGTAGTTCCCCGTCACTCAATTTACCATTGTACCTAGATCTTAGCTTTTTAGAAAGATGGTGATCAATTGGAAAATGGATTTCGCAGTTTCCACCCGTACGTCCAGTTTTGTTATTACCTTTTTGTTGGATGGTTAATCATGTATTTTAATCATCCACTCTTTTTAATTACTGCTCTTCTTATACTCGTTTTTGTCAACTTATCCCATGACGGGGGAAAAGCATTAAAAAAGTGGGTGCTCGTTCTCATCCTGATGAGTGTCCTTATCATTCTATTAAATCCTTTCTTAGTTTCGAGAGGGACAACTATCTTATTTTATTTTCGTGGGAAACAAGTAACACTCGAAGCAACGATTTACGGAATGACGATGGCACTATTTATCGTCAATGTACTTATTCTGTCTATTTCTTTTCATCTCATATTAAATGGTAATCGGTTTTTATACATATTTTCTAAGTTTCTCCCACGTACGGCATTTTTAGTAATGATGGCGATTCGGTTTGTTCCGTTGTTAAAAAGAAGGTTAGACGAAATTAGCGATGTCCATCACATTCGGGGGCTGAGCATGAGAGAAGGGAACATGAAAAACAGGATGACAAATGGTATGTTACGACTGCAAACAGGCTTAACATGGTCGTTAGAGGAAGCGATACAAACGGCTGATTCCATGAAGGCAAGGGGGTATGGCTTAGGGAAAAAAACTTCCTATATTCCATACTATATGAAAAAGCGTGACTGGGTCTGGCTCATGATACTATGCTTTCTCTTTGCGCTTTGTATCGCAGGTGGTGCATTAGGTTATGGGAAAATAGTCATTTATCCAGTACTTGGTACGTTGCAATTTTTTGGGATTGATTGGACGGTGTTCGGATGTATGGTTTTGCTAATGGCATTTCCTTTATGGGTAGAAGGGAGAGAAACATTACGATGGAGATTTTAACGATAACCGATTTATCCTTTCAATATCCGGATACGGAAAAATATGCAATCCAGCAATTATCCACATCTGTTCATAGTGGGGAATTTGTCCTCATCTGTGGACCTAGTGGCTGCGGTAAATCTACTCTGCTGCGATTAATAAAAAAAGAACTTGCTCCTTTTGGTAAACAAACTGGAAATATCCTGTATGCTGGAAAGTCTCTTCATGAATGGGAGGAACGCGTCGCCATAGAAGAGATCGGTTTCGTCTTTCAAGATCCGGAAAACCAACTTATTTTAGATGATGTCTTGCAGGAAATGGTTTTTGGAATGGAAAATCTCGGCTATTCCAATTTGGAAATGCGAAAGCGTGTAGCGGAGCTTGTCCATACGTTTGGGTATGAACCATTATTACAGAAAAAGGTTTCAGAATTATCTGGTGGGCAAAAACAAATCTTGAACTTGCTTTCGGTTCTGTTGTTAAAGCCAAAAATTCTTTTACTTGATGAACCGACATCCCAATTGGATCCAATTGCTGCCAAGGATTTATTATTAATGTTGGAACGAATAAATAAAGAACTTGGGATGACGATTGTACTAGTAGAACATCGTCTGGAGGAATTGTTTGACCTCGCTGACCGTGTTCTCATGATGGATCAAGGAAGGATTGCTTATCAAGGGAATCCGCGGGAAGTAATCGATGCGGTTTACAATCAAGGAGATAACCGTTTCCTCCTGTATCTCCCATCTGTTTCAAGGTTTTATTTAGAGGTAGAGGATTACCCGGTGAAGGAAAACATCCCACTGAACGTAAAACAAGGGAAAACATGGCTATCCAGTCTATCATTTCGTCTTACTCCAGAGGATTGTTTTTTGGAAGAAGGCAAGCTAAAGAATGGACAGCCAGCCATTGAACTAAAGGAAGTCTTTTTTCAATTTGCGAAGGATTTACCAATGACACTCAGGGACCTTAGCCTCACTATTCATAAGGGAGATTTTTATGCGATTGTTGGTGGAAATGGTTCAGGTAAGACAACATTATTACGGGTTTGCTTAAATCTACTGAAGCCCGGGCGAGGGAAAGTAAAGGTTCTTGGGCAGAAATATCAGAAGAAGAAGGTCATGGAGCAACTAGAAAAAGTTAGTTACCTTCCACAGAATCCGATTACTTTTTTCATTCAGGATACGATTGAAAAAGAAATGCTTTATATTGCAAAGAAACAATCGTTTCGTTACCCAGAATCCGAAATTACCGAGCGATTACAGCAGTTAGGAATTGAACATCTTCGAAATAGACACCCATCCGACTGTTCCGGTGGAGAACTTCAAAAAGCAGCCCTTGCCTGTATGTTAATGGAGCAACCGGAGATTATTCTAATTGATGAGCCTACGAAAGGACTCGACCCCATTTCTAAGCATCAATTAGCAACGATTCTTAAAGGGTTGCACGAGAAAGGGATAACGATTGTTATGGTAACCCATGATTTGGAGTTTGCAGCACAGCATGCGACAACATGTGCAATGCTGTTTCAAGGGCAAATTACTGCTGAAGCTACACCAAGGGAGTTGTTTAAAGGAAATTATTTTTATACGACTGTAATGAATCGCGTCACCCAGAACAGTACAGTACCAGAAGTACTTACGTTGGAGGAGGCAATGGCTTTATGCAAAAACGTGGCACATTTCCCCTCTTAGCGTTGATCTTATTGTTTGTGGTTTTGTGCCTGTCCTTTATTTTATTTCCGTATCAACACTATTTTATCATCAGTGTCGTTATCATTGGTTTATTTCTATTACTGTTCTTTAAACGTTTTGAAAGAAAGAAAGTAAAAACAAGGGAAATAGTGATACTGGCAATGCTTGCAGCGCTAGCCGCTATTGCTCGAGTACCATTTGCAGGAATACCAAGCGTGCAGCCAACGTCTTTTGTGATTATTACGGCGGGTTTAGTCTTTGGAGCTGAGTCTGGCTTCTTAGTTGGGGCAGTTGCAGCAATTGTTTCTAATATATTTTTAGGACAAGGGCCTTGGACACCATGGCAAATGTTTAGTTGGGGAACGATGGGACTTAGTGCAGGATTATTGCGCTCGTTACTAAGTAAAGTATGGGTTCAATGTATTTTCGGATTTGCTTGGGGATTTCTTTTTGGCTGGATCATGAATTTGTGGATAATCGTTAGTAACATAGAAAACATCTCATGGGAATTCGTCATCGGCATTTATGCATCCAGCTTCACCCATGATCTTTCCCATGCTATTAGCAATGTCGTCTTTATCGCCATTTTCAGTGCAAGATGGGTAAAGATATTAGATCGATTTAAGCGGAAATATGGGCTGCTGTGAAGTGTGGGGACGGCTTGTGCGGTCCGAGCATAGCTCGTAACATGGTACGCGCAGGGATGGTTCTCACGCTTCAAGAACGTAATAAGGTTTGTAAAGTTCTCCGAAGATGGAAGCTATTATTGGGGATGGTGCATGGGGAATGAGTCTCCATGAAGTAAGTACAGCAGTTGAACAGAATATCCCTGTTATTGCATGTGTATTTAACAATAAATCTTGGGCGGCTGAGAAGAAGAACCAAGTGGATTATTATGATAACCGTTTTATTGGGGCAGATATTGAAGCACCAGAATTTGCAGAAGTAGCTCGTTCGATGGGAGCATTAGGTTATACGATTGAAAAACCAGAAGATATTGCTCCTATTGTTAAAGAAGTTTTAGAGAAAAGAAAGCCTGCTGTGTTAAATATTTATGTGGACGGAACACAACTTGCTCCTCCATTCCGTCGTGATGCGTTGAAGATGCCAACGAGATTACTAGAAAAGTATAAACATCTTGATTATAATGAGTGGGGGAATAAGTAATACGTGAAAGACCTGAGGCTGGGGCAAAACTATTTCTAGCAAAGGTGAAAACGAACATTACAGTTAGCGCATCTAACCCGCCCCGGAAATATACTGCGCTTTCACTTCCAGTACCGGGGCGACATCTGCTCGGAAGAACCATCGCAGTGTCTACCTCGCCGTGGGCGGCTGGTGAGCCAGGCTGCTACTTGAATAGGCTTCCTTGCTGCCTTGCACCGAGGAAGACTGCTTCGTAGCGATACTTGTAGACGCAGGTGTATCTGCGGGGTCTCACCGATGCCTTTCCTCCCACAGGACAAGGAACGCTTCGACAGCGACACATCGCACGCAGAAAAAAGTGATATTCTTTTTTCAAGGAGTCTCCGTATATTTCCGGGGCTAATGTAGTTTTTGTTCGTTATTACAACCTTTATTTAAGTTTTGCCCCTGTCTCATTTTTATAAAAGGTAGATTAGGGTAGTTCTTTCGTTTATATTAACTAGTGTGTTTGAATAGTAGTTTTGCATTGCTTTACTTGGGAGGTGTACGGTTTGGGAGTTGCACAGGAAAAAGTACAGCCTGTACCCGAAGAGAATAAACAGTTACGGTGGTTAGGTGGGGTAGCATTCACCTTTTTATTAGCGGCAGTCGGGTTCGTCGTTTCACAAATCCCTGGACTGACGTACGTTGGGCAGCTTGGATGTGCCATTATCATTGCTATTATTTATAGGCAAATCTTTGGTTATCCAGAAATGCTTCGAGCAGGGATCACTTTTTCTGCTAAAAAGTTACTTCGGTTAGCGATTATTTTATATGGTCTTCGCTTAAATATTGGTATTGTATTAAGTGATGGGATTGGACTTTTATTTAAAGATGCGATTATTATTGCCGTTGCTATTTTGCTAATGGTATGGATTGCGAAAGCGATGAAAGCAGATGCCAATATATCGTTACTATTAGGTGTTGGAACCGGCGTATGTGGTGCAGCGGCGATTGCTGCGGTTGCCCCAATTGTGAAAGCCAATGATGATGAAACAGCCATTGGGGTTGGGATTATTGCTTTAATGGGGACGATCTTTTCAATTGTATATACAATTATTCGTCCCATCTTACCATTTTCAGCAGAAGACTATGGGATTTGGTCTGGAATGAGTTTGCACGAACTTGCCCATGTTGCCTTAGCAGCAGCACCAGCAGGACAAGATGCATTAGCCATGGCCTTACTAGCGAAACTTGGACGTGTATTCTTACTTGTACCACTATGTTTTGTGTTGATCTATTTCATGAAACGAAGACAGGCGAGTAAACTTGGAGAAGAGAAGACAAAAATTGCCTTCCCATACTTTCTGTTAGGATTTATCGCAATGAGCTTATTTGGTAGCTTCGTTCTAGGTAACGCTATCCCAGTATCTGAAGAAATGTTAGAAGGAGTGTATACATTCACGACATGGCTTCTAACGGCGGCGATGGTCGGACTAGGACTAAGTGTAAGTTTAAAAGAAGTAAAAAACAAGGCGATGCTACCATTAATTGCAATGACCATTGTATCACTTGTCGTATCTGTAGTAGCTGTTGTGTTAGTGTAAAAAAGACCAATATAATTGATGAAAAAACTTCCATTAATGAGGACAATTTCCTAGGAAATGGAAGTTTTTTGCTGTTTATTCGGTGTTTATTACTCGGGAGGTGCCTAGTATAGTAAATAGTCATTAAATACAAAAAAACCATCGTTTCTAGTAAAATGGAAATACCTATCACAGAACTTCCATTTACTTATCCCAAAGGAGAGATGAAAACGATGGTTTCTAATTT
>NZ_BMEY01000034.1 GCF_014637405.1 Ornithinibacillus halotolerans
AATTGAACGAGTCAATTACATTCTTAGCTACTAAAGCACGCTAGCTTTAGATTTATTTAATAGAAAAAACAGGGTATGTTTTTTCTTACATACTGGTTGTTTTGTTCAGTTTTCAAGGAGCAAAATCATTTAGTGTTGTTTTGTTAACAACTTTTAAATCATACCATGTTGAGTTTTCATTGTCAACACTTATTTAATATCTTTTTTTAAAATGGTGGGCCTGAGTGGACTCGAACCACCGACCTCACGCTTATCAGGCGTGCGCTCTAACCAGCTGAGCTACAGGCCCATTTCAAAAATGGAGCGGGTGATGGGAATCGAACCCACGACATCAGCTTGGAAGGCTGGAGTTTTACCATTAAACTACACCCGCATATAAAAAAGTGAGTATCTACTTTTAAAGAAGTTCTTAATTCGAAAGCTTATATCAACTTAAACACCAAGCTGACTGGAAGCTCCGGATCGGGAAGACAGGATTCGAACCTGCGACCCCATGGTCCCAAACCATGTGCTCTACCAAGCTGAGCTACTTCCCGAAGTTTATGGCGCGCCCGAGAGGAGTCGAACCCCTAACCTCTTGATCCGTAGTCAAACGCTCTATCCAATTGAGCTACGGGCGCAAAAACGACATTTATTAATATATCACATTAAAAAGATTAAATCAAGTGTTTTTTATTCTTTTTTTAAAAAGAATAGTGCGGCCGAGAGGACTTGAACCTCCACGGGATTAACTCCCACTAGGCCCTCAACCTAGCGCGTCTGCCATTCCGCCACGACCGCATTGATAAATAGTTGAGTACATATGGTGCGGGTGAAGGGAGTCGAACCCCCACATCCGAAGATACTAGATCCTAAGTCTAGCGCGTCTGCCAATTCCGCCACACCCGCATGATTAAAATGGTGAGCCATGAAGGATTCGAACCTTCGACCCTCTGATTAAAAGTCAGATGCTCTACCGACTGAGCTAATGGCTCATATATAATGAGTTGCATTTAATTAATTTGAACGTTTCTCAAGTTGACCCTTGCGTCTTCTAGTATTTCCAAAGAAGCAAATTCCTCAGGGTTACTCGTAGCATATTCGGTAGAAGTAGTGCTCGTTGCTCTACCGACTGAGCTAATGGCTCATATATTATGAGTTTTAGTCCCTAAAAATAAAAAAACGTTTGTTGAAAGGCTCACAAACATAAAATTGGCTGGGCTACTAGGATTCGAACCTAGGAATGACGGGACCAAAACCCGTTGCCTTACCGCTTGGCTATAGCCCAACAAATCATATGGCGGTCCGGACGGGACTCGAACCCGCGACCTCCTGCGTGACAGGCAGGCATTCTAACCAACTGAACTACCGGACCTTTTTATTTTTAAATGAACATAATGACCCGTACGGGATTCGAACCCGTGTTACCGCCGTGAAAGGGCGGTGTCTTAACCGCTTGACCAACGGGCCATATTACAATGGCGGAGAAGGAGGGATTTGAACCCTCGCGCCGGTTACCCGACCTATACCCTTAGCAGGGGCACCTCTTCAGCCACTTGAGTACTTCTCCATATGGCTCCACAGGTAGGATTCGAACCTACGACCGATCGGTTAACAGCCGATTGCTCTACCACTGAGCTACTGTGGAATAATAAATAGCTTAACTATTATTGTTATGAAAGAACAAATTAAGTAGTGACCCCTGCGTCTTCTCGATTATTCGAAGAAGTGTATTCCTCGGGGTTACTCGTAGCATACTCGGTAGAAGTAATGCTTGTTGCTCTACCACTGAGCTACTGTGAAATAATTTCAGCGACAAGAAATATCATACAATAATTCGTAATTGATGTCAACGTTTTTTAAATCTTTTTTTATGTCTTTGTCATATTGTTTTTTTCTAATCATTAATATGAAACTTAATATAATTTATCATGGTTCGTCCAATTCGTCAATTATTTTTTTATGTCTATTTACTTTTTTTAGGTGTTCCCTAGTTTCTTCCTATTATATGTTTTCATACGACTATTTCCTGAACGCTTTTGGTTGAAGTCACCTCTTACCCTAAAACTATAATTCCGAAAATCAAACAAATTATTAGTTTGAAATTAATAGTACAAAATAATGCTTTCCTATTTAAACTTAACCAATTTCCCACGACATATTCCACAGCGATACTTTCTTAAATCAATTCTTCGAACTCTTTTATATATGTGATTACAATTTATGCACTTATATTGATGCTTGACTCTATTGACATTAGATTCTAACGGCTTACAATGTCTTGGCGAACCTGTTTTTTTCAATAGTGCTTTAAATTCCGGATCACCATGCTTATACCCTTTTCCTTCGATATGCAGGTGATAATGACATAGTTCATGCTTAATAATTCCAATAAACTCTTCTCTTTCAGCTTCTAAGAAATATTTAGGATTAAGTTCTATAATACGACTAGCTGGTAAGTATCTCCCTCCTGTCGTTCGCAGTCTTCTATTAAATATCACTCTATCAGTATATGGCTTATTAAAGAATTCCAGCGATATATCTTGAACTAAACGTGTTAATTGTTTCTCATTTAATAATTCCATTTGCGAATACTTCCTTTAGCATATATATTTCTATTGCCTGTAACACTCTATAGAGTATATCTTACAACGTTATTTAAAATAATTATAATTAAAAATTGATTTTTATTTAGAATGGTATATAATATAATGTGAAACCAAAATGAATTAGTATACATAGTAATAGGATAGTACTGCACTCATAGTCTATCTATTTAGTAATCTAATAGTTACTATGTTACTATATTATATGTATTTTATATTACAGGAGGGACATGTTCAATGAGTGAAAAGAAAAAATTAACTACTGCATTTGGTGCTCCAGTACCAAATGACGATGATGTAAAAACTGCTGGTCCTAGAGGTCCACTATTAATGGAAGATTTCTGGTTCCTAGAAAAATTAGCACACTTTGACCGTGAAGTTATTCCTGAACGTCGTATGCATGCTAAAGGTTCTGGTGCATATGGTACATTCACTGTAACTCATGACATCACTAAATATACTAAAGCTTCCATCTTCTCAGAAGTTGGTAAGAAAACTGATATGTTCGTACGTTTCTCTACAGTTGCTGGAGAACGTGGAGCTGCTGATGCTGAGCGTGATATCCGCGGTACAGCTATGAAATTCTATACAGAAGAAGGTAATTGGGATTTAGTTGGTAACAATACACCTGTATTCTTCTTTAGAGATCCTAAGCGTTTCCCTGATTTAAACCACGTTGTTAAACGTGACCCAAGAACAAATATGCATAGTGCTCAAGCAAACTGGGATTTCTGGACTGGATTACCAGAAGCATTACACCAAGTAACTATCGTAATGAGCGATCGTGGTATTCCAGCATCATACAGAAATATGCATATGTTCGGAAGCCATACTTACAGCCTGATTAATGCTGATAATGAAAGAGTATGGGTTAAATTCCACTTCCGTACACAACAAGGAATTAAAAACCTAACTGACCAAGAAGCAGAAACAGTTATCGGTAAAGACCGTGAAAGTCATCAAAAAGATCTTTATGAAGCAATTGAAAATGGTGATTATCCAAAATGGACTCTTTACATTCAAGTAATGACTGAAGAAGAAGCTAAACAAGTACCTTACAATCCATTCGATTTAACTAAAGTATGGCCTAAAGGTGACTTCCCACTAATTGAAGTTGGTGAAGTTGAACTTAACCGTAATCCAGAAAACTACTTTGAAGAAGTTGAGCAAGCAGCATTCGCTCCAACTAACATTGTACCTGGAATTGGTTTCTCACCAGATAAGATGCTACAAGGTCGTCTATTCTCATACGGAGACGCACAACGCTATCGTCTAGGTGTAAATCACTGGCAAATTCCAGTTAACTATCCTAAAAATGCGAAGAACTTCAACCCTTACCATCGTGACGGTGCAATGCGTGTAATTCCACACGGAAAAAACGTAACATATAGCCCGAACAGTTATGGTGAGTGGGAAGATAGTAAAGAGCATCAAGATCCAAGACAAGTACTTGCTGCAGATGTTGATTACTATGATTTCCGTCAAGATGACGATAAATACTTTGAACAACCTGGTAACCTATTCCGTCTAATGACTGCTGAAGAACAACAAAGATTGTTTGAAAACACTGCACGTGCGATGGAAGGTACAACGAAAGAAGTTCAATTAAGACATATCAACCATTGCTACAAAGCAGACCCTGCATACGGTGAAGGTGTAGCAAATGCTCTTGGCGTTTCCATGAGTGAAGTTGAAGCTGCAAGTGATGTAGAATAATATTAAAAAAGAAGTTACCGGCATTCTGTTCGGTAACTTCTTTTTTCATCTATTCACTATCGACACTAGAATGAAACATCAGTTATTCATTAATCATCGATAATGCTACTCTTCCTTTATTAATATCCACACTTTCTACCCAAACCGTAACTACATCTCCAACTGAAGCAATATCCATTGGGTGTTTTACAAATGAATTAGACATTTTAGAGATATGTACTAGCCCATCTTGTTTAACTCCGACATCAACAAATACTCCGAAATCCACTACATTCCGTACCGTACCTTGTAACTCCATCCCTGGCTTTAAATCTTCTAATGATAATACATTCTTCTTCAATAATGGTTGTGGATACTCATCACGTGGGTCTCTTTCTGGCTTGCTTAGTGCATCAATAATATCAGTTAGTGTTGGCACTCCGACACCTAACTGTTCAGCGATATTTTTTTTATTAAGAGCCTGAAGCTCTTCATTTAGCTTCGAAGAACCAATATCTTCTATATTACAATTAAGCATCTTTAGTAATTTTGTAGTATGATCATAGCTTTCAGGGTGAATTGGAGTTCTATCTAGTGGGTTATCCCCATCAATAATTCGTAGGAACCCAATTGCTTGTTCATAGGTTTTGGCACCTAATCTAGGAATTTTCTTCAATTCTTTTCGATTAGTAAACTTCCCATTTTCATTTCGTAGCTTCACAATATTCCCTGCAACTGTTTTACTTAGACCAGATACATATTGAAGTAGAGATCTAGATGCGGTATTTACATTCACACCTACTTGGTTAACTGCAGTTTCAACAACAAATGTTAATGATTCATTGAGAGCCTTTTGACTTACATCATGCTGATACTGACCAACACCTATTGATTTAGGATCAATTTTCACTAATTCCGCTAAAGGATCTTGTACTCTACGAGCGATAGATGCTGCACTTCTTTCTTCTACTTGCAAGTCTGGAAATTCTTCTCGGGCTAGTTCAGATGCAGAATACACACTTGCTCCTGCTTCGTTTACGATAATATAAGGTATGTCCAAATTATTTTTTGTAATTACATCACTTATAAATTGTTCGGTCTCCCGCGAAGCCGTACCATTGCCAATGGCAACTAATTCAACCTGGTGGGATTTAACGAACTCTAGTATTATTTTTTCTGATCCTTCAATATCATTTCTTGGTGCTGTTGGATACATTACTCCAACCTTATGCAATTTACCAGTTTCATCTATAACAGCTAGTTTACAACCAGTACGGTAAGCAGGGTCAACACCTAGTACTGTTTTCCCCTTTAATGGAGGTTGTAGTAATAGGTTCTTTAAGTTCGTAGCAAACACTGAAATTGCTTGTTCTTCAGCTTTTTCAGTGAGGTTTGATCTGACCTCTCTCTCGATAGACGGTTCAATCAAACGTTTGTATGAATCTTCTATTGCAGCAGTTAAGATATCTCGTATGTCCTTAGATGTTTTTTGTTTAATTATTTTCCTCTCTAAATAACTAATAATTCCTTCTACCGGTGGAAGGACAGTAACTTTTAATACTTCTTCCTTTTCCCCTCTATTTAAAGCGAGTATTCGGTGTGAGACTATTGAACGAACTGCCTCGGAATATTCATAGTACATTTCATAAACACTTTTTTCATCTTTGTCTTTCTTTTTGACGGTTGATTGGACAAGCCCACGTTTTATTGTTTCTTTTCGGATATAATCTCGATATTCTGGCTCGTCCGAAATCCACTCAGCAAGAATATCATTCACACCTAATAATACGTCTTCAATAGTATTCAACTCGTGTTCCTCAGAGAGATATTTAATCGCCTCATCGTGAACATGTATATCTTTCTGTTTCCATATTAGTTCTGCAAGAGGTTCTAGCCCTTTTTCTTTTGCAATGGTTGCTTTTGTCCTTCTCTTTTGTTTATACGGTCTATATAGATCTTCAACACGTTGTAATTGTGTTGCTTTCCTTATTTCACCCTCTAGTTCAGGAGTTAATTTGCCCTGTTCATCAATTAAACGTATAACCTCATCTTTTCGTTGTGCTAAATTATTAGCATATTGCCATTTATCTTGGATTGACTTAATTTGAACTTCATCTAGTCCACCTGTCATTTCTTTTCGATAGCGGGCAATAAACGGAACTGTATTTCCTTCATCTAATAAATCAATCACCTTATGTACAACATTCGCAGAAACTTCTGTTTCCTTTGCTACCCAATGAGCTAATTCTTGATTCATAGTATCTGACACGAAATTTTCCTCCTTTACATCAGTCTTTATTCTATCAAAAAAATTAAACATATCCTACAACAAAGAGAAAGAGACTGATTTTATTCGTTCAGTCTCTTTCTAACCTTTATATCGAATTGCTATTAAAGTCGTATCATCATCACGCTTTTTTTCACTTCTTAACGCATATGAATCGGTAATTCTATCTACATCTTCATAATAAAAGTAATTATTTCTTAGTTCCTTATCTTTGACGCCATCTGTATACATAATAATATTCATTTTCTCTACTAAAGGTTCATGAGTAACTTTGAAGTCTCGCTTATACCCTGCTAAGTATCCCGCATTTGGTATATACCGTTTTCTACTGTCTTCTCCCCAAACAGTCATAACTCCTATATTTCCAATTGTAGAAATAGTATAGCTATTCGTTGAAAAATCGATCTTAAGGATGGCAAGGACAGCTCCTCTTTTACCAAGTAATTGTTGGTTACATTTTTTCACAATTTCTTCAACTGTATAATCTATATTCTCTTTAATGATATTAATTACTATATCAGAGGATTCCTTTGCATACTCTCCACTCCCTAAACCATCTGCAAGAGCACATATGAACTGTTTTTCCGTTTCTCTATAAAAGTAACTATCACCACAATCTTCATTTCCGTTCTTTGGTTCCTGATAAACTGCTACTTCGACACGGCTCATAGTTTTCATAATACCTCCGCACTATCTGAATTTATTGCTTCACGGAGTTTCTTTAGTGACCTTCGTTGTAGACGTGAAACATGCATTTGAGAAATTCCTAATAATTCTCCTGTTTCTTTTTGACTTTTATTTTCGAAATACGTGTAACGGATAATTTGTTGCTCTCGTTCTGTTAATATAGGAAGGATTTTTTCTAATAGCATTTTTAGATCTATCTTAGAATAACCATCTTCTGTTGTACCTATCATATCAAGTATGGCAATAGTACTACCATTTGATGTGCCTTCAATGCTTCTGTCAACAGACAATGCTTTATAGCTTTGATTCATTTCCATTGTTTCTAATACATCTTCCTCAGGAACTTCGAGATATTCTGCAATTTCTGTTATTGTAGGTGATTTTTGTTTTTTAGTGGTGAGCTCATCGACTGCTTTTTTTATCTTTGGACCTAGTTCTTTAATTCTTCTAGGAACATGTACACTCCATGTCTTATCGCGGATAAATCTTTTTATCTCTCCAATTATCGTGGGGATAGCAAAGGATTCGAATGTTTTACCATAAGTTGGATCAAAGCGTTTAATTGCTGCTAATAGCCCTATCATTCCCACTTGAACTAAGTCTTCATGAATCATACTATTTTTAGAATATTTTCTTGCTATAGATTCTACCAGTTCTTTATAAATAAGAATTATCTTTTGTTGTATTTCCTCATCTGTAGGGTTTTTTTGCAGCTGGTCAATCCATTCGTAAACCTCATCTCCTCCTCTATTTGGTCGAGACGTGGTCGTCATTAAACCCCACCCCTAATTTCTCAAGGTACTTTGTCATTAGGACAATAACACCTGAATTATTATTTATTTCAACTTTATCCATTAAAGTACTAATTAAAAATAATCCAAATCCCCCTTCTCGAAGGCTTTCAATTGATTCGCTCTGTTCATATGGACCAATTTCTGCTTTTACTTTCTCCAAATCAAAGCTTTCCCCATAGTCAGCTACCATTACTTCCAACCGATCCTCATATACACCAAATCCAATGGTTACTTCACCATTTTCCTTACAGTCATATGCGTGATTAACGACATTTGTAACAGCTTCTGAAATTGAAACTTTTAAGTCATCAATGTCTTCATACGTAAAACCCATTCGACTAGCTATTCCAGAGACACTTAATCTAATAACACCTACATATTCTGGTTTAGCTGGAAATTTCATTTCAATAAAATCAAACGATTCCATTTATTCGTCTACACCTCGAATCGTAGAGTTTAAATCCATTATTTCGTGTAACCCTGTTATTTGAAACAAACGTAATACTCGATCCTGTAGATTTACTAACCTTAACTTGCAGTCATGCTCTGTAGATAATTTTAAGGCATTAATAAAAACCCCTAACCCCGTACTATCCATATAACTTACTTTTTCTAAATCAACTTCAACAAGTCCATTATGTGTCTTAGTAAGTGGGAGTAATGCCTCTTTCAGCTTTGGTGCTGTATACACATCAATCTCCCCAGATAAATGAACAATTGACAGGTTGTTTTTACTATCTATTTGGATTTGTAGATTCATAGTGTCCCCCCATAATGCCTATTTGTCATAGAAAACGATTGTATAATAAGTACGTATTTTACCTGTACCCGGATATTCTTACTATTAAACCACTTTTTTAAAGATTACTAATGTAAAGTCGTCTCGCAAATCAAAATTTTGCAGACGTTCAAAATGACGATATACTCGATTAACAATCTCTTGGGAAGTCAAATGCATATATTTCTTAATAACTTCGACTATATCTTCGCGTTCAATAAATTTTCCATCTTTCTGACACTCGGTTACTCCATCAGTAAGCAGAATAACCATGTCTTCTTTTTCCAGCAATAATTCGCTTTGTGAATAGGTTGTATTTTGATTTACACCTAGGACCAATCCTTTGGCATCAATATCTATAAATCTATTTTTCTTCTTACTAAAGAAAAATCCAGGTTCATGGCCAGCAGAAGAATAGTGTAGCTTCCCAGTTTTTGGTTCATATTGTGCATAAAACATAGTTATAAACATACCAGGGTCTACGTTTTGTTCTACAACCCTATTCAAGCTCGCAAGTATTGTGCTAGTAGACATTCTACTAGCAGGAAAACTATCCATTGCATATTTAATCATAGACATTGCTAGTGCGGCTGGTACTCCTTTACCTATGACGTCTGCAATAGCAATACTAATAGAGCCATCCTTATCTTTTACAAAATGATGATAGTCTCCATTCATTTGATTAGCAGGTACACTAATAACTCCAATATCTAATCCTTTTATTTCAGGTATTTCAGTCTGCATGAGCATTTTTTGCATTCTAGCTGCTACTTGAATTTCAGATTTTATCTCTAACTGTTTTTCACGAAGCATCTGGTATTCTTGATGTGCTAATCCATAAGAAATCATAGCTTCTAATAAGAAATTCATAGAAGGTAATATTTGGTCACGTGATTCTGGATAAATATCTAATAATGCTTGAATATGTAGATTAACAATTTCTTCAGGTAGTATATTCTTCCTAATAAATGACTTAGAAATTTTTTCTGCACCATAAAGAGCTCTCTCATCCTGTGTTTCTATATATCTACTTAATAAATCAGCATATGTTCTAGCATCTAAGTCTTTCGTATCCATAGTGGCCTCTCCTGTTCTATTATTAGGAACCTTATCAATTGTATTTCTTTGTTGTAAAAGAAGCATATGTTACTGATTTATCTCACCCATTTTTTGGTGGAAATCTTTGTTCCCTTACCTACTTCCGTTTCAATATCAAACTCATCCATTAACCTTCTAACACCTGGTAAACCGGCACCTAGCCCTCCAGATGTAGAATATCCATCTTCCATTACTTGGCTCAAATCCTTTATTCCAGGACCGTTATCTTTAGCAATTATTAAGATCCCTTTTTGATCTAAAGTTTTTATAGCTTCAAAACATATTTGCCCTTCACCAGCATATAGATAAATATTTCGGGCTAACTCAGATATCGCTGTTGTAATACGCGCTTGGTCAACCGTGCCAAAACCTATTTGTTTAGAAAGTTCACGGCCCATTTGACGTGCAGCAACAATATCCCACTCTTTCATAATTGATACATAGGAAAGGGAGTTCATAATCATTCCCCCATTTCCTGATGTAGTTTCAACAAACCTTGTTCTAAATCCAGTGCAGTAGGAACATTTTGCAAATGAATACCTAACTCAATTAGCGTCATAGCAACTGCTGGTTGTATTCCTGTTAAAACAACTTTAGCCCCCATTAGGTCTGACATCGAAACTACGTCACCTAACACCTTAGCTATAAAGGAATCAATCACTTCAACCGAGGTGAGATCAATAACTACTCCTGTCGCTTCCGTTGTATGTATTTCTCGTAATAAGTCTTCTTGAAAATTAATTGCTGTTTGGTCATCTAATTCTGTTTGAATAGAGATTAATAAATAATTATGTAGTTTTAAGATCGGTATTCTCATGATCTTCTTCACTCCCTGTACTTTTACCTAGTAGTTCATCTAATGTTTGAGATTTATTATTCATTTCTACAATGGACTTATTAGTAATTTCAAGAGCAAGCATAAAACCTTTTTTTAAGGTACTTTTCGTAGGAAGGTTTGAGAAATTAATACCCAAATTAACAATAGTTTGAGCTATTTCTGGTCGGATGCCTACTAGAATACATTTTGCCCCTAATAGTCGTACAGCCTCAGTTGCTTGGAATAGATGGTGTGCTACCATTGTATCGACTACTGGAACACCCGTAATATCGATTAATACCACTTCAGCATTATGACGCATCACGCCATCTAATAAATTTTCCATAATAAATTTAGCACGTTCCGTATCAATAGTTCCTATTAATGGCATGATGGTTATATTATCCATAACCGGAATAAGTGGAGCAGATAATTCTTGGAGGGCAATTCTTTGCAGTGAAACAACATGTTCCCAACTTACTGAGTATTCATTAACTAGTTGCCTAATAATTGGCTCTACTAAAGAATCGATATTTCTTAGTACTTCATTAGCTGTGTTACTGTCTACATGGTCAACTTGTTTAAGTATAATATTAGTAGCTACCCTTCTAAATACAAGTAACCCATCAGTGATGTAACTTAGTGGCCAACCTAACTGGATAATACGATCAGAGAAATCTTTTACTAATTTAGTTGAACCTGTACCCTTGATACTATGAATAATTACATTTACAAACTCTTGATTATTATGTTCGTAAAGTTCATCTGATATATCTGAAGTATAATTTTGTTCTTTTAGTTTGTTTATTTCCTTAGACCAATTTTGAATAATGGCATCATTATGTTCTATAATGATGTTCCTTAAATCTCTATTCATCCTCTGGTTACCCCCGATAAATAAAATATTATAAATATTGTCACATGTTATGTTTATTATTGCAAACAAATTCTAATGCAAGTTTTATTAGTATACTTGACTTACCAGCTAAATAATGCTGATTGTCTATTTTTAGGCATTAAAAAAACTCACAGTTTATTATTATAAACTATGAGTTCTAATGACCATACATATCTTTAAGCCCAAGACTTATTTCTAAAGCATGATTTATTTTTTGCATCATTAAGTCATCTAATTTAGTAATTTTATCTGTTAGCCGCTGCTTATCTAGAGTTCGAATCTGTTCTAAAAGAATAACAGAATCTCGATCAAACCCGTATCGTTTCGCGTCAATCTCCACATGAGTAGGTAATTTTGCTTTTTGAATTTGGGCAGTAATCGCAGCAACAATAACAGTTGGGCTAAATCGATTTCCAATATCATTTTGGAGGATCAACACCGGTCGAACGCCCCCTTGTTCTGACCCGACTACAGGGGATAAGTCAGCGAAATATACTTCGCCTCTTTGAACAATCAAATTCTACACCCCGATCACAGAGCGCTCTAGAGTAATTTCAGCCTCCTCTTCAGCCTGAAATGCTTCTGAAGCAATAGAGAGATTGATTCGTGCCATTTCTTGATAGCCTTTTTGCATGGATTTATAAAAGTTTTGGATGTATTCTTCTTTCTTGGTTTCTAGATAACTTCTAGTAGCCTGACAAATGATTTCGCTTAGATCCACGTTTTCTTTTTTCACTAATCCATCCACCTCATTTAGTAGGTTTTTTGGTAGCCGTACCATCACTTCTTGTAAGCTCTCTGACAAAATCAAGCACCTCCGCCAACTGCTGAACGAACATATTGAATAATTTTAGTCAAATTTAATAATATCATTGTCTAGCCGTAATTGCAAAGGCTTATCAATACTTTCAATAAAAAAATTAGGTATTTCGTTGGATTTTTTTTAGTTTTTATGCTCATACGGTAATCTATTACCATTTTCCACATAAAATCTTGGTACTCTTTCGTTAATCATACAAGGTATCTCATAATTAATTGTCTCCAGATAATCAGCTATATCATCAATTTCAATCAGTTCATTTCCTTGTTTTCCTATTAAAGTTACTGTAGTTCCAATTTCATATGCCTTATCTAAGCGTATCATCATTTGATCCATACAAATTCGACCAACAATAGGCATTTTCCGATTATTTACTAGAACACTCATTCCTTGTAATTTTCTCGTCCAACCATCCCCGTATCCAATCGGTATCGTACCTATCCATTCATCTTCGCTTGCAATATATGTTCTTCCATAGCTAACTGATTCGCCTTTTGCTATTTTTTTAACATTAATCAGTTTACTATGTAATGAAAAAGCAGGTTTAAGAGTAATATTGTTTTCTTCTTTTACAATTTTAGAAGGATACAACCCATACATGGATATGCCAAAACGAATAGAATTATGCATTTTTTCCGGAAAACGAACAGATGCTGCACTATTCCCGATATGAACTGTTACAGGGGATCTCCAATGCTTGTAAAATACATCGAGAAGTTCTTCCAATCTTTTTATTTGTCTTTCAAAGTATTCTAAATCCTTTTCATCTGCTGTAGCAAAATGTGTAAAAATACCGGTTAGATTTATATCGTTATTATTATCTATTTCTTGTAAAATACTTATTAATTCTTCATCAGAGCGTAGACCGATTCTTCCCATCCCAGTATCTAGTTTTATATGCACTGATACTGGACGTTGTAAGGATAATTGTTTTACTTCTTCCAACCAATCTTTTCGAAAGACTGTTAATGTAATTTGATACTTAGCTGCTATTGGAACATATTTTGCTGGAACCCATCCTAAGACTAATATTGGAACAGTAATGGAAGAATTCCTAAGAATAATAGCTTCTTCTAATATTGCAACCGCTAAAGCATTTGCCCCTGATTCTAAAGCCTTTTTTGCAACAGGAACAATTCCATGACCATATGCATTGGCTTTTACAACTGCAATTATATTACTATCTTGCGGTAGTTTTTCCTTTATTTGTGTAATATTATACTTAATTGCATCAAGATTTATTTCTGCCCATGTTTCACGATACATTCCGTCTACCACAAGGTATGACTCCCTTCCACTCGGTAGTTATTATTCTTCCAACATATATATCTTATTATAAAACAAAAAGCAGACCCTTTCTATGAGCCTGCCCAAATTTCATACATTATTTAACCTCTTGACCTTGAACAGATTGTGCTACTTCGATAAGTTCTTGTCTTGTTAATTGGTCACTTGCTAGATAGAAATTTGTTCCATTATAATCCCATTCAATTGCATTTTCAGTCAGTGCTCCAACAGCACCAAATCCTAGATTAACAATTTCTCCGTTTACTTCAACTGGTGATGAGAATGTTTCTACTACATTTTTTCTTTCCTGTACTAAAGTGAAATTCTTTTCGCCTGTAAAAGTAGAAATAATTCGTTTTCCATCTTCTAAGTCAACTTCTAAGCGATCAGACAGCTCTGCGCCAGCAGTATATAATGGGACCATTACAGATAATTCTTCAACAGCGCCATCTGCAGAAGTAGGCACTTCATCAGGCATAGCACTTGCCATGTTCTGTTCAATTTCAAAATCCTTTTCTTTAAAAGTAGGATTAAATTCAAAGCTATTAAATTTAACTTCAACTACTGCATTTCCATCTGTATCTAAAATTTTCACTAAAACAGGTGCATAATTTTCTTTGTTAAAATGAATTTCTTGATACGGATAGTTGTTATTGCTTTGATAATTTGTTTTTGCTTTAAAGATATAATTATTTTCATCAGCAGTAAATTCCGCTTCTTCATCGTTAATCACATCTTCTACTAGAGATTGATATAAGTATGGTTGACTACTATTATCTGGCCATTCAGATTGGAATTTAAAACTTTTCTTCAATTCTGGTGTTAGTACAAATACACCATCCTTGTTTTTCAAGATGATTTGTCCACCTTTATCATCTTTGTTACTAGTTAGCGCAACACGGTAAAAATCTTCTTGTTTGTGCCACACATCAATTTTAAACAGTTGCTCTTCTTGTCCAGTATTCATCTTCATATCTACATTAGCCTTATATCCAGACAAATCTGCTACATTTTCTCCAAGTTTATCCACTACATCCTGCTGTGATTTTTCTCCACACGCTGCAAGGAATAACACAATTCCAAATACAAAAAGTATCAATATACGTGATTTTTTTATCATTAACACATCTCCCTTGTCCTAAATTACCAACCTATCCTCTAAGGTTTCTACGATTATTACAAAGGGAACTCTCACCGAAAGAATTCACGATACTCCATTTGAACCAATTAATCAGACAATACCATCATCCCTTCATCATTCCATCCTCTCCTTTAATTTTTTCTAATTTAACATCTAATAAACGTTCTACTTTATTCCTGTCATTTGGACTAGTCTCGAAAGTGGTCCATGGTTCTTATCGTTCCTTCCTTTACGGCGAAAAAATACTATAGCTTGTTCCCTCCTGCTTGCAATAAAATATATGAGACAACCTTGGTAATTATGCAAAGGTTAAGAGAGAAACTACTAATTTACTCTTCAATTATTACTTGTGCTACTGCATACTCTTTACTATGAGAAATAGAAACAAAAATATTCATATCCTCTGCAAAAGTTAGATTTATGGTTGGGGCACCATTATCATCGTTCATCACTTCAATGTCTTGAAAACTTAATTTCCCGATACCGGTACCCATTGCTTTAGAAAATGCCTCTTTTGCAGCAAAACGCCCTGCAACATATTCCATTCTTCTTCTTTCACTTTGTAATAAATCAAATTTTTCACGTTCATTAAGAGTTAGAATTCGTTCGATAAATCTCCTATTCTCCATGCTCTGTTTAATTCGTTCTAACTCAACAATGTCTATTCCGATTCCTTTGATCATTTTGCGCTGATCTCCTTATATATTTAGAGGTGTTATAAAATAATTAATATATGAAGTTTCTCTTTATGTAAAAATAGTATTATAGTAATCTAAGAATGTACATACTATTTATTATTACCATTAGGAATACTGCAATACTTAAGAAAGAAGGAGTACTATGTTTATTCGAAACGAACGAAGCATGAAAGAATTTATCCGCTACTATCCAATTGTATCAGCTATTCTCGTTATTCACCTTGCTTTATGGATTGTAGATATCCTACCGATTGGTTTCTTTGAACGTTTATATGATTTGGGCGTTGGTAGACATTATCAAATCCATAAAGGAGAATATTGGAGGTTTATTACACCAATATTTCTACACGGTGATTTAATGCATATGCTTTTTAATTCCTTTTCCCTAGTTTTGTTTGGCCCAGCGTTAGAGCAAATGCTTGGTAAATGGAAGTTCATACTAGCCTATTTAGGTGCCGGGGTTTTAGCAAATGTTGCTACGTTTCTTATAAATCCTTCCTTTATGTTCTCCCATGTCGGAGCATCGGGAGCAATCTTCGGGCTGTTCGGCATCTATGTTTTTATGGTTGCATTTCGGAAATCACTCATTGACGCCGGAAGTGCTCGAATTATCATGATCATATTTATTTTGGGCTTAATCATGACCTTCATTCGACCGAATATTAATATTTATGGACATGTGTTAGGATTCATAGCCGGATTTATCATAGCTCCTTTAGTTCTTAATAAAGCGAAACGATATTATCCGGTACGATACAGGAGAAGCTATCAAGATGAAGGTGATATTCAATTTAACCCTAATCGATGGAAGAAACGGGGAAAACTTTCAACAAAGTTAAGACAAAATCCAGTTGCAGTTACTATAATTGTTATTATTATTTTAGCAATATTAATGTCACTATAAAAAAAGAGGGGATTAATCCTCCCCTCGGTAAGAATACCAATCTGCTAATTTATTCGCTTCTTTTTCTTCCATTTCTTTAATGTGGAAATGCTTTCCTAGCCCCATTTTTCCTATAATAGATAATTTAATAGTCGCTAAAAACTCTCTTCTATGTAAAAAATGTTGCTTTTTGTTAAATGCTTGAATTCGTTTATGTTCGATAACCATTGTCACTCTGCTTAAGAATCGATAACGTATAGTTACCTTACTATCCTCAAGGGTGAATCCCGTATCACGATATTGCATAATACCAAGCAGTATACTTAGAACAATAAGTAAAATCGGTATCCAAGTAAAATAAGGGACAATGATAATAACTGCAATAAAAGCAATAAGAGAGGGTAAAAGCATTCTTGTAATATAATATTTTAGCGCGCGTTTCGGTAATTTATAGTCAATCTCTTCCATTTGATAGTCAGGAAAGAATTTTCTTATAAAAGAAGAAACTTCATCTGTTTTCATAATAGGAAATATTACTGTTGAAAATTCCTCTCCGCTTTCATTAGATCCCCCCGCAACCTCGGCAATGACTGTTGAATAACCTAGTGGCTGTCGAATAATACTCTCTACATATCCAATAGATTGAATACGCCGTAATGGGATGGTCAAATGTTTCTTTTCTAAAAGTCCACGTGTAATGACGATATCTTCGCCTATTTTTGTGATAGTAAAATTCCAATATCGAATAACTGTTCCGATAATCCCTATAAGCCATAGAAGAATTAAACCACCTATTATCATGAAGATAATTATTAAAAGTCCTAGTCCAATTACCCATTGATAAGCATTGTTAAAGAAGTCTTCAGGAATAAATCGTTCAAGTTCTGAGATAGCCCCTGCTGCAATCGCGATTAATACTCCCACACTTCCAGATGTTGCCCCCGCAATTAAAATCCCTTTACTTGTAATAGTTTGAGTCGGATCTGAAATTGTTTCCTCTTCTACAGATTCCTCTTTATTAATAGATTGAGATTTCAGTTGTGCTCGTAACGCTTCACCTTTTAATAATGTAACAGCATTAAGGGAGGCTTCAGCATCAGCACCTGTACCAGCCGTCTCAATCTCCACCTTTACTAATTTAAAGATGCGATGGAGGATATTTTGTGTCAAATCAATTGATTGAATCCTATTTTTAGCAATAAATCGTTTTTTACGAATAAAAATCCCGTACTCTAATCTTAATTCTTCCTCCTCGACGTAATAAGTAAATCTGCTCCAGGACAAATAGCTCATCAATACAATTAGAAGAATTAAAATAGTTATACCTAATACGGCATACCAAATATTGACATCCATTAAACCAGCTATTGCAATAATGATAATAAATATAGAATCTCTAATTCCTTTAATTATATTAAAAACAATTGTAGCAGGATGTAATCGTTCTGGTTTAGACATCATCTTCATCCACCTTTGCTAGCGCGGATATTTTGTCTCTTAGATCAGAAGCTACTTCATTCGATAACGCTGGAATCTCATGTGTTGTTGCAGCAGTAGAAATGGATACCGTAGCTAAATCAAACTTCTTCAGAATAGGTCCTTGTTTTGTTTCTACATGTTGAACTCGAATCATTGGTATGAGCGTTCTATTAACAATTAAGATACCATGCTGAATGTAAATTTCTTGTTCAAAGACCTCATATCGCCATCTTTTCCATCTAAGCTTAGGTAATAAAAAGACAGTAATATAGGTACTTATTAACGTTATCCCTAAGACAATTAATACAATCCATAATGGAAAGTCTATTACAATATGTAATACAAAACCAATAACAGTTAGAATCCACGCAATTGCCTCATAAAGTATTGCGGTTATTTGCCATGCCTTAATTGCATCCTTTGAGATCAAATGAATTGGTGGCTTTCTCATATCCCTTTTCTCCCCCTATAATTTGACATATTTATTCTAAAGAAAAGACTCCTATGCTAAAAGGAGCCTTTCTTTCATTTCTGCAAATTATATCTATAAACACAAATTAATTAATCACGGTTTCTTCTTTTTTGGAAATTCCCTTTACGATTACGGCCACCTTGGTTTCTGCCTCCACCTTGGTTTTTTCCGCCGCCTTGATTACGTTTGCCGTAGAAACGTTTGTTATTAGATCGTCCTTTGTCTGTTTGAGCTTTCTTAATACTAATAGGTGCAACACCAGAGATTTGAACTGGTACGTCTCTTCTTTCTTTCGTTAACATCTTTAATGCTGCTGCAACGATTGTTACAGAATCATGTTCTTCTAGTAACTCATTTGCAGTTTGATGGTATGCATCTAATTCATTCTTCTCGATTGTTTTTAGTATTTTGTCAACAGTGATTTGCTGTTGTCCAAGTCTAGCTTCTTTATTAGTCGGTGGTACCATTCGTTTCATTTTACTCTTCGTTACTCTTTCAATTAAGCGAAGATGAGCAATTTCCCTTGGTGTAACAAATGAGATTGCTTCCCCAGTACGACCAGCACGGCCAGTACGACCAATACGGTGAACATAGCTTTCTGGATCTTGAGGAATATCAAAGTTATAAACATGTGTAACACCTGAAATATCTAAACCACGAGCAGCAACATCTGTTGCAACTAATACATCAACACGGCCATTTTTAAACTTATTTAACACAGACATACGTTTTCCTTGTGTTAAATCACCATGAATCCCTTCAGATCGAAAACCTCTTGCTTGTAAACCTTCCGTTACTTCATCAACACGTTTTTTCGTTCTACTGAAAACAATTGCTAATTCAGGATTCTGCATGTCTAACAAGTTTGTCAATGTATCGAACTTATATTTTTCTGGGATCTCAACAAAATGCTGGACAATATTCTCAACAGTCATTTCTTTCGCTTTTACCTTAACCTCTTTTGGACTGTTCATTAGGTTGGTTGCAATATCACGAATTTCTTTCGGCATTGTAGCTGAGAATAGTAACGTTTGTCTTTCACTTGGAACTTGTTTTAGAATTTCACGTATATCGTCAATGAATCCCATGTTTAACATTTCATCAGCTTCATCTAACACTACAGTATGCACAATATTGGCACGGATTGTCTTTCTTCTAAAATGGTCTAATAATCTTCCCGGTGTAGCAACAACAATATGTGGACCGTCTTTTAGAGAGCGGATTTGTCTATCCATTGGTGCTCCACCATAAACCGGAAGTACACGTACCCCTTTAAATCTACCTAATCGATTAAGTTCTTCTGCAACTTGTATTGCAAGTTCTCTTGTTGGAGCAACTACTAAACCTTGAACTTTTCTTTCTGACGTATTAATTTTTTCTAGCATTGGGATACCAAAAGCAGCAGTTTTTCCCGTCCCAGTCTGCGCTTGACCTATTACATCATGTCCCTCAATAGCTAGAGGAATTGTTTGAGCTTGGATTGGAGTTGCCTCCTCGAAGCCCATTTTTTCTAAAGACTTCATAATTGGGTTTGAAATACCTAATTCATTAAATGTTGTCACGCTTATTATTTCTCCTTTATGCATAATTTATCTTGTTTTAGCGTTTGAACTTGCCGTGATGCCTATACCGAAATCACATCACCCATTTTATTTTATCTTATCCATAATTTTAAATATTACATGTCCCCCATGGATTGGAACATCTTATTATTAGATAATGTATCTAGAGTAATATAAATTTTCATTCACTTTTTCTCAAGTGGAAAAGGCTTGACCTATGGTGGAAAAGCCAGAGATTTTCATACAAGGGGTTCATTCCCTATAATTTATACGCACCGTGGCAAATTAACCGTTAGTTAATGATAACACATGTCGAATAGTACAAGCTAGCCTGTAAATGATATTTATAGTTGAACATGATAATATATATATCATTGAATGAATTTTTTTAAGGAGGAATATGGATGAGAGTCCCTCCGTTTAATCCATATATAGCACTAGTTGTCGGTGTAATTTCTATCTCGACATCTGCTGTACTTGTTAAATTAGCAACCAATACACCTGCTGCTATTATCGCTAATTATCGATTATTACTTGCAGTTCTATTAATGCTACCAATTATCTTAGTGAAGTATCGACATGAATTCAAACAAATTAACAAGAGAGATTGGCTATTATCTATATTAGCCGGTGTTTTCCTCGCATTTCATTTTATTCTCTGGTTTGAATCTCTAAATTATACATCTGTTGCGAGTTCGGTCGTCCTTGTCACGTTACAACCAATATTTGCTTTCTTAGGGACTTATTTATTCTTTAAGGAACGATTTACTGCTGGCGCTCTAATAAGCATGTTTATCGCCCTTTTAGGAAGTATAATTATTAGTTGGGGTGATTTTCAAATTAGTGGCATAGCTTTATTTGGGGATATTCTCGCCCTACTTGGTGCAGTTGCTATGACTGTATATTTCCTTTTTGGACAAAGTGCAAGAAAGAGAATTTCCTTAATGACCTACACGTTCTTAGTTTACGGAGTTAGCTCTGTTACCTTAATAATCTATAATATTGTACTAGGTAATGAATTCTTTGGTTACCCAAAAGAACATTGGCTAATATTTTTAGCTTTAGCTATTATCCCAACCTTTTTCGGACATACACTATTTAATTGGGCACTTAAATGGCTTAGCACTTCTACAATAAGTATGGCGATTGTTTTTGAACCTATTGGTGCGTCCATTCTCGCTTACTTTATATTAGGAGAGAAAATTACTTGGACACAATGGCTTGGAGGATCTATAGTAATTTGCGGTTTATTTTTATTTATAATGAGTACGACTCGTAAGACTAATGTAACTATCCATAAAAAAGTCGTTAAATCTTAACTATATTTATCCACTTAATAACGATATAATAGATACTACTTATAGTAAAATTTTAAAGAAAATAGGTGATTCTATGTCAATTCAGTTAATGACTGATGGCGGTGCTGATATCCCACAAGAGCTATTGAACACTGTCGACATACAGATTATTCCACTATATTTAAATTTCAAAGATCAACAATATAAAAGTGGTGTAGATCTTGACCTTGAAGGTTTTAATAAAAAGATAAAAGAAACAAAAGAATTACCTCGTTCTGCTGCACCAAGTCCAAATGATTTTTATAAAGGCTATAAAAAAATAGAAGCTTCAAAAGAGATTCTAATGATTAGTTTATCTGGTGGATTAAGTAGTACATATGAGAATGCTATTGCTGGAAAGAATATGTTGCTTGAAGAAGAACCTAATAGAAAAATAGAAGTTATTAACGCAAAAACAGCTTCAGGAGGACAAGCACTTCTTTTATTTGAAGCATTTAAAAAGATTCAAGAAAACTACTCACTAGATGAGATTGCAGATCACCTACAGAAAATGGTAAAGCAGACAGCAACTCTATTTGTTTTACGTACTCTAGAAAATCTAGTTCTAGGCGGAAGAGTCGATAAAGTAAAAGGTACTATTGCTAAGACATTGAATATTAAACTTCTTATGAAGGCTAGTGAAGAAGGTACAATTGAAGTTGCAGAGAAAGTTCGCGGAGACAAAAAATCGATTCGTCGTTTTGTAGATCAAATAGGTGATTACGTAAAATCCGTAGAAGATAAAATCTTAGTAATGACTCATTGTAACGCCAAAGAACGTGCAAATTCTGTATTGAATGAAATTAAAGCAAAATACCCTTTTAAAGAAACTTTTGTTACTGAAATGGGACCGCTTATTTCCACTTATGGTGGAGATGGTGCATTAGTCATTGCATTCTTTAAAGATTAAATAGAAAGAGGCTGGGACAAAACCCCAGTAATAATTAAAAACGTAGCACTTCCATTTCGAATGGTAAGTGCTACGTTTATTTTTAATATTCTAACTCTTCCTAGTAAACAAAAAGGATACCATCTGATAAA
>NZ_BMEY01000035.1 GCF_014637405.1 Ornithinibacillus halotolerans
AGAGTTCCATCATAAAGGTTCTGTGATAGAAGAACTTTTTAAAAATTACTTTTAAGAGTTTTACTTAAGGTCGGCCTTTTTTAGGCAAAAACGATGGTTGACTTATTTACCATTATACGCTGACACCACCCGAGTTTTGTAATTTTATGTCGATGATTAACCTCTTACATATGCAGTTGGCTTTTCGACAAAATCTAACATATTTCGGGAGGTGTCAGACACCCATTAATGTGCCCTCAACACTCTAATTTTCATTTCCTCGCCTTTTTCTAATTCAATTTCATAGGCATATGCGAGTGTACTGCCATCTTGACTAATCCTAACAAACTTTAATTCTTCATCTTCTTCTAGTTCAACTGTGTACAGTAACTGACTTTCTCTCGTTTCAAAATCATATACAAAGAGCTCATTATTGTTTTGATAGAACATAGTGCCATCATCCAACATATGCGGATTTCTTCCTAAGCCAATCTCGAATTTTTCTTTCGTTTCTAGATCAATTGCATACAATGGATGATTAAAATCATCATCTTGTTCATTGACAAAATATAGGAGGTAATTATCATCTGCATTGGTATATGCTAGTGTTAGCGCATTATCTTCTTTCGTTAGTAACGTATCCATTTCTTGAGTTTCGATATCATACTGAAAAATTCCTTCATCATACCCAAGGAGCACTTTTTCCCCATTTGTGCTAAGCATGACGGTACCGTATTGCGGATTGGCTATCTCACCAACTTCCCCCTCAATAAATTCAGTCATGTCGAATTCAACAAAATCATTACTTTCCAAATACCATACAAAATATTGCAACCCATCAGTATATTCCCGTCGCTTTGCATAGGCAAGTGGGTCTTCTCTAAAGTTAAAAATTGCTGGGATAATTATATCGTTATTCCCATCATCTTTTGTAAACTCTTCAACTTCACCGGTACGTGGGTCTAACAAGATAACTGTATAAATTCTATCTTCGGACTCGCTATTAGCAATCTTTCCACTCGGTGTAATAATCGAACCATGTCCAAATCGGTCCATGTCCATGGAAATAATCTCTCCATCCATCCAAACCTTACCCCTGAGGTCATTAGATGCAAACGTATCTTTCTCGCCCCAATGCATCGTATCTCCATCCTGATCTAGACCAAAATGAACTGTCGATACTATTCCTTCGACATCAATTAAGTCAATCTCTTCAAAACCATCACTCTTCTTATCATCTTCCACCTCTTTAGATGACGAGGTGTTGTTTTCATTTCTGTCTGATTCCAAGTTGTTGTTCTGCCCATTATTCTCGGGTGCTTCATTGGATGCACACGACATTAGAAAAATCATAATAAAAAGCAAAAAAATAGTAATCTTTTTCATTTGCATTCTCCAATCCCTTAATATTCAAAGCCAATTCTAACATATCACCATTTCCAAAAATGATATTTTTCTAGAAATGAGCACTAAGTAATAGGTTGGGAGGAAAGAACTACATAGAGAGGGACAGCTCCCCTGTTTTTGGTGCTTTTTTGGTGCCTGACACCACCCGAGTTTTGTCAATTTTTGTCGATGGTTACGCACTAATAGTTGCGTTTGGTCTTTCGACAGAATTCAACATATTTCGGGAGGTGTCAGACACCTTCTATTTGGCATATATTCAAATGAAACCTTTTTCCTAAATAATCGTAATAATTAGTAAAATAAGATACTTTAGGAGGGTGAGAATGAAAAAAGTATGGTTACTACTAGTAGGAGCTATTGTCTTCATAGGACTGCTTACTGGCTGTAGTAATGACAAGGAAGAAGAAACAAAGACTGATCCAAATACAGTCAAAGTAAGTAAATCTATTGATGACATGGTTGGAAATTTTGCGATACGCGGGAAAGAATGTAAAGAAGTGGAAGATACATTAGAACGAGGCGACTGTTTTCAATCGGTTCATTCCAAGTACTTAAGCAATTGGAGTATAGATAAGAGAAAAAATCATTTCTATTATCCTATGCTAGATGAAACACTGGAGGAAACTATATTATATTATCACGTTGATGAATCTGGTGGATTAGGAGAGATGCAGACTACTGCATATTATGATGACTTCATCGAAGAAAAATCAGTGGAAGCGAGCCAAAACGGGGCAGAAAGACTAGAGAGTTATTGGTACATTTTTGCCAATATGATTCCTTCTGACTACAGAAAAGATGTGAAAAGCATTGTTTGGACGAATTCAAACGAATACGGTTTTAAAGTTCGCAGAGATGAAGACAACATTGAAGAAATATACATAGGGATGGGGCAAGGCATCCCAGATTACAGCCCGTTTTTCCGGTCCGTTCTTTTGCATGAATTTGCTCATGTACTGACACTTGATGAGAGTCAAGTAAATATCGATAGGGAAGTTTACCTTTCCTATCTTTCTGATAACCAAGAATTAATTGAGAATGCATCTGGGGAATGTCCAACCTATTTCTTCTGGGGATGCTTCAATGAATCGAGTTATTTATATCACTATTACCGAGCATTTTGGGAGGATATTATAGTTGACCATGAAGCAGTGGACTGGAATTCTAAAGAAGATTACAAAGAATTTTTTATGAAATATGAGGATCATTTCTTTAACAGTTACCAGGGGATACACCTAGTAGAGGATTTTGCCGAGGCATTTACTGCCTTTGTCGTCATGGATCCGGAAGAATTAGAAGGACAAACAGAAGTGAAATATGAAAAAGTGAAATTCTTCTATGAATACGATGAGTTAGTCGAATTAAGAACGGAAATTTTGGAAAATATTTATGATTTGAGTGTGAAGGATGAGAAGTTTTATTAGATAAGTCGAAAGCAAATAAATAGGGACGTTTCTTAAATCATTTGGTAGTTCTACAATGAGGCTTGAGAAACGTTCTTTTTTGGTGCCTTTTTTTGGTGCCTGACACCACCCGAGTTTTGTCATTTTTTGTCGATGGTTACGCACTTACAGATAGGGTTGGGGGACTGTCCCCACTCAGAAAAATAAATTAACATATAGTGGAAACACCCTAGCCCAAGATACATACGATAAAAGAACTATGAAATATTTGAAAGGAGGATTTTCCCTTGTATTATTACGCGTATCCATACTTTTACAGTCCCTATCCAACATATCCACCACAGGGAAATAATACCGCCTTCGTTAACTATGTTCCAACATTCGTTAACGAGGCTGCAATGTCCACCAACACAGGAGGAACCAAACGATCATTTCCGCCTGTAAATATACAAAAGTTGGATGAATCGGTGCGAAAGTTTCAGTTATTGATGAAGCAAGCTGACCTACTTGTCGATAAGCTCGCAGGTGATCCAGAATTCTCAAAACAGCTGATGACATTAGCCCAGGAGTCAAATGAGGAGAAAGTAAACGAATTAATCGTTTCAACCGGCATAAACATTAAAGTGAAAACAACCTTTACCCCAACAGGAATCCACATCATGCTAGATAACAAAGTATTCAATGGCGATTGCTGCGACCTAGTCATCGCATTGAGATGGTAAAATTCTATTAAGGTTCCATCATTAAGGTGCCTGACACCACCCGAGTTTTGTCATTTTTTGTCGATAATTCCTCGCATTGATAGTACCGGGTTATCGACAAAATTCAACATATTTCGGGAGGTGTCAGGCACCTTTGATTCAATTTTGTTTAATCTTTATACAATAAATGGCTCTTTCTTCTCCTTCACTACTGCCTATACTGGTCTTCCTTTATCCAATAAGTAATATGTCCTTCCGGTTCAACTATGTATCTAATATTTGATTTTTGTAAACCTTGAACAAAACTTGGTTTGAGTTTACTTAATACATTGTTTACATCTGCAATATATTGATTGAATACTTCAGCCTGAAAAGAATTCTTTAAACTTACTATCTCTAAATAATCCAATACAACTACTATTTTTATAAACCATTCGCCAGTATCTTTATGTAATTGCTCGAAATTCTTTGGGTATTTCAAATCATTAAAAGCTTGAAAGTGATTCTCTAGCGAAGCTTTAACTTGGATAATATCGGAGTTAAGCGAGCTGATATCTTTGGATTGATGTACTTTAGAAAGCAACTCTTTAAAGTCAGAATCACTTGCTGAGAAGTACTGTTGCCTCGTTTCTAAATATTCTCTTACTTTCTTATGCTGATTAATCTCTAACCCGTTTATTAACGAGTAACCGATTAATAATACCAAAATAATGATAAAGATAAACTTCCCTTTTCTATTATTTGTTGAATAATTAGTCGAGTATTCATCTACTTTGCGTAGTGGTGCCGCCATATACAAAACCCCTTTGCCGTAATTAAGTTCTAACTTAACTTATTCCTTTTCCATTCTTGTTTATAGTCCAAATTACCTACACTATATTGATTCAACACGACAGATTAAAATTCCTTCAAAATCTGACAAATTATTTGGACTACACTCATAAGCCAGGACTGCCTTGAACATTCACCCGTAAAGGAAGCATCACTAATCCATAGTGATAGAATACTCCTCAAAATGAAAACCTCTCACTGATACGAGCATCAACTATTCGACAAAAACCAACAAACTTCGGGAGGTGTCAGGCACCTTCATAGTGGCCCCTCACAGAGACACTACCCGCACAGACTTCCCCACTGCTCTTCCCCCAAAAAGTTTGTCCTATTTCCTGGACAAGCTGCATATCCTTATATAAAAAGGGGTGTTTCTATGTTAATTGCACTACTTCCATATTCTCTTATCATTATTAGTTTTGGGTTGGCTATTTGGGCGAAGTCTCTTTATTTACCAATTCATCAGTTTTCTGTTGGTAACGTCGTCGAGGGCGTCATCTTCCGTTTCTTCAACTCCGGTGTGGAAGGTTCGGTGAATTCAAATCTGATGTGGAATTTGATTGTTCCTGGGATTATGTTTTTGTTCGCTTCCACCCTTCTCTTAGCTGCTGCCTATCTTCTACTTAGACAAGTAATACTTTCAGCGGAGTTAAGTCTTGATAACATTCTGAAAGGGTCTATTATGGGACTAGCTGTTTTTATGATGGTTCTATTTCTATTCAATGGAGGAAAATTACTTTTCCTAACTTTCCTGTCTTTTACTATGTTATTATTTATACCAATATTTTTAGTAGCTATATTGAATCACCAGAAGAGAGCTTATTAACCTGTCCCCCTCTTCTATTAAACGGTTCGGTTGTAGAGTATAAGTTCACAATTATCAACAAATCTGTTTCTTCTTTATAGGGAGAATGATTAACTAAATCGACTTAAAAACATAAAGAGATTCCATCATTTCTATATAAATGAAGGTCATCTAGTGGATGAATTAGTCGTGTAAGCCATATTTTACAATTATCTAGGGAGGAGTTCATTTGAATATAGCTCCAGATCAAATAATCCCTTTTTTGTTAATGTGGGGTATACCAATTTTGTTTATCTATCGAGGATATGTGAAAATGGATGAAAAAGAAAAAACCGATGTTAAAAGAAGTTTCAAGACTCCTCACTTTATTTTTACGGTAGGCTTTCTCATAATTGGTCTATTTATAGCTCAATTAGGAAATATCTTATCACTAATTGTTATTAAACATATTGGAACTATTATCCTTATAATAGGGGGAGTGGTCGCAACAGTTGATTTGTGGCCAAGAAGTAAATTAAAGAGTATGTCAGTTCCCCTTTTCCTTACAGTAGCTATATATTTCCTGAATAGTTAACAGGTGTGTTATTCCAACAAAATAAAAATGCATGCGGAAACTCTCTTCCACATGCATTTTTTATTGAGTAGTTGACTTCTTTAACCCTTTCGACAAAATCCAACAAACTTCGGGAGGTGTCAGACACCTATTTACCTCTTCTTCCTCCACACTCCTAATATAACCGCTGCAACGACAGATCCGATCACTAGGGATAACAGGAATAGCCATGGGTGTTCTGCCAGTGGGACGACGAAGATTCCGCCGTGTGGGGCTGGGATGGCTACGTTAAAGAATTGGGTTAGGCCACCTGCTATTGCTGCACCGATAATTGATGATCCGATGACGCGTAATGGATCAGCTGCTGCAAATGGGATCGCCCCTTCTGTAATAAAGGAAACTCCCATCACATAGTTCGATATTCCAGCTTTCCGTTCATCTTCATTAAATTTCTGTTTAAAGAAAGTCGTTGCTAACGCAATCGCTAGTGGTGGTACCATACCACCTGCCATAACCGCAGCCATTAAACTTCCGTCTCCAGTATCCGTAAAAATACCGATGGAGAATGCATATGCCGCTTTATTAAATGGTCCACCCATATCAATGGCCATCATTCCACCAAGTACAATTCCTAATAATACCGCATTCGCTGTCCCTAAGTTTTGTAGGAAATCAACCATCGCCGTATTAATCGTTGCAAAGATTGGACCGAAGACGAAGTACATAAGAATTCCTGTAACAAACAGTCCTAAAACTGGGTATAAAAGAATCGGTTTTAATCCTTCTAATGATTTCGGTAAGCCACGTAATGCTTTTCGTAAAAATAAAATAACATAACCAGCTAAAAATCCGGCAACTAATCCACCTAGAAATCCAGCATTACTATTGACCGCAATGAGCCCACCAACCATACCTGGCATTAATCCTGGACGATCTGCAATACTTAACGCAATAAACCCGGCAAAAATCGGAATTAAGAAATGAAACGCGTTTCCGCCCAGTTCATTCAGGAAAGTAAATGTCGTACTATCATCACCTAAAAAGCTTTCAAAAAGGAAAGATAAAGCCAATAGAATTCCGCCACCAACAACAAATGGAAGCATGTGAGAAATCCCGTTCATTAAGTCCTTGTAAATTTTACCCCAAACAGAAGTAGCCTTCTCTTCTTTATCATCTGCGGCTTTACTACCATCATGATGGTAAACTGGGGCATCCTTGTTAACAGCTTTCGTAATTAATTCTTCCGATTTTTTAATTCCATCGGCAACCGGGCGCTGAATCATCGGCTTTCCATCAAAACGAGCTAAATCGACTGTTTTACTCGCCGCAATAATGACCGCATCTGCACGGTTAATTTCTTCTTTCGTTAATGTATTTTTAGACCCTTCTGATCCTTGTGTCTCAACACGAATATCGACATTCATTTCTTGCGCTTTTTTCTTTAACGCATCCTCTGCCATGAACGTATGGGCAATTCCCGTCGGACAAGCTGTAATCGCCACAACAAATGGCTTTTTCCCTTCCGGCTGAGCTTCGGTAGATTCTTTTTCCTCCTCTACCTCCTCTTCCACAAATAACGCATGAACTTCATCAGGTGTTGAAGCCCCTTTTAATTGCGCGACAAAATCTGGGTCAATTAACTTTCTCGAAAGAGCTGCTAATGTTTCTAAATGAGTATTGTTTCCACCTTCTGGAACTGCGATCATAAAAAATAGGTAAGCAGGTTGTCCATCTAATGATTCATAGTCGACCCCTTTTTGACTTTTAGCAAAAAGTACAGTCGGCTCCTTTACCGCTTTATTTTTCGCATGCGGCATTGCAATTCCATCACCAAGACCAGTCGAAGTTTGTGCTTCCCGAGCTAAAATAGCTGTTTTAAATTCCGCTGCATCAGTGAGGACACCGCTTTTATCTAGTCCAGCAATCATCTCGTCAATCGCCGCTTCTTTCTCAGTTGCTTGTAAATCGAGTATCATAATGTCTTTTCTAAGTAAATCGGTAATATTCATGTTATTCACCCTTTCATTTTAGATTTCTTTCACTTCTACTTGTTCTAGTAATGCAAGAATATCTTGCTGCTTCGCTAAATCATCGGAAAATGCTGTCGCACTGCCAGATGCAATTCCCATTTTAAATGCTTGCACAGGATCTTTCGTTTTCATAAATTCTCCCGTAAAACCAGCAATCATCGAGTCACCGGCACCAACGGAATTTTTCACTGTTCCTTTTGGGTTCGTCCCTTTATACGTGCCATCTTTCGTAAATAATAACGCACCTTCTCCGGCCATCGAGACGATAACATGCTGTGCACCTAACTCCAACAATTTGGCACCAAAGGTTCGAACATCTTCTTCACTCGTCATCGTCACATTAAATAGTTCCGCCAATTCTTCCTTATTTGGCTTCACTAGTAACGGCTGATCGACTAACGCATCAAGCAAGTCCTTCCCAGTTGTATCGATAATAAAGGAAGCATTTTTTTCTTTAATAATAGAAATTAATTGTTTATAAAAATCATCCGGCAAACTCGGCGGTTTACTACCCGATAAAATGACCGTATCTTCTGCGGTTAGCCGAGCTAATTTTTCCATCAGTTGACTTGCTTCTTCATTCGTAATAGCTGGTCCGCGACCATTAATTTCTGTTTCCACATCGGATTTTAATTTAATATTGATTCTCGTATCATCTTGGATAGAAATAAAATCTGTTCTTAAACCGTCTGTTTCTAACCAATCTTTGATAAAGTTTCCGGTAAATCCACCTAGAAATCCTAACGCACAAGTCGGAATGTCCAGTTCATGTAGAATCCTGGAGACATTAATTCCTTTTCCACCAGGTAATTTCAAGTCACTGTCCATTTTATTTAATTCCCCGAGCGCAACTTGGGGGACGTTCACTATATAGTCAATCGAAGGGTTCAAGGTTACAGTGTAAATCATGATGTTGCCTCCAAAATGGTTGTATTTTCTTGATAAGTTGTTAAGTCGACATAACTTGGATTCGTAATAATCGTGACATCAGATATATCACATACTTTCGCAAAGTTTACTTTATTCCATTTCGTCTCATCTGCTAACAGATAGCTCGTAGCAGATTGTTGGATTGCTAACTTTTTAATTGCAGCTTCCTCTGGGTCTGGGGTTGTACAGCCAAATTCTTGATCAATCCCATTGATTCCAATAAATGCTTTATTAAAACGGTACTCTTCCAAATGCCGAAGACTCATCGAACCAATCATCGCCTTTGTGGAAAATTTGATCGTACCACCTAAAAGGATCGTCTTAATTTGCTTTTCAACGAGCAATGCTGCATGCTGAATACCATTCGTTACAACTGTAATATCCCCTACTTGGATATAATCTATGAATGCCAATGTTGTTGTCCCAGCATCTAAGAAGATTACATCTTGGTCGTTTAGTAGGGATGCTGCTAATTTGGCGATTTTTTGTTTCTCTTGAATGTTTTTGAATGTTTTTTCTTGTATGGATAATTCTTTATCGATTTTGTAAATTCGTTTAGCCCCACCATGAACACGGGTTAAAAACCCCGCTTTTTCCAAGTGGTCCAAATCTCTTCGAATCGTGGATTCTGAGCAATTTAACGCTTTCATAATTGCTTGCGTTTTAACAATGCCAGAACGTTTCAGTTCGTTTAATATAAAAGAATGCCTTTCTTCAGTTAACATGGCACACCTCCATAATCAGTATTTTACCACCAAAAACATTCAAAAACAATCAAAAATGAGAAGTAGTTAGGAACTGTATCCAAATAAATAAAGAAGGCACTATTAGTAGATTTTATCCACTTATCGTGCCTTCTTTATTATGCTATTTTATAATCTAATTTATTGAGAAAGGGAACCCAATTAAATAGCGTTTATTAATTCGACAAAATCCTACATACTTCGGGAGGTGTCAGGCACCAAAATATGGTACCAATTAAAAAAGATGCATGGACCCCCATGCTTCACAAAAAACCCTGAGCCCATTTTACTGGACTCAGGGTTTTTATTACTTTATTTTTTTCTTACCATAATAAAACTTAGCAGTTATCGACCCATCTTCATTTTCAGTAATGTCTGTTACATGAATACCAGAGTTTGCTGGTGTATTATTATAGCCTTTCCAGAAGTAATAAGAACCAGTATGGACTTTTCCGGAGTTCGGTGTTAACTCAGAACCTGTCTTAAAGAAATCTCCAGAATCTCCGCGGTTTACATACTTCTCTAAGTCATATTTTCCATCAGCTTGAAGTACGGATAGACCATAGTGAGTGACTACTGTACCGTCAGCTGCTACCTCTGATTGATTATACTGGAATCGCTTGTTCTTCCAGTTTTCCACGTTATTGACACGGAATCCAACTGTCTGAGATAAATTAATAATATTTTCATCCACATGCCATGCAACTAATCCATGCGAGTCTTCCCCTTGGCTAGTGAATCCTTTGTTAAAGCCGCTTTGTTGGATATTTTCGAATAAGAAGTACTCCGTACCACCTGTTCCCGGTACTTCCATCTTAACAATTCCGTTATCCGCTTCCGCCTGGTCGATAGGAGGTAACGTAATCTCTTGTACCCCATCTTCTGGTGTTACTTCAATTGGATTTACCCATCCTAAGAAAATCTTAGAGAACGGGTCAAAATGCGTTGGTGAGTTCCCCCAATATGGTGGAGCATCTGGGTAACTCATCCAAGAACCTCCTGACATGAGAGAGTAGTTCCCAGTACCCTCTGATGTATAATCCGTGTCATAAAAGTCCGGTAAACCAAGAGCATGACCAAACTCATGCGCGTACACCCCAACTTGAGCAGGGTATGGACCGTCTTTTAATTCTTCATAGTAGCTATTTGTTCCAAAATAATATCCAGCAACATTCCCACCGATAGCAGGTTGGATATTATAGTTATTGACAAGGACGCCATCATAGACCATTTCCTCTTCTACTATTCTATTAATCCATTCTTCCTGGCTTATTCCCTCAAGAACATCTGGTGTATAGCCAGTTTCATAGTATTTCCCATAGTAAAGGGCACTTAATAGACTCCATTTATGAGACCATATTTGTGCCGGATCAGAACTGAACTCTGCCCCTGTTCCTTCATGAATGATGAAAATATTCGGTACTTCTCCATCCTCCGCATATTCAGAGAAATCTACTTGTTCGTCTGCTGCTCTTAGAAGGTCCCTTACGAATTCACCTAAATGAGCATATCCATTCTCATTGCCATATACATATGTACCATTTTCAGCATATGTCCCGTCTTGATCTAAGTAATAGGAAGCACCCTTTGGAAGCTCTACCCAGACAAATTCTGTATTTTCTTTCCTTACTAGATTAACTGCTCCATAACTAGATTCCTTGTACGCATTTTGCATCGTACGGTCCTTTGGCACATTTGGGCCATCATATTGCTTGAACACATCTAGTTCATACGGATTGTACTCTGTACCAAATATTAAATCCTCATAATACTCAGCTGGGATTTGCCCTTCCATATCCCCAATTGGTTCGTCACCATCTTTATACTTGGCAAGTAGTACGAGTACCGGTACATCCCCTGTAGCCTCGCTATAGGCAACATGATTATCGCCGGCCCGTTGGAACTTTTTACCGTGATTTGCAATCTTTTCAGCCGGATCTGATTTAGACACATCTACCCCCAGTTCTTTAGCTTTATTAGCCAACTCTGGAGTTACTGCCACATATTCTGCTAGATTTAAATCAAATTGGCGTGTTTCCTCTGTGGGTTTGTCATGTAATTGCAGGCCACCAAGCATAACACCTCCTGCTAAGACAAGACCTATCCCCACTTTCGATAGAACTTTTAACAAGATTACCACTCCTCACCCAATGATATAGGACAAGCGTATCAGAATAATCTGTCAAATGAAGAATAATCGTTTTACATACTTCGACAACTTTCCCGTACAGGTGCGTATTTTGTAGTATAAAACTACTAAAAATAATACGAAATAAATTGGAAAAGTACGTCATATTGTCTCTTTTTTACTAGATTTGCTTGTCTAATCATGTCGAGAAGTTTTTGAGTTATCTAAAAGGGGGACAGTCCCCTGTGAAACGTTTCACATAGGGACTGTCCCCCTATTACCTTTTCCCTACCTTTTTAAAAACTTTGTCTAAACCCTATTTCTATTGGATTATTTGTTGTTTGAAATATTCTAATATTTGGAAAAGTATGATATTATTTCTTCGAATTCTAATATTATTTGGGAGGGGAAGAAATGAAAGTCAAACGTTTTTTCAAGTACTTTATGGTTATTGTCAGTGCACTAGCCATAGCCTTTACTTCTTATGCGTTTGATACAACAACGGCTGCGCCAACCATCGTAGAAAAAGATGCTCCGGAGATGGCACTGATGGAGATTATTGTGCCGAGCGAAGATATGTTGGACAACCTTGTTGCAAGTGGGTATGAACTAACAGGATATGTTAGTGAGCGAAATGGTGAGCTAGAGGTCCACGCCATTCTGTCCGAAGACGATTCGGAACTATTAGAATCCCAAGGCTATGAAGTGAATGTGATTCAAACCGCTCAAGATGTAGAACGTATGTTGAACCAACAAGCTAGAAAAAGTCTTAATAAGTTCGAACTATCGAGTGAAACAGATCAAATTAAAGTGTTCCGTGTGGATTACTTCACGAACCAGTCAGGAACATTTCTGTACTTGGAGGCAAAATCCAGTGCAGGACGTGATGTAACAATGACAGCCGAATGGGTAGATGCTAACGGCGAAGAACAAACGGCAAACATGGTTAGAAAAATTGATGCCGGTGTCTACTTGTATCACTATGTGTTAACAAAGATTGATTCCGTTCCAAATAATGTTGTCATCACGACTAACCAAAATGGACAAGTCGAAACAGAGCTTACGGAATGGATTGAGGATGGTACACCTGTTGGGGGTGAATACCTTCAAAACTTCGTCGACCGTTATATGAACCCAACCGAAATAACGGAGCGAATCGAATCACTAGCGGAAGAATTCCCAGAACTAGCAGAAATTATTGATCTACCTTACGAAACAAATGGGTATCGTAGACATGCACAAGCAACCCTTGGTAGTACCGTTCCTGCGGCATTTGTCCTAACATCAAAAGCTTGGGGACATGAAGGTGGAAATGATATTACCGTTACAGTTGAGGCACCAGATGAAGCGAATCAAGATCTAGCCGTATCGGTGGATGGTAGTGCAATTACCGTTTCCTTAGCAACCGATGATTCCGGCGAACCAGCTAGTACTGCAAATGAAGTTATTGCTGCCATTAATGAAACGGCAGGTGACCTTGTCACAGCCGCTTTATATCGACAATCTGACGGAAGTGGAGTCGTACAACCAGAATCCACGATTTCGTTAACCGATAATTTGAGTGCACCAGCCGATATTTCCAGAGATCCGTATACGGTAAAAGCGATTCGTATCGGGAAACACCGTGACGGTTCAAAGCTTGGCGTGCTTGGCTATTCGCAAGAACATGCACGGGAATGGGTGACACCACTTGTTTCGGTTGAAACGGCAGAACGATTACTAAGAAACTATTACACTGATGAAAACACGAAAGCTTTAGTGGATAATTTAGATATTTTCATCGTTCCAACCGTGAACCCTGATGGTGGACACTATTCCTTCTTTGATTACAATATGCAACGAAAAAATATAACGAATCATTGTGGACCAGAAGCATCTGATCCAGCCTACCGCAATTCTTGGGGCGTAGATTTAAACCGAAACCATGAAGTTGGCTCTGTCTACAATGGATATATCGGTGGTTCGACAAGCTGTACGTCTGGTACGTATGCTGGACCAGAACCGAACTCTGAACCAGAAGCACAAAACTTAATCTGGTTAGCAGAACAAAATCCAAACATTAAATTTGCGATGAACATTCATGCATACGGAGGATACTTCATGTGGTCTCCAGGTGCTTATGACGCTGACCGTAATCCACTACCTGTACCTACTGCAGGAGAGGAAGCGTATTTCTGGGAAGCATCCGAACATATTTTACAAACAATTAAAAATCATCGCGGAACAGTGATTCTACCAGGTCGAACAGGTCCAATTCCAGATGTGTTATATTCTGCAGGCGGAAACTCTGCCGATGCTTTATGGTATAACCACGACATTTACGCATGGAACTTTGAAGTTGGTGCAGATCTTTGGGATGAGGAGAGAGAGCGCTGGGTTAGTGTTGGCTTCCAACCAGACTTTGAAGAAGGCCATGCCGAAGCAATGGAATTTGCGAATGGATTAATTGGACTACTTGAAGTAGCGCTCGCTAATGCAAATGATGAAACAAATCCGGAAACAACGCTAGTTCCAGAAGGAGGAATTTATGACGGACCAGTTGATATCGAATTTGAAATGAGTGAACCAGCGACAGTTTATTACACTTTAGACGGCTCCAAACCAACAATGGATTCTGCTGCTGTTATGGTTGGTGGAACAAGAGATTTAATGGAATCCATTACAATCGAAGAAACATCTGTCATTAAGTGGTTCTCTGTCGATGCAGCTGGTAATATTGAAAATGACTACAATCCAAATGGTGACGATACGAACTATAATATCGCAGCTATTGTCATTGATGATTTACCGAATGGCATCAACACAGGCGTATTGAGTTCTGTTCTACTTCAGAATCGATTTGAATTTGAAATACCATCGATGACAAGGGTCTTACAAAATAAACTGACCCCAATTAGTAACTTTGAAAGACAAGGAGACGGCGCAAAAGTCGTTCACCATATGCAACTGTTCCTGAATCAGTTAGATAAATTAGAGAAAGACGGAAAAGTAACCGAAGATGGTAATCTCATCATCAGCACCTATGGAAATGCGATGATCGACTATTGGTCTGAATAATTAACACCTTCGTCACAGTATTAATTAAGGGGAGATGGCTCATCCATCTCCCCTTTCCCATTCGACAAAAACCAACATTTTTCGGGAGGTGTCAGGCACCACCTATATAAATACCTATTTTAGCATGTGAATCGTCCCACGCTTCACCACTTACTGTGCGGTCATTCCGCCGTCGATTACAAATTCGGATCCTGTTGAGTAGCTTGATTCGTCAGATGCTAGGAATAGCACCATGTTGGATACTTCTTCTGGTTGTGCTACACGTTTTAATGGGATATGTTTTGCGAATTCTTCTACTGCTGCTTTCGTATCTTCTTGAACTACCATTGGTGTAGCGATAACACCTGGGTGGACTGAATTTACACGTATACCCATAGGCGCTAAGTTCATCGCAGCTGCTTTAGTCATGCCGCGAACAGCAAATTTTGTATCCGTATAGGCAACAGCACCAGCAACTAGACCGTTCATGGAAGAAATATTAATAATCGATCCGCCACCATTCTTCTGCATAGAAGCAGCAACTGCTTTCATACCTAAAAATACAGATACTTGGTTAATATCGACAATGCGGCGGTACTCTTCCACACTAATATCAAGGATGTTTTTAGCCATGGTAATACCGGCATTGTTTACTAAAATGTCGATGGAACCGAATGCTTTTTCTGTCTCTTCTACAACACGAAGCCAGTCTGATTCATTCGTTACATCTTGTTTAACAAATTTACCATTTTCTCCGAGTTCCGCTTCTAGAATACGTCCTTGGGTTTCATTGATATCTGTAAAAACAACCTTTGCTCCTTCTTCAATGAAGCGTTTCACGTGAGCTGCTCCCATACCTTGTGCTCCACCAGTAACAATGGCAACTTTTCCTTCTAATCTTTTCATAGTAATTCCCCTTTACGTAAAGTTATTAATTTCATAAACCTGCTTTTTCTAACTTAGCTTTTCCTTTGTAAGCAATAATAACCGTAATAATATTAATCACAAGCATGACTAATATGGCATATAATCCTCCAGAATAACTTCCTGTAAATTGAAAGATGTATCCATACGCTGCCAGTGCAACGATGGAAGCTACTGCTAGTCCTAATGATACATTGGAGTAAATTTGGCTATATTCTTTGTTTCCAAATAGACTTGATGTTAGAGATGGTGCAATAATTCCAATTCCACTAGTAACAAAAGCAAAAAGAATAAGTGCTACAAAAATCATCGCGAACTAGATGCTGCGAACAATAAGATAAATACTGAAATAATTAATCAGCAAGGACAACTTTCGCCCCTTCTCTTGCTAAGATTTGTGCTGTTGACAAACCAATACCAGAAGCTGCACCTGTGATTAGTGCCACTTTTTCTTCTACTCTACCCATTTAAGCCATCCCCCTTTTTTATCTTTAACGTAATTTCGTAGAACCACCATCAACCATAATCGTTTGGCCAGTAATATAATCGGAATCACCACTAGATAGAAATACAGCAACTCTACCAATATCCCCTTCTGGATCTCCCATTCTTCTTAGCGGAATATTATTTATCATTTCTTCGTATAATTCAGGTGCACTCTTACTCCACTGTTCAACACCGGCAGTAAGTGCAATTGGGGAGATGATATTAACATTAATTCCTTCTGGCCCCCACTCATTCGATGCAACACGTGAAATCGCTCTAATTGCTTCTTTGGCAGCAGCATAAGAAGTTTGTGTCGCTTGTCCATTCAGACCTGCACCAGAAGCAAAGTTAATTACTTTACCTTTTGTTTTCTTCAATTCTGGATATGCAGCTTGCATGAAGTGAACAGTTGGATAAAATCCTGTTCCGAACGATAAATCAAACATTTCCTGTGTTGTTTCCGTAAATAATGCTTGTTTGGAAGCATGTGCATTATTAATTAAAATATCTAACTTTCCAAATTTGCTCACTACATCGGATACAATTTGTTCTACATTTTCTTTTTTCGAGATATCCTTAATAATAAGCATGCCTTCACTATACTGATTAATTTCTACTAATGTCTTCTGACCCATTTCTTCGTTAATATCAACAATTGCAACATGTGCCCCTTCTTTTGCTAAAGCAAGTGCCATCCCTCTTCCAATACCTGAAGCACTACCTGTGATAATTGCCACTTTACCTTCTAATCTCAACTCGATACACCCCTTTTTGTATGTTGCCTTTCTTTAAACTACACTTATTTGCATCTTAATAAAAGATATAAAATGACGGTTACCTATGAATTGAAATAGCTCTAATTCATAGGTATTAAAGCGTTGTCAATTCGTTAAATAAAAACACTTAAAACTGACGATCATGCTCTATCATTTATTTATACTTTAAATATTTAGACGTCTAACTATTTATAACTAAATATTACTAAATTGGGATTAGATATGCAATAAAATAATACTATTCCAGACATTTTGCGAAAAGCTCCCCTCGCATATGTTGAATCCAAGGAAAGTTGCTGTCGGATGGTAACCTGTTAATATGGTATAATAAGTAAAAATATTACCCGATTGGATTTGGGGATTTCTTTCGGAAAGTGGGGAAAAGTCCGTGCAAGAGTTCACGATTTTCGAGATCATACATAATATGGACAAAGTAACAAATAACCTGATTATTCAGTGGAATAAAGTTTTTAATAACGATTTGGGCGTATCCCATGTTTTAGTACTTGGTCATCTGAAAGCACATGGAAAAAGCCGCCCCTCCGATATGGCAAAAGTACTCGGCCTAACACCACCGACAGTTACCCATCTAACAGAAAAATTAGTAAAGAGGCAGCTAATTACCCGCTCCACTGATGAAAATGACCGTCGAATCTTCTATTTAGAAATTACAGCCGATGGGGAAAAAGTTCTAAAAGAAGCCCACGAATCTGGACAAAAGCTAAGAAAAAACCTCTTCGAAAAACTCACCGAGGAAGAAAGACAACAAATGCTACAGATTTATAAGAAGTTGAATGGTTGAAGGTAGGTATACTTTAAGGGGGGAACTGTCCCCCCCACTTCACTTTTTCCTTCTACCTAACCAAAACATAAATCCAGCTAATATTATTGCTCCTACAATCATCCACAGCCAATTAGTATTACTGTTATCTGTTTTACCTTGTGGAATTACTGGCTGATTTCGCTCTACATACTCTTCTACCTCATCATTCCCAATAGAGAATATTTCTTCAGCTACGACTTCATTCCCATTAACATCTGCCGTAACAAATAACTTATAATCACCATCTTCTAAAGTCTGGTAATTCCATTGAAAGGGATATTGAATTTGAGTTTTCGGTGCCATTTTAAATGAAGGAATCTCGCCTTGGAATAATTCATTTCCATTCGAGTCTTCCAGTCTATATTCCCCTGAAATATCTTCCTGAATCATTTGTGCGTCATTTTTCATTTCAATATAAGCACTTGGCCCTTTTAACGTAAACCCTGCCTCCCCCAATGAAAAATCGGGTGTTATGGAATTGGGTAAATCCAACTGTATAGCTATCGAATGGACTGTTTCTGATTTTAAAACAAAGTTCGCTGATCCTCCTTCCCCTTCAACCGATTCATTATCTGTCTCCCCCTCTGTTACAAAACGAATTGCACCTAAAATCGTACCGCTATCTATATTAGGTACAGTTATGTCTACTGGTACTTCAACCGTTTCTTTTCCCTTAATGATTACTTCTGAATCAACAGTCATATAACTAACTAACTTAATAGCATCATCTAATAAAACGGAATCTGGTGAGTCAACCGTTTCCCTATACAACATCCCTCCTACTGGATTGGTAAACCCATTGGCCTTATTTATCGTAACTCTCTGATCATCATCTAAATTATTTGTAATTCTTACCTTTATGGTTTGTTTTTGGTTTGGTTCTACATTCAACCGAAAATAACCTTTCGTGTTAGTTTCCTGGTTTTCAGGATAGATTGGCTCAATGCTAAGTGGTGGCCCAGTTTCCTCAGAAAATACTTGCTGTATACCTAAGGAAAAATAGAATCCAAAAGATAGTAAAAATGCCAATATAACGTTCCTATATCTATACATATATAGCCTCCTTATATTTTAATTTAGTGTTTCCCTGATGCATGGTTTTTTATAATTAGTTGAAACTATGATGGATGATTTAAGAAAGGAGGTAGTCAATTGATTAATTTTAAAAGTCATGAGATTGTAAAGAACGAAAATGATTATGTAGAAATAATACTTTATCTTGATGCTGGGTCGAATTTTTTAGAAGAATATTCTAAAGAATTTGGAGGAAAAGATAATGAGTTACAAGTTCACCTTGCCGCACAAAGTTATGTTAAACAAAATCTACCAAATACTAAGTTTAATAAATTAAAAGTGATGGTTGGTGGAATAGTCGTTGCTACGATGTTAGGTGCAACTTTAGTAGCTCCTGCTGGAAACCTTGCAAGTGCAGCAGAAATTAATGAGAGTAATGTATCCATAACAGGACAACCATTAGCAATGGATTCTTTAGTAGTCGGTACATTCAATGCTGTAGTATTAGAGGGTAAAATCCAATCGACAACTGCTAATATCGACTCCTTTAATGTTACTGACCCTTCAGGTACAGGTGCGGGTTGGAATGTAACTATGCATGCTACGCAATTTACAGCTGTTGATGATTCCGGTTTAACATTACCGACTGGCTCTTTAACTGTGGACAAACCTAGCATAGCTATTGCAACTGATGCGGAAGGTTCATCTCCTGTGGGTGATATTATTACCGCGGGTGGAGCCATTGATAGTGGTACTGGTGTAAAGATTTTAAGTGCTCCTGAAAATAGCGGCATGGGGACATATACCGTTTCTTTTGATCCGACAGATGCACTAACTCTAAAATTACTACCAAAAGATGTTAGAAGTGGTACGTATACATCAGTCATTACTACTGAAATTACTACTGGACCGTAAATAATTCTAAAAAGGGTACTACCCCTTGCGTTAGAATTTCCACTCTAGCATTTGGTGGATAGTACCCAATTACTTCCTCATCCTATTCCATTGAACGATGGACAAATAACGCATTACCCCCTCTCAAACATCTCGATCACAATCCCAACTCAACATGTTACATTAGGACTCAATGAAGCACCAGAAACGTCTCTTTAGTCTCGCTTAATTGTTTTTTATTTCTGAAATTTTAATATAATATAAGTATTGATTATATGATAAGGAGGTGAATCAGAATGGAAAAAGTAGGGTTTGGTAATTTAATACGGGTCAAACGTCTTGAGAAGAATTTAAGTCAGGAAAATTTATCCTTTGGAATTTGTTCTCCTTCCTATTTAAGTAGGATCGAGAATGGACAAGTACTAGTTGAGGATGATATTTACGTCTTATTATTTGAAAGACTCGGTTTAGATTATTATCAAATAGCAACCCAAAGTGATGATAACCTAGAACAAATCGAAAACTGGTACGAATCTTTAATTGCTAATTGTGAATCAAATATGGACATCGAACGGATAAAAGATCATGCAATCACTGCTGGTGGAGATCTATATTTAAAGTATCAAATTGTCTATAGTTATTACTTACTGAGAAATAAAAATTTCGAACAAGCTGCAGTGATTTTAAATAAGATTGAAGAACATATTCAACCAGGCTATAACCGAAACTACTTTTTATATGTCTATGTCTACATGTTTTATAGTTTCATCATAAAGCAATATAAAGATGCAATCCGAGAAGGGTTAAATTTGTTAGCCGTAAAAGACTTTGGCAGCCTTGCTAAACCAATCGAACTAGGAGAATTCTATTATTTACTAGCCTATAACTATATCAAAACATATTCCTATGAAAGAAGTACTCATTACGCTAACCAAGCCCTATCTATTTTTAATGACAATTACATCCTCATGAAAACTGCAAAATGTCATATTTTATTAGGTATTAGCTATAACAATACCGGATTTTATGAAGAGTCTATCGAGGCTTATCATCGAGTCAAATCTTTACTTAAATATTTACCAGAACAAGACCAAATTTACTATTTAAGTATGGTCTATAACAATATAGGCTATTGCTATGAATTACAACATAATTATCATCATGCGATTGCCTATTACAAAAAAGGATTAGAATTTAATGATACAACAGAAAAAGCAAGAACCTACGTAAATCTAATCCGTTGTTACTATATTTTAAAGGATTACGCTACAGCTATGCGTTACCTCCAAGAGACCAACAACTTAACTACGGAGACACCTTCACAAGAGCAAGAAATTCAACTAAGCGTATTCACTGTACTGTTACAAGAAAATACATGGATGGAAGACTTAATAGAAATAGAAAAAGTTAGTATGGAATTCTTTTCAAACAACCGCCTACTAAACTTAACTTATGATTATGCATTAATCTTTGCGGATCAGTATGAAAAGCATTCCGATTATAAGAGAGCAAATACGATGTATAAATTAGCAATTCATACAAAAGAACAAATTTCGATGAGAGGATGAATAATCTATGAAAAAATTTCTTGTTGCATTCGTTTTACTGATTGGTTTGTCTATTACTTCTCCTACTACACAGATCGCTTCCGATTATGAGGTAGGTCCAGATCCATTCAGGGACAATATCGAAAATCCTGAAAATGCTTAATGTAATTTGATAAATAATCAACATAATTACGAAGTCTATCAAATACAAACACTACTTCCCGCATAATACAAAGATTGTATTTAGGTGGGGATCAAGGGAACAAACTTGTCAGGGTTCTCAAATATAGTGTTTTAATCACATCAATATATTCCATTATATTTGAGAGCCTTTCTCTTGAATGGAAGCAAAAAAAGAAGCATGGACAATTACCACACTTCCTCTATTATCGAAATTGCGATCAGGAACGGTTCTTGTGCTCCTAACCCATTTTCCCAAAATGGAAACATAAGAACCGTCCCTTTGCTCTCTTATTGGCTAATAATTCTTTCCACCAATTGTTCTCTAAGTAAATCCGAGTTATCAGAAGTTACTTGTAATTTCGGTTCGCTAGACGGAGATGACCACAAATATATCCACTTCCAAATTACTGCATATAGGCATTGTGCCTCACCAGCTAATGTAAAGTTTTCCCCACTAGCAATTAAATCTTCTGAATGATTTTTCACAGTTTCCTGGATAAGTTTCGCCCCATCTTGAATGAAGCTATCGATTTTAACTGGATTTTTATCCTGTACAGCTTCATATAGCTCTTTTAAATACTCAGGATGATTCTTTTCCATCAAACTTGTAATTTGTTTAATTGCTTGTTCTGCATCTTGATTATATTTATAACCCTCTTTGTTCACCTTTTCCCCATATTCTCCCCAACCAAAGAAAATTCCCTCGAATATCTCTTGTTCGGAATATGTAACTTCATCCGTTTTCGAACTAGCAAATACATGATTGGAGACAATACTACCAAATAAAACACTTATTACTAGAGTTGTTAGCAATACAATAGTTATCGATTTTATATGTGTTTTCGTATTCATCATGAAAAAACCTCCCATTTTTTAAAGAACATAAAAGAACATAGGGACGGTTCTTTCAGGGGACAATCGGAAGTTTTGCGTGGAAAGAAGGCACAATAAGCAGGATAATCAGCTTATTGTGCCTTCTTATAATTATATTTATCTACTAACGCAAAATTTTTGATTGCCA
>NZ_BMEY01000036.1 GCF_014637405.1 Ornithinibacillus halotolerans
ACCATCTGGAAATCTAATTTCTTTCTGTCATCCAGTCGTTTCACCTCAGTGACGTCTCTGTCCTAAAAGAAATAAAACAGGCGCTGAATTATCAGCGCCATGTGCAACTGCCCGTCGCACAAAAAGAGTATCCGCTAAAAGGATACTCTTTTATTTTCACTCCTCATCCGCACCACGATAACGCTTATACGGAAGTGGATTCCAAGTACGATATTCCATTTCCTCTTTACGTAATGCAGCAGGGATATCATTAAGGATTTGTTTTGCAACTTCTAATTCACGGGATGCTTCTGATTTATCTTGATACATAAATTCATCTGAAGCTTTTTCTGATGCTTTATCTACTTTTTCTTCTAAGTTGTCAACAACCATTTCTTGCTGGCGACGGATTGATTCACGTGCTTCTGCAACCCACTCTGGCTGTACATTACGTAAATTATCGGTTACATAGCTGAATTCTTCAAAAATACCTTTATAAACACGGTCTGCATTTTCGCGAACATCGGTAATAACCGCTTCTAGATCTTCAATTGTTAATTGTTCTACTTCTAGAGATTTACGACGTTTTGGTCCACCGATACGAGTATTTTCTAGATAATAAGGGAAAATACTCTTAATGGTTTTTCCAACAGGATTAATCGCTAACCCATTCTCGTCAATACCTTTCGGCTGAATACCTTGCATCGCAATTCTTGCCGATTCTGGACGAACAATTTCTTTCGGTGGTAGTACACCATATCGTAGTAATTCACGAATACCAGTACCAGAAATGTTAATGCGATATTTTTTATCATGAGGACAAGTTTGCTCTGTTGCTGGATTATCACAGCGTGTGCAATAGAATACCTCATGGAATAGTCGAATATCGATACCTAATTCTTCTGGCGTAAACTCATCAAATATTGTGTGACTTGCATATTTATCATAATAGTCTCCAATACCTGCATGGTCTCGCCCGATTAGTGCATGGGTACAACCATAGTTTTTCATAATTAATGCATGTAGTACTGCTTCACGTGGTCCTGCAAAAATATACGTTACACGTAGAGGTGCAAGCATTGTTCTTTCTTTTGGATAATATTCTTCAAGCACAGCACGATATGAAAGCATACGGAATTCATGTCTTGTATATTCACGTTTTGCCATTTCTACTAGAGGCTGAACAAATAATCCATCCAACTCCTCTAATGCGTTTCGGTGAATATACTCATGACCTCTGTGAAGTGGGTTTGCACCAGTGATAAAACCTCCAACAGAGTTCATTTTCTTATCTTCATAAAATAGTTTCCATGTATCTTTCGGTTCCATACGGATGCTTTCAAATGGTCCCCAGTGTACACGGCGTAGCAATGTAATTGGTCCACCTAATGCTGTATCACCCATACGTCTATAAATGGAATCCACTCCTGGGTGATTACGGTCGGTTGTACCAAATAAATGCTTCGCACGGAATTCACGATCATAGTGGAAAATATCATCTAATTTTAAAATAGCAACAGGTTCTTTCGTTTCATCTGCTAAAGCCACTTCGTCTCCTACCGATAGACCAGCGATAACTTGCTTATTTCGGTCACCTATAGGTGCAAAGCTAAGTGGTACTGGCCAAACAACCCCATTGGCTAGACGACCATTCGTTAATACAGATTTGTAATCTGCCTCAATCATAAATCCTTCATTTGGGGATAATACTCCGGTTGCAATCATTTCAAGCGTAATTACCGCTTCTAAATCAACCATTATCATTGGAAGCGTCTTAGCTCGTTCCATTTCTTCTTCTGCTTCTTTTCCTCTAAGTACACGGTCCACCAATTTTCCCCCATGAGGTTGTTGTGGATATGTTTTTAGTTTTTCTTCTGTTAATACAAGTGTTTCTTGACTCATGACACTCCTCCTCATTTTCCCTTTTCTATCAATATATTTTTAAAAAGTAGCTAACATACATTAAATTTTGGATGAAGAGACAAGTCGTGTCCCCATATCCCGGTAAATGGAAAAGCAACTACCCAAATAGCGGACAGCGCTTTTCCAAATATTTTATACAGATTTCCAAATCTTTAAGGACGAGGAACTTGCCCCAGTTCCCACTTATCCTCGGTAACCAGTATTTGCTCGAACTTTAACTTCTGCATATCGCTGGAAATCATATTCTTTCGAGAATACTGTACCTAAATATCCAGCTAAGAATCCTAATGGTACACTCACTAGTGCTGGGTTATCTAATGGGAAGATTGGATTTCCTACAAATAATGCTGCCCCTTCCACTGGTGAGAATACACTTGGACTCATAGATACAAGGATTAACGCTGAGAATAATCCTGTTAACAATGCCCAGATTGCACCATTTGTGTTAAAGCGCTTCCAATATACCGTATAAAGAATAACAGGTAAGTTAGCACTTGCCGCAATACAGAATGCTAATGATACTAGGAATGCTACGTTTAAGTACTGAGCACCTAAAGATAAGACAATCGAAAATACAGATACTCCTAGCGCTGCATAACGTGCAGCAAGCATTTGTTGTCTTTCTGTTGCTTTCCCTTTTTTAATAATCTCTCCATAAATATCATGAGCAAATGCCGATGCTCCAGATAATACTAGACCAGCAACTACTGCTAAGATCGTTGCAAATGCTACCGCAGAGATGAAAGCAAATAGTATATTTCCACCAATTGCCTCAGCTAGTAGTGGTGCTGCCATATTACCACCTGGGTTTGCAGCAAGAATTTCACTTTCCCCAACGTAAAGTGCTGCACCAAATCCTAGGAAAACAATTAGGATGTAGAAAATTCCAATTGTCCATGTCGCTGTAATAACGGAACTTCTCGCTGTTTTCGCATCTTTAACTGTAAAGAAACGCATTAGAATATGAGGTAATCCAGCTGTTCCTAATACTAGTGCTAACATTAGTGAAATCGTTCCAAGTGGATTCGTATATTTAATCCCTGGATTTAAGAAGTTTTCACCATGACTAGTAGCTTGCTTTACTTCCGTAAACATAGCTCCAATATTGAAATTAAACTTCCATAGAACCATGAACGAAACAATAACCATACCTGCCATTAATAGAACTGCTTTTACAATTTGTACCCAGCTTGTAGCGATCATTCCACCGAATAGTACGTAAATTGTCATCATCACGCCAACAATTAATACTGCAACCCAATATGGAATATCAAATAAAAGCTGAATAAGTGCTCCTGCACCAACAAGCTGTGCAATCATGTAGAATAAAACAATGGTGATTGTACTAAGTGCAGCTGCACCACGTACTTTTTTTGCATCAAAACGTGAATTTATCATATCTGCTAGAGTGTATTTACCAAGGTTACGAAGTGGCTCCGCAACTAAAAGTAATACAACTAAATAGGCAATTAAAAATCCGATACTATAGAAAAATCCATCAAAACCATTTAATGCGATTGCACCTGCAATCCCTAGGAATGATGCTGCAGATAAATAGTCACCAGCGATAGCAAGACCGTTCTGCCAACCAGTAAGTCCACCGCCAGCTGTGTAGAAATCTCCAGTTGATTTCGTCTGCTTAGCTGCATAGTAAGTAATTACAAGTGTTAAAGCAACAATTGCTACGAACAGAATAACTACTATTGGATCCATTAAGCGCTGCCTCCTTTGCCAATCTGATCATTAATGATATCATCAGCCTCTTTATCAAAGGAGCTCGCTTTTTTAACATAGATTGTACAGATAGTCCAAACCATAATAAATTGTGAAATAGCATATACCCATGCCCAAGTAATGTCACCAATAAATGGTTTATTTAGAAACGTTCCATAGGATGTAGAGATTGGCAATAAGAAATAAAATATTAAGAAAAATATTGTTAATGGAACAATAAACTTTTTCTTATTTTGCATAAGCTTCTTAAACTGAGAACTTTCTAGAACTTTCTCAAAGTCGACATCTGCTTTCTTATTTTCTTCTGAAAGCTTCGGTTGAGCCATAAAACCATCCTCCCCAAATTCCAAAATTTATACTTTTATTGTAAGCGCTTACTAAACATTATAATTATTTTGTACATTCATAATGTTAAATCAGCGCAAACGGTTGGATATTCTGTTTGAATGGTTTTATTTGGGTGGTGAATGGTTTTTCATGGAGTAGAAATCATGGAGTTAATTTTGGAGCATGAGTTTTTTATAAATATGGTACTCTTTTTCAGTTTGGGTAAGTAAGTCAACTTCATTTCGTGTTGAATTTGGAGCATTTTAACCTTGAGATTGAATATCAGCTTCATTTCGTAAATTATTATCTACATTTTAAAGTTGATAACCCAAATCAACATCATTTTAATCGATTTGAATCAACTTGTAGCCCTTGTTTTACTTGGTTTCTTCCAGATTAAGCAAAATAAATAAGTGGCGCACCAGTTATAACTACTAAAAAAGCTAAACTTTTTACAATAGTAATGACGTATTCCCTCTCTTCACGTTCAAATCTAAATTCCATATAAGCACGGTAGACTAATGCATATAAAAGGGTTACTGCAAAACCGACAATGAGATAGTTGAAAAAGTAAGAAAGGATAAACAATGTAACGGCAATCAAGAGCAATATACGTTCACTTTGTTTATGTGTCTGATTGATGTATCTTTCTGAATTAGGGTAGACTGTAATATTAAACTTTTTTCTAATAAACTTAACAAAAAGAAATTCCAAAGCAAAGACAACAATAACAAAGACAATAATCTCAGTCATTATTCTCCTCCTATTTTATTCTTCTTATTTCTGTACAAGTATCAATTTCCTAGGGACTGTCCCCTCATAAAAAACTTCTAAATCTTCCAAGGTTACACTAGGTAAATGTCTTACTGCAATTGGGATTTCAGTAGTATCAGTGGTATAGTCATCTTCGTTAACACGCCAAAGTTCTAGTTCGTTCCATGTATTAGCGTATTTTCCAATATAACCACCTAGATGTGGAACTGCACGTTCTACGCCACTTATTCGATAAATGTATTTTTTATCGGTAAGAAAATGAGCGAATGAATTTTGAAAGTCTTCCTCTACCATTAGTGGACTGTTTTGAAGTTCTTCGGGCAGTTGAATATAAAATATTTTCTCATTACGATCTATGTCACTTAGATCGATTCCACGAATATTAATCTGTTCTTCTGATAATCCCATATCCAACAACTCATTGTATGACTTAATTTCTTCATCAGCCAATGCTTCTTCGAATGTTGCTAATTTTTCATTCGATGCAATGAATTCGTAAATTGACAAAGTTCCACCCCTTCTCAACTAAACTCCCAATATTAATCCCATTCACCCTTTTGTATATTAAGGTCGCTGTTCCCATGGTTCGAGTTGTCCTACTGTATACACATTTTGTTTCGTACAGATTGCTCCTATGACACCATTAGAAATTTCTTGGTGAGTTAGCCATCTTGAATGGTTACCTTCTATTATAAACCCTAATTGAATTTGATAATAGAGGCAATTTTCTGGCGGTTTAACCGTTCTTCTTATTTTATCTATATTGGAACTACTACCAAGAATATGAAAAAGTTCCCATTTACTTGAACGATTTGCAACTTCATGCATAATTATTGGAAGTGCCTTTTTAGCATTGGAATGAATCCAAGTTAGTACTACGTCAATCTTCCCATTCTCTTTAATAGTTTTCTTTACTATTTCTTGTAGAGCATGATCATTATGATAATTTACTAATAATGGCGTGATTTGGCTTTCTGACTCAGCTTTTTCTATGAGGTGTTCCATTCGTTCTCGATTTCTGGCAATAATAGACACATGATACCCATTTCGTACTAACCACAGTGACACTTCTTGCAACATCCCAGTTCCACCGACAACTAATGCATGCTTCATATTCTCTTTATCTATCAAATTTTAATCAGCACCTTACCTTGATAGTTACGACTTTCGATAAAACGATGTGCTTCTGCTGCAGCTTCTAGGTTAAAAATCTTTGCAACAGGAACAGTGATTTTATTGGATGCAATTAACTCTAACACTTTTTTCACAACGGGCTTTAACCGTTCTGGATCGTTTTTTCGAGTAGTACCTAAACTAAATCCTTTTATATTACGACAACTGCTATGGACATCACTTGTTTTAAACGTGCCTGCTTTCCCACTACTATTCCCAAATTGTACTAATGTTCCATATAATGCTAAGCAGTCCAAACTTCGGCTTGTAACTTCTCCAGCTATTGAATCAAAAATGATATTGGCACCTTTTTGATTCGTTTGATTTAATGTCTCTTCCACAAATGTCTCATATGTACAAACAAAGTCAGCCCCTAAATTCTTTACGTAATCTTGTTTATTCATATTTCCAACTGTAGCTATAACTTGCCTAACACCAGCTAGTTTGGCAAGTTGTACGAGCACAGACCCCACTCCCCCTGCTGCACTATGGATAATAATTGTATCGGAAGATTTTACTTGCCCAATTTCAAATAACAAAATATATGCTAGTATCGAAACAGTTGGCATGGCTGCTGCTTTCTCCATGGATAGATTATCTGGAATCTTGTAAACTAACTTTTCGTTTGCAACTACATATTCTGCATAGGAGCCATTTTTCGGAAAGGCTATAACTCTATCCCCTTTTGAAAATGGAGAATCGTGCGGAGCCTCTTCTATTACTCCTGCAACATCTAGCCCAAGAATGAACGGAAAATTCCCCTTTCCCTTATTGCCTACACGTGTTTTTATATCTGCATAATTAACACTTGTGTATGCTGCCTTGATTAAGACCTCACGATCACCTATTTCTGGAATCGGTATATCCGTATAACGAAGTACATCAGCACTACCAAATTCCTTTTGAATAACTGCTTTCATATGCTACTCTCCTATACTTGAAACGTCTTCAACAACGTTTTACTCGCTGACCGACTTACTGGAATTACTGTTCGCTTCTTATCCTTCATCGTCAAATTACTCGTTCCATTAAACCAAGGGGTAATTTCCAAAACATGATTTAAATTAACTAAATAACTACGGTGGGCGCGAAAAAACATATGTCCTGCCAACTTATCCTCTAATTCTTGTAAAGTCATTCGACTCATAATGACTTTATCTTCCGTATGGACTTCTAACATTCTATTATTCGGAACTGCATAATAGATAGATTCAGGTGATAATACTACCATTCTCTCCCCATCATCTATTAATAGCTTTGTAGGATTTGGGGGTAAGCTATCATTTCCTTTTGGGACTACTTCCTCTTTTTTCTCTTTACTAGCAAAACTCTTTCGAATACGAGCCATCGCCTTTTTAAAGCGTACTTCATCATACGGCTTTAATAAATAGTCCACTGCTTCAATTTCAAAAGCATCTAATGCATATTCATCATAAGCAGTTGTAAACACAAATAAAGGAGTATTTCCGTTAGATTGCTCCGTAATATAACGAGCTGCTTCAACACCTGTAAATCCAGGCATTTCTACATCGAGAAATATTAAGTCTGGCTGATGTTCAGAATAAAGTTGAATTAATTGCTCCCCGTTCTCTGCGTGTGGTGTCAGAATGATATCTTTTTCGTCTTTTAATAAATAAAGGAGTTCCTTTCTCGCCATTAACTCATCTTCAGCAATCATCGTTCGAATGTTCATCCTATCACCCGCTTTTCTACATTTTGTTCAGCCATTGGAATTGAAAACTTCACTTCACTACCACCACTTGGTAGATTACGAATGTGAAGCTGTGCTGATTCTCCAATTAAACGAACTAATCGTTGATTAACATTATATATCCCAGTGCCATTATTCATATCACCTACTAATGGTTTATGACTAACCAGAGGTAAAATATGTTCCGGAAATCCAGAACCATTATCTCTAACAGAGACATTTATTTTCCCATCATATTTTTCAATTTTAATTTCCACTTTAGCATGGTCAAAAACATTTTTTAAACCATGTTGTACGGCATTTTCTACTAATGGCTGAATCGTCGATGGTGGTATAAATATATTGGAAACATCATCTGGTTTGATAAAATCTATTTGTAATCTATTTCGAAATCGCTGTTGAATAATGGACGTATACGCCTCTACATGCTCACATTCTTTTTCCAATTCAACTAACGATTTAGATACAAGTCGTAAATTAAAACGCATATAACTCGCTAATTGTAAGGTAATATGCCTTGCCATTTTTGGGTCTTCCCTGAAAAGGGAGGCAATTAATTGTAATGTATTAAATAAAAAATGTGGGTTTATCTGTGCTTGTAAGTTCCTTAATTCGGCATCGCGAATATGAGCTTTAAGTTTGTCTGTTGTGACAACATTTAATTGATTAGAAATAAATTGTCCTAACCCTTCCGCCATCATTAATTCAACTGGTGAAATATGCTGCGCTTTGCGGAAGTAAAATGTAATTAAATAAGTTACTTCGTCTGCTTCTACAATAGGGATAATGATAGCTGCCTCTAATGGACACTTATCATAGTTACATTGAATATCTGTTTTCAAATAACTTACTTGCAATTTCTTCTTTTCGATTGCTTTTTTTGCAAGTGGGCTGGAAATTGGATCACCAATATTATGATGTTTATCGCCAATTCCTTTATGTGCCAATACTTCTTGATGATTCGTCACAGAAACTGCTGCAAGTTCCAATCGATCATATAATAAATTTGCTAGGCCATTCGCTACATCAGTCGTTGAATCTTTCTTCAAAAAAGGGAGTGCCTCCTCAGCAATCGTAAGTGCTTGCCTCGTAGCCATTGCCGCTTCGTTTTCCTGTTCTTTCATCACAACTCCAATCATCGTTGTAAAAATAGCAATAGCTATACTATTGGATAATACTAGTGGAAGACCAATTTCATCGACAATATCGATGATTCCTCCACCACCTGTATACATAATTAGAAGTAGCTGCATTTGTAAAATTGGTGGAAAAACACCGATAAACAATGCTTTTAATGGGGATATTACCCGTTCATTGGAAAAAAATCTTGCCGTCAATCCGGCTAATAACCCTGTTAACGGATTGACAATACCATTTGCTAACCAGCCCACTCCCCCTAATAGCATGACATGGGTCCCAGCGATTAACCCTGCTCCTAAACCAACAATTGGTCCACCTAGTAGTCCTGCAATAACTATCGCAACGAGACTTAGACTAACGACTAGATTTCCATCTTCTACTGGAAAAACAACGAACTCATGGAGAATTTCTCCTTCAGCGGTTACGATAATCCCAGTTATCGTACTCGCTATTCCAAAAATCCCAAATACAACAGCATGGACAAATGACATCCTCCAACTAAACTCACGGTATAAAAGCGATTTAAAACCAGGTGTTCTCGTCAACACAAACGCAATAACGAGTAGTAAGCCCAATCGTTCAAACAAAATGATTGTTAAATCTTTCATGAGCTCTCTCTCCTTGAAGAAATCCCTGTTTGTGATTTAATAAAAAATCTAGTATACGATTCATCTGATTGTGATTGTTTCGATGAAAAAATGGTTCCTAAATAGGCTCCCAAAAAGCCTATCGGTATAGCAATTATTCCTGGATTATGTAATGAGATGATGGCTTCTCTTGCTATCCACCCATCCTCTGGATTCATAATATGGGGCCCTAATACAACTAATACTAATGAAGCAACTAACCCACTGATCATTCCTGTAATAGCACCGACTTGTGTAAAACGCTTCCAATAAATTGTTAAGACTAACACTGGAAAATTACTAGCTGCAGCGACAATAAATGTCATCGAAACAAGAAAAGTCACATTGATTGTTTCCAGTCGTAATGCAAATAGTGTAGAGACTAAGCCGATAATTAGCGCTGTCCAACGTGCTGCTTTTAATTGTTCCTTCTCCGTTGACTTACCTTTTTTTAATATATGATGATAAATATCATGCGAAAAGGCAGTAGTAGCTGATATGACAAGTCCCGCCACAACGGCTACAATTGTCGTAAATGCAATCGCAGATACGAAAGCTAATAAGAAATCTCCTCCTACTTCTTTGGCAAGAAGAGGTGCCGCTAAGTTCCCAGTTGGATCTGCATTGGTAAGTGATTGATAACCTAATAATGCTACCGTTCCTAACCCAAGTACTAGTGTCATAATATAAAATAACCCAATAATCCAAGTAGAACTGATGATAGAACGTCTTACTTCTAATGTATTTCGTACTGTAAAGAGCCTTATTAAAATATGAGGTAGCCCAGCAGTACCTAGAACAAGAGCTAATTGTAGGGAGAAGAATTCAAGTGGGTTATTGAATAAATGGCCAGGCAAGAAAAAGTTTTCGCCTAATGGTGTCCCACCCTTCACTTTTTCTATTAATGCAGAAACATTCCAATTAAAGTTAGAGAACACGATTAAGGATAGTAAAAATGTCCCCGACATCAGTACAACTGTTTTCACAATTTGTACCCATGACGTGGCAACCATCCCGCCGAAGACAACATATATAGTCATTAATCCACCAATTACTAAAACAGAAATGGAATAATCAATATCGAGTAACAGTCTTAATAAATAACCAGAAGCAACTAACTGTGGAATCATATAAAGGATTGAAATAGAAAATGCCCCAATAGCCATGATCCACCGCATTCGATCACTAGGGAATCGTGAACAAATGACATCACCAAGGGAATATTTTCCTAATCGGTGAACTGGCTCGGCAACTAGGAATAATACGACGATATAAGATACTAAAAAACCAATGGAATATAAGAATCCATCGTAGCCATTCAATGCAATCATCCCAACAATTCCGAGAAAAGAAGCCGCACTAATAAAATCACCAGCAATTGCCATTCCATTTTGATAACCAGTTAAACTTCCGGCAGCTGTATAAAAGCGGTTTGTCGTGTTACTTCGTTTTGCAGCCCAATACGTAATGATGAGGGTGCAGACTATGATACAAATAAAAAACAAGAAATATGTAAGATTCACACTGACTCCTCCCGCTCCCATTTCTCTATTTGTTCATCAAATTTTTTTGCTTTTATATGATAGATCCATCCGACTGTCCAAGTCATTGGTATTTGCAAGAATGCATAAAGCCAAGCCCACGTTATTCCTGGAATAAAACTTGTCTGATTCATTACATCAGGTAAAAAGATTAAGGATAAAGGCAGCATGAAATAAAATAAAAATACTAGAATAATAATCGGTACGAGTAATTTATTTCTTCTCCGTATAAAATACATCATTCTTTCTTCCATTTTCATGCCCCCATATTGAAAATTCGTAAAAAAAGTCTGTATATTACATTAATTCAAAAATAAACAAAAGCGGTTTGAATGTAAAGGTTTTTGATTAAGAAATGCTAATGAGGTTAGAACAAACTATATCTACCTGAAGTGAAAACGAACGTTTATGTTAGCGCATCATACCAGCCCCGGAAATATACACCGCTTTCCAGAGTTTTTTAGTGCTTGTTCGTGTTTTTCATTCTAGAAATAGTCCAGTCCCAACCTAGAAAAAACTCTCACTATATTCTTTTACTTTCCTTCCATATATACTTTTACATCGCCTGTTTTTGTTGTTATTCGAATCGTATTCTCTCCTTCTCCAGTTACACCTAATAGTCTGGAAGAGTCGTCTTTTAATTGTAATGGGAGATTTGTAGTGATATCTTCTGATTGACTTGTAACATCAACAGTAGCATTCATACCAATTTCTTTTGCTAACTTTACAGCAATATCTCCACTATTAGCATCTAAATTAATCGTACACTCATTCTGTACACCTAATGTTATATCACCTGAACCGTTCGACCCATTAACCACACCGGTGAAATTATCTATCCCTATATCTCCCGATTTATTATCTATGTTCAGCATTTCCGCTTGAACTCGGTTAGCATCCACATCTCCGGAATGTAAAACAATAGTTCCATTTACAACATCGATATCATTTAAATCTACATCACCTGACCCCATTTTAACCTCTAAGTTTGCTCCTTGATGGTCCGTTAGTAAAATATCCCCGGAACTAGATTCAGTAGTCATATTACTTACTATCAACTTACGAAAAACCATATCGCCGGAAGCCGATTTCGTCATGCAACTGTCAGACTTAATATCTTTACATTTTACATCACCAGAAGCACATCGAACTTTAATTTCTCCTGCTTCAATATCAGATAAACTGATATCTCCAGAACCAGTATGGATAGCAAGCTTATTCATAATAACATCTGTAAAATTTATATCAGCGGATCCACTGCGAACATCCCATGATTCTGCAACTGCTGTTGGCACATAGAATTCCATTTTTGTAAAAGGGACTACTTTTGTAAATGGAATAATTGCAACTTGTACCGAACTTTGTTTGGAATTAACTACTGAAACTTCCAATTTATCCTCCGAATAAATAACATCCATCTCTGGACCGTTTTCATATGTTTTAAGGATAATATCGATGTATGGATTGTTATGGCTTTTCACTTCGACATCTAGATTAGAAGTTGTTATAAATATTTCTTTTAAACTAGTACTATCAATTCTTTTCTTTTGGATAACTTGTTCTTTAACAAAGGAACTTTTTAGATTTTTCATCACATTATTAACTACTGTTTCCACTGTTTTTTCTATTTTCATCTACTACACTCCGTTCGGATATTATTTCTTACTTATTAGTTTACTATTAATTTTCAGAAAAACTAGTACCTTTAGGTGTACTTAATCTCCGTCTGAAGGCTGACAGCACCAAATAAGAATCAAACTCCTTTAAATCCCTATCACTTCATGTTAGAATAAAAAGTAATTCAATAAGGTTATCAAGAGTGAACGAGAGTCCTGGCTCTATGACTTCACAGCAACCTGCCTAACGGTAAGGTGCTCCTACCAGCAAAGCTTGCTTTGAATGATAACGAACGGCGTAAAAGCCCTTTGCGTGCATTCCAGCTTGCAGAGGGCTTTTTTGTTGGTCCTTGAAACCTTTTGGAAAAATATTAGGAGGTTTTAAAAAATGAATACTTCAGGATTTATTAGAGGATTAATGGCAAAAAATGTAGATGAGGAAACGTTTTTAACTCATGTAGTTTCTTCTATTGAAAAGCAACTAAAAGAGTGGGACGAATACTATGTAGTTCGTTTAGTTAAACTAACAAACTATGTAGTGGTCGTTCAAAATGGGAATTTAATCATTAGTGTTCCTATTTCTAAATCACAACTGATATCGTTTCAATCCCAATCACCGTATAGTTTAGATCGGTATATTTGGAATGAATTGCATAGAAAGGCTGTCATGATTGGGGAAAGTAATGGGAACTATTTAACTTATGTGTTTCATTAATTACAAACGAACAATCTTATGAAGATACAAATATAGAAGAGGGGGACTGTCCCCCTCTTAATAAATTTCTTTTTGATAAGTCGATCCGTCTTTATATTCAACTTGCATAACTAATCGCATATCGTCATATTTCTCTAATCCGAATAAGTGAAACATTTTCATATTCATGGATTCATCGACATGATCTAACTTCATATCAATTTCTTCAAGCAATTGATTGTTTTCATATTGTAATAAGGATGCATGAACAATTTCATTATTCAATTCATAAAAATGACTGAGTGTAACATCTATTTTTTCATTATATAAGTGAACAGATGCTTCGATATGACCATACTTTTCTGTTCCTAAGTCATTTATATCAAGTATCTCAATGTCCCCACTTTTCACATTTCCATCGAGGTCTTTCATAGATATATAATATCGTAGGGCTGTTGAATGTTTAGAACCTTCTTCTTGGACATTTGTAGTAGAATTTTCTTCATCCGCATAAAGAGACACCATCCAATTTGGCTCCACTTCTAATTCAAATGGAATCGCTACTTGAAAAAGACCATCTTGCTTTAGTTCTGCATGTACCGTGTTAAAGTTATCCCCATTTCCAAACACATAATGAAAATAAACTTCTGAATCCAGTCCTAATTCTCTAACTTGCCATTCAATAATAGCCTCTTCACCATGTTCTGTAGATCTAATATCCACCATTTCCACATGACCTAACCATGTGTTTTGTTCCCATATTTCTTGTAAAACATTAGTAATATGATTCGTTTGATTATCCAAATTGGAAGAAATCGAATATTGTAACCCAATGATTTCTTCTATTCGATTTTCTAGTAATGTAACTTTTTTTGCCATCGAATTATTCATAATTAAACTAACAACTAACAAAACGCCCATTGCAATACTTATAAATTTTAACCATTTATTATTCCCCATTACTTCCCCCCTCATATAACATCTTCATAAAAGTATGAACATTATTTATAAGGCTAATATTACCATTTTAGTCTACAGCTAACAAATCACGGAATGCTTGAAACTATTTCTTAGTATATTCGTAGTATGAAGAAAGAACTTGTGAAAGGTGGATGTGTATGCGCAAAAATTTAAAACGTACGGTGCAGGAACCTATTACATATTCTGATGAAGTAAAACCGACTCTTATTGGGTTTTTGTTTGCACTATTTTTCGGATTAGGTGCAGCAATTTTAACGATTGTAAGTATTTATTTAGGTACTACATATGGCGACTGGTGGGTTCTCCTCGTTTCCTTTCCTATTATCGCCATACTCGTTTGGTTTGCTTCTCTTGGCCTACCTTTTAAAGGTAGAGTGATCTATAGCTATGAAGTAAAAGAGGATGGCATTTTTCAAAAATGGGAAAATAGAAAAACTGGAGAAATCAATGAACATGTTATTTCATTTGATGATGTTGACCAAGCTGTTGTAGGTATTTACCCATTCCATTATACGGTTGAAGACAGTCCGGGATATTATATATACGATGCAGTCCTTATCCTTGCAAGTAAAGAGAGTATATTTAATAAAATATTTCACAATGCAGATGAGTTAAAGAAATGGGTGAATCATCTAAAGGACAAAGTACCCGTAACCTTTACTGATCAAGATTTTAGAAAGGCACTGGAAGCAAGCCATTATACATTTGTTGATTTTACACGAGTGGAAGGTACACACTTCGATGTTGTATCCAAGCATATCCGAACAGAAAGTAGAGAAAACATCTTTCAACCGTGGTTACCAGAGGACATTAAGGTAGAATTTGAACGAAAAAAAGAAACAACTAAACGAGCGCAAACAAAAAAAGCAGAAAAGACAACAACATGGTTACTTTTTTTCTACGCGATTTTATCAGCTGCCATCCTATTACCAGGAACACCAATTGATAATGAAGGGTTCATCGTATTAACAGATAAAATACTATTACTATATCTCGGAGTTAATATGCTACTCCCATTCATCTTCGTTTTTTTCCGAAAATATGCAAAGTGGTATAACCCAGTTATTTATCTATTTGTCGTTGCAATTGGCAATTACATTGGGGTATTAATCGCATCATTTTTTATAGATTTTCCATCGATGTATTATACGATTGTTTTCCTTAATATCTATAATATTGTCTTATGGATCCTGGCGTTCATTTTTGCCAAGATATCGAAATTCATAATTGTACACTATGACTTTATATTTTATGGGAGAAAGGTTGAATACTAATTTGGTATGTTGACCCTCTCCCCTAAGGTTGCTATAATTACCTTTACTAGACTTCTAGAATGCGCTTACATGAGAAAGGATAAGTAAACAGTGCAATCATTCAACGAGAAGAATATAACACAATCACAACTATTATCGATTCTATCAAACTATGAAGATATTATTGTTGGAATGGCAAATGGAGAACCAGACTGTATCCTCTCCATTATTGATGAAAATCCAACTGTATTTAAAACTCTCTCCATTCATCAATTATTAGAAATGAAAAATAGACGCTATATCCAAGGAGAACATCCGAACATCCGATATATTTCCTACTTCATGAGTAAATTTGCAAGACGCGCTTTCTCACAAGGGAAATGTGAATTAGTACCAAATCATTTCCATCAAATTCCGAGAATACTAGAGCAGAAATGCAAACAACCAATTATCGTTTGTCAAGCCTCCCCAATTGATGATGATGGCTATTTCTCTTTAGGAACAGAAGCTGAATACATTGCCCACTTTATTGGAAAAGCACCATTCATTCTTCAAGTAAATGAGCAAGTGCCTAGAACATATGGAAAGAATAATATCCATATTTCACAAGTAGAAGGGCTTGTTCATCATAATCAAGACCTGACCGAATTACCAGTCGCACCAATTCAAGATATTGACCGTCAAATTGCCAGTTTTATTGCAGAACGAATTGAATGCGGTTCCACATTACAAGTTGGGATTGGTGGAATTCCCAATGCGGTTGTTAGTCTACTAAAGGAACATAAAGAATTGGGGATTCATACGGAAATGCTTACCGATGGGGTCGTTGATTTAGTAGAATCTGGAGCTGTTACAGGAAATCGTAAAAATACAAACCGACGAAAAATCGTTGCAACATTTGCACTTGGGACAAAGAGCTTGTATGACTTCATGCATGAAAATAAAGAGTTGCTCATGCTTCCAGTAAATGAAGTAAATGTTCCGCGAAATATTGCACGTGAGGATAAGATGATTTCCATCAATGCGACAACGGAAATTGATTTCTATGGCCAATGTGCATCTGAAACTGTTGCTGGTAAGTATTACAGTTCAACGGGAGGACAAGCTGACTTTGGATCGGGAGTTCGTTTTTCAAAGGAAGGTAAAGGATTTATTTGCTTATATTCCACAGCTAAAAACGATACAATATCCCGTATTAAACCAATACTAACACCGGGCTCTGTAGTAACAACTTCTAAGAATGATGTTGATTATGTTGTTACAGAGTATGGTATCGCAGAATTAAGTGGAAAATCGATATTTGAAAGAACAAAATCATTAATAAACATTGCACATCCAAAATTCCGAGAAGAGCTACTGTTCAAAGCAAAGAAAATGGGGTTTTGGGTATAGGCATTCGAGGCTGGGACAAAACCCCAGTAAATTAATATAAGCATGGTCCTTACCAACGTTTTAATGGTAAGGACCATGCTTATTATTTTTTGCACGCAATTTTCTGATATTAAAGTAAACAAAAAGGACACCA
>NZ_BMEY01000037.1 GCF_014637405.1 Ornithinibacillus halotolerans
CCAAAAACGGCAAATCTAGTTTAGGAAATGGAAATGATTTCAAAAAAACTGGTTCCAAGCAATTTTCAATCGCTTGGAACCAGTTTTTTATTACTTTCTGGCTAGTTTTGTCCCAGCCTCTTTTTTATTTGGTTGACTTAATCATATAACGGTTGATTAGATGCATCTTTGGAGGATTAACCCTCCAATAATATTACCCAAACTCTCACACTACCCCACCACCCGCTATTTTCCGACAAATGCCGTCAAGAAACGATGTCGTATTTTGAATTATTATCAGAACATTTGTATCATTTCGACATTTGGCAGGACATTTATTTACATTTGTAGAATAAGTTTGAATAAGAAAAAGTCATATAGAAATTTTACCCACGAGTTATAACAGCAGCACATAGTTAATAAGCTAGCTTATAAGACCTAGAGGGTAAACCAACTTAAGGGGGGAAACTGTTGTCAGAGGAAATATTATCAATTAATAATCTACATACGCATTTCTTTACGGACCATGGGGTTGTCCCCGCTGTAGACGGAGTAAGTTTACATGTAAAAAAAGGTGAGATAGTTGGAATAGTTGGTGAATCTGGATGCGGGAAAAGTGTTACATCCTTATCTATAATGCAACTAGTTCCTACTCCACCCGGAAAGATAGTAGATGGGTCGATTCATTTTAAAGGTGAAAACTTGTTAGAAGCATCGAAAAGGAGAATCAAAGATATACGTGGAAACGAAATATCAATGATTTTCCAAGAGCCAATGACATCGTTAGATCCTTTATTTACAATTGGAAACCAAATTCGAGAAGCAATTCGTATCCATCAAAAAGTAACAAAAAAACAAGCTAGCGAGAGAGCTATTGAGATGCTCAAATTAGTAGGAATCCCTCGTGCAGAAGAAGTAATGAATGAATATCCCCATCAATTATCAGGTGGGATGAGGCAACGTGTTATGATTGCGATTGCTATGGCATGCGATCCAGAAATCTTGATTGCAGATGAGCCAACAACGGCACTAGATGTCACCATTCAAGCTCAAATCCTAGACTTGATGAAAAAGTTGAATAAAGAAAAGGATACCGCGATTCTTTTAATTACACATGATCTAGGGGTTGTTGCAGAAATCTGTGACCGGGTAATAGTTATGTACGCCGGCCAGGTTGTCGAAGAAGGAACAACTAGAGAAATATTAAAAGACCCAACACATCCCTATACAAAAGGGTTAATTCGATCCATACCAAAACTCCATGAAAAAAATCAACAACTATACTCCATACCGGGAACAGTACCAAAACCAAGCCTGAACATGACTGGCTGCAGATTTAAAGATAGGTGCGAGTTTGCACACGATCGCTGTTTCAGTGAAAATCCAGAGCTATTTTCCTTAGAAAACAATCGATATAGTCGTTGCTTTTTATTAGATGCTTCAGAAAGGAAGGTAGTGAGCGATGCAGAATCCAATATTAGAAGTTAGTAATCTAAAAAAATACTTTGATATACGTGGTGGTGTTTTGGGCAGAAAAGTAGGAGAAGTAAAGGCTGTTGATGATGTATCTTTCACTGTTCATGAGGGAGAAATACTTGGAATTGTAGGCGAATCTGGGTGTGGAAAATCAACTACTGGTAAAGCAATCCTCCGCTTAATTGAACCTACGGAAGGTGAAGTGAAGTTTGATGGTCAAGATATTACTAAACTCACTACAGAAGAAATGCGAAAGCTGCGTAGAGATATGCAAATTATTTTTCAGGACCCATACGCTTCCTTAAACCCTAGGCATACAGTCGAAAAGATAATTAGTGAACCCCTCCTTATACATGGGATGGGTAAAGCTGAACGAAAAGCTAGAGTAAAAGAATTATTGGAGGTTGTTGGTTTAAGCAGTTACCATGCTTCACGTTACCCACACCAATTCAGCGGTGGTCAAAGACAGCGAATTGGAATTGCGAGAGCTCTAGCAAACCATCCAAAATTAATTATTTGTGATGAACCAGTATCTGCACTAGATGTTTCTGTCCAATCACAAATTTTAAACTTAATGGAAAGCTTGCGTGATCAATTTAATTTAACTTATGTCTTTATAGCTCATGATTTAAGCGTTGTTAAGCATATTAGTGATCGAGTTGGCGTGATGTATTTAGGTAGATTAGTAGAATTAACTGAAAAGGATAAGTTGTATGACGATCCTAAACATCCTTATACAAAAGCTCTATTATCTGCTGTGCCATTACCTGATCCAGACATCGAGAAAGAAAGAATTATTTTAGAGGGGGATGTTCCAAGTCCATCCAACCCACCTACTGGTTGCGCATTTCATACAAGATGCCCAATGGCCATGGATATTTGTAAACAAGTAAGACCAACATTTGAACAAGTTGAGGTTAATCATTTTGTTGCCTGCCATTTATACGATGAAGCAGTGCAATAAAATATAACAATATTAAAACAAATCATATAAGGGGGAAGTTGTATGAAGTTAAGGATTTCGTTGTTATTTTCGCTATTATTAGCCTTAGTTCTAGTATTAGCAGCATGTAATGGTGATGATAACGAACCAGGAGATAACAATAATGAGCCAAACAATCAAGAGAACAATGAACCAGCAGAGGATAATAATAACGATTCTGCTGAAGCAAGTGGTGATAACGTATTAATTTTTGCTCGTGGTGGAGATTCTGAAAGCTTAGATCCTGGTAGTACGACCGATGGAGAATCATCCCGTGTCACGAAGCAAGTATTAGAAGGACTGTTAACATTTGAAGATGAATCGTTTGAGGTTGCACCGAGTCTTGCCCATGATTGGGATGTTTCAGAGGATGGCTTAACATATACTTTCTATCTAGAAGAAGGCGTAAAGTTCCATGATGGAACTGACTTTAATGCCGAAGCTGTAAAAATCAACTTCGAACGTTGGGCAGATCCTAGTCATGAATATGCATTTACTGATGACGGATATGTATATTCCATGTATGGAACAATGTTTGGTGGATACAAAGGCGATGAAGGTCATGTTATCAAAGAAATTAATGTCATTAATGACCATGAAATCGAGTTTATTTTAAATCGCCCACTAGGATTCTTCCTACAAAACTTAGGAATGTCTTATTTCGCCATTACATCTCCAGCAGCTTTAGAAGAGTATGGGGCTACTATTAATGAAAACCCTGTAGGAACAGGTCCATTCAAATTTGTAGAGTGGAGAAAAAATGAATCAATTACATTAGAAAAATTTGAAGACTATCGAGTAGAAGGTTTACCAAAACTTGATTCTGTCGTTTTCACTGTTATTCCAGATAATGCCGCACGTTTAATTGCATTAAAATCAGGCGAAATCGATATTATGGATGGATTAAATCCAGACGATGCAGCAGGAGTAGAGTCCGATGAGAATTTAATTCTATTCGAACGAGCTGAAAACAACTTTGGGTATGTTGGTTTCAACACTCAAAAAGAGCCATTTGATAATAAGGAATTACGCCAAGCGATAAGCTATGCAATTGATCGTAATGCCATTGCTGAAGCATTATATGCTGGATATGCTGTTCCAGCGAAAAACCCGCTTCCACCAAGCTACATGGGTTACAACGATGATGTTGAGCCATATGCATATGACCCAGAAAAAGCTAAAGAGCTTCTAGCTGAAGCTGGTTATCCAGATGGATTAGAGATTGACCTGTGGACAATGCCAGTTGCACGTCCATACATGCCAGACCCTGAAACAGTTGCTCTTATTATTCAAGGGAACTTAGCAGATATCGGTGTTACAGCAAATATACACCGCGAAGAATGGGCTCCATATCTTGAAAAGACAATGAATGGAGAACATCAAATGTATATGTTAGGTTGGTCAGGTACAAATGGGGATCCTGATTACTTCTTAAGTAGTTTATTACATGGAAGCAACGTTGGAACAAGTAACCGTAGCTTCTATGTAAATTCTAAAGTGGATGAGTTATTAGATGCTGCAAAAGTTGCAGTAGACCAAGATGAGCGGGCATCCCTCTATAGTGAAGCACAAGCGCTTATTTCAGAGGATGTACCGATGGTTCCATTAGTACACTCTCGTCCGGTATTAGCTACAACAAATGCAGTTGTTAATTACGTACCACATCCATCAACAAGTGAGTCACTAGCAGAAGTAGAGATACAAAAATAATTAGTAAATTGAAAGAGGCTGGCTCAAAATAGCGGGCTACTCCCTTCAGTAAAGCACTTAAGTATTCCTTATATAGTTGGAAACTTGCTTTAGAAAAAGAGAGGGAGTTATAAGCTTATGAGTCAGCCCCTTTCCTATTATAGATTCAAAGACACGAATGAACCGAGGTGAAAATTTTGTTTGCCTATACAACGCGACGTTTGTTAATGCTTATACCAGTACTCATTGGAATGACATTAATTACATTTTCTATTGTACATCTTATACCAGGAAACCCAGCCCAAGTAATTTTAGGGGAAACTGCCAGTGAAACCGCAATAAAAGATCTAGAGGAGAGTATGGGGTTAAACGAACCATATTTTGTCCAATATACGATTTATGTATCAGACTTACTACAAGGGGATTTAGGTACATCATTAAAATCAAAAACTGCTATTAATAAAGAAATTTGGCCTTATATAGCCGCTACCTTTGAGTTAACTATTTTCGCGATGCTTTTTGCCATAATTATTGGTGTAAATGCCGGTATTATTAGTGCTTGGAGACAGAATTCTTGGTTTGATTTCCTTGCGATGCTTTTCGCGTTAATCGGTGTGTCTATTCCTGTTTTCTGGCTTGCCTTAATGGAACAATGGATATTCGCTCAAGAACTAGGCTGGTTTCCATCTAGCGGAAGGCAAGATACTCGCGATCCAATGGAGCCTATTACATATTTTTACGTGTTAGACTCTATCCTTCACGGGGATTTTGCTAGAACTATTACAACACTTAAACACTTAGTCTTACCTAGTATTGCATTAGGTACGATCCCAATGGCGATTATTGCTAGAATGACTCGTTCTAGTATGCTTGAAGTAATGCGCTCTGATTATATACGTACCGTTCGCGCTAAAGGTTCTGGACAGTTCCTTATTATTTATAAGCATGCCTTAAAGAATGCTCTCATTCCCGTATTAACCGTTATCGGGTTACAAACTGGAGTACTATTAGGGGGAGCTATTTTAACAGAAACAATCTTTAGTTGGCCAGGTATCGGGCGTTATATTTATGAAGCTATCACCTTCCGAGACTACCCTGTCATTCAATCTGGAATCTTAGTTATTGCATTCCTCTTTGTCATTATTAATCTAATTGTGGATCTTCTCTATAAATTCATAGATCCAAGGATTAATTATTAAGGGGGGATAGGTTATGAAAACAACAGAAAAAGAACAAGTAAACCTTAAACAAAAGTCTAATAATAATCAAATAAAAAACAAGGATGAAAAAGTAACTTCTCCTTGGAAAGATTCATTTAGACAATTACGAAGAAATAGATTTGCAATTGCTGGTTTTGTCATTATTTTATTTTTTGTTCTAATCGCTATTTTCGCTCCTCTTATCACTAATCATGAACCGAATAAAATTGTTCCATTAGATAGGCTACAATCTCCATCTGCTGAGCACTATTTTGGAACAGACGATGTAGGGCGAGATATCTTTACAAGGATAGCTTACGGAGCAAGAATCTCTTTAATGGTAGGATTTTTTGCAGTAACTGGTGCACTTATTTTTGGTACATTGCTTGGAATCATTGCAGGATATTACGGACGATGGGTAGATATGTTAATATCACGTATTTTCGATATTATGTTAGCATTTCCGAGCATTCTACTAGCAATTGCCATTGTTGCTATTTTAGGACCATCTTTACAAAATGCGTTAATCGCTATTGCTATTGTTAACATTCCTATATTCGGTAGATTAATCCGGTCAAAGGTTGTTAGTTTACGTGAAGAAGAATTTATAATGGCAGCAAGAGCACAAGGGATGAAGAATGGTAGAATTCTTTTTCATCATATTCTCCCTAACAGTGTCGCACCAATTATCGTCCAAGCTACATTAAGTTTTGGTACAGCAATATTAGAAGCTGCTGCACTCGGTTTCTTAGGACTCGGTGCTCAACCACCTAATCCAGAATGGGGTGCAATGCTTGCCGCTTCACGAGACTTTATTCAATTAGCACCTTGGACACTAATCTTCCCTGGTGTTTCCATTATGTTAGTCGTATTAGGATTTAACCTAGTCGGAGATGGGCTAAGGGATGCATTAGATCCAAAAATGAAAAACTAAGTGAAAAGGCTCAGCACCATTAATTTGGGCTGATCCTTTTTCTTATGTTCCTATATAATCCAATTCGTAAAAAAGTTCTTTAAGAACATTCTCCCTTATAAATTTTCATATTAAAAAAAGAGCTATCAAATTCTCTCTGATAGCTCTACACTTCAATTAATTATTTATATACTTTTCAAACACATCGCCAAAATCTTTTTTATGGTATTCCTCTCGAATAGATTTTAACCACGAAAATCCATATTCTGTGAGTAGCTTATATTGTTCTGCTAGTTGGGTATCATTGGTTCTAGAATTATGAAGAACCGCAACAGCCTTATCTATACTTTGATGTGCTAATTCCTGTACCGCATTGTTTTCATGGGTTAATTCAGCAATATATAAAAGCGCCTTATACAGATCATTTAAGCGATTAATTTCCTTTTTATCAACATCAATGGACATATGCTCATTGCCAATAGTAAACTTAATTTCAATATCCAAGTCAACCCTACCAGCGGTTTCTAGTAGCACATTGGAAATTTTATTCTGTGAATAGGAATACCTTTTCAAAGTACGTTTGGAGGAGACAGCATTATCACCATCTACATGAATTAAAGCCAAATTTGTAAAGCAATATTCATCTGACTTTGTTTTTATAAGAAAATAGATTTTCTCATTATCTTCGTATCGAACATAATCATCTGAATCAGTCTTATCATAATCCTCTGGTCCAATTATCTTCCCGATATCTGATAAACCTAATGCATCAGAAGCAAGCTTTTTTAACATCAAATTCCTCCTACATCTTTATACATCTAGAATAGCCTTTTCTAGATATTTGTAAATTAGCCTTTTTACCTATTCTTAATATTTTCTTCAGTTTGTATTTTATTTGTTCCTAGTTAATTAGAAATTTTATTAAGTGCGTTTAATCTTTTCTTTGCAGTACTTTTCTCCGGTGTAATGATCTTGTGAGGCATTGCTTTCCCTAAACCATATATAGGCATATTCCGATACACTGCTTCATAGTTCCCGTTTGGAATCGTATAGGTTTCGTGGTATACTCCCACCGCTTCATTATCACCTATCTTTTTATTAAACTCTCGCCAAGCAGTTAAATGTTTGTTTCCTTTAGCATAGGCTAGTAGATCTTCTGTTGATCTCCAATAAGTAATTAATACCGTCGTACGTAAGCCAAGGAAACTTTCTAATGATAAAAATCCTAATTCTTCCTTATTCGTATATAGTTCGCGAATCATTGGTGGCATTGCTTTCATTACAGGTAACCATTTACGGAATGCAAGTCTTTTATTAATTCGCATCCCAATAAGAAAAACAACTATATCCTTATTATTATCCGTTGTAAAACGGCCTGTGAATAATTTTTGAGCCAAGATTAATCCTCCTTTTTTAATTCACTTATTGTTTCCTCACACCACTCTATCTCTGCTTTCACTATACGTTTCCCATAATCCAAGGTGAATAGCCAATACTGCGCATCTGCTTTGTGCAACGAGTGGGTACGTATTACTTGTTCAATTGCTAAATACGTGTTTAATCTTTTTTCCAGGATTTCGTGATAACTTCTTAAGTAATGAATGGTTTTTGTATTATCTTGATGTCTACTAAAAAACAATTTCAAAAGTACTTCATTCTTAGGGACTGGAATTTGATCTAATGGTGATTCTAACCATTTAAGAAGCTCATCCTCTCCCTTCTCCGTGAGAAAGTACTCCTTTTTGTCTGGTTTTCCATCTTGGGTTGTTTCTTGAACATTTGCTAAGCCATCCTCTACCAGTTGTTTTAAAGTGGGATATATTTGGCCATAGCTAATTTTCCAAAAATGGTTCAAGCTCGTATCAATCAATCGTTTCATTTGATAGCCTGTTCTACAATCCGTTGTTAGCAATCCTAATATCGCATATTTTGTATGATTTAATTTTGCCATTGTTCCACCTATCTTTTTGATATATATCATCTTGATATAAATAATATGACAAATTCGATGAAGTTGCAACTATTTTCAGAAAAACTCTTAGAAAATTTACAGTCGATTCCATTTACATTTTATAAAATTGATTGTACTATTACTTAGGGACTCGAAATATATGAAGTGAGGCGTAACAGCATGACTTTATTCTTCCAAGAATGGTCGACACAATTAAGGACATATAATCAAAATATTAAACTAGCAATATGGGCCAACATAGCCTCCCAAATTGGGATGGGAATGTTCATGGTCATGTATAATATCTATATTCAGGAACTTGGCCTTAGTCATGAGGTAAACGGTCAAGTTATTGCTTTAACTGCACTGGCAACAGCTATTATTCTAGTTCCAGCTGGAATTATGAGTGATAAACTTGGTAGAAAGCGGGTCATGGCTTTTGGGGTTGTTTTCTCCGGGATTATCTTACTATTACGAAGTATTGTAGAGATGCAGACACTACTTTTAATTACAGGATTTTCTACGGGAATATTTACTGCATTTTTGCAAGTATCTTCTATTCCATGGCTAGCAGAGAACTCCAAACCAAAGCAACGAGTTCATTTATTTAGCTTACATTCTGCCATTATGACTGCAGCCAATGTTATCGGTAGTTTATTAGGTGGAACATTAACAGACTTCTTTTCTTTATTTACTACCGATATCATTAGCATTCGAATTACGTTAATTATAGGAAGTGTATTCTATCTTGCTGCATTCTTCCCAATTATGAAGATGGTGGAGAAAAGGAAGCAAACACCGAAACAAAAAGAACGAATACCGTTTCGAGAGTTTTACCAAGCAAACAAATCCGGCTTTAAAATTATTGGACTTTTTGCGGTTGCCCAATTATTAATTGGATTTGGTAGTGGATTAGTTATTCCTTATTTGAACTTATATTTTGCCGATCGATTCGCTGCATCCAATTCGGTTATTGGATTAATTATATCGTTAGGTCAAGCTGCAACAGCGGTAGCAATGTTCATTGGTCCTTTTGTCGTAAAGAAGGTTGGAGAAGTCCGAGCAGTTGTTTATTTACAGTTAGCCTCTCTACCATTCTTGTTACTTACGGCATATACGGAGAATCTATTGTTAGCAAGTCTTGGGTTTCTGTTCCGACAAGCATTAATGAATGCCGGTAACCCAATACAAGCATCATTAATGATGTCAAAAGTAGATGATTCAGTTAAAGGGCTTGCAAACTCGATAAACCAGATGGTCTTCCAACTAGGTTGGGCGTTTATGGGACCAGTTTCTACATCCATCGTCATGATGTACGGTGCTTATTGGGGATATGCACATGTCTTTACAATTACAGCAGGATTATATTTAGTTGGATCATTATATTTCTTCTTTGTATTTCGCAAGCTTAAATCGACTGAAGAGTAGGTGGGGAATGTCCCTATCTACTCTTTTTATTAACTCCGAACCCTCTCTTACTTAGGTGAATATCCTAATGAAAGAGTTATATTCTGGAGGGATAATATGCAAATCTTTTATACGGTTCAACCTGGTGATACACTATTTCAAATTGCAAACCGCTTCGGTGTCCCTATTCAAATGGTTATTGCCGCAAATAACATTACAAATCCAAATGCGATATTCATAGGTCAACAACTATCCATTCCGCCCGGTATCACTCGCTATCAAGTAAAACAAGGAGATAGCGTATACGGGATAGCAACACAATTCCGAATACCATTGACAACAATTATAGAAGCAAATAATTTACAAACACCTTATACGATTTATCCAGGTCAACTGCTAAATATACCACCAGGAAACCCTTTCTATACCGTTCAACCTGGTGATTCCTTATATCAAATTGGATTACGCTATCAAGTGATTACGTCTGGGAGGGTGAACACTGAAATCATTCAATCCGCCAATAATCTCTCCACTACACAGATTTTTCCTGGCATGAGACTCACAATTCCTTATGCACCGATTGGAGAGGAAGGTATCATCGCCTATACGACGGAAGGAAATGAAGGATATGATATTTGGCTCTATGATGTAGCAAATGGAAATACCCATAGAATAGTTAGAGGTTTGGCAGAAGCATTTTCTATTCCTTATTGGTCGCCTGATGGAGAACAAATAGCTTTTATCGGAGAAAACAATATCATTTACGTCGTTCATGTTAGTTCTGGAGTTATTGCAACCATTGATCAACTATCACAAGGATATGGAGTGTATATCAATTGGGCTCCAAATAGTCAACAAATTGTTTATGCAAAGCAAAACAGTATTATTATATACAACGTAAATACTCATCGTTTTCAAGAGTTACACATTTCTGGAGCAACAGATGTCCAATGGTTTCCAGATGGTGAGCATTTACTTTTTCAAGCTCTAGATGAAAATGGACTCAGCCAATTATTCCGTATTCGTACAGACGGAACAGACTTAAGCAGGCTCACTAATAATACTGGTGGGAGACTGAATGAAGTTCGGCTGTCACCAAACGGACAGTTTGCCTTATACACGACTCCAGGAGCAAGTATCTCCATAATCCATGTCGTCGATTTATCAACTGGGAATACGATTGAAATAGATGGAGGACCACTAGCGAAGAACTACTTTCCAACTTGGGCTAGTAACTCTACAACTATTGCCTATAGTGCAACAGCCTTTGAAGATAGAGGGTATTTCTCGCTCATTCAAGTTACTGACAACGAAGGGGGTCGTACACAAACGATTGGAATATCTAATTGTTTCTCTACCCCATTAGATTGGTCCCCAGATGGAATGAATGTTGCCTATTTATCTGGTTGTAGTAATACTGCCACTGCGACAGAACTTTGGGTTAGTAATATAAATCTACCAGCACCTAGAAAACTAATTACTGAACGGAGCATACTCGCACTGAAATGGAAACCAAGCAAAAACAATGGTTCATTATCGACATTTAAGAACACGCAATTCCAAATCCAATTTCAGTATCCTTCTAGTTGGGAACAAATTACTCCTGAGCGGTATGAAGGAACAAATGGTTTTTTCCAAATATCTGCTATCTCAACACCAGCTTCTATAGAGGTTGTTTGCCAAAACAAAGCATTTCATCAACTAATGCCTTATGGATCTAATCCAAGGATCCAGCACACAACCATCCAGAATCAAGAGGGATGTTTTATCTTTCCATCTAACGACCAACCAACAGAAATGAACAACCAATCAGCATTAATTATCCAATACCCAGAACCAATACAAATCGAAGGAACCTCATATCAATACTTCATTTTATGGGCAGACACGAGTCATATTAGAGAGATTGGAGAATCAATTATTTTTTTATAAGATATATAAATTTGTCCCCACTACTAAAGTACTACAAACTTCACACTAGCTTAACATTATATTTACATTCAATTGGTATAATTTTCTATAGTACTGACTACGTGGGGGCATAAATAAACGATGATAAAAAAGAAACAACGTGAAAGGGAAATGACGCTAAGAGGACGCTTGCTACTACTCTTTATATCACTACTTACTATCTCAATTGTTGCAGTTGGCCTTTTTACATATACTATTTCTCGAAATACAACAATGAATACAATTGAAGATCGATTAATTCGAGAAGCAGAATTAATGGAACATATTGTAGATAACGAAAGATTCGTTTATCCAGGTTACGATCAATATGATTATTTCATCCAACAAGTGAACCAACATATTCGTAATCAAAAATTCAAACTCGAAAAAGACGGGATGACATCTGAATATTTTTACTTAGTTGACCAAGAAGTAATTCCATTTAAAATAAGTGAAAAAACGTTACCAACCCTATCTGAATCTACTGTACAAGCTATCAATAAGCATGATGATGGTATTTTACACCAATCTATTGATGGAGTAGATTATACGCTTAGTATTAAGGAAATAGATGATTTAAATGGAAAATATGTGTTACTTGTACCAACCTCAACTTATTTAGAGCCAATTAATCAGATGGCCCCAATTATGATAGGGATCATTTTAACTAGTATTATTATCGCAACGATTATTGTCATATTATTTGTAAATAGCATTACAAAGCCTCTTTCTAAATTAAGAGAAAAGATGAGAAACGTTCGAAACGGAAATTTAGTAGATGACACAACGGTGATTCAAACAAAAATTCCAGAAATCAACTCTTTGAACAAGAGTTATCAAGCGATGATGAATCAAATGGGTTCCATGTTAACACAAATTAACGATACTACAAAACATCTTGAATATACTGGCAATGAGTTAAAACAATCCTCCGAAGGAACTTTAGCCTCTAGCCAAGATTTAATAGACGCCATTCATGCAGTTAAAGCTGGTGCAGAACAAACAGCAAGCAGTTCGGAAGGAAGTTCAGAGTCATTTAAAGTAATGAAAGAAAAAATCGAAAAAATGATTCATCGCATGGAATTGATTTTTAATAATGCAGGTGAAATGACTTCCTCTGCCAAAACAGGAGAAACTAGCATGTCCTCCTTAATTCATACTGTACATACGTTTAAACAAGACTTTGAACATTTAACAACTATCATCCAACATGTTCAATCATATTCCAAAGCAATCAATAAATTGGTTGGACTTATTCAAGGAATAACAGAACAAACAAAACTATTGTCATTAAATGCATCAATTGAGGCAGCGCGCGCTGGAGATGCTGGAAAAGGTTTTGCAGTGGTTGCAAATGAGGTAGGTAAATTAGCTACAGAATCAGCTACTGCCGCTGAACAGATTACAGAGTCCATTCACAATATGGATTCCATTACCAATACTGCATCCGAAGAATTTATACAAATATTAAACAAGATCAAGACAACATTATCAATGTCTAATGAAGCGAAAGTTTCTATTGATGAGATGATGAAGGAAATATTTGAAGTAAGTACCGAGCTTGAGGAAGTCCAAGGAGATTTAGAAGAAGTAGAACAACTTCTTCCTTCTTTAGAAAGAGAAACGATTCAATCATTATCTGTATCTCAAGAAACACTTGCTAGTGCAGAGGAAATGCTTGCAAGTAGTGAAGCACAGGTGAAACAATTAGAACAAACCCATGAAATTGGATTGAAACTTACCAACATCGCAGAGTCTTTAGCCGAAAGCACAGAAACTATAAAATAAAAATCAAAACCACCAGTGTGAACTGGTGGTTTGCTCTGCGGCTTGAAGCCTCTGTTACCGGCCTTGGCCTTAAAGGCCCACTGAATGGTTTCCCCTTACGCACCACATCCACGCACTGATTCTAAAGA
>NZ_BMEY01000038.1 GCF_014637405.1 Ornithinibacillus halotolerans
TCTTTAGAATCAGTGCGTGGATGTGGTGCGTAAGGGGAAACCATTCAGTGGGCCTTTAAGGCCAAGGCCGGTAACAGAGGCTTCAAGCCGCAGAGCAAACCACCAGTTCACACTGGTGGTTTTGATTAAGTATTTGATTTAGGAGCAAGTAACTGCTAATACCGAACATACATACTTTCAAGATCAAAATAATAATATTTATCATTTAGAAGCCACTTTCCGTTATCGCTGATAGACTATAGTGGCTTAAAAAGTTATAAGCATAGGTATATACTGAATGACCAGTGCCATTAACTCCCTTATTAATCCCGTGAATTACTGCATAATCATTACCGAAATTTTCATAAACTAAAGATCCACTGTCCCCACCTGTCTGAGAGTAAGTAGCTAATCTCATATCCTCAAACCTTGAGCCATTAATATAGAAAGTATAGGATGTATTCACAATTTGGCCACAGGTTATTCCTGTATAGGCGCCTGTTTTACATACAACATCACCCCAATTATCAGCAAAAAAATTGTGTGGGGTAGACACAGCCCAAAGTTTTCTATTTACACCATACATAGAAGTACTTGTACCAATAGTACTACCTAATCTTATTGCCCCTCCATCGCCACCTTTACCTCCGTATTTACGAAAGAACAAATAACCAATGTATGAACCGCCTTGATCAAAATGCTGGTAATCATTCCCACAATGACCAGCAGTTATATAATACTTTCTATTTAAACTATCTTTGGCAGAAAATGCACCAGTACAACCACCGGAGTGACCAGTTTTATTTATATGCAAACCAGTTATCAATGGTCTAGTATAAGCAGATCTGCTACTATCTATTATTTCATCATATTCAACTATAGTGACTAAATCACTATCAAAATAATCCTTCATTAATTTCTCGTTTTTAGCATTTAGAGGTTTAATACCTATCTCAAACTTTTGTTTTTTTATATTATAGCCAATATGTGATACACTTATTTCCTCATCGGATATTTTAACAACATGATTGTTACCAATTTTTTCTTCAAGAGATTTTTGGATATTGTCTATCTCTACTTGATTATACTCGGATTTAAAGAAATGTATTTTACTAGAATTAAATTTCCCAACAATTTGTAATATATCATTTTTGTTTTTCTGAGATAATTCTTTTGTAAAACCGAGATTAATCTCCCCTCCATTATTATGATCGGTATATAAACCACTAAAGATGCTATCAATTTTTTCAGTGTATATATTCTTTAATTAATGGAATTATATTTTGTTGATTATAGACTCTCCGATCAATTTCTTTTTCCTCTTCCATGGTTAAAGCTACGCCATATTTATAACTACTATTTTTTGAAAGTAAAACTTCCAAAATATGTTCATTATTCATATTCAAGCCAAACTCTTCTCTGAATTTTTTACTTTCCTCTACTTTTTCACTTTTCTCAATTAGGCTCATGTTTGAAAGTGAATTCTGTTGAGATTCCTCAGCAAGTACGGTAGTTACTGTTATGAAACTAAAAACTAGAAATACAAGACACAATACAAACACCTTTTTCAACTTTCTCCACATCCTTCCAATTATTCAATATTTTCACAATTTAATTATAACATTTTTCGAGATATTCTCTATTGGGAAAGTTGGAGTCGAATTAGGTAATAAAATAGGAAAAAAACCTTCCATTAGACATGAATCGACTTTATACGCGGAAAGTAGGAAAGATTTAAGTAATATATTCAGTAAAATTAATTCCTGTGCATTAAATTAATTTGCTCTATTTATTATTTTCTGATAATATTTCAGTGAAGTAAACTAAACAGGTATATTAATTTATAATAAGGAGATTATTACTTTGAAAAGGAGAATATTTCTACTGCTTTTTTTATTAGTTTTAATTAGTTGCTCCTCTAAAGTCGAAACCTTCACAGGGGTACTTTTAGAAGTAGATGAGAACTTATTAGTAGTTAGTTGTACTGATGTTATTAAAGGTAGTTATGGAGACGCTTGGGCATATGACTGTCCAGTTAATCTAACTAACACAACCATAATTCTAAATGAAAATGAAGAAGAAATAGAAATTAACGAACTTAAAAAACACATTGAATATTACACAAAAGTGGAAGTAACTTTAGTTTCCAAAACGGATATTGTAGAAAATATAAATGAAATCACGGCTAAAATAATTAAAATAATAGATTGAATTAGGTTTAATTAGAAGTTAATAAGCCACAAATATAGCATGAATTGCAGGTTTGAAGGAAAGGAATTCCCCATAGAAAAGTAACATCATCTATAGTTAGAAAATGCATCATAAAAAGTAATTTTCCTTTGGATGAACAAAGGAATTAAATCAACAGTATTAGCCAAATAAAGTTTTGATGGATTTAAGATATTTCTTGGAATGTCTCACAATTCATAAATAAGAGGGCAAGCTTGTGATAGTTAACACTTAAACTAAACCAGCTAATAGCTGTCAGGCTGTCGAGAAACCCTCGACAGCCTTTTTTATATTCTAAATACTTCAACAATTCACCGCGTTAATTTGTTATAATATAAGTAGATTATTAAGGGGGGCATTGGTATGTTACAATCTCACAATAATAAACAAAATGAGTATGAATTTATATGTATTGAGGAATTAGTACCGGAAGATCACCAACTTCGAAAAGTTGAAAAATACATTGATTTTTCCTTTATTCTAGATATTGTTCGTCCATTTTATTGTGAGGATAATGGGAGACCCTCTATTGATCCTATTGTCCTTTTTAAGATGATGCTCATTGGTTACCTTTATGGAATCAGATCGGAAAGGCAGCTAGAAAAAGAAATAAAAGTGAATGTGGCATACCGTTGGTTTCTCGGTTTGGGGCTTAAAGATCCTGTTCCTCATCATTCTACTATTAGCTGGAATCGCCGGAAACGTTTCAAAGGAACACCTGTTTTCCAAGATGTTTTTGACCAAATTGTTCTTTTAGCCCAATCTCATCGTATGGTTGGTGGACGTGCTCTTATGACGGATTCAACCCATTTAAAAGCGAATGCGAATAAACGAAAGTTCGAGAAAGAAACTGTAGAAGTAGAAACGAGAACTTACATAGAAGAGTTAGACAAAGCTATTGAAGAGGATCGGAAAAATCATGGAAAAAGCCTCTAAAAAGGAAAGAGGAAGTGAGTGAAACCAAAGAAATTAAAGTCAGCACAACTGATTCAGAAAGTGGTTATATGTATCGGGAAGGAAAACCAGAAGGATTTTTCTACTTAGACCATCGGACGACGGATTTAAAATTTAACATTATAACGGATGTTCATGTCACAGCTGGAAATGTTCATGATTCTGTTCCTTACCTAGAGCGCCTAGATCGTCAAAGAGAGCGCTTTGGTTTTAATGTAGAAGCTGTTGCGTTAGATTCTGGTTACCTTACAACCCCAATCTGTAAAGGTTTGGTTGACCGTAATGTTTTCGGAGTTATTGGACATCGCAGATTTAAATCTTCCAAAGGACTAATGCCAAAATGGAAATATAAATATGATAAAGAAACTGATACTTATCGTTGTCCAAATGGAGAAGTACTAAAATATAGTACGACAGATCGTGATGGGTATCGTCATTATAAATCTAATCCAGAATCGTGTTCGACTTGCCCTTTGTTAAGCCAATGCACAAAATCCAAGAATCATCAAAAGGTCATCACCCGTCATGTTTGGGAAGATTACAAGGAACAAATAAGGGAAAATCGACTATCAAAGTCTGGGAAAATGCTGTATAAAAAGAGAAAAGAAACCATTGAGCGAAGCTTTGCAGACGGTAAAGAACTGCATGGGCTTCGCTATTGCCGGTTACGCGGAAGGGAAAATGTTCAAGAGCAGGCGTTAATGACAGCCACCGCTCAGAACATCAAAAAGATTGCCAACCACCTAGCCAAGCTTGGCTAGGTGGTTGGGAGTCTTTTTTAAATTATACTATTGTATAAATTGCAGTTATTCCTACAACCTTTTCATCTAAAAATAAAAGAGTGTAGAGAAAACTAGGGGTTTCTCTACACTCTGCAAACCACCAGTTCACACTGGTGGTTTTGATTTGTATTTAAATTTATAACAGTATTCATAAGTATCGTTAAGAGTGATACAGATTGAATGTGAAACTATAACAGTTCTTTGATTAAGCATCAAACAGAGTAATTATTACGTAAAATAATAAAAAAGATAAAGCAAAGTAGTTGACCTAATATGAATATATGCGCTAAACTTTAAATGTATTAATTATTGTACCAGTCATTTTTGAAAATAATATGTAACAGATTTGCTGTATGCATAATTTGCTAATTCATCTTAAGTGAACTTTAAGCAAATAGGTACAAATTCCTCACTTTTGGGAATGATAGTAAAGATAAATTTATATTGGGTAAAAGAAAGGAAGAGGTGAACTACTTTGAAACATGTATTAGAAAGTATTGAAAGTCAGTTCGAAATGTTCCAGATTCTTAACGAAGATGGAGAAGTAGTTAATCAAGATGACATGCCGGAATTATCGGATGATGATTTGAAAGAACTTATGAAGAGAATGGTTTATACACGTATTCTTGACCAACGCTCAATCGCTCTAAACCGTCAAGGTCGTCTTGGGTTCTATGCTCCTACTGCTGGTCAAGAAGCATCTCAATTAGGGAGCCACTTTGCACTTGAAAAAGATGATTATATTTTGCCAGGGTACCGTGATGTACCACAATTAATATGGCATGGTCTACCATTATATCAAGCATTTTTATTCTCTAAAGGTCACTTCCATGGTAATCAAATGCCAGAGGGTGTTAATGCACTTCCACCACAAATTATTATTGGTGCACAGTATGTACAAGCAGCTGGTGTTGGTTTAGGGTTAAAAATGCGTGGTAAGAAAAATGTAGCAATTACTTATACTGGAGATGGTGGAAGTTCACAAGGTGATTTCTACGAAGGTATTAACTTTGCTGGTGCCTATGGTGCTAATAATATATTTATCATTCAAAATAACGGATTTGCTATCTCTGTTCCAAGAGAAAAACAAACTGCTGCTAAAACTCTTGCACAAAAAGCAGTTGCTGCTGGTATTGAAGGAATTCAAGTGGATGGAATGGACGTATTAGCTGTATATGCAGCAACAAAACATGCTCGTGATCGTGCAATTGCAGGTGAAGGGCCAATGTTAATTGAAACTATTACGTATCGTTATGGTCCACATACGATGTCTGGTGATGACCCAACTCGTTATCGTTCTGCTGATTTAGATTCTGAATGGGAGAAAAAAGATCCACTTGTTCGTTTCCGTAAATTTTTAGAGTCTAAAAATCTATGGACAGAAGAAGAAGAAAATCAAGTTATTGAACAAGCAAAAGAAGATATTAAAGAAGCAATTAAAAAAGCAGACCAACATCCAAAAATGAAAGTTACGGAATTAATCTCTAATATGTTCGAAACACTTCCTAATAATCTACAAGAACAAATGGAAGAGTATAAAGCAAAGGAGTCGAAGTAAACAATGGCACAAATGACTATGATTCAAGCAATCACAGATGCTATGCGCGTAGAACTAAAAAATGATCCTAACGTGCTAGTATTTGGAGAAGATGTTGGCCAAAACGGAGGAGTATTCCGTGCAACAGAAGGCCTTCAAAAAGAATTTGGGGAAGATCGTGTATTTGATACGCCATTAGCTGAATCTGGAATTGGTGGCTTAGCCATTGGCTTAGCATTAGAAGGCTATCGCCCGGTGCCAGAAATTCAGTTCTTTGGCTTCGTATATGAAGTAATCGATTCAATCAGTGGTCAAATGGCTCGTATGCGTTACCGTAGTGGGGGAACTAAAGCAGCACCTATTACTGTGCGCTCACCGTTTGGAGGAGGCGTTCACACTCCTGAGTTACACGCTGATTCACTAGAAGGATTAATGGCTCAACAACCTGGATTGAAAGTAGTAATCCCTTCAACTCCATATGATGCAAAAGGTTTACTAATCTCTGCAATCCGTGATAATGACCCAGTTATTTTCTTAGAGCATATGAAATTATATCGTTCATTCCGTGGGGAAGTACCTGAAGGCGAATATACTATCGAACTTGGTAAAGCAGATGTAAAACGTGAAGGAAAAGATGTAACGATCGTTACTTATGGAGCGATGGTACATGCATCATTAAAAGCTGCAGAAGAACTAGAGAAAAATGGTATAGATGTAGAAGTAATTGATTTACGTACTGTTTCACCAATTGATATTGATACAATTTTAGAATCAGTGAAAAAGACAAATCGTGCAATCGTTGTACAAGAAGCACAACGTCAAGCTGGTATTGCTGCGAATGTTGTAGCTGAAATCCAAGAACGAGCAATTTTACATCTTGAAGCTCCTGTATTACGTGTTGCTGCACCAGATACGGTTTACCCATTCTCCGAAGCGGAGGAAGTATGGCTACCTAATTATAATGACATCATAGAAAAAGTTAACACGGTAATGAATTTCTAATTAATTGATAGGAGGCAATACACATGGCTTTTGAATTTAAATTGCCAGATATTGGTGAAGGGATCCACGAAGGTGAGATTGTTTCATGGATGGTAAAAGAAGGCGAAGAAGTAAAAGAAGATGATGTGCTTTGTGAAATACAAAATGATAAAGCAGTCGTAGAAATTCCATCACCGGTAGATGGAACGGTTAAGAAAATCCATGTACAAGAAGGCGAAGTCGCGGTAGTTGGAGATACATTAATATCCTTTGATGCGGAAGGTTATGAAGACACTGGTAGTGAAGAGTCTGCTCCTGAGGAAGTAAATGAAGAGGCAAAAGCTGAATCTCCCAAAACAGAAGTTGCACCAAATAATAATCAAGCAGATGCGACTGTAGACGAGAATAAACGTGTCATTGCGATGCCATCTGTCCGTAAATATGCACGTGAAAATAATGTTAATATTAAACTTGTAAATGGTACTGGAAACAATGGACGTATTACGAAAGAAGATATTGATAGTTATCTAAGTGGAGGACAAACGGATACTGAAACTACTACTCAAGTATCTGAAGATACTCCGGTTGAAACAGCTACAGCGAAAGCTCCGGTATTAGAAGGTAGCTTCCCAGAAACTCGTGAGAAGATGAGCCCAATTAGAAAAGCTATTGCAAAAGCAATGGTTAATTCTAAAACGAAAGCTCCACACGTTACACTAATGGATGAAGTTGATGTAACAGCACTTGTAGCGCACCGTAAGAAATTTAAGCAAGTTGGACTTGATCAAGGCATTAAATTAACGTACCTCCCTTATGTTGTTAAAGCATTAGTTTCTGCATTGAAGAATCATCCAATTCTGAATGCTTCTATTGATGATGCAACAGAAGAAATTGTTCAAAAACATTATTACAATATCGGTATAGCAGCAGACACAGATAAAGGTTTATTAGTACCTGTTGTGAAAAATGCAGATCGCAAGTCTATTTTTGAAATTTCAGCTGAAATCAATGAATTGGCAGAAAAAGCTAGAAGTGGTAAACTAACACCAGATGAGATGAAAGGTGCATCAAGTACAATTTCTAATATTGGGTCTGCAGGTGGTCAATGGTTTACACCAGTAATAAACTACCCAGAAGCAGCAATTTTGGGAATTGGACGTATTGCTGAGAAGCCTATTGTACGTGATGGCGAAATTGTAATTGCTCCAGTACTAGCGGTTTCATTGAGCTTTGATCACCGAATTGTAGATGGTGCTACAGCTCAATTAGCCTTGAATCAAATCAAACGTTTATTAAATGATCCACAATTAATCATGATGGAGGCGTAGGGGTTATGGTAGTAGGAGATTTTCCAATTGAATTAGAAACATTAGTAGTCGGTGCAGGACCAGGGGGATATGTTGCTGCAATTCGTGCGGCACAATTAGGTCAAAAGGTTACTATTGTTGACAAAGGAGCTTTAGGTGGAGTTTGTCTAAATGTAGGTTGTATTCCATCAAAAGCATTAATCGAAGCTGGACATTCATTTGAAAAAGCACATGGTAATGAAGCACTTGGCATTACAGCCGATAAGGTTTCTGTTGATTTTGGTAAAGTGCAAGAATGGAAAGCATCAGTTGTTAATAAACTTACTTCTGGTGTTGAAAGCTTATTAAAAGGTAATAAGGTTGATATTGTAAATGGTGAGGTTTATTTTGTTGATTCCAATACAGTAAAAGTAATGGATGAAAAAACTTCTCAAACATATACGTTTAAAAACTGTATCATAGCTACAGGTTCATCACCTATTGAAATTCCAACATTTAAATTCTCTGAGCGTGTTCTGGATTCAACAGGTGCGTTAAATCTGAAAGAAATTCCTAAAAAACTTGTTGTAATTGGGGCAGGATATGTAGGAAGTGAACTAGGAACAGCTTATGCAAATTTTGGTACTGAGGTTGTATTCCTTGAAGGTGCAAAAGATATTTTAAGTGGTTTTGAAAAACAAATGACACAGCTTGTTAAAAAAGGCCTTAAGAAAAAAGGTGCAACTATTATAACAGAAGCTATGGCTAAAGGTGTGGAAGAAACTGATAACGGTGTGAAAGTAACATATGAAGTTGGCGGTAAAGAAGAAACTGTTGAGGCTGACTATGTACTTGTAACCGTTGGTCGTCGTCCTAACACAAGTGAAATTGGTCTTGAGCAAGTTGGTATTGAAGTAGACGAAAGAGGACTTATCAAAGTAGATAAGCAATGTCGTACGAATGTATCTAACATTTATGCTATTGGTGATATTGTTGCTGGAGCTCCACTTGCTCACAAAGCTTCGTATGAAGGTAAAATTGCTGCTGAAGCAATTAGTGGAGAAAAATCCGAAGTTGACTACATTGGTATGCCTGCAGTTGCTTTCGTTGAACCAGAATTAGCTTCTGTAGGTCTTACTGAAAAAGAAGCAAAAGATGCTGGTTACGATGTAAAAGTAGCTAAATTCCCATTTGGTGCCAATGGACGTGCATTATCGCTTAATGCAACAGATGGATTCTTAAAATTAGTTACTCGTAAAGAGGATGGCCTAATTTTAGGTGGTCAAATTGCTGGTCCAAATGCTAGTGATATGATTTCTGAAATTAGTTTAGCTGTGGAAGCTGGAATGACTGCAGAGGATATTGCATTAACGATCCATGCACATCCAACTTTAGGAGAAATTACGATGGAAGCTGCTGAAGTTGCACTTGGTATGCCAATTCATACACTATAATCATTAATAAGAGTGATGTGTGTTCTCTCACACATCACTCTTTTTTTATGTCATTTGAAAACCCCTGGCTATGCCGGGGGTTCCGGAGAGCTTATAGCGTGGTATTAAAATTAAGAAAGGCCTCTCTTCGTGATAAGATATAGTTGGTTTCCCGACCACTACATCAAATAA
>NZ_BMEY01000039.1 GCF_014637405.1 Ornithinibacillus halotolerans
GAGGCTGGGACAAAACCCCAGTAAATTAATATAAGCATGGTCCTTACCAACGTTTTAATGGTAAGGACCATGCTTATTATTTTTTGCACGCAATTTTCTGATATTAAAGTAAACAAAAAGGACACCATCTGATAAAATTAAAGTACGACCAATAACTTTTTTCGGAGGTGTCCTTATGTCGTATTATAACATGAAACAAGTTGTATTACCTATGGATTTGGAAGTTAGATTAAAAGAAAATGACATTGCCTTTGCCATTAATGATTTAGTAGAAAGTATTCCAGAAAGTGCTCTTGAACCACTTAGAAAAGATACTGGTCGTCCGCCATATGCTTCGCGGATGATGTTGAAAATTATCCTTTGTGGTTATACGCAGTCTGCCTTTTCGGGCAGGAAGATTGAAGCCTTATTAGAAGATAGTGTACGAATGATGTGGTTATCTCAGGAGCATCAACCAAGTTACAGAACGATTAATCGCTTTCGTGTGCACCCATTAGCGAAAGGGTTATTACGTGAGTGCTTTGTACAGTTTCGATCTCAGTTGGTAAAGGAAGAAGTAATTGAAGAAGAGGCTATTTTTATTGATGGCACAAAGATTGAAGCCAATGCGAATAAATTCACATTTGTATGGCGAAAATCGGTTGAAAATTATAGTGAAAAACTAATTGAAAAGTCCAATCAAATGTACGATGAGTTAATTGAAAAGCGAATCATTCCTGAAATAGAACGGGACGATTTCGAAGAGCTTTCGGTTGAAGAAATGAAAGAAATTGTGGAAAAACTGAGTGAAAAAATTGAAGCATACGACAAGGAAATTGAAGCGAGTGACGTTGGTGTTGAGCGGAAACAGCTTCGTTCCGAGCGAAAAGCACCAAAACAATATCGTAAGCAATTTGAAGATTTTATTGTGCGTAAACAAAATTACCAAAAGGATATGGAGATTTTTGAAGACCGCCATAGTTACTCAAAAACAGATCATGATGCCACATTTATGCGGATGAAAGATGACTATATGGGAAACGGACAACTGAAGGCTGGATATAATATTCAAGTTGCGACGGAAGGCCAATATGCGCTCGCTTATGATGTGTTTCCAAATCCAACCGACACCCGTACGTTGATTCCCTTTTTGAATACGATTGAAGAAAGCTTCTTTGAACTACCTAAATATATCGTGGCAGACGCAGGGTATGGTAGTGAACAAAACTATGAAGATATTATGAATAATAGAAATCGAACACCTCTTATTACATATAATCAGTATCGAAAGGAGAAGAAAAGAAAACACAAAAACAATGCTTTTCATGTAGACAATTGGGAATACCATGAAGAGGATGATGCATTCATTTGTCCGAATGGAAAGAAATTAATATTCAGCCATGTGTCCCTTCGAACCGACAAATACGGATTTAAACGAGAATTTAAAGTCTATGAATGCGAAGATTGTTCCGGATGCCCTTTACGCTCCATGTGTACAAAAGCGAAAGAGGGAAACAATCGAAAAGTATATCTCAATGAAAAGTGGGAATCTCAAAAAGAATATGTCAGGGAGAAGCTTTCAGACGAGAAAACTGGTGAAATTTACGGGAAACGCAAAATTGATGTGGAGCCAGTCTTCGGATTTCTGAAGGCTAATTTGGGTTTCACTCGAATGTCTGTTAGAGGAAAAGAGAAAGTGATAAATGAATTAGGATTTGCGCTTATGGCGGTAAACTTGAGAAAGTATACCGCCAAAAACGGCAAATCTAGTTTAGGAAATGGAAATGATTTCAAAAAAACTGGTTCCAAGCAATTTTCAATCGCTTGGAACCAGTTTTTTATTACTTTCTGGCTAGTTTTGTCCCAGCCTC
>NZ_BMEY01000040.1 GCF_014637405.1 Ornithinibacillus halotolerans
AAGAGGCTGGGACAAAACCCCAGTAATAATTAAAAACGTAGCACTTCCATTTCGAATGGTAAGTGCTACGTTTATTTTTAATATTCTAACTCTTCCTAGTAAACAAAAAGGATACCATCTGATAAAATTAAAGTAACCACACCATAACTTTCAGGAGGTATCCTTATGTTTAAACATTATACCATGAAACAAGTTGTTTTGCCGCTAGATTTAGAAATTAAATTACAAGAAAACGATATTGCCTATGCAGTGAACAATGTGGTGGAAAGTATTCCAGACAAGGCATTTGATATTTTTTTACGTGACACTGGTTGTCCATCCTATCATCCACGAATGATGATGAAAATTATTTTGTGCGCCTACACGCAATCTGTTTTTTCTGGCAGAAAGATAGAGGGTTTACTCACGGATAGTGTACGAATGATGTGGCTAGCTCAAGGGTATGAACCGAGTTATCGTACGATTAATCGTTTTCGTGTCCATCCAGAGGTAAAAGAATTACTACGCCAATGCTTCGTACAATTTCGCTGTCAACTTGTCCAAGAAAAACAGATTGATGAAGAAGCAGTCTTTATTGATGGAACGAAGATAGAAGCAAATGCCAATAAGTTTACATTTGTTTGGCGTAAATCGATTGAAAAATATAGCGCTAATTTAGTGGAAAAGTCTAACCAAATGTATGATGAATTATTGGAGCAGGAGATTATTCCAGAAATTGAAAGGGAAAGTTCAGACGAACTTTCAACGGAAGAACTTCAAAAAATAGTAGAAAAGCTAGACAACACGGTAGAAGAATACGACAAAAAAATAGAAGCAAGTGCAGATGTGAATGAGCGTAAGAAGCTTCGCTCCGAACGTAAAGCACCGAAACAATATCGCAAACAATTCAAGAATTATTTAGAGCGAAAACAAAAGTATCAAAATGACATGAAAATATTCGATGGACGCAATAGCTATTCGAAGACGGATCATGATGCCACGTTTATGCGAATGAAAGATGATTATATGAAGAATGGACAGTTAAAAGCAGGCTATAACGTCCAGCTTGCGACAGAAGGACAATATGCGCTCGCCTATCAAGTGTTTCCTAATCCGACGGATACACGCACATTCGTTCCTTTCTTAGATACTCTAGAGAGTTTTTTTAAGTTACCAAAGTATATTGTGGCAGATGCAGGTTATGGTAGCGAACAAAATTATGAGAATGTCATCAATCAACGAAAGCGCATCCCGCTCATTACCTATAGCCAATACCGAAATGAGAAGAAGAAGAAGAGAAATAAGAATGACTCTTTCCATGTAGCAAATTGGGAATACAATGAGGATGAAGATACCTTTACATGTCCAAACAATAAATCGCTGACATTTCGTTATTTATCTAACCGAACAGATAAATACGGATATACACGAACATTTAAAGTCTATGAATGTGAGGACTGTTCCGGTTGCCCATTACGTTCCCAGTGCACTAAAGCTAAAGCAGGGAAAAACCGTAAAATCTATTACAACGAAAAATGGGAACAACAAAAAGAATATATAAAACAGCAGCTTTCGAATAAAGAAACTGGTGAAATCTACGGAAAACGTAAAATTGATGTAGAGCCAGTCTTCGGATTTCTGAAGGCTAATTTGTGCTTCACTCGAATGTCCGTTAGGGGCAAAGAGAAAGTAGAAAATGAATTAGGATTTGCGTTCATGGCGGTTAATCTAAGGAAATACACCGCCATGAAAGGCAATCGAACAATAAATTGTGAAAATAATCCAAAGAAAAATGGTTCCTATCATCTATTTTTGATGATAGGAACCATTTTTAGTTATTTTCGGCTAGTTTTGTCCCAGCCTCTT
>NZ_BMEY01000041.1 GCF_014637405.1 Ornithinibacillus halotolerans
CCCCATAGCCATCAAGCTAACAGTAGGTGAGATAAGAAATGCTCACCTCTGTTAGCTTTTTGTATCTCTTCTATAAATTTACGCATGACAAAATAAGCCTCTCAAGAGACTTTGTTTTCGGAATATTTATTTTTCATTAGCTTACGCTACTTAAGATGCTTCTTGTTTAAATGCAATACCTAGAATATCAAATACAGTTTGTTTGTGTTGTCTACGGCACTTCCTCCCATTGATCTTTATACTTCGGTAAATTCGTTTAGCTATTTCTACTAAACTACCTTTTTTGTCATACATTACGGATACAAGTCTAGGCAAGCTTTCCTTTACAATACTTATTGATTTATACTCACTTACTTCCATCTGCTCCTTTATATAAAGGAGCCTTCGACAGTAAAATGCTAGTGTAGAACTTAAAAGTAGTCGTATTAGGGTGCCATACAAATGACATTCAAACCGTTCCTTCTTCATTTTCTTTACTTTATGAATCTCAAATAATGATTTCCAAGTCTTAAATAAAATCTCGATTTGCCATCGAATAGAGTATAAGAGAAATATTTCTTCTTTTTTAACTTGGTTTTGTGTTATATTAGTTGCGTGTATGTTTACAGATATATTTTTCTGTGCAGAAAGGGTGCTTTTCCCTTTCTTCTTTTTTTTATTTAAGTGAGCTTGTCTTTTTGACTGTTGTTCCTCTGTTAATTTGGTGATGACTACTCGCGCTAGGAGAGGATCCTTACTTCGAGCGCTTATTCGTACATTGTGTAATTGAATTGCTTCTCCTCGATTTAATGTTGCTGCTATCTCACTCACATCGATTTTCTCCCATTTTCCAGCATCATTTTCTACGTATAGATTTACATCGTTTTTTAATCTAGAAAGGAAGTAACCACCTCTATTTTGAATATCTAATAAGTTGTCTATGGAAAAGTATCCTAAATCACGTAAGCACAAATCACCAGGCTGAATCGTCTCTTGAATGACTTGAGGATACTTACTATCACTCTCTTTGCCATGTTGGATATGTAAATTTAGGAAATTTCCTTTCATTAATTCATATTCCAACTGTATTTTTATTCCCGAACCATTTGGTCCTTTATAGTCCTGATAATCGCCCGGTAAATCAAAAGATGACGAATCTAAAATCCGAAGTCGGTTAAACCAACGATTTTCAATAAAGGATAAAGAACCTTCTAATTGTTGCGTTACTAGAGATTGATACATTCTCTTCAGAAATTCCACAGCTTGTGTATTAAAACGCTGGTTAAGTCCTTCTGTAGTTATCCCTATATTAAAAGTAGCGCCAAGTTGTGCACAAAGTTGTGTTAAACTTTTCTGACCAAAAGATTCCCCTAATAAGGTACAGAGTAGAAGGAAATACATCGGTTTTACCTTTGCCTTTCGCTTCATAAAGCCAGTATCTATTGCCCATTGGCTAATTTGTTGCTTAGAAAATTTTCGTTCCAACTCCTGAGCTAGAAGCTGAATCTCGTTGTCTATTTTTATTTCTTTATTCAAAAAAAAGCTCCTCTCGGTTTCATTCCCGAAAGAAGCATATACAAAAATTGGTCATTTTTCCATTAAAGTTGCTTAACTTGATGGCTATGGGG
>NZ_BMEY01000042.1 GCF_014637405.1 Ornithinibacillus halotolerans
TTCCGAAAACAAAGTCTCTTGAGAGGCTTATTTTGTCATGCGTAAATTTATAGAAGAGATACAAAAAGCTAACAGAGGTGAGCATTTCTTATCTCACCTACTGTTAGCTTGATGGCTATGGGGACAGTCCCCTATTATGTAAACTTCCATCATTCAAAAACAAACACTTCCGACTGCCATTCGTCATTCCATCCTGTATAGGTAAAACCTAGTTTACGAAGCAGATTAATAGAAGGAATATTTTCCTTATCGGTCATTGCTACAATATCATAAGATGGATAACACTCTTTTAGTTTAGGTAGTAAGCTTTCAACAACCTCCGTTATATAGCCTTTTCGAGCATAGGTTGGATGAATGGCATAACCAATCATTAGGCTATTTCCATCCATTAAAAGAAACAGATCTCCTAGCAGCTGATCTGTCTCCTTCTCTACGATGGCAAGCTGAGCACCATTTTCCAAATCGATTGGAACTAACAATGCTTTCCTATATTCTTCTTTTGTTTTATTTTTAAAGTTCTGGTACTTCATCCAGTCTAAATTATTTCGATATTGTATGAAGATATCTAGATCATTTTCTTGGAATGGTCTTAGTTTGCATCTTTTTGTTATTAACATTGGTACTCCTTCTTTGGTGCGTGTTACATCATAATCACTTAATACTACTAGATATAAACACGGAAGCATCTTGGTTCATAAATATACGATTTCCATGATAGAATGTCTTAATTTCGGTTGATTGAAAACCAATTTCAGATAGAGTTTTCTTCAGTTCTTCATGGGAAAAACCATTGTGAACTTTGGGATGATGTATATTTTCATTTTTATCAAAATCAATAACTATTAGCTTGCCATCCTTATTTAGTATATTATACAGTTCTTGTAATATCTTTTTAGTATCTGAGATATGAAGAAGAACTAAAGACATTAAAATTATGTCTGCTTTAAGATCAGGAGTTTCTTGAGTAAAATCTGAAAAAAGCACGTTTGCGTTGGTAATTCCTTTGCGAGATATTTTAGCTTTTGCAACTTCCAGCATTTTTTGTGATGAATCTACTAACAAAATAGATTCAACTAAATCGGATAATTGTAAACTAGATAAACCAGTACCACACCCATAATCCAACAAAGTTTTGGATTTACAATTTTCTAATTCTGGTCTTACTTGCTTAACGATAATGTTAGCTAATTCAATTCTTTCTTCCGTATCATATCTGTTCGCCATCTTCTCAAAAACATTATCTTCCATTGCATACTCTCCTATTATTTAAGTGCAGAAGCAAAGGGACGGTTCTTTCAGGGGACAATCGGAAGTTTTGCGTGGAAAGAAGGCACAATAAGCAGGATAATCAGCTTATTGTGCCTTCTTATAATTATATTTATCTACTAACGCAAAATTTTTGATTGCCA
>NZ_BMEY01000043.1 GCF_014637405.1 Ornithinibacillus halotolerans
AAATAAAGTAGGGAAACCATTCTCATGGCTTCCCCCTTATCAAACCGCACGTGCCCTACTAAGGCATACGGCTTACCAATATGTTACAATGATTATCAATAAGATGCCTTCCAGGCATTTTGCATCTTTTGGAGTCGGTGAGGAGAATAATATTCCTCGCCCTTTTCTTTTAATCTTCTTATTCTGCTGTTCAATTTACGTTTAGATTTTCTCTTCATGTCATTTAGATATTGTTCTAAGGTATAACCAAAGGCCTTATTTAGGTAAAGCCAGTAACTAGGAATTAACTTAATACTGACAAAATAAGCGTTATTCCATTTGGAATTCATTGTCTGTCCCTTCTTTTGAGAAGGGTGTTTATGAATAAACGCTACACGTAGCCTTTTACGAATATAACCGTCTAAATCTAGAAGTATTCTTCTCATTCTCCGGGTCACACAGTGACTCCGCTGCCCGTGTTTTTCATTTTCCTTTATTGCTTCGATTACAGTTATATAATAATTCACTTTTCCACGAATAATTGGATTTACTCTATTAATCCATTCTTCCTTACTTAGAGTTAAAGTTTTACGTGTCTTCTCTTTAATTTTCAGTCGGAAGTCTTTAATGGACTCTTCTTTAGGTGTAACTAGAAAAGTTGGTTCTTTACCTTCTTTCCACTGTCTCCAATGATGAAACGTAAATCCAAGGAAATCAAAATCATCATGATTAAAGTCTACGACTTTAGTCTTTTCTCGTGCTATTTCTAGTTCTAATTCTTTTAACTTTTCTTTTGTCAGCGAAGCTGCCTTTTCAATATCCTCTTTAGTTTTCGCAAATAATAAGAAGTCATCAGCGTATCGAACAAACCGAATACCATGTAGATCCCATTCCCAGTCTAATTCGTTGAGATATACATTCGCAAGTAATGGCGAAATGACACCACCTTGTGGTGTACCATTTTCCGACTTCAGAAGTTTACCTTCTTCCATATAACCAGCTTTCAGCCATTGGTTAATTAGATTCAATACTGTCCTATCAGAAACGTATTTATTTAGCACTTTAATCAGTTTCTTATGTGGGATATTATCAAAGAAACCTTTTATATCACAATCGTAAATATAGTTGTACCCTTGTTCAATATTCCAAAGAATAATCTGAAGTGCTCTTTTCACACCTCTATTTGGGCGATACCCTACTGACCAATTATGAAATAGTAACTCTTCAAACTTCGGTTGAAGCACATTGACCACACTCTGTTGGACAATT
>NZ_BMEY01000044.1 GCF_014637405.1 Ornithinibacillus halotolerans
TGGACCTGCACCCCAAAAGTTAGAGTAAAAAATAACTTTTGGGGTGATTTTTTATGGCAACGTATAGTGAGGAATTTAGGGAAGAAGTTGTGACTGAATATCTGGAAGGACCTCTTGGATATAAGCTCTTAGCAAAAAAATATAATATGCCAAGTCCAACACCAATAAAAAGATGGGTAAATGCATATAAAGCCTTTGGAAAAGAAGGCATTCGTAATAAGCGTTCAAGAAGTTATTATTCTTTTCAATTTAAGCTTGATGTATTAAACTTTATGAAACAAACGGGCGCTTCTTATCAGGAAACTGCAATTGAGTTTAACTTGAATCAACCCTCTCTTATTTCAAATTGGAAACAAATCTATGTGAAAGAGGGAATAGAAGGGCTCAAAGAGAAATCGAAAGGGTGTCCTTCTATGTCTGATAAGGAAAAATCAAAACAAACCAAACAAGGTAAAGATCTATCTCGTGAGAAACAATTAGAGCGTGAGATTGAACTTCTTCGCTTGGAAAATGCGTATTTAAAAAAGTTAAAAGCTTTTCAGGAGAACCCGAATGCCTATCTAGAAAAGCACAAGCAGCGTTGGCATTCGAACTCAAAGAAGAAGGATTCAAATTAAAGGATGTCCTTAAAGTTGTAGGAATACCAGGGGCGACTTATCATTATCACATCAACCAACTAGAGAAAGAAGATCCGGATAAAGAACTTAAAGAGAAAATTCAAGAATTATTTGAGGAGCATAACGGAAATTTTGGATATCGCCGCATTCATTTACAATTAAGAGCAAAAGGCTACAAAATTAACCATAAAAAAGTACAACGTATTATGAGAGAACTAGGCTTAAAATGTGTGAAGTTTAC
>NZ_BMEY01000045.1 GCF_014637405.1 Ornithinibacillus halotolerans
CCCGTGTAGTTGTCTCGGCATGGTGAATACGACATGAAAATAAGGAGCATTTAAAATGTCCTTTTTCCGTTGATCCACCCATACTTCTTTATTAACTCCTTGACAAGATGGACAATGCCGATTTCGACAAGAGTGATGTCGCATGACAGTGTGCCCACAATCTTCACATGAATAGGATTGTCCGCCTAGTTCTTGTGTTCTACATTGGATTATGGAATTAGCAGCCTTCGCCTGTTGAGCAGAAGGATTATAGATATCGATAAACGATGGATAATATTTCTTAAATATCTGTTGGATCGTACTCATTTTTCATGGACTCCTGAGGAGTCTAGTGGACTTTTTATTCCCATTAGGCTTTTCGAAGTCATGTGTAAGTATGTTTGTGTCGTGTGCAGACGCTTATGTCCGAGCATTTGTTGGATCAGGACTGGTTCCACACCATCTTCTAAAAGGTGTGTAGCAAAGCAATGCCTTAACGTGTGTGCAGAAATAGCTGAATCTAGACCAAATTTATTTCGGAGCTTGATAACAGTATTTTTTATTGTTTTTACATGAATGTGATTTTCTTTACTTTTCCCGAAAAATAACCAGTCATCTTTAGAATAGGCCGAATCAGCAAAAAAGGTGACAAAGTATTCTCGGAGTACCTGTAAAGCAGTCTCTGATAGAATGGTATAACGATTCGTATTGTGTTTTGCGTTATCTACTCGAACTCTCATCGTCTTACTATCAATATC
>NZ_BMEY01000046.1 GCF_014637405.1 Ornithinibacillus halotolerans
TCTTTTTGTGCGACGGGCAGTTGCACATGGCGCTGATAATTCAGCGCCTGTTTTATTTCTTTTAGGACAGAGACGTCACTGAGGTGAAACGACTGGATGACAGAAAGAAATTAGATTTCCAGATGGTGAAAGTCCATATCCGAGGAGACTGACCTAGCTCGGAAAGCCTAATCTAGGGCAACATTGTGAGGTGTTGTCTGAAGGAGATGCGGAAATTCGAGAGAACCGTAGGCGAACAAATAGACCCTAATACAATAAGTGTGAAGCACAACGGCGGGGTAAGTTGGTGACTTTTCGAAAAGTGAGGAAACCCACTAAGAGGCACCTTCTTTAGAAGTCAGAGCGAGAAGGTGTGGCTTATCACGTGATGGTGCAGGGTATGTTTGGAAGGAATGAGTAATGACCCCGTGAGGTCTCCATCTTACCGAACAGGCAGGGTTCTAGCTTATAAGGGTAATCCGAAATGGCGATGAACGGATGGAGAAGTCAGACGTTTTCATAGTACGGAAGTAGCTTAATGACTAAACATTAAGTGAACGGAAGGGAAACGACCTATGGCTCCTGGTCATGGAGAGGGTGTAATGTAAACAATTAAGTTACTTCGGTAAAACTATTTGGATGTACATCAAGGAAAGGCGAGGAATAAGCAATGAGTCAAGAATGGAAATACAAATTACACAGTGTCTATGGACAACTTCTATTTGACCGGAAACTAA
>NZ_BMEY01000048.1 GCF_014637405.1 Ornithinibacillus halotolerans
ACACAAGGCGATGATTACCGACTTTTATGGTGAGATTCTAGTAAAGCCGTTTGACTTTGATGCATCCTTATCAGGATTTGAAAAAATTAAAAACGCTGTGAAACAAACTTTAAATAACTATGCCCAAGGAGAATTAGTTGTTGGTATTGAAACAACAGGCCATTATTATGAAGACTTAGTTCACCATTGCCGTCAAGAAAATTATCGAGTGAGGATCATAAATGCCGCAACCACCGCACAGGAAAGAAGTACCTTATTGAATTGGTCGAAGACAGACAACTTAGATTTAATGGCTATCGTTCAATCAGTTATTCATGGTAGGGGGGCTTTTAATGAGCTACCTTCGGGATCGGTTTATGAACTTCAAAAGTTAACTAGAGCTCGTAGAGAACTAGTCCAATCTCGTTCTGCGATTAGGAACCACATTAGAGTTTACATGGATCATATATTTCGAGAGTTTCAAGGGAAGAGTATATTGGAAGATGGGAAGTTCAAAAAAAAGATGCCATTTACTGAGTTGTTTGGAAAGGCCTCGAGATATATTATGCGACACTATCCACATCCGAGTGACATTCTGATGTTGGGAGAAGTGGGTCTTAGAGAAATTTCAATTAAAGAGAACCTTAAAATC
>NZ_BMEY01000049.1 GCF_014637405.1 Ornithinibacillus halotolerans
CGAAAGTCTCGATACAACTCCTATAAAGGAACCGTTGGTAAAGTGGCAAAAAACCGTTTGAATCGCCGTTTTAATACGCCTTATCGATTACAGAAGTTAGTAACAGATATCACCGAATTTAAATGTACTGGTAATAAGAAACTTTATTTAAGTCCAATACTAGATTTGTATAATAGTGAGATTATTTCTTATAGTATTTCCGATAGTCCAACATTAGAGTTTGCGCTCCAACCACTTAAGCAGGCAATAGAAATAATCAAAAACGGAGCTAAATATCGAACAACCATCCATTCAGATCAAGGATGGCATTACCAACATAAAAAATGGGTAAAAACATTAAAGAAAAACAAAATATTTCAAAGTATGTCTAGGAAAGCAACGTGTGCAGATAATGCGGCAATGGAGAATTTCTTTGGGATTATGAAACAGGAAATGTATTACGGGGAAGAATTATTGTCTTATACTCAACTGAAAGAAAAGATTGAAGGATATATTTATTACTACAATAACGAACGAATTAAAGCAAAATTAGCTGGTTTAAGTCCAGTACAATACCGAACTCAAACCAGCCAATCAGCTGCATAATAAAAACTCTAACTTTTGGGGGTCACCACC
>NZ_BMEY01000050.1 GCF_014637405.1 Ornithinibacillus halotolerans
CTAATTCTTAGTTTAGCTACTTCACTAACACGTAAACCACTACCATAGATTAATAGTAAAATCGCTTTATGTTTTAAATTATCCGTTCCATGGATAAGTGCATGAACTTCTCTTCTAGAAGGGATGACAGGAAATTTAGTAATTCTTTTCATTCTAGGTACTTTTATAGGATTCCATTCTTTCTCTAGAACAAAAGTATAAAGAAACCGAACCGATGAAATATAGTTATTGATTGTCCCTGCGGATAGACCTCGTTCTTTTTTTAGATAGAGAATATATTGTTGGATATCTTCTGGAGATGTTTCTTCTATAGGCCTATTAGATTTCTCCATATAGGCAAGAAATGCCTTCATTCTTCGACCGTAAGATTCCTTTGAGGATTCTGGCAAGCCTTTTAGTTCAAAGTATAAATCTATTTTTTGATTGTATCGCTCCATGATAGTTTCCTCCATTACTTGATAGATTCATAATTAAAATGATTTATCAATTAATAGAGGAGGAGCTCTGGTTGCCTTGAAAATTTGTGGATATATTTTTCTTATAATACGTGGTATAATTTTCATAGAAAAAGTATGCCTTTCTATTTGGTTGTTTTGTTTGGCGATAAAACAA
>NZ_BMEY01000051.1 GCF_014637405.1 Ornithinibacillus halotolerans
ACGTGTCACCACGCTTCCACCTCGGACCTATCAACCTCATAGTCTCTAAGGGATCTTACTCACTCGAAGTGATGGGAAGTCTCATCTTGAGGGGGGCTTCATGCTTAGATGCTTTCAGCACTTATCCTTTCCACACGTAGCTACCCAGCTATGCTCTTGGCAGAACAACTGGTACACCAGCGGTGTGTCCATCCCGGTCCTCTCGTACTAAGGACAGCTCCTCTCAAACTTCCAACGCCCACGACGGATAGGGACCGAACTGTCTCACGACGTTCTGAACCCAGCTCGCGTACCGCTTTAATGGGCGAACAGCCCAACCCTTGGGACCGACTACAGCCCCAGGATGCGATGAGCCGACATCGAGGTGCCAAACCTCCCCGTCGATGTGAACTCTTGGGGGAGATAAGCCTGTTATCCCCGGGGTAGCTTTTATCCGTTGAGCGATGGCCCTTCCATGCGGAACCACCGGATCACTAAGCCCGACTTTCGTCCCTGCTCGACTTGTAGGTCTCGCAGTCAAGCTCCCTTCTGCCTTTACACTCTACGAATGATTTCCAACCATTCTGAGGGAACCTTTGGGCGCCTCCGTTACCTTTTAGGAGGCG
>NZ_BMEY01000052.1 GCF_014637405.1 Ornithinibacillus halotolerans
CCCCATTCGGAAATCCTCGGATCGAAGTCTACTTACGACTCCCCGAGGCATATCGGTGTTAGTCCCGTCCTTCATCGGCTCCTAGTACCAAGGCATCCACCGTGCGCCCTTATTCACTTAACTATCACCTGAATAAGCATTACACTAATAAATTTATAGCCTTGCTTTAAAGTTTGATGTCGTTGTTACTCTTATTTAGTTTTCAAGGTACAAAATGGAGCCTAGCGGGATCGAACCGCTGACCTCCTGCGTGCAAGGCAGGCGCTCTCCCAGCTGAGCTAAGGCCCCGTAATATTAATATAAATTAGATGGTGGGCCTGAGTGGACTCGAACCACCGACCTCACGCTTATCAGGCGTGCGCTCTAACCAGCTGAGCTACAGGCCCATCTAAATATTTTAGAAGGATTATTCCCTCAAAACTGAACCAAACAACCAAGTATGTTTCCGTTATATTCCTTAGAAAGGAGGTGATCCAGCCGCACCTTCCGATACGGCTACCTTGTTACGACTTCACCCCAATCATTGGTCCCACCTTAGGCGGCTGGCTCCAAAAGGTTACCTC
>NZ_BMEY01000053.1 GCF_014637405.1 Ornithinibacillus halotolerans
AAGTCTACTTACGACTCCCCGAGGCATATCGGTGTTAGTCCCGTCCTTCATCGGCTCCTAATACCAAGGCATCCACCGTGCGCCCTTATTCACTTAACTATCATTGAATAAGCATTACACTAATAAAATTTATAGCCTTGCTTTAAATAATCTAGCTTCAGCTCCTAAAAGCTACCTCATAAGCAATTGACACTCCGAGTGCCAAAAACATGCACTCTACGGTCCCTTACTTATGCGTCCGCTTTTGAACAGTCGCTTCAGCCTTTTGATGTTTGATGTCGTTGTTACTCTTATTTAGTTTTCAAGGTACAAGCTTCCACAGGATGTGGTGACTTCTGTGTTCGTCACAGGACGTGACGGGTTTTAACAGAAGTTCCTTAATTCGAGGCATCTTGCTCCCTCAAAACTGAACAAACAACCAAGTATGCATCCGTTATATTCCTTAGAAAGGAGGTGATCCAGCCGCACCTTCCGATACGGCTACCTTGTTACGACTTCACCCCAATCATTGGTCCCACCTTAGGCGGCTGGCTCCAAAAGGTTACCTCACCGACTT
>NZ_BMEY01000054.1 GCF_014637405.1 Ornithinibacillus halotolerans
GGGGGCAATGGTGACAGGTGGTGCATGGTTGTCGTCAGCTCGTGTCGTGAGATGTTGGGTTAAGTCCCGCAACGAGCGCAACCCTTATTCTTAGTTGCCAGCATTTAGTTGGGCACTCTAAGGAGACTGCCGGTGACAAACCGGAGGAAGGTGGGGATGACGTCAAATCATCATGCCCCTTATGACCTGGGCTACACACGTGCTACAATGGATGGTACAAAGGGCAGCGAAGCCGCGAGGTGAAGCAAATCCCATAAAACCATTCTCAGTTCGGATTGCAGGCTGCAACTCGCCTGCATGAAGCCGGAATCGCTAGTAATCGCGGATCAGCATGCCGCGGTGAATACGTTCCCGGGCCTTGTACACACCGCCCGTCACACCACGAGAGTTGGTAACACCCGAAGTCGGTGAGGTAACCTTTTGGAGCCAGCCGCCTAAGGTGGGACCAATGATTGGGGTGAAGTCGTAACAAGGTAGCCGTATCGGAAGGTGCGGCTGGATCACCTCCTTTCTAAGGAATATAACGGA